>CAVPTI010000022.1:0-119171 GCA_963708775.1 uncultured Alphaproteobacteria bacterium | reverse complement strand
CGGGGGCACAATCGAAGAAGCGCGACACAAGTCGTACAACGGCAATTATGTGCGCATCCGACATGCGAATGGCTATCAGACCGCCTACAGCCACATGACGCGCATTGCTCCCGGTGTTCAAGACGGTGTGAAGGTGCGGCAGGGGCAGATCATCGGCTATGTGGGATCGACCGGTTTGTCGTCGGGTCCGCATTTGCATTACGAGGTGCTGATCAACAGCCGCTTCGTCGATCCGCTCTCGATCCAAGTGCCGCGCGAGCGCAAACTATCCGGCAGAGATCTCGCCGAATTCCAGCGCGAGCGAGCGCGCATCGAAGAACTCATGCGCCGTGCTCCCGTAATGACCGCGAACCGCTAAGGCAGCGGCGTTGCGGCTTGCCATGTTCCGTTAGGGCGGCGCTAACCGTGAACTGGCGGATGGTGCGATCTCCCCTCTTGAACTTTGTTCAAAGCAGTGTATGTTGCTCCCGGTGAACATAGTTCAACGCCAAGGGAGTTTGCCGTGTTGCAGTGGTTTCAGCGTTTTCTTCTCGGCCCAGCCGCTGACGTAGCCTCAGATCTGAGGCCCGACGTGGCTCTTCTCGCAAGTCCCGGTCGGGCACCCGACTGGAGCCACTCCAGCCCGATAAACGTCCATCTGTTCAATACAGAAGCCGACTTTGTTGAGCCGTTCTTTAACCATCTTGAAGGCGATACTCGCTGCCGAATTGCGGCCTGACCCCGCCTCGCGACCCCGCCAAACCCATCCCAGGATCAGACCTCCAGGACCCCCGCCATGTTCCCCGAACTTCTCAAAACCCGCCGCTTCGCCAGTTTGTTCTGGTGTCAGTTTCTTTCGGCGCTCAACGACAACTTCGTGAAGAATGCTCTCGTCATCCTGATCTTGTTCAAGATCGGGGAAGCGGAGGGCGCATCTCTGGTGGCACTGGCCGGTGCGGTGCTCGTGGCGCCGTTTTTCTTCCTGTCGGGGCTCGGTGGCGAATGGGCGGACAAGTATGACAAGGCCGAGTTGGCCGAATGGTTGAAACGCTTCGAGATCCCCATTGCGATCGTTGCCGCGGCGGGCTTCTGGTTCAACTCGGTGCCGGTGCTGTTCGCGGCGCTGGCGGGCTTCGGCGTGATGGCGGCGCTGTTCGGGCCTATCAAATACGGCATCCTGCCCAACATTCTCGACAAAAAGGAAATTTCGGCAGGTAACGCGCTGGTTGAAAGCGCGACTTTTGCCGCGATCCTGATCGGCACAATCGCCGGCGGCCTGATGGTGCATCCGGAAGGCACGGCGTGGGAATTGCCGGCAGCCGTCGTGGTGCTGTCGGTGCTGTGCTGGGTGGCCGCGCGTTTCATCCCGAAGACGGGCGCTGCGGCGCCGAACCTGGTCGTATCCAAGAATCCGCTGACATCGACCTACGCTCTTATCAGCGCGCTACGCGAAGACAGCCGCCTGTGGACGGGCGGTCTCATCTCCAGCTGGTTCTGGCTCGTTGGCGCGGTGGCGCTGTCGCTGCTGCCGGTCATGCTGAAGGACGGCATGAATGGCACGCAGGGCGTGATCACGCTCGGCCTGCTCGTGTTCACGGTCGGGATCGCGGTTGGATCGATGCTGGCCGCAAAGGCGAGCAAGATGCGGCCGAACATGGCGCTGGTGCCGGTCGGAGCATTCCTGATGGCGCTCGCATGCCTCGACCTGGCTTGGACAGCGTCGGGATTGGCGCGTTCGGCCGAACCACTTCAAGTCGAAGGTTTTCTCGCAAGCCTCACGGGATTGCGCCTAGCGACTGGACTTTTCGTGCTGTCCCTGGCGGGGGGGCTGTTTATCGTGCCGTCATTCGCGGCGGTGCAGCTGTGGGCACGGGATGAGTACAAAGCGCGCGTCGTCGCCGCGTGCAACGTGATCTCGGCGGCTTTCATAGTTGGTGCGAGCGTCCTTCTCGCAGCCTTGCAATGGTTCGGCTTCAGCACCGCCAGCTTGTTCCTGATGCTCGGCATCGCGAATGTCTTGGTGCTCGGCCTCGTGCTTAAGGCCTGGGGCAAGCACGGGCTGAAGGACCTCGCCATGTTCCTGTTCAAGACGTTCCTGCGTCTTGAGATCAAGGGTACCGAGAACCTGCCGGCCGCCGGCACGCGCGCGATCATTGCGCCGAACCATGTGAGCTTTCTCGACGCGGCGCTGATGCATTCGATCATGCCGGACTTCGCGTCGTATGCAATCGACACGAGCATTGCCGAGCGCTGGTGGGTGAAGCCGTTCCTTCAGCTCGCGAAGGTTCATCCCATCGATCCGACGAAGCCGCTCTCGACGCGCCACCTCATCAATGATGTCAAGGCGGGCGACACGCTCGTAATCTTCCCAGAAGGACGGCTGACGACAACGGGCGGGCTGATGAAGGTCTATGACGGCACCGCAATGATTGCCGACAAGGCCGACGCTATCGTCGTGCCGGTGCGCATCGACGGGCTTGAGCGGTCGCACTTCGGCTATCTCAACCGATATCAGACGAAGAAGGTGTGGTTCCCGAAAACGACGGTGACGATCCTGCCACAAGTGAAGCTGCCGGTGGACCAGACGATGCGCGGCAAGACGCGGCGTCAGGCTGCGGGCGCTGCGCTGCAGGACATCATGGTCAATACGGCGGTGCTGACGGCGAACCTGGATCAGACGCTGTTCTCGGCGCTGGTCGAAGCGAAAGCCACACGCGATACGGGCAAGCCTGCGATTGAAGACGCACTCGGAACGAAGCTTTCGTACAAGAAGCTGATTCTGGGCGCGCAGGTGCTGGGTGCGAAGATCGCGCCGCTGGCGCCGGAGGGTGCGGCTGTCGGCGTGCTGTTGCCGAATGCGGCCGGCGTGGCCGTGACGTTCTTTGCACTACAGTCAATTGGGCGCGTTGCGGCGATGCTGAACTTCTCGGCCGGCGCGCAGAACATGATCTATGCGTGCCAGGCGGCGAAGGTGGAGGTGGTTCTGACGTCGCGCGCATTCGTCGAGAAGGCGAAGCTTGGCGAGGCGGTCGAGAAGCTCTCTGCCGTTGTGAAGATTGTCTATCTGGAAGACGTGAAAACGACGATCAGCGCCAAGGACAAGGTGGCGGGTCTGTTGCAGGGCTCCAAGCCACAATCGCACCGTAAGCCGGATGATCCAGCGGCGATCCTCTTCACGTCAGGTTCTGAGGGCACGCCAAAAGGCGTCGTTCTCAGCCACAAAAACCTGCTGGCGAACGCGTTCCAATGCCTGCATCGCATCGCCGTGAACGGTCAGGACAAGGTGTTCAACGTGATGCCGGTGTTCCACTCGTTCGGGCTCACGGGCGGTCTTGTGATGCCGCTGATCGGGGGCGTGCCGGTGTATCTTTATCCGTCGCCTCTGCATTACCGTATCGTGCCGGAGCTCGTTTACGGCTCGAATTCAACGATCATGTTCGGCACGGATACGTTCCTCACCGGCTACGCGCGCTCGGCGCATCCCTACGACTTCCATCGCATCCGGCTGATCGTATCGGGTGCGGAGGCGGTGAAGGATCGCACGCGGCAGACGTACATGGAGAAATTCGGCGTTCGTATTCTCGAAGGCTACGGCGTTACGGAGACGGCGCCGGTGCTGGCAATCAATACGCCGCTGTCAAACAAGTCCGGCACGGTCGGGCGGCTGGCGCCACTGATGGAAGCGCGTCTGGAACCCGTGCCTGGAATTGAGGACGGCGGGCGGCTGTACGTGCGCGGCCCGAACGTGATGCTCGGCTACATGCGAACGGAAAATCCGGGCGTGCTGGAGCCGCCGCACGAGGGTTGGCATGACACCGGCGATATCGTCGCGATCGATGCGCAGGGCTTTATCACGATCAAGGGCCGGGCGAAGCGATTTGCGAAAATCGCCGGCGAGATGGTGTCGTTGTCGGCGGTGGAGGCCCTGGCGGCGGAGCTGTGGCCGAGCCTCGTGACCATCGTGGTTTCGGTGCCGGATGCGCGGAAAGGCGAGAAGCTCGTGCTGCTGACGACCGACAAGACGCTGACGCGCGAGCCGTTCCAGAAGCAAGTGAAGGCGAAGGGTTTATCGGAGCTGAACGTGCCGGCCGAAATCCTGGTCGTGGACAGCATTCCGCTGCTCGGTTCGGGCAAGCCTGATTACGTGTCGGCGACAAAGCTCGTGAAGGAGAAACTCGCGTCGCGGCCGGCGAAGCCTATGGCGCTTGTGGAGGAGCCGATCGCGCCAGCGGGTGAACCGAAGACAGCGGCGTAATCGAAACCTGGCCGTGCCTGTTCGACAGTAGCGCATAGGCACGGCTCGACTAACGTTGGAGCAATTTGACGGACGACATTTCTGCTGTAGCGGAATAGCTGCGCGTCGTTTGCAACACCTGCCAAGCATTTATGCATCTCATGGGATTGCTTTGCTGATTTCCTTCGTTCGGCGCTCCGTGAATCACCGATAGGTGTTTTTCGGCGGAGGCTCTGAAATTGGGGGGTAGCCGCGATGTCTCAAGCGCACCGCCAGTGGCGCCAATTGCGGTCGGACTAAGATGAAAACACACGCGCTGCCAGTCATGGCAACCACGGCATTGCTCGCCATGGCCGGACCGGCTGCGGCGATCGACGGGGATACGCAGCTCTGGAACACGCAGAATTTCAATTACAAAATCAACGATAAGTGGTCGTCGAATTTGGAGGTGCAGGAACGGTGGTACGGCGACGTTTCCTACTTTGCCTTTTTGATCATCCGGCCGTCAGTCACCTACAAATGGAATGATTGGCTGTCATTCACAGGCGGCTATGCGCATTTCCGCGTCTATGACGGAGAGGGCGATTTTGCGGACGAGGACCGGATCTGGGAGCAGGTCAGTATCCGCTTGTTCGGAGGCAAAGATCAGCCAACCCTCAATTGGCGCACGCGCCTCGAGCAGCGGATGTTCGAGGCTGGAGGCGACACGGTCTGGCGGCTGCGCGAACAGCTGCGCCTGATGGTACCGCTCGTGGACAAGGTGCAAGGCGTCGCCTGGTCGGAAGCGTTCTGGCGGTTGAATGACGTGACTCAAGCGAACGGCCGGCTTCAGGAAAGCGGTCTCGAGCAGTGGCGCAACTTCGCCGGACTCAACTTCGAGGTATCAGAGCATTTCACCTTCGAAGCAGGCTACATGAACGTCTATACGTGGCGCACGAGCGGCGACACGATGGATCACGTGCCGTGGCTTATCTCGACCGTCAAGTTCTGAACGACCATAAATTCAGAATTCCTGCCGGGGTTGAAAGCGGCAGGAACTCCAGCGACTAGCTTACGCACTGGCAGGCGCTGTTGGCTTGTTGTGGCCGCCCCAATCGACGCGGAGCGTTGCGAACATGACGACGGTCAGGCCGGCGAAGCCGAGGAGCGCGCCCGTGAGCAGCGCGTAGTCTTCCAGGCGTAGGATCAAATAAATTATGCCATACAGCAGTGAGAATACGCCAGCCATGGCGAGGCCGGCCCTGCTGCTTCGAAGCGCCCGGGAGACGTACACGGCCAACATGCCGCCGGTCGCGGCGGAGGCGATGAGATATGACCAGCCAAAGCCGATGTGTTCGGCCAGCGACAGCAGCAGCACATAGAAAAAGGTAAGTGCGACGCCAGTGAACAGGTATTGCACCCAATGGACGCTCTGTGCCGACTGGGTCTCGAGCAGAAACACGGCCATGAAGGCGGCGGCGAGAAACAGGACGCTGTATTTTACGGATCGATTGACGAGATCGTAGAAATCGACCGGCTGATAGAACGACACACCGAACATATGCGGCTGCAGGCGTTCAAGCCCTTGGTCGTTGAGCACCCAGGCTTGCGGGACACTGCGGGCGAGGTGGGGAATGCGCCAGCTGGCTGTGAAGCTGCGGTCAGTCACGCTGCGTTCGGCGGGGAGGAAAGCGCCAGAAAAGCTGGGGCTCGGCCAATCGGAGGTCATGGCCACGCTGGTCTCGCGGGCGGCGGGAGCAAACGACAGCTGACCTGAGCCGGTAAAGGTGAGCGTTGTCTGGAATGTGAAGGCTTGCAGCGGCGCCTCGGCCGGTCTTGGTGCAGTGGACGTGCGATCTATCAAGCGGGCGTGGATGCCGCTCGTTTCAACGCCGGCAATGCCGATGCTCGGTGCGAAGGCGATTTCTTCTGTCCCGTCGATCTTGACGCTCGCCGCCTCCTTGAGGCCGGAGACGTCGCTCAAGCCGAGGACGAGGGCCGCATCGTTCCAGCGCACAGTCTGGGGATCGGCGACCACGAGGCTGATGTCTGGCCTGGCGAAGCGCCCGCTGACCGCGACTTTGGCGGTGTAAACATTCACATCATAAAGGCCGCGATGCAGAACCTGGGACGTGCTGTCGGCTGCGATCTCAAGTTGCTCTGGTGCGAAGACCGCGCGGCGCTCCACGATGGTTTCGACGCGCTTGTCGCCGTCCTTCGTCTCGACCTTGATCGTGTAGGGTACAACGAGGAAAGGACCATTCAAGTTCTGCGGCTGGCCCCAGACGCGGGCGACCTCATTGCGCACACCCCGAGCGCGGTCCTCGCGTTCCGAGACGAGCGCTCCGGCCATTGCGAGCGGCAAGAGCAGCAGCAGGATCAGAAAGCCGATCAGGCAGAGTTTGAATGCGGGGCTTTGGAGCATACGCCGCGCCGCCGCAATGACTTCCAACATGTGGGTCTCAAGCTCCTCCAGCCGATCGTCCATTCGTGCCGGCTTGCCAGACGATTGATTGGCCGACGTGGGGCGGCCGGAATAGGGCGCCGCGTCCGTAATTTGGAGCAACTCTGCGCAACGGGAGGAGCCTTTGTGCGGAGAGCGGCAAAATGGGGAGGAGTTGGGTGGGAAGCCCATCACAAGGTTTGGCTTTGCGGCGGGATGCCCCCTTGATGCGGATGATCCGTCACGGATCGCGCCGACCTTTATTTCCCATCAGGAATAGATGGGGGCAAAGGTTGGCGCAAAGTAGCCACAGTCATGTTTAGGTTTGGGCGGTCCTGACTAAATGATATTGTGCCGACTTGTTCGCTTCGCCTATCTCAGGTGGTCGTCACCGATGCCGTAGGGCCGGCCCCGGCAGAAAGCTTGGAGACTGCGCATGTGGCGCTTAGGCGTCTTGGTGCCGGTATTTGCCGCCGGGCTGATGATGGTTTCGGAAGCCGTGCTGGCGGACAATTGGTCCGACCGTGGCCCCGTGTTCGAAAGCGACCAGCGCCAACGCGAAGAGCAGGAGGCGGCCGAGCGCGCCGCGAACCGCAAGACCTATGAGCCCGTCGTCTATCCGAAGTACATGGAGGGGGGTGAGCGGCCGGACATCAAGCCTGCCGCGCCGCCGATCGTGTACTTCGATCGCGCGGAGGAGCCCGGCTCCATCATCATCGATACGCAGGCGCGGACACTCTATTACGCGCTCCCGGGCAAGAAGGCCTACGCGTATCCGATCTCCGTTGGCCGAGATGGCTTCACCTGGACCGGAACGGAGCGGATCAGCCGCATTGCCGCGTGGCCATCGTGGACGCCGCCGCCGGAGATGCGTGAACGCGTGCCCGGGTTGCCGGTGACCGTTTCGGGCGGGCTGAAGAATCCTCAGGGCGCGCGGGCGCTTTATCTCGGCAACACCGTCTATCGCATTCATGGCACCAACAACGATCGCTCGGTCGGACGAGCCAACTCGTCGGGGTGCTTTCGCCTGACGAACGAGCATGTCGTGCATTTGGCCTCGATCGCCAAGGTCGGTGCAAAGGTGCAAGTCATGCAGTCCTACGCCGGCAGCGTGAGCCCGAACGCACCGCTATCGTCGATATTTGGTTTCCTAAGCCCGGAGACGCCCGCGAAATCCGCCAAGCCGGAGAAGAAAAAGAAGCCGGCTGCCGCTAAGAAACCGGCGGCACCGGCGGCTGCGACTGTTCAGGTCGGCCAGCCCGCAGCGGCGTCGGGCGCTGCCGCACCGAGCGCACCAACGCCGCCTGCCGCAGCAACGAGCCTCAAACGCCGGCAGCGCCGCGGCGGAAGCCGTAGCCGCTGCGCAGGAAGCCAGAACCGCCGCGGCCGAAGCCGCCGCCGCTGCACGGGCCGCGGCATCGCCCAATGCGAAGCAACAGATGACAGCACAGTAGCGCACATCCGGCGATTAGCTGGTCAAGCGATCAATCGGTCAGGCGGGCGAAGACGCCTGTGTGAGATCCCTGGCGCCGGAGCGGCGAAGACCGTCGCGGCTGAATAACTGTCCGAACTTTCCGCGATTCATCGCTGATCGCATGCCATCGGGAACTCGTCTCGGGGTGCTTCGTTTGCTCGGCTCAGAAAGAGGAGCGCGCGATGGCGAAGGACTTGAAGACCGGCGACCGGGTCAAGTGGGGCACGAGCCAGGGTGAGACGACGGGCACGGTCGTCAAGAAACAGACGTCTCGGACGAAGATTAAAAGTCACACGGTAGCGGCGAGCAAGGAGAAGCCGCAGGTCATCGTGGAGAGCGAGAAGACGGGCAAGCGGGCGGCGCACAAGGCGGGGGCGTTGCGGAAGGTGAAGTGAGGGGTGGGGTGAGTCAGTGGGCGATCTGAGTCAGCCCGTAGGCAAACATGAGCAGGATCGACGTGGACAGCAGAGCCACCGTGCCTGCGATACGGGCCGGCCATCCAGTGATGGGCTTGCGGGAGAAGAGCCGATCGCCGTTATAGAGCTTGCCGGAGCACGCTGCCGACGCACCGAGGATCGAGCCACTGAGGACCCACGCGAGAAAAAGGATGGCCGCGGGGCCGAAAGAGAAGACCTTAGCGCAAGCCGCGAGAACCGCGCAGAGAAAGCAGCGCCGAAGTCGCCCAGAATAAAATGTGCGCCGCTACTGCATATCGGGGCCAGTCAGCTGTGAACAGGGGACGCGTATGGGCTGTCATCGCAATGGCTCGCTGTGCGTGTCATTCGATCAACCAGCTTACGGTTACTGATCTGAAGGAAGAGCAAACGAGGGGCTGGCGAGGGCAACGCATTTGCGGAAGCTTGCCGGATCCCCGCCTTCGCGGGGATGACGTTTGGTGGGGTGGGGGGCAGCACTCCCCTCCCCCGTTCTTTACGGGGAGAGAGTTAGGGTGAGGGGCGGCATTCGCACGGGAGAGGCACACCAGTTACGAGCGACGTTGCCGAAGAAGGGCTGACATTTCGCTGCTTTGCAGACGAGGTGCCAAAAGCGCACGCCAACACGTGCGAGCGATGGGTCCCGGGCACGAGGCCCGGGATGACGTTTGTGCGTGGGCGAGGGCGGTGGGGTCTCCTCTCTCATCCTCTTCGATAAGGAGAGGAGTGGCCCGTTACGCCGCTGCCTTGACGGGCCAGCCGTTGATGGTGATGGCGCCGTCGCGGACGGAGACTTTGACAGTGTCGCCGTCTTTGACGCCGCCGGCCAGGATCTGCTCGGCGAGCGGGTCCTGGACCTGTTTCTGGATGACGCGCTTCAGGGGGCGCGCACCGTAGGCCGGATCGTAGCCGCGGTTAGCGAGCCAGGTGCGGGCGGCATCGTCCAGCTCGATCGTGATGTTGCGATCGTCCACGAGCTTTTGCAGGCGGCCCATCTGGATATCGACGATCTGGCCCATATCCGACCGCTGCAGGCGGTGGAACAGGATGATCTCGTCGAGACGGTTCAAGAACTCCGGCCGGAAGCGGGAGCGCACTTCGGCCATCACCTCGTCGCGCACGGCTTCGGTATCCTCGCCTTCCTTCTGTTCGACGAGATACTGAGCGCCGATGTTCGACGTGAGAATGATGAGCGTATTCTTGAAGTCGACCGTGCGGCCCTGGCCGTCCGTCAGGCGCCCATCGTCGAGCACCTGCAGGAGGATGTTGAACACGTCCGGATGCGCCTTCTCGATTTCGTCGAAAAGGATGACCTGATACGGCCGGCGGCGGACGGCTTCGGTGAGCGCGCCGCCTTCCTCATAGCCGACGTAGCCCGGGGGTGCGCCGATCAAACGGGCGACCGAGTGCTTCTCCATGTATTCGGACATGTCGATGCGCTGCATCGCCGTGTCGTCATCGAAGAGGTAGGCGGCGAGCGCCTTCGTCAGCTCGGTCTTGCCGACGCCTGTAGGGCCTAGGAACATGAACGAGCCGATGGGGCGGTTCGGGTCCTGCAGGCCCGCACGGGCGCGACGCACCGCCGTCGAAACGGCAATGACGGCTTCCTTCTGGCCGACGACACGCTTGCCCAGCGCATCTTCCATCTTGAGAAGCTTGTCGCGCTCGCCTTCAAGCATCTTGTCGACGGGTACGCCGGTCCAGCGCGAGACGATAGCCGCGATCTGATCGGGGCCGACGGCTTCTTCGACCATGGCGCCTTTGCCGTCGTTGGTCTCGATGGAGGCTAGCTTGCGCTCAAGGTCAGGAATGACGCCATAGGTCAGCTCGCCGGCGCGCGCGAGGTTGCCCTTGCGCTGTGCCAGTTCGAGTTCATTGCGGGCGGCATCGAGTTCTTCCTTCACCTTCTGGGCGGACCCGAGCTTCTGCTTTTCAGCCTCCCAGCGCGCGGTCATCGCCTGCGACTGCTCTTCGAGATTTGCGATCTCGCCTTCGAGTTTGGCAAGGCGATCCTTGGACGCCTGATCGGTCTCCTTGCGAAGCGCCTCACGCTCGATCATCAACTGCATGAGATCGCGGTCGATGGCGTCGAGTTCCTCGGGCTTCGAATCCACCTGCATGCGCAGGCGCGAGGAGGCTTCGTCGACAAGGTCGATGGCCTTGTCGGGGAGGAAGCGATCGGTGATGTAGCGGTTCGACAAGGTGGCCGCAGCGACGAGTGCGCTGTCGGTGATGCGAACACCGTGGTGCAGCTCATACTTCTCCTTCAAGCCGCGGAGGATCGAGATGGTGTCCTCGACCGTCGGCTCGTTGACGAAGATGGGCTGAAAGCGGCGAGCAAGCGCAGCGTCCTTCTCGATGTGCTTGCGGTATTCATCGAGCGTGGTTGCGCCGACGCAATGGAGTTCGCCGCGGGCGAGCGCGGGCTTCAAGAGGTTGCCTGCATCCATCGCGCCTTCGGACTTGCCCGCTCCCACGATGGTGTGCAGTTCGTCGATGAAGAGGATGATGCGGCCTTCTTCGGACTGAACCTCTGACAGCACGCTCTTCAAGCGCTCCTCGAACTCGCCGCGGTATTTCGCGCCGGCGATCAGGGAGCCCATGTCGAGTGCGAGCAGCTTCTTGTCCTTCAGGCTTTCGGGCACGTCGCCCTTGACGATGCGCAGGGCAAGGCCTTCCGCGATCGCCGTCTTGCCGACGCCCGGTTCACCGATTAGGACGGGATTGTTCTTCGTGCGCCGCGAGAGGACCTGGATCGTGCGGCGGATTTCCTCGTCGCGCCCGATCACGGGATCGAGCTTGCCTAAGGCGGCCGCTTCAGTCAGGTCGCGGGCATAGCGCTTCAGGGCGTCATAGGCCTGTTCGGCGGACGCGCTGTCGGCGGTGCGGCCCTTGCGAATGTCGTTGATTGCGGTGTTGAGGCCCTGCGGCGTGACACCGGCGTCGGCGAGAATCTTCGCCGTGTCGGTGCCTTTTTCCAGAGCCAAGGCCAGCAGGAGGCGTTCGGCGGTGACGAACTTGTCGCCGGCTTTTTCAGCCACCTTCTCGGCCGCGTCGAACACGCGGGCCAGTTCCTGCGCCATGTAAAGCTGACCGGCGCCGCCACCCGAGACTTTTGGGCGTTTGGCGAGCGCACGCTCGACGGCTGCCAGCGCTTCGCGCGAGCGGCCACCCGAACGATCGATGAGACCGGCGGCTAGGCCTTCCTCGTCATCGAGGAGGACTTTCAGAAGGTGATCAGGGGCGAACTGCTGGTGGCCTTCGCGAAGGGCAAGGCTCTGCGCCGACTGGACAAAACCTTTGGCGCGATCGGTGTAGCGATCAAAATTCATAGGTCAAACCTTTCTCGCGCGTCTCCCCGTCCCGAAGGCCCGTGGTCGACGCCGCTCTTATTGTATCCGCATCCAGCGCAGACCCGAAGGCTCTACGTCGTGTGCTCGTCGGATATGGGAAAGATCTGTGCCGGGAAAAGGGGGCGGTCGGCGAGGACGCGATGTGGAGCAGAATTATTTCCCGCCATCGCGACGCTGCGGTTCTGCTAGCTTGGTGCAGAGCCACATCGAAGCGACGGAATACCTGCCTTGACCGTAACGACTTTGCCCGGCGTTTCGCTGGGTGCCATCTATCGCTACCCCGTTAAGGGGCTTTCCGCACAAGCCATGGACTGCGTGGACCTGAAACCGGGTGAGCCGCTGCCTTGGGATCGGGCCTTTGCAATCGAGAATGGGCCGGGTCGCTTTGATCCGCTGAAGCCGACGCACGTGCCCAAAATCAGCTTTCTGACGCTGATGCGGCATGCGGATCTCGCCACCGTGACAAGCACATTCGAGCCGGAGACGCAGACGCTGACGATCAGCCGCGACGGTGGTCAGGTCGCGCGCGGGTCGCTGGCGACGCCTGCGGGCCGGGCGATCATCGCCCAGTTTTTTGCCGAGTACATGAAGGACAGTGTGAAGGGGCCGCCGAAGGTTGTGCATGCGCAGGGGCACGTTCTGTCGGATTCGACGGAGACGTGCGTCCACATCGTCAGTCTCGCGAGCGTGGCAGACCTGGAGCGCATCGTTGCGCAGCCGCTCGATCCGATCCGGTTCCGGCCGAACCTGATCGTGACCGGAGCGCCGGCTTGGTCGGAATTCGACTGGGTGGGGAAGACAGTGAAGATCGGTGAGATCGAGTTTGACGTGATCGAGCGCACCCAACGGTGTGCGGCGACGAACGTGGATCCGTCGAGCGGCCGGCGGGACATCGACATTCCGGCGATCCTGTTGCGCAACCGGGGGCATAGCGACATGGGCGTTTATGCGCGCGTGAAAACGGCGGGTCGGCTGCGGGTGGGCGACGTCGTGGGCCTCGCGTAAGCCAACCCGTGCAAACTCTGCTGCCGGATGTGCTCGGCGTTATCGTCAATGTGGCGCAAATGACTTCATAGCGGCATCCGCGACGGCAAGAAGGTGTGCGTCGCCATCGCGGCGGCCGACGAGTTGGACGCCGAGCGGAAGGCCATCAACCGTCAGCAAAGGCACGCTGATCGCCGGCACGCCGAGATAGGTCCAGAGGAAGTTGAACATCGGCGAGCCCGTGCTTGAGAGGCCAAGCGGCGCGATGCCTTGCGCGGAGGGTGTCAAAATCGCGTCGTAGGCGGCGAAGATGGGTTCGATGGCGCCGTAGAGCGGTTCGCGACGGTCGCGAGCATTTCGGTATTCAGCGTCAGTGACCGAGCGGCCTTCGGCGATCACTTCCTTCAGTTTGTCTGACATGACATCGGCGTGTTTAGCGACGATGGGGCCGTAGTTTGCAGCGATGTCGTGGAACTGAACTGCGCGTTGCAGGCCACCGGTATCGTCGAATGCCGACGGCAGCGGGACTTCGTGAATGATCGCGCTGTTTTCTGCGGCGAGGCGCTGGAAGGCGCTGCGCATGGCTTCGTCGCCTTGGGGCCACGCGGGCGTTTTGACGAATGCGAGGCGGAGCGGGCGATTGGGCAGCGTGGGTGGATCGCACGGTTGGCCCGAGAGCACGGCCGTGATGAGCGCGAGATCGGCGGCGGAGCGGGCATAGCTGCCCAGTGTGTCGAGCGGCGGCGATTGAGCGATAACGCCGTCAAGTGGGATTGCGCCGAAGGTGGGCTTGAACCCCATCACGCCGCAGTAGGAGGCGGGCCGCAGGATGGAGCCTGCGGTTTGCGAGCCGATCGCGAGGGGCACATGGAAATCGGCGACGGCTGCGGCCGAGCCGGACGATGACCCACCGGGCGTGCGTTGCGGGTCACGCGGATTGCGGGTTCTGCCGGGGCCGTAGAAGGCGAGTTCTGTGGTGACGGTCTTGCCGAGGATGATCGCGCCGGCGGCTTTCAGGCGCTGCACGATCTCGGCATCCACGGTTGGGCGCCGACCGGCAAACGCCGGCGTGCCGCATTCTGTGGGCAGGCCGGCGGTGTCGATGATGTCTTTGATGCCGACGGGGATGCCATGCAGCGGACCGAGCGGTTTACCGGCGGCGCGGGCGGTATCGGCTGCTTCAGCTTGAGCAAGCGCGAAGCCGGGCTCGATGTGAGCCCAGGCCCCGATGACGGGCTCGCGGAGCCCGATGCGGCGCAGACAGTCATTCACCAAGTCGACGCTGGACAGCCGGCGGGAGATTATTTCCGCATGCATTTCGCAGGCGGTCAGTCGGTGAAAATCATTCATCGCAGCCCCCGATTTCATGCTTCAGTTTGCGCATTCACGCCCTGACACGCCAACTCATTCCTGTGCGGAAACTTTCGCCGGATTGACTTGTCGCGTAACGCGACGTTTGGCCGACCGCGTTGGCCTATCAGTCACTTGACGGCCTTCCGTGTCACTTCCTATAGCTGCCCGACTGTTGAGCAAGAGGGATTAATCGTTCAGCGGATAGCCCGTGCCCTGCCGATCCTGCGATCGGCAGCCCGCGACGGGCGCGACCGCTAAGACGTTTCCCGGCACCTGTTTTCTAAGGACGCGCTATGTCGAAAGAGCCCCGCCGCCCCGGCCGCCATTTTCTCCAGATCCCCGGACCGACGCCGGTGCCTGAACGCGTCTTGCAGGCGATGTCGCGGCAGATCCTCGATCATCGCGGGCCTGATTTTCAACGGCTCGGCAAATCGGTGCTCGCAGGCGTGAAGGGTCTGTTCAAGACCAAGAACCCCGTCATCATCTATCCTGCGTCCGGGACAGGTGCTTGGGAGGCCGCCCTGTGCAACACGCTGTCGCCGGGCGACAAGGTGCTGATGGTCGAGACGGGCCAGTTCGCTGTGCTGTGGAAGCAGATGGCGGACCGGCTTGGGCTGGTTGCAGATGTGATCGCCACCGACTGGCGTATTGCCGTCGATGCGAACCAGATCGAAGCCAAGTTGCGCGCCGATAAGAGCCATTCGATCAAGGCGGTTTGCGTCGTTCACAACGAAACGTCGACCGGCTGCTGCACGCGCCTTGATGAAGTGCGCAAGGCGATCGACGCGGCCGGACACCCGGCGCTGTACATGGCGGACACCATCTCGGGGCTTGCTGCCGCCGACCTGCGCCATGACGAGTGGAATATCGATGTGACGGTGGCCGGTTCGCAGAAGGGACTGATGCTGCCGCCGGGTCTATCGTTCACGGCCGTCAGCGACAAGGCGATCGCGGCGATGAAGACCGCGAAGCTGAACCGCTCCTATTTCAATTGGGACGACATGCTGGCGATGAACGAGGCCGGCTTCTTCCCGTACACGCCGGCCACGAGCCTGCTTTACGGTCTGCAGGAGGCGATTGAACTGATTAACGAGGAAGGTCTGCAAAACGTCTTCGACCGGCATGAGCGTCTGGCGGAAGCTTCGCGCCGCGCGGTGCGCGCATGGGGGCTGGAATTGAACTGCCGCGAGGCGAAGTACTATTCGCCCGCGGTCACGACCGTGCTGATGCCGGAGGGCTATAACGCCGATCAGTTCCGCAAGGTCGTACTCGATACATTCAACATGTCGCTCGGCACGGGCCTGAACAAGCTCGCGGGCAAGGCTTTCCGCATCGGCCACCTCGGCGACACGAACGAGTTGACGATTATGGGTGCGTTGACGGGCATCGAGATGGGGCTCGAGATCGCCGGTGTGCCGCACAAGAAGGGTGGCGTCGATGCAGCGATGTCGTATCTCGCCGATGCCATGAAACCGGTGAAGGCTGCTGCGGCCTAACCAACGCTCTTGAAGAGACGCAAAACGCCGCCGGAAAGACCGGCGGCGTTTTTGTTTTCGGTGGTGCTTCCGACTCTGCCCGCGTGCCTCAGGGCTTGAGTCCGGCGAGCGTGATCTGCATCTGGCAGCGGCGGCCGAGATTTATGAAGTTCTGGCGCACGCAAGACTTCACTTTCGACACCGTCGGGTTTTCCCGAACGCAAAGACGGCGAACATCGGTCTCGCATGCGGCGCGGAGGGCCGGCGTTACTTCCGCGGGCATCTGAAATTCTTCAGCGGCCACCTGACTGGCTGCACCGAGCAGCGCACCAGCGGCCATGATCATTTTAACGCTCATGTCATCAATCCAGCTTTTCGTTTTTTATTTTCAGGTTCTGGAAGACCATGCGAGCACGGTTCAAAAAAGGCAAAAGCGCAGCAGGGCGACAGTTAACCGCAAGGATCAACGCCAGAAGCCCCCGCGTGATCAATTGCGCTGCGACGAACGAGCGCGATGGAGGGCGACCATTGTCGACACATCGCGACACACGCGCACTATAGCTTCAAGTGATGTTGTCGGCCGGGCTACGGATGGCGCGGCGGAAGGACGAATAACTGCGATCGATACTTGCTGCGACCGCATCGTGCGCGGCGGTGTGCGCTACGACGGCAGCGGCGATGCGCGAAACAGCGGCGGTGAATTCGGGTGTCGGCAAAGCAATGACCGCACCCGTGCGTGTCGCGATGGCTTGAGTCAACGGCCACACGGGTTGCCTCAGTATCGGCGATGGACGCGAGGAATTCAGAGTGGGCAGCGGCAGAGATGGCCGTTTGCTGTGCGTCCGTCAGGTCGTTCCAGACTGCGAGATCGATTTCCAGCGCAATTGCCCCGCCGGCAGACCCGAGCGCGCCACACAGACCGTGCGGGAAGTGCGTGGGAATATTTGATGCACTGGCATGCACGAGGCTTCCCCAAACGACGGCAGTTGTGTCGGGAGCCGTCAGCGCTGCTTCGAGTGCCGTTTCATCAGCCATGATGGGGATAGCACCCAGCGCACGAACGACTTCGGCATCGAGGCCGCGGGCAACGACACGCTGTCCGGCAAGATCGACCGATCTGCTGATGGGTGAGCGCGACCAGAGCACGGGATCTGGACCGGTGTGACCAGCCAGCAGAGGCTTGAAGCCGTGCGACGCTGCGAGATTATCCCACAAGTCCTGTCCCCCGCCGGTTGCGAGCCAGGCATCGAGTTCGCGCGGCGCGAGCACATCATCTCCGGGAAGGCCGCCGAAGAAAGCGAAGGCTGGGTGAAGCAGAACGTCAGACTGCACCGGTTTCATCGTGAAATCCGCGCGGTCGCGTGAACCGCTGCGAAGATCGAGCGCGAGTGCACCACCGGTCGCGGCTTCGATGCGGCGCGCCAAACGGTGTGCGTCGTCTGCGAAGCCCGCGTGATGCAATACCCAGGGAGACGCAAAAGAGTAGGTGCGTTGTGGTCCGGATGGAACGTTCGTTTCAGCGGTGGCGGACGCGGCAACGGACGCGCAGCCCGTCGCCAGTGCGGCGAGACCACCGGTCGATCTTAGGAAGTCACGACGATCCATAGCCTGGCTCCGCAGAATGAGTGATGCCGCCGCATCAAACCCGAATGCGGAGCGGAACTCAACGGCCGGTTGCCGCACGCGGTGTCAGGGACTGCTATCGGGCAACAGCCGGTTGAGCGAATGAAAGAAGTTCTCCGGCCCTACGTACCCTGCGATGCGGCCAAGTTCGCGCCCGTTTTCAACGACGAGTACGGTAGGAACGCTGTCGATGGGGGCCGTCAAGGCGAGGCGGTCCACGTCGGGCGCGTTGATGTCGATGAAACGCATGGGGATGGTCTTAGCGCGGCCTGAAACCTTGTATGTGGGGGCCACATCGCGGCGAAAGAGGCCGCAGTAGATGCAGTTGTCGATCTCTACGACGAGAATTTCGAGGCGGCTGTCCGGCAGCGCTGACGTTTCGAGATCGACCACGGCGCGGACAGGCGCGGCGGCGAGCGCGCAGAGGCATAACGCAACAACGACGCGGACGAGACGGGACATGACGCAGCACCAAGGCGATCGAAAACGGGACATCGCCGCTTTCGATCCAAAACGCGCGCCAGTGTAGGAGAGGTTCCGCGCCGCGGCCAGGGCGTGGTTAACTCAGAAGGGGGCCTGTGGCTGCAGAGAGCCGACGAAGAATACAGAGCCCATAAGCAGAACGAGGCTGGCCCCCAGTAGACCCGCGCCGTTGGACACTGCGGTCGCCCAGCCGCTGCCTTCGCCGCCGAGACGCGCGGCCAGTTCGCGCGAGCCGACGGCCAATGCCGCCAGCACGGAAACGGTGAGCGCCGTGCCAATGGCCATGGCGAATGTGGCGAATACGCCGGCCCACAGCAGCCCCTGTGACAATGCAAAGACGAGGACGAGTATCGCTCCTGTGCACGGTCTGATCCCGACAGAGAAGGCGATCGCGAGGGCTTTGCCCCAGGTCAGATTGCCTTGCAGGTCTTTGGGATCGGGCATGTGGGCATGGCCGCAGCATTCGTCGTGATCGTGGGCGTGTTCATGAGACGGCTGCGTCTGGCTGTGATCATGGGCACATCCGCAGTCGTGTGTATGGACGTGATCATCGAGGTGAGCCGTGGCTGGAACAGAGGTGCGCGAATGCGTATGTGTTCTGACCTTACCCGCACCAGTATTGGAGGGCGCGGCCTGACGCCGTGCGAGGATCTGGCGGATCTGGCCGTACAGCAGCCATGCGCCGACGGCCGTGACGAACGCCCAGCTGACCGTTTCGATCCAGCCCTCCGCGACGCGCATCTCCATGCTCGTTGCGTTCAGTGCGATGGCGAGGATGCCGACGAGCACGATCGCCGAGAGCGCTTGTATGAAAGCGGAGAGGAACGACAGCATAATGCCACGCCGAACCGTTTCCTGGTTGGCCAGAACGTAGGAGGAAATGATCGCTTTGCCATGCCCTGGCCCGGCAGCGTGGAGAACGCCATAACTGAAGCCAATGAAGCCGAGTACGAGGGCCGCGTTGATGCTGCCGGCGGCCTTGAGTTCCTTGATCGCGTTGGCGAGTTCGCGGTTGAGACGCTGCTGCTGCGTGAGGAGCCAGTTGTACGCCTGCGCCATCACACCCGGCGGTGCGGCAAATTCAGTACTCGCTGCGGGACGGCCGGCGGTGAGCGCGCGATCAGGCGAGAGTTGGGCAACCGCGATTTTGCCGGCGACGTCAGGAGAGGCTGCGGCGGAATCCGCGAAGGACACGGCCACCGCAATACAGGCGACGAACGCCGCAAGGACAGGCATCAGGCGGTGCATCATGTCTTCGCACATGAAAGATGAATGGTCGAAGCGTAGCCCAGGCCGCTACCTTCGTTGGCGTTACCGGCGGTGAGCTGGCCACCGAAAGCATCGTTCAACTTCTGGAGATCGGCGAGGTCCTTGTCCGAGTTGCCGACCGTGGCACTGCACCCGGCTGGCGCCCCGTCGCTCAATCGGACGGGATTTTCTTTCGCCAGATCGAACGCAATGAAGAAGGTTTGATCATAGACGGCGAACTCAAAGCCATCGGTTTCGGCGGGCACCGGCTCCGCGATCGGCAGTGTGAAGTTCAACGAGAGAACGCCGTTCTTGTGCTCGAGCCAATAGTCCTTCGGCGGGGCAAGCTTAACGGGGCTTTCTTTGACGCGTGCAAAGGTGAAGAACTCAAATTCCTTTAACCCGTCGATGTTGACCTGCGCGAGTTCGGCAAGCTCCTCGCGGGTGAATGTGCCATCCTGGTTTTTGTCGAGGCCTTGCACCGCCATGGCCGTGTACATGTCGTCGAAGGTCCAGCGGTGCGTGAAGCCGGCGACCTTACCCTGGTCATAGAGAACGGTGGTTTCGACGTTCACCCAGACGTGGGGGTGGGCGTGAGCCGGACGCGTCGATGCCACCTGGATCGAGGCGAACAGCGCCAAGGCGCCCGCCAGCAAGCCGGCACTGCGGTATTCACGTCGCTCCATCATCTGCGGCGTCCTTCCTGGTGGTTCCCGTGCGGCGTTCGCATAGCGGCGCGACCTTCAAATATGATGAGGAGTTGCAGAATACCACTGTCGCCGAGCAGCGTGGCATTGATGCGGCATCCGGGGCGGCTGTTACCGTCCTGTGCGCCTCCTCCGCCTTAAGATTGCCTTGTGGCGCAATTTGGATGTTATAGCATCCAAATTGGTTTGGCCGCTGCGGTGGCTCGAGGGAGACGACATGATGAGATTGCCGGCCGGGCAGCGAAGGCCCCATGGAACCAGACATCTGCTGTTCACGCTTACCCGGTTGCTGGGTTCGGCGGCAGCGGTACTCAGCCTGGCCGTTGGATCGGCGTGGGCGGATGATCTGGCCGTCGTGGCGACGATCAAGCCCGTCCATGCGCTCGTGGCGCAAGTGATGGGGGATACCGGTAAGCCGAAACTGCTCGTGGGCGGAACGGCGTCGCCCCATACCTACTCGCTGAAGCCGTCGGACGCGAAGGCACTGAATAACGCCAGGCTCATCTTTCGTGTGTCGGAAGACATCGAGCCGTTCACGCGCAAAATCGTGTCTGCCCTGCCGAAGACGGTGACTGTCATCACGCTCGCAGGGGCACCTGGGCTGACCCTGCTCGACAAACGGTCTGGGAACACTTTCGAGGCGCATGAGCACGGCGACGCGCAGGCCCATGATCACGACCATGATCATGGGCACGGCGACCATGATGAGGCCGAAGCGAAAGGTCCCGTGCGCGACGCACACATCTGGCTCGATCCTCGGAACGGCGTCGCCATGGTGAGGGAGATCACGCGCGCTTTGAGCGAAGCGGCACCTGACAAGACGGCGACGTTCGAAGCGAACGCTGCGGCTGCAATTGCCGGCATCGAGGCGGCGGCGACGGAGATCGATGCGGAACTGGCGTCGGTGAAAGGTAAGCCCTTCGTGGTGTTCCACGATGCCTATCAATACTTTGAAGAGCGGTTCAGCGTCCCGGCGGCCGGCGCCATCACGATCTCGCCCGAGGTGCAACCCTCGGCGAAGCGGCTGGGAGAGATACGTCGCAAAATCAAAGATCTAGACGTGGCGTGCGTGTTCGCCGAGCCGCAGTTCAAGTCGAAACTGGTCGCGACCGTGGTCGAGGGAACCGAGGCCAAGGCGGGCACGCTCGATCCGGAGGGAGCGTCGATCGAGGCAGGTCCGGGCGCCTATGTCCTGCTTCTCAAAAGCCTCGCGCAGGGTTTGAAGGGCTGTCTGACGAGCTGATGTCTAGACGGCGAAAATCGAAAAGCAAAACGGGCGGTCACCAGAGGTGAGCCGCCCGTTTTTTGATTTGCGGATCGCCGGATTATTCGACGGCGACGGTGCGGGTGGCCACTTCGCCCTTGCGGCCGAAGTTCACCACACGGCGCTGAGCAGGAGGCGGCGTCTCGGAATCGCTCGCCATGGCAGGCCCAGTTTTGAAACGCTCCCAGGTGACTGTCACGACGGTGCCGACGGGGACGCGCGGATAGAGGTCGAGGACGTCTTCATTGAACATGCGAATGCAGCCCTTGGACACGGCCTGACCGATGGTCCAGGGAGCGTCGGTCCCATGAATGCGATACGTGCTCGAGCCAAGGTACAGCGCGCGCACGCCGAGCGGATTCATCGGGTGGCCGCCGGGTACCCAGGCCGGCAGCCGCGGGTTTTCGCGCAGCATTTCAGGGGTCGGCGTCCAGGACGGGTTTTCGCGTTTCTGGGTCACGTTCAGGCGGCCCTGCCAGCGGCTCTGCTCGCGCGGAACTGCAATGGGATAGCTCATCGCAGTGCCGGGTTTGGTGATGAGATACAGACGGCGATCGCCAAAAGAGACGATGACTTGACCAGGACGGAACTTCGAATCAAAGGCGACCGTCGAGCGCTTGCCGCCCCACTCACTGTCGCCACCCCACATGAAGTCGACTAACTGAGCGTGCGCCATGGCCGGCATCGTCGTCGCCATGACGATCGAGGTTCCGACGACAGCCAGTGCCCGGTTGATGATGGAGCGAACCCGCATTCTGCTACTCCAGATTTATGCTCAACGAAGGCTTTGCAGGAGCGGCGGCAAAGGAACACACAGCCGCTTCTGAAGTCCTATCGTTTGGATCAGTATGGTGAAGGTTTCGTATATCGCAGTCCCGGATTCGAAGTGAGGGCTTTCGGGCCACACCCGGCGCCGAAGCGTCAGCTTGAAGTGGAAAATCTGCTTGAGTTGTCCATGGCTTGAGCATTCGTGGCCAGTTTATTGGCGATCGCGGCAACTTGACCGTGGAAGCCTCCGGCCACGCTTCCGGTTGCTTTGGGAAGCAGTTCATCTTCGCTGCTCTTTATGGACAGGGTGAGGCCGCGCTCTGGTGACGGCATGACAGCCGTGTTGCCGATCGCACAACATTTGTTCTTGTCTTGTTCTATTTTTCTTGATCTTGGCGCGCGAAGGCGGTATAGAACAAAACAAGTACATTGTGTGTGGCGTTTTGTTGTGAAACCCGTTGCGAGCGTTCTGTCCATGAACAAGGCGGCCCACCCCCTCAACACTCCCTCCGCACTGTCAGGGCTGGAGCCCAACGAGGGTTCAGATGCGTCTGTGAGTTTGTCCGGGGGGACGCGTGGCGTTGCGTACCTGTCTTCCCGGATGCCCCCGCGCCGGAGCAGCGCCCTCTCAATGGCTGCTCCGGCGCCCCCCGCGGGACATTGCAATGACACTCTCGAAGACTTGCGCCGGCGCATTCTCGCTATCGAGCGCCCCCGCCTCGAGGCGCGGCATGGCATCGACGAGACGCACGAGGGGGTGCAGGCGGGGCCGCGAACGGCTGCTTGGTCGCTGGGCGCTTCGGAGGTAGATGCCCTGCTCGGCGCCAACGCACTCGACACGGGCGCTTGTCATGAAATCAAACCTGCTTCAAGCAAAGCCGCCTCACGCGCCGCCGCCCTCGCCTTCGCCCTTGCTCTCGCCCGCCGCAGGCTCGGCGGCGCGATCCGCGGCGGCAAAGGGTTGCCGCGCATTTTGTGGTGCAGTTCGCCGCGTACGATCCTCGACGCCGGCGGCCTCTATCCGCCGGGGCTGGTCCGCTTCGGCATCGACGCCTCGTCCTTGCTCATGGTCGATGCGCGGCGCGACGACGATGTGCTGTGGGTTCTGGAAGAAGGCCTGCGCTCGGGCAGTCTGGTCCTGGCAATCGGTGCGCTCTCTTCGATCGATCTGACGCCGGCGCGGCGCTTGAGTCTTGCGGCGCGGGATGGGGCGACACCACTCCTCATGCTCACATCGGCGCGATCGGCAGCGAGTGCGGCGACCGCTACGCGCTGGCGGATCAATCCGGCCGCGAGCGGCGCACATCCCTTTGACACGCGTGCACCCGGCGCGGCCCGCCTTGCGGTGCAGCTCGAACGCTGCCGCTCGGCTCCGCCCGCCACCGAAGCCGCTCTGACTTTGGAATGGTCCCATGAAGCGTATCGTTTCCGTCTGGCTGCCGCAGTGGCCGATCGAGCGGCTAGCGCGGCACCGGCCCGGTGCCGTGCCGGATGACAAGCCGCTCGCACTCGTCGCGGGCGGGGCGCAAGGCATCCGCATCACCGCCGTCAACATCCGGGCGGCACGGGAGGGCTTGCGTGTGGGCATGAGTTTAGCGGATGCGCGGGCCGCTGTGCCCAGTCTGGTCTCGCATCCGGCCGAGGCGGAGCGGGATGCGCAGGCGCTCGAACGTCTCGCGCTCTGGCTCGGACGTTATGGGCCATCGCGCAACGTCGAAGGTTGCGACGGTGTCTGGATCGATACGACAGGGGTGGCGCATCTCTTCGGAGGCGAGGCGGCACTCCTGGAAAATTTGGTGAGGCGGCTTGCCGGCTTCGGAATTACGGCGCGCGCTGGTCTCGCCGATACGCCGGGGACGGCTTACGCTCTCGCCCGCTTCGCAACCACGCGACGGCGCACCGTGATGGCGCCGGCGGGGGAGGCGCAGACGGCAGCCGCGTTGGCGGGACTGCCTGTTGCGGCGCTGCGTCTGTCGCAGGAGACCGTGGTGCTTTTGAAGCGGCTGGGGCTCGCCCAGATCGGTCAATTGGCGGAACTGCCGCGCACCTCGCTGGAGAGGCGGTTTTCATCGGAGGCGTCATCGCGCAGCCGGGCAGGGCAGGCCAAGACAAAAGCGCTGGCGGACGCGGTTCTCGTGCGGCTCGATCAGGCGTTGGGGCGGCAGGCCGAACCGCGAGCCGCACTCGGAGACCCGCCGGTGCTGTCGGAGCGTCGCTCGTGGGGCGAACCGTTGATCTCATCGGAAGCGCTTGTTTCTGAAATTGGTGCCCTCGCCGGGGATCTTTCGAGCGCGTTGAAGGCGGCGGGCCTTGGGGCGCGGCGCATCGCGCTGCATCTTTATCGGGCCGACGGCACGATTGCGCATGCTGAGGCGGGGCTCGCCAGGGCAAGCGCGGAAGCGACGCATTTCATGCAGCTTCTCGACAACAAGCTGGCGGCGATCGACGCGGGCTTCGGGATCGATGTGGCGGTGCTCGACGCCGTGCTGGCGGAACCGCTCGATGCCGAGCAGGCGACCCTTGGACGGGCCGGCGCAATCCCAGAGCAGGCAATTGCCGCGCTCGTCGACCGGCTTGCAAACCGGCTCGGCGCCAAGAACGTTTTCCGTCTCGCGCCGCGCGCAAGCCATCTGCCCGAGCGAGCCACCGTGCGCACCGCGCTGCTGGCGCCTGTCGCCGATCCTGCTGCAATGCCTGGTTCTCCGCCGGGAGAGCGGCCGTTTCTTCTGCTGTCGCCGCCGGAACCGATCTCGGCCATGGCCGAAGTGCCGGATGGGCCACCCATGAGATTTACATGGCGGCGCGTCGCTTATGCAGTGGTGAAGGCCGCGGGGCCGGAGCGGATCGCGCCCGAATGGTGGCGGCACCTCGCCCATCCGGATGCGGGTACGCCGACGCCCGCCGATGACGGGCTCGGCGGCGACAGCCTCGATCCGGCCGCACGCGAGAAGACGCGCGACTACTATGTCGCCGAGACGAGCGACGGGGCGCGGTTCTGGATGTATCGCGAGGGATTTTACGGCGCGGCCGATGCCGGGGGTGCGCCGCGCTGGTTTTTACATGGTCTGTTCTAGGACGAGTGTGTCATGCGTTACGCGGAACTCGATGTGACGACGAACTTCTCGTTCCTGCGGGGGGCCTCGCACGCGGATGAATTTGTTGCGCAAGCGAAAGCGTTGGGGCTTGAGGCGATCGCAGTGACCGACCGCAACACGCTTGCAGGTGTCGTGCGCGCACACACGGCGGCAAAGGCCGTTGGACTGCGCTTCATTCCGGGCGCGCGGCTCGACCTGGAGGATTCGCCGAGCCTTCTCTGTCTGCCCACAGACCGGGCTGCCTACGGTCGTCTGTCGCGGCTTCTTTCGCTCGGGCAAGGCCGGGCGGAGAAGGGGCAGTGCATCCTGCGGCTCGACGACGTCGCTGTGCTCGCGGAAGGCAATATTTTCATCGTCGTGCCACCGGAGACGTTGGAAGAGAATTTCCGATCACATCTGCAGCGGATTCAAGCGGCACTGGCCCCCGCCAAACTTTATCTGGCGGCGTCACATGCCTACCGTGGCGATGACCGGGCGCGGATCGGAGCGCTCGCGGCGATGGCCGCCGCATGTGGCACGCCGCTCGTTGCGACCAATGCCGTGCTCTATCATGCGCCGCACCGGCGGCCATTGCAGGACGTACTGACCTGCGTGCGGAAACATACGACCATCAACGAGGCCGGGTACCGGCTGCAGGCAAACGCGGAGCGACACCTTAAGAAGCCCGAGGAGATAGTTCGTCTCTTTCGTGGATACGAGGAGGCGGTGGCGCGCACAGTTTCCATCATGGAGGCCTGCCGGTTTTCGCTCGATGAGCTTGTTTATGAATATCCGGACGAACCTGTGCCGCCCGGGACGACACCGCAGGCGCATCTGGAAGCGCTCACCTGGAAAGGTGCGGCGGAGCGGTTTCCAGAGGGCATTCCAGATAGGGTTCGCGCAACGATCACGCGCGAATTGCAGCTTGTTTCGGAACTCAATTACGCGCCTTATTTTCTCACGGTGCACGACATTGTTTTGTTCGCCCGCTCGCGCGGCATCCTTTGCCAGGGGCGCGGATCAGCGGCGAACTCGGTCGTGTGCTATTGCCTCGGCGTCACGGCGGTCAATCCGACGGAAGTAAACCTTCTGTTCGAACGGTTTGTGTCGCATGCGCGCAAGGAGCCGCCCGACATCGACGTTGATTTCGAGCACGACCGACGCGAGGAGGTCATCCAATACATCTACGCGCGCTATGGGCGTGACCGGGCGGGGCTCGCCGCCACCGTCATTTCCTACCGTGCGCGGTCGGCGGTGCGCGATGTCGGCAAAGCGATGGGATTGTCGGAAGACACGGTCGCGGCGCTCGCCGGCATGGTATGGGGGACAAGCTCGGGGGGTGTGCTCGGCGATACGCGCGTGCGGGAGGCGGGCCTTGACGCGAGCGATCCGCTGCTTGCGACCGTGCTGGAACTCACCGAAGAGCTCATCGGCTTTCCGCGCCATCTCTCGCAGCATGTTGGCGGGTTCGTGCTGACGCGGGGGCCGCTCGTGGAGATGGTGCCGGTTGGCAATGGCGCAATGGATGATCGCACCTTCATTGAGTGGGACAAGGACGATATTGCGGCGCTTGGATTGTTGAAGGTCGATATTCTAGCGCTCGGCATGCTGTCATGCATCCGGCGTGCGTTCGAACTCCTGGGCATGCATCATGGACTCGACATGACGCTTGCGAAGGTGCCGCGCGAGGATCCCGAAACCTATGACATGCTTTGCCGCGCGGACAGCATCGGCGTTTTTCAGGTGGAAAGCCGCGCGCAAATGAACATGCTGCCGCGTCTCAAGCCGCGCTGTTTTTATGATCTCGTGATCGAGGTTGCAATCGTCAGGCCGGGACCGATCCAAGGCGACATGGTGCATCCGTATCTGCGGCGGCGCTCCGGGCTGGAGCCGGAGACTTATCCGTCGCCATCGCCGGAACATGGGCCGACCGACGAACTCAAGCAGATCCTCGGCAAGACAAAGGGCGTACCGCTGTTCCAGGAGCAGGCGATGCGGATCGCGATGGAGGCAGCAAAATTCTCTGACCAGGAGGTCAACGATTTGCGCAAGGCGATGGCCACGTTCCGCCGCCGCGGCACGATTGGATTGCTCGAAGAGAAGATGGTCGAGCGGATGACGGAGCGCGGCTATGACCGCGCATTTGCCCAGCGCTGCTTTAACCAGATCAAGGGTTTCGGCGAGTACGGGTTTCCCGAGAGCCATGCGGCGAGCTTCGCGCATCTCGTCTATGTGTCATCGTGGCTCAAGTGCCATTTCCCGGCGGCGTTCGCGTGCGCGCTGCTCAACTCACAGCCGATGGGATTTTATGCGCCCGCGCAGATCGTGCGGGATGCGAGCGAGCATGGGGTGGAAGCGCGCGCCGCCGATGTCAATCTCAGCTGTTGGGATTCCACGCTGGAGGACGGGGATGGCGGCGGGCCTGCGCTGCGGCTCGGCCTGCGCCAGATCGACGGGCTGCAGGAGGAGGAAATCGGGCGCCTCGTTGCGGCTCGGGCGCAGGGTGCATTCGGTTCTGTGCATGATCTATGGCAGCGGGCGGGGCTGCGCCTGCCGACACTGGAGAAGCTTGCGGCGGCCGATGCGTTCCGGTCGATCGGGCTCGACCGGCGGCAGGCGCTTTGGGAGGTGACGGCGCTCGCGAATGCGCCGCCGCTGCCGCTCTTTTCCTGGAGTGCCGCTCACGAGACGGGCGCGGAGCCGGAGGTGGCGCTGCCTTTGATGCCGCTCTCAGAGCACGTGGTGAACGACTACCAGACGCTGCGGCTGTCCTTGAAGGCGCACCCGATGAGCTTTCTGCGCGAGCGTCTCCGGGCGGAACGGGTTTCGAATTGCCAGGAGTTGCGCAGCATGCGCGACGGGCAGTTCGTGAAAGTGGCGGGCGTCATTCTGGTGCGGCAACGGCCGGGATCGGCCAAGGGCGTCGTGTTCATGACGCTGGAAGATGAGACGGGGGTCGGCAATTGCGTCGTGTGGCCGAAAACGCTGGAGCGATATCGCAAGACGGTGATGCAGGCGCGGCTGATGCTCGTCACCGGGCGCGTGCAGCGGCACGAGAGCATCGTCCATGTCGTGGCAACGGCATTAGAGGATCGGAGTGACTGGCTTATGCTTCTGTCAGAATGGGCGAACGAAATGCCGATTCCCATCGCAAACGCGGACGAGGTGAAAAGTCCCGGGCCCGATCCTGGTGCAGCGGGCGCGGACCAACATCCTAGATGGGCGCGGCCTGAAACACCTGTGCGGCCGCGGCCCATGCACCCCCGTCAGGAGCGTGTCATCCCGAAATCCCGCGACTTTCACTAATTTCGCTTTGAATTGATTTCGCTACGAAATCCTCCTTCAGCCAAAGCAGCCCTGTCACCCAATCGCAACGCCAGACTCAGGATCGCGCTCCGATACCGGCTGCGTCCGTCACAGCACAGCCTCTTCCTGCTAGCGTCCGGCCACGATCGACACTCCAGGCAGCTCGACCCCAAGGCGGGGTGGTGTCCCCGTGCGGTGTGATCTCGTGTGTCTCGTCATCGTTGGAGATTTTTTCCATGTCCAAGTTCCGCGCCGTTGCCTGTGCGCTCGCTGCTCTTCCCCTTGCTACTCTTGCCCTCGGCACAACGGCCACGACGGCCGCAGCCAAGGATCCGGAAGTGATCATCAAGATTACGCGGGTGCGCGCACTCGATCAGGCCGATGCCTTCTCGAAAGGCGATTTCTACGCGAAGGTCAACATCGGGGGTGAGACTATTTCTACACCGCCGGTGAAGCAGGAAGCATCGATTACGCCGAACTGGGTCGTTTCCAAAAAGGTCAAGGCGGGCGACGTAAAGGTGAATATCGGGGTGTTCGACAAAGACGTGAGCGTCGATGACCCCATCGACATCAACCGTATCGACAACAAGAGAGATCTTGATTTCACGATCAATACCAAGACGTGCAAGGTCGAGGGCTTCTCTTCGACGTATAAGTGTGGTGCCAAGATCAGCCGCGCCGGCAAGGAGAAGAAGGCTGCCGAGATCACCTTCATCGTGACGGTCAAGAAGTAACGATCGACCTCATCTCAAGTCCAAACGGCAGGCGCCTTCGGGCTGCCTGCCTTTTTGTTTGCCTGCCGAATGACGAACGAGACGCCTGAGGGTTGCGCGAACGGCGCATTCCAGGCATCGAAGCGACTATGAAACCGCTTGCCATACCCTTCTCTGTTTGCCCCTGCGCGCGATTAACACGCGTGCGACGAACCCTGTGCTTTGTGTTGGTTGCTGGATTGATCCTGGCGGGCAATGCGCGACCTTTACTTGCGCAGCGGCAATTGTTTGAGCCCGAGTTCGACGACGGTGCGCGTCGACGGTGCTTTGGCGCGCGCAAAGTCGTACATGATCACTACGTCGAGCCGTGCCGCGTCGGAGGCGGGCCGCGCAATGATGGCGGCAGGCGGCTCCGCCGTTGACGCTGCCATTGCGGCACAACTCGTTCTTGGTCTCGTGGAGCCGCAGTCGTCGGGATTGGGCGGCGGCGCGTTTTTGCTGCATTGGAACAAAGAGACCTCATCGCTCGTCTCCTACGACGGGCGGGAAACAGCGCCTGCTACGGCGCAGCCTGATCGGTTTCTCGCGGACGGCAAGCCGATGCCTTTCGAAAAGGCCGTGCATTCCGGTCTTAGCATTGGGACGCCGGGTCTCGTGCGGCTGCTCAAGACGGCACATGAAAAGCACGGCAAACTCGCATGGGCGCGATTGTTCGAACCTGCGATCCGGATTGCGGAAGACGGCTTCACCGTTACCCCACGATTGTACCTTTTGCTGCGGATCACGGGCCCCGACGCTTTCGATGCTGCGGCACGGCGGTACTTTTTTGATGAGAGCGGCGCGCCCCGGTCGGCGGGTTCTGTCATCAAAAACCCCGACTACGCAGCAACTCTGAAGACGATCGCGGACAAGGGGCCGGATGGGTTCTACTCGGGACGCGTGGCCGAGCAGGTGTTGGCTGCGGTCGCGCAGGCGCCGAACGTGGCGGGTGATCTCTCGGCTGCGGATCTTACCGCGTACAAGGTCGAGGTGCGCGAGCCGATCTGTGCGACCTACCGCGTTTACAAAGTCTGCGGAATGGGGCCACCTTCGTCGGGCGGAATCGCCATTGCGCAGATCCTTATACTGCTGGAGCCATTCGATCTCGGGCGTGTCATCGACGGACGGATGCCGCCGGAGGGCGTGCACCTGATCCTAGAGGCCGAGAAACTCGCCTATGCGGATCGCGGGCGCTATCTCGCTGACCCCGCGTTCGTTTCCATACCAGCGGGATTGACTGATCGTGCGTATCTGGCGGAGCGGCGCAAGCTGATTGATCCTGCGAGGTCTATGGCGCCGCCGCCGCCAGGTCTGCCCCCAGGCATCGCAAAGCGCGCCTTCGGAGCCGATGCGACGCACGAGACGACGGGCACCAGCCATCTTTCCGTGATCGATGCGGAAGGCAACGCGGTTGCGATGACCACAACGATCGAGGGCGTGTTCGGCTCCGGCGTGATGGCGGCAGGCTTTCTCCTCAACAATGAACTCACCGATTTTTCTTTTCTGCCGACCGATGCGAAGGGGCAGCCGATCGCAAACCGCGTCGAAGGGGGGAAGCGTCCGCGCAGTACCATGTCACCAACCATCGTGTTCGACGGGAAGGGAGATGTGTTCGCGGTTGTGGGATCGCCGGGCGGTGGGCGGATCATCATGTTCGTGACGAAAGCGCTGATTGCGCTGATGGACTGGAAGCTCGATGCGTATCAGGCATCGGCGCTGATGAACTTCGGCAGCATGGGCGAGGGCGCGGATCTCGAAACGGACTGGCAGTCCGTCCTTACCGGGCTGCGCCTCAAATCATATGGGCATGCGATCCGGATCGACCTCATGAATTCAGGGCTCAATCTCCTTGCCGTGCGCGATGGCTTGATCGAGGGTGGCAGCGACCCGCGCCGCGAGGGCGCGGCACTCGGAGACTGAGATGACGCGCCGACGCATTACAGTCGCCGGGGCGGGGATCATCGGGCTATGGCAGGCCCTGACGCTGGCGCGCCGCGACCATCAGGTGATGCTCGTCGATCGCGAAGTGGATCCGCTCAATGCGTGTGTGAGCCGCCATGCCGGCGCGATGCTTGCTCCGTGGGTGGAAGCGGAAACGGCGCCGGACGAGGTTCGTGATTTCGGCGTCGAGGGTCTGGCGATATGGCGGGACGTGTATCCGGGCGTCGTCAACAACGGCAGTCTCGTCGTTGCCGTCGCGCGCGATCTGCCGGATCTGACGCGCTTTGCGAAGCTGACGCATGAGCATAGGACGCTCGACCGAGCGGCGCTCGCCGCTCTCGAGCCGGATCTGGCCGACCGCTTTTCGACAGCGCTCTTTTTTCCGGATGAGGCACACGTGGCGACGCCGCACGCGCTCGCGTTTTTGCACGCAGGCTTGCCAGGATGCCGGTGTCGATTTTCATTTCGGACGCGCACTGGAAGAGAGCGACCGGGACAGCGTGATCGTCGATTGCCGAGGATTGGGTGCGCGGCATCAGCTTGCGGACCTGCGGGGCGTTCGGGGAGAGCGGTTGCTGATCCGATCGAGCGACGTGTCGTTCGCGAGGCCCGTACGACTGCTGCATCCGCGGCACCCGCTGTATGTCGTCCCGTGGGGAGACAACCGCTATCTCGTCGGTGCAACAATGATCGAGAGCGAGGATGCGGGGCCGGTGTCGGTACGTTCGGCACTCGAATTGCTGGGGGCGGCGTATGCCCTGCATCCGGCCTTCGGGGAGGCTGAGGTTTTGGAGATGAGTGCCGGTGTGCGGCCGGCGTTTCCCGATAACGTACCGCGGGCGCGCGTTGTGGATGGAGGCCGCAGCATCATGGTGAACGGGGCTTACCGGCACGGATATCTGCTGGCGCCCGTTCTCGCGGCGGCGGTGGCGGATTATCATGGACACAGGTGCGTTGCATCCGCTGCTGCAAACCTGATCCAATTTGCCGGGTAGCCGCGTGAACGGAGCCCGGGTATGTTGCCGGGCATGACCACATCCGATCCCAACGCCACCGATACCAGCACCTCGTTCGGCTTCCGCAATGTGCGCGAAGAGGAACGGCAAAGCCTCGTCAACGACGTCTTTTCCAAGGTCGCGGAGCGATACGACCTGATGAACGACCTGATGTCGGGCGGCCTGCACCGGCTGTGGAAGTCCGATTTCGTTTCGATGCTCAATCCGCCCAAGGGCGAGGCCCCGTTCCGGCTGCTCGATGTGGCGGGCGGCACAGGTGATATCGCGATGCGCGCGCTGCGGGCGGGCGGGCCGCAGACGACAGCGGTGATCTGCGACATCAGTCCCGAGATGTTGGACGTCGGCCGCCGGCGCGTGGTCGATGCAGGCTTAGCCGATCGTATTACGCTGATCGAGGGCAATGCGGAGACGCTGCCGTTCGATGACAAATCGTTCGACGCCTATACCATTTCGTTCGGAATCCGGAATGTGACGCACATCGATAACGCTCTGGCGGAGGCCTATCGCGTGCTCAAGACCGGTGGGCATTTCCTGTGTCTGGAATTTTCCGAGGTGCAGGTGCCGATCCTCGATCGCATCTACGACTTCCACTCGTTCGAAGTGATCCCGCGCCTGGGTAAACTGACCGCCGGGGATGCGCAGCCGTATCAGTATCTCGTGGAATCGATCCGCAAGTTTCCCAAGCAAGACCAATTCGCCGAGATGATCCGCGCGGCGGGGTTCCAGAACGTGACGTATCGCAATCTCACGGGCGGCATTGCTGCGATCCATAGCGGCTGGCGGATTTAGGCAACGGCGACCATCTTCGTCATCACGAAGAAGTAAATCACGATGGTCAGGACATCCTGCGCGATGGTGGCGACGGGGCCGGCGCCGAATGCGGGATCGAGGCCGATGCGGCCGAGCGCCCACGGGAACATGAGCCCGATGCCGCTGGCCAGTGCGCCGGCAGCGAAGAGAGAGACGCCAACACCGGTTGCGATTGCGATGTTTCCGAAGGCGATCCAAACGCCCAGGAACGCCAGCAGACCAAGGATCGCTCCGATCACGCCGCCCACCATGATCTCGGACCCAAGGAGGGTGAGGAGCGGCTGATCACGCGTCGAGAGGCCGCGAACCGCGATCGCCTCCGTTTGCGTCCCTACAGCGTCGGCAAGATAGACGATCGCGGGGATGAAGAACGCAATCATAACGTTCGACTGCAGCGCCGCTTCGAAACTCGCCATCACGCCCGTGGCGGCCGAACTCAAAGCGAGGCCGGCCATCAACCAGGGCAGGCGTCGGGCGACGCGGCGCAGCGGCGGGTCTTCCATAGCGTGGCGCGCACCTTCACGTTCGAGCAGAATGCCCGCCATCAGGTGGATGTCCTCCCGATGCTCGCGCCCCAGAACGTCGATGAGCGTATGCGCGGCCAAGATTCCGATGGGATGTCCGTCGGCCGCCAGGACGGGAAGAACGGTGACGCTCTCGCGGATGGCGATGTCGGTTGCTTTCTCCTGATCCATCGCGGCGGGCACCGATGGCCAATCTGTGCGGGCGATCGAGGCCAGCGGTGTCGCATCATCGTTCTCGACAAGGCGCCGCAATTCGACGGAAGAGACGTGCCGGCCGGACGGATCGGTCAGCAGGATGAGATCGACGGTATCAAACTTGGCCGACCGCAGCAGGACGCGCACGCTGCCCACGGTTTCTGATGCGGGTACGATGGGGACGCGCTTCAATGCCAGATGGCCGGCGGTTTCGGGCGTCGTGCGAGGTTGTTCCATCATGCGTTAGGGTCCTCTCTGCCGAAGAGCGGTCCAGCTTAAGCGGGAACCGATGACGTTGCAGCGTGGTTCAGCGGACGAGGAGACAAGCCCATGACAATCGCGCCGTGCCTCTGGTTCGACGGAAAGGCCGAAGAAGCCGCGAACTTCTATGTTTCGTTGTTTCCGAATTCGCGGGTCGATCACGTGACGGCGTATCCGACAGATACTCCAAGTGGAAAGCGCGGCGAGGTGATGCTGGTCGAGTTCACGCTCGACGGGCAACCCTATCAGGGGCTCAATGGTGGGCCACGCTTCAAATTCAACGAAGCCGTCTCGCTATCGGTGCCGTGCCGCGATCAGGCCGAAGTTGACCGCTTGTGGTCGGCGCTGACGGCCAATGGCGGACGGCCGGTGCAGTGCGGGTGGCTACAGGACAAGTATGGCCTGTTCTGGCAGATCGTGCCGCAGCAATTGCAAACCCTCGTGCGTGATCCGGACCGGGACGTTGCGCGGCGCGCTATGGAAGCGATGTTCGATATGGTGAAGATCGATATTGCGACCATCGAAGCCGCCGCGAAAGCCTGAGGGGCTTGCCCTTTGCCGCAGGGTCTCTATTCGTGTTGAGTGAAATTGCGTCAGGAGGCTCGACACGTGCCGCGCACTATTCGCATCGGAAGCTGGAGTTATGATTTGCCCGAATGGGCGCCGGCGCGCATGGCCATCGGCGTGCTGCTGATCCTGTTCGGCTTCCTCGGCTTCCTCCCCGTGCTGGGGTTCTGGATGGTGCCGCTGGGACTGGTGGTTCTCTCGTATGATGTTCCGCGCGTTCGCTTGTGGCGGCAGAACTTCAAGACGTGGTGGCGCGGGGGAAAGAGCGAGCCGCCGCCCGAATTGCGCAAGCCCGATGGTAACGTTCCGCCGCAGGTTTGACCGTTAGCGGCCCATCATTTCGCGAAGAATACGGCGCCATCCTTGGCCCTTTGCGGCCTCGCCCGAGCGATCAACCGCAATCAGCAGCGACGCGGAGACCAGCCCGCCGTCCGTTTCTTCCGTCGCCAGAACGATGCCGCCGCCTTCGCGTTCTCCAGCTTTAAACAGAAGGTCCCGATCGTTCGTCATGTCGGCGGGTGGCCGGGCTTTTGTAGGGCGCGCGCTCGCGGTAAATGCGGGCGGAAAGGTCATCGGGGAAGTAGATCTGACCCGTCAGCACTGTCAGCCGATCGAGGAATACCTTGATGTGGATGTGCGGCGTGCGTCCAGGGTACCAGCCGGGATAGACCGAGCGGAACGTGACGCGGCCTTCGGCATCGGTGATCTGCGTGCCTCGTAAATGAGTTTGGCCTTTGGCGGACGCGTTGCCGTCATCGCCTTGACCATTATAGCCGGAATAGATGCCGCCGACATCCGCGTGCCAGACATCGACACGAGCGTTGGAGATCGGTGTGCAGGGGCCATGCTCGATGACGCGCAACGTGAGATCGAGCGGTGCGCCAGGACGGCCTTCGGTTATATCGGCGCGGACGAGTTTTGGATCGAAGTAAAATGGGCCTTCCATGGCCTGGGGCATGAGCACACAGGCACCCGCCGGTTGGGTTGCTGGGGCTTGCACGTCAGCGGCAGGCGCTTGGGCGCGGGCAGCGGTCGCCAGAGACACGCCGGCAGTGCCAACGATGAGTTTGCGCAGGGCGTCGCGGCGGCTCAAGGATAGGGGCATCGCGGCTCCATGATCGTCAGGCATCTACCTGAAGTCATGAACGCAGCAGCATATCTAGCGGATGCACTCGGGCGTGCCGTGAGGCTTAGGCGGCGGCGAGGAGCTTCAGCGCTTCCCTTGGATCGATACGGCCGTCGTAGAGGGCGCGGCCGGTGATGGCGCCTTCCAGGAGCCGGTATTCTGGGGTTAGAAGAGCTTTCACGTCGTCGATTGAGGCAAGGCCGCCCGAGGCGATGACAGGGATGGCCGTCGAGCGCGCGAGTTCTGCGGTCGCGGGGAGGTTCAGGCCCTTCAAGACGCCGTCACGCTCGATATCCGTGTAGATGATGGCCGATACCCCTGCATCCTCGAAGCGGCCGGCGAGATCGATGGCGGTGAGTTCAGATGTTTCCGCCCACCCTTCGACGGCCACCCTGCCGCCCTTGGCGTCGATCCCGACAGCGATGCGGCCGGGGAACGCGCGGCACGCATCTTTCACCAGCGCAGGGTCGCGCACGGCGATGGTGCCGAGGATCACGCGTCGGATGCCTTTCGTCAGCCACATCTCGATCGTGGCGAGGTCGCGGATGCCGCCACCGAGTTGAACCGGCATCTTCACGCGGTCGAGGATGGCATCGACGGCTGCGCCATTGACGGGCTTGCCGGCAAAGGCGCCATTCAGATCGACGACGTGCAGATAGGTGAAGCCCTGCGCTTCGAATTCGGCGGCCTGGGCGGCGGGATCATCGTTGAACACCGTCGCTTCACTCATCTCGCCGAGCTTCAGGCGCACGCACTGGCCGTCCTTCAGGTCGATGGCCGGGAAGAGGATCACTTTTTTCTCGCTCGCCGCACGGATGCGGTCATAAGATTGCTGGAGTTCAGCGCGATCAATCGCGTTCCGTTTCGTTCGTCAAGCGTTCGAGTATCCGATGTCGCTGCCGTTCCCCCATCGTTCAGAGCCTGCGCCGCCGGTGTTCAACACCGCCCGGCCGCTCACCGAGACAGACGCCATCGAGATTTGGATCGCGCGGTGGTTACGTGTGAGGCGCAAGGATCTCATCGCGCGTTACGATTGCGACCCGCGCCGGATCTATGAAATTTGGGAAGGCGTGCGCTTTCCGCGCTCAAGAGAGAAAGCACTCGCCGAGTTTTCAACACGCTATCCACAGCTCGTCGGACACGTCGATCCGAGCCATCACAAACGGCTTCCTGTGAAGACTCGCAGCGCCGACCAGCTGAACTTGTTTGGTTGATACAAGCTCACCATACAACTGTGTAAGTCATTGAATCGAGACGCTAATTTATTTCGCCGCATCGAATAAGAACAAAAGCTGAACTTCGGCTGGACGGAGCCCGCGACTCACGGCATGTTCTTCCTATGTTCACGGCCATAGAGTCCTCCCCGCGTTCCCCGTAGAATAGAACTCGACCATCTCCTCCAGCCCAAGGAGCTCCCCCGATGCGCACCTACCTCATCTCCTACGATCTCGCGAAGCCCCACGTTTCCAAGCATGTCGTCGCCCACGCCATCATGAGCCTCGGCTCAAGCTGGGCGCGTCCGTTGGAGAACACGTGGTACGTGCGCTCGGACGAAAGCGAAGAAACTCTCGAAGCCTGGCTCGGCCGGTATCTCGAGTCCGATGATGGACTCCTGATCCAGCCGGTGAAGGAAGACGCGGTGATGACGAACACGTCGCTCCGCTGGTTCCGTCAGCGCCGCGCCGGCATCGATGTTTCGGAGCATACGAACATCATCGCGTTCCCGGTCGTCGCGCCTTTGGCCGGCGAGCGAGCTGATGAGCCGGAACTGCCGTTCGCCACCGCGTGCTGAGTTCGTTCTGAGTTCCACCCTTTCGACTGCCCAGTCGATTGCCGTCTCGCCTCTCTCTCCCGCGGGGATTGTATCTCCCCGTTCCCTGACGCGAGACAGCCCCTCCGCTTCTCCCCCGAAGCGGTCAAACGAGGCCGGACCCTCTGCCCAGAGGTCCGGCCTTTTGTTTTAGCGGGTCAGGCGCTCAGCCGACCGTTTCGGGTTTTGCTTTGGTGGCGAGGCGATGGCCTTTGGGGGCGCCGCGGGCGTAGCGGGCTTCGATGTATTCTTCGACCAAGGCTTTGAACTCGTCAGAGATGCGGGGGCCGCGCAGGGTCGTGAACTTTTCGCCGTCGACGAAAATGGGGGCGGCCGGGGCTTCCCCTGTGCCGGGAAGCGAAATGCCGATATCGGCGTGCTTGGATTCGCCGGGTCCGTTCACAATGCAGCCCATGACGGCAAGGTTCAGGTTTTCGACGCCGGGGTAACGCGCTTTCCAGTCCGGCATGCGGTCGCGGATCATGTCCTGCACGTCGCGGGCGAGTTCCTGGAAGGTCGTGGACGTGGTGCGGCCGCAGCCAGGGCAGGCGGCCACGACGGGAACGAAGGCACGGAAGCCCATCGTCTGGAGCAATTCCTGGGCGGCGCGGACTTCAAGTGTGCGATCGCCACCCGGTTCGGGGGTGAGCGAAAAGCGGATCGTGTCGCCGATGCCCTTCTGGAGCAAGATGCCCATCGCGGCGGACGAGGCCACAATGCCCTTAGAGCCCATGCCGGCTTCGGTGAGGCCGAGATGGAGCGCATAGTTGCAGCGCGCTGCCAGCATCTCGTAGCAAGCAATAAGGTCCTGCACGGCGGAGACCTTGGCCGAGATGATGATCTTGTCGGCGCCAAGCCCCAATTCCTCCGCTCGGGCGGCGGACATGAGGCCCGATTGAACCATTGCCTCGCGCATGACCTCCCGGGCGCCCTTCGGGTTCGGCGAGGCGGCGTTCTCATCCATGAGGTGGGTGAGGAGTTCCTGATCGAGCGAACCCCAGTTGACGCCGATGCGGACCGGCTTGGAGTACTGGATCGCCATTTCGACGATGGAGGAAAACTGTTTGTCGCGCTTATCCTTGAAACCAACGTTGCCGGGATTGATGCGGTACTTGGCGAGGGCTTCAGCGCAGGCGGGGTTCTCGGCAAGCAATTTGTGGCCGATGTAGTGGAAGTCGCCGACCAGGGGCACCTGCACGCCACGCTTCAGGAGGCCGTCGCGGATGTGGGGCACGGCTTTGGCGGCTTCGTCGCGATCCACCGTGATGCGAACGATTTCCGACCCGGCACGGGCGAGGGCTGCGACCTGCTCGATGGTTCCCTTGATGTCGGCCGTGTCGGTATTGGTCATCGATTGGACGACGACTGGAGCACCGCCGCCGACGATGACACCACCGACTGAGACGGCGACCGAGGGACGCCGAGGTGCGAGGGAAAGACTGCCGTCGGAACTCATGAGCAGGGCCTTTTGGTCTTGCCGGCCTTCGGATCAGCCGGGAGTTTGAACTTACCTAGCCCATCGGCGCGTGAACTGCCAGTCAGTGGGATGGTCAACGGCGGGCGGAGATTGCGAGAGATAATCCGGCGATGAGCGCCATGCATAGAACGATCGAGGGACCGCCGGGTGCATCGGCATGGGCCGACAGCGTGAGCCCCAGGGCGACACTGGCCGCGCCGACCAGGCCTGCGGTCACGACCAGGCCTTCCGGTGTCGAGGCGAACGGCCGTGCCGCGACGATGGGGACGATGAGAAACGCGATTGCGAGCAGAACACCGACGATCTTCATAGCGATGGCAATGGTCAGCGCGAGCACGACGATGAATCCGGCGCGGACCCAGCGGCTTGGTACGCCTTCGGCGGATGCCAGTTCCTCGTGGACGGCGACGCGCAGGAGAGGCTGCCAAAGCCAGGCCATAACAGCGAGAACCACCGCTCCGCCGCCGTAGATGAGCCCGAGATCAGAGTCCGTTACGGCGAAGACGTCGCCGAAGAGGTAACCCATCAGATCGACAGACGGGCCGGCGAGCAGCGTCGTGGCGATGACGCCAAGGGCCAGCGTGCCGTGGTGGGTTAGGCCGAGAATGGCGTCCAGAGGCACGAGTTTCTGGCGCCCCAGGACGATGAGAAGTGCGGCCACCGCCAGCGTGGTAACGATGACGCTGACCGTGACATCGACGTTGAGCAGCAAGCCGAGGGCCACACCGACGAGGCTCGCCTGGGCGACCGTCTCGCCGAAGTAGGCCATGCGGTTCCAGACGAGGACGGCGCCGAGAGGGGCTGCAATGATCGCAAGGCCGACGCCGGCCGCGAGCGCGCGCAAAAGAAACGGCTCGATCACAGCGTCTCCGCGTGCGACGGGCCGGTGGGCACAGGAAGTTCGCGGCCGTCGAGGCCGTGGGCGTGGTCGTGGTGGTGGCGGTAGACGCCGAACGCGCGGGCGGTCTCGGCTCCAAAGAGGCGCATATACTCCGGATGCTGGGCCACGGTTTCGGGTACGCCTGAGCAGCAGATGTGGCGATTGAGGCAGAGGACGCGATCACTCGAGGCCATGACGACGTGCAGATCGTGCGAGACGAGCAGCACACCGATGCCGCGCTTATCGCGCAGCTGGCCGATCAGGGCGTATAGGTCGGCCTCGCCGGTATAGTCGACGCCGCGAACCGGTTCATCGAGGACCAGCAAGTCAGGCTTGGCGGCCAGTGCGCGGGCGAGCAGGACGCGCTGCAGCTCGCCACCGGAGATTTCGCTCAGCTGCTGATCGAAACAGCGTTCGGCGCCGACTTCCGCAAGGAGTGCGCGAAGGGCTTCACGGTGGCTCTTATGACCGAGCGAGAGAAAGCGGGAAACGGTCATCGGCAGCGTGCGATCGATATCGAAACGCTGCGGCACATAGCCGATCCTCAGGTCCTCCATGCGGCTGACCTCGCCGCCGGTCATGTCCTGGAGGCCGAGCAGGGCCCGGACGAGCGTTGTCTTGCCGGAGCCATTTGGACCGATGAGGGTCACGATCTCGCGCGGATGAATGTCGACATCAACGTGGTCAAGTACGACCCGGTCGCCGCGCATCATCGTCAGACCGCGTGCACTGATCAGGGCGGAGGTGTCGAACTCCTTGGCCGATCCGTGGTCGTGGCCGCAGTCACAGGACTCGTGGTCATGCGGATGACCAGCGTGATGGGCTTGCGCATGATTTTTGGTTTCAGCGGGCGACACGCCGGTCATTTTTGCAGACTCCCCAAGACCAAGGCGCTCAGCTTTCGCCGCCGGCGCAGCGCGGACATAGACCTTGGACTTCCACGAACTTTACCCGTGGCGTGAACTTGGCACTCTTGGCGGCTTCGCCGATCAGGTCGAAGATGTGCTGGCCATCGACCTCGCCGACGGCACCGCATTTTTCACAGGAGAGGAAAATTGGGCGTTTGCCCTTGCTTGTGTGGTCGGTGCGGCGGCAGGCAAAGAAGGCGTTTTTACTCTCTAGGCGGTGGATCACGCCCGCGTCGAGAAGAGCATCGATAGCGCGGTAGATCGAGATCGGAGCGACTCTGGTGCCCTTTTCTCCCAGGCGGGCCAGGATCTCGTATGCACCGATGGACGCGTGCGTGGCGGCGATTTCCTCAAAAACCTGCTGACGTAATTTTGTGAAGCGCAGATTGCGGTCGGCAAAGACTTTTGCCGCACGCTCGACCGTCTGGGCGACTTTCTTGGCCGTCTGCTGGTCAGGATTGGGGAAGGGGGACCGCAGGTTGGCGTCGGGCTTCTGAGGTGCCTGGGTTTCGCTCATGTGTTTGCCTTCTGGCCGCCAGCGTGCCTCCTCGGGAAGCGACGCGTTATAGTTATAATATAACGATCTGGCACAGCTTTGCCATAGGTCGCACCGACCTCCCTTGTTAGGGGGAAGCGACGCGTGGACGATCCCCGACCCCGGGGTGAATAAACTTTAATTCGCTTCTCTTGTCGCGCGCCCCAATTTAGACGCCGTACGACCTTGAATTGGAACGGTGCGCGACGGATCGCAGACGCAACCCCGTTTTCAGTCGTGCGTTGGGGGCGACGCTCAGATGTCCTCATGGCAGTGGCGCTCAGGACGTGGGTTTTCGGTGGCCCTTTCGCATCGACCGGACAGCAGGGGTTCCCGATATGGCTGCAGACGCTCTCCCGACACCGCCGACCAATTCCGCGGGCTGGCTTGACGTGTCGGCGCTTTTCCAGGATCCGGCTGCGCTGCAGTCCCTGGCGGGCAAGATCTTTCTTGGCGTCGCCGTGCTGCTGGTGCTCGCCGGACTTTACCGGATCATGCCTCGCGTTTGGAAGGCGATCGAGAACGTCTTTTTCACCAACTGGCGACTGGCGGTTCTGGGCACCACCGGGATCGTGCTGTCCCTCGCATCCGGCTGGACCACGTGGGACGGCATGCGGAATTTTACCAACGAGCCGGTCCTGTCGTTCATGGTGACATTCGGCATTCAAGGCGTGATGCTGGTTGTCGCGTGGCTTATCGGCGAGAGCTTTGCGACGGGCATGAGCCAGAAGGCTGCGGCGCATAACGGTTCGAGGCCGCGCTCCGTGCAGGCCGTGATGGGCGGCGTCATCGGCGTCATGCTCTTCGTAGCGGTCGCTGCACTGTTCTTGTTCCGTGACCGGCTCACAGGAACCGCCTCGGCGTCGCCTGTCGAGACCGGCGACGGTCTTCTCATCATGGTTGTCGGGCTGCTGGTCGTCGCACTTGTGGCGCTCAATTCGGCCAGTGACATGGTCAAGCCGTACCTCCAGTCAACGCGCGTCATCGTAAAAAATGCGATGCTGTGGGTGATGTTTCTGGCCTGCATGGCCTCATCGGTCTTCTTCTCGTTCGACAGCCGGTTCAACGCAATCTTCCCCAAGGAGGAGCGTGTGCGGGCGGCCGAACTCAGAGCGCAGAACCAGGTTGCGGGGATCATCGCCGATATCGGACAGACGCTCGAGATGCGCCGAATACAAGCGGCCGATAGCCTGTTCAAGTCCGAAGGCTGGCTCGCGTATGAAGGCGAACTCGACAAGCTTGCCACCGCATCGCGCGGAGCTGAAAAGCTGATCGAGGCTTATTACGTCGAGCAAATGGAAGAGCGTCGGCGCGGGATCGCCGAGCAGCAGGAACGCATTGCGACAGCTGAGAGCAGCCAATCCGGGCTTGCGATGAAGAAGACCGCGTTGACGGAAGAGGTGGCGCGACTGGAGGCCGAGCGGCCGGCTCTTGTCGCTGACGTGCAGACCAAGAAGAGCGATCTGGATGCGCGGGCAAAGGAAGTCGATGCCAAGCGCGTCGAAGCCATGGCCGAGGAGAAAGGCGTCGAAGGTACTCTCAAGGTCGGGCGCGGCCAGATGTACCGCCAGCGGCAGGGTGAACTCGCCAAGCTCCAAGATTACTACAAGATCGGCGAACAGCGCGTGAAGGACGCCCAAAAGCGCCTCGACGAGACCAGCGGGCGCATCGATGCCATCAAGCGGGAACTGGCCGGTATCGATGGCGGTCTGGCGAAGTTGAGGGGCGAGGCGGATACCGCACAGCAGCGGATCGCGGTGGCGACCACGCCGGAGCAGGCCTCTGCAGTGCTGCCGAAGGTTGATCCAGGACGTGTGTTGCCGGAGTTCGAAGCCGCCAGGGTCAGCTTTCGCCAAGAGCCGGATGGGGCCGGGCTGACCGCTGTCCGCGAGCAGTGCACACAGTTGCTCAATGCGATGTCATCAGCCCCGACGACGAAAGAGCGCGTGGCGGGCATCGATTGCGATCCCAAGCGCGCGCAGGAGGCCGCCTCGCTTCTATTGACGCTCGATGCCGGCGCGCAGGTTTTTGCTTCTACTTGTGTGGGTGGCGAGAAGCTTAATGCCAATACGTCCACTGATGCCTTGCTGGGCTTCTCGCGCCGCTGTCTGGCCGACAGCGGTTTGCCATCTGCCGATACCGATCAGCTACGCACGAAGATCAGCTTTATCGAACTCAATCGAGACGACAAGGCACATAACTTCGTTGTTTCGATCAACGCTTTCCAGGACGGCAATCGGCTGGCCTACCTCGCGCTCGGTGTTGCGATCGCGATCGACAGCTTGATTTTCATGTCGGGCCTTTTTGGGGCCAATGCCGTGCGGTCGCCTCTGTCGGACGTTCCCTCAAGTAAGGCGCGGACAGCCGAGCAGCTTGAGGGCATTATCGAGAACTCGCTCCTGCCCGATATCTTTGATACGGCCCGCGTAACGCTTCAATCCATGCGACCTATCACCAACGATCGCGGGTTCATGTCTGAGGTGCGGCCCAACCGGCTCGATCCCCAGAGCGCGGATCGGGTGCTGGGCGTGCTCAATGCCGGCACGACCATTCATGCGGTCGAATACGATCATGAGGAGGATCGGTATCTCGTGCGGGCGGAGCTATTCGAGTACCTGTCCGGCGTTTCGAAAAAGGCCTTCCATGCCAACACGCAGCACGCGACGCTCGCGGAATTGGAGAAGACCGTGTCGGTGGCGCTGCTGCCGGATATCGCGCGCAACATCGATATCGTCCTCGGCCACATGCACCCGATCAATGAGAAACACGGGTTCATGGCGGAGATGAAGCTCGGTGAGATTCAAGACGACAGCGACAAGCGCATCACGCGACAGGTTTTGAATGCGGGTTCTGTGCATCAGCGGGTGCAACGCGCGGACGAAACCGGATCACATTACTTCATTCACCGCGATCTCTATCAAACGTTGGCGCGCCTGCGGGCGCGGACGCTGTTTACGTCCACGGCGTACCGTCTGGATAAGGGGCCGCATGGCGAAACACCCGTGTTCGCGGGGTCGCTCAATCCCGACCGGCCTGCGTTGGAACACCGGTCAACCGACAGCGGCATACAGGATATGCCCACCGCGCAAGCGGCGTCCTCGGCTCGCGCAGACGGGGATCGGAAAGCGATCCGCGACCGCCTGCTTATGGCCATGGGCATTGCACCTTCCGCCTACCGGGATCTCGTGCGCAGCGGGGCGCTGCCGCATGCCAACGCGCTCGCCCTTCAGCTCGGACGACTCTGCCAACAGAACCTCATTGGAGTGCACATCAACTCCGAATTGCAGGAGTTGTCGGAAGAATTGGAACGTGCGGCCCAGACCCTGAAGCATGACACGTCCAATGGCGACTTCATCGACAGCACAGTATTCGAGTTACAGGCTATCTTGCCGGCATTGCTCTTGCAGCAAGGTGGCCGCTACCAGGAGACGTTGTGCAAGCTCATCGATAGTCTCGAGCGGGCGAATGGCGAGGGCCATCTCGACCATAAAGAGCAGCAGTTGCTGCAACGGCTTAAATTTCATGAATCGACATTGAGCAAGATAAGTCGGAGCGAGAGCACGGATTGGCAGCGGGTTGCCCTACTGATCGAAGATTTCGCCGACAGTGCCGATTCCGGGGATTATCGCCCTGAGCCGGACCACCGGCGCCCGAATTAGTTTGGAGTAGATCTAGAAGGGACCCTTATTCATCAATTCCGCCGGATGTGGCGATCGGCTGGTTAAGGTTATGTTCCCATTACACTGATCACGGTTCTTTAATTTTGGTTCGGGAAATAATAACCGAAATGTTTTCAATCGTTCCAAACCCTCGCATTTAGACGACCGAAGCAATACTCTGTTTACTCGCTGATAATTAGGTTCACGCTGGATCTAATTTTTTAGCGGATTTCCCCATGTTGTTGGCGCGTCAGAAGTCGTACGAGTTCTACGCAGCACAGGGCGGTGCCATCGCGCCCCTGTTTGGACTCCTAATGCTTGTCATGTTGTTCATGATGGGTGTCAGCATTGACGGCGCACGTGGCTTCCGCACTGCGACCGTGGCTGGAAGCGCCCTTGATGCCGCGGCTCTTGCTGCTGCAAGGGCGCTGCGGCTCGAGAACCCAAGTGATGCAGAACTCACGGCAATGGTGACAGATTACTTCACCGCCAACCTTTCCGACCACGATACGCGCGCAGCCCTTGAGAACATCACCGTTGTAGTAGACCGCGTCATTAATAGTGTTCAGCTGGTGGCGGACATCAAGCTTCCTGTCACGATATCGGCCGTGATGGGCAAGGAGTATTTGACGGTCAAGGTCAAATCGTCGGCCGTCTTTGACGTCAAGGATGTCGAGGTATCGATGATGCTTGACGTGAGTGGCTCGATGGATGGCAGCAAGATTGCCGATCTGAGGGCTGCGGCCACCGATCTTGTCGATATTATGCTCCCTGCGGATAAGCCGAACGACAACAAGGTCGCGATTGCTCCGTTTTCTACGTCAGTCAACGCAGGAAGCTTGAGCAATGCAGTTTCCGTAGGTGTGGATCGCCGGGGACGCTCTCAGGCGGGACGCAACACGACTTGCGTGACCGAGCGCTCGGGAGCAGAGGCCTTCACCGATGCAGGACCGGCAGGCAATATGCTGAACCGGAAGGCTACATTCTGCCCGACGACGGCGGTCGTTCCTCTCACCAACGATGTTGATGCCCTTCATGATGCCATCGACTCGCTTCAGGCCAACGGAATGACAGCCGGACATCTCGGCACAGCATGGGCTTACTATCTGCTGTCACCAAACTGGGCTTCGGTTTTTCCTGCGGATAGCGAACCAGTCGCCTATGACGAGCAGAAGGTGCGTAAGGTCGCGATCCTGATGACGGACGGCATGTTCAATAGCACCTATGAAAGTGCGAATGGATCCTCCGTCGCGCAGGCGAGGAGCATCTGCGATAAGATGAAGACCTCGGGCATCACCGTGTTTACCGTCGGATTTCAAGTGCCAACCGATGTCGTGCCCACCTTGCAGTACTGCGCGACCTCGCCAAAGCACTTCTATAACGCGACGGATGGCGCCGAGCTTCGCAAAACCTTTACCGAGATAGCCAACCGACTGAATGGATTGCGTCTATCTTCTTAACATCATCAGCTCGCCACGCCTCAACAGTCGAAGGCCGCCACCACTCTAAATGAGCGGGGCGGCCTTTTCTGCGGCGCGCATCATGAGCGGCGACTCGGGCGCAGTGATCAGCCGGTAAAGGGAACGACTGTCTGGCGCTGCGTGCCGAGCCCTTCGATGGTGAGTTCCATCACATCGCCTGCCTTCAAATACTGCGGCGGCTTCATGCCTGAACCGACGCCTGGCGGCGTGCCGGTGGTGATCACGTCGCCGGCTTCCAGCACGCAGAACTGCGTGATGTAGGCGACAAGGTAAGGGATCGAGAAGATCATCGTCGAGGTCGAGCCCTTCTGGCGCGTCTCACCGTTGATCTTCAATTCCATTGCAAGGTTGGAGGGGTCCACTTCGTCGGTGGTGACGAGCCATGGGCCGAGGGGACCAAAGGTTTCGGCGCACTTGCCCTTCATCCATTGACCGTTGCGCTTCATCTGGAAACGGCGCTCGGAGACGTCATTGCAGATGGTGTAGCCCGCCACATAATCCATCGCGTCCTTTTCTTCGACATAGCGGGCACGCTTGCCGATGACGAATGCGATTTCCAGTTCCCAATCCATTCGATCGGAATTCTTGGGATAGATCACGTCGTCATTGGGACCGCAGATGGAGTTGCCCAGCTTGTTGAAGAGAATCGGTTCGGAAGGGATTTCCTGGCCGGTTTCGCGGGCGTGATCTGCGTAGTTCAGGCCGACAGCGATAAAGCTCCAGGGACGTGAAACGGGAGCGCCGAGGCGGACGCCTTCCGGTGCCAGCGGCAGGCTCGCAGGATCCAGCGCGCGGAGGCGGTCGAGGGTTTCCTTATCAAGCGTGGCGCCGCCAATGTCGGGCACGTGTGCAGAGAGATCGCGAATTTTGCCATTCGCATCGACGAGGCCCGGCTTTTCCGCACCCGCATTCCCGAACCGCACGAGTTTCATGACTGGTCGTCCCACGTTGTTGGTTGAAATCGCGGATCTCCATGCGCGAAAAGGCAGCGCGGCGCAAGCGAGCGAGGCGGGCCGGTTGGTCGCGGAGGACAGGGGGGAGCGGCGTCAGCGGTTGCCGAGGCTGCGAAGGGTTTCTTCGGCGGCGGTGAGCTTGCGGTTTGGACCATCTGCGGCGGCGAGCGGTATCTTCGCCGGGGGAGGTGGCGGGGGCAGCAGGTGGGACTGAGGATTGGACCGTGAGAGCGCTTTCAGATCGTTCAGCAGGACCTCGAGGAGGGGAGCGGCTACTTGCGACGCGTGCAAGGACGTCGCCCAAGGTTCGCGGACCGAACCCGTGCCGACGAGGACGACATAGCTATAGGCGGCGCCGTTTGAAAACTGAAGGCCGCCGGTGGTCCAGACATCGACGGTAGCGTTCGGGTCTGTGGTGACCTGGGTGCCTGTTTTGGCAAAGTGGAAGCGCATGTCGTTACGGCGCGCGGCGCACCAGTGCGACAGCGAGCGCAGCGTTCCCGCGGGTGTCTTGCCCGTGGCGTAGCATAACGGCGCCTCCAGCAGCGTGCGGATCAGCGGAACAGCTTCAGGTTTGATCACATCCGATGGCAGCACGCCGGTGGCGAGCGGAGCGGCCGCAGCGGCTGCCGATGCGGCACTCGTATAGTCGAAGGATTTGACGAGAGTCGGCAGTTTAACGGGGACCGAGCCGCGCCGCAGCAGCGAGGACAGCACGACCGACGACATCATGTGGACGCGGCGAGGGCTGCCTGAGATTTGACCAAGAACAACGGCGGTGGAGGGCGGAACGCCAGAACCCGACGCATCAGCAGGCGGCATCGTGAAGCCGAGACGATCGATCAATTTCTGCACACGATGTTGGCCTACGAGTGCTGTGCGGTTCATCAGCGGGGCATTGAGTGAGCAGGCGAAAGCGACAATGGCACGGCGACTTTGGCGGGTCGTGCCGCCCCGCGCACAGCTTTCCAATCCCGTGGCCGGGGCTTGCGTATCGAGATACGGACTGTCGGCGGTGTCGCGCATCGTGTTGGCGATAGCGATGGCGGCGATAATTTTGCCGGTGGAAGCGATCATGCGCGGATCGAGGTCGGCTTCGTATTGTCCGGTGTCGAGGCTGCGGGCGACGGGGGCTCCAAAGTAGGCCGCGGTTTCTCCTGTCTCGTAGTAGCGAACGATCTCGCCTTTGTGGTCGGCGGCCACCACGACGACATTCGGCACCTTCGTTTCCTCATTTGCGCGTGCGGGGTCGAGCGCGTAGCCGGCGGAAATCTTCGACCGCTCGTTCTGATCGATGATGGCCAGAGCGGCTGTGACCTTAGAGTCAAATTCGAGGTTTTCGATGGTGTCGAGCGTGGTGGTGACGCCGCGGACGTACGTACGCCAGGAAAAGCCGTAGGTCTGCTTCATCTCTTCACGCATGCCGAATCGGGCGGACGGCATCAGGGCGTTGGCGCGGATGACAGGATTGGCTTGAGCGCGAGCGGCAAGTGCCGGCGCAAATCTATCAAGTGCTTCTTGCAGGCGTGGGCGCACTTTTGGATCGGGTGGACCACCAGCGAGGCCGACCAGTTCAAAAACGATTTCGGCCTTCTGCTTTTCGTCCGTGATGAGTTTCTCAGCGCAGGTACGGGCGCGCACTTCGGTAATGTAGCGCCAGCGGTCGAGGCGGACTTCATTCAGCTTGTCGCTGCCAGGCATCAGAATGATTGGTTTATTGACGGCGGATGCGAGCACCATCTGCTCGGCGACAGTCAATTCACTGGCTTCCTTGCCGAACACGATACGGCTGGTCACTTCGACGCCATGAAGCGGTGAACCGCCGGTCCGCTGCGCCAGCCAGATATGGTTGGCGGCCCATTGCTTCAGGGGCATGTCGCCATCGCGCGTCAGGACGCGGTAGACGACGGGTGCGAGCCACCATTCGCCGATCTTGCGTTTCAGCTTGGTCAGAGCGCCTTCCCTGGCGTCCGGCGGCGTTTTGTAGATGACGCGCACGAACTGCATCGGCAGCGTCGAGCCGCCAACACCTATGCTCGGTCTTCTAGACGCAATGCTGCGCTGGATCGACGAGATCGGGATTTTAAGGACGCCGAGCAGATCGATGCCGTAAGGATTAAGCCATGTGCCGAGATAGCGGTCCTCATGGAAGAGCAAGCACTTCCAGTAGAATTCGGGCACGTCGCGGACGGGTATCGACTTATGGTCGGGGTTGGCAGTGTAGTCCCCGACCTCGATGGTGTGGTCGGTGTAATTCACGTCCCGCACGCTATCGAGTCGCGGATCGAAGGTGCCGACGAAGCTGCCGCGGCGGTCGTAAATGGCTGTCGCCACCCAGCGTTCAGCGTCGTATTTCAGCTTGTCGGCAATGGTGTAGGCACCGGTTATGCCGCGGATGGGAGCAACGACATAAACGAGACACAATGCGAAGAGGACATAGGCGAGGCCAAAAAGGAACACATGCCGCAGGGGGCCAAGCCGGGGGTTGAAGGCAAGAGTCTCGGTGAGGAAACGCAGCAGCAGAATCGGCACCCGCATGAGGGTTTCGAGCAGAGCAGTCAGGAATTTGATGATACTTCCCATGGACCTAGCGGAGCGCGGCACCGGATGCGCTGACGTCCCGGATCTGCCATCCCAAGGCCTAGTCTCCGTTTATGGCACGGCCTCGGCCCGTTTGCGGCGTGGCCGTGTTCGCATCGCGCCGGAATGGCGCCTTCCCCTCGCGGGCAGGGGTGTGGAATATCCGGGCCAACACCTCGTTCTTATGGCGCAGCGCCGCGGAGAGGGCATTCCGTGACGGAAGAAGTAAGAGCCCGAATGATCGCGTTCCTGCCGCGTTTACGCAGGTTCGCATTCGCGCTCACGAGAAACATGGATCAGGCCGACGACCTCGTTCAGGACACGTGCGAGCGTGCGCTCTCACGTCTTGATCAATGGGAGCCGGGCACAAAGCTCGAGAGTTGGATGTACCGCATAGCGCAAAACCTCTGGCTCGACCGAAAGCGGTCCGAAAAGGTCCGCGGTCCGGCGCTCGAGATCGACGAGGCCATCGGACTTATGGGCGAGGATGGACGCACGGTGACTGAGAACCGGCTGACGCTCGCCGCGGTCAGCGAAGGAATGGACCGGTTGCCGCCGGACCAGCAGGTTCTCGTCGCCATGGTTTGTGTTGATGGGCTTTCCTACAAGGATGCGGCAACGATCCTGAATGTGCCAATCGGAACCGTCATGAGCCGACTTTCGCGCGCGCGCCAAGCGCTTTACCAGCATATCGCCGCCGACGCAGGCGTTCCCAACCCTCAGCTTCAGGAGCGGGTCAATGGTTCACGTTCCTGACGAAATCATCATGGCTTACGCCGACGGCCAGGTTTCGGCTGAGGAGAAGGCGTGGTTCGAAAGCATGCTGGCGACCGATCCCGCGTTGCGGTCGCGGCTGAACCCTTTTGTAGCAACAGGGCTCGGGCAGTTTTCCGCCTTTGACGCCGTCCTTGCCGCGCCCATTCCAGACCGGCTCTTGGAGACCGTTCGCGGCATCACGCCGGCTGCCAAGAAAAAGGTTGCGGAGCCGGGGTTGTTCGAGCGGCTTTTCCCGAACGGGTTTGGGCTGATGCCGGTGGCCGGATACGCCGCCGCGATGGTGGTGGGCATCGGGTTGGGCTCCGCGCTTCTTGGGACTTCCTCCACCGTCGAGCCACTTGTCCGCGCCGATCGCGATGGATTCGTGGCGGCGGGGAAGCTGCAGGTTGCGTTGGATACGACACCGTCGAACGACAAGCGTTTGATTAGTGAAGGAGACATCCGGCCCGTCCTCACGGTCCGGGACCGTGACGGCCGCGTCTGCCGGCAATACGAGATCGTCGGGCCAGGCAAAGCTGGTCCTCAAGGTTTCGCCTGCCGCGAGAATGATGGCGATTGGCGGATCCGGGTTCTGACTGGCGGGACTGACGCGGGCGGCAGTGCCCAGACCGTGGGGCAGAACGACGAAGGTGCCGCCATCAACAGCATGGTCGGCAACGTCGTGAAGAGCCTGCCGGGTCAGAGCGAACTTACCGCGGTCGAAGAACTGTTCCTGATCGAAAAGGGCTGGGACGGTGCGCCTGATGTGGGCGCGAGCGGCGCAGGAAATTGATGAGCCGTCTGGAATAGACAGCGGCGGGCCACGTTGTTCTTCAGTTCACTGCTCCCTGAGACAGACCACCGCGAAACATCCGGACCGCCCCGAAGGATCAGACCGGCGGACTGTCAAACAGGAGACTTGGTGCTCACTCCAGCCGGGGCTTTCCCGCACGGGCTTCGGCTGGAGCGACACCTAGACGGGGGTAGGCCTAACCGCCCTCCTGGCCGCTCCCCGATGCGAGGCCCGTCCCGCGCCTAACCGGAAGCCCCCGCTGCCGGCTGGATTGCGGACGGGCCTCAATTCGTTTCAGCGTGTCGTCGTCAGGTGCTCTTGGGGGCGATGCCGAATTCCGTAAATGGGATGAAATCGACGAGGTCGCCGACAGCGATGTCGGTGGCGTTCTCGGGGATGTCGATCAATCCGTCAGCGATGCGCAGCCCAGAGATCAGGCCGGAGCCGTCGCGCGCAAATTTGTCGACGGCTAAACCCTGAGACGTATCCGTGAGTATGCCGCGCCAGAATTCGCGCCGTCCGATCTTGCGACCCTCGAAGGCGAACGCGGCGGGCAGCCGATAGCGACGCGGGGCTGGCCACGTGGCGCCCCCAAGACGGCGGAGCATGGGAAACGCATACATCAAACCACAAACAAAAACCGCGACGGGATTGCCGGGCAGGCCCACGACAATCGTGTTGCCGATTTCGCCGAACATCATTGGACGGCCCGGCTTGATGGCGATCTGCCAGAAATGGCGCGAGCCGAGTTTGCCGAGGCTCGCCGCCATGTGGTCTTCCTCGCCCTGGCTCGCGCCGCCGGAGGTGAGAACCACATCGTACTCGCGCGCGGCCGTGGCAAGTGTGCGTTCCACGAGGGCACGGTCGTCAGCGAGGATGCCGAGGTTGGTCACGGTGGCGCCAACCAAGCCGCCGAGAGCCGCCAGCATCGGAGCGTTGGCGTCGTAGACTTCGCCAATGGCAATGGGGCCGGAACCTGGCGCTTTGATTTCATCGCCGGACGAGACGACGGCGATCCGCAGCGGCCTGTAGACCGGCACATCCGCGACGCCGACAGAGGCCAGTGCCGCGAGGTCCTGGGGGCGCAGGACGTGACCGGCTTCAAATAGCACCGTGCCTGCGGCGACATCTTCACCGGCTTTGCGCACGTTGGCGCCGGATTTCAACCTGGGAATGAGCACGCCCGAACCATCGGCAGCGAGCGTGCAGTCTTCCTGCATTGCGACCGTGTCGGTGCCCGCGGGCATGACGGCGCCGGTGAGCGCTCTGATGACATGACCGGCAGGACGTTCGCCGCGGAATGGGTGACCGGCAGCAGCGCGGCCTGCAATCGGCCAATGGCGTGTTGGGTCGGCCTCAACTTCGGTGGCGACGTACGCATAGCCGTCGACGGCGGAGTTCGTGTGAAGCGGAACAGGATGAGGAGCGGTGATCAGATCAGCCAGTGCGCGGCCCGCAGCGGTAGCGAGCGGTACGGTCTCGCGCCCGGCAATCGGCGCAATGCGCGCTTTCAGGCGCGCAATGGCTTCATCATGCGTGATGAGCGATGCGGCGGGTTGAAAACGCGGAGAGGTTGGCGATGATGTCATGGAAGGCAATCTGCGTGACGTCGTTACAGACTGCGGTATGCGCACTCATTGCGCGGGGCGCAAGCGTTCTGGCTGCGAACCTCGGGAAGTTCTCAGAGTTTCATCGGTCATTCGATGACGTGAAGTTGGATCAGAAGGCGTTCAGAAGAACGAAAAGACCAACGCCTACCGCTGGCCCCAACATAGACGCCAATACCAACATCAGAAAAGACTTACCTGCCATACCACGCAACCCCGCACGCTACTTACCGGTCCTCGGCCGGTTCACCGTTGTCCTCTGACGCGATCCCCTCTCGTCTCGGGACTTCCATCTGCGACGCGTCCACGCCCTGTCGCGCCTCAGATCACGCAATCTTTACATGGGAAAAATGCCCGTGGATCATGCTTGTCTCAGTAATGTCATAATGTGATCTCGCATGGGCGAACGTGATGCCGCAGTGCACAAAAGGCAGCAAGTTTCCCGTCTAAGCTTCTGAAATTTCGAAGGGCTAAACGGTGATCATTTTAAAGGCGGTGTGGTGGAAATCAGCGCACGTCAAATAACTTGAGCTGCTTTTCGTCCTGCCCTTTGGTCTCGTGCGCCAGCTGCTCGATGCGATCGAACGGCACCTGCTCGGCCTCGATGAGGGAGCGCTGCGCCTTCATTGACCGCACAAGGCCTTCCTGCACGAGGTGGAACTCACCGACGGTCTGATGCGGAAGAACCGCTGCAGGATCGAGACCGCTTTCGCTTTGGAATGCGGCCTTCAGCTTGCGAAGCGCCGTATCTTCGCGGACGCGTCCGATGAACCAGCTCGTGATCTGATCGCGGCTCTTGTAGTCGAGGTCGCCCGGCGACTGGGTGGCCAGCATGATGCCGAGACCCGCCGAGCGGGCGCGCTTCAACAAGCTCTGCAGCGGCTCGGCAGTCGCCGGCTTGGCATTGGCCGGAATGTAGAGGTCGGCCTCGTCGAACATGACGACGGCCTGCAGCTCCTCGTTCGGGTTGCGCTGGCAGAAGCGCAGCGCTTCGGAGAGGAACTGCGAGACCCAGAACAGGATGTTCTCGTTGTCGCCGAGGAAGCCTGTGTAGATGATCGACAGGCGCGTGCGGCCATCGCGGGCGTAGGGCCCGAGACCCAGCAGGCTCTCCATGCGCAAGCTCTCGCCGCCGCCTTCGAACAAGGCCGAGTTGCGATGGCGCAAGCTGTCGAGCTGGGCGACGAGGTCGCGCCGGATCTTGCCCGACGGGTCCATGCGCTGCGTCAGATCGGTGAGTTCGGGATCCTCATCTTCGAGGAGCGCGATCAGGTCGGCGAGCGTCACTTCGCGACTGTAGCGCGAGCCCAGAATGCGCAGCGCGACGGAGAGCGTGCCCGACTGCTTTTGATGCGTAGCGGAATTTTTCAAGTGCAGCATCTCGCCGAGTGCGGCGGATGACAGGTTGGCCAGCAGCTGCTGCTCATGCTCGGGCAATTCGTTGATGCCGTTCGGCAGCAGCGTGATCGAGATCGGACGGCCCGAGGCGCGGCCGGGCGTATAGACGGCGACGTCAATCGCATCGGCGAGCTTCTCGCGGTCGCCGCGGCGTTCGCTGAACTCGTCGTCGTTGGCGCGCCAGACGTCGGGGTTGGCGTAGGAGCACAAGTCGCCTTTGCGGTCGAGCAGCACGGCCGGAATGCCTTGCAGAAGAAGCTGCTCGATGAGGCAGAGGGCGAGCGTCGTTTTACCCGAGCCCGAGCCGCCGAGAACGGCCGCATGACGTTTCAAAACGTCCTTGTTGAGCGTGATGGGCTTGGCGCGTCCGCCGCTTTCGCGGCCGGCGAGAATAGACCCGGCGCTGCCGTTCTCGTCGAGAATGACGGAGAGCGGGAGTTCATCGTCGTTCGCAGGCAACGTCTCGGGCTCACCATCGGCCCAGCCGGCTGTCCAGCCGCCGGGGGTCGCAGGTGTCGCTTCGATGACGGATTGCGGCGGCGATGCGGTATCCGTTGCCGGCGCTGCGACGCGCGCGCGGATTTGGTCTCGTCAGACTTGGGCGTGCGGGGAATGCTGCGGCCAAGCAGGTCAAGTCGCAGAAGCTGGATCACGACCATGATGTTGGAGAGCAGGCGCGCATCCTCGAACCATGTCGTGAACCCGGGGTCTTGGCGATAGTGGGCGTGGAATTCGCGCACCGTCATGATGCGCTCCCACTCGGGTATCGGCACGATGATCTGACGGCCGCCATTCTCGCGGAATTTGCGCATGGCCTGCGCGGTCTGGTTCTTGCCGATTGGGCGGGAAATCGGAGGCGCGCAGCATGAAGCACGCCTTGCCGGCCATCGATGACAGCACCTTATCGAGCTGACGCTTGAGGCCGCCGCCTTGGGTCTTTCGGTTACAGAGGAACACGCGCGCTTCTGCAGCGTGGCCCGTCTTCTTATGACGGATGACGAGATCTATCGCGGGCACATCGTCGGACAAATCCAGACGGTTGAGTGGCCAGCACAACGTCGCCCGCCCACTCGTCCTTGGCGAGTTGAAGACCGGCGGTGAGGATGTCGAGCAGTTCCTGATCGTCGGAGGGAATTTCCGCCTCGGACGCGTTCTGGAAGCGCTCCCACATCTCGCGATAATCGAGGCGCCGCTCCGGTTGCAGATTTCGTCGACGTGTCGCCGTCGCCAAAGATATTTCCGAGAACGGAAGCGAGCGTGGAGGCCCAGCTGCCGCCGGCCTCTTCTTCGCGATCCTCGGGTTCGCCGCTGACTTTTTCGCGCAGCCGCGACTGGGCATGCTCCAGAAGGCGGCGGGTCGAGAGGCCGCCGAATTCCTCGAAGAACTGTGGTCCAAAGAACTGCGTCGGATCGGGATACGCGAGCCCTGCCGCCTTCGCCTCCGCTTCATGTTGGAGACGGCGCGCGATGATGAGGCGCGCTTCTTCCGGCGTGCGGCTTTCCAGGAGTGCGACGGGACCCGATTTCTCGATGCGGTCGAGATAGGACTGGGGCAAGGCACCGCGAACCTGACCGTAGAAATCATCGAGGCACGAGATGATGACGATCGCATTGGTCAGGCGGTTGGCGATCTGAATGAGGTCGCGCACCGCTTTCTGGAAGCGTTCTTCCGCGTCGTCGAAGAAACGCAGATCCTCCACCTGATCGATGGCGAAGACGAGCGCCGACTTTTCGACGGTCCATATCAGTTTGCCGAGCGAGGTGATGATCTCGAAGGCGCGGTCCTCGCCCGTGTTGGGATCGAGGGCCGCGACAGCCTGATGCGCGAGCGGCGTCAGCTGACGGCCGTTGAGATACTGCCGGATGCGCTGATCGATGCGCGGGTCCCGGCGCTCCATATAGAGCAATGCGCGCACGATGTTGATGTCGAGGTCTTCATTGGCGAGCTTGGGCGCGGCGACGATGTCGTCGGCGAGTTTCAAGACCAGCCGCGCAAGTTCGTCCTCGTCGAGGGCTGCTTCGCGCAGTTGTTCCAGGTCCTTCGCCGGGAGCACGGCGCTGTCGGAGACGAGCTTCGTCGTCAGGCGCGTCAGGCCACTCTCGCCGGGCGTGTCGGGGTCATAGGATTTTTCAAGCGAATGAACGAGCCGGCGCAGGAAATAGTCGGCATAATTGGAGATGTCGGGCGTCATCTGCGCATAGCCGAAGTAGGCTCCGCCCGTACGATGGGACGACGTGCGGAGTGCGCGCAGAAGATGCGTCTTGCCGGCGCCAGACTGTCCATGGAACAGCAGAATGCGGGCCTGATTGGCGCCGCCCTTGCCCGACGCGACAGACCGCAGCGTTTCGGCAAATTTCAATCGCGCTTTCGAGTGCACCTCGCCCACGTCAACAGGGTCCGCGCGCCAGATATCGTCTTCCCACGTGATCGAATGCTCGAAGGCATGCGCCAGCTCATCGGCTGCCCAATCTCTCGGTTCTTCGTTCACAGTGCTTTTCGCGATCAAACCCATACGACCCATACCCTCAGCGCTCATTCATGAACAGAAGCGCTCATTCCTCAATGCGGACGTAATGCCAGACGGTATTGCGGTCAGGCGTTGCCGACCGCTCGATATCGTCGCGCAAATCTTTGCTTCTCAGGTCTGCGTTTGCGAGCGCCAGCGCACCCCGCCGATGCGCTTCGATGAGCATGCTCTTGAACTCGATCTCGGATAGAGCCCAAATCTCGTGCTCGACGCGAATCGCATCCCAGACCCTTGATATAAACGCTTTTGCCGGCCAACCGTGCGCAGACTTTGCAGCCGCGCGTTTGACGGCGGCCGAGAAATCCTCCAGGCCCGGACGCGGGGGCGGTCCGTTGGCGGGCTTGCGGTCGTTGGCCACCCGATCGACCAGACGCGGCGGCTGGATAGGTTGCGCGGCTGTGGGCCTTGCGGCGCGGATCTCAGCTTGCGGCTGCGCGTCGAGCAGTTGGGTCATCATGCGGCGCAGGAGCGCCAAGCGTACAACGTCGGGATCAGTTTGAGCCGCGCCGACGGCATCGGCAGCCAATTGCGCAATGAGCTTTGCGTCTGTTGCAAATTCGCGCGGCGAAGAGGCCAGCTGTCCAGCGAGCGTGCGGGCAGCTTTCGACGGCAGACCGGCGCCCTTGGCAAAGCCGGCTTTTATCTTGTTGCCGAAGGCGCGCTCCAGCGCGACCAGCGCCAGTTGCGCGCGCAGCTTGGCGTCGGGGATGTTTTTCTTTCCTTTGAGACCGTAGGTGGTCTGCAGGATCGCCGTGCGCAGTCCTTCCGGGCGCGCGAGCGACTTCTTGCGCGACGCTGGTTCGCGGCCGAGGCCAAGCGCCTTGGCGACGAGCGCCATGTCACGGACCTGATCCCAGTCCGCCAGCGGCAATGATCCGGTTTCGGTAAAGCTGCCTGCCGCCTCCGTGCCCGCCTCGGTTGCCGAAAGCCGGCCGCGAGTTTCGATGGCGAACCCCCGCTGGATAAGGGCCGCAACGCCAGAATCGACAGCGGCGCGCACTTCGGCGGGTGAGAGCCTGTGTTGGAGGAGTGCGCCGGAATCGCGCGCCAAATCACTGCGCGTGGCTCCGCCTTCGCACGCGATGCGCGCGAGGAGCAACGTCTCTACAGGTCCGACAACGGCGTCGCGGGCGGAATCAATTACCGCCTCGCCGGCACGTGCAGGCATGGGTTGGGCCTCCCTCATGCTGTCCGGACGCGCGAATCACCGGCCATTGGTCGAAAACTCTGCGAGAGAAACGAAGCGGTTGGAAGGGGCGGGGGCCGCTCGCGGTCGCTGGACCTGCGGACCTGAGTCCATCCGGACACGGTTTTGGACTCAAGTTGCAGATGAATTCATGGAAAAATGCTCGACGGCGATCTGAAGTTTGCCCCGCCAGCGCCAAATTCGGGACACCATCGCAAGCCTAAATTTGCTTCAGGTGTCGAGGGCAGGTCGCGCCAGAATGTGCGGAACGAAGACAGAGGCCGTCGTCAGGTTTTCGGCGCCGGCTTCGAGCTCTGTTTACCATTAACGGGCGGTTAACGGGTCTCTGCGATGGTTAGACGGTGTACCGCGCGTCATTTGGCGGGAGTTAGGATCATGTTACGCGTCACGATCGCGGCCGTTGCCGCCATCGGTCTAACGGCCTGCAGCCTGAACAGCGGGTCGATATCGTCTGGCTTTGCCGAGGATCAGACCGCAGCCGTCTCCAAGCGGCCCACGCCGAGCGTTGCGCTCGGTGGTGAACCTGCAGCAAACCGGCCGACGCAGGTTGCGCGTCTCGACGACAAAGCCCCGCGCGGGACTTATGAGAACGCCACCAAAGGCATGCTCTCCGACCGGGACTATTCAACAACGGCGCTGGACCCGGAGAAGGCGCGCGACATCATCAATCAGTATCGCCGTGACAAGAAGTTGAAGCCGCTGAAGCTCAATGCGGAACTGACGGAAGCGGCGAAGGCGCACTCGCGGGATTTGTCGAAGTGGGATCGCATTTCCCACTATGGCTCGGATGGGTCCAACCCTTGGGACCGCGTGAAGCGGACTGGCTATAAGGCTCGGCTCGCGGCCGAAAATGTCGGTACCGGGCAGATCGATTTTCAGGAAGTGATGCGCGGTTGGAAGGCCAGCCCGGGCCACAACAAAAACCTGCTGTTGGCCGATGCATCGGAGATGGGGCTGGCGCTGGTGCAGGATCCCAAAACGGAGTTCAAATCGTTCTGGACGCTGGTCGTCGCGTCGCCGATGTGATGCGCTTTAGACGAGTGGGTCGGGTTTCGGCGTGAACACGCTCGTGGGCAGATTGCGCCAGATTGCGATCTCGATCTCCAGCCTGCGGCGGGCGACGACATAATTCATCAGCGCGGCGGTGGCGAGCGATATGGACGTGGCGACCGCTGCTCCGACCAGCCCGAACGGCGGCACAAGCGCGAAGTTGAGCGCCACATTCAAAAGCGCCGACACGATCAGTACGGCGGCGCAGACCTGATGCTCGCCTAGCATCGACAGCAGCACTTCCGCCGGCCCGAACGAGGAGCGGAAGAGAAAGCCGACGACCAAGATGAACATGACCGGATAGCCTGCTTCGAATTGCGGCCCAAAGAGCCAGAGCAGCGGCTTTCCCAGCGCGAGAATGACGAGCGCGCCGGCGAGCGATGGCCAGAATGTCCAATTCACCGCGTCGCGCACGAAGACGCGCAGCTGCTGCGTGTCGCCGCGAGCGTTCAGAGCCGCGAAGCGATTGGCGACGGCGCTGCCGACCGCATAGTGTACGAACATGATGAGGCTCATGGTCTTCGCGGAGGCGAAGTAGATCGCGACGTCGGTCGGCGTCATATACTTTGAGACCACGAGAATGTCGGTGTTCTGCAGCATCAACTCGGCGGCGGCGACGACGACGAGCGGCACGGAGACGGCGAACCAGCCGCGAAAGTCGTAGGCGCGTGGGCCGGCTGTGATGACGTCGTTGAGTTTGTGGTTCAGCATCAGCGTCTGGACAATAGCGGCGCCCCAGGTGGCGACGATCGCGGCGCCGACGGCAGTGGTGGCCGTCATCGGGAGTTCCAGCCTGCCAAGCGGCAGTCATGGCGGCGAGAACGAGAGCCGGACGCAGAACGTACGGCGGCAGGAGGCCGATCCAGATCCATGCTTGGCCGCGTCCAATCCCGTCCTGCACTTCAGTTAGCGCGAACAGCGGGACGCATACGAGTGCTAGATAGGCGGGTAGCACATAGGCATGAGTGAGGTGATCGCCGAAGAGGTAAAGTCCGGCCATACCGGTGGCGGCGAGTAGGGTGCCGGCACCCAGCGCGAAGAGGCGGCCGCCGCGCACCAGGGCACGATAGCGGTCGAGGTGACCGTGTTCGTTGTATTCTGGCAGCAGGCGCATCATGGCCGCGTTGAGGCCAAGGTGCGTGATGCCGCCCAGAAGCAGGACCCAGGTCCAGACGAAGACGTAAATGCCGTAGTCGTGGCTCCCGATCCAGCGGGCCATGACGACCTGGGTGACATAAAGCAGGGCGGCGCTGGCGACCCGCAGCCCGAAAGCTGCCGCGGCGTCGCGCTGTGTGCGGGCGCGATCGCTATGTCCGCTGGCGAACTCCGAGAGCACTATCCGGGCTTTTGCAATCACAGCGGCGGTCCGGGTTGGAGGCGGTGCGGGCGCTCTTGCCCGGGGGCTCACGGCTAGGGGGCAAAGCCCGCCGATCCATGACTAGCGGAGCCGGCCTAGGATCGGATTAAGGGATTCGTTAAAAAGCCTCGGCTTGCTCGATGCGTTGGACAGCCCGCTGACGGACAATTTCGGCGACGCCCGCCCAGGCCCAGGAGCGGCCGGTGTCACCATGCTGGCTGTGGTATGTGGCGAAGAAGTCGGCCACATCGGCTGCGAGCCAGCCGTGGCGACCCTCAAGGACGGCGGCCATGAATTCAACGTCACGAGGGGTTGGGGTGGGATCCTCTTCAGGGTGCCATCCGGTCAGCATGCGGGCAGTCTTTCTTGGCTGTTTCCTTTGTGTCCGGGGATGGAGAGCAAGAAAAAAGCCAAACCAAATGGCTCTGCGCGCGGGCAGACCCGTCAGGGTAAATCTCTCACGGAGTCAATGACTTCGTCAGGGCGCTGCGGACGCGGATCCGGGCAAGGCAGGTGATTGCTTAACCGGTGCCGACGCTCCCGGTGTGCCAGCTGCGGACGGCTTTTTTGCCGCCGGTGTCCCAGATGGAGGATTGCCGACCTCTGCGCCGGGCTTGGCGCCCCCAAGCGCGCTCTTCTCGGCGGCTGACTTCTTGGTCTTTTCGCGCTTTGCCTTGGCGGCCTTGATGCGCTCGCGGCGGGCTTCGACGGCGGGGTTGCGCTTGCCGTTGCCGCAATCCCACGACTGGATGGTGGAGCGGACGCTGATCGGGCCGCGGGCGTCGGGCGGCACGGGCAGATTGTCGATGGTTGCCTGATTGAAGATCTGCTTCCAGCCCAGCTGCTGGAAGCCATGCTCGAGCAGGCTCGCGGCGCGGACGTTGCGGTCACTGCCGGAGGGCTCGCCCAGGACCACCGCCATCAGCCGACGGCCATCACGGGTGGCGCTGGCGACCACGTTGAAGCCGCTGTCGCAGATGAAGCCGGTCTTCAGGCCATCAGCGCCCTCAAAGGTTTTGAGGAGGCCGTTGTGGGAGGACAGGCGGATTTTTCCGATCCGCATCTGCGTCATCGCCCAGTACGGCGAATACTCGGGAAACTCGGCAGAAACGGCACGGGCGAGTTTCGCCAGATCTCGGGCGGTGGTGACCTGACCGAAAGCCGGAAGCCCATTGGCGTTGGAAAACTGCGTTCGAGTCATGCCGAGTTCGCGGGCGGTGGCGTTCATGTCGGCGACAAACTGGAGTTCAGAGCCAGAGATCTTCTCAGCCAGCATGACGGCCACGTCGTTGGCGGATTTTACAATGAGAGCCTGAAGGGCCAACTCAACCGTGAGTTCACCGCCGACAGGGAGGCCGATTTTTGACGGAGGCTGCTGGTTGGCGAGTTCTGTGCAGACGACCTTGTCATCGAGGCGGATTTTACCGGCTTTAATGGCCTTGAAGACCATATAAGCGGTCATGATTTTGGTCAGCGACGCGGGGTGCCACTGGTCGTCCATTTCCTCGGCATAGAGAATTTTGCCGTCAGAGGCATCGAATAGGAGCGCAGGGCCGGCATGAGCCGCGCGCGCGACAGCGAGCGTCGCGAGCAGAATGGCAGCCAGAGTGGTCGATACGCGCATCAGGGCCTCCGCGGAAACCTCCGGTACCACAATCCGGGAAAGCACCGCAACGTGAGGGGTTGTCCGGCGTGGAATGAGGCGGAAGGCTGTCGCGACCGGGCCGCAGGTCTGTTTCGCCTCTATCGTGTGGTGCCTCAGGAGGGACTTCGAACCCCCACATCCTTGCAGATAGCAGATTTTGAAGTCTGCCGCGTCTACCGTTCCGCCACTGAGGCTTTTCGCTTGGCCCCGTTCGGGCTTGCGAGCGGCGCACTTAACCGCACAGGGTTGTGACCGTCAACGACGGCCAGGATTATTTCCAGCTGAAGGTCGTGCGGCCCGACCAGTGGACGTGCTCGACGATGGCGATACGGGCGCCGACTTCGGGGTGGGTCGTTTTCAGGGCCATGACGTGGGCGTGGCGCCCATCATCCAGCTTCACGTCCACGTTGAGGCCGTTCTGAATGGCCTGCGTGGAGCCACCCTGGATAGGCAACACGCTTTCCACGACGCCGGCCACTTCGCGCTTCTCGACATGGGCGTCCAAATTCGTGAACCAGGCGAGCGCCGCAACGACGACGAGGCCGCCGACGGCATAAGCGCCGCGCTTGATCCATTGCTTGCGCACTTCGCGCTCGAACTTGAGGCGGGTTTCTTCGCGCATGTTTCGTGTTTTCCTCAAGCCGCCTTGGCGTTGGTGTCCACGAGGCGGACGATGTCGGCCATGATGTCGTTCAGCTGGAAGTCCTTCGGCGTGTAAACAGCGGCGACGCCGAACGCCTTCAAGGTCTTCTCGTCTTCCGGCGGAATGATGCCGCCGACGATAAGCGGGACATCGGCGAGGCCGTCCTTGCGCATGCGCTCGATGACTTCCTTCACCAGCGGCACGTGGCTGCCGGACAAGATCGACAGGCCGACGACGTGGACGGCTTCGTCGCCCGCCGCGCGGACAATCTGGGCTGGCGTCAGGCGGATGCCCTCGTACACGACTTCCATACCGACATCGCGGGCCCGCACGGCGATCTGCTCGGCGCCGTTGGAGTGACCGTCGAGGCCGGGCTTGCCAACGAGGAATTTGATCCGGCGGCCGAGTTTGGCGGACACGGCATCGACGGATGCGCGGACGGTATCGAGGCCGGCGCCGTCGCGTTGGGCTGCGGCCTGGGCGACGCCCGTGGGCGCGCGGTATTCGCCGAAGATCCGGCGCAGGGCCATGCCCCACTCGCCCGTCGTGACGCCGGCTTTCGCGGCAGCAATCGACGGTTCCATGATGTTGCGGCCTTCCTTGGCCGCGCGCTCGACTTCGGCCAGAGCAGCGGATGCGGCGGCATTATCGCGGTTCGCCTTCCAGGCCTTCAGTTTTTCAATTTGTTCGGCCTCAACGGCGGGATCGACGACCATGATCGAGCCTTCGCCGGTGGTGAGCGGCGATGGTTCTGTTTCGAGCCATTTGTTGACGCCGACGACGATCTGCTCGCCCGTTTCGATGCCGGAGAAACGGTTGGTGCCGCTCTCGACGAGGCGGCGCTTCATGTAATCGATCGCGGAGACCGCGCCGCCCATGGCTTCGATGGTCTTGAGTTCGGACTTCGCCTGTTCCTTCAGCTCATCGACCTTGCGCTTGATCTCGGTCGAGCCATCGAAGATGTCGCCATATTCCAGTAGGTCGGTTTCGTAGGCGAGGATCTGCTGCATGCGCAGCGACCACTGCTGATCCCACGGACGCGGCAAGCCCAGCGCTTCGTTCCAGGCGGGAAGCTGCACGGCGCGGGCGCGGGCGTTCTTCGACAGCGTGACGGCCAGCATCTCGAGGAGAATGCGGTAGACGTTGTTTTCGGGCTGCGGCTCGGTGAGGCCGAGCGAGTTGACCTGCACACCGTAGCGGAAGTAGCGGTTCTTAGCGTCGGTGACACCGTAGCGTTCGCGCGTGATCTCGTCCCAAAGCTCCGTGAATGCGCGCATCTTGCACATCTCGGTGATGAAGCGCATGCCGGCGTTGACGAAGAAGGAGACGCGGCCGACGACATTGCCGAATTCGGCGGCCGGCACTTCACCGGATGCCTTCACCGTGTCGAGAACGGCGAGCGCCGTGGCGAGCGCAAAGGCCAATTCCTGGACCGGCGTCGCGCCCGCCTCCTGCAGATGGTAGGAGCAGACGTTCGTCGGGTTCCACTTGGGGACTTCCTTGGTGGAGAAGACGATCGTGTCCTTGATCAGTCGAAGCGAGGGCTCCGGCGGAAAGACATAGGTGCCGCGCGAGAGATATTCCTTGATGATGTCGTTCTGGATGGTCCCGGTCAGCTTCTGGCGCGAAGCACCGGTCTCGTCGGCCACAGCGACGTAGAGCGACAGGAGCCAAGCAGCCGTCGCATTGATCGTCATCGACGTGTTCATCTGGTCGAGCGGGATGCCGCCCAGGAGCGTGCGCATGTCGCCCAGGTGCGAGACGGGCACGCCGACCTTGCCGACTTCGCCGCGCGCCAGTTCGTGATCGCTGTCGTATCCGGTTTGGGTCGGCAGGTCGAAGGCGATGGACAGGCCGGTTTGGCCTTTGGAAAGGTTTTTCTTGTAGAGTTCGTTGGACTTGGCTGCGGTCGAATGACCGGCATAGGTGCGGAAGAGCCAGGGCTTGTCGCGCCCGCCCGACTGCCCAGCGGTCTTCGTCGTGTCCTTGTCAGCCATGGTCGATCCCGCGATGTGATGTGCTGCGCGCCAGAGCGCCGTTCTTTAAACTATCCGCGGGACTTGGCAACGCAAAGCACCCTGCTGTCGCAACTCGAGAGAGCGACGCGAGGGCCGGGGCCGGGTGTCCCTCTCGAGACCCAGGCTAGCGAGGTGGTCAGGAGCGGCTTTCCATCGTGAGCGGCCGCCGCAGGTCCTTTATCCAGTGGATGGCGCGGATGACCAGAAGTGTCACGACAAAGCCGGCGATAATGCCGATCACGCTCAGCATGATGGCGTTGATGTCCTTCCCGGAGGACATCGTAAACATAGCGACGCGGGCGGCATAGAGCGCCGCCATGCCGCCGAGGACCATTCCCGGGACGAAAAGAGCTGTGAAAGATTTGGAGTCCACGCTGATCTGCACGATCAGGGTCGCCCATCCGACCATGATCAGCAGGATCGTCCAGGATTCGCTGTCTAACCGAGTAAAATCTCGGGCAAATTCGGAGAACAGCTCGAGCATTGTTGGCCTCGGTCATCCCTTCCCGCAGCGGACGTTGGTTAAGTCGTCGCAGGCGCTTGGGTCAGCGAACCGCTCAATGCTAGCTGAAGGCCCTTAACATGACGTTGACGGGTGATCCGGACGGGCCAAACAAGCCCTTTATTGCGCCGCGAAAAAGTGCTTGAAACAAGCCCGTCATAAAAAGAGGCAATGGCCGGACCTCGGCGAGGTACCGGCTGTTAAAATTCGGCGACGGTCAAGGAGAGACGGGAGCATGTCGAGCCAAAACACCGCCATCGGCAATCAGGCAGGCGGAGCCGTTGCGGCGCCAGCCGTCGTGGCGGCTAAGAAAGACCTCTACGAGATCGGCGAAATTCCGCCGCTCGGCCATGTGCCGAAGAATATGTACGCCTGGGCCATCCGCGCCGAACGCCATGGCGAGCCGGATAAGGCAATGCAGGTGGAGGTTCTGCCGACGTGGGAACTCGACAGCCACGACGTGCTCGTTCTCGTGATGGCCGCGGGCGTCAACTACAACGGTGTCTGGGCGTCGCTCGGCGTGCCGATCTCGCCCATCAACGATGTTCACCATCAGCCCTATCATATCTGCGGCTCTGACGCCTCGGGCATCGTCTGGGCTGTCGGCTCCAAGGTGAAGCGCTGGAAGGTCGGCGACGAAGTCGTCGTCCACTGCAACCAGGACGACGGTGACGATGAAGAGTGCAACGGCGGCGATCCGATGTTTTCGCCGTCCCAGCGCATCTGGGGCTATGAGACCCCGGACGGGTCATTTGCTCAGTTCTGCCGTGTGCAGGACCGACAGCTGCTCGAGCGCCCGAAGCATCTCTCGTGGGAAGAAAGCGCCTGCTACACGCTGACGCTCGCAACCGCTTACCGGATGCTGTTCGGCCATCGTCCGCACGTGCTGCGTCCGGGCCATAACGTGCTGGTGTGGGGCGCTGCAGGCGGCCTCGGCGCATTCGCGGTTCAGCTTTGCGCGACGTCGGGCGCCAACGCGATCGGCGTGATCTCGGACGACGACAAGCGCGATTTCGTGATGCAGCTCGGCGCCAAGGGCGTCATCAACCGCAAAAACTTCAAGTGCTGGGGACAGCTGCCGAAGGTCGGCACGCCCGAGTACAATAACTGGCTGAAGGAGATGCGCGGCTTCGGCAAGGCGATCTGGGACATCACGGGCAAGGGCGTCAACGTCGACTGCGTGTTCGAACACCCTGGCGAGACGACGATCCCGGTTTCGGTGCAGGTCGTGAAGCGCGGCGGGATGGTCGTCATCTGCGCCGGCACGACGGGCTACAATTTGACCATGGACGCCCGGTATCTCTGGATGCATCAGAAGCGCGTCCAGGGTTCGCACTTCGCCAACTTGCAGCAGGCGTCGCAGGCCAACAAGCTGGTGGTGGAGCGCCGCATCGATCCGTGCATGTCGGAGGTGTTCTCGTGGGAGCATATTCCGAAGGCGCACATGGTGATGATGCGCAACGAGCATAAGCCCGGCAACATGGCCGTGCTTGTGTCGGCTCCGACGACCGGTCTGAAGACGTTGGAGGATACGATCGAGGCGAGCCAGCAGCGCCGCGCCTGATCCCCTCGACCACCAGCACACTTCAAGAGAGCGGTCCTGATCGGGACCGCTCTTTTTCGTTGGGAGAAGGTCTGGTTCGTTGGAGAAGGTCTGGGCTCACTCAGACGCCGGCGGGCGCACCGTTCTCGATCTGGTGGCCGTTTCCGAGCTTCTTCAGTTCCATGATGCCGCGATTGACCTCGGCGCCAAGGATAATGATCATGGCTGTGAACTGGAAGAAAATCAGCGCGATCATGAGTTGCGAGAGGCCCGCGTAGAAGCGCGTGTAGTCGCTGAGATCGAGATAATAAGAGTAGAGTGAAGCGACCAGGATCCAGAGCACCACTGAGACGAGCACACCTGGCCACACGTCGGCGAGGCGGCGACTTCCGGCGGCCAGCCAGAGGTGGAAAGCCAGCAAAAGGGATGTGATGACGGCAATCGCCAGGGCGTAGCGCTGGATCGTATCGACCCAAGTGGATTCTAGGATCTGCTTTGCCCAAGCGGGTTCAAATTCGGCGAGTTTGGCGGCGATGGCGGGGCCGAACACGACCGCCCATGTGAGCACCAACATCGAGACGGCGCTGACGAACACGAAGCACATGCTGATCAGGAGGCAGACCGGATATGGCCGCGTCTCCCGCACCCGATAGGCGCCGTTCAGGGCGGCACGCATTGTCTCAATGGCGCTCGTGGCGAAGAACAGGGCCAGAAATCCAGAAACAGTCAGCAAATCGATGCGGCTCGAGCCCATGATCGATTCCACCTGCGGGGCGAGGGCGGATGCGACCGCCTCGGGCAGAATGTCGAAAAGTTGCGCCACGGCACGGGTGGCAAGTTCGCGTCCGCCGAAGATGCCCGACAGGGCACCGACAAAAATGCAGAAGGGGAACAGCGAAACCACGAAAGAAAACGCGACAGCACCGGCGAGTGAGAAGCCGGAATGCTCATACAGCCGGTAAATGGCGCCGAGGAGTGTGCGGTAGCGATTCATGCTGCTGTCGAGCGATCTTTGCGGAAGAGGCCAGGAGGCTAGCCCTGAGGCCGTGCCCGGTCGAGGGCGGATCGGCAACGCCTCCGGCTAAAGTGCGGGCATCTTGCACGGATGTTCAACATTCTGGATGCGGCGAACCGCGCGCGGGAAAAATCTAACCGATCCATGGCGGCGTTCAGTTTTCGCTGCCTTCAGGCGGGACCATCAGCATTAACCGTGACGCTTTCTTGCCTCCAGACTGCCTTGGCGCGAGGTCGGGATGAGCCCCCGCGACCGAACGGGACGGCGCGCCGATCCGCCGACAGGGCTCAAACGTAAGCCTTCGGATGTATGTCGATGGCTGCCGACCAACGCGCAGCCAGCCGAAGCGGGGTGAAGCTAATCTTACGGGGTGAGGGAAACTCCAAGCCGTTGGTTTGTTTCGCTTCGGCGCTCCGCTAGGGCAATTGCGATCCGCGCTCGCGTGTCGCGCAAGCTTGCGATTGCCAGTCCCGGCAGTACAGATAAATGTGACGCTCGAAATGGCCGCTGCCGTGGATGCCGCCACTGGCTTGGTGCCGAATGATTTCTGGAGGACGACGACATGACCATCGCTCAGTTGAAGCCCAAGACCGACAGCCTGACCGCCGATCCGAAACGACTGATCGAGCGGACGGCCGAAGTTGTAAGCGCGGCTGACCGTGTTCTCGCCCTCGCCAAGACCGGCGTGCGCCAGCGCATCCAGGATGCGGGCGGCATCGACGCCGCTCAGCATGCCGCGCACGGCCTCGCCTGGTTTGCCACAACGGTCGAATCGCTGCGGCAAATGAATGTGTGGGCATCCAATCTCCAGGCGGAAGGCAAGTTCGGTGAAATCGAGCAGTTGATCCTTCTGGCTGCATTCGGTGAATACGCCGCGCAGATCTCGGGCGGTATTCCGATGAGCCAGGTGGAGATCATCCGCCCTGATGCGCTCGGCATTCCTCGCGCCGATATTCGCAAGTACGAAGATGCCGTCGCGGATGTGGTCGCAGAGGGTACCTCCGAATATGTAAAGCAGCGACTCGCCGACTTGATCGAGGCCGCGCAGGGCGCCACCACGTACGGGGCGAGCGGGCTCGACGAGACGCATGCCGAAATCGCCGAGCAGATGAAGACGTTTTCGGATGCGGAAGTCGTGCCGCACGCCCACGAGTGGCACCTCAAAAACGAATACATCCCGCTCGAAACCTACAAGAGCCTTGCGGACCTCGGCGTCTTCTCGATCTCGCTGCCGGAGGAATACGGCGGGATGGGTCTCGGCAAGCTCGCCATGTGCGTCGTCTCGGAAGAGCTGTCACGTGGCTACATCGGCGTTGGCTCGCTTGGCACGCGTGCCGAAATTGCCGGTGAACTGATCCTCCACAACGGCACGCCTGAACAGAAGGCGAAGTATCTGCCGGCCATCGCCGCCGGTGACATCCTGCCAACGGCAGTGTTCACCGAGCCGAATACTGGATCGGATCTGGCGTCGCTCAAGACGCGCGCCGTGAAGGAAGGCGACACCTGGAAGATCACCGGCCAGAAGACTTGGATTACGCATCCGGTTCGCGCCGACGTGATGACGGTGCTGGCGCGCACGAACCCGAACGAGAAGGGCTACAAGGGCCTTTCGATGTTTCTGGCCGAGAAGCCGCGCGGGACAGACGAGAACCCCTTCCCCGCGAAGGGCATGACTGGCGGCGAAATCGAAGTGCTCGGCTATCGCGGCATGAAGGAATACGACATCTCCTTCGACGCATTTGAGGTGCCGGCCGAGAGCCTGCTTGGCGGTGTCGAGGGGCAGGGCTTCAAGCAGCTGATGGCGACCTTTGAAGGCGCGCGCATTCAAACTGCCGCGCGTGCCGTGGGCGTGGCGCAGTGCGCGATGGATCTGGCGCTGAAGTATGCGCTCGACCGCGTGCAATTCGGCAGCCCGATTTACAAGTTCCCGCGCGTTTCAAACAAAGTCGTGATGATGGCGGTGGAAACGCAGATTGCGCGCCAGCTGACATACTTTGCGGCGCGTGAGAAAGATCAGGGCCGGCGTTGCGATCTCGAGGCCGGCATGGCGAAGCTGCTTGGTGCGCGCGTTGCCTGGGCGAACGCGGACAACGCACTGCAGATCCACGGCGGCAATGGCTTTGCGCTCGAGTACCCTGTGTCGCGCGTTCTTTGCGATGCGCGCATCCTCAACATTTTCGAGGGTGCCGCTGAAATCCAGGCGCAGGTGATCGCGCGTCGTCTGCTCGAAGGCGCCAACTGAACGTGAACCCGCAGCTATCTTCTTGTCCTGCTTCTAGCGGCGCCGCTGATCATCAGCGGCGCCGCAACTGCTCAGGTGCATCCGCTCGAAGGCACCAGCTGGAAGGTGGCAAAGGTGCAGGGCGTCGCGGTTCCCGCCGGATTGACGTTGACCTTTGCGGCGGATCGCGTGACCGGAAGCACAGGCTGTAACGAATTCTGGGCTCCGGTCGATTATCCCGCTCCACCGGCGATCGACATCGGTGCGCCGCAGAGCAAGCGCCTATACTGCTTGGGCGCGATGAGTATTGAACGTGCTTATCTCGCGTCACTGGAAACCGTTGAAAGCTACGTCGTAGACGGCGACACGCTCAAGATGCTGATGCACGACGGTGACGTATTCATTGAACTGCTTTCGGCGAAATAGCGCCTGCAGATTGGTTTTCTCCAGCACCGGCTAAGTTCCCGCTCTTGTGGAATTTTAATGCACTTTGCGCGACGGAACTGGTGCGGCTGCACGTTGTTTCTCATGTGTCTGGTTCATTCGAGAGCTGCACACCTCAGGGTCACGCCGGGGACTGCTGTCGAGAGTAAGAAGAACATGAGCAAGGAGAGACACGTGAAAAAATCAGCAATAGCTTTGGCCGCTCTGGCGTTCGCCGGTTTGATGGGCACGCAGGCCAACGCAGCGCCCCTATCGTCGGCCGCATCAGTCACCAGCAAGGCTGCACCCTCGGCCGTTGAGCAGGTTCGCGACCGTTACGAACGCCGCGATGATCGTTGGGATCGCCGCAATGCCCGCCGGGATTGGCGTAGCGACCGCCGGTACTATCGTTATCGCAGCTGGAACCGGTATAACTCCCGTCCTTACAACTACCGCTCGCGCGGTTGTGTGGCAGTAGGCCCGGTCTGGTTCTGCAACCGCTAACAGGCTTAAGTGCATTTGCGTACATTGAGTGAACTGGCGGTGGCTGAAAGGCCGCCGCCTTTTCGTATATCTGCGACCCTATAGCTGCATTGCATCTCGGGAAGTCGCCATAGTTTGGGGCGAGAAACGCTCAATACGAGTGTGAATTCTTTCAGGAGACGGCAAATGCGGGCCATTACGACTGTTGCGGCTTGCCTCGCAATTGCGACCATTGGAACATCGTCAGCTGTCGCGAAGTCTTGCGGGAATGACGGCAACGGCTTTTCGCCGTGGCTGACCGGCTTTGAGGATCGCGCACGCTCAGCCGGCATCTCGCAGGCGACGCTCTCTCGCGCTTTGTCGGATGTGACTTACGACCGCAATGTGATCCGCCGTGACCGATCGCAGAAATCCTTCAAACTCAGCTTCGATGAGTTTTACGCGCGCCGCGTCGGGTCGAGCCTCATCGGCAGCGCACGCGCGAAGATGAAGGCGCATGCGGGGGTGCTGGCGCGCATCGAGAAGCGATACGGCGTGCCGAAGGAAATCCTGGTTTCTATTTGGGGGTTGGAGACGAATTTCGGACGCGACGGAGCGGGCAAGTATTCGATCATCCGTTCGATCGCGACACTGGCTTATGATTGCCGGCGATCTGAATTCTTCACCGGTCACCTGATGGCTGCGCTTCGCATCGTGCAGAAGGGCGACATGAGCCCGGGAGAGATGCGCGGGGGATGGGCCGGCGAGATCGGGCAGGTGCAGTTTCTTCCCGGATCGTATGACAAATACGCGGTCGATTTCGACGGCGATGGGCGCCGCGATCTCGTGCATTCGGTGCCCGATATCCTGGCATCGACGGCAAACTTTTTGAAAGGTCACGGATGGCAACCGGGTGGCTCGTGGCAACCGGGATCGGCGAACTATGGTGTGATCAAAGACTGGAACAAGGCCGATGTTTATGCCCGGACGATCGCCGTCATGGCCGACCGGCTGCAGTGAACGAGGCGAGGCGTCTTGTGCTCGCCCGCGGCTGATGCCATGACGCTGGCATGAGCAGCGAATCTCAAACACAGCCGCGCGTTATCTCCCTGATTGCTAGCGCTACCGAAATCCTCCACGGGCTCGGGGCAGGCGACATGCAAGTGGCCCGTTCGCACGAGTGCGATTATCCGCAGCCCGTTCTCGATCTGCCGCAACTGACCCGGGCCAAGTTCAAGGTGCATGGGGCCACCAGTTCGGAGATCGACCGTTCGGTGAAGGGGCTCCTTGAGCAGGGACTTGCGGTGTACGAGGTCGATGCGGAGCGCATGCGCACGCTCGAGCCGGATGTCATCCTGACACAGGACCAGTGCGAGGTGTGCGCGGTGTCGCTCGCCGACGTGGAGCGGGCGCTGTGTACATGGACCGGCAGTGCCGCGCGGGTCGTTTCATTGCGACCGCATACACTTTCTGATGTCTATGCCGATATTCAAACGGTGGCCGACGCGATCGGAAGGGCTCAAGCAGGCCGGGATCTCATTGCGTCCATGCAGAGCCGAATGGCTGAAATTGCAGCGGCCGTTGAAGGGCGGTCGCGGCCTAAGCTGGGGTTTGTCGAGTGGATCGAGCCGCCCATGTCAGGCGGGCACTGGATGCCGGAGATCATCTCGATCGCGGGCGGGATCGCCCCGTTCGGCGTGAGCGGTCAGAACTCGCCCTGGGTGAGTTGGGACGACATGGCTGCGGCGGACCCCGACATTCTGCTCGTTGCGCCGTGCGGATATGAGATCGCCACATCGCTGCCAGAGCTGGAGGGTCTGCGGTCCCACCCCATTTTCAAGACCTTGCGGGCGGTGCGGGAGGGACGGGTTTTCGTCGCCGATGGGAATGCGTTTTTCAACCGGCCGGGGCCGCGCATTGTCGAGAGCACGGAAATCCTCGCGGAAATCATGCATCCCGATGTGTCCACGTACGGACATCTGGGTGAGGCCTATGTCGTTTGGCCGACGTGAGTTGGACTATTCGGCCGAAGGCAGGAGAATAGAATGGCCGCGCGGACCATCCTCATCACTGGCTGCTCGTCGGGTATCGGGCTCGCCTCGGCGCGGGTGATGAGCGCACGGGGTTGGCACGTGATCGCCACCGCGCGAAAAGAGACTGATCTGGCAATGCTGCGGGCCGATCTGAAGGTCGACGCCGTGCAGTTGGAATTGGCCGATCAGAATTCGGTTGCGGCATGCGCGGACAGAGCCCTCTCGCTCGCGGGCGGGCAAATCGATGCGCTGTTCAACAATGCTGCCTATGGACAGGCCGGCGCGGTCGAGGATGTCAGCGTCGACCTGTTGCGGCGTCAGTTCGAGGTCAATCTGTTTGCACAGCATGACCTCATCCGGCGGCTGCTTCCGGGAATGCGGCAACAAGGTCATGGGCGCATCGTTCAGTGTTCATCGGTGCTGGGACTGGTGGCAGCGCCTTGGCGCGGCGCCTACTGCGCATCGAAATTCGCCATGGAGGGATTGACCGACAGCATGCGAATAGAGCTCGCAGGTAGCGGGGTCCATATCTCATTGATCGAGCCGGGGCCGATCCGCACACGCTTTGTCGAGAATGCTCTCTCGAACTTCCTCAAGACGATCGACATCGATGGGTCGGTTCATCGCGCCGCTTATGAAGCGCGCGTGGAGCGCATGAAGCTCGGCCGGAATGAAGTCTTCAAACTCGAGCCCGAGGCGGTGGCTGAGAAACTGGTGCACGCGGTGGAAAGCCCGCGCCCCAAGAAGCGCTACTACGTCACGAAGCCGACCTACTTCGCCGCCGTGCTGAAACGCGTTGCTCCACAGAGCACGATCGACTGGTTCGTGCAGAAGATGTGAAAAGAGCGGGGCTTTCGGCCCCGCTCTCGTAAATGTCGTCTGATCGGTCGCGACTCACTTGGCGCGAATGCTGACTGCCGTGCGGCGATTCTGGGCACGGCCCTCGTCTGTTTCGTTGTCGGCAACGGGGAACTGGTCGCCGTAGCCTTCCGCTTCGACGCGGTCAGCGGCAATCCCGGCAGCGACGATCGCCTCCATCACCTTTGTGGCCCGCTTGCCTGAAAGGTCCAGGTTGTTCTGCGGATCGCCCGTGTTGTCGGTGTAGCCGCCGATCTTCATTTTAACCGCCGGATAGGCGTTGAGGATGGCGACGATGTTGTCGATCTGAGCTTTCGAGTCAGATGTCAACGTTGTCGAACCGGTCTCGAACGTCAGGCGATCGAAGTTGAACCACGTGGCTTTGTCGATCGTCGCGTTCGGATCGTTGATGAAGTTGACGATCTTGATTTCAACGCCGTCGGCAGCCCCTTCGATCTCGGTTCCGCCGGCGAGCGCGACACGCGCCATGCTCGGCGCCGCTGGTGCGGCGGCGGGTGCCGGTGCGGCCGCAGGCTCCGGTGCCGCGGCAGGGGCCGGCTGCCGACTCTGCCGCCGCCGTTGCGGCCGGCGGTTCGGCTGGTGGTTCATTCATCTTTTGCCATCCCAGCCAGCCGATGAAGGCGAGGGGCAGCAGCAGCCATAGGAACGATGTGAAGAGGCCATTGTCGCGACCTGCGTAGGGTGCAGGTGCCGGAGCCGCTGCTGGCGCTGCCGCACGTGCGACGGAAGCGGCTGCGACCGGAGCTGCGGCAGCGATGGCTGGAGCTGCGGTCTTTGCGGCAGAGGCAAGGCCGGCCACTGCCGAGCCGAGACCACCTAGCAGCGCACCGCGTTCCTGGCCGATGAGGCCTGCGAGCGCGGCGCCCGTCAATGCGCCGCCGCCGAGGCGCTTGGAAATCGCCGACAGAACGAGCGGGGCGGCGAGGTTGAACAGCGAGGACGAGGCTTCGGGTTTGATGCCGATCGCTGCGGCCACTTTGTGAACGATCGATGCCTGCCAGACGCCAAACAGTGAACCCATCAGGCGGTTGCCGGAGAGCATGGCCATAGAATTCGGAATTCCACCGGCGAGCAGGCCCTTAATATCCGTGATGCCGGAGCTGTCGCGAGCAACGGCGTTGGCCATATCAGCGATGTTGGCCATGGCATCGCGGTCACCGGATTGCTGGACGAGTGCGCCCAGGTACTGTCCGATCATGTCGTTGAGGCCTCGGCCCGCCAGATCTCCATTCAAACCAATGACAGGTGCCACGGTATTGAGCAGGCTGGGCGTTACAAGACCCTTCAGGATCTCGATGACACTGGTCGACATGGACGTTCTCCTCAACTGACGCAACGATTGACCGACTTGTGAGCGCTTGTTCCCACTGACGCCCGGGCTCAGTCGGAACCCCCCGGCTCCCCCGTTTCGTCTCAGGCTCCGCTTTCCGGGCGTTCGCCCGTTGGGAAAAGGCAATAGCCGGACAGCGCGGCCGCGCCAAGCGACAAACGGCGCTCAGGGGCGGTGATAAGGGTGTCCAGTCAGAATTGTAGCCGCGCGATAGAGCTGCTCAGTGAGCACAACCCTCGCCAAACCATGGGGCAGCGTGAGCGCACCGAGGGACAGTTTAAGGGCGGGGGCGGAGAGGACCAGGGGTCCGTGACCATCGGGACCACCAATCAGAAACGCACATGCCTTGGTGCCGGCATCAGCAAGCGAGCGCAAATGGGCCGCGAAGGCTTCGCTGGTGAGCGGCCTGCCGGTCACCTCGAGTACAACCAGGGACGCGGTCGCTGCCGCTTTCAGAAGGCGAGATGCCTCTTCAGCCTTTCGTTCTGCGGAGACGGCGGCGCGGCTTTCCGCGAAGTCCGTAATGGTCAACGGGCCCAGCCCGCATGGGCGGCCGGTCTGATCGAAGCGCTTCTGGTAGCGCGCAATGATGGCCGCTTCGGCTTCGTCCTTAAGACGGCCGATCGCCAGAATTTCGATGCGCATACCATTCCCGTGCGCGCAGCCGCGCCCTCAGTTCAACGTGATCGCGCCTGCGCCATCATCAATGGGCCGCGTCAACCGGCCGGTCCACGGACCACATTTTCTCGAGGTTGTAGAAATCGCGTACCTCGGGCCGGAAGACGTGAATGATGATATCGCCACTGTCGACGAGCACCCAGTCACAGGTTTCCATACCCTCCACCCGCACGGTGGGGCATCCGCTGTCCTTGAGCTTTTTGCGGAGCTGATCGGCAATGGCACCGACGTGCCGGTCCGACCGGCCGGAGGCGATGACCATGTAGTCGCCGATAGAAGATTTACCTGCGAGATCGACGGTCACGATCTCTTCGGCCTTGGCTTCGTCGAGCCACTCGACGACGCCCTTCAGAAGCTCGGCCGAGGCGGCCGCTGCCGGGCTATCAGGGGCCCTGGCGGCGGTAGAAGCACCCTTAGGGGCTGCTCCGGTGGATGTTGGCATGTGGGGGTCTATGGTCCTTTCCGTTGCCGTCGCGAAGGCTGCCGGCGGCCGGCCGTCTTCGGGTTGGTCCAGCACCAACACCAAAGAAGATAAGGCGCGGGGGCCCGCTCGGCAACCGATGCTGAAGGGAAGCGTCTCTTCGGACGTGCAGCGATAGGCTATTCTTCTTTTTTATCAGCGCTTTGGCGCAATGCGGTGGAAGAGTGCGGGGTGAGTTGGTTCGTCAAGAACGCCCAGGCCGGAGGGTCGAGACTCGCCAGATGGCGCGCCTGTGCTTCTGGCACGCGGTAGGGGGCGAGGGCTTGAGCGGCCGGTGAGGCCAAGGCCTTCCACCGATAACCCGGCCGGTCCACGATGGCCATCGGCATGGTTGCGGCAATGCCTCGCCAGTCTTGCCAGCGATTAAACGTGACGAGGTTGTCGGCTCCCATGATCCAGACAAACCGCACCCCGCTGTAGCGGCGCGCGAGAAACTGGAGCGTGACGGCTGTGAATGGCGAGCCCAAGGCCTCTTCGAAGCCTGTGACGCGCATCCGTGGGTGGCGTGCCAGCGCCCGCACCGCTTCAAGGCGATCGCGAAGCGGCTTCAACGCTCCGCGCGATTTGAGCGGATTGCCTGGCGTCACGATCCACCACACTTCATCGAGGCCGAGACGTTGCAGCGCGACCTCCGCCGCCAGCTTGTGGCCCTCATGCGGAGGGTTGAACGATCCGCCCATGACACCGACGCGCCGTCCGCGCGGGGCGGGCGGAGTGGGGATGCCGATGGAGCCGTACGACTTCGCGGAACGGGGCAATTGCAGCCTCAAAACATCAGGTGATGAGGCGGCCCTTCCCGCGCCACCATGAGCGGGCAATGCTATAAGCCGCGTCTAACCACAACCACAAAAAGACGGGAAGGAAAATGCCATGAGCCGACTGTACGGACCCGAGCACCGCGCCCTGCAGGATCAGTTCGATAGCCGTCCGATGGCCGACCGCATCGAAGCGATCGCCATGAAGACCGAGATCACCGACATGGAGAAGGCGTTCATCGAGGGACGGGACATGTTCTTCCTGTCGTCCGTCGACGATCGCGGCCGGCCGACCGTATCCTACAAAGGCGGCACGCCGGGTTTCGTGCGCGTGCTCGATGCCCAGACGATTGCGTTCCCAAGCTACGACGGCAACGGGATGTATTTGTCGATGGGGAACATCGCGGGCAACCCAGAGGTGGGGCTGCTTTTCATCGATTTCGAAAAGCCATTCCGTTTGCGCCTGCAAGGCCGCGCCGCGCTGTCACGCGATCCGAAGGCTTTGGCAATGTTCAGGGAAGCGGAGCTTGCGGTGGTCGTGAGTGTGAGCGAACTCTGGATGAACTGCCCTCGCTACGTGCACCGATATCAGAAGGTGCAGACGTCACGTTATGCACCCGCGGAGAATGCGGAGACGCCGTTCTGCGAGTGGAAACGGATCGACGGCATTCAGGACGTGCTGCGTCCACACGAGACAGCGGTGGTTGAGAAGGTCGGGCAGATCACCATCGAGGATTGGATGGGCAAGGTGCTCACGGGCGACGAGAAGGCTTGAACGCAACTACTCGCACCCCTTGCCGTCGAGGAGTTCCTGCCAGACGGCGATGGGGAGCGCGGTATTGTTGCGGCGGCCGGCGCCGACCATAACGGCTGCGATGCGCAACTGGCCGTTCTCTTCGACGAAAACGGGGCCACCAGAACTCGCTGGATGGGTGTCACAGTCGTTGAGCCAGATTGGGACTGGTCGATTGGGGCGCAGCAGGCGGCAGCCCACGTGGGCGAGCAGCTGATAGCGGCGATCGGATGGATAGGCGGCGTGGACGAGAGACTCGCCAGGGTCGCGGGCACGTATGTTCGCTACGGCCGCGGGTTCGAGTGCCAGCTCAGTTGTGAGAACGATTGCAGCTACGTCCTGGTAAAGCGCGGCTAGTGGAACTCCATTGGCATTGCGGACCGGCACATAGGCATAGCCCTTCAAAAATCGCAGGCACTTCGCTTTCGCGTGGGCGAGGTGCTTTTCTCCGCTGACGCCTGCGAGAAAATGAATGTTGTGTGTCGGGTGGGGCTTCGCTTTTACATCGTCCATGACGCAGTGAGCGGCGGTGATGACGAGATCTGGCCTTACAAGTGTGCCGGTGCATTGGCCGACTGTACGATAGCCGCCGATGTTGACTTGGCCGATCGCATCCCAAGGCCGGCCAGTGCCGGCGACAGGCCTACGATCATCGTCGCCAATAAGCCCCGGCTGCTGGGCTTGCGATGCTGCTGCAGCAGCAAAGGCTATGACGGCGGCAACGGCGAGTGGGAGAGCCGTCAGCCGCCCGAACCGCACATTGTGAATCTGGTTTATCAACATTGATCAAAACCCTAGCGCAGCTTGGCAGCCGTGCGCAGCTGATTTTGATCGACGCCGGCACGGGTTCGTCCCCACGTTTTTCACCGGTCGCGGTAGGCAACGCCGATCGATGGAGGCAGAGTTTCCTCTGTTGATTCTATGAAACAAGGTCGGGAGGCCTGAGACATGACCAATTTCGTACGCGCCATGACGGGGGCAATCGCCGTCGCCGGCATTATGCTTGGGGCTGCAGCTTCGGCGGAGGCAAAAGAGTGTGTCCGCAAGGGCGCCGTCGGCGAGGCTGGTTCGGAAAAGGACGCCAAGTTCCAGGTGGATGAGGCTCTGTTGCAGGCGGTGGACTGGGGCGCCTGGGCTGCCTGGATGTCGAACGGCAGCACGCCCGGATATTCATTCGGCCCACGCAAGTACAGCTGCACCAAGGGCGGCTCGTGGGGCTGGACCTGCCGCGGTTCAGCGACGATTTGCAAGCTCTGATCGCACGCAAGCACTAAGGACGAACGGCCGCCGTCTAGCCCAGACGGCGGCCGCTCTATTTTAATCTATCGCGGGATCAGCTTTCGGCGCGCAAAGCCGCGAGCAGTTCGGGTGTGGGATAGCTGTCAGCTGGCAAGCCGAGCTTGATCTGCATCGTCTTCACGGCTGTGCGCGTCGCAGCGCCAATCTTGCCGTCCACTTCGCCTACGTCGAAACCACGTTTCTTGAGCTGTCGCTGGAGTTCCTTGGCGTCCTCGGGCGGAAGCACGGCGATGTCGCGCTTCGGCTTCTTCATGAGCGGCGCCCCGTCGATGCGCGTCGCCAGCCACGCAGCGGTGATTGCGTAGGTCAGTGACTGGTTCCACTGCAAATAGACGTTGAAGTTCTCATAAGCCAGGAAGGCCGGGCCGAACCGGCCCATCGGCAGCATGAGGGACGCCGGCATCGTGTCATCCGGCAGGGCCGAGCCATCGAGACGAGTGACGCCCCAGGCAGCCCATTGCGAGCGCGGCAGCTTGATCGCGAGATCAGCTTTATCCCAGGGAAGATCGCTGGTCAGCACGACTTCTTCGAGCCAGGGCTCGTCGCGGCGCCAGCCGAGGTGGGTCATGTAGTTGGCGGTGGAGCCGATGATGTCGGTCGGGTTTGCGAACAGGTTGATGTCGCTGTCGCCGTCATAATCGATCGCATGCGCAAGGTAGCGTGTCGGCAGGAACTGGGTCTGCCCGATTTCGCCGGCCCAGGAGCCGATCATCGTGTCAGGGGTCATATCACCGCGATCGATGATCTCGAGTGCGGCCATCAATTCAGTGCGGAACATCTCACCGCGGCGGCAGTCGTAAGCCAGCGTCGTCAGCGAATTCAGGATCGGCAGCTTGCCCATCCCCGCGCCGAAATCGCTTTCGAGCGCCCAAAAGCCAGTGATGACGGATGCCGGGACGCCATAGTCCTTGGCGGCACGGGCGAAGGCGTCGGCATTCCTCTTGATCTGCGCGCGGCCGTTGGTGACGCGATTGTTGGTGGCCAGTTTGGCCGAGAAATCAGTGAAGCTCTGGGCGAAGAAGCCCTGTTTGCGGTCGCGCGAGATGACGCCGGTGTCGAGCGTGCGGCCGTTGAGAGCAAGCGAGATCGTGCGTGCGGAGACGCCTGCGGCGGCGGCGTCCTTCCGGAAGCGGGCGAGCCAGGCTTCGAAACCGACCTCGTTCTTGCAATTGGCGGGCTTTGCCTTCGGCGGCAGGCCAGAGGTGGCATACTTGGCGGCGAGCGGGTTCGGCGTGCCGGGGCCGGGGACCTGGCGCGCGAGGCCGGCGTTGTTGCCGGTAGAGGTGGCGGTTGGGGCAGACGCGCCGGGTTCAAGATGCTGCACCGCAGGGGACTTCGGCTTAACTGGCGCCGGCTTGACGGTTGGTGGACCGAATTCGATGCCTTGGGCGAATGCCCGTTCCATGTTTGTAGCCGGGGCGACCAGCATTCCGAGGCCGGTCGCGACCGCGGCGGCGAGACGTGGGAGAGACATTCGTGGTCCTCTGAATAACCGAATGCGGTGACTCATGCCGACGGGTATGGCGACGTCAAGACCGATCCCAGCGAAAATTCCTAACCTCGTGGCGATCCGACGGGCTCCGCAGGAGGTGTCCCGTGCCGACGGTGGTACTTTTCGGCTAACTGCTGCCATTCAATCGTCAGTGTTCCACCTGTCGATGTGTGCTGCTTCTCCCAGTTGCCGAGGAGGTCGAGGCAGGCGTGATCGATGTAGTTCAGATCACTGATGTGGACCGTCACCTGGGACCCCTGGGGCAAGGCTTCGAGAGCTTGCGCAAGCTTGGGCAAGCCGAGGACTGTTGCGGTGCCGGAAAGGTGCATGTCGATGCGCTTGGTTCCTGGCACTTCTTCCGTAGTGATGTCGAGGCGGGTGAGCGCGTAGAGCACGCGTCCAAGTGAGAGAACCACACCCGTCAGCACGCCTTTCAAGAGGTCTGTCGAAACGATCATGATGATCGTGGCGGCATAAATGAAAACTTTTGCCGTGCCGTACTGCAGCAGCGTGGGCACGATCTTCGGATAGGCGAGCTTGTAGCCGGTGTAGACGAGGACGGCGGCAAGGGACGACAAGGGGATGTAGCTCAGTGTCCAGGGCAGGAGGCTCGCGAACAAGAGCAGCCAAAAGCCATGCAGGATCGCTGAAAGCCGCGTCTTCGCACCGGCTTCGACGTTCGCCCCTGATCGCACGATTACACCGGTCATCGGAAGGGCTCCAAGCGCACCGCAGATGGCGTTGCCGACGCCTTGGGCTGAGAGTTCGCGGTCGTACTTGGTACGGGCGCCGGAATGCATCTGATCGACGGCGGTGGCACAGAGGAGCGTTTCAGCTGAGGCAATGAAGGCGATGGCGACGGCGCCAATAATCAAGTGGTAATCGGTCAAGACCGCGCCGACCGTCGCGGGCGTTGGGAACACAAGCGTCGACCAGAAGTTTTCGGGCACGCTGACGAATTTGATCGAATTGAGGTTGAAGATGGCCGCGGCGGACATGCCGACGACGACGCCGACGAGTGGCGCGGGAATGACCTTCAAGGATTTCGGGGCGAGTGACGCCCAAGCAAAGATGGCGGCGATGGTGAGCACGCCCACTTCACCTGCGGTGAGGTGCGAGTCGCCCGCTGAAATCGCGCTCATTACGGCGCCGGGGATCCCGAGCAGGTTTTGAATCCCCGTGCCGATCGGCTTGCCATCGAGCATCACGTGAAACTGTGCGGCAAAGATCAGAATGCCGATGCCCGCCAGCATGCCATGGATGACGGCAGGAGAGACGGCGCGAAACCACTGGCCCAATCTCAGCATGCCGGCTGCCAATTGTATCAGGCCTGCAAAGAGCACGATCGTGCCGAGCATCTCGACGCCGTGTGACTGGACGAGTTCATAAACAAGGACGGCCAAGCCTGCGGCGGGTCCGCTGACCTGCAGCGGCGAACCGGCCAAAACTCCGACAACGATGCCGCCGATGATGCCTGTGATGATGCCGGCGGTCGGCGGCAGACCGGAGGCGAGCGCGATACCCATGCAGAGCGGCAGGGCAACCAGGAAGACAACGACGGAGGCGAGAAGGTCGGCGCCGACGGTGGACATATCCAGACGCGAAGGCGCGCTCGTCCCGCTCGATTGAGACACCGTCATATCATCCCCCGTTTGGCGCGCGCCGGGAAATCCCCAGCTATGGGCAGCCATTTGCAGCGGACGTTAGTGCGGTTGCCTTCGGGCAGCAACAGGTGGCACGATGCGAAAATCCCGTGTCTAGCGGTTGGTTAAACGACGAAACCGGCCACTTTGAAGCGGCCGGCTTCGCAATTGATCGCGCGTGACGAAAGTCAGCGTTTGCCGCGACCCTTGTCGTCGCCGCCCATCATGCTCGACTGCGCTTCCATCCAGGACGAGAGCGCCTGCTGCCAGCTCTTCTGCCACATCTCGGCGGCCTGCATCCAGAACTGCAGTGGGGCGGTGGGCAGAGTGCCAAAATCGGGCATGTTCTTCATGTCAAGCATGCCGGGCATTCCTGACATTCCGGGCATTCCGGGCATGTTGCCGAAATTGGGAAACTGGAACGGAGAGCCATTTCCGCCCGGCACCATCTGCAGACCCGCGCCCGGATTTTTCACCTGCTGCTCCCAGGCATCCATGACCTGATCGAGCACCTGGATCTGCATCCTAGACGCCTGCTGCATCTGTTGACGGGTCATGTCGACCAATTCGGCCGGCCAGCCCATCGCCTTTGCGGCAGCGCCCATTTTGTCGAAAACCTTGTTGCCGTGACGCTCGGCCTGATTGGCCGCATCCTGGCGCCAGTCGCACATGGCTTCAAAGGCGGACGTCAGCGCGGACTGTACCTCTTCGCTCACTCCGGCCGCGCCCAGCGCGTCCTTGAAACCTTTGCCGCGGGAATTCGCCGATCCTGCCATGTCATTTCCTCCAGTTAAATTATTGGTTTCCGTCATTGTGGCATACACGATAGCAGGTGGCCAGTCTCGGCGGTGATCCGCCTTCTGCCCGATCCGTACTGCGGCGGTTCGACGGTGACTGGACAACGCCCCTTTTGCCGGGGAAACCCAAGTGCTATCAGCCGCGCATGACAGATATCTCATTAATCCGAAACTTCTCCATCATCGCCCACATCGACCACGGCAAGTCGACGTTGTCGGACCGGTTAATTCAGCTGTGCGGCAACGTCTCAGATCGTGAGATGAAGGCGCAGATCCTCGACAGCATGGACATCGAGCGGGAGCGAGGTATCACCATCAAGGCGCAGACCGTGCGCCTCGATTACAAGGCGAAGGACGGTAAGATCTATCAGCTCAATCTGATGGACACACCCGGCCACGTGGATTTCGCCTATGAGGTCTCGCGGTCGCTTGCCGCCTGCGAGGGCGCAATCCTTGTCGTGGATGCGAGCCAGGGCGTCGAAGCGCAGACGCTCGCCAATGTCTACCAGGCTCTCGACAATAACCTCGAGATCCTGCCGGTCCTGAACAAGATCGACTTACCATCCGCAGATGCCGATCGCGTCAAACAGCAGATCGAGGATGTGATCGGGATCGATGCCTCGGACGCCATCGGCGTATCGGCGAAGACGGGTCTCAACGTCGAGGCCGTGCTGGAGGCCATCGTCGATCGGCTGCCGCCGCCAAAAGGTGATCGCAACAAGCCGTTGAAGGCGATGCTGATCGACAGCTGGTATGACGCCTATCTCGGGGTCGTGGTTCTGGTGCGCGTCATCGAGGGCACGCTGAAGAGGGGTCAGCGCGTCAAGATGATGTCGACAGATGGCGCGTATCCGGTCGAGCGCGTCGGCATTTTTCGACCCAAGCAGGAGATGCTCGCTGAGCTTGGTCCCGGCGAGATCGGGTTCTTTACCGGCGCGATCAAGGAAGTCGCCGATACGCGCGTTGGCGACACCATCACGGACGAAAAGCATCCGACAGCGGAGGCACTGCCAGGCTTCAAGCCGGCGCAACCGGTGGTGTTCTGCGGTCTGTTTCCCGTGGACGCGGCGGACTTCGAAGATCTGCGTGAGGCGATGGGCAAGCTCCGGCTCAACGATGCGAGCTTTTCGTTCGAAACCGAGAGCTCCGCGGCACTTGGGTTCGGCTTCCGCTGTGGTTTCCTCGGCCTGTTGCACCTGGAAATCATCACTGAACGGTTGGTGCGCGAGTTCAATCTCGATCTCATCACCACGGCGCCGTCGGTCATCTATCACTTGCACATGAAGGACGGCACGGTGATCGAAATGCATAACCCGGCGGACATGCCCGAGGTTATGAAGATCGATCACATCGAGGAGCCGTGGATCGAGGCGACGATCCTGGTGCCTGACGACTACCTCGGCGCGGTTCTTAAACTCTGTCAGGACCGTCGCGGGCGGCAGAAGACCCTCACGTATGTCGGCTCACGCGCGATGCTCGTGTACGAACTGCCGCTGAATGAAGTGGTGTTCGACTTTTACGACCGCCTGAAGAGCGTTTCACGCGGGTATGCGTCGTTCGACTATCACATCCAGGGCTACGAAGAGGGGGATCTCGTTAAACTGTCGATCCTGGTCAATAGCGAGCCAGTGGATGCGCTGTCGATCATCGTGCACCGGGGGCGTGCGGATAGCCGCGGCCGGTCGATGTGCGAGAAGCTGAAGGATTTGATTAAGCCGCACTTGTTTCAGATTCCCATCCAAGCGGCGATCGGAGCCAAGGTGATTGCGCGCGAGACGATCAAGGCGCTGCGCAAGGACGTCATAGCGAAATGCTATGGCGGCGATATTTCGCGCAAGCGCAAGCTGCTCGACAAGCAGAAGGCCGGCAAGAAGAAGATGCGCGAATTCGGCAAGGTCGAGATCCCGCAGGAAGCCTTCATCGCCGCTCTCAAGATGGATGAGAATTGAAGAAAAAAGGCGACTGGTCAGGCCGTCTTTCTTATCGCTACCCGGGCGGGATGTCTCAGTCGTCGAGTGTCTTGAACACAACCGACATGTCTTTGCCGCTGAGATAGATGTCGTAGACCTTACCGTCGCTGTGGGTCGCGTTGTCGACTTCCCAGCGATTGTCGTCGAACTCGATTTCCTTCCAGGCGGTGAAGCCTTCGGCCTTCAGGACCTCTTCGATCTTGGTGCGCTCTTCGGCGGTCGGGGGGCGGTCGTCATCGGCAAGCGTCGGCGAAGCAATTAGAGTGCTGAGGCCGAGTGCGAGCGCGGCAAGATTCCATTTCATAGTCAGTTCTCCACTTGTTGCGGTTGGAGAACGCAAGCGTGTCCGTAAAGTTGCGCCGACTGCATCGTTACGAAATGATGCGTAGGGGTCCGCCAGAGTAAGGCGAGAGGCTGCGCCTCCATCATGCAGACCGCCCGCTGAACTCAATCGCTCACCCCAGCCCCATGCTCGCACGTTGGACGTAGATCGCCATCGCTAAGGCGAGGAAGGGCACGAGGACGACATGGGTTATAGTGAGCCCCAGAAGCGCTTTTGGGCGTTCCTCGAAATAGGGATTTATGCGCAGAACCGAAATCGCGATCATGACCGTGACCGCCAAATAGGCGAACAGGAAGATGCGATCTGAGAGCGTGGTCCCGTCGCTGTCGATTGCCGGCAAGGCGAGATAGAGCGCCACAGCGGACAAGAGCGCGGTCACCTGGATCGTTACGATCGCCTCGAAGTGGTTGAGGGGAATGAAGATCGAAAGGTAGGCCACCGCCATGATGAACAAGAGAGGCACCACGACCCGGAGAAAGTAATCTGTTGTCTCGCGCGACATGATCCAGACGAAAGATCCCTTGTAGAAGGGCACGATGCTCGGCTGGTGGGTTTTGGCATCGATTGTCGTCACGAAATCTTCGTCATAGCCGACATACTGCTCCTTCGGCTCCCATCCGTCCGCATCGACGGCGGTATCGCGCAGATCCATCGGCGGGGGCTGGACGATGAAGGGTTTGTCGCCGCGCTTGGGGCGGATGTTGATCGCAAACCGCTGCGTATCGAAGGGATAGGTTTGAAGCTCGGGCTGGAACAGAAAGCGCCCGGAAACATGATAGATTTTCATGCCGTCCGGGTAGGCGTCGCTCTTCTCGCCGTTTGCAAGGGTGCGCACAGTGATCTGGCGATCGTTGGTCTGCGGGTTGATGACCGCATTCGAAAACTCGACGAGATCGAGCGAATTCTCCAGACCATCGTCGCGCATGGAGACATAGAATTCGGCGTGGAACGTCTTCTCGTTGTCATCAACCGAGAAGACGCGGATCAGGTCGATATCGAGGTATTGTGTGCCGATCGCGCGCAGGTTCTCGTTCTTGAGGCGGGCGAATTGCATCGGGCCGAGCTGAGTGCGACCCATGCCGGGCGCCAATTGCACGAGGAACGGTGTGCGCGTTGCCGTTCGCGTGCGGGGATCGAACGACCAGTTCTCAAACTGACCCTGGAAGACCCCGCGGCCGGCGGCATAGGTGGTCTTTAGGTGTTCAATGATGTGAGAGCGAAGCTTTTTGATATCCGAATCTCGATCTGCCGTGCGGGCAGCAGACGCGATGATCCCGAGCATGTCTGCATACTGCGTGCCGACGCCGATGGCGCGCAAATTGTCATCGGAGAGCGGGTTATCTGCTGCGCTTGCAGCGCGCTCTTTGCATTCGCCGTTCGCCCAGCCGGATGCGGCCGGTATCTTGTCGCCGACGAATACCCAATCTTCCGGGGGCTGGCCGGCCATACGGCGCATCAGGCGCGCGTTGTACAAATCGGGCAGGCGATCCCATACGAGTTCAAACAGAGCGGATGGATAATCGCTCGCGATGTCCTTCGGCACAGAGTTGATGCGGCCTGTGAGCATGATGGCCGGCGTTATGCCAGCGTCCTTCAAGGCTTTCACGAATTCGCCGTTGCGATCCGTGCCGATGGCGAGGAACACGATGTCGGGATTTTTCTCTTTCAGATCTGCGATGACGGCGGGGAACTCGGCAGAGTTGGCTTTATCGTCCTTCGTCGTGACGCGATGATCGGCAACCATGTAGGCGCCCATGACGCGGTTGAGGCCGTCGGCGAGGCTCGTTGAATACAGCTGGTCGCGCATCCCAACGAAAGCGGGACGCTGGAAGCCGGAGCGTCGGACGAACTGCGCGAGCACGGGGAGGCGCTCGTCATCCTGGGAAGCGCGCATCGTGAAAACGTTGGGGTAGTCTTTGAAGATGTTGCTCACAGAGATGGCGGACAGGAATGGGATGTTCTTCTGCTTGATCTCCTTCCCGGCTGCTTCAAATACGGCTTTCGAGCGATCGGAGCTCGACATGCCAATCATTGCTACGCTGTCGGGATCGGAAAGAGCTTCGCGCATGCTGGCGGTCGTGCGGTTCTGGTCGCGATAGTCGTCGAGTATGCGTAGATCGAGTTTATGGCCGGCGATGCCACCCTGGGCGTTGATGCGGCGCTGCTCTTCGGTGGCGAAACGCGTTATCGCGGCGACATCGCCACGGTCGTAGCAAGTGTCGTTGCGGGTGGAGACAAAGATGTTCACCGTGACTGGTGGCTTGGTCGCGGCCTCGGCTGATTCGATGGCCGAAGCGGGCTCGTGGGTTAGTGCGAGACATGACATCATCGCGAAGACCAACCGAGCGCTTCTTCGCCACAAGCCCTGAACCGCCATTCCACCCCGTCTCCCGCATGTTTCCGATCGGAGCTAGATAGCAGAGGCACTCCGTGGAGTTGTGGCGAACTGATGTCGCTTTTGCGGCGCGTGCCAAGCTATGGCGCACGAAAAAAGCCGCTCCCAGAGGGAGCGGCTTTCTTTCAGCTGCAGACTGCAGGAGAGGCGGCTTTAGATCGCCTCGATCCGGCCGACTGCAATCTTGCCCGACCGGCGGTCTTCTTCGGTATCGAAGTTGACCTTCTGGCCTTCAGTCAGGCCCTGCATGCCGGCGCGCTCGAGAGCGGTGGCGTGCACGAATACATCCTTGCCGCCAGCGTCCGGCGTGATGAAGCCGAAGCCTTTTTGATAGTTGTAGAACTTAACAGTACCCGGTGTCATGGGTGTTTCCTTTTTCAGTCAGGCAAAACGAATCTCACGAGCTAGCAAGCACGCGTACGCACCCACTAGCTCTCATTTTCGATGATTTGGTTGGGTCTGAACGCACTTCTGGCGACGCCAGTGGCGTGGGAGAAGCTGCGGCCTGGTTGTCCGGCCAAAAGTCGATTTGAGCTATCTAGACGTCTTTTGCGAATTTTTCAAGGCAAATCGCTGTTTTTGTTTTTCAAGCGGAAATCGAATGTCAGGATTTCCTGGCGAGCTGGCGAATGGCGGCGATTTCGCGGGCCCATTCCTTGAACGGACGAGCCGGAGTGCCGCCCATCCGAGCGCCGGGTTCCACATCGTCTTTCACGTGCGCGCTGCCAGCGATCTGCGCGCCGGAGCCAACCTTCACGTGGCCAATGACGCCGGAGTGCGCCCCCATCACGACGAAGTCGCCGATTTCGGCAGACCCTGCGATGCCACTCTGGGCGACAATGACGCAATGCTTGCCGATGATGACGTTATGCGCGATCTGGACGAGATTATCGATCTTCGTGCCTTCGCCAATGACGGTGTCGGCGAGCGAGCCGCGATCAATGGTGGTATTGGCCCCAATTTCCACGTCATTACCGATCAGCACGCGACCGATCTGCGGCACTTTAAGATGGCCTTTGGCGCTCATGGCGAAGCCGAAGCCATCCTGGCCGATGCGGGCGCCTGCGTGAATGATAACGCCATCGCCGAGGATCGCGTGCGTGACCGTCGCGCCGGGACCGATGTAGCAGTCTTTGCCGATGACCACGCGATAACCGACGACGGCGCCGGCGGAAATCACCGAACCTTCGCCGATGACAGCTTCGCGGCCGACGACGGCTCCCGGTTCAACCGTTGCTCCGTCGGCAATCTGCGCACTGGCATGAACGAGCGCGCCATTGCTTTCAGCGGCGGTCGCAGCGGCCTTGCTGCGCAGGGCATCGGCGTAGAACAGCGTGAGCACGCGCGCGAATGCCGTGTAGGGCGCATCGCTCGTAAGAATTGAAATGCCTTGCGGAGCTTTCGCAGCATCTCGCGCAGCAAGAATGCATGCGCCGGCGCGGGTAGCGCCGAGCAACGTCGCATACTTGCGATTTTCAAAAAATGAAACGTCGCGCTCGGAGGCTAGATGCAGCGGGCGTACGTCATCGATGGTTCGGCTGTCTTCGCCAATGACGATCGCGCCGGATGCGGCGGCAATGTCTTTCAGCGAGAACGGCCCGGCCCGATGAAAAAAACCCGGGTGCTGCATCGTGCTCTCCAATGCAGGAGGCCGATGCCCGCTGCGGCGTTAACTAAGCGCGGCGCTACGAGGCGCATACGCTGGTGTTGTAGTCGTTGTGTTTGTCGCAAGCAAAAGAGCCGGGACGGGGGCATTGTACCCGATCCGGACGCGACGTGCATCGCAGGAAAAAGACTGAGCGGAACTGGCGCCGCGGATCAGGCGACACACCTCCCGGAACTGGCCTCACGCAACTGGGCGGCTCAAGGGGAAGCTCGCGCTGTGGTAGAGCTTTTTGATGTCGTTGCCGATAAAACGCTCTTCGCCAATCTCCATGGTGGTGCCCATGAGCATCTCAGGCGGCAACTTTTCCATCACGAACTGGATCGCCTCGGCGGCGCTCTTGAAGCGATAGAAGGTCATCGGCCGCTTCGTCGCCCCGCGGCCACGGCTGGCATAGACCTCGGCGGGGACCTGATAATCGAACATGTCCATCAACCATAAATGGAGATGAGCAGGGGAGATTACAAGCTTAATCGAGCGTTGACGGCTGATGATGGGGGTTCGGGGCGGACACGCCGATGATCGAGTTCTTGGGTCGCTTCGCGTGCTGTTCTCATCAACAAAAAAGCGCCGCGGGGACAGTATTGGTGCCGCGCGGCGACTCCCTGTGGGGAGCCGGCCGCCGCGCGGGTGATAAGCATGTCGCGCGGCGACCTTCCAGTAGGAGAGCCGGCCGCCGCGCGGGTGATAAGCGTGTCGCGCGGCGACCTTCCAGTAGGAGAGCCGGCCGCGCGGGGGATTAGAATTCCATGCCGCCACCGGGGGGAAGAGCCGGGGCGCTGTCCTTCTTGGGCTTCTCGGCAATCATGGCGCCGGTAGTAATCAGGAGACCGGCGACGGAGGCGGCATCCTGCAGGGCACAGCGCACGACCTTCGCGGGGTCAATGACGCCGAAGCCGTACATGTCGCCCCACTCTCCGGACTGGGCGTTCCAGCCCCAGGCGAAATCACCCTTCTCCAAGATCTTGCCGACGATGACCGAGCCGTCTTCGCCTGCGTTGGTGGCGATCTGACGAGCCGGGGCCTGGATCGCGCGGCGCACGATCTGAATGCCGGTCTTCTGATCGTCGTTAGCAGGCGTGAGCGCTTCGAGCGCCTTCAGCGCACGCAGCAGAGCCACGCCTCCGCCGGGCAGGATGCCTTCCTCCACAGCCGCGCGGGTGGCATGCATCGCGTCATCGACGCGATCCTTGCGCTCCTTGACTTCGATTTCCGTTGCGCCGCCGACGCGGATGACCGCGACGCCGCCAGCGAGCTTGGCGAGACGCTCTTGCAGCTTCTCGCGGTCGTAGTCAGAGGTGGTTTCTTCGATCTGCGCCTTGATCTGGGCAACGCGGGCGTCGATGTCTTTGCGGTTCCCAGAGCCATCGACGATCGTGGTGTTGTCCTTGTCGATGACGATCTTCTTGGCGCGACCGAGCATGTTGATCGTGACGTTCTCGAGCTTGATCCCGAGATCTTCCGACACGGTCTGACCGCCCGTGAGGATCGCGATATCCTCCAACATCGCCTTGCGGCGATCACCGAAGCCCGGAGCCTTGACGGCTGCGACTTTCAAGCCGCCGCGCAGCTTATTGACGACGAGGGTGGCCAGCGCTTCGCCTTCCACATCTTCCGCCACGATGAGCAGCGGACGGCCGGACTGCACAACAGATTCGAGCAGCGGCAGGATCGTCTGCAGGCCCGACAGCTTCTTTTCATGAATGAGGATGTAAGGATCGTCGAGTTCAACACGCATCTTGTCGGCGTTGGTGACGAAATACGGCGAGATGTAGCCGCGGTCGAACTGCATACCCTCGACCACCTCGAGTTCGGTCTCCAAGCTCTTGGCTTCCTCGACCGTGATCACGCCTTCATTGCCGACCTTCTGCATGGCTTCGGCCAGCATGCGGCCGATTTCGGCGTCACCGTTGGCAGAGATGGTGCCGACCTGGGCGATCTCGCTGGAGTTCGTGACCTTGCGGGCGTTCTTCTTCAACTCGGCGACGATCGTTTCAACAGCGGTATCGATCCCGCGTTTCAGGTCCATCGGATTGACGCCGGCAGCGACGGCCTTTGCGCCTTCGCGGACGATACCCTGGGCAAGAACCGTGGCAGTGGTCGTTCCGTCACCGGCGAGGTCGTTCGTCTTGGAGGCGACTTCTCGCACCATCTGCGCGCCCATGTTTTCGAACTTGTCGGAAAGCTCGATCTCCTTGGCCACGGTGACGCCATCCTTGGTGATACGCGGCGCGCCGAAGGACTTTTCGATGACGACGTTGCGTCCCTTCGGGCCGAGCGTGACCTTGACGGCATCGGCGAGGATATCGACGCCGCGCAGCATTTTTTCGCGCGCAGACTGGTCAAACAGGACTTCTTTCGCGGACATGGCTTGTTCTCCAATTCAGATGTGAACTTGGAATGTGGACGAGGCCCCGATCAGGCGGCCTTCTTGACGTTCGATGCGGGCTTCTCGAGAACGCCCAGACAATCGCTTTCCTTCATGATGAGAAGGTCCTTCCCATCAATTTTTACTTCGGTGCCGCACCACTTGCCGAAGAGCACGGTGTCGCCGACCTTGACATCGAGCGGCACGATCTCCCCGCGCTCATTGCGGGCGCCGGGGCCGACGGCGACGACTTCGCCTTGCTGGGGCTTTTCCTGCGCCGTGTCGGGGATGATGATGCCGCCGGCGGACTTCTCATCGGCGGTGATCCGCTTCACCACGATGCGGTCATGGAGCGGGCGAAACGACATGATGTTTCTCCTTTTTCCTGTCGACAGGTTGTGTTTGTGAAACATGCCGCCGAGTGGCCACCCATGGGGCCGGCACAAGGCCCGGCTCACGTTTCGGCTGGCGATGTATGGAACAGTCCGTAGCTGTTCAAGAGGTCTGGCAGCACTTTTTTGCGATGAGTGCTAAAGCGCTGATTTTGTTTATCTAATGCGCAAAAGTCACTTTACGGGAACGGCAACTCGCGGAAAAAATTACACTTGGGTGCCGACCCTTGATGAGGACTTCACGCGCATGATCTCGAAGGATTTCCAGCGCCAGATTGACGGCTTCGGATTAACGACCGCCGACATTCTTTATCGCCTGCCCGATCACCCGGCGATCCTGCAGCAGTACGTCTGGCAGGAGTACGACAAAGCGCCGAGCTTTCCGGAACTGAACCGGTTTTTGATGTTCTGGCAGGCGAAGCTTGAAGGGCTGCTCTACAGGGTCACCGTTTGCCACCGGGCGCTGATCGGGCCGGCAGAGTTGAAGCCGGTCGATGGCGAGTTCCGGCTGAACTGAAGATCTTTAATTGCGCAGGGCAACTCCGCTGGCGCGGAGCCGGCCGCCCTGCTGGAGTGGAGTGGCTCCGCTGTCGCGGATGCGGCCTCCCTGCGCGGGGATTGGGACCGCTCAGTGGCGGAGTTCGTGAGCGGCTTCCTCGAGACCATCACGGAAGGCAGCGACGGTTTCGCCAGCGCATTCACGATTGACGCGGGAGAGGTGTTCGACTTCGTGGCGGACCTCTCGTTGCGCGGTATCGACGACATCGCGATAGGTGATGAAAAGCTCGTTGACGTTACGGCAGCCCATCAGACGGCGTGTGGCTTGCAATTCCTGTTCGACGCAACGGCTCATGAAACCGAGCCACGCCTGATTGACACGAAACGCTTGGTTGATCAGCCGGCCGTTAATCTCCGTCATCATCGAGAATACGGGACGCTGCAGGGTCATCCACGACTCGAGCGTTGCTTTGGCACGCGCTTCGAGAGCGTCGTAATCGAGTTCCGGCTGCGTCGGCAATTTGCTGGTCATTATCGTCTCCCCAGGCTGGTTACACAAAACACGACGCGCCTTCGGGTGGAAAACAAAGCAAGGGCAAAGACGCGCACGCGGCTGCTGCTTCACGGACCAACTATGGACCAGGGCGCAGTGTGGGGCCTGCGCTTGATCAAGTCATCCCGTGACATTTGCGTGATTGAACGCTGTAAAGGCGATACTCCGTCTTGCCATGCTGTTTACGCAGGGCGGAACGGAAACTTCAGGATTGCGCATGCCGCGCGTGAATAATGTTGCGGGCTTTCACGAGGTCGGCAGGGTCATCGATATCCGACAGTTCATTGAGATCGCTGACGCGAACGGCGATGGCCTCGTCAATGAGAGACTTCGCACCTCGGTCGCCTTTGAGAGCCGCTAGTCGAGGCATGAACGAGCGCGGCCAAAAGACGGGATTGCGTTGTGCGCCGTCGCGATCAGCCGCGTGGACGATTGAACCTCCGGCGTGGGCGGCGAAGGTCTGCAGAAGAGTATGTAGCGTTTGCGGCGTCATCAGCGGCATATCGCCGGGAATAATCGCAAGGCCATCGATATCGGGGGCGAGCATGGAAACGCCGGCCGCGATGGACGTGCCCATTCCCTCTCCAGCATCAGCGCAGCTTACGATCTGCACGCGAAACCGCTGCAAGATGTCCAAGAGTTCGGCGTGATCTTGACCGGTCACAACGAGCGTTTGGTCGAAGCCGGCGGCACTGACGGCGGCCAGCGTATGGGCAAGCACGGGCGTGCCTTCGAGATCGGCGAGCAGCTTGTTGCCGGGGCCAAAGCGGCGTGAGCGGCCGGCAGCGAGAACGAGCGCTGCGATGTGCATCAGCAGCAGGCGCCGCTGGTGCCGTTTGGATCGTCGGCGGCGGTGAACGGGATGGATGTTCCGCAGCCGGGGAAGATGCCGTAGTGCGTGGCGAAATTGCCTATGAACGAGAAGTGCTCGGCGAAGCGGGTTTCGGCCAGCATGCGCCACGTGTTGCCGCAGACCGGGAAGACGCGGCCCTTTTCGATGTGGTGATGGCCGTCGAGTACGAACATATCCGGCTCTTCGGCGAGCGTGCCTTTGTAGATTACGGCTTGACCGTAATCCTCGCAGGCGGGCTCCAGTCCATCGAGCTTGAACAGGCGGTAGGTTGCGGAGAAAAACTTCGCGGCACCAAGCTTCTTCTGTAGAGAGACGTTGTTGACATCCATCGTTCGGCTGGTGACGAGGCGGGGGTCGAGAAAGCCCGCATCTTTTGCAAGCGAGAGAAAGTCGTTCCAGTAGAGCGCGCCGCTTAGACATTCGCCGTAGAGTTCGGGATCGCGCACGAGGTGATCGGGGATGCGGCGGTCAGCATAGACGTCCGAGAAGTAAAGTTCACCGCCGGGTTTCAAGAGGTCGAACGCACCTTTCAGGACGGCGGGCTTGTCGATCGAGAGATTGATGACGCAGTTCGAGACAATGACGTCGAACGAGCCTCGCTCGAGCCCGAGTTCGTCCAAGCGTTCAATGTAGCCGTGGAGGAAGCGCGTGTTCGGTTTGGCGTAGCCGAATTTCTGGGCATGCCATTCGACGTGGCGGCGGGCGACCGCGAGTTGTTCATCGGTCATGTCGACGCCGACGACTTCACCGGTTTCGCCAACAAGTTGGGCCAGCATGTAAGCGTCGCGACCCGATCCGGCGCCGAGATCTAGGACGCGGCGACCTGTCATCTCCGTGGGGCAGACGAGACCGCAACCGTAGTATTTGGCAGAGACCTCGTCATGGATCTTGGCTGCGAGGGGCCTCAGATGCGCCGGCATGGCGTCGGCAGTGCAGCACGCGGACGTCTTCAGATCATCGGAGGATTTGAGGACCTTGCCGTAGTAGAGCTTGACGCTATCGTGATCCATCGGTGTCTCCGCATTTCCTTATCGCAAATCAATACGTGTCGCGCGGCTGCCGCGTTTCACCTTCGATTTGAAAAGATGGGACTATTGGTGGACCGGGAGCGCGGAGGGCGCAAGATCGGAGTTATTCCCAGCACCGGGGCGGCAGCTTCGCCCACTCGGTCCAGGCGATGTCGCGGCCTGGATAGGCGACCGTGGTGAATGGCCAGCAGGTGTGTAGCCAAGTGCGGATCAGGCGGCCGAGGTCTTCGTCGCGGTCCTCTGCGTCGGTTCCACTGCGCGCCCAATAGAAGACTTTGGCATCGTAGCCGCGGCGGTCGCTTGGGAAGATATACATGCAGCCAAGGCAGCGGCTTTCGTCGGATGACATGACAGTGTAGGCGAACGAGTGGCGGATGGTGAACTCGCGCTGGTGCCAGGCGAGGTCAATCAGATCTTCGTCCTTCGTGATTCCGTCAGGCCAGGAACTGTCGGGGTCGAGCAGGCCACGGAGGCGATCGGCACTCGCGACGACAGCTTCGAAATCTTTGTCGAGGTCAGTGACCGAGAGCATGCGGAGATGATAGCCCGGACCTTCGAGGCGCTCGGGGACCTCGTAGCCTGCGGGGACGAGCGGGCGGCCGTACATGCGTGTCCTTGCGATCGGGTGAGGGCGGGCCGGAGAGCCTGCAATCTACCCGGCAGCCAGACGACGGCAATGCGCCATCGTGGCGGACGCCGAAAGTCGGAGCCGCTGGATCGTTATATGGGTCCGGGTGGGATGTCCTCCCCCATTGCGGGAGAGGACACGCACGCTACGCGGATGCTGTGGCGCGGGTGATGATGGCGGATATCTCATCGAGGAGGGCGAGGCGCTTCTTGCGTTCGTTTTCCATCGTCTCGTCGGAGACGGGCTCGACGTTGGTTTCCATGCGATGCACCGAGCGATTGATCTCGTGATACTGGTCCGCCAGCTTGGCAAAGTGCGAGTCGGACTGCTTCAGCTGATGGATCACGGCTTTGGCGGTCGGGAACATCTCATCGAGTTCGTTGGGCGTGTTGCGGTTGTCGAGCATTCTCGAGTGTCTCCTTGTTGCTTCTATTATTGGCAGGTTTGCTCCAGGCGCCAGCCGACGACACGGCAGCGTTCGCGTCCACGCTTATCGATCGAGCAGACGCGGCGGGGATAGCGTTTGTAGGAGCAGTAGTAGTCGGGGAATAGAAAGCCTTCGTAGCCGCGTGCTCCGCGGCCAACGTCGTACTCTTCCGAGTAGTACGGCTTGACCCAGCGGCGCTGCGCGTCGGCAGGGCTTGATGTTATCAAGCCTGCTGCGGCCAGCCCCGTCGTGAAGGCGACGGCCATACGCGAAACGATCATCGGCAACCTCCCTCACACAGCATCCCAGCGCTCAACTACTGCCACGGGGCGGGGCGGACGAAATTGAGCTGGCTCAAACTGGGACGCCCCTTGTGGGATGACCATCCGGGCCGTTGGTTGATTGATGTAACGCGGGCGAAAGCCATCGGTTCGTGACAACCCTGACTTTGTCGGGACGGAACCAGCCTGCTCCGCGTTCGGTGTGGCAGACCATCGTATATCGTGTATATGGGCCGAAACATGATCTATCGGAGCCCATACCGCCAATGACTGCTCGCATCGGCATCGTCACCGTCTCGGATCGCGCCAGCAAAGGTCTCTATGAAGACAAAGGCGGTCCGGCGATCCATGACGTTTTGACGGAGATCCTGACGTCATCGTGGGAGCCGGTCGCGCGTGTCATCCCGGACGACGAGGCTGGCATTGCGGCAACGCTCACGGAGTTCGTCGACGTGGAGGGATGTTCACTGATCCTCACGACGGGCGGCACGGGTCCGGCCCAGCGCGACGTGACGCCCGAAGCGACCGAAGCTGTGTGCCAGAAGATGATGCCGGGTTTCGGCGAGCTGATGCGGTTTGAAAGCTTAAAGCAGGTGCCGACGGCTATTCTTTCCCGGCAGACGGCGGGCATTCGCGGCTCATGCCTCATCGTCAATCTGCCGGGCAAGCCGGCGTCGATCCGACTTTGCATGATGGCCGTGTTTCCGGCGGTTCCTTACTGCATCGATCTTATCGGCGGTGCCCGGCTCGAGACCGACCCGGCCGTTTGCAAGGCGTTCCGTCCAGCGGGGGCGTGAGGCCGTTTCGCCACGCTCAGCTTGCTCCGGTCTTTGCCCCAAGGGCGCGTCAGTGGCGCGTTGACTGGGTCCCGGCCTTCGCCGGGATGACGTTCTGGGGGTGGGGCAATGTCATTTTAGCGCGCGCACTTTTTTGGAGGTTGGCGGCGGTCTCACATGCGGCTGCCCCTCACCCCAACCCTCTCCCCATCGAAGTAGCGATGGGGAGAGGGGGAGTAAGTGCCTGTCAGCTGGCGGCGAGCTTGTGGATGGCGAGCGGAAGCGTGCGGATGCGCTGGCCGGTGAGGGCAGCGACGGCATTTGCGACGGCCGGTCCAACGGGAGGCGTTCCCGGTTCGCCGATGCCCGTTGGCGGCTCTGTCGAGGGGATGATGTGGACCTCGACCTTGGGCATCTCGTTGAAACGGAGCACTTCGTAATCGCCGAAGTTGGCTTGATCCACGACACCGTCGGTGAAGGTGACGTGTGAGTGGAGGATGGCGCCGAGGCCGTAACCGATACCGCCCTCAATCTGAGCGACGATGTTGTCGGGGTTGATCGGCAGGCCGCAATCCACAGCACAGACCACCCGATCTACTTTTGCTTGACCGTCTGCAATGCGCACTTCCGCCACCTGCGCGACGAAGCTCTTGAAGCTTTCGTGCACGGCGACACCGCGAGCGACGCCTTCGGGGAGTGGCATGCCCCACCCTGCCTTCTCGGCGGCGAGTTTCAATACCGCCGCGTGGCGCGGGTGCTTCTCCAGCATGGCGAGACGGAAGGCGACGGGATCTTTACCGCTACGAGCCGCGATCTCGTCGATCATTGTTTCCATCACATAAGCGGTGTGCGTGTGGCCGACCGATCGCCACCACAAGGGTGGTGCACCGAACTTGGTGTTGTGGACTTCGACTTCGTAGTTCGGGATTGTGTAAGGCGTGTCGCTGACGCCTTCGACGGAGGTCGCGTCGACGCCGTTCTTGACGGAATTGGCGGCAAAGGCGGTGCCATCCATGATGGATTGGCCGACGATGCGGTGATGCCAGCCGGCGATATCGCCACTTTCGGTGAGCCCCACCTTCACTTTGTGGACGTACATCGGGCGATAGTAGCCGCCTTTGATGTCGTCTTCGCGCGTCCAGACGAGCTTGATCGGCTTATCCGTGGCGAGGGCTTTGACGATGTGGGCGACTTCGGCGACGTAGTCGGAGTTGTAGACGGCGCGGCGGCCGAAGGAACCGCCGGCCCACTGGGTGTGGATGGCAACGTCTTCGGGCTTAATGCCCAGGATGGCGGCGGCAACGGACTGGTCAATCGTCTGCAGTTGTGAGCCGGACCAGATGGTGGCCTTGTTGTCCTTGAAGGCGAGGATGGCGTTCAGGGGCTCCATTGGCGCGTGCGCCAGAAATGGAAAGACAAACTCCCCATCGATGACCGTCTTGGCACCGGCGATGGCTTTTTCGGCATCACCGTCCTTGCGCACGGACAGGCCGGGCTTGGCGGCGAGCGCCTTATATTGTTCCAGCAGTTCGGCGGTGCCGCGCTTGTCTGCATCGGCCTCGTCCCACGTGACCTGCAGGGCATCGCGGCCCTTGATGGCCGCCCATGTGGAGGATCCGACGACGGCAACGCCGCCGGGAATGGTGACGACGCCCGTGACACCCTTCACGGCTTTGGCTTTGGCGGAATCAACCGAGCCGGGCTTAGCGCCGAAGCGCGGCGGCCGCGCGACAACGGCAACAAGCATGTCGGGCAAGTGAATGTCTTGAGTAAAGACCGGCGCGGCCGTGACCTTCGCTTTCTGATCGAGGCGCGGGAAAGACTTGCCGATGTAAATAAAGTCTTTCGGGTCCTTCAGCGTCACGGTCGTGGGAACCGGCATCTTTGCAGCGGCGGAGGCGAGTTCGCCGAAGGTTGCCGTGTTCGTGCCGTCGGTGATGACCCCCTTCGAGACGGTGATCTTTGCGGCGTCAGTCTTCCAAGCTTGAGCGGCGGCGGAAACAAGCATCTGTTTGGCGGCAGCTCCGGCCTTGCGGTACTGCTCGAACGAGTTGGCCATGGCGGTGGAGCCGCCAGTGCCCTGCACGCCGAAAAACGTATTCTTGTAGAGGGCCGCGTTGGCGGGCGCGAATTCGGCCACCATCTGCGACCAGTCGGCATCGAGCTCATCTGCGACGAGGGTTGCGAGGCCCGTAGCCGTGCCCTGGCCCTTGTCGAGATGCTTCGACAGAACGATCACCTTATTGGCGGGCGTAATGGTGACGAAGGGATTGAACACGGCGTCGGCCGTCTCTGCGGCTTGAGCCGTTGTCGCCGATTTGACTGGAATGTATGCGCCGATCACGAGACCGGCGCCGGTTCCGACGGACAAGCGAAGAAAGCCGCGGCGGTCGAGGGCGACCGGCTCTGCGTTGGCGAGCGAGCGGACGGAGGAGGCGATGTTGTCTTTGAACATGTGCGCGTTCTCCCTCAGCCCTTCAGCGTTTCGGATGCGGTCTTTATTGCCGTGCGGATGCGGCCGTAGGTGGCGCAACGGCAAAGGTTGCCGTTCATGGCTTCATCGATGTCGGTGTCCGTTGGCGCGGGCTTGCCGTTGAGAAGCGCAACGGCGGCCATGATCTGACCCGGCTGGCAATAGCCGCACTGCGCAACATCGTGCCTCTCCCAAGCGGCACGGACGGCTTCGGCCACCCTGCCTTCGAGACCTTCCGGCGTCGTGATCGCCTGGCCGGCGACACTTTCGATGGGCGTGACACAGGCGCGAATGGGTGTGCCGTCGGCATACATGGTGCAGGCACCGCAAAGTGCCTGGCCGCAGCCGAATTTCGCTCCGGTCAGGCGTAACTCGTCGCGCACGACCCAGAGCAGAGGCGTATCGGGATCTGCCGTGACCTCGACCTCGCGGCCGTTGATCGAGAGCTTCGTCATGACATCCTCCGGGATTTCTGGTGTTCGTCTCGCGCGCAAGATTATGATGCGGGTTTGTGTCAGGCACACGGCGTGTCGGGTTAGGGGATTGGCCTATCTGGGAGATTAGCGCCTAACTTGCAAGCGCCTCTGGTGTCGTCTCGCGAAGGCAACGCCCATTCCGGAACGCAAAACGGAGCCCGCATGGCTCCCCTGACGTTGCGTTGAAAAAGACGAATTCGCGATCGTCATCTTCCGTAGCCGGACAAGCGGGCTAAGGCTTGCAATTGGGTTGCAAGTTCCTTGATAAGGCAACAGCATGACGCCTCATCTTTCTTCAAGTCTCCCCCCCGCTCGTTCGCTGATGGCCGACGAAGATGTGCTGGGCGATATGATCGCGTGGCGGGCGCAAGGGTTGCGGACGGCGCTCGTCACGCTCGTGGCGATCGACGGCAATACGCCGCGTCCGCTTGGGGCGCAGATGGCGGTGGCGGAGGATCAGCGCTTCAGCGGATATCTTTCCGGCGGATGCATTGAGCAGGCGATCGCGCTCGAAGCGTGTCAGGCCATCACGGCCGGTCAGAACCGGCTCGTGCGATACGGCAAGGGCTCGGCTTACCTTGACGTGCAGCTCCCGTGCGGGAGCGGACTCGATCTCTATTTCGATCAGGGGCTGACGGCGGACGTGTTGGAGAGCATCGCGGAGCGGCGTGCAACGCGGCGGCCGTTCACGCTGGTCACGGATCTCGTGCGCGGGGAGAGCCGGATTGAGGACGCAGGTGCGCGAGACGGCCTGCGTACGGAGGGGCGATGCCTTTCATCGTGCGTATCTACCGCCGGTGCGTGTGTTGCTGGCGGGGGGCGGTCCGGCACTGATTGCGGTCGCAGCACTTATTCGGGTGGCGGGTTTGGACATGCACATCATCACGCCGGATGACGCGGTGCGGGCGGAGCTTTCAGCGCGAGGGATTGAAGCGCACGGACTTATCGATGTACGGGCTGTCGAAGACGACTTCGGCGATCCGTGGACGGCGGCCGTGGTTGCGTTTCACGAGCATGCGTGGGAGGCGCCGGTACTCGCACGCATTCTGACGCGGCCGTATTTCTATGTCGGAGTCATGGGCAGCCGCAAAGCGCACGAGACGCGTTTGGCGGCGCTCCGCGAGATGGGTGTGCGGGACGAGGATATCGCGCGGCTGAAGAGCCCCATCGGCATGATCGGCGGCGCCAAGAGCCGGGTTACGCTCGCGGCCGGCATCCTCGCGGACGTTCTGGTGGCGGCAAAGGCGGCGGGTCTAGTGGCGTGAGCGAGGACGTCCGCGAGTAGCTTAACGCTAGCAGTTGAACTGCATCAAGAGGTCTACGGACGTCGAAGCCGTCGCTGTTCCGCGGTCGACGTTCGATGATTTGATCGCTCGTTCGGCGGAGTTCCGGCGATTTGTCTTCACCGCATTCAGCGTGCGCATGACCAATCTCCTCAAGGTGATCGACGAAGTTGCGTTCTCGCGCATCGACATTCGGTTGGCCCAGAAGTTGTTGGATCTGTCAGATGCGGAGGGCCGCGTGGCGCTCACTCATCAGCAATTGGCCTCGGAACTCGGCACAGCACGCGAAGTGATCAGCCGGCAATTGCACGAATTCCAGCGGCGCAAGTGGATCACGGCCACACGCGGCGAGACTCGTCTTTTGTCGCCCAAGGACCTGAAGAACCTGGCCGGTGCACCGTGAGCCCGCCTTTGTGACTACGTCACATACATCGCGGCTCAACCGGCATATTAACGTCTCCAGAACAGGAGACCCACCATGTCATGCAACGTAGGCACGATTGATCGCACTTTCAGAATAGTTCTCGGACTAGCCCTTCTGAGCCTCGTCTTCATTGGCCCGCAAACCCTCTGGGGGCTTATTGGCCTGGTCCCGCTGCTGACCGGCCTTACCAAGTTTTGCCCGGCCTATAGTGTCGCCGGGGTCAGCACATGCGCCTCGCGGCCTCGCGCGTGATGTGAACGCGCATAACTTTGATTAATCGGACGTCAGACAATGATCGAACCAACCGCATTTACGCCAATAGCGTCGCTGCTGGGCGGCATTCTGATCGGATCTGCCGCCGTCGTCCTGATGGCCTTCACGGGCCGGATCGCAGGCGTCAGCGGCTTCGTGTCCCGATTGCTGCCGCCCTATGGCGGAGACCAGCCAATGCTCCGGCTGGCTTTCAGCGCCGGTCTGATCTTGGCCGCCCCCATCTTCACATTGATCACCGGCTCGGAAATTTCGCACGCCGTCACTGGAAACCAAGTCCTCTTGCTGACCGGCGGCCTCTTAGTCGGTTTCGGCAGTGTCATCGGGAGCGGGTGCACAAGCGGACATGGCGTCTGCGGGATCGCACGCCTGTCTGCGCGCTCATTCGTGGCAACTGCCGTGTTCATGGGAACCGCGCTGGCAACCGTTTTCATCATGCGCCACGTCGCTGGAGGCTGACATGCAGATCGCCCTGACGTTCTTCGCAAGCTTGGTGTTCGGCCTCGGCCTCATCGTATCGGGCCTGGCAAACCCGGCGAAGGTGCAGAACTTTCTCGACGTCTTCGGCGCCTGGGATCCAAGCCTCGCGCTCACGATGGCCGCCGCCGTCCTCGTCACGGGGTTGGGCTATGGCTTGGTCTTCAAGCGGCGCCGTCCTGTCTTCGCCGAAGTCTTTCAGCTGCCAACCGCGACCATGGTCGACCGGAAACTTGTCACAGGCGCGGCCTTATTCGGCATCGGTTGGGGGCTCGTTGGGTATTGCCCCGGCCCAGCCCTCGTCGCCCTGCCTCTCGGCAACTTGGAGACGTACATATTTGTTGCAGCGATGCTCGTCGGCATGATCGCCGCGCGCACGCTACCCTTGCCACAACGACAGAAGCTCGAACCCGTCAATCAGCAGGGACGCTCATGAACAATATTCCTCATCATGTGGATCTGACCGTCGAACCAAAGGTCAAAGCCTTCTTCGACGAGGCAACCAACACGGTCTCTTATGTCGTTCAGGACCCGGCATCGAAGTCGTGCGCCGTCATCGACAGCGTCATGGACATCGACTACGCGGCCGGCCGCATCAGCTACGAGTTCGCCGACAAGATTATCCAGTACGTCGAAGAGAACGGCCTCCACGTCGAGTGGCTCATCGAAACGCACGCGCATGCCGATCACCTGTCTGCTGCCCCCTATATCCAACGCAAGATCGGCGGGAAGATCGGCATCGGCGAGAACATTCGGATCGTGCAGGACGTCTTCGGCAAGATTTTCAACGAAGGTACCGAATTCCAGCGCGATGGCAGTCAGTTCGATCGCCTCTTCAAAGACGGCGACACTTACAAGATCGGCAATCTGCAGGCCTTCGCCATGCACACACCCGGTCACACACCGGCGTGCATGACGCACGTGATCGGCAATGCTGCGTTTGTCGGCGATACTCTCTTTATGCCCGATGGTGGAACCGCTCGCGCCGACTTTCCCGGCGGCGACGCACGCGTGCTCTACCGCTCCATCAAGCGCGTCCTGGAATTGCCGGACCGCATGCGGCTGTTCATGTGCCACGATTACGCGCCCGGGGGACGCGAGATTAAGTGGGAAACGACGATCGCCGAGGAAAAAGCCACGAACATTCATGTGCGCGAGGGTGTGACCGAAGATGAGTTCGTAAAAATGAGAACCGAACGCGATGCCTCGCTCGAACTTCCAAAGCTGATTATTCCTTCGATCCAGGTGAACATTCGCGGTGGTCAGCTGCCCGATCCCGACGAGAGCGGCAAGCGCTACCTCAAGGTGCCCATAAACGAACTCTAACTTCGCCGTCGACGCGGCGCATGCAGCTGCACTAGGGGCAACCAATGCTGATTTACGACCTGCTCGCGACTATCTCAGGCACACTTGTCGGCTTCGTTCTCGGGCTGATCGGAGGCGGCGGATCGATCCTTGCCGTCCCGTTGCTGGTCTACCTTGTCGGCGTAAAATCACCCCACGTCGCCATCGGCACAAGCGCGGTCGCTGTTGCATTGAGTGCACTTGTGAACTTGTGGGGCCACGCACGCCAAAATCATGTGAAGTGGCGCTGCGCCCTCGTCTTTGCCGCGGCGGGAACTGTGGGAGCGGTGCTCGGATCCTCCTTCGGAAAGCAGTTTGACGGCCAGAAATTGCTCGTCTTGTTTGGCGTCCTGATGATGGTGATCGCTGCTGCAATGTTTTTCAAAAAGGCCGTAGCCGGTGACGATGCCGTCCGCCTTGATTGGTCCTCAGCATCTGAACTGGCGCCCATGCTCTTGCTCTATGGCGTGGGTGTCGGTGCCCTATCCGGTTTCTTCGGAATTGGCGGCGGCTTTCTTATCGTGCCGGGACTGATGGCGGCAACCAGCATGCCACTCTTGTTCGCCATCGGCTCTTCGCTTGTTTCGGTCGCTGCGTTCGGGTTGACGACGGCAGGCAACTACGCGCTGTCTGGGCTAATCGATTGGCGGCTGGTGGCGTTCTTCATCATCGGCGGCATCGCCGGCGGCGTTCTCGGACGGCGCGCAGCCGGCGTCTTATCGGACCGCAAGCAAACTCTAGCTCATATTTTTGCGGGAATTGTCGCAACAGTTGGAATTTACGTGGTGCTCATGGGCGTGAATGATCTCGCCGGCTAGCGGCCGCTCAGAAGAAAACGGAAGATGGAAAAGGAACCGCCATGAGCTGGCAGTTCCGGCGCCGGCAACAGACTGTCGCAGCCTGCCTGTCAGCGGACACTTGAGGGAGTATTATTTACGCGCAATGTGGTTCGCGGGTGTTGTCATACACCTTGTAAGACGAACTTCACTCGTCCAAAGCGCGCTTCATGGCTGCTCTGTTCGATCGCTTGCGTAGGAAAAGCAGGAGTGCGCCAACACCAATTGCCAAAGCGGCAAACAGAGTGAACAACATCAAACCTGGAATTGCCTGATTGTCAGAGAGCTGCTGAGACTGCTCTTGCGCCACAGCTGCTGATGCCATCAAAAGCAATGTTACGCTGGTGATCAACGTTCGCATTAAATCAAATCCTCCTTGCCGGTGTTCGGCTTCAATGTGTACGGCGGCATTGAGTTCCAACAGCGCGAGCAGCAAGGCGATCTTTTCCGAACGAGCTAAGCTGTCCAAGCTCATAGCCTCGCGCCGGCAGCGGTTACTGCTTTTCGACGCCAGTCGGGGTCTGACGTTCCCATGCCCTTTTTCGTGCCTGGAACAACGGAGGTGCCACCTGAGCGGTCATTTGTTTGGCTTGTGCTTGGCTCCTGACCCACGCGCGTATTCGCACCCTGATTGGCAGTTGCTCGGCTCGAATCCTTGGCTCCAGACGATAAGGATCCGGAATCCTTTTTGTCTGCCGGTGCGGTTGGTTCAGCGATCGCCAGTGTCGAGGCCGACGTCGCAGCGATAATTACAGCTAGAAGAGCTTTCATGTTCTGTTTTCCAGTGTTGACCAAATGATCGGTCACAACCTCGTTCGCCCACCGGCGTTCCACTTCTTTCGGGTTTCGGGCTGTGCATGTCGTTGCATGCTCCTCATCAGCCAAAAATAGAGCCGGTAAGCGTCAAGCTCGCGGAACTTCGCTGAAAGTGTGGATTTCCTAACGATTCCCATCCTGAACTTGAGGAGCGAAACATAGCTGGAAAATTGACCTGGCAAAGGGTGCAGCTAAGGACACGCTTGGCAAAGCCACCGGCGATAAAAAGATGCAGGCGGAAGGCAAGGCCGATAAGCTCCAAGGAAAAGCAAAGGAAGCTGCAAATGACGCAAAGAGCTCTGTCAAAGGCGTGTCGGATAGCCTCACGAAGTACAGATACGCACTGCCGAACCCACGGCAGGCAAGCAGGTCATCCCGGACGAAATACTGCGCGACCATTTTCGACCGTGCCGCGAATAGTGCGCTCCGCGCCGTAACACCGGCCGCGGCAGGGCCATATTCGCATGTTTGCCTCGATGGAAAACTGCAGTGAAGATCGCTACATTCAACATCAACAACATCAACAAGCGACTTTCACAGTTGCTGGCTTGGCTGAAAACTGCCAAGCCGGACATCGTCTGCCTGCAGGAGCTGAAAGCGGAGCAGCTGGCGTTTCCGCTGGAGGCCATCGAGAAGGCCGGGTACCGCGCCGCGTGGAAAGGCCAGAGAACGTGGAATGGCGTTGCCATCTTGTCCCGCGGGCATGAGATCCACGTCAGTCGCGACGAGTTTCCTGGAGATTCTTCGGACAAGCAGAGCCGTTACATCGAGGCTGCGATTAATGGCATTGTTGTCGGCTGCATCTATCTGCCGAACGGCAATCCGCAACCCGGACCGAAATTCGACTACAAGCTTGCCTGGTTCGAACGATTGATCCGACACGCGCGATTGCTCAGGAAAAACTCACAGCTCGTGTCGCACTTGTCGGTGATTTCAACGTCGTGCCCACTGACTTTGACATTTATCCGACGAAGTCCTGGGACAACGACGCCCTTGTGCAGTCCAGAGAGCCGCGCGGCGTACCGCCGTCTTTTGAAGCAAGGTTGGACCGACGCAACTTCGGCACTTATATCCAGACGAACGGATGTACACCTTCTGGGATTACATGCGGCATCGATGGGAGAACGACAAAGGATTGCGGCTCGACCATTTCCTGCTGAGCCCGGCCCTCGCGAAACATTTAAATTAAGGCGGTGTCGACCGCGCCGTCCGAGGCCGCACAGGCGCAAGCGATCATGCCCCGGCCTGGATCGAGCTTGACCTTTGACCGCGCGTAAGGCCGCTCCACTCTCCTTCTTCAAGAGACGGGCCGCAGATGTCGCCAAGGATCTGGTCGGGATGACTTTGGTTCGCACAACAGGCGAAGGCACGCGGCGGTTCGTCATCGTGGAGACCGAGGCCTATGAGGGCGTCCATGACCTTACATCCCATTCATCACGGGGACGTACCGCGCGTAGGGAAGTCATGTTTGGACCTCCTGGACGACTTTACATCTACCGTGTCTATGGATTGCACTGGATGCTCAATATCGTGACCGGTGAAATAGACGAAGGGGCAGCAGTCCTTATCCGAGCCGTTCAAGGATTATCGGGCCCCGGTCGGGTGGCGCAGCGCCTGGAGGTTGATGCTTCGCTGAATGCTCGTCCGGCAAACCGCGCGACAGGTCTTTGGTTCGAATTCGCATCCACGGGAACCGCTGAGGTGGAATGCGTGCCAAGGATCGGCGTCGACTACGCGGGGCCCTACTCGGGCACAAAAGAAGCTGCGCTTTAAGTTGATCCAGAACCGTGCTTCAGGACTGAAAAAATAGAAGTAGCGATATACTCAGGCCACCAGGGATGATCGACGCTGTTTTAGCGCTCGGCGCGCTGCGCCTTAAGCTGGTTGCGGATCGGCAAAGCCCGGATACGCCGCCCGGTTGCTGCAAAAATGGCGTTCGTCAGCGCCGGCATGAACGGCGGTACAGCCGGTTCTCCAATTCCTCCCATCGGAATATCGAAGTTCTGTTCGATGAGGTGGACATTGATGATCCGCGGAGCCTCATTGATCCGCGCAAACGGATAGTCATGGAAATTGCTCTGTTGAACGCGCCCGCGATCGAAGGTGATCTCGCTGTCCATGGTGTTCGAGAGACCCATGATGCACGCACCTTGGACCTGCGCGCGAACGCGATCTGCGATTGACATAGCATCCACAATCAACAGCCACATCGACGCGCGGGATCTTCACGTCACCATCGCTGACCTTGACCTCTACGACCGTGGCGATGTAGCTGACGAAGCTGCGATGAGCCGCAAGTCCTAACCCGCGCCCCTCGTCCATTTTGCGCTCCCCAATTCGCTCGCTCGGTCACCGTCTCAATGACGCGGCGCAGTCTGCGGGTATCGATGGGATACTGCTGTACGTTTTCACCGTAATTCCAGAAGCCCTCGATGTGCTTCATTTCCGTTTGTCGCGGATCGCCGATCAACTTCGAGCAGATAGTCCCTAAAGTCGCGGCCTGCCGCGTGCGCAAGCTCCGCCGCGAATGACTGCACGGCAAAGGCGTGCGGAATGTTAGACACGGACCGATACCACCCGATTGCGCGTGCGCCTCAGCCTCGCCGTTCTCGCAGCGGATCAGCAGGAATCTGAAATGGAACGTCGACCAACCCCATCCCCAATTCGAACGGTCCTTCGTGTACGACGCCCGGCATGAAAATCGAGCCGATGCTGGGCGCCACACTTCGATGCAGCCAAGCCTTTGGGCGCCCATCGCTGTCGACCGGCGCTTCGAGATGCTCTGCCGATACCGTATGGTAATAGCCATGTTGAATATCATCTTCTCGCGTCCAAATGACTTTGACCGGCGCGCCGTTCATCCGTTGCGAGCACACGGCTGCTTCCACGATGTAGTCGGGCTTTGACTTGCGCCCGAAGCCGCCACCCAGGAGCGTCGTGTTGACCGTCACGTTTGCAGGATCAAGTCCGAGCCGGGTTGCAACCTCGGTCCGCGCCAGTTGGGGAGCTTGCACGCCTGTCCAGATTTCGCACTTGCCATCGCTGATGCGGGCGGTTGCCGACATCGGCTCCATCGGAGCCTGCGCCATGTGCGGAATATAGTAGTCTGCGGTGATACGTTGAGCGCCAACCTCATCCAGCAATGCCGCATCGCCATCCTGACGAACGACCTTTGCCGGCTTTCTCGCCCGGGTCTCGATTTCTGCGCGGTAAGCTGCAGAATTGTAAGCGCCGTTGGCACCATCGTCCCATTCGATTTTCAGAGCGTTGCGGCCCTCGATCGCGGCCCATGAGTTGCGCGCGATGACGGCTACGCCTCCGAGCGGTTGGAATTTCGACGGAAGATTGCGAGGGCTATCGATGGTGAAAACGTCGACGACGCCGGGTAGCTTTTTCGCAGCTTCGGCTTCAAAACTCTTGAGACGGCCGCCGTAAACCGGGGGACGCGCAATCACGGCATACAGCATCCCAGGCAAACGGATGTCCACGCTGTACTGAGCCCGGCCGGTCGTGATGTCGAAATTGTCGACAATGTCGATGTCCTTGCCGATGTAGCGGAACTCGCCCGGTTTTTTGAGCCTGATGTTGTCCTTCTCTGGCACCGGTAACAGCGCGGCGTCGTTGGCAAGTTCACCGTAAGCCAGACGTCGGCCTGAGAGCTCGTGAACCACGTAATGGTTTTGTGCCTGCACCTCACCAACCGGAACGCGCCACTTCTGGGCTGCCGCGCTTTCAAGCATCATACGCATCGCCGCGCCGCATTCGCGCATGGGTATGAAGAAGTGGCGCATGCTACGCGAGCCGTCGGTATCCTGGTTTCCGAAGCGCTCTTCGTCGCCCGGTGCGTTCATGATGCGCACGCGCGTCCAGTCCGCCTCCAGTTCGTCCGCAATAACGGCCGGGAGGCCCGTTCGAATACCTTGGCCCATTTCCGCGCGGTGGCTGATGATCGTGACCTGACCGTCGACTGCGATCGCCACAAAAACCTTCGGATCATTGACAACTCCGTGAGGCATCGCGAGTGCGCCGAACTGCGCCGCCGCCGGTGCATCTGCGGCGGCAAATGCGGGTCGCGCGGTCATGCAGAACACGGCAGCCGCTCCGGCCAACCGCACGAAATCGCGCCGGTTGACAGCTTCGACGACGTACCTTTGTTTCCTGGTTCGAGGCAGCATCGTTCTTTCTCGCTTAGATTTCGCTCGCCCGCTTTATGGCCGCTCTGATGCGCGTGTAGGTCCCGCAACGGCACAGATTGCCCTGCATGGCAGCGTCGATTTCGTCGTTGGTCGGCTTAGGCGTAGATTTGAGTAGCGCCGCCGCCTGCATAATTTGCCCTGTTTGACAGTAGCCGCATTGAGCCACTCTCACTTCGCGCCATGCAACTTGCACAGGGTGACGCCCTTCAGGATCAAGTCCTTCGATGGTGGTGACCTGCTGATCCGCAACTGCGCTCATCGGCGTTTGACACGAACGCACTGCCTCGCCGTTCACGTGCACGGTGCATGACCCGCACGCAGCAACAAGACAGCCATACTTTGTTCCCATCAGGCCGATCTCGTCGCGCAAGAACCAGAGAAGCGGCATCTCCTCCGCGCCCTCGTATTCGTGGGCCTGCCCGTTAATCGTAAGACGCATGGCGCCACCTTGAGCGATCTGACTGCAACTAGCCGTTTGTCTGCGGATGGCATGATAACGTAGTGGATTGTCTTGATCGGCAGATCCGCGTTTGGCGATTGCATGTCGCCGCTATCCACCCATTCGAACACAAAGACGCGGCCCGCGATGGACTGCAGTGTCATCGGGGTATTTGCCTGGATCGGGCGACGTCGAGTTCCACGCATCTGCTCTTCGCTTGAAAACACGATGTCGATGAGCCCTTCCGGCCGGGCGACCGCGACACCGCACTTGTCGGCTGGGCACCAGATGACTTTGGGACAGGGCAACGAGTAGGTCCCCTGAGCGCAGACCGTTTCGTTGGGAACGGCGTTCGGCTGCGGGTTGTGCCGTGCTCTCGCCTACACTCGACAGGCCAGCCAATAAAATCGCCATCGCAATACGTTTGAGCATGTTGATCTCCGGCCGGTCGAACCGCGTGAAGTCGCTCCGCAACTCAATGCTATTTGATTGGTTCCGGCATGCAGGACGGGTCCAGCGCCTAGTTCAAGCCGGCTGTTAACAATCAGCAGGTGCCACGGTGGAACGGACCGGCCTGTCCAGTGTTCGGCGCTCATTCGCACCAACTTAGTGTTGACCACACACTGGCGTTGACCATGTCCAAACCAGATTGTGAGTGCCGTGACTGTGACTGCCGTGATCGGCGCGCTGATGCTTGCGCTCATGTATTATGGGGCCAGCGGACCCGTCGATCCAAACATGCAGGTCACCTGCCGCAGCGGCGGAGGCGGCCAAATCGTGAAGATCGCCGAGCCAAGACTGCACCTTTATCGCGCGAACGCTTGCCGAAGAGGCGCGTCAGTCGCCGACGAACACGCAGGCCCCGTCCAACGCCACGGTCGCGGCATTGGGCGGCGTGGTCTCGCCAGAAATAATCCTTGAAGCCTCTTCCTCAAGCCGTCACGGAGCGAGTGAAGTCAGTTGCACAGTATCAGTACTTCATAGAAGGCAACGATATCGCGCTCGTCGATCCACAAGACCGTCGCGTCGTTGCCAAGATCGATGTTCAGCAATCCAAGACGCCATAGCAGACGACATTGCGCAGATCCGAGAAGGACGTCGTTCGTCGCAATGTCTAGTGGCGGCATGTCGCTCGGCGCTTCTGGCGCCGCAGACAGCGGCTCTATTTGTCTGACGACACCGTTCGTCGCCGCCGTTCACTGACGCCCTGGTCGTGGCTCTCGCAGCAGGGCCGGTTCCACGGGCATTGAGTTGTGCATGATACGATCGTCTTGACGGGCATCTAAAGTGAACCAGATGACGGTCATAACGGGGAGTCAGCAGGAGGGGCAGCGCTTTGGCGGCGCGTACAAGCCTTGAGGAGAAGCGAGATGGCGGTGGACGCAGTCTACAGCGAGGCAGTCTCTGCCTTTTGGCGCCTCAAAACTCCGAATAACAGGGAATTTCACGCTGTTAGGCCCAAAAGCAGGGTCTTGGAAGGCCAATTTGTCACAATAATTCCGTGAGTTAGCGTCAAAATTCCCGCAAAAAGGAACAGGGAATTTTGCGGACCAAACAGCGAAAATTCGTAACCGTTCAGGGAATGCACACTTGAGAACAGGGAGCGGTCCCGACCTTCTTTTGCACGGTGAGGTCTGCAAGGGAGGTGCGCGATGATCGTCGCTCCATCCGGCATAAAGGTTCACATCGCCTGCGGCGTGACCGATATGCGCAAAGGCATCGACGGCCTGGCGACCCTGGTCCAGGAGGTCCTCCTGCACGACCCGTTCGCGGGCCACCTGTTCGCGTTCCGCGGCGGTAAGGCCAACCTCATCAAGATCCTCTACTGGGACGGCACTGGACTTTGCCTTTTCACGAATCGGCTCGAGCACCGGATCTTCGAATGGCCGACGGTTGGCGGTGCGGGAGAGACAGTGAGCCTGACCGACGTGTCAGGACTGGACGCTTACGAAGCTTTGTTACGGTTCAGGGAAATCTACCTTGAGGAACAGGAGTTCTTCGTTTTCAAATTCGGAGCAAGCAGTGTCACCGACATTTGTGCCAGGCTCGTTCAGGACAGGTCGAACTCGGCCACGATGGGCGCGTGGGGCGAGCCGGGTTCTTGTCGCACCCGAGTGAAGCTCACGAGTTCGTCGGCCAAAGTTTCGTTGTGCGCCTCTATCCCACGAAAATGAGCGAGGCTTGGCCAGTTAGCGAGAATGTGGTCGAGCATCTGTGCGCGGCCGTGATGAAGGACGCTGAAGCGCCGATCCTCAGCTATCGATCGATCGAGAACCACGAGGGTACGCTCGGCCAGACGCCCGTTGCCTGTATCTTCTTCGGCGCCAATGAGAATTTTAAGCGGGGTCTCGTGGTCCTCGGCGTTGAAGTCGCCTGCAACGATGAGGAAGCGTGCTGCGTCCGCTTCCAGAAGGCCGTCGATAACAAGGCGCGTCTCCAATGCCTGTGCTGTCCGCTTCCAAGCGGCAATGGCGTAGCCTTCCGCCCAGCCTGCCACCGACCTCCAAACGGAAGCATTTTCCTTCTGGCCTGGAATGGGTGCGGCGATCGGCGCCCGATAGTGCACGTTGATCACGGTCACCACTCGACCCGGCGCGGCTTCGATGTCCGCAACCAGGATAGGCCGTTCGAATGCGATCTCCAGCGGTTCAGCAGCGGGCGGTATCGAGGTCAGCGGGCGATGGGACAGGAGCGGGACTAGGGTGTTCCGGATCGACTGAAAATTCAGGATTGGCCATCGAGAAAGGGTGACCAGGTTGTGGACGTCAGCCACTCCGGCACCGGGGCTTGATGCCGACACTGCGCGTGCGTACGACTGATAGCTGGTGCCCTCTAATAGTTTGTCGAGCGCTAGAAGCGTGCGAGGTCCGCCCGCTGCAAGATGTTGCCCATTGATTTCCTGCAGGCACAGAACATCTGCCCTAAGCCGCTCCAGCTGAGGTCTCAAGATCGGGATGCGATCGTCGAGCGAGATCTCTGATTTGGGCGGCAAATCCAAACTGTCGACGTTGAAAGTCGCGATACGCATCACGTCTTGTCCATCTCCGCCGGATTTCGCTCTGTGCCTATGGGCCCATCCGGTATGAGTCGTGGCAGCTGATGCAGTTGCTCATAATATTTCGCAAGTCGCTAAGGACTTCCGTGCGGGATGTCCCTCGGCGCATTTTGTCCGCTAGCTTGTCGAACTTGTCATGCGTATCGAGACTGATCATCGTGAATCCGAGTGGGACCTTCAGACCCGTTGTGGGGGGCACGCTTTCGAGCATCCTAGCACCCGACTTCGCGGCAATGTCGGAACTACCCATGGTATCGTTTTCAGCCAAGGCTGCAACGATGCCCTGGATCGTTTCGAGGTAGTTCCGCATGCCCGTGAGCATGGTCGCGGCTTCGGAAGGGGCAAGGACGACGACCTGACGGGTATCGCCGTGTGCCTGCGGCGCGTGTTGAGCAAAGATCGGGACAGCAATCAGCGTGGTTGAAAGCGCGATGATTGCAACGACCGCGCGGTTTCGTATGCTCATGGCCACAGCATCCCGAGGTTATAAAACTGGCTGGCAAGAAGGCCATGGCCGCAGATCGGCAGCTTTGATCAGGATCAGTCATCCCGCGACGATGGATAGAGGGCTGAGGAATGAAGACACTTAAACGTGCACTGGCCCTGCAAGTTCTCGTCATAGCCTTGGCTTGCCCGGCACACTCTGACGCGAGAGAAGGGCAGTCGCTGCTTAAGAAGCGCTGCGGCCGGTGCCATGCCGTAAGTGCGGTCTCCAAAAGTCCGATTGGGGCGGCACCCAACCTTTGGGAAAAGCTTCGCTCGTATCCCTCAGAGCGGCTCGAATTTGAACTCGCTGAAGGCATGGGATCACGACACCCAACGATGCCACAGACCCAATTCACTTCCGAAGAGATTGATGCGGTTCAAAGCTATCTGGCTGATGACCGTGCGGAGCCATAGTTCAGCGAGATGAGCGATATGCAGGACACTTTTAGGGCGATTGCCGGACCCGGGATGTGGAGGAACAGATGCCGAAGAAAATACTTTGTGCGGTCGACGATACCGATCATTCCAAGGCAAGGCGGCGGTTGAACTCGCGGCCGAGATGGCAAAGGCTTTTGGCGCCGAGCTAACTCTGGTTGCTGTCAATGAACTTATGGGGGCGGTCGGTAGAACGGGGGTTGCCAGCTATTTGTGGGAGGATACAGAAGTCAGGAGAATCCTAGATCGTGCCATCGATCAAGCAAAGGCGACCGGGATTTCCGAGCCCAAGACGATCGGCCTGAAAAGTCGCGACGTGGCGCGTGCGATAACGATCTATGCCGAGGAGGTTGGCGCTGATCATATCGTGGTGGGAACCGGTGGTAAGGGCAGCATTTCGCGGCTCATGCTGGGATCGGTTTCACGCGACGTTGTATTCCGAGCCCATAGTCCTGTGACGGTTGCCCGGTAGCGGCATGACCGGAGTGTGGTCGCACCCGTTCGGCTGATCGATTGTAACTTCTTCGCCACCGATCCAGCGCACTACCTGTTTCTAGATGCCTGCGGGAAGCCTCGTGGACATCATTTTTCGTCGATCAATCCAGCGACCATCAACGATGAAGTTTCCGTCGCCGACGGCGTGGATCATCCGCTTCTCCCTTCGCTGAGTATCGATATGGGCAGCAACGCCCTCGAGGACCACGATGTTATGCTTGCGGATAATGTCGCAGACCTTGCATTCGATATTCGCCAAGCACTCCGCGATTAAAGGCGCCTTGACCAACTTGCCCGATACGGCCGTGAGGCTGAACTTAGCAAACTTGTCGGTGTCGACACCGGAACATGTCCCGATACCAACGACCTGATCCAGCAGATCGACAGTGGGAACGGCAATGACACACTCTCTGGTTTTTTGCAGGGCCGCAAAGGAGTGGTTCCATGCACCTGTGGCGATGGCGAATACCGGAGTAAAATCCAGGACCATGGTCCAAGAGAGGGTCATGATGTTGCTCTTGCTCTCGTCGCATGTCGTGACGAGAACCACAGGCCCCGGCTCAATCAATCTGAAGGCCCTGTTCAATTTTAACCGCCGCATTCAGCACTCCGATGTCATAAACAGCTCTAACGTCACGGCACGAGCACGAGGGCACCTGTGACGTTGCCAGATCTCAGGCGATTGAGCGCGGTATTTGCTTCAGCAAGTGGCATGGGTTCGACGCGGGTATTGATCGACATTTGCTTAGTGATCTCCAGAAAATCGACGGCATCCTGGCGCGTCAAGTTCGCAACGGATTGCAGGCGGCGCTCACCCCATAGGATTGCATAGGGCATGGCAGGGATATCGCTCATGTGAATGCCGCCGAGAACGACCGTGCCGCCCTTTCCGATCGCTTTCAAAGCGAGCGGCACAAGCGGGCCAACTGGCGCGAACACGATTGCGGCATCGAGCCGTTCCGGCGCGATTTCTTCCGCGCCGCCAGCCCACACGGCTCCCAGCTTGCGCGCAAACTCTTGCGCAAGCTTGTCGCCCGGGCGTGTGAAGGCGAACACTTGGCGGCCCTGGTGTACGACAACCTGGGCAATGATATGGGCCGCCGCGCCAAAGCCGTAGATGCCGAGCCGCCGTGCGTCGCCCGCAAAGCGCAAGCACCGATAGCCGATAAGACCCGCGCAAAGGAGTGGCGCCGCCTCGACATCGGGCAGAGGTGTTTCGAGTGGAAAGCAGTAATCGGCAGAAGCGATCGTGTATTCGGCATAACCACCGTCGATCGTGTAGCCGGTGAATTGAGCATTATCGCACAAGTTTTCACGCTCAGTCGTGCAGAAGCCGCAGGATTGACACGTTCCGCCGAGCCAGGGAATGCCGACGCGCTGACCGATTTGTAGGTTGATGACGCTGGCTCCGCGCGCTGCGACGTGGCCCACGATCTCGTGCCCGGGGATGATGGGCAGGGCCGGATTCTCAAGCTCGCCGTCGACAAGATGCAGATCAGTACGACAAACCCCGCACGCTGTAATCTTCACCAGGACCTGCCCTGGCCCTGGGTCAGGCGTCGGCCGCTCGATCAGCTGCAAGGCCTCGCCGACTCGTGTGAGGACCATCGCTTTCATGCGCTCACTCGCATTCGCCTGCGCCACATTATCTCTAACGGGCCTTCGCCGAAACATGAAGTGGACCGCACGCGATATCAAGCAAATCGGTGCTCGGGCGTCGCTGCTGTCCCACATCAGTATTGAGAGAACTACACTGCCGAGCCCAGGGCTATAATGCTGAGCTTCTATTCAGAGCGTTGTGGGGACGAAATGCCCAAAAAGCCTGACATAGACTATGTTCTGGAAAAGCTGGATTGGATGAGGGCTCACCAGATTTGGCCCAATGGCCTCCGCTACCTTTGGACGGATGCGTTTGGGGTTGTCCTTTTAGCCTCGCTTTCCGACGAGCTTGGTGAGGACAAGTTCCTCGATGAGGCCGAGTGGGTCGTCGCCGAGGTTAATCGAGTTCTCGGACGGCCTCGCGGGATCAGAATTGGTGAGGAGGCTGACCGAGACGGCCAGTACTTCCACTATCTCGCTATGTGGCTCTATGCCTTGGCCGTGCTCGGGCGCCGCATGCCTCAGTATCGGCACATGGGCATAGACCTCGTGCATCAAGTCCATGATGCCTTTCTGATGCCCCGCCGAGGCGTCATTTGGAAAATGACAGAGGATCTTAGCGGCCCCTATCCTGGCTATGGCTTCGGCGCTCTGGACGCCTTTGATGGCTATGTCTCGTATCGCATGCTCGATGAGGCTGCCCGTCGCGCGAGATCGCTGATATGCGGCCCCTCGTCGACCGGTCCGCCCCTGATCTTGTCATTACGCAGGATCTTGGGCTCGGGATGATGCTGTGGATGACCCATTTCTTTCCCGACGAGCCCTGGGCGCAGACGCAGGGTCGCCGCTGCCTCACGATGCTGGACCGGATGTGGAGGGAAGATTCGTACTTCTGCCGTGAGCCTGTGCTTCCGAGAGCGAAGTTCGCTTTCACGAACTACGGGATATCTGTCGGTCTTCAGGCCATGAACGAAATGCCGGAGCGTGTAGAGCGGCTCAATTCCTATTTCGATAGCTACCTTTCTGGAGATGAATACGACTACGTGGCCATCACACATGTCATGGCATGTAGCTCACATTTTCCTGGAGCTCTGATCTAGTGGAGTGCCGTCCAGAGGACCTCTAAAAACAGGATTAGGCGCGTGGTCCTTCATTTTAAGTCAGAGCCAAGTGGGAGCCGCTAACATGGGAACATTCGCAAAGTTCGCACTTGGGTTGATGGGACAATTGCGTCCACGGCCGGCACGCGGCGACGCGATCCCGTCGGTGCCGCTCCCCAAACCTGAAAGGCATGGCGGAATGCCTCTGATGGACGCACTTGCGATGCGCCAGTCGGCTCGAGAGTTCGAAAGCAGAGAGCTTCCAGCTGAGCTGTTGTCGAGCCTCTTGTGGGCCGCCTTCGGCGTAAATCGCCCGGACGGCCATAGAACCGCGCCGACAGCCATTAACTCACAGGAAATCGACGTTTTCGTTGCGCTTCCCACAGGCGCTTATCTCTATGATGCCGATACGCACTCACTTCAGCTCACAGCAGGTTCCGATATACGGCGGATTACGGGATACCAGGACTTCGTCGAATCAGCGCCGTTAACTGGTATTCGTTGCCGATTATAGTCGCATGGCCCTAGTGCCCGCCGACAAACGTGAGAGCTATGCGTCTGTTGCTGCGGGCGCGATCTCCCAGAACGTCTACCTTTTTTGCGCAAGCAGTGGATTGTCCACCGTGCTGCGGGCCTGGATCGATCGCGACGCCATCGCTGGTGCGCTTGGTTTGACACATGATCAGCATGTCCTGCTTTCACAAACCGTCGGGTTTCCAAAACGTGAAGCCCTCTGCGCGGGACAACCGGCAAGCCCTTACATGTGCGCCGCTTGGCTCACGTGAGAAACGTAGAAGCCCCACTAGGGGGCTTAGACTAAGAGATCCTGTTTTCGGTAGGTGTTCCTTCATTCGGAACGGTGTAGTGAGTTGATTATCAGCGCAGCAGATGACGCTCGCCAACTTCAAACCACATGATCAGCGTCCGTTCTCCGCGCCGAAAGCCCCTGTAGCCGATGAGGCCAGTTGCAACAGATATATGGGATGCAGCGGGCCTGTAGCTCCACACAAATGTCGAACGACCCTTGAAGGCGTTGGTCTACTACCGCACCATGAAAGGCTTTGCGCTCCGGCAAATGAAAGGCCGATATAAGGTTGCAGGTGATGTACACTTGCGCTCCAGAACGCTCGAAAGCGTCCGTCAGATCCGCTCCTGCAATCAGCGATCCTTGAACGATGAGAATGTTCCTACCAGCTCGTGTCCATTGTGAGTCCCCATGTGTCCACCGGGATCAACTTTGGCTGATCTACCAAAACGACCGATGCTTGAAGCCGCGCGTGTAGAAAATACTCTGTGACGCCGCGGCCTATCGCGAATCTAGAAACGCTTGGCTCACGCGACAAGAGCCCACCACAAACGCCAATTCCACATCCGATCATCCGCTAGCGCCAGCGAATTGCAAAATTCTGACAATCTGAACCCCAGCGGCGAAATTAAAATATTTAAAATAATATCAGCCCTCTGAAAATGCGGGCTACGAAATTAAAAAAGCGACCAAGGATGAACTATCTTGACGAGTATCAAAGCGTCGGATGCCAGTGGTTAGCATTATCGATCGCTTTTGCCAGAGCTGTTCGAGCTCGATGAGCACATCAGAATTTTCGAAATAGAAAAGTCAAGGAGAGTGAGTATCGCTCAAGAAATCAAAAAATCAGAGGGAACGACCACCCCCGCGCCGCGCCACTCGATCCCTTCTTGGCGATGCGCACGGAAATGGATCGCGTGTTCGACTCATTGGGAAGGAGCTTCGGCGGACTTCCTTCCCTTCCCGAGCTGGCTGGGGAGAAA
>CAVPTI010000021.1:0-183235 GCA_963708775.1 uncultured Alphaproteobacteria bacterium | reverse complement strand
ATCAGCCACTTTCAGCTGGCTCTAGGCCATTGTCTACGACTGTGAGAGTGGGGCACATGCTGGTAACCATTGGCCATCAGACGCGACCGACTAATGCGCTCGATGCGAATGGCAATGAAATTATTACGGTCAGAGCCTCTGCTACGATCAATTGCCGTCGCCTTGAGATGCGGAGAACTGCTCGACCTCTGAAAAAGCGAGTCTGATCTCTCTCGCAAAGGCTATTAACGCGGCAGCAAACATCGTGAGAGCCACGGTGAACATGATAGCCGCGCCGTATTCGTGTTTGAAGTGCAGCATGGCCGTTGCAAAGGCGAGAATGACCAGCAGACTGGTGACAATTCCGCTTCCGACAGTCCAATAGATCGAGCGATGAAGGCATACCGCTCGCTGATGCAACGTCGGCAATTCGCTGCGCAAACTAACTTGCGGGTCGTCATCACTCAACGACTGCAGGAACCGCGATCGGTCGACGACGCGGTCCAATCGTGAAACCAGCACACCCACAAATTCTGCCTCGGCGGCGAGCAGAAAGGCAGGTCCCGCGACCTGAGATATGACGGTGGATAGTTGGCTAATTGAAGGGGCTTCTAATTCCATTTTTGGCCTTTCGCGGAGCAGACCGTCGTCCAACAAGGACTTTATCGTCCGACAGGTTCAATGCCGCTGTCCAACCAATGGCCTCATCTCTCCCGCCACGTGATCCAGCGGGGCAACTGCCAATTGTTGCCCCGCTGGAGTTGTCAATTCTTTACGCGGGCTTCGATGCCTGCAACCTCAGCGCTGCACGCGCTGCTGAGCTTCGCTTTGTTGTTGATCAGACATTGGGCGATTTGACCTCCGCCCGCTTTGACGTCTGCGCAAAGCGTATCGATTTCCGGCGCGCACACGGTCGCGGCGCGTTTGGCACTGCTTATGGTGAGTTCTACGGCGTCACCTGCGTCAACTAGCGTCGTGAAACACTTGTCACTGATCTTATCCTCATGCGCCATCATGCAAAGCATGAGGCGACCTTCACCGGGAGTAACCTGACTGCAGAACGACTTGATGTCAGTTGCGCAAGACGCCTGAATCTTTGCGATTACCTTTTCTGCCTTGTCGGTGACGGCCTTTGCAATGGCCGTTTCAGCGCTTGCTACACTAGGCGCAGTCATTGCTAGTGCTGATAAAGATCCGACCACTAAAGAGATGAGATAGCGCACGAGATACTCCTGTCAAAGCTGAGTCGAAAAAAATGTCATAAGCGCACGGCGTTCTCTTCGCCAAGTGAGCTTGCGTGCAGACTGGCCATTGTCGATCAGTAGCACGGGGGCAAAGGATAATACCCGCAGCGCGGAGCATAGGGTTGGCCATAGTAAGGCGTGTAGGGGTGGCTGTAGTACGGCGCTGCAGCGGCGGCAGCCGCACCAGCGTACCAAGCGCTCCGATAGGCAGTTCGGCGCGCGACACCTGCAAACGATACCGGTGTAAACGGCAGACCAATGATATCAATGAAGACGGAAGCAGGACCATCGGCGCCCGCGAGGTCGCCTTCAAGCACATCCACATCAAACGTGAGTTTGTCACCTTCAAGCTTTGGCGATTTCATCACGATGACTGCATCCTTGACGGTTTGACCATCCTTGCTGAATACGGAAATGGTCGCGTTGGGAGGATTGTTGGCGAAACTGTCTTTCGCGTTCTCCGAAGGCGCCCATTCCTCGAGCAGGTGCGTTGTCAGTGCGTGACCTGCTGACCGAACCGGGCGATCCGCGAAAACAATCGAGTTCGATGCGACACCGTTGAGTGTCAGCTTACCCCCGTCCAATGTTGCGCTCTTTGCATTCAGTACGATGAGCGAAGGAACGACCTCCGGTTTTGCCTGTCCAATTGTCTTCTGAAGCGGGACATGTTTGCCGGCAGTTGCGCTGCTTTGAGCGCTTGCGGTATTTGAAAGACACAATGCGGCAGTGAACGCTGAGAGCACGAGAGTGTAAGTTTTCATATTGGTTCCTAGTGGCTTTTGCAGCCTATTATTGGCCTGGGGCTCATCCCAGAGCCATGCCGGTGGTGTTGGGTGCGGTCATAAATGCGAAGGGTTAGGCGTCGAAAACGGGATGCGCTTAGCCGCTGGTATCACGCTGGGCTGAGCACCCGTAAGGCGTCGGCTTATGGCTTGTAATTGCTCATGCCAGGACCGGTCTTGTCATAAACATTGAAGAACTCGTCTGACATGATGTGCGCAATCCCGTTCTCTGGGACTTCGAGGTTGTCCTGCGCCAGCGTGACGACGCGCGCCTTCCAGCCGGGCGGAAGCTTTTTGAAGTTGGCCGGGCCGGCGGCCATAAATTCTTCATAGGAAATCTTCGGATCGAGGCCCAACTGGAAGCCTTTCATGATCCAGACATTGCCATCGGGTGCGTCAAGCACCATGACCGTCCGACCCTTGTTCCAGTTGACCGCACTCTTGCGCGCAATGGTCGTCGGCTCATAGGGCTTGACGTCGTTGACATTGGCGGTTCCCGTCAAATTCAGCTGCGCCGTGTGCGGTAACTCCATCTCGCCAAACTGCCGGGTCTTTCCGACTTCGATCTCCCACCAGTCGGCAATCGACAGCTTCGGCCCGTTGAGGGAGGCGCCCAGCACGCCATACTTGCGAGCGATCTCATCCATATTGAGGGCTGCGACTTGCGACTGCGGGGAGGAGTCCCTGTCGGCGGGAATGACCGGGATCGCATACGAGCCGTAACACGCCGCTACCAGGGCTTTCTTGTTCGGATCGATGTCGGCCAGAAAGATTTCGATGTAACGCAAGTTGTGCATGTCGATCCGCTTCGAAACGGCATTGTCGCCGTCCGAAAACACCGCAGACTTCGGGCCGGCCAGAGCCGTCAGGCACTGCGTCGACATATCGTTAAGGTGACCGAGCATGCAGTCCTTGATGCGTCCGCCGCCGGGAGTCACTCCTTTGCATTGTTTCGCGACATCACCGGCGCATTCGCTGACAACCTCGACTCCGCGATCCAGCCGCTCCCAAATGCTTTCCGCAAAAGCCGGTTGAACGAGGGCGCCCAACGCCGCCGCAACAAACATGAATTTTCTCATCGCCGCTCTCTCCAAAGTAGGTAAACCGACTTCCATTTCTGGTGGAGCCATTTGTCTTGTTCCCCGAGCATTTCGCCAGTCATGGCGGACGCCACGGTCGCAGTCCGAAAAGCGGGGTCAGCCGACTCTCGTAACCGAGGGTATGACCCACGATCCGTCGAGGATCGATGGGGTATTCTCTTCCGGCCAATAAAGGCGCATCATGAGTTGGAAGTTGCCCTTTGGAGCCGGTAACCAGTTCGCTTGCCTGTCGGGACCCGGGCTCTCGTTCTGGATGTAGATGACCAGCGAGCCGTCGGCCTCGAATTTCGGATGAGACCGCAAGCTTATCGCATAGCGGTTGATCGGGTTGGCTACGAAGAACATGTGTTCGTCGTACAGGGTCAGCGACCAGAATCCCTTGACCGGGGGAAGCTCGCCTTTCTCGAACCTCACCTCATATTTGTAGGCGCCTTCATAAGCTTCGAAAATCGACGCCCGCTTCGAGAGGGGATAGACCGCGTCCTGCGGGCGGTTGGCTCCCAGTCCGACGGCGGCGATGAGAGCGCGCTGAGTATAGTCCGTGCCATAGAGGCCCGTCTTGGTGGTAAAGAGCCAACCATTCACGCGCGTCAGCGTGGGGAGATGCGCGAGGATCCAGTCGTATCCGACCTGAGGCAGCCGCCTGTCCCAGAGCGAATTAAGGTGCGCGCCGTCAAAGCTCTGGCCTGGGACGAGGCCGATCGCCTTGAAGCGCGCCAGCGCGGGCGCATCTGCCGCGTAAGGCGGGTTTCGCTTAAGGAGGTCGGCAAGCAGCGTGAAAAATTTGACAGCCGAAAGTCCGTTGACCTGGTCACGCGTTGGCGTTTTCATGTCGACAGAAGGATCGACCTCGCCCGGCGGCGGCGTGTAGTCCTTGCCCCAGCTGCTGAGCGGCTGGAGCTTGAACTGATCCTGCAGCGCGTGCACCTCCGCGTAATCCTCTGGCGTGCCGGTGCAATAGATGCGGCCGATGAGCCAAACGAGCGACGTCTTAGACTTCAGTTGCGTCATCCCCGCAGGAACGGTTCCCGACCATCCAGGACCGGTGATGAGGAAGGTCTGCGCCTGCGGGCCCGTGGTTCGGCTGCCCGGAACCGCGAACACGCTGGTCCAGCCGTCAAGAAAGGGCAGCATGAAATACCGCCCCTTCATGTCGGGGGCGCTGAGCACCCAGGGTTCGTCACCGACGTCGAAGAAGGCGGTCGTGTAGAGGGTGTCGGCGTTCGGGCCGGTGATATCGCGGTAACTGGCGTCCGGATAGGACCGCATCTTGACGATCTGCCCCATGGGGGCTCGGGTTTCGTCCGCCTTGGTGACATTCGTAAGTTTGCGCCGGGTCATCTCCAGCGTGACCATCGGATAGCCGTAGATATAGGCTTCGACGGCCGTGCCAAAATCCTCCGTGCCCTCGACCAGGTCGGTCAAGGGCCTATCGAAGGCGCTCGCCTTGTTCGACATCGCAGATGTCGCGAGCAGGCCAAGCCCCCCCAGTGTCGTTGCGCGCCGTGTCAGTTTCAATGGGCTACCTCATGGGTCAAGGGTGCTTTATGACGATGCTTGCTGCATGCCCCCTGGAGGGCTCCGAGTTCATGGTCGGCATTTGACCAAGCTTTGTGATAGAGGGCCTGCGTCGTGCCAGGTCGCGCCAAGTATTCTCCTGACCGCCATGCTACATCGGCTCTCCGTTGACCTGGTTGCTTTTTGGGGACAGAAGGCTCCATGCGGCATACAAAAACACCGGCCATGCAGCGCGCCGCGTCGCTGGCGCATCTTCCGCCCCTGCTCGCTGAACTCGGCTTCGACCTGGCGACGGTTCTTGACGGAACGGGTGTATCGGTCGCGGATCTCAGACCCGACGCGTACATTCCCTATGCCAGCTACCTGAAAACACTCGAACGTTCCGCAGAATTGTCGCGGACTCCGGAATTCGGGCTTCTTCTGGGCGCCAGACAGACGCTGGAGGCGCTTGGTCCGTTAGGACGTGCCATGCGTCACGCAGCCACTCTGGGAGAAGCCTTGGAGGATTTTGTCGCCTTTCAGATTGGCAACTCCACGGGCGGCACGGCCTATCTCCATCGCAGCGGCGAAGATTTCGCGTTTGGCTATGGCATCTACGATCCCGACACGAAGCCTTCGCGTGAAATGTATGATCTCGTCGTTGCGGTTGGGTGCAATTTCATTCGCGACCTGACGGCGGGAAAAGCCGAGCCGTTGGAAATTCTGATGATTGGGCGGGAGCCCGCCGACGTCGCGCCTTATGAGGCGCTCACGCCTCGACCCATTCGCTTCGACCAGCGCGAGACCTGCCTCATCCTGCCCAGGCGCGTCTTGAAATTTCCGCTCAAGACCGCCGATCGGGCGCTGCGCGAGACAACACTCTCCGAGTTATCTCAGCGGCTGCTCCATGCGCCTTGGGGGATGTCCAGCCGAGTCAAGCATGCGCTGCGTTCGTTGATGCTCACGGGTGCTCATTCGATGCCAGACGTCGCAGCCCATCTGGAGATACACCCGAGGACGCTGCGCCGCGCGCTCAACAGCGAGGGGACGACGTTCGAGGCGCTCAAGGATGAAATCCGCCACGCTGTTGCGCGCCAGCTCTTGGCGCTGACGCAGCTTCCCGCTGCGGACGTCGGCCTGTCCTTGGGCTACAGCACGCCCAGCTCCTTCGTTCACGCGTTTCGTCGATGGAGCGGCATGTCTCCGATCCAATGGAGGCGCGCTCAGATCGGCGGCCCATTACGGCAGTGACGTGAAGCTGAGGGCGATTGCTGCCCACAAATGGTGATGAACTGGAACATACAACGATGTATTTAAGTGCAACGCCATGCGAATTGTTTGAATTGTCCTAGAAACTGAAAACCCAAAGAAGCGCTAGTCGTGGGGCCCTTGATGCTGTCGATCGTCATTGACGTTGGCATACCGCTGTGCGCGTTCCTACTCATGTTCATCGCTGGGACCGAAGTTAGGATGGCAGCCATCGAGGAGGTTCGGTATTCCCGGCGCGCGACAATAACGGGATCGATCGGCCAGCTCATTACCACGCCAGCCGTCGGACTTGCAGCGATCTATTTGGCTGCTCCCGTAAAGCTGATTGCAGCGGGTGTCTTGATACTGTCCATATGCCCGGGTGGAGGCATATCCACCTATTACACCTATCTTGCTCGCGCGAACGTTGCGCTCTCCGCGTTCATCATAGCGCTTTCCACCGTCCTTTCGTTGCTGACGATGCCGCTTTGGCTGTCGTTGTTCGCCAAGCTGGGCCAAGCAGTCGTTGAACTCAAGGAGGTCCCTGTTGCCTTCGTTCTTGGACAGCTCGCACTGTTCATGCTTTTGCCCGTTGCCATCGGAGGGTGCCTTCAGCACTTTCGTCCTGGTCTCGTCGAACGCCACGCATTGTTTTTTCGGCGGATATCTCTCCTCGTCGTGTTGGTAGCCTCGGTCTCACTGCCACCGCAATCCAGTCCGAACTCGCGACACTCACGAGGGATATCTGCCTAAGCGCGATTGTCTTCATCGTGCTCGCCATGCTGTTCGCACATTTGACGACAGTCGGACTTCGTCCCGGCGAGCGATGCGTGGTGGTGATCGAAAGCGCCGTCCGAAACGTTGGAGTCGCTTTGCTCCTTGCAAGAACCCTTTTCAGCCCGGCCGATCTAGCGGTCATCGCCAGCTTTCTGATCGGATACTTTCTGATCGAGCTGATCATCATGGTCGCCTACGCGACGCTGGCTCAGAGGGAAAATTCGCTGTTATCCACCATGGCCATGACAAGAGATTGAACGACTGACCTTGAGGTCTGCTTATGGCCCAAAGCGGTCCTTGGCAGAAATTTTAAAACTAAGATTGGCTGTTCCGCTCCTGACCGCCAAAGCGGACCTGGGAAGCGCCCGACCTCGCTCGGCCCCCAAATTCATCGCTCACGTAGCCAGCGATGAAGCATCGTATGGTTTGGCACCCTTGACGCCTCAAGGGTTGCAATAGGGGCAATCTGAGGCGAGCTTTCTGTCAGACAATCACGGCGCGGGCTCCCCATCGGCACGGCCGGCAAACCGCCAGGCAAGCGTTTGCCCGGCATGAAAGGGCACGATGCGCGTCGAAGCTGCCGGAAGAATGTCTGGGACTTGGCTCGAGGTCCGCTCCAGAACGATTCTGGAGGTAGTCAGCGGCAAGCGATAGAATCGCGGTCCGTTCTCCGACGCAAAGGCCTCAAGGCGATGCAGAGCGCCCTCTTCCTCGAACGTCTTGGCATAGCTCTCCAGTGCGAACGGCGCATTGAAGATGCCGGCACAGCCGCAGGCAGATTCCTTGTCGCTGACAGCATGCGGCGCCGAGTCGGTGCCGAGGAAGAACTTCGGATTGCCCGATGTCGCAGCTCGCCGCAAGGCGAGGCGATGCGTCTCGCGCTTGGCGACCGGCAGGCAATAGAATGCGGGCGTATGCCGCCCTCGAACATCGCGTTGCGATTGATTTCCAGATGGTGCGGCGTGATCGTGGCGGCAAGATTAGGGCCGCCATCCTCAACGAAGCGGACGGCCTCTGCGGTTGTGACATGCTCGAACACAATTCTGAGAGCCGGGAAATCCGCGATGGTTCTCGTCAGGATGCGGTCGATGAAGGCGGCCTCCCTGTCGAAGATATCGATATGCCTCTCTGTAACCTCGCCGTGCAGGAGCAATGGCATGCCGATGCGCTCCATCGCTTCGAAGACACGATAGATCTTTTTAAACTCCGTGACGCCGAGCGCCGAGTTGGTCGTCGCATGCGCCGGATAGAGCTTGCAGGCGGTGAAGACGTTTTGAGTGAAGCCTCGTGTCACCTCGGCAGGATCGATGTCGTCGGTCAGGTAGCAGGTCATCAGCGGCGTGAAGTCCGCGCCCGGCTCCAACGCGGCGACAATGCGCGTTCTATAGGCTTCGGCGGCCGCGACGGTGGTCACCGGCGGAACGAGGTTCGGCATGACGATGGCACGCGCGAACTGGCGGGCGGTATAGTTGACGACGGCAGCGAGCATCGGACCATCACGCAAATGAACGTGCCAATCGTCCGGTCGCCGAATGACGAGGCGCGTGCCGCCTTCGCCAGCCTCGTCCGGCATCCTGATTGACGACTTAGATGTTGGCATAGACATGCTCCTCGGCGGCTCGACCCGGATGGGTCACGGCGCCCTAGCAGGCTGCGCCGACGTGCTGGATATATCTCAATATCGTCCCCGACTGAAAGGCGTGCCGGCGAGAGCGTGAAGCCGGTCGCGCGGACGACAAGCTCCATGCTATCCAGTGAGGGAACCAGAGTTGGAACCGGACCTTGGCTCTGTCGACTTTCCGCTATCCCTTCGATGAGCCGCCCAACCACAATCATCTAGTCGGCTAAGCCGTGGGGGTCGCTTTTGGCCCGACGCTGACGAATGGCGTTCGCTTTTTTAAGTCCGGTGTTAAGGGTCAAGCTGCCGAACGGCGAAAATGCACTTGGATTTTCCGCTTCTTGAGGCAGAGCTGCGGTCACTCGGACAGCGGTGGAACGGGGGGGTTGACCCAAACCGATCATTGGTAGAGAGCGCAGCATCTAATTTTCAAGTAACGTCATCAACTTCAGTTTCCACACGTCGATGTTGGTTATCTGGGCTTCGTGTTGGTCGGGACGTATCGCGGCACAATTGGCTCTCGAATTCGGAAAGATCGATGAATTGATCAGCCTGACGGCGCAATGCATCAGCGACCATCGGTGGTTGTGTCTCCAGGGTCGAGACGACGCTAACGCGCTTGCCTTTTTCCTGCAGGGCCGCAACGAGGCAACGGAAGCCGCCGTCGCCCGAAAACAGAACGATGTGCTCGAGGGTATCGGCGAGCCGCATGGCGTCGACAGCCAACTCAACATCCATGTTGCCCTTCACCTTGCGTCGGCCTGAAGCATCGGTGAACTCCTTCAACGGCTTGGTAACAACTGTGTAGCCGTTGTAATCCAGCCAATCGACCAAAGGCCGGATCGAAGAAAACTCCTGGTCTTCGATGACCGCCGTGTAATACAGCGCGCGTAGCAATTGCCCTCTTTCACGAAACAGGGCGAGCAGGCGCTTAAAGTCGATATCGAAGCCGAGGGCTTTGCTGGTAGCGTGAAGGTTGGCGCCGTCAATGAAGAGGACGGTACGTTCCGTCGGATTGAAATACATTCACAAGACTCTTGAATTGGACGGCATGTACTGAGCATGCCGACTTTGATAGGATGGGTGCGGCCACATCGGCGCCGGAACCGAAAATTCCGACCATTGTCGCCTCACTCAGCGTGAGGCCTCGTCCTGAACCGAGAGCCACGACAAGATCGGCTGCGGGTTCCGACTGTCGTAGCTCCCGATCCAGGGACTAGGTCGCTGGTCTTGCCCCCCAGTTTGGACCAACCGAGCAGTTTGGTGGCAGTCGCGCGACGAGCGCAGAGAGGGCGTCTTCTTGGCTCATTGACCGTGGGTCCCAATACCCACGTCCAAATCCCCCCGAATTCGCGCGACCGACGCCAAGCTCAGGCTGACCGAGGAGGCCGAAAACTACCATCCCCGATTTGGGGGAGACTTCAGGGGATCAGATGCAGCCTGATGGCCTGGGCGACAGCGTGTGTGCGGTCGTGAACGCCAAGCTTGGCCTGCGCCTTCTTGAGATGGCTACGGATGGTCTCTTCACCGAGTTCAAGATGCTCCGCAGTCTCTCTCGTATCCCTGCCGACGGACAGCGATCGCAAGACGGCTAGTTCGCGCGGCGTGAGAGCCATTCCCTTCCCGATGCGCTTGGCCTGATCACCTATCAGCTTCTGCAAGCGAATGATCGCAAAAGTCGCCCCCATGAAAAGCATCGCACGGGCGGCTTGTGACAGAGCTTCGGACAAAACATTTGGTGACCAAAAGGCCATTACCCATCGCCCCGCAACAGGACAAGTTAGGGTGTCGCGCATGCCGTATTTGAGTGCGAGTTCGCGGGGCCAGCGGTCACCTCCCAACGGTTCAAGCATGCGTGTGCTCTCCGTCAATGTGTAGGGGGCAATGCTTACTCGCGCCATCATGAGCCCCGGATCAAATTCTCTTCGGCTCAACTCCAGGTACTCGTCCCACCAGCCCTTAGGCACACTCTTGTGAATGAAGACGTTCTTGCCAATCTCAACGCCGGCCCAGTCCCCCCATCTCACTGGGAACGGTCCAGCACCCAAGACGCTTAGGCGGCAAGATTGCCAGGTTATGGCGTGCAAGTGGTCCAAGACATCACTAGGTGTGTGGAGCTTGTCGATGTTGGAGGCATAAATCAGGAGTTTTGGCCCAAGCTTTGAATCGCAAGTGGCCGCGCGGGAGCGTGTCATAAGTAGGCACTCCTCGTCGATAGACGCATTTCTAAGTTTGGCTACCTGGCGTTCAAAATGTAGGTCAGCGGTTACGACAACGGTGAATTGCCTGAGGCCACGTTTGCTGTCTGGCAAACGCGAACGCAGCTTACGCTCCTCTTTCCCGCGAAGTAAGCGGACAAGACGCGAGCGATTTGCTGCACAATGTCAGTTCATGGCCCGAAGCTGACGGACGGCGCCTAGGTCCGGTTATGACCCAAAGCGGACACTAGGTCAGACCTAGTAGCCCCTCGCAGGCTCCCTCCATTATATCTTCCGCTGCGCGCATGAGCTATACCGGATCACGGAACACAGCGTGAAGTTTTAGGCATACCCCGATCGTGAGCCAGTCTGTGCGCACCTAGTCCCGGGTGGAGAGAGCGACTGTGGCTATGCAGGATCTACGAATTGCTAAAAGCTGGCTTCGAGGATGGCGCCCCGTTGCCGCCTCGACCCATCTCGTAATGGCTACGGTGCTGGCCGGTCCTCTCTCGGCCAGTCGTCACAGCCGCCGCAACGCAAGCCGTATTTCGGTGACCTCCATCTTCATAGCGGCTACTCACTTGATGCCTTCGCGCTTGGTGCGCGGGTCATGCCTGACGACAGCTTCAATTTTGCCAAGGGTAAATGCGTGCCCTTCATGGGCAAGATGGTCAAACGCAAGGCGCCGCTCGATTTTCTTGCCCTCTCTGATCATGTCGAATATCTGGGTGTCGCCCCCGAACTCACCAATCCTGCGGGGGCATTTGTCGGTTCCGGATGGGACAAAGCCTTCAACAGCCCGACCCTGCCGAGCGAATGGCTATGTTCCGCCGGCTCGTCAAAATGGCCGACGCTAATGAGCGAATTCCTGAATTCGAGAAGCCGTATGCCCTGACCAGCATATGGCGTCGCTACGCAGAGTAAGCGGACCTCGCCCCGCTTAGGTTGACGCTGCTTTTGCAGCCACTAGGTGATTTCTGCTCCACCGTCAAAAGCGGCCAGATATGCAGAGGCGGCTAAGGGCCACTTGCGGCTATACTGGAAGCTGCTCAAGAGGTCATTGCTCGTCACGAAATGCCACCAAGATCGAGCGGTCGATCACGACGATCTTCCGGTACTCCACACGGATGGCACCACGGTGCTCCAGATCTGCCAAACACCCCTTCATCGTCGTGCGCGCGACACCGAGAAGCTTCGCAAATTCTTCTTGAGAAATTTTGACTTCACTTGAGCCCTCGGTCAATTGAAGCAACCGTCGACAAACGCGAGCGCGAATAGACAAGGCGAGTGTTTCTGAAAGTAGTGTCACGGTGGTGGCCATCGTCAGCAAGTTCAATCGATAGAACGACCGCCAATACTCTGGCTGCTCCTTCAGCAACGCGGCTACAGCCCGGCTCGGGATGTGAAGCAACCGGCTATCCGATGCAGCAGAGATTGAGACCAGTCGGGGTCTCTCTGACAATTCCGCCGCATCGCCGATCCAGAAGCCAATCTCAGCACGATAGATGACAACGGGCTCCTCGGCGACCAGCGGGAACGCAACCTCAAGACCACCCGACGCGAGACCATACAGTCCGTCCGACGGATCACCCGCGTGATAGATAACCTGTCCGGCAAAAAACGAGCACCAGCGACCGACTTCCGCGATCTTGTCCTTAAAAGACTCAGGCTCGCCGGCGAGCCAGCCAACCTGATCCAGTGGCGCGATGCGGTGGTATTTCGACATGTCACGGGAGCATGTTGCCTAGCGCCTGGCCGCTTTTAGCGGAAAGATAATAACTCGTCACTGATTGTCGAAACATGGCAAATCTCTCGCATCTCCCAAAAATCCGGGTAAATGGTCGAAACTGACCAATTGGACGAACGAGGCCACGATAGCATCTTGTGCCTGCTTAGATCCTTTGTGCGGAGCCATCACGATGAGATCCATATTATCCGTCGACCAAGTCTTGCTCGCTGCAATCGTACTCGCGTCCTCTGGGCTTGGCGCCTTCGCCCAAGCCGAAAAGCCCAATATTCTGGTTATCTGGGGCGACGATATCGGACAATTCAATATCAGCGCCTATAACCGGGGCATGATGGGCTATAAGACCCCCAACATCGACAGCATCGCCAACGAAGGCGCGCTATTTACCGACTGGTATGGGCAGCAGAGTTGCACGGCGGGGCGCGCCGCCTTCGTCACCGGACAGTCGCCGATCCGCACGGGCCTCACCAAGGTCGGGCTGCCGGGCGCGCCCGAGGGCATGAAGAAGGAAGATCCGACCATCGCCGACGCTTCTAAAGGCTCAGGGCTACGTCACCGGCCAGTTTGGCAAGAACCACCTGGGCGACCGCGACGAGATGCTGCCGACGAATCACGGCTTCGACGAGTTTTTCGGCAACCTGTATCACCTCAACGCCGAGGAAGAGCCCGAAAACCCGGACTATCCGAAGGATCCCGAGTTCAAGAAGAAGTTTGGTCCGCGCGGCGTCATCCATAGCTTTGCCGACGGCCGCATCACGGATACGGGTCCGCTGACGCGCAAGCGCATGGAGACGATCGATGAGGAAGTCACGGCAAAGCCCTCGACTTCATGGACCGCGCCGCGAAGGATAATAAGCCTTTCTTCATGTGGTGGAACTCCACCCGCATGCACGTCTTCACGCACTTAAAGAAAGAGTTGGATGGCAAGACGGGGCTTGGCATCTATGCGGACGGCATGGTCGAGCATGATGAGCACGTCGGGCAGGTCCTCGCCAAGCTCAAGGCACTCGGGCTCGACGAAAATACGATCGTCATGTACTCGACCGACAACGGGGCGGAGACCTTTACCTGGCCCGACGGCGGAACCACCATGTTCCGCGGTGAAAAGAACACCAACTGGGAAGGCGGGTATCGCGTACCCACGGTGATCAAATGGCCGGGCGTGATCAAGCCGGGGACGGTCGTCAATGACATCGGTGCGCACGAAGACATGCTGACCACGCTGGTCGCGGCAGCCGGCGACAAGACGGCGAAGGAAGACCTCCTGAAGGGTCGCAAGATCGGCGAAACCACCTACAAGGTCCACCTGGATGGGTATGACCTCGCGCCGGCCCTCAAGGGCGAGGCCGCATGGCCGCGCAAGGAGTTCATCTACTGGACCGATGACGGCAGCGTCGCCGCGCTGCGCTACGGCAACTACAAAGTCACGTTCCTCGAGCAAGAGGCCGAGGGCCTGCGGGTGTGGCAGGATCCATTCAAGGTTCTCCGGGCGCCCTTGCTGACGAACCTGCGCATGGATCCGTTCGAGCGCGCGGAACACGAAAACGCGATGGGTTTCCAGCGCTGGTACATGGACCGGATGTTCCTTATCGCGCCGGCTGGAGCCTACGTCGGTCAATGGTTGCAGAGTTTCACAGAATTTCCGCCCCGTCAGAAGCCCGGCAGCTTTAACCTCAACCGCGTCATGGAAGCGGTGACAAGCAAGCCAGGCAACAACTAACCTGAACAAAGGGTCGAAAGAGGCCGTACCTTGGGATAGGTGCGGCCTCCCTTACAATAAGCTTGCGGCCAGCGGCGACGGCGGATGAGGCTATCACGAAGGGAAGTCGTCAGTGGTTTCTAACATGCAGATCAAGAGAGCCTACCTGATCCTGGCTTTCGTCGTGGTTTGCGTCATCGCGTTGCTATACGGGGTCTCGCCCGCTTGGTTCGCCAGCACATTTCTCGGCGTGACGGATCTAAGTATAAACTTGGCTCACATCCTTAGGGCCATCATGTGCCTTTACCTGGCTCTGGGATGCTTCTGGCTCTTCGCGGCCTTCAGCGACACGCACCGGAACACGGCCATCCTGACGACGATCTTGTTTGCAGGCGGGCTCGTGATTGGCCGCCTCGTGAGCTTCATCGTAGATGGACAACCCGCTCCACTCCTAAGCATTTATGCCGGGATGGAACTTGCACTCGTACCGATCGGATACTGGATCTACACTCGGCCTGAGTGAAGATGGCAGCATATTGACTGCGTCAGCAACGGGTCATGAGCACGCCTCGCAGCGCTCGCAATCTAGTCCGGTGAACCTTCAGCAGCAGACGTGCCATTGAATACCCAGATTACCTTTAAACAGCGTCATCGCGAAGTCCGCTTTTGGGATCAAGCGTCCTAGATCCGTTGATAATTGCGGCTGCCGCGCTCGGTCATCCTGCTAGTTTCCATAACGAAAATTATGCTGACAGTAAATCAAGAGTAGACAGGCAGGATGACGGGGACTTGGAGAAGCACGGTTGTCCAGATTTGGCAGCCGCTAATCCCGTCTTCCTTACTTTGGCTTCCGCTGCCGACGACAGCTTCCCCTCCACCAGCACAGCAGCTTAGTCCTCAGCCATCTCCTTGATTAAAATGCGCGGGCAGAATGTCCGTGTGTCCGCGACACTTGTGATCTACGCCGCTTGATTTGCGCCAAGACACTCGTGATTTGGGAAGTTATTTTGCCTCCAGCGTATCAGCGATCCACCCCCTCTCTGATACGCGAAGCGGCCCTTCTATCCCGCTTTGGGGTCGCTCAAACTGAAACTCCCGGTGCCCTCGCCGGGAGTTTTCGTTTCTTCACACCGGCTCTGTGTTCTTGGTTTTCGCAAAGCCACGCCGGTCGTGAGAGGCGAACCTTGAATGCTTTGCTTGAGTATTTGATGCTGATCACAGGAACGATTGGATCGGAGGCGTAAAGTTTTCGAAACTTCGCTCCTGGGAGGCCAATATGAAATCACGCTACTTCACCGCTGTCGCGGTATCCGCAGCCCTCGCACTAATGGTTGCTTCGTCTAAGCCTGCTGAGGCCCACCGATACGGTTGGGGTGGATGGGGAGGCGTTGCCGCTGGCATCGCCGCAGCGGCAATCATAAGCCACGCTTACCGCCATAATCATCACAGATACTATTATGGCGGCTATTCCGACGACGGCTATTACGGCGGGTATCCGTATTATGGAGGCGGCTATTACTATCGCCCTCGCTGGCGTCACCGTCACTACCGGCGCTACGGCTATTACGGGCATCGCCGTCACTATGGCTATCGCCACCACTATCGGCACCACCGGCGTCACCGCTAACTACCACTCGGCGGACCTGCGGCATTCTCGCTGACTTGATCCGAGTCAAACTTCTCCGGCCCCTGATGGCCTAAATGGTCTTCACGAGGCGAACATCTGTCTCCCCCCGACAGGTGCTTCGTTTGGACGGTCTCTTCCCACATCCCCCCTCATAGGGACTGTCCGCAAAAGAGGCCCTCGGTATCCCCCGGGGGCTTTTCCTTTTAGGGCCTGTCAGTTGAACCAGAAATGGTCGGTGGCAGAGCCCGTGAGTTCTTGAAACTCGTTTGTCTTGTCTGGGCGATCTGGCACAGCGGGGGCTTTTTCAGAGGGTGTCCGGCAAGCAAGAAGCCCCTTCGTCATCCAAGGCGAAGGGGCTTTTTTGCTTTTGGAAGTTTTGATTTGGATAGAACCGGCCAGATCAATCAGGAGATCATCTGGCCGGAGTTATGATTGATCAAAAGGCCCGAAGTGCCTTCTCAATAGTTGACGCAGAGATTGTAGCGACGCCACCAATAGCTTCTGCCGGTTCTCACGGCCTTCCGGTAGAGCCACGCACATTCGCCATCCTCATAATACGAGTAGTAGTAGTAGTAGGGAGAGTAATAATAGGCTCCGTAGCCACCGTAATAGCCCCCATAGCCGCCGTAGTAACGATGCTTCCCGCCGTGGTGTCCATAATGTTTGGCACCACCGCCATAGCCTCCACCGCCACCGTAGTGCTTGCCAGCGCCGCCGTAGCCTCCACCACCACCGTAGTAGTGCTTGGCACCACCGCCATAGCCTCTGGCCTGCTCCCCTAATCCGAGACCACTTTTAAGTTTCGAATCCGGCTATTTCCAAGCTCTCGAACGGAGACAAGGACATGGCACGGAAGGGCAAGTCGACCGAGGAGATCATCCAGGCTTTGCGCGAGGCGGAGGTTCGTCTGGGGCAGGGCGAGACAGTGGGGAAGATCTGCCGGGGCTTCGGTATCTCGGAGCAGACGTACTACAAGTGGCGTCGTGAGTACGGCGGCCTGAAGCTCGACCAAGCGAAGCGCTTGAAGGAACTCGAACGCGAGAACGAGCGCTTGAAGAAGGCGGTCTCTGAGCTGACGTTAGACAAGCTTATCCTGAAGGAAGCTTTGACGGGAAAATACTAAGCCCTTCCCGGAAGCGGGCGTGCGTAGATCACGTGCGCTCGCAGCTTCCCGTCTCGGAGCGTCGGGCGTGTTCGGTTGTCGGACAGCCCCGCGCGACGCAGCGCAGGCCCCCGAAGATCCGCCACGACGAGGCAGCGCTGACCGACGCCATTGTGCGGCTGGCCAAGAAGTACGGTCGCTATGGCTACCGGCGTGTACGCCAGCTTCTCGTCGACGAAGGTTGGCGTGTCAGCGTCAAGCGCGTCTATCGGATCTGGCGCCGGGAAGGGCTTAAAGTGCCAAAGAAGCAACCCAAACGCGGCCGTCTATGGCTTAATGACGGATCGTGCATCCGTCTTCGACCCGAGCGGCCCAATCATGTCTGGTCCTATGACTTCGTCCAGGATCGAACCCAGGATGGGCGGCCCATTCGGATGCTTACCGTGATTGATGAGTTCACCCGGCGATGCTTGGCGATTGTTGTCGCGCGGCGTCTAAGGTCCGACGATGTCCTCCAGTGCTTGACCGATCTCTTCGTCGCCCACGGGCCACCGGAGCATATCCGATCCGATAACGGCCCTGAGTTCGTCGCTTGCAACGTGCGCGGTTGGCTCGGTCGGATCGGTGTGAAGACGCTCTACATTGAACCTGGCAGCCCATGGGAGAATGGCTATTGCGAGAGCTTCAACTCCAAGCTCCGTGACGAGCTGCTCGAATGCGAGCAGTTCTCGACGCTCTACGAGGCTCAGGTTCTCATCGAGCGCTGGCGGCGCCATTACAATGCGATCCGGCCTCATTCCTCGCTCGGTTATCGTCCGCCGGCTCCAGAAACGATCTTGCCGCCAGCATCTGGTCTCGCCTACGCTCCGCTTCGGCCAGCCCAGATGCTGGCTATAAGCGGCCGGGTTCTAACTTAATCCCTGGTATCGCGATGTGGGGCAGGCCACATTCAATTCACGAAAATATCGATGACCGCCAATACGACCAACGTGACACGACTTCGTTGCACGATCATTTCTTGAGGGGAGCTGGGCTCTCCATTCGCGTCACACGCTCCAAGGTTTGTTGGGTTTCGCTAACGGTGCGCTTCTGATCTCGCTGAAGCCGTAATTAGTTCTAACCGGACCGCGACTTTACTTGTCATGCTGCAACCGCGTACGCACACGCTTTCAGGCCTTTCACACGATGATCATCGCGGGATCAGCCAACGAGCCACAAGCTCCGGCCTGAGATAATTGCAAACATGTCACTCATCGGACATGTCGGCGTAATGAGCGCCGATCTAATTCCAAGCCTCCGATCACAGAACACAAGAAAAATGGAGACGAGGAAATGAGTAGATCAACAAAACTGTGCTCAGGCGCCGCGGCGCTATTCTTAGCAGCTGGACTGGCAATCAGCATGTCCGCCAGCCAATTTTCGGCGGCCCATGCGGAAGCCATTGCATCGCCGAATGAAACCACAGCCAGCCAAGGAGACGCTGTCGAAAAGAGACCCCTTCTCGGCGTGAAAGTTCAAAACATCGACAAGGATACAGCTGATGCATTGGGTCTTTCTGAACCCAAAGGTGCTCTCATAATTGACGTTATGCCCGGTGGACCGGCTGACGCCGCCGGCCTCAAAACCAATGATGCAATCCTTGCGGTCGATGGCAATGTGATCTCCAACGCCAAAGATCTCGCAAAACGAATTTCAGATCTTTCGCCGAAGGCCTCTACGGAGGTAAAAATCCGCCGCGGAGAAGGCGACCAGACAGTCAAGGTCGAATTCGCAAATTCCGCAGATGATCAAGATCATGCTGACGAGACCGGAACGGTACCTGAGGCTGCCAAGTCGAAGCGCCTCGGTTTGAAGCTGAGCAATGTCGCAACCGACGGCGGGGTACTCATCGCGGACGTTGATCCCCAGTCAGACGCGGCGACCAAAGGGCTGCAATCAGGCGACCTCATCATGCAGGTCGACGGAGCACCCGCAGCTTCTGCAGCGGACCTTGCTAAGAGTTTGAACGTGATAAAAGAAAAAGGCCGTGAGGCCGTTCTTCTCGTCATCAAATCGGGCGACCAAACTCGAACAGTCGCGGTGCGGTTTGGTATGTTGGGCTGATGCGCCTCGCGGCACACCCGGAAATGAAAAAACCCTATTCGAACACATGATGGTGCGGCGGGAACGTCTGGTTGCCACCACGTCTCGCCGCACGGTCATGCTCAACTGGCACTCGGCAAATTCGCTGAGTGCCCTTTTTGCTTTCCCAGGAAAAGCAGCAAAGGTCACCTCCCGGGAGGCGTACCGGGAAGGCTGTGAACCCAACCCGAGATATTCTTGGTCTGCCACGCTGCCCCAGCGAGCGCCAGCGCCGCCAAGAGCATGACAGGCAACGGCTCGCGTGAGGCAATATCGAACAGTCGGACATCGGGGAGAAGGTGGTGAGCGCCGATCATAACGATCGCGGCCCCGCTGATTGCCGAAGCCCCGACGACGAATGCATTGAAGAACCTCGGCACCAAAATGCCTCCTGCCATTGCGCATGCAAAAGCGAGTAACCGCGCAAAAAACCCGCCCAGCAAACTGTCGAGATCCAGAGCTGTCGCAACAGAAAGTCCGAACAGGAAACCGCCGGAGACACCGAGTAGGATTCTTCGATAAGGCTCCAAGAAATAGGATGCCGCACCGAGCAAGACCGCGCCTGCGATACCCAGCACAACTGCCAAAGTGCCAACGTCACCCGTTAGAGATCGTCCGATCAGAATGCCAATGTCAAAGCCGACGAGAGCATAGAGCAAGGGAAGCCAAGCGTAAAATAAGAACAGGCCAAATCGCCAGACGGCAATCCCCGTCAAGATCAGCAAAACACCGCCAGCGAACCGTCATAACGGAAGTCCCTCTTCGTGGTTGGGGGGTACGCCGTATTCAAGAGCATGCCCCGCATGCAGATGACAGATGCGAAAAGCATAATTCGAAAGTCGCAGCGTTACCAGCTTTCGAGGTTCACACTCGGCGCAGTCTGGCGCTTGCCGAGTCCCCAACGACACACCTGGCAATTGTTCAATGTATCGAAGATCCTTTCGATAATCCCCCCCGCGCATCCAAGGGTTCTAGTTTCGAACCTCCGAGCGTTGCTGGCCTGCTCCCCTAATCCGAGACCACGTTTAAGTTTCGAATCCGGCTATTTCCAAGCTCTCGAACGGAGACAAGGACATGGCACGGAAGGGCAAGTCGACCGAGGAGATCATCCAGGCTTTGCGCGAGGCGGAGGTTCGTCTGGGGCAGGGCGAGACAGTGGGGAAGATCTGCCGGGGCTTCGGTATCTCGGAGCAGACGTACTACAAGTGGCGTCGTGAGTACGGCGGCCTGAAGCTCGACCAAGCGAAGCGCTTGAAGGAACTCGAACGCGAGAACGAGCGCTTGAAGAAGGCGGTCTCTGAGCTGACGTTAGACAAGCTTATCCTGAAGGAAGCTTTGACGGGAAAATACTAAGCCCTTCCCGGAAGCGGGCGTGCGTAGATCACGTGCGCTCGCAGCTTCCCGTCTCGGAGCGTCGGGCGTGTTCGGTTGTCGGACAGCCCCGCGCGACGCAGCGCAGGCCCCCGAAGATCCGCCACGACGAGGCAGCGCTGACCGACGCCATTGTGCGGCTGGCCAAGAAGTACGGTCGCTATGGCTACCGGCGTGTACGCCAGCTTCTCGTCGACGAAGGTTGGCGTGTCAGCGTCAAGCGCGTCTATCGGATCTGGCGCCGGGAAGGGCTTAAAGTGCCAAAGAAGCAACCCAAACGCGGCCGTCTATGGCTTAATGACGGATCGTGCATCCGTCTTCGACCCGAGCGGCCCAATCATGTCTGGTCCTATGACTTCGTCCAGGATCGAACCCAGGATGGGCGGCCCATTCGGATGCTTACCGTGATTGATGAGTTCACCCGGCGATGCTTGGCGATTGTTGTCGCGCGGCGTCTAAGGTCCGACGATGTCCTCCAGTGCTTGACCGATCTCTTCGTCGCCCACGGGCCACCGGAGCATATCCGATCCGATAACGGCCCTGAGTTCGTCGCTTGCAACGTGCGCGGTTGGCTCGGTCGGATCGGTGTGAAGACGCTCTACATTGAACCTGGCAGCCCATGGGAGAATGGCTATTGCGAGAGCTTCAACTCCAAGCTCCGTGACGAGCTGCTCGAATGCGAGCAGTTCTCGACGCTCTACGAGGCTCAGGTTCTCATCGAGCGCTGGCGGCGCCATTACAATGCGATCCGGCCTCATTCCTCGCTCGGTTATCGTCCGCCGGCTCCAGAAACGATCTTGCCGCCAGCATCTGGTCTCGCCTACGCTCCGCTTCGGCCAGCCCAGATGCTGGCTATAAGCGGCCGGGTTCTAACTTAATCCCTGGTATCGCGATGTGGGGCAGGCCATTGCAGAGAAAGCGGTCTTCAGCCAACTTGGCTGGAGCGACTTTTGAGGCCACCAGTTGACGTCCGCTCCAAGGTCGCAAGCGGCCAAATATGCAGAGGCGGCTAAGGGCCAGAAGCGGACGGGCACTTGGACCGGTTCTGGTCGGCTAGGGGTAAAATGTGACCCTTGGCAGCCGCGGAAAGGGGGCCAGGTTTCGTATTGGATCGGACGTCATCACCGCCCCGGGTCAGCTCGAGTTCATCAGACGCGACGGATAGAAGATTACGGACGCGTCGGGGTGTTCCCTGACGTGTCAATGCCCATTTCCTGGTAACATATGGGCCAGCCCCCCCGCCGCGGGCCACTGACACATCAAAACGGCCGTGCAGGGTGACTACTCAGGAGGAGACTTTGTTCCGTGAACCAGGGCACGTTGCTTCAGCTTCGGAAGGTTCTTTGAGGTGGCGGCTCCGCGAAGCGACACGCACCGACCACGATAATGTCGAAGAGTTCGTCGGTCTTAAAGACGGGCTATTATCCTCGATAGAGTACACAACACTTTTGAAGTGTTATTACGGCTTCTACCAGCCGCTTGAACTGGAGCTTGTGCATCTCGATTGGCGTCCGTGTTCCATAAATATGTCAGCACGCTGCAAGACAGGTTGGCTCGCGTCTGATCTGGCCGATTTAGGGCTCGACCATCACGAGCTCGACAGTTTGCCGCGGTTCAGCACGTTGCCGCCGTTTGCTTCCCTGTATGATGGGCTTGGCGCCTTGTACGTGCTTGAAGGCGCGACTTTAGGTGGGCAACAGATCATGAGCCGACTTGGTCCGGCGCTTGGCATAAGCTCTTCGCACGCCGGTCGATTTCTTTCCAGTTACGGCCGATCAACCGGCCCAATGTGGCGAAGCTTTGTCTGTGCTTTAGAAGAAGCCGGACGCAAACACGATGCGAGTGCGGCGATAGAGCGGGCAGCGCGAGCGACTTTCGCCAATTTCCACGAATGGCTGGTGACTTCGAAGCAGCGGGCAATGCAGGATCGTATCAGTTCAGTCATTGAGCCGGCCGGATGAGCGAGCCATTGCAGCAGGGCAGCATCGGTCCCGACAACAATCCAGCGATGGGAAGCCCCGATCTCATCAATTGCGATCGCGAGCCGATACACATACCCGGCGCGATTCAGCCTCACGGCGTTCTTCTTGCTCTCAACCCTTCTGATCTTCGCGTTGTTCAAGTCGGCGGTGACACGGAGCGCTGCCTCGGGGCTCCAATAGCTGCGCTGTTGGGTTCTAGTTTGACGAACTGGCTGTCAGCGGAACATGTGACGCGACTTCGAGATATGATGGGGTCGGGCGACCAGATTGGCCGCCCCGCACATGCCTTCAATTTTCAGCATGCTAATTCACAGCAAACTTTTGAGGTCACTGCGCACCTAAGTACCGGGCTGCTAATTCTTGAAATCGAACAGCACGATCTCCGGCAGACAGCAGACTTTCTGACCGTCGTGCAGGACATGATCCGAAAAATTCAACCGGCAGCGTCTGTGGATGCTTCGTTGAATCTTATTGTTGAGAATGTACGTGAAGTCTCAGGTTTCGACCGCGTCATGGTTTACTGCTTCTTGCCGGACGGTACCGGGGTCGTGAAGGCCGAGGCGCGCCGCCCTGACCTTACGCCTTATCTCGGCTTGCACTATCCGGCATCCGACATTCCCAAGCAGGCTCGAGAACTTTATGTGCGCAATTGGATTCGACTGATCCCCGACGTTCACTACGAGCCTGCGCCCCTCATTGGGGCAAACTCAGCCGGCATTGCGCCAATCGATCTTAGCTACTGCATGCTGCGCAGCGTGTCGCCGGTGCATCTGGAATATTTGACGAATATGGGCGTCGCGGCATCGATGTCCCTGTCCATCATTATTGGCAACAGGTTATGGGGATTAATAGCGTGCCATCACCAGCAGCCGCGCTATTTGCCTCATCGCCTGCGGGTTGCTCTTGAACTGTTCAGCCAAATGACATCGTTTTTGCTCGAAACGAAAATTGCAGGCGTAGAGCTCGCCGCCCGTCTGGAACGAAAGTCGATACATGAAACTCTTGTGTCGCGGCTCACCGGAGAGTCCGATTTGGCAAAAGAACTCACTCAGTCGCATCCCAATCTCATCGACTACGTTCCATCAAGTGGTGTCGGCGTATGGCTCGACGGTCGCTTTCTTGCAGTTGGAAGGACACCCGAACATTCGGACGTTGTCCAGCTCGTCGCTTGGCTGAACGAAACGGTTGCTGACGGTATTTTTGAAACGAATTGTTTGTCGTCGGTCTACCCTCCTGCCACTGCGTTTGCCGAAACTGCGAGCGGCCTGCTTGCACTGTCCATTTCCAAAACCCCGCGGGACTATGTGTTGTGGTTTCGACCTGAGTTCGTGCGCGAAGTTAACTGGGCCGGTAACCCTGAAGAGAAGCCTTTGAAACTGCAGGATGAGGGGCCGCGGCTATCACCGCGAAAGAGCTTTTCTTTGTGGAAGAAGTTAGGTCCGGTTTCAGTCTAGGCCATGGGAGAACGCCGACATTCAAACGGCGCAGGCCTTACGAGTTTCGCTCTTAGAGGTAGTGCTGAAGCGCATCGACCAAGTAGCCAAGGAGCGGGAGATAGCCCGACTTAGGCAGGAAGAATTGATGACGGAACTAGACCGGCGCATGAAGCAGTGGGAAGCTACCGCCGAAGAATTACGACGTGAAGGTGATCGCCGCGCAGTGGTCGAGAAAGAGCTTTCGATGGTACTTCGCCGTACCGTACTCGAACAAGAGGCTGAGCGCCGCCGCATCGCACGGGAACTTCACGATAGCCTGGGTCAGTATCTGACGGTGATGCAAATTGATCTCGACAGCATCGTCCGCCATTCCGACGCGAGCGGCGAGATACAGAAGCGCGTTGTTAAGCTGAAGCAGCTGACTGCCAGCGTTGGACATGAAGTCAACCGGCTTGCCTGGGAAATTCGCCCTACAGCACTTGACGACCTTGGGCTTCAAACAGCGGTTCAACAGTTCCTCGAGGAATGGAGCGAAACTTCAGAGTTGAAGTTCGATTTGCATTTGACGCTTAGCGATAGACGGTTGCCGCCCGTCATTGAGACGGCGCTCTATCGGACTCTGCAAGAAGCGGTAACGAACGTCGTCAAGCATGCGTCCGCCACGAAAGTCGGCATCATTCTTGAAAGAAACGAAAAAGAGGCTCGTTTGATTATCGAAGATAATGGCAAAGGCTTCGACTGGGGCGACGTCGAGATTTCGCCGGCTCCGACGGTGCGCTTAGGATTGCTCGGTATTCGCGAAAGACTATCGCTAGTAGGCGGCACGCTTGAAGTGGAGACCGCACCCGGGACGGGAACAACTTTGATTATCCATGTACCAGCATGACGGGGCGGACGATGTATCATCCACGACTTCGCGTTTTTCTTGTCGACGATCATCCCATCGTTTTGGCCGGTGTGAAGGCCCTTGTGCAGGCTGATGACGATCTGGAAGTGATCGGTGAAGCCCGTGATGGCCGGACGGCGCTGCGTCTTGCTACGGAACTCGATCCAGACATTGCAGTGCTGGACATCTCGCTGCCCGGCCTTAGCGGGACCAAACTCGCCGAGCAGCTCCGCCTAGTCTGTCCGAAATGCAAGCTTCTAGCCCTCACGGTTCACGAAGATCGCAGCTATCTACGCCAACTCCTGGAAATTGGCGTGCTTGGCTATGTGGTCAAACGGTCAGCAACGGACGAGCTTATTCGAGCCATACGTGTTGTTGCGGCCGGTGGCGTCTACATCGACCCCTCGATCGCTGGTAAGATCGTCGGCACCGTTAATCACGCATCCTCGGAACGCCCCACTGGCTCTAACACTGATCTTAGCGAGCGCGAAGTAGACGTACTAAAGCTCACTGCGGCTGGACACAGCAACAAATCCATAGCTTCGGCGCTCGCAATCGGGATCAAAACCGTCGAAACTTACAAAGCAAGAGCGATGGAGAAGCTTGGCTTCCAAACTCGTGTCGAACTAGTTCGGTACGCGCTTACTCGCGGTTGGCTGGCGGAGAGTTAGCCCGGCGATCCGGCAAATCCCGGACACCTGTCAGGAAAATTCTGCCATCGCAGGGAAGTCACTGACGCGACGGCTGGAGTTCACCCGCTACCGACCCCGGCCGAATGTCGGCTTGTTAAATGTGCAGCACCCGGTCTGACCTCGTCAGACAGCGGAAGTCGTGTGCTAAACGAGCCATAACAAATGACGGCCCTACAGTAATGCTGATACGCCGACGAAGCGATGCAGAAGTGCAGATTATATTAGTCTCCGACGAACCGAGAGAGGCCGATCAATTGACGCGTGAGATTGAGGCAATGCGCTACCGAATCTATTTTCGGTCCTTCACCTCGACACCAAATCCTACGAAACCAATTGACCTGCTCGTGTCATCAAACCTTCCGCCGCTGCCGACAGCCATTGTCATCGATTATTCCTGTCGTGCCGGAAGGTGTACCAAAGTGCTTAGCGAACTTTACCGCAGCTTGCGTGGTAAACCCATAGAATTTGTCATTGCCAACGGTCCTGAGTGTATTAGCACGTGCGCACAACTCGTGGCTTTAGGGGCACGAACGATAATCAGCGGGCATGTTCGCAACTACAGCAGCGTCGTCAATTGAGATCCGTCATCTACGGCGTAAATGGATTGAATGGCTCGGCTCCTCAGATGTGAATGTCTGAGAGAGCACATCGGGCTGGAACGCGGGCTTTCCGCTCGAGGGTAGTTCGTCGAGTTGAGCCAACCGCTTTGTCCGGATTTTCCCTATTCAATTAGTTTGAACTGGACCACTCCTGATTTTCTGACAACTTTGCGCGGTCACCCGACCAGCTTGCTACCCCGCTAAGATGGACGGGCGACACACAGAACGGCAGCCAAACGCCCTCTTCTGGCTTGCCGAGCATGGTTGGGGCAGGAGTAGGTGGATCCGGGGGGATAGGACTACGCCTGCCCCAATACTCAAATATGACCGTCAACCGCGATCTACATGAGGATCACTCTCTCCCACGGCAAGGTCAACATCTTCAACCTCGCCAAGAATGCTGGAACCAGCGTGGAGCAGATTGAGCGCTTCTACGCCAAGCACCTGCCGCTATCGCGAGAGATGGCCAAGAACCTGCAGAGCTTTGGGGAAGAGTGATTTGCGAAAACAAGCGCGACCGTTGCTGCTGTCGGCATAGACCTACTTATGCAACAGCCCTGACGCCGCTACTGGAATCATGCCACTTCAGTCAGCAGTTTAAGTCTGACAAGAGTTTAAGCAGCCAGTTCTGTTCATTGGGTACGCCGCCTGCAAACATTCAACTGCAAGGACAGGTCAATGCCAAAAATCAGAAGCGGGTTGATTGAAGATTTGAATGGCCGCTACGTCATCTTGGAAGAGGACGGCTTGTTTTGGGCAGCTGAAATCAGGGACATCGCAGCAATCCCAACATCCGAGCGCTGCGCAGATGTTGCATCAGGACTTGTGCAGTTTCAACAGGCCTCTGGCGCCTTAAAGTAGCTGGCGCAGCACCGGCGACTACCATGGCTGGGGACATAGGCACATATTTACCAAGGATCATTCAATGACAACGCTCACAGACGAGCTCGAACGATTTAGACAGCAGATGATCGAGGACGCCAGAGAGAACGAAGTCGAACTCGTACGGCTGGCCGCCGATCTAGAGAAAGCCGAGTTGGGCCTCATCGCACAACTGCGAAGCGTCATCCAGGCACACGAGCAAAGACGAGAAATGTTTATGGCGGAGCTACGAGGCTTTGCAGGCCGGATGGCACTACCAGATACCGCCCAAGTCTCACCGGCACTGAGTCATCGTCCCGATGGGCGAGACTGGGACACGCGAGCGGTAAGCTGGCAGAACACGGGTCAGAGCGGCGAGAAATTTGCGAACTAGCTCGAAATGCACATTGTATCGATCAGTACCAAATACCGTCGTAGCGTCTGTTCGCTGCTGTTTCAGCTTCTCGGCGTCGCTTAACTCGCGCAGCCACGAACAGCGCAGCAACGATCCAGACGGCAAATGTCACCGCAATGATCTCGACGATCTGAACATTCATGACACCACTCGCCTCACATCGGCCGCGCCCAAGCGCGGTTGATCGACGTTTTGTGTAGCCGACACCGATGTCGAACGCACGATGAAGACTGTTTCAACCCTAAAGCCAACCAAGCATGGCCCTCGCAATTCGAGCCGCTCTTTGTTCAAATGCCAAGGATCAAGGCCGTTTAGAGATTAGCTAACTTTGGGCCTCGCCGAAGGAACAACGGCTACAACGGCCAATGCGGCGCTTACCAACACCGTCCGCTTGGCCTTAGCAGCTCTTGTCAAAACCCACCGCTGGGCGAAAGGCTTGGCGGCGACAGGAATTACGACGCGCCAGCTCCCAGTTCTTCAATTGAACACCGTACGAAGCCCGTCAATTTCCACTGTCGTTCATTCACTCGATCGAATTGCTTGAAAATTTTCTGCCAATCCAAGTCGGCTGCGCAGGAGTCCCGTAGCTAGGATTCGGAACAAGCATCGTCGGTCGTTTCTATTCATGCTACTCAACAATCCTCCGAGGGGTCCGGCATTTGGACCCGGCAAAAGCTATTCTTTAGGCCTCCAATGGTTATTGGCATTTTCATAACAACGGTTGGTATCTGGATCGCCTTTCTTGGGGCGCGTCACCGGGTAGTCGCGCGCGGCCGCCTAGCATCTTCGCAAGCACGTCCACGCGCACGATTAATCTCGGCCAAAGGTCGGCGATGACAAAATCTTGGGTTGGCGGGAGCGAAACGGACATGATTACAAGTTTAGTGTATCTCCGTCCCGTGAACGTGGCAGCTGTGCGCGTCAGAGGTCCATATTCAGCCTCTGTCGAGCAGGCCTGGGATCGCATGTTCGACTGGCTGCGGACAAGTGGCGCAATGTGCGACGTCACACCCAGATATGGCCTGTTGCTCGATGATCCGCGCGTGACAACCCCAAATGATTGCCGGTACGAGGCATGCATCCCACTGCCAGAAGATTTTGGCCGACGTCCGCCGGGCTTCAGCGTCAGCAAATCGCATATGGCGCGTATGCACGAGAGCGCCACGTCGGCGGCAAAGTCGGAATTTCGCGCACGCTCTCAAAAATTCGCTCAGAGTGGATGTCCGACAATGGACTCGTATCGGACACGGACCGCCCGATGATCGAAATTTATCTCGACGACCCGTCAAGAGTGCCTATTGCGCAGCAGCGTATCGATGTTTGCTTGCCCGTGATGTTTCCGGCGGATCAGACGACCTTTTCAAGCAGGCCCTTTGTGTTGCCCGACCCGGTAGCCAACCATTAAGCCAAATCAAGATTGAGCCGTAAGTCGGCGACGTCACGACACTTGCGTGCTCGACCGTCGAAATAAGCACCCTCGGCAACCTCAAGCGTCTGATAAAGAATATCGGCTTCGACGTGGGCAGTTGGATGCGCGATCACCGTCAGCGCGCGTATTTGGCCTTCGACACCACACAGCCATATGCATGAGGATCATTCTCTCCCACGGCAAGGTCAACATCTTCAACCTCGCCAAGAACGCAGGAACGAGCGTGGAGCAGATTGAGCGCTTCTATGCCAAGCACCTGCCGCTATCGCGGGAGATGGCCAAGAACCTGCAGAGCTTTGGGGAGAGTTGATTTATCTGAGCTCAGAATCAAATCTGCGTACCCGGATACATTACCATATAATTAAAAACATACCCAAAATTTAGAATACTTCCTCTCTATATCAGACATGCACTTTCAATAAATTCTTGCTCAACTCTCATAATCTTCGTTCACGTACAGCGGCTTCCACCGGAGGTCATATGAGTGAGAACAACAGGCGCAAGGCTGTTCGAAAGCTCCAGAATTATCCTGCCAAACTCTATTGGACGTCGTCCGGAGGTACAGTTGACTGCGTTCTAAAAGACATCTCAGCATCCGGCGCTCGTATCCGTTTACCAGCCGATCTGCCCTACTTCGCCATTCATTGGCCGAGACAGATGACACTGCAGATCATGATCGACCAAGTTGAGGTTGATTGCATTCTGATCCGCCGTGAAAGATCCGAAATGGCCTTCAAATTTTTGTCGTCTTTCCGGTCGTTGAGGCCCAATGATGCGAAACACATCGCATCTCAAGACCGTGGCTGCATTCGCCGCTCGAAAACCTTCTTGGTGACCGCCCGGACCTCTTCAAGCGAGTTTACGCGATACTTCGCCTCGGCCGAGCCCGCAGTATAAAATTCAAACTTACTGCCGGCTACCTTCCAAAAGCCACGGATGTGACCACGACGATGAATGATCACAGTGGTGACGTCCTCCATTGCGACCTCCAGACCGCGCTCTTTCAATATCGGACACTGCTGCAAGGCGTTCAGAAGCGCGTTCATTGTAGGTCACGTAAAGTCTCTTTTACGGGGATCAATCACATGCCTAAAAATTGCACGACCCTAGCCCATTCGTCCATCAAGCGCTGAAAGTTGAGGTACGAAACAATTCAAGTTCAGCGCGGCATTGGCTTCAATTACCGCTTTTGTTTTGTTCGAATAGTCTTAGTCGTATTAACCCGCTTCAAAGCAGCCGCGCAGACGAACTGGCATATATTGTGTTTGAACGAGGCGGCAGCCCCTCGCCCACGGCAAGGTCAACATCTTCAACCTCGCCAAAAACGCTGGAACCAGTGTGGAGCAGATTGAGCGCTTCTACGCCAAGCACCTGCCGCTCTCACGCGAGATGGCCAAGAACCTGCAGAGCTTTGGGGAAGGGTGACCGCTCTTGCTTCAAGAACGGACGTTAGGAGGAGTTTATCTGTCGCCTGCTACAGGCCGGCTGAAGTAGTTGCGTGTTGAGCGCCTCAAAACATCCTCGTTGACCGGACACGCGCACTCTTCAACCCTGCGGCGCCATGAACTTGAAGGGCTCAGCGGGCTTGAACTCCTTCGATACCTCGCCCGACAGGATGCGATTGCCCGACAGGTCCAGCCTCGTCGACGGCGCCCCCTCCTTGAGGTCGAGCTTGCCGAATCGACCCAGAACACCGAAGGGGTGTGGACGCTGTCGAAGAAATAGCGCCCGGCGTCGAGGTCGGCCACGCTGCGCCAGCGGGTAGCGGCGATGTTGGGCTTCTGCGGATCTGACAGGCCGAGCGGCGCGGAGATGGCCCGGATGAGCGACATGACTTCCGCCACTGCGGCATCGCCCGCAAGCCCGGGGGGACCGCATCCACCATCCAGCTCATGCGCGCGAAGCGGTCGGCGGCGCGGTTGGTGCCGGGCAGGAAATTGTAGCCCCCGACCGCTTTCCAGTAGGCGTTGATCGCCAGCTGCTGGTCGAAGGTGGGCTCGTTGGTCATCACGTTGTACTGCCTGCCGTGGTAGACCTTGAGCTTGCCATCCTCATACTCGAAGATCGCGGTGTCGCCCGACTTGTCGGTGACGGCGAGGTGGACAGTGGCAGCGCTGCCGTTGGGCAGCGCCGGGGCCACGATGGCGAATGGCTCCTTTGACAGCGCCTCGACGGCTTCGGCGGCGGTTGCGTAATTGTCGAGGACATATTGCAGCCAGGCGCCGACGGAGAGCAGTGGTTTGCCCGAGGCCTTGTAGTCGCCAAAGTCGCTCTGGGCGAGATAGAGCACGTTGCCCGCAAGCCCCGCATCATTCATGCCGTCAGCCGTGCCCACGTTGTAAACGGTCGCAATCACCGAGCCATGCTTCGATGTCCAGCCGATGAATCCTTGCCGACACCGCCGTCGCGCTTCATGCCCGCCGGGAAGGCCCAGAGATCGGTTCCTGTTTCCTCCGCCCAGTCCATCGTGCGGCCGACGAGATGGCTGGTACCGGCCCCCTGGTACACGATGCGGGTGCAGGCATCCGCTGCTGGCACCAACATAGCGGCAGGTGCGAGAGCGAGGATAGCGGTGATGGTCTTGCGCATGACCAGCTCCTTCGACTTAGGGCTACGACGCTGAGGGTCGGAGCGGACTATAGTTCAGTGTTAAAGTTTCTTTTTGGTAGATCTTGCCGTCCTTCATGATGACGAGAAGATTGTTCTCCGGGTCGGCAAGGAGATTGATATCGGCAATCGGATCACCATTGACGAGCAGCAAGTCCGCCAGAGCGCCTTCCTCAACCACGCCGAGCTTGCCAGGATAGGGACTTCTCAGGCCTGACAGAGCGAGCAATTCAGCGTTTGTCCTGGTCGCCATGGTCAGAACCTCAGCCGGGGTAAACCAGCGAACCATCTTGGTGAGCTGCGCCCCTTGACGGCGCGCCAGTTTGGCATCGAACAGGGTATCGGTGCCCCAAGCCAGCTTTATCTTGTATTTCTTGGCCAGCTTATAGGCGTTGTCGGTGCCGCTGCTCATTTCGAGCTGCTTCTTGCGGTTGGGCGACCCTTCGGGAAAAGGTATGGCATCCTCATCGTCGAGGAACGGCTGCATACTCCACCAGATCCCTTTTTCCTGCATCAATCGGGTCTGATTCCTCATCCGCGAGCTGTCCATGATCGATGCACTTTACGCCCGCCGCGATCGCCTTCTTGATGGCAACAGGCGTGTAGGCGTGGACCGTAACGTAAGTTCCCCAATCCGCCGCGGCTTGCACGGCAGCCCGCATCTCTTCCTCGGTGTATTGGGAGACGTCGAGCGGATCATAATTTGATGCCACACCACCGCCCGCCATCAACTTGATTTGGCTGGCACCCTGCATAAGATTTTCGCGGACGCGGCGCAGCACCTCAGTCGTCCCGTCCGCAATGGCGGTAAAGCCTTGCTTTTCGGTGAATGCAGCGGATCGACGAAGCTCGCGGCAAGTCGTGGACCGTCCGGAAATCGCCGTGCCCGGAAGTCTGAGAGATTGTGTACCGGCGGGCCAAATGCGCGGACCAACGACAAACCCCTCATCGATGGCACGCTTCAGTCCGAAGGTTGGACCGCCGAGATCCCGTGCTGAGGTAAACCCGCGCAGCAGCATTTCCTCGGCTGCCTTGGCCTGTCGCAGCATTGAGTAATTGCTATCGGACGTCATCATCAAGGCCAGTGGAATTGTGGACATCGCCATATGCGCATGAGCGTCGATCAGTCCGGGCATGAGCGTGCGCCCGGCACCGTCTATGATCTTGGTATCGGCACGGCGGTCGGTCGCGATCGGCTCCTGAGAAATCTTGGCGATTGTGTTGCCGCGCACCAGAACATTGCTTGTGGCGCTTAGCTCTTCACTTTTGCCGTCAAAGATGCGGACGTTAGTGAATAGGACAGCTGCCTCAGGTGCCGCAGCCGTCTGCGCGATTGCCGGACAAGATGCCCCGGCAATGGCCCAAGCGGCCAAAGAACCAAGAAAAACTCGATACATCACCGTCCTCCCTGCAAGCGCCACTGGCGCTGGAGCCGAAACGCCTAGCCGTCACGGCGACGATGCTGCCGCTGCTACCAGATCTGCAATGACGGGGCTTAGACATGCGTTGTCATGGCGGCCAGCAGCCAAGAGCGTTCGCGCAAAGGGCGTTTGCCGCTCTACGGGAAGAGCACGAAACTCTTTATCAATCGCCATCTGGCGCAGAAGCTCAGCAAAGGCATAGCGGCCGGACCCATTCGGCTGGTGCATGAGATCACCTTGACGCTTGGCAGCATCGGTCAAAGCAAAAACCGTGTCCCCTTCCTTGATCGTCTCGACAACCTTGAGTGTGTCGATTGTCTCCGGGTCGATAGCCGTCGGATCGTTTGAAAGGATCACCAGATCGGCGAGCTTGCCAACCTCGATGGAGCCTTTGGACTGCTCTTCGAAATGTTGGTAAGCCGACCATAGCGTCATGGATTTCAACGCGGTGATGACATCGACGCGTTGGTCAGGACCAATGATGTCGCCAGAGCGGGAGCGGCGGGTGACAGTGGCGTCGAGCACGCGCATCGAATTTGGAAAGGCGACGGGAGCGTCGTGGTGGCTCGTGAAGTGCATGCCCCGCTTTACCGCACCAACCCGTCGGGGAAATGTTGTTGGATAATGTTGGACCGACGGTATGGTCGCGATGCCAGTCCCCCCAATAGAAGGTGTGCATGGGAAACAGCGAGGGAATGACGTCGAGCCGCTTGAAGGCATCGATCTGATCCTCGCGGAGCGAACTGGCCGTGGATGAGAACTGCCGCGACGATTCGACATTGCCGTGGGCAGCACTTGCTTTGTCTATCGACCCTATCAACAGGTCCATAGCGGCTTCGCCGTTCGCGTGAGTGATGATCTGGACGTCATTCGCAAATGCCCAGTCGACGGCGTCGATCACCTGCTGGTTCGTCGCCGCAGCGTACCCCACATATCCGATCGGGTAATTTCCTGACAGGATTGTAGTCGGGACGATCACGCCAAGCTGTAAAGCCCTGCGGTGAGCCGTCGATGGTCAGTTTGGCACCGCCGACACGGAAGCGGTTCTTGTAGTCACGGCACAAACATTGGCCTTGATGTAGTCCCGATCTACGAGCACGTCAGCATAGGTCACAACGTCGACTTTAAAGGCCCCCTCCGCAGCGAGCGGCCCTCATGGCTTCCGCGATCGGGGGCACCGAACGTCCTTCTTGCGTGGTCGTATAGCCATAGCGTGTCCAGAAGTTCAGAGCCGGATTTAGCCAACGTTTTGATACCTGTTGGCACCGACACGACCTTCAAGCATTTTTGGGTACTACCGGAAATAGCGCGGTCTCTTCAAGCACACCGTTCGGCTCTTTACCGTCTTCTCCACGCTGTATCACGCCGCCTGCGGGATTAGGTGTGTCCTTCGTGTAGCCAAAGAATCTCCAGGGCCTTCGAGTTGACTGATCCGAGGTGGCCTGACTGGTGAACGATCACAACTGCCAAGTCTTTGGACACGGCGTCAAGATCATCGCGCGTGGGATGGCGCAGCTCCTTAAGCTTGGAGTTGTCGTAACCGAACCCGATGACGAGCTTGACCTCGTCGACTATCGTCTTGTTGGCCGCCATCCACTCACGGAGCGTCTGCTGCAGCGAAGCAATATCTGTCACATTTCCGTCGGGAGGCGCTGAGCATGTTTGCGGATAGTGCCTGAATGCCGCCCATAAAGATGTGACCATGCGCATCGACGAAGCCGGGGATGAGTGCCCGGCCGCCGAGGTCGATGACTACCGTATTCTCGTCCTTGTGTCTTCAGCACTTCATTTTTCGAGCCAACCGCGAGGATCTTGCCATCTTTCACCGCGACCGCTTCAGCGCGCATGGCGGCGTCGTTCATGGTGAGAATAGGACCACCGGTCCAGATCTTGTCGGCCGTATCGGCGAATGCCGCAACAGAGACCGCTTGTGACGACACGGGCAAATCCGCAGATTGCCGTGGCTTTGACGTGATAAAACATGACTCCCTACGGATCGATCTATGGCCAGCCGAACCTATCGCTCAACTTTGATAGGCTAGCGACCAAAGCAGGTTGAAAGCAAATGTAATTTTGCAGTGGCAGCTCAAGCACACAATTCCGAAAATCATAATCCGCCCCTTTATCTTTATTTTTAATTTGCCGACCGTTCCTCTGACGTCGCAAATAGGATTAAAAATGACCTGCCGCTCCAAACTCCTATCCGCAATTGTTGCCACGGCCGGCGTCACCGTTCCATACGTAGCGCATGCATTCGATTGGAACCGGCCTGCGCTTCTTGATGGGCCAGCAAGCCCCAATGGCCTGCCCCACATCGCGATACCAGGGATTAAGTTAGAACCCGGCCGCTTATAGCCAGCATCTGGGCTGGCCGAAGCGGAGCGTAGGCGAGACCAGATGCTGGCGGCAAGATCGTTTCTGGAGCCGGCGGACGATAACCGAGCGAGGAATGAGGCCGGATCGCATTGTAATGGCGCCGCCAGCGCTCGATGAGAACCTGAGCCTCGTAGAGCGTCGAGAACTGCTCGCATTCGAGCAGCTCGTCACGGAGCTTGGAGTTGAAGCTCTCGCAATAGCCATTCTCCCATGGGCTGCCAGGTTCAATGTAGAGCGTCTTCACACCGATCCGACCGAGCCAACCGCGCACGTTGCAAGCGACGAACTCAGGGCCGTTATCGGATCGGATATGCTCCGGTGGCCCGTGGGCGACGAAGAGATCGGTCAAGCACTGGAGGACATCGTCGGACCTTAGACGCCGCGCGACAACAATCGCCAAGCATCGCCGGGTGAACTCATCAATCACGGTAAGCATCCGAATGGGCCGCCCATCCTGGGTTCGATCCTGGACGAAGTCATAGGACCAGACATGATTGGGCCGCTCGGGTCGAAGACGGATGCACGATCCGTCATTAAGCCATAGACGGCCGCGTTTGGGTTGCTTCTTTGGCACTTTAAGCCCTTCCCGGCGCCAGATCCGATAGACGCGCTTGACGCTGACACGCCAACCTTCGTCGACGAGAAGCTGGCGTACACGCCGGTAGCCATAGCGACCGTACTTCTTGGCCAGCCGCACAATGGCGTCGGTCAGCGCTGCCTCGTCGTGGCGGATCTTCGGGGGCCTGCGCTGCGTCGCGCGGGGCTGTCCGACAACCGAACACGCCCGACGCTCCGAGACGGGAAGCTGCGAGCGCACGTGATCTACGCACGCCCGCTTCCGGGAAGGGCTTAGTATTTTCCCGTCAAAGCTTCCTTCAGGATAAGCTTGTCTAACGTCAGCTCAGAGACCGCCTTCTTCAAGCGCTCGTTCTCGCGTTCGAGTTCCTTCAAGCGCTTCGCTTGGTCGAGCTTCAGGCCGCCGTACTCACGACGCCACTTGTAGTACGTCTGCTCCGAGATACCGAAGCCCCGGCAGATCTTCCCCACTGTCTCGCCCTGCCCCAGACGAACCTCCGCCTCGCGCAAAGCCTGGATGATCTCCTCGGTCGACTTGCCCTTCCGTGCCATGTCCTTGTCTCCGTTCGAGAGCTTGGAAATAGCCGGATTCGAAACTTAAACGTGGTCTCGGATTAGGGGAGCAGGCCAATGACTTGGTCAATCGAGGGCATCTGAAGTTCCTATCGCTCAGCAAAATCAATTTAAGGGTTTGCGCAAAATATCTGCTTCAGGCAACCCGGCGCACAAAACCAATAAGGATGAGCAGAACCACGGCTCCAAGAGTGGCCGTGATGATCTGACCTATGAGATCGCCGCCCGTAAACAGACCAAGCTGCGGAAGCAACCATCCTCCAAATACAGCACCGACAATGCCAACAATGATGTTCCCGACGACGCCAAAGCCGTAACCCTTTACGATAATCCCCGCCAAAAAGCCTGCGACTGCGCCGATGAGTAACAAGATCAATAGAGCTTCAACCTGCATGACCGTTCTCCTGGTGATTGTGAGGCGAAACTTAGAGGCAGCATCAGCGATTTTGACTGATGTTGTGGCTCACTCAGAGTAAACATACGGCCTACACATAAGGTGCCAAATTACACTGACAAACGAAACCATCATCCATGACAGGTCACCGATGGTTGGAGTCAAACATCATACATCAATCGCCCCGCTATGGCCGTCTGTTCGCTAATGGGTAGGCACCATTTCTTCCGTCGTCGCGCGGTTAGCACGGACGTTCTATAGGCTCAGCGTGAGCCCTTGCCGTGCCTGGCTCAAATGCAGGATGCGACGCCAGTTAAGACTGCAAGAGTTTGGCGAAGCACAACTGCTACGACCAGATGTGCAACAGAATTATGCCAACCAGTTCGCCTTGCACACACTTCGTGCCAGCGCTAGCCTTCAAACGTCACCCAAGAAGGAGAATGTTCATGCGTAGATTGTTCTGGGGAGTTGGCGCTCTGGTCATCGCGACAGGCTTAGCGATGTCGACAGTTGGATCTGCGCAAGCGGCTCCAGTCAATCCTGCTGCGGTCGCAAGCCAAAATGCAGGCTCACTCGCAACACCTGTCCACTGCAGACGGTACCGCCATTGCCATCGCCGCTGCTGGTGGCGCAATGGCCGTCGTCACTGCCGCAGCTTCTGCCATCGTTGCTGATATCCAGAGCGATAGGTCGCTAGGGAAAGCGGACGCGGCGATTGGCAGTGTCCGTAACCCCTGCGCTTGCGGTTCCTTGCAGTGCTTCAGACAAATGAAAACGGCGGTCCCAGGCACAAGGAACCGCCGTTCTCAACATCAACATCGCCTGGTAAGGGCGCCAGCTCAACACCAAGTCTTACTTACACGTGCAATCCACGTCTTTGGCACCTTGCGCACCGCCGACGCACGTCGCGGTCTTACCTTCAGGGCAAGTCACTGAACACGACTGAAGGCGATCAGCGCTATTAGCAGAGCAGGTTCGGGTTGCAGCAGCAGGAGCTGGCTTAGCAGCGTCCTCTGCAGCAAAAGATAGTGTGCTGGAGCCCAGGGTCAGAGCGGTGATCGCGAGGAGCATTTTTACGCTACGCATTGTTTTCTCCCATTGATTTTTACATGCTCTGAGGCCCAGAAATTAGGTTCCCCGAGCGTTGGGAGCATAACCGTCCAGCTTTTCAGTCTCTTGACGTAGCGCAATTAGACTTGAGCAAACGCAAGCTGCGCGAGTTCCCCGCCCGGCGCACAAACGCACCTAATCGCCGCGTCAAACCTCATGACAAGCGAACAAAATGAAACGGCGACCTCTTGCGAAGCCGCCGTCCTGCTTCCACCAAAAAACTGGGGTGTCTTGGCAGTTGCGCCGTAATCATCATGCCGCTTGCTGCGCTGGAGTAGAGAGGTTCACGGCTCCAACTCATGTGAGCGCAGACAACAACAACGAGCATTATCGACGCCGCACCACTTACTTCATGGAGCTAAGCACCTGCTCAAGGAAACGGTCGAAGTACGCCACGGTGATCAGACCCTGTCGGGGAAACTCGATGTCGGTAATAATGTAAAGGGCAAGAGACATTGCGGCTGCGAATGTCATCATATGGACCATACTTCTCCTTTGCGAGCGCCCATGCCAAAGCCGGCAAGCAGAGACCCGCCTAGCCCCAAGCCAAACAACATAACGTAGATGATCCGTGGTGGATGCCTCTGATTAGCGCCCGACCGATCCCGAGCGGCTTCGTAGGCGTCGTTGAGCGCCGGAAGAATTAAGTTGCACGGCGATGTTGTGGGTGCCCGACTACAGGCTGCAACCGCACCGTCCCACACCTCTGCTTGTACTTCGGCTATTTTCGCCAGCTGCGTTGCATCATAGATGGAGGCGTCTTCGATGATCGAGAATCCGATCGGCAGTCGATAAAGCTCGAGGCGCTCAGCGAGGTACGTTTTCAGTTTCGCCCTTAACTCGATCTTCGATTGGTCATCAAGCATTCCCAGCCGATGGTACGCAGTGCTCACGGCGTTGGCCTCGTGGATGATGTGGGCCCGACGCTCGTCAAATCGTTGCAGAGCTCCTGAAAGCGAAAAGGCCAGCAGCAACCCCATCAGAGCAAAGACGGCACCTTCAACGGCACTTAGGCCGGCCATCGCTGCGCTGCCTTCGTCAGACAGTCGCCGCGACCCCAATCGCCGCCCAATTTCCATGAGAGCGAGCGACCCAATGAACATGGCCAACGCGACACCGACTGCAAATAGTAGAAAAAACATACGTACGGCCTCATCGCTCATTTCCAGCACCCCGCTTTCTAGGGCACTTACTGCATTAGTTTGAAAGATCCGTCCATTGCCCACATTTGATCTTCGCAGTCCGCGTGCAGTCGAAATGGATCTACCACTACGCAAAATCCGACACTGCGTAAAATTTTTGATCCTTTCACCCGGGTGTCGTACATAAACGCTACCGCGTCGTGTAGACGTAACCTCAGAGTGCCGGCGTCCACCTGCGCTCGTCACAGCTTTCTTCAACCTCAACAGGAGCCTCTTGTGCGTAACATCAGTTCATTAGTTTCCAGATGTATTGCAGTCGTTGCGCTAACGATGACTGCGACTACTGCGTCGAATGCAGAGACCGATATCGCAAAGGCCGTCACTGCCAAGGCCGAAAAAGTCATCGCCAAGGTCCAGGCATCTTGCGCAACCGACATCAAGTCGTTCTGTAGCCAGGTCACGCCTGGTGAAGGTCGCCTCATGCTCTGCATGATGGCGCATGAAGACAAACTCAGTGACAAGTGCTTCACAACGCTGGTCGACGTGGGCGATGCCGTGGAACTCACGATCAGCAGTGCCAAGCGCGCCGCGTCTGTCTGCGGGCCGGAAATCGATACGCTTTGCGCTGATGTTAAAGCAGGCGGCGGCCAAATCGCCCAGTGCCTGATCACAAATAAGGCCAAACTCAGCGGCGCATGCAGCGCTGAAGTCGCGGGCATTGAAGCGCGCATCAAGAATTGAGACGGGTGGCGCAGGGCAACTAAGTCGTTGCCCTGCCGCACTTCACACGCCTTACAGTCACTCTTGCGAACGCGCGCCGCAACTAGTTCAACGGTCCGCAACGCGTCCGCTGAACTCAATTAGTCCTTCATGAACTGCTGAGCGGTGGGTATTTGGTTCCGGCACTCGTCGGTCAGGGTGGCTTTGTTTTTCATCAGACAGTCGTAGATGCGACCGCCACCGGCCGAGACACTCGAGCAATATTGCAGAATATCGGCGGAGCAACTTTTCGCCATCGCCTTCAGAGCTTTCATCCGAACGCCAAGATCATCCGAGCCCAAGTAAGCCGTCATTCGACAGCGCGGTGAAATCTTGTCTTCGTAGGAAATTAGGCATGCCACGATCCGATGGGCACCCGGGGTAACGTTGGAGCAGTATTTGGCGATGTCAGGAGCGCAGTCAGAAACGAGATTCTGCTGCGCAAAGGCAGCCGACGATGAAATGATGGTTGCAACGGCAAAAGCACCAGCGACTAATTTTTTCATTGTTCCCTCCCAAGTCATGATGTCTTTCTAGCATCAACACTCAGAACGAGGACAAATAGTCGCCATCTCACCCGCCCCTAACGTTGAAAACGACGGCTCCTGGCTGGAACCGCCGCTCTCAACATGACGCATCTGCTGGTGAGGGGAGGACGAGAGGTCCAGCTGAGATCAGACAATACTCTCTCCAGCTGAAGATCTCGCTAACGCAGAAACGGCGACTTCTTCAGAAGCCGCCGCTGGGACCAGGCAGGAGAGGAGAAGGGGCGCTTGAGTGCGCACTCATGATGCTGCTCTGATTTGCAGGACTGCATCAGTAGTGCGAGTTGGCCAGAACAATCAGCGAGCTATCAGCGCCGCCAACGCGCCGTACGTGCTGAGCAATCGAAATCCTGATCGCCCGCCCAGCGCGCAAACTCATCAACTCGCCGCGTCAGACCGCATGACGAGCGAGCAAAAAAGTTTATAGGTGTTTATAGTTTTTAGCGCGCATACGTTGTAAATAGAATTTACATGTAAGCGGCTGATTTTGTTGAGAATTTGGTGGGTGATCACAGGCTCGAACTGTGGACCCGCTGATTAAGAGTTCAGCTGCTCTACCAACTGAGCTAATCACCCACTCGCCGCTGGAGACGCATCGAACACGGCCCCAGAACGAAACGGGGTCCGTTGCCGGACCCGCGGGCGAGCATCTAGCACCCGCTGACGCCCCTGTCCAGTGCCCCGAAAGAGGTTCCAGGGACGAAATGCAAACTCCTGAAAAAGAGCCGAAATGCAGCCGCCCACTTAGGGACGGATCAGAAGATGCTCGCGATCGGCGATGTTCTCCAGAAGCATCGCCGACCCGCGCACCACACAGTGCAGCGGATTATCCGAAACTGCGAAAGGCACGCCGACCCGCACAGCAAACTCCTGATCGAGCTTGTGCAGCAGCGCCCCGCCGCCGGTCAGATAAATCCCCCGATCGCAGATGTCGCTCGACACTTCAGGCGGCAGATCTTCGAGCGTCCGCTCGATGAACTCGGCCATCGCCGCAACCGGCTCATCGAGTGCCTCCGCGATATGCTGCGGCGTCAGGATCGTGCTCTTCGGCTTGCCGTTGCGCAGGTCGCGCCCGCGAATGTGGATCTCGCTCGCCAAGCCATTCATTTGCCGCGACGCCGAACCTGCCTCGATCTTGATCCGCTCGGCATTGGCTTCGCTGATCAGCAATTGATGCTCGCGGCGGATATAGCGGATGATCGCCTCGTCCATGGCGTTGCCGGCGATCCGAAGCGATCGCGCTTCGACCACCCCTCCGAGCGATAGCACCGCGATATCGGTCGTCCCGCCGCCGATATCGACAACCATGGAGCCGATCGGATCATCGATCGGCAATCCTGCGCCGATCGCCGCCGCAACCGGTTCCTCGACGATGTAAACCTTGCGCGCACCGGCCTGCACCGCCGTCTCATAGACGGCGCGCCGCTCCACCGGCGTTGCACCTGCAGGAACGCAGATCAGGATCCGCGGCCGACGCAGCCCCAGGAACCTCGTGCGCGTGCGCTTGATGAACTGGCGCAGCATCTCTTCGGTCGCGACGAAGTCGGCGATGACGCCATCGCGCAACGGCCGGATTGTTTCGATGCAGCCGGGCGTCCGGCCAAGCATCTGGTGCGCCTCATGCCCCACCGCCAAGACGTGCCGGTGCCCTGCAGTGGTTCGCACTGCCACCACGGACGGCTCGTCGATGACAACCCCGCGCCCCATCACGTGCACGATGGTGTTCACGGTGCCAAGATCGATGGCGATGTCTTCGCTGAAGGAGCCAACCGTCGGCAGACGCATCCACTTTACTCAAAATCGCGCGCGGCCATGCTCCGGATGAAGCAGGCGTGGTCAGGCCGTAGGCTGGGCAAACCCCATTCCGCCCCCGTCCCCGATATCCTGCGCGGATGCTGCCGGAGGTCCCTCGCTCCGCTACCGCGCATCTGCATGCGTAGCGCGTCCAGCCGCCTGGCGCCAGATTGCCGTGCAGCTCAGAATGTCACCCACACCGGCCTGCCGAGTGTGGGCAATCTCAGCCCCACACCGGCCTGCCGAGTGTGGGCAATTAAAGCTGTTGCGCCTGGGCCACCTTCTGGCGCTTCACCATCAGCTTGTTCAGCGCCGCGACATAGGCCTTGGCCGAGGCCACCATCGTGTCGGTATCGGCCCCACGGCCGGTCACCACGCGGCCGTCCTCCTCCAGCCGCACCGACACTTCGGCCTGCGCGTCGGTGCCCTCGGTCACGGCATGGACCTGATAGAGTTCCAGCCGCGCCGCATGCGGCACCAGCATCTTGATGGCGTTGAAGGTCGCATCCACCGGGCCGTTGCCGTGCGCCTGCACGGTCGATGCCACGCCGTCGATGTCGAGCGTCAGCGTCGCCGACTGCGGACCCATCGTGCCGGCGATCACCGTCAGCGACGCGACCTTCATGCGGTCGTGTGCGTGCGCGATCTCCTCGTCGACCAGCGCCTCGATGTCCTCGTCGTAGATGTGCTTCTTGCGGTCGGCCAGCGCCTTGAAGCGGTTGAATGCATCCTCGAACGCATTCTCGCCCAGTTCGTAGCCCAGCTCCTGCAGCTTGGTGCGGAACGCGTTGCGGCCCGAATGCTTGCCCATCACCAGCGAGGTCTTCGCCACGCCCACGGACTCCGGCGTCATGATCTCGTAGGTCTGCTGGTACTTGAGCATGCCGTCCTGATGGATGCCGCTCTCGTGCGCGAACGCGTTCCGCCCGACGATCGCCTTGTTGTACTGCACCGGGAAATTGGTCACCGCCGAGACGAGCTTCGAGGCCCGCGTCAGCATGGTCGTGTCGATCCCGGTCTCATATGGCAGCACGTCGCCGCGCGTGCGGATCGCCATCACGACCTCTTCCAACGCGGCATTGCCCGCCCGCTCGCCGATGCCGTTGATGTGCATTCGATCTGCCGCGCACCCGCCCCCGAGCGCCGCCAGCGAATTGGCCACCGCGAGGCCGAGGTCGTTGTGGCAATGGGTCGAGAAGATCGCCTTGTCCGCATTCGGCACGCGCTCGCGCACGGCCTTGAACATCGCGTAGTATTCCTCCGGCGTCGTGTAGCCGACGGTATCGGGCATGTTGATCGTGGTCGCGCCGGCCTTGATCGCGGCCTCGACGCACTGGCACAGGAAATCGATCGGCGTGCGCGTCGCGTCCTCGCCGACCATTCGACGTCGTCGACCAGGTTGCGCGCCCGCGTCACCGTCGCAGTGACCATCTCCAGCACCTCGGCCGGCTCTTGCGCATCTTGTACTTCGATGTGGATGGGCGAGGTCGAAATGAACGTGTGGATGCGCCCGCGCTTGGCATGCCTCACCGCCTCGCCGCACGGTCGATGTCGCTTTGATCGCACGCGCGAGCCCCGCCACGGTCGCGTTCTGCACCCGCTTGGCGATCGCGCTCACCGCATCGAAATCGCCTTCCGAGGCGATCGGAAAGCCGGCCTCGATGATGTCGACGCCCATCGCGTCGAGGCAGTCGGCGACCTCGAGCTTCTCCTCATAGGTCATGGTCGCGCCGGGGCACTGCTCGCCGTCGCGCAAGGTGGTGTCGAAGATGACGACGCGGTCGGTCGTGGCGGTCATGGAATGTGGTCCTTGAACTGAAGCCCGCGGTGCCAGGCACTCGGGGTCGGATGATCCTCTGGCTCTCTTGTCGTCTCACCCCCTGAGCCCTGCCGCGCGGCAAGCGCGCGGGTCAGGTCCGGCTCAGGGGCCGGTAAGGAGCAGCAGCGGAACAAGATCCGTCCCGGCACAGCCAATCGCGCCCCGCAGCGAGGCTGCGAAGGTGCGGAAAAGGCCGCTACGGGTGGCGGAAAACGTCATCGCCTCGGATCTCGAATTCAGACTGCGCCAACTGGTACAATAAGGCGAAATGGTTGACAATGCGCTGCAACCGCACGCAAGCCCGAAATTGCATGGCTGACAAGCGCCTTGATCTCCGTCAGGGCCATGACAGGAACCAATCAGTAATACCAGCGGATGCCAGGGCCAAGCCCCGGCAAACTCTTCCGGACTGAGGCCAATACCATGACCGACTACACAGCCGTCCCACGCTATTCCTCCACGATGATCCGCCTGCACTGGCTGACCTTCATCCTGGTCGTCCTCGCCTACATCTTCATGGAGTTCCGCGACATCTACCCGCGTGGAAGCGACGGCCGCGAGTTCATGAAGGCGACCCACTACTCACTGGGGCTGACCATCCTCGGCCTTACCATCGCCCGCCTTGTGGTGAAGGTCACGAGCGGCCCCTCCCCTGCCATCTCACCGGCACCCGCGCCCTGGCAGCACACGGCCGCCAAACTCGGCCACATCGCAATCTACGTCTTCCTTATCGCCATGCCGCTCGCCGGCTGGGCGACCCTTTCCGGCCGAAGGCGACCCCGTCCGCCTCTTCGGCCTCGAAATCCCGGCCCTTCTCGCCCCCGACAAAATCCTCAGCGGCCAACTCGAAGAACTGCACGAGATCGGTGGCACGATCGGCTACTTCCTGCTCGGCGGCCACGCGCTCCTGTCGATCATCCACCACGCCGTGTTCAAGGACACGACACTGGTCCGCATGATGCCATCCCGCCCCGCCCATTGATCGGCATCACACCTCGATCGTGCCTTCGCTGACCCTCACGGAATGCCCGCCGATACGGACACCCTCCAGCGCCTGACCATCGATCTGCAGAACGAGCGAGACCAGGCTCGGACGCTGCATCTCGAACCCCTGCTCGATGGTCCGCCGATGGGTCCCGTGCGGCAGCCGGTCGAACCGTGCGATGACGCCGGCAAAACACACCGCCGCCGACCCCGTCGCCGGATCTTCCGGTACACCGGCATCCGGTGCGAACATGCGCACATGGAATGATGAGGTCGTGTGCTCGCATTGCCGTGTGTAGAGATAGGCGCCGACGAGCCCCTGCTGCGAGAAAGCCGGGGCCCAATGGCTGCCGTTGACGCGCGCGCGCGCAATCGCCTCCCGCGAGGCGATCGGCACGAAGGCGAACGCGTTGCCGACCGCATAGCAAACCGGCTTGTGGTTCTCGAACCCGATCTCGCTCGGGATCAACCCTAGCCCCGCCGCCAGCACATCGACCGGCGGCAGCGTCCCGGCTTCGACGGGAACCTTCGGCGCATCGAACTCCGCAAACGGCGGCTGATCGGTTTTCAGCCGCACGCCGACGCGCAACGTCCCGATCCCTTCTTCCAGAACGATGAGCGCATCCGCATCCCGCCCCGGCCCGAACTTGTTCTCAGCCAGCAGCGCTGCCGTCCCGACGGTCGGATGCCCGGCGAATGCCAATTCCTTGACGGGCGTAAAAATCCGGATGCGCGCCGAGTGCGCCGGGTTCTCCGCCGGCAGCACGAACACCGTCTCCGACAGATTGAACTCGCGCGCAATCGCCTGCATCTGCGCGTCGGTCAGGCCGCCGGCGCCATGCACCACCGCCAGCGGGTTGCCGCCGAAGCGCCGGTCTGTGAACACATCCAACGTGCTATAGGAGAGCCGCATCGTTCCCCGCCTTTTCCGTTTGCGGCTCGGGAATTAGCCCATTCCCCGATGATATCCAAGCCGGGCTTTCGAAAGATCGGCCTTGAGCCTCGTCAGAGCGGCAGTCAAGCGTGCAACAGATAGGCAAGCAGCACCTGCGCATAAGCCGGCACCGGCAGCGCCTCGACCTGGTCCCAATCCCGCACTGCCACGATCTCGTCGAGTTCCGGCTCCGCCTCCGCCGCGAGCACCTCACGGATCCGCCGCTGCACTGTCTCGGCATCGCCATCAGCGACCAATTCCACCGCGATCGAAATCTGTGCCCCGATCGTCGTGACGAGAAATCCGTCGCGGACCCCGAGTTGCGCGCCTGCCAAGTCCGGTCTCCTCTTCGATCTCGCGCAGGACGCTGGCGCTGATGTCGACCTCGCCAGCCTCGTCCACATCCCGCTGATCGATGAACCCGCCGGGCAGATAAATCAGCCCCGCATTGATGCCTGACTTCTGCCGCCCGAGAAGAATGGCACCATCATCGGCCCGGATCAGAGCCGAACCGAACACATCGAATACCGTGCGGTCGGGGCAACCGCGTTCCTTCCAAAACAGAAAAGCCTTGAACTCGACCGGCACCAGCCGCCCGGTGAACCGGCCCGCATCGATCCGATAGCTCGAAAGCATGAATATGCGGCCGTTGAAAAGCGTTGCATTCTCCGCTGTCCGCCGCTGCCAGAAGGCGTTGATCTCCGCCGCATTCGCCTCGGCAAACGGCCACGCGTCACGGGTCACGGTGAGAGTGCACGAGTTCCACGTAGCGGACCTGGCCGTCGTGCTGTCCCGCGCCCTTTGAACTCCCTGAACTGCGCGCTGCCATGTTCCCCTGTCACGATAGAGAGAGCGAAACGATCAGTGCGGTAATAGCGGCATAGAACCCCACGACGAACAGGAACCAGGAACGGTCCACGCGAGCAACCGCCTCGTCGCTGCCATGTTCCCCGTCGCGCCACGACGCCCGCACCACTCGTAGCAGAACGAGAAGAATGAAGGCATATGAGGCTAGGTAAATCTTGTCGATCATCGTCAAATAATCGACATCGGCCTGCCCCCGTCCCGTAGCGAGTTGGAGAGCGACCAAGGTCAACAGCAACGTGAGAAGTGCTGTGACGCTGAGACCGACACGAGCATCGATATACGCGGGTCGCACCCAGAGGATCATACCGGCACAGGCCAGGATCAGAAGAATAGGTAGAAACGTTTTGACCGACAGAGCTGTCAGCGGCCGTTCGATGGGCACGATGAGTTTCGCTCGCGAATAAGCTTCGAAGTCGCCGACCGTCGGATTGCCAAAGTTCGTCGGATAGACGTGTTCGACGATCTCCATCCGCGCCGGCCCTAGCCGAAAGCCCGCCACATAAATCTCGGGCGACACGGTCAACGGGGTTTTGTCGGCGACATACGTCAGAAACTTCGAACCCAATTCGGAATCTTCCAGATCGACGACGAGCTCCTGCTTGTCGAAAGGATAATTTCCGAGCGCCAGTTTGGTTGAGAACCTTCCCTGATTGCGCACAACGGCATATAAGGTGCCGTCCGGCAAAACCTTCGGGGGCTCGTAGATCTGATCGCGCACGTGAGCGTTCGGCGCGAAGCGGTTCATGAACTCCAGTGATTTCGACGGGTCGATCGACGTGTCTGTCCAACGGAACCATACATAGACATCGACCGCGTAGCTCTGGGTGCGGAAGTCAATTTCCTGGATATCGTTGATAAAGGCGCCGATCACGACCCGCTGCGGGTCTGTCTTCGCAGCGGAAGTGGCTTCGGAGGGCGAGCCGGCGATCGAAGGCCTTCCAGCGGAAAGCAGAACGGCCATTGCAACAGTCAGAGCCAGAGCGACAAGCCTGATCACGTGCGCCCGTGGAGGCAACGCGGAAACAAAACGCATTTGGCTTCTCACTCCGGCAATCGGTTCTCGCCGCCAACAGCTGACGCCCGGTCAATAGCGGCACAATTATTATTTGGCCAGCTAAGCGTTAGCGCCTTAGAGCTGCCATGGGCAATTCCGAAATGAACAGCGGCACGCAAAGGACAAGAGCATGCTTTTCGGATGGCTATTCGGATGAGCGACGCATTACACTTGCGGGTTGGTTTCCTGGCAGCGCTGATCTTGGCCGGTCATTTCCGGGATGACCCAGGCCGATCCAGCCACCCCAGCGGCCGTCACCGAGGCGGGTGCCGTAGCCTCGCCCCTCGGGCCGCTACCGGCTGGCTGGACCGTCGCGCTCACTGACGTCATCGCCATCTACTCAGCCCCCTCGGACGAAGGCAGCGTCACCGTGATCGCTCCACCGGTGATAACCGTCGAAGGCGACATTCGCTCCGCCATCATCGAACGAGCACCGGCTCTTATTGAAGAACTGTTCGGCGAAGCACGACCGGCCGGCGAGCCCGTTCCCCTGCCGGCATCAGAGGCCGTCGCCCCTGGGCTCTTGGTCCCGCTGGTCGTCGCGCTCGACGATGGTAGCGAAGCGCGGATCGAAGCCACAGGCTATCCTCTGCCCGGCAATCGAATGCAGCTCTATCTCGTCGCGCTGCCGACAGCGATGAGCGACAGCAATGCAGCCATAAAGACCGCACGCACGCTCATCGAGCGATGGCGTGCGTCTGGCCTCGCCGTCACCGAAAAACTGACGTCGCAGGTGGTCGCCCCGCCGGAGCCGCGCGCCAGAGAAGACTCTACCGAGTCCGACGCGACGCCCCAGCAGACCCCAGCACCGTCGATCGCCGACAGCCAAGCTCAACAGGTGAGCCCCGACGAACAGGTCGAGAACGTCATCTACTTCCTGCGCTACGCTTTTGACGGCGCCAACCCTGCCGCCGGCGGGGAGCCTGCCGCGACCACGGCACTCCTGTTAAAAGATGGACGTGTGTTCGAAGGCGAACCAAGCGCACCGGCCGCGTTCGATCCTGCCAGCCGCCCTCCAGGAAGTGCCGGAACCGGCCGCTGGCAGCGCGATGGAGAGGCCTATGCGCTGGCCTTCTCGGACGGCACCCAAGGCACGGCCGTTGCTGGAGCGGCCAAGACTTTTCCCGCCCCGGCGGCGATGGCGTTCGCCGGGGCCTATCGCGCGATTGGTGGGCCCGCCACCGATCTCCTGCCCGACCAAATCGACTTCTACCCAGACGGAAGTCTGCTGCTGAAATCACCAGGCCGCGTCCTCGGCGGCTCCTACGAGATCACCCAGCGCAGCGTCCGCATGGCAGCCGACGGGCAACGCACCACGCAATTTCTGTTCGGCTTCCGCGGAGAGATGGAGGAACCCGAGCTTCTCATATTAGGCAACCGCATTTACGAGCGCGCGGGAACCTGACGCAAAAACGCCCGCAGACGCTGCCGTCTGCGGGCTTTTTTGATAAGCACTTCGGAGCCCACGGTTCAGTTGCGGCCCTTGTCGACAAGCTTGTTCTTGCCGATCCAAGGCATCATCGCACGCAGCTTCGCCCCGACCTCTTCGATCTGGTGCGCGTCGTTGTTGCGGCGCGTGGCCTTGAAGCTCGGCTGTCCGGCTTTGCATTCGAGCATCCAGTCGCGCGTGAAGCGGCCAGACTGAATGTCCTTCAGAACGCGCTTCATTTCCGCCTTCGTCTCCGGCGTGACGATGCGCGGGCCGGTTACGTACTCGCCGTATTCCGCCGTGTTCGAGATCGAGTAGTTCATGTTTGCGATGCCGCCTTCGTAGATCAGGTCCACGATCAGCTTCACTTCGTGCAGGCATTCGAAATAGGCCATCTCCGGCGCATAGCCCGCTTCAACCAGCGTCTCGAAGCCGGCGCGGATCAGTTCGACAAGACCGCCGCACAGCACCGCCTGCTCACCGAACAGGTCCGTCTCGCACTCTTCCTTGAAGGTCGTCTCGATCACGCCCGAACGTCCACCGCCGACGCCCGATGCGTACGACAGGAACAGGTCATGCGCATTGCCCGACTTGTTCTGGTGGATCGCGATCAGGCACGGCACGCCGCCGCCCTTGAGATACTCGCCACGCACCGTGTGTCCCGGACCCTTCGGCGCCACCATGCCGACGTCGAGATCTTCACGCGGCTCGATCAGATTGAAATGCACGTTGAGGCCGTGCGCGAACATCAGCGCCGCGCCCTTCTTCATGTTGGCGTGCAGATGATCGCGGTAGATGTCCGCCTGCAATTCGTCCGGCGTCAGCATCATGATCACGTCGGCCCACTTGGCCGCTTCCGCGACGTCGAGAACCTTGAGGCCCTCTTTTTCCGCCTTGGCCGCCGAGGCCGAGCCCTTGCGCAGCGCAATCGCCACATCCTTGATGCCGCTGTCGCGCAGGTTCAGCGCATGCGCATGTCCCTGGCTCCCATAGCCCACGATGGCGACCTTCTTGGTCTTGATCAGGTTCAGGTCGGCATCACGATCATAATAGACGCGCATGGGTTCTCTCTTCGGTCTCTTCGCTTCGAATTCGCTTCCGCCGCCACTCATGGCACAGACGGACTGCACGGCATCCCGCGCTGGTCACGGGCTGGACGGATGACGGGATAGGGGCAACGGCCGCAGCCGGTCCCTGGAATGGCGGGCGGACGTTACACCCCGCCTCGCGGCAGCGGCAACGCCTCCGGACCGCGGCCGCCTGCGACAAAGCCGTTGCGGCCATTGCGCAGCGTCACGCTGTATCCGGCGCATCCCTTATCGTGCGGTTAACGGAACTGCAACCGGAGTTGCGTTAAGCCTGTCTCCTCAGTTCAGCCTCTATCGGGTTAGAGCCATGCAACGTTTCGCCAAGTCCCGCACCCTCGCCACCCTCGCGTCTGCCCTCGCCCTTGCCGGCTGCGGCAAATCCGGGACGCCGAAGGAAAAAGTCGAGGTGAAGCAGTACATCGTCGTCTCCGCCGTCGATTGCGCCGATAATACTGGCCTCCCCTTCGAGACCTGCATCGACGTCTTGCAGACGGCCATTGGCGCCCATGACAAAGCCGCCACGACCTATCCCAGGATCGAGGCCTGCGAAAAGGCCGAAGGCGCCGACCGCTGCGACCGCATCGGTGAGAAAAGCTACCGCGCGCGCGTCACCGCTTTCCAGATCACGATGTCGGAGAAGCCGACAGCGCTCCCGCTTTACGCCGGCAAGGCGGCCACCGCCGGGTTCCGCACGTCCAGCAACGTGGAGATCTCTGCCGACGCCGACACCTTCACCTTTACGAAGAGCGCAGCCGACGCCGCCCACCTCCACATCGCCCAGAAGAAGGGCTGAACCACGCCGACCCCGCACAGCGCTGCTTACATCGGCGCCGCGCCGCGACCGATGGCGGCCACGCCCGTCCGGCTGACTTCCACGAGTCCCAATTCCCGCATCAGGCCGATGAAGGTCTCGATCTTCGACGCCTTGCCCGTGATCTCGAACACGAAGTGCTCGGTCGACGTATCGACCACCTGCGCGCGGAAAATCTCCGCCATGCGCAATGCCTCGATGCGTTTCTCGCCCTTCCCGGCCACCTTCACCAGCGCCAGTTCGCGCTCGAGCGACACGCCCTCGCCCGTCAGATCGCGCACCCGGTGCACCGGCACCAGCCGCTCCAGCTGATGCTTGATCTGCTCGATCACGGCCGGCGTGCCCCGCGTCACGATCGTGATCCGCGACACATGCTTCTCGTGTTCCGTCTCCGTCACGGTCAGGCTGTCGATGTTGTAGCCGCGCGCCGTGAACAGGCCGATGACGCGCGCAAGCACGCCAGGTTCGTTGTCCACGATCACCGATAGCGTGCGCGAAACCACGTCCTGCGCGATGCCGGGGCCGACGTAATGGCTCTGCGGATTGGGATTTGCCATGGTTCTCAGTTCTTCTCTTTGCTCTTGTCCGTCTCGTCGAACTTGCCGCCGAGCGCATCGATCTCCGCCGCCGCGTTCGGAAACACCGTTCTCAGGAAAATCGGCAACCCGACCTTGTCGACTTCGCCTTGAAATGCCGAGGCATCCGCCGCGCTGACTTTGTACTGCTGGAACGCCGCCACCACGCGTCGGCCCATCGCCTGCGCCAGCTGTTCGGCCGTCGGCGCGCCCATCTTGCGCAGCCGTTCAGGCGGCAATCGCCCGTAGATCCGCGTCAGCAGTTTCGTTTCCATGTAGTCCTGCGCGATACACGCCTCGAACGCCGCCGAATACGCCGACGCAAGCCCGTGCGTGCGATAGCAGGCGTCGATGTGCTTGATCGCCGCTTCCGCGCCGCGCGTCCGCTGGATGAGCCCGATCCGCTCCGCCGCTTCCTTGATGTTCGCCACCCGGTCCCACGTAATCGCCACGCTCGGAGGAGCGACCTCGGCTGCGGGAGGCTGAGCCGGCGCTGGCGCAGCCGTTTCCGCTCCCGCCGCGGCACTCCAGGCGGCAGCAGCGACGATCATGGCAAAACCGGCGGCAGTCCGGCCCAAAATCACACCAGCACCTTGCCTTCCTTGCTGATGGCCTTCTCGATCGCCTCTTCGCTCGCTTCTCCGAGCAGCATTTCGTTGTGCGCCTTGCCGGACGGAATCATCGGGAAGCAGTTGGCCAGCTTGGCCACGCGACAATCGAAGATCGTCGGCACCTTGGTGTTGACCATGTCGAGGATCGCTTCGTCCAGATCATCGGGATGCTCGCAGCGCATGCCGCGCCAGCCGTACGCCTCCGCCAACTTCACGAAGTCCGGCAGGCTCTCGGTGTAGCTGTGCGACAGCCGGTTGCCATGCAGGAGCTGCTGCCACTGCCGCACCATGCCCATGTACTCGTTGTTGAGGATGAACACCTTGACCGGCAGATTGAACTGCACCGCCGTCGAACACTCTTGAATGTTCATCAGGATCGACGCATCGCCCGCGATGTCGATGACGAGCGACTTGGGATGCGCCAGCTGCGCCCCGATCGCCGCTGGCAGGCCATAGCCCATTGTGCCCAGACCACCCGACGTCATCCACCGGTTCGGCTCTTCGAAGTTGTAATACTGAGCCGCCCACATCTGATGCTGGCCGACTTCCGTCGTAATGTAGGTGTCGCGGTCCTTGGTCAGCTCGTAAAGGCGCTGGCACGCATACTGCGGCATGATCACGTCCTTCGCGTTCTTGAAGGACAAAGACTTTTTCGCCCGCCAGCCGTCGATCTGCTTCCACCACGTCTTGATGGCAGCCTTGTCGATCTGCGGCGATTTCTGCTTCCAGATGCGCAGCATTTCTTCGAGCACATAGGCGCAGTCGCCCACGATCGGAATATCGACGCGCACGTTCTTGTTGATCGAGGACGGATCGATATCGACGTGGATCTTCTTCGAATGCGGCGAGAACGCATCCAAGCGCCCGGTGATGCGATCGTCGAACCGCGCCCCGATGTTGATCATCACGTCGCAATCGTGCATCGCCCAGTTGGCTTCGTAGGTGCCGTGCATGCCGAGCATGCCGAGCCACTGCTTGTCGGACGCCGGATAAGCGCCAAGACCCATCAGCGTGGATGTGATCGGATAACCTGTAAGGCGCACGAGTTCGCGCAGCAGTTGGCTCGCCTTCGGACCAGCATTGATGACGCCGCCACCCGTGTAGAACACCGGCCGCTTCGCCGAGGCGATAAGATCGACGGCCTCCGCCACCGGTCCGGCGTCGGGCTTGAGTTTGGGCCGGTAGGTCTTGTGCGCGACGTTCGACGGCCCGGTGTAATTGCCGGCCTTGAACTGGATGTCCTTCGGGATATCGACCACCACAGGACCGGGTCGTCCGGAGCGCGCGATATAGAACGCCTCGTGCAGCACGCGCGCGAGATCGTTCACGTCTTTCACCAGCCAGTTGTGTTTCGTGCATGGCCGCGTGATGCCGACCGTATCGCACTCCTGGAAGGCATCGTTGCCGATCAGATGCGTCGGCACCTGCCCCGTGATGCAGACGAGCGGGATGCTATCCATCAGCGCGTCGGTAAGCCCCGTCACCGCGTTGGTGGCACCCGGCCCCGACGTCACCAGCACGACGCCGACCTTGCCCGTCGAGCGCGCGTAGCCCTCCGCCGCATGAACCGCGCCGCCCTCCTGGCGCACGAGAATGTGCTGGACCTTATCCTGCTGGAACAGCTCGTCGTAGATGGGCAGAACCGCGCCGCCCGGATAGCCGAAGATATGTTCGACACCCTGGTCCACCAGCGCCTTCACAACCATTTCGGCGCCCGTCATCGTCCGTGCCATCGTCAAGCCTCATATTCGAAAAGCAGCAACCCCATTCCCCGTCGCCCTTCAGGGCGGAACGAATGGATTGAAGGTGGCGCAACCTAAGGGGCTAAGTGTGCCCGGTCAAGGTAACTGATAAATAAATGCGACGTCAAAAGCACAAAAACATTCCATTTATTGCGCAGATACGGCCTTCCACGACTTCATATTGCCAGAGATCCAAGTCGCCTGCCGTTTGATGTATCGCCGCGTCTCAGCTTTGCCTTCCTCCACCGCCTCCTCGATCGCGAGCGTTCCCGCCAGATGCGCCATGAGTGGCCTAAGACCCAGAGCCCGCATCCCAGGCAGTGCGGGATCGAGTTCGAGATCGGCAATGCGCCGTGCCTCCTCCAGCGCGCCCATTTCCATCATGCGGTCGAAACGCGCATCGCTGCGCTCATGCAGCGTCGCCCGGTCGGGCAGTACGACCATCCGCTCCGTTTCCTCTTCCGTCAGCACCGGGTTCCCCGGCTCATTCTGCCACTCCCAGAGCGGCCGCCCCGTGGCCTCGAACACTTCCAGCGCCCGCACGATGCGCTGCGGATCGGTGGGGCTCAGCCGCGCTGCCGTCCCGGGATCGAGGTCGGCGAGTTTGCGATGCAGTTTTGATGCTCCAAGCCGGTCTGCCTCCGCCCGCCAGTGTTCACGGATCGCAGGCGGGATCGCCGGAATCGGCGATAGCCCCTCCAGCAGCGCCTTCATGTAGAGCCCCGTGCCGCCGACAAAGATCGGCAACCGGCCCTCACCGTTCAGTTCCGCCAGGACAGCCTCTGCCTCGCGAACAAATCGGCCGACCGAATATCCCTCCCGCATCGGCACATGCCCATAGAGCCGGTGCGGGACCTCGGCGGCATCTTCGGGCGAAGGCCGCGCGGAAAGGATCTGCAGTTCGTCATAAACCTGCATGCTGTCTGCGTTTACGATCACGCCACCGCGCTCGCGCGCAATTTTCAAAGCGAGAGCGGATTTGCCGCTCGCGGTCGGACCGGCAATCAAGATAGGTCTCATCTGTGTCATGGCCCTCCTTAACCGACGCAGAGTGCACGCGCCACATCTGCTTCCAGCCCCACACCGATGCACCAACCAGCCCGTCTCATCCTGACCGCCGACCCAGCATCCGGAGCACTCGACGAGAGCGCGTGTCGCCGCGTCCAAAGGATCATTGAGGCCGAACCCCGCTGGCTTGCGCCACGCGCAGCACTTCAGTTCGATATCGAAGCCTCCGTCACCCGCCGATTGATCGAGCCCGCCCTCTCGGGCCTGCCCATCGACATCAACGTCGTACCGGCCTCATGCCGCGCAAAGAAATTCCTCGTCGCCGACATGGAATCGACCGTGATCGAGCAGGAGATGATCGACGAATTGGCCAGCCTCGCCGGCCGCCGCGATGAGATCGCCGCCATCACGCTGGCAACCATGCGCGGAGACCTCGATTTCAAGCAGTCGCTCCGTCACCGCGTGGCCCTGCTCTCAGGCCTCACGACGGCGCATCTCGAAGAGGTTGCCGCACGCATCACGCCGATGCCGGGTGCCGCGGCGCTTGTCTCCACCATGAGAGCCAACGGCGCCGTCACCGCGCTCGTCTCCGGCGGCTTCACCGTCTTCATCGAGCAGGTCGCCGCACGATTCGGTTTCGACCGGCACTTCGGCAATCGTCCTCGAAATCGAAACCGGCCGCCTCACAGGCCGCGTTCTCGAACCCATCCTCGATGCGACAGCCAAGCGCGACCTGCTGCTCGACCTCGCCGCCGAACATGGTCTGGCCGCCACGAACGTCCTTGCCGTCGGCGACGGAGCCAACGACATGCAAATGCTGCAAGCCGCAGGCCTTGGCGTCGCGTTCCGCGCCAAGCCGGCTGTCCGGGCGGCGATGCTGAACTCCCCCACCGGCGCCGTCATCGACCATGCCGATCTGACAGCCCTTCTCCACCTTCAAGGACTGCCGTCGCCGACCCACTAACGAAAACTTTGTCCACGGCGCATCTTCCGGATACGTTGCGCGCCGAACCAGGGGGAATGACACGTGACCGATATCGGCCTTTTACTCGGCGGGCTTGTGCTGCTCGTCATTGGCGGCGAACTGCTCGTGCGCGGCGCCGTCGCCATCGCCGAACGGCTCGGCATGTCGCCACTTCTCATCGGCCTGACGCTTGTCGGCTTCGGCACCTCGACCCCCGAACTCGTCACCAGCGTACAAGCCGCCATGGCCGGTTCGCCCGGCATCGCCGTCGGCAACATCGTCGGGTCCAACATCGCCAACATCCTTCTCATCCTCGGCCTGTCCGCGATCATCACGCCCGTCGCCGTCCAGTCGAATGCGCTGCGCCGCGATGGTGTCTTCGTCGTCGTCACCGCGCTCCTGCTGACGATCATCGGCTACACCTACGCCCTCGATCGCATAACCGGCGTCATCTTCGTCGGCCTGCTCGCCACCTACATTCTCTACGCTTACCGCCAGGAAACGACGCCCGCCGCTGCATCGGACGGCCACACCTCCGCGTTCGAAAAAGCCGAAGCCTACGACGAACTGCATAACGGTCCGATCCGCCATCAGAACGAGACCAAAACCTGGGTCGAGAAGCTCGGCCCGGTCCTACCGCTCGTCATGGCACTCGGCGGGCTCGCCATCGTCGTTTTCGGCGGCAAGCTTCTCGTCGATGGCGCGATCGGCATCGCCCGCTCCTACGGCATGTCGGAAACCGTCATCGGCCTCACCATCGTCGCCGTCGGCACGTCGATGCCTGAATTCGTCACGTCCGTCGTCGCCGCCATCCGCAAGCACGGCGATGTCGCGCTCGGCAACATCATGGGCTCCAACATCTACAACATCCTTGGCATCGGCGGCGTGACCGGACTTCTCTCTCCGACCGATATTCCGCGCGAGATCGCAACCTTCGATAACTTCGTCATGCTTGCCGCCAGCGCCGCCATGTTCGCGGTCGCCTGGAGCGGCTATCGCATCAGCCGCCTCGAAGGGACCGCCCTCCTCGCCGGCTACATCGCCTACGTTTACGTCCTGCTGCCGAAGTAACCGTCCCACGTCGCCCGCAACCACGCGCGCAACGCAACAGCGCGCGCCTGCACCTCAGGCCTCCACTTCGCCCACGCCCGGCCGATCGCCAGCCGCACGCGCGTCTTCACCATGCGGCCATAGCGCCAGACCCACGAGGCACGGATCTGCGCAAAGAGGCGATCCTTCCAGGGCATGAACCGGTTGTACGCGTGCGCAAACCACGCGATCTGCATCAGCGCCGGCCGCGTCAGCATGAACAGCCGCGCAACGAGCGCCGTCGATGCGACCTTCGCCCCGATGAACAGCCCCGTCGCCGCCGCGAACTGCTCATTCGCCAGCAGCCACACCGCCAGCAGCTTCAACGGAAACAGGATCGCCGTCGGCAGAGCGAACACGAACAGCGCCGCGTATGGCGGCAACTGCATGATCAGAGCTTCGAGCCGAGCGATGATGCGAAAGCGCGCGAACCACGCCAGCGCCTCCGACAGCGGCTTCCAACCCCACTCCTCGAATAGAAGAATGAGGGCGGCCAAAACCTGCAATGCCATGACCAGCACCGGCCTCAACGCCGACCACGCGAGCAGCCAAAGCACCCGCAGACCCGCGAACACGAGCCGCGCCGCCTGTCTCAATCCGTTGCCGAGTTGTGCCAGCATGCCCGCCGCCTGCGCCTCATCTTCCGGCAAGCGTACAGAAAACCCCTCAGCACGCGGTTAACCGCCCCTTAGAGTTTTGGCAGCACCACGTCACCCGCCCTGAGCGCGCCTGTCCGCTCCGCTTCTTCCAGCGCCAGCGCCAATTCCTCGCGCGCTTTCTCCGCCTGCCGCTGTCGACTCCACAGGCTCGCATAAAGCCCGCCCTTTGCGATCAGTTCCGCGTGCGTGCCCTGCTCGACGAGTTCACCCTTGTCCAGCACGACGATGTTGTCTGCATGCACGATCGTCGACAGCCGGTGCGCGATCACGAGCGTGGTGCGATCCTTCGTGGCCCGATCCAGCGCATCCTGGATCTCCTTCTCCGTATGACTGTCGAGCGCACTTGTCGCCTCGTCGAGCACCAGAATGGGCGGCCCCTTCAATAGCGTCCGCGCGATTGCCACGCGCTGCTTCTCGCCGCCCGACAGCTTCAACCCGCGCTCGCCCACCATCGTCTTGTAGCCCTGCGGCAGCGTCTGCACGAACTCGTCGATCTGCGCAATCTTCGCCGCCGCCACCACGTCCTCGTCCGACGCATCGGGACGCCCGTAGCGAATGTTGTAGAGGATCGTATCGTTGAACAGCACCGTATCCTGCGGCACCACGCCAATTGCGGCTCGCAAGGACTTTTGCGTCACGTCGCGGATATCCTGCCCGTCGATCGTCACCCGGCCGGATTGGATGTCGTAGAACCGGAACAAGATGCGCGAGATGGTCGACTTGCCGGCTCCCGATGGGCCAACGATCGCCACCATCTTCCCCGCCGGCACCTCGAATGACACATCGCGCAGGATCCGCCGATCCTTCTCGTACGAAAATCCCACGTTCTCGAAGCGGATCTCCCCCTTCGAAACCACCAGTGGCTTGGCGCCCGGCTTATCCCGAACTTCCGCTTCTTCTCCCAAGAGCGAGAACATCATCTCCAGATCGACGAGCCCCTGCTTGATCTCGCGATACACCATGCCCATGAAGTTCAGCGGCATATAAAGCTGGATCAGCATCGCGTTGATCATCACGAAATCGCCGATCGAGTGCGTCCCCGCGATCACACCTCGCGCCGACAGCCACATCACAATCGTCATCCCGACCGTGAAGATCAGCGCCTGCCCCGTGTTGAGAACCCCGAGCGACGTATATGTCTTCACCGCCGCGATCTCGTAACGCCGCATGGCGGCATCGAACCTGCCGCTCTCCACGCCCTCGTTGCCGAAGTACTTGACGGTCTCGAAGTTGAGCAGACTGTCGATCGCCTTGGTGTTGGCGTCCGTGTCGCTCTCGTTCATCTCGCGCCGGATTGCGATCCGCTTCTCCGACGCCGCGAACGTGAACCACATGTAGGCGGCGATCGTCACAAGCAGGATCACCACATAGCCGAAGTTGAAATAATAGGTCAGCAACGCGCAGACGAGGATCAGCTCCAGCGCCGTCGGCGCGAGCTGAAGAATGCCCATGCGCAAAATGAGATCGACGCCCCGCGTTCCCCGCTCGATCACCCGCGAAAGCCCGCCCGTCCGCCGCTCCAGATGGAACCGCAGCGACAGCTTGTGCAGATGCTCGAATGTGCGGTTGTTGAGCGAGCGGACCGCATGCTGCCCCACTTTCGTGAAGAGCACGTCGCGCACCTGGTTCAAGCCCATCGCGAGCACGCGCCCCACGCCGTATGCGAGGATCAGCAGTGACGCTCCCGCCGCCAAATGTCCGGCCCCGAGCGTATTCGGGTTCGGTGCATCCGCCGTCAACCAGTCGATTGTGTATTTAAAAGCAACGGGGATCGCGATGGTGACGAGCTTAGCCAGCACCAGCATGACGAACGCGAGGGCCACATTGAACCTGAGATCCGGCCGCCCCTCCGGCCAGACGAACGGCAACAGTCCTTTGAAGACCGTCCAGTGATCCGCCTCAGCCGAAAGGCCAAGCAGATTAGGACTTTCACCTTTGGCCTTTGCGGCGGCATGTGCAGGCACGCGCGGTGTCGTGATCGGAGCATTCATATGGTCGTTGGCCTTGGGCTTATCATTGGGGGCGGCGCTGATAGGAACGCAACCGGCAGCCGCGCGACCTTAGCGGCGAGACCCGGCAACTTCCACCCGTCTATGTCAGGGCGGTGACGCACGTTTCTGGCGTGCTGCGGCGATGGCGACACATGGCCGCTGCATTACCCTCGTCCGGGAATCCGCAGCGCAAGACACGGCCGCACGATATGTGGGCTCGACAGCCGTCTGCGGTTCGCACGATAGATACGCGGATAGGCAAGACCGGATCCGTAAAACCGCTCCGCCACGTCCCACAGTGTATCATCCACGCCGGTCACATACCACCGGCGCCCGCGCCGATGCACAACGTGGCCATGTTCGCACTGCCCAGCCGCCGCTGAAAGCGAACCGGATGCATCCATCTTCGCTGCCCCGGCTGACCGCGTATCGCGTTCTGACGCCGTCTCCGCCCTCGGCCGCTCTTCTCCCGGCAGATAGAAGCGCTCGAGCGTAATCGTTGCCTTTTGCGGCGAGGTCTTCGGCCGCGGCTCGGCGTCTTTGCGCGCTTTCGCGCGATCCGCCTCCTCCTTCGCCATCCTCAGCCGCTCCAGGTCCTCCGCAATGCGCTTGTCGGCCTCGGCCTTCTTCCGCGCCAACTCCTCGGCTTGTTTGCGCTTCAACGCCTCTTTCTGAGAGGCCTCCGCCGCGGTCTTCTCGGCTTGTTCTGCCTTGCGCACCAGTTCGGCTTCGGCAAGTTCGATCCGGCGCGCCTCAGCCTCTGCCCGCTCCTTCGCAATCGTCTTTGCAGCCCATTGCGTCTCGGCAGGCGGCGCGACCGGCGCCGGATCACCCATTGCGTTTTGCCGCTCGTCTTGCGGCAGATCTGGCGCAGCCGTCTCTGACTTCGCAACGCGGAGTTTTTGTACCACCTCTTCCCGATAGGACTTTGCCGAACGCTTCAACCACTCGATGACCACCGCCAGCGCACCCTCTCGCATTGTCTGGTCAATCGGTTCCTCGACGTCGGGCGCAACAACAGCTGCGGCAGCAGAAGCTCCGGCCTGATCCGTTTGAGTTTTTGCGTTGCGTGATGTCGTCGAACGCCTGCCCTGCACCGTCCGCGAGCTGTTCAGCGCGCTGACGCGTCGCGCGCTCCGTCTCGCTGGCTGGGGCGTCGTGCTGAACCTCGCCGCGCCCGCGAAGTCCCACAGGAATGGCAACGCGAATTTCATCCCCGGCGGCCCGCGGACCCGCCGCACCCGCCGCCCGCGCATCTGCACGCATACGATACGTGCCGGCCTTCAGCCCCGCCTTCAACTCGATCCGCCACTGTCCACTTTGCGCGACAGTCGCCACGCCCAGCGCGACATCGTCGGAGACGAGTTCCACGACATCCCCAGGGCGCCCCTCGCCCTCGATATACGATGCGCCCGCGGGATCGATGATGACCTGACCAATCGTGGGGGGAGCCGCGTCAGATGGCACCTGGGCTCCTGCTTTCGCAACAGGATGGGCAAGATAACACGCTGCCATGACCAGAATTGCTTTGCGCAGGTGTGGCGGCCTTTGCCGCGTCACTCGCCGGCCGTTCATCGCCTGCGCCCGCTTTCTGCTGTCATCACCACGTAGTCCTGTCTGCTATAAGTCCGTGACGAACGTGCGGCACACGCCGGTCTGCATCAGAAGTCACTTAATTAGGGAACGACTTGGACTTGGCCTCGATTTATTCCCAGCGGCCTCCCATGTAAAACTGCCGTGCCTATGCGAAGAGAGCACAACAGATGAAAAACAACAGCTCCAGACCTCTCAATTCTTTGAATGGCTCGTTAACCCTAAAGCCCCATAGCGAAAACCGCCCCGCCCGCTCCGTCTGCGTTTATTGCGGCTCCGGCCACGGCACCAGCCCCGCATACGCTGCCGCGGCGCGAATTCTCGGCCAGTCACTGGCAGAAGCTGGCATTGGCCTCGTGTATGGCGGCGGAAGCCTGGGCCTCATGGGCGAGGTGGCCCGCGCGACGCTGGACGCCGGCGGTCATGTCACCGGCATCATTCCCACTTTTCTCACCGAACGCGAACACATGTTGAAAGACGTGAACGATCTCATCGTCACGCGCGACATGCACGAGCGCAAGCAGCTCATGTTCGATCATTCGGCCGCTTTCGTTGCCCTTCCCGGCGGCATCGGCACATTGGAAGAACTGGTCGAACAGCTGACGTGGTCGCAGCTCGGCCGTCACTCCAAGCCCGTCATCCTCGCCAACATCGCCGACTTCTGGTCGCCCTTCCTCAATCTCCTTGCCCACATGCGCAATGAGACCTTCATCCGGCCGGGCCTCGAAGTTCGCTTCAAGGTCGTGCAGGAAGCCCAGCAAATTGTCCCCACCCTTCTCTCCGCGCTCGAACTCGCACCCTCGACCGCAAACGACGACGCCGTCCTCGCCAAGTTCTAGATGATGTGGGCGTCGCCTTCTGACGGCGCTGTCGCCGGCCCGGCCGGAAGACGCAAACCGATCCCCTTTCCCTGCGTGCAGGGAAAGGGTTCGAGCATAAGGCTGTCGGCTGGCCGGAATACTCCGCCCCCCTGGGCGTTATTGCATTGCAGTGGCGCGGTCCTCCTCAGCCACTTGCCCCGGTGGCGGGCACGTGCCCGCCGGAGACCGCGCCACGTCTCACCTTACGAGGCTCGCATGCTCAAATCCAAACGGACCGCCCTGCCGAGCCCTAGCCCGCTATCGCACAACATCGCCCACTCGCTGACGATCCTGATCGGCCTCGGCATCGCCGCTGGGGTCAGCGCCTATCTACTCGCCGGGCTCGCTGGCATCGTCACGGTGGCCATTATCCTGGTCGCACTCACGCTCGCCGCACCGCGCGTTCCCGCCGAAACCCTGATGCGCCTCTACTCCGCGCGTCTCGTGCCCCTCGACGACAGCCAGCTGTCGAGCCTCGTCGATGTGCTCGCCTGGCGTGCCGGCCTTGTGCAACGACCCGATCTCTATTTGATCCCGAGCATGACGCTGCACGCCTTCGCGGCCGGCACACCCGCGCGCCCCGCGATCGCCATCTCCGAAGGGCTAGTCCGTCAGCTGTCGTTGCGCGAATTGGCCGGCGTACTCGCACACGAAACAAGCCACATCCGCAACGGCGATCTCTGGATCATGGGACTGGCCGATCTCGCCACCCGGGTGCTGCACGGGCTTTCCTATCTGGCGCTCGCGCTCGCCGCCTATAATGGCATCGCCTATCTCCGGGGCTTCGAGCCAATCGCCTGGACTGCCATCGCAATCCTCTATCTGACCCCCGCCGCCATCAATTTGCTTCAGCTGGCGTTGTCGCGCGCCCGCGAATATGAGGCAGACCGGCTGGCCGCCGCCTTGACAGGTGATCCGATGGGGCTCGCGTCGGCGCTACGCCGGGTCGAGACGTACACGGGCCACTTCTGGGAGGACCTGACACCGCCTGTTCCAGCGCGCCGCGTGCCTCAGCCCTCCCTGCTGCGGACCCACCCTCCGGCCGACCAGCGCGTCGCACGCCTGCTCGACCTTGCGCACCTGCCCTCGGCAGATCCGCTCGTTATCATCGAAAAGCCGATGGTGTCACTTGTCGGCATGGGACCGGCCTCATTGCGGCCACGATACCGTTGGCTTGGCCTCTGGTACTGACGACTCCTGTTGCTAACTCATTAGCAACCTTGAGCTATTCTCAGAGAAGCCACGTTCATCCCCTGTTCAGGGGCAAGCCGCGATACTGCCGGAATATCGCGGTCATTTCCGCATTCGCCGCTATACTCTTTCGACAAGTCGCGGCGGCGTACGAACAACTCCGGAGTTTGCCATGGCCCCCAGCCAATCCCATCGGCCGCACGCGCTGCGCATCTCCGCCCTGGCGCTGGCCGCCCTGTCGCTCGCGACAACCGCTATCCCCGCCCCGGCCCAGACCGTTTATCGTGACTTCGACGACAGCGGGTTCGAGCCCTATCCCGGCGACGACGATGCCTACGAAGCCCCCCTCCGCCGCCGTCCCAGCGCCGAAGACGACGACGACGAACGCTTCGAAAAAGACGATACGGACAACGACTACGACGACGACGACAACGATTTCCCCGACGACCGCCAAGGCAATCTCGACTTATCCCCGCCCCGTGAAACTGTGCGTCGCGCGCCTCAGCCCCCGCCTTCGGTGAATGCCAAGCCGGACGAGAAGGCCTGGAAGCCGGCTCTCTGATCGTTCCGTGGACGGTGGCCGCACCCCGTTGCACCGGTGAGCGCGGTCACGTACAGCGGACGTCATGACCCGAGACGCCGCCACCGCCTCCCCCTCAACCGAGGACCTCCAATCTCTCATCGCGCGCATCACAGCGCGCGAGCGCCGCGCTGTGTCAGAAGCCGTCACTGAACTCGAGCGGCTCTCGCCGCGCGCTCCTGCTCTCCTGCAAGCGCTGCAGCCGTATCTCGGCCACGCACTTGTCGCGGGCTTCACCGGTCCACCCGGCGCCGGCAAATCAACGCTCGTCAATGCCGTCATCCGTGAATTGCGCGCGGCCGGCAAAACCGTCGCCGTCATCGCCGTCGATCCCTCGAGCCCCATCTCCGGCGGCGCGATCCTCGGCGATCGCATCCGCATGACGGCAGCCCTGGACGATGATGGCGTCTTCGTTCGCTCGCTCGCGTCGCGCGGCTATCTTGGCGGCCTTTCGCCCGCCGCCGTACGCGTCATCGATGCCTTTGACGCAGCGGGCTTCGACATCATCCTTCTCGAGACCGTCGGCACCGGCCAGAACGAAATCGATGTCGCGGAAGTGGCCGATGTCCGTGTCGTCATTTCGGCTCCCGGTCTGGGCGATGACATTCAAGCCATGAAATCTGGCCTGCTCGAAATCGCCGACATTCTCGTCGTCAACAAGGGCGATCGCCCCGGCGCCGAACAAACGATGCAGCAATTGGCTGGCGCCCTGTCGATCCGCGCCACCATTAGCGACAAGATCCCTGTTCTGAAAACGACGGCCACCTCGGGCGAGGGCGTCGATCGTCTCCTTTCCGAAATCGGCAAGGTCGGCGATCGCGTTCGCGCATCAGGATCTCAGACGCGCCGCCGACGCCGCGCCCGCTATCTCATCGCCCGCGCCGCTGCTGATCTCGTCGCGGCACGCGTCCGCCGCGGCAACGTCAGTCGCCTCGACGATCTCGCCGATCGCGTGCTCGCCGGCACATTATCTCCGGACGAAGCCGCAGCCACTTTGCTGAAGGACTAACAGCGACTTCAGCGAACGACGCGGTCCGTGTTGCTCGCCTGCTCAAGCCCGGTCACCGTCTCGAAACCCTTGGCTCCAGTGAACTTGGCTTCATCCAGATTGGCACCGGCAAAGCTGGCCCCGGTCACGTCCGCGCCGGAGAAATCGGCGCGCGTCAGATCTGCGCCGTTGAAACGCACGCCACGCACATTCGCATTGGTGAAGCTCGCAAACCCAAGCCGCCCGTCGGTGAAATCCGCGCCTTCCAGATTGGCATCGTCGAAGTCGCCGCTGAACAGACCTGACCGCGCCAGCGACGTGTTCTCATCGCGCGGATCGCGGCTCGTGAATTGAGCGCCCTTGAGGTCTGCCCCTTTGAAGTCCGAGAAGTCGAAGCGTCCAAAAAGCTTCGCCCCCGCCATCTTCGCACCGGTGAACTTCGGCGCCTCCGTCCAGTTCGCGTCCGCCACGGTGAACGTGGAGTAGATGCTGGGCCGCAGGATCGTCACACCGTTCGAGAATGGCTCCGCTGAAATCGGCCCGCGTGATCGTCGCCCGGTCGAGCCGGGCGCCGCTGAGATCCGATCCCTTGAACACGCCATCGGATAGATCGGCACCAAGCAGATCAACCTTCGTTAGCCGTGCACCTTTGAAGTCCAGGCCCGCAAGGTCGAGACCGGCCAGGTTCTTGCCTGAGAAATCGATCGGCTTGCCGAGCTTGGCTTGGAATAGCGAGAAGGTGACATCCTTCGCCGTCAGATCGGCCGCCTGCACCGCCCCGCCCGCCATCGCGTAGAAGCAGAGCCCGGTGAGGTGAGCGAACGTTCGGTTCATTTTGAGCCTCAAGCGCATCTGAGGCACATATAGCCGCTGTTGCCCTCTCCCGCCACAACCGCCCTGATCCTTAGGCGCCCTGATCCTTAGGCGCCCTGGTCTTCAGGCCGCCTCGGCGCCGTCGCGGAATAGCTTGTAATTAATGCTGTCGAGCAGGGCCTCGAAACTGGCATCGATAATGTTGGGCGAAACGCCGACCGTGATCCACCGCTCACCCGTTAGGTTGTCGTGTGTCTCAACCAGAACCCGCGTCACCGCTTCCGTTCCACCCGTCAAGATGCGCACTTTATAGTCGACGAGTTCGATATCGTTGATGTGCTTCTGATATTTGCCCAGGTCCTTGCGCAGCGCCTGATCGAGTGCATTGACCGGACCATTGCCCTCTCCCACCGACCAAAGAGGCTCGGCGGCACCATTCACATGCACCTTCACGATGGCTTCCGAAACCGTCACCAGCTTGCCATTCGCATTGTGCCGCCGCTCAACCATCACCCGGAAGCTATCGACGGAGAAATACTGCGGTACGTTCGAAAGCATCCGCCGCGCCAGGAGTTCGAATGACGCCTCCGCGGCTTCATACGAGTAGCCGCACGCTTCGCGGGCTTTCACCTCGTCGAGCAATCGCGTGATCCGATCATCGTCGCGATCGGAAACAAACCAAACCGCTCCAGCGCGGCCAGAACGTTCGAGCGTCCCGCCTGCTTCGACACGAGCAACCGTCGCTCGTTTCCGACCGCCTCCGGACGGACGTGTTCGTACGTCTCGGGCTCTTTGAGAATGGCCGATGCGTGAATACCCGCCTTGGTCGCGAATGCGCTCTCGCCCACATAGGGCGCATGGCGATCAGGTGCGCGGTTCAGCACTTCGTCGAGCACGCGGCTCGCGTGCGTGAGCGTGCGCAGCTTCTCCGCCGTAATGCCCGTATCGAAGAAATTGGCGAACTCGCTCTTGAGCAGCAGCGTCGGAATGATCGACGTCATATTGGCGTTGCCGCACCGCTCACCGAGCCCGTTCAGCGTGCCCTGGATTTGGCGTACACCTGCCCGCACCGCCGCGAGCGAGTTTGCCACCGCATTTTCCGTATCGTTGTGCGTGTGAATGCCCAGATGCGGGCCGGGCACGACCGTCGCGACCTCGGCCACGATGCGCTCGATCTCGTGCGGCAGCGTCCCGCCGTTGGTATCGCACAGCACCACCCAGCGCGCTCCGGCCTCGTAGGCGGTCTTCGCGACACTCAGCGCATACGCCTTGTTGCCTTTGAAGCCGTCGAAGAAGTGCTCGCAGTCGAGCATGGCCTCTTTGCCCGAGGCGACAACCGCCTTGATGCTGTCGGCGATGCCTTCAAGGTTTTCTTCGTTCGTGATCCCGAGCGCGACGCGCACGTGGTAGTCCCACGACTTTGCCACGAGACAAATGCTGTCCGCCTCCGACTGCAGCAGCGTCTGAAATCCCGGATCATTCGAAACGGACCGGCCGGCGCGCTTCGTCATCCCGAATGCCGTGAACCGGCTCGTTTCCAGCTTCGGCTTTGCCGTAAACAGTTCCGTATCGGTTGGATTGGAGCCGGGATACCCGCCTTCGATGTAATCGAGCCCCAGTTGATCGAGCACGCCGATGATGCGGCGCTTGTCCGCAATCGAGAAATCGACGCCCGTCGTCTGCGCGCCATCGCGCAGCGTCGTATCGAACAGATAGAGCCGTTCCTTGGTCATCTCTCTCACCAAACGCCTGCGACCTTCAGAGCGATGACCACCGCCGCCGCCAGAACCGCAAGCTTCAAAATCAGGTAATACGTCCCATGCCGTTCGAAGGGCGGGCCCGTATCGTCGCCGTCACGCTTCCCCGTCATCGCTGTCCTCGCTGCGTTCCGCCGGTTCGTCGTTCAGTGTCTTCTTCATTGTCGTCGTGGCCAGCCACTCGCCGAAGCGTTCGACCGAATTTCGCTCCGTCGCCGTGTAGTCGCGCGCCTCGAAGAATTCGACGGCCGTCTCGGAGGCTTCGACCGTGATTGTCGCCGCCCCGCGTGCCTTAGCCAGCGTTTCCAGCGCGTCGCACAAAGCCGAACCGATCCCGGACCCAGCGTGATACGGGTGAACGTAGAGCATGTCGAGGATGCTATCGTCTTTCAGTGAAGCAAACCCTGCCGGCTCGCGGTCCACGTCGATCACGATCGTGGTCGCCTCCTCAAGCCGCTCCCGGAAAGCCTCCGCATCCTCCGCGAACGCCACCCAAGCCGCCCGCTGATCTTCATCATAATCCTCCTGCGTTAACTCCTCGACACTGGCCGCGAAGAGTTCGCGCAGCGCGAGCGTGTCAGCCGGCAGGAACGGCCGCAGCGGATAGCGGGTCTTCGTCATGGCGCAAAGGTTACCGGAAGAAAGCCGCTCAACACCGCGGCCACAACGACGAGGATGGCCACGATGACGAGCGCCAGAAGCCGCCCGATCGACCGCCCGACGGCGTTCGAGGCATTGCGCATTACTTGCTCTCCGTGAAAGCAAACTCCAAGAGCCCGAATGACCACGCTGCCAACGCCAGCGCCGTCAGGATCATGCCGATCCCCACGAGCCGCAGCCCCCACCGCACCGCCTTCGATTCCGTCGTCATCGCTGAAGCTCCCACGTCGTTTCGATCTCGCCCGTATCCTTGTTCTTCGTGTCCTTCAGCGTCACACCCATCCCCGCAAGCTCATCCCGGATGCGATCGCTCTCCTTGAAGTCCTTCCGCTTGCGCGCTTCGAGCCGCGCCGCGATCAGCGGCTCCACTTTCGACGCCATGCCCGCCGCTTCACTGGCCTGCACCTCGGCGCGCGCCTTCAGCGTTTGACCCGTGAATCCGAGAAACGCCAGCGTCACGTTGAGCGCGGCGGTCTCGCCGTTCCCGTCCAGCCGGTGCAGTTCAGCAATGGCCTTGGGCGTATTGAGGTCGTCCGAAAGAGCCTCGACCACTCCCGGAGCAACCGCCGCATCCCCACGACGACCTTGCATGCGCGAACCAATTCGTCAGTGTTTTCTCGCTCTCTTCCAGGCTCTTTTTGGTCCAGTCGATCGGTTGCCGGTAGTGCGTCCGCAGCATGTTGAAGCGCAGCACTTCGCCGGGCCAACCCTCGTCCAGCAGCTGCCGGATCGTGATGAAGTTGCCGAGCGACTTCGACATCTTCTCGCCTTCCACCTGCAGGAAGCCGTTGTGCATCCACACCCGCGCCATCACGTCGGTGTCGTGCGCGCACCGCGATTGCGCGATCTCGTTCTCATGGTGCGGAAACGTCAGATCGATCCCGCCGCCGTGGATATCGAACACGTCGCCGAGATGCTTGCCCGCCATCGCCGAGCACTCGATGTGCCATCCCGGCCGCCCAGGCGTTGCGATGCCGGCCGGGGACGGCCAGGCTGGTTCTCCCGGCTTGGAGGGCTTCCACAGCACGAAGTCCATCGGCCCTTTCTTGTAGGGCGCCACCTCGACGCGGGATCCGGCCTCCATCTCCTCCAGAGACCGGTTCGACAGTTTCCCGTAATCGGCCATCGACGAGACGTCGAACAGCACATGATCGGCCGCGACATACGCATGTCCCTTGGCGACAAGCTGATCGCAGAGCTGAACCATCTCGACGATGTGCTCGGTCGCGCGCGGCTCCACCGTCGGCGGCAGCACGCCCAACGCCGCGATGTCCTTGTGGAACTGCGCGGCCGTCTCTTCGGTCAGCTTGCGAATGCCCAACTCGGGGGCAAGGTCCGGATAGCGCTCGGCCGCCCGCGCATTGATCTTGTCGTCCACGTCCGTGATGTTGCGGACGTAGGTGACGTGCTGGGGGCCGTAGATCTCTCTCAGCAGCCGGAATAGCACATCGAACACGATGACTGGTCGCGCATTACCGATGTGGGCAAAATCATAGACCGTCGGCCCGCACACATACATGCGGACATTGTTCCGATCGATTGGCTCAAACGGCTCTTTTTGGCGCGTCAGCGTGTTGTAGAGCCTAAGTGACATGTGGATAAGCCCCTCTTCACCGGCGGGGCTGAACTCGGTCTTGCATCAAGAAGAAGACGAGGTGGCGCGGCCGGCGGAATTGACTAGCCCGAAATGGGGTTGCCGCAACAGACGGTTGCGGCGCTGATGAGCTTGCGCATCGACATCCGCTGCTTATGCGTTCCCGCCCCGTTGCCGTCAATCCCATGCCTGTCTCCCGTGCATGGCGGCCGGCTCGGCGAAGCCGAGTCGCCATGCACAACATGGCCTGCACAAGCAGCCATGCCGCATTTGCTCCCCATTGCCGGCCTATGCCATAGTCCACTCCAGATCAAAGACTTGGGCGAAGGATGCCGGCAAAGCCCGAAGGAACAGCCGGCCAAGAGATGACGCGCAAATTCGATAAAATCGGCAGTCCCCTCCGCCGCGCAACCCGCATTGCGCCTCTGGTGACGCTCGTGTTCGCCGTCATGTCCGGTGCGGCAAGCCCAGCATCAGCCCAGTTCTCCTGGCCCTGGGAGCAACCCCAGCAGCGCCAGCCCGTCGAGCAGCCCCCGCCCGTGTGGCGCCCGCCGCCGGAACCTGCCGCCCGTCCACCCGCTCCAGGCGCGCCGCCGCTGACATCAGCCGGTGGCAGGTCCCCCGTGTGCCTCCAGCTCGAGCAGCGCCTTGTTCAGGAAAACCAGAACGGCGGCCAGTCCCGCGATCTCATTCCCATGGTCGAGGGGCAGTTGCGTCAGATCGATCAGCAGTACCGTCAGTCGTCACAGACGCTGGAGCGCTCCTGCTATGAATATTTTCTGTTCTCCAAGACGCTGCGCAACACCAAGAAGTGCGTCGACCTCTCGCGCGAAGTCGAAGGGATGAAGCGGCAAAAAGCCGACCTTGAAAATCAGCGCAACCAGCTGATCTCCTCGTCCGGAAAGTCCTACACAGACGAGATCGTCCGCGAACTGGCGCGCAACAATTGCGGCGCCACGTATCAGCAACAGGCGCGCCGGTCGGAACAGAACCCCTACCAGTCGCTCTGGCAGGAGGAAAGCGGCGGCGGCGGTGGCGGCCTAGGCAGTTCGTTCTCCAACCTCCCGTATGCGACCTACCGGACGGTCTGCGTGCGCCTCTGCGACGGCTACTATTTCCCGGTGAGCTTCTCCACGCTCCCCAACCATTTCGAACGCGACGCGGAAGTCTGCGCTTCGAAATGCGCCGCTCCAACCGAACTTTTCTATTACCAGAACCCCGGCGGATCAGTGGAGCAGATGGTCGGCGCACAGTCGAACACACCCTATTCGTCGATGAAGACGGCGTTCCGCTACCGCAAGGAGTACGTGCAGGGCTGCTCGTGCAAGGCGGAAGAGTTCAACGCGGGCACGCCGGTCGCGCCGGGCGACGGCACACAGCAGCAGGGCGCGGTATCACCGCCGCCGAATGCAAATCCGGCACCCGCCACCGCTGCTGCGGACGCTCCGGGCTGGTCCTCCGAGGTCCGCACGCCTTAAGCTCAGGCCGTTTGCCCCGACAGCCGCGCCAACACTTTCTCCCGCCCGATCAGCGGCAGCAGTGCTTTCAGTTCGGGGCCGCTATCACGCGCCGTCAAGGCAAGTCGCAACGGATGAAACAGCGCTCGGCCCTTGGCCCCGGTCGCAGTCTTCACAGCGCCAGTCCACTCGCCCCAGGTCGCATCATTCCACGGCTCGGCCGGAAGCAACTCCGCCGCCTTGGCGAGGAAGCCCACGTCCTCGACGACGGGTGCCATCTCGCCACCGACGACGGCCCACCACTCTTTTGCATCGGCCAGCACCGTCACGTTGCCCCTGACGGCAAGCCAGAACGCCTCGCCGCCGCCGACGCCCATTGCGGCCAGCCGTTCAGCGACCTCAGCAAATGGCGTGGCATGCAGGAACCGCGCATTCAGCGCTCGCAACTCTTGCAGATCGAAACGCGCCGCCGAGGTCGACACGTGCGAAAGGTCGAGCCGCTCGGCCAATTGCGCGATCGACCGCAGCGGTTCGATCGCATCCGAAGTGCCGATCAGCGCCACGTAACTGGCAACCGCCATCGGTTCCAGGTCGCGGCTGCCCATCAAGGCCATATCGCCCGATCGCTTCGACATTTTGAGATCGCCGCTGGCCGTCAAAAGTGCGTGGTGTGCAAACGACGGGGGCGTGGCGCCCAGCGCGCGGAAGAGATCGACCTGCACGCCCGTGTTCGTCACGTGATCCTCGCCACGAATGATGTGCGTGATGCCGAAATCGATGTCGTCCACGACACTCGTAAACGTATAGAGAAACGTTCCATCGGCCCGGATCAGCACCGGATCCGACAGCGATCCCAGATCCACCGTTTGCGTGCCGCGAATGAGATCGTCCCACGCGACGTTCGTGTGTTCGGGCTGCAATCCACCGTCCGATCCCGCATTGTCGAGGCGGAACCGCCAATGCGGCGCACGCCCTTCGGCTTGCAGTTTCGCCTGCTCTTCGGACGTCAATTTCAGGGCTGCCCGGTCGTAGATCGGCGGGCGTCCGCTGGCGAGTTGCCGTTTCCGCCGCCGGTCGAGTTCATCGGGCGTTTCAAAGCACGCATAGAGCCGCCCCGCCGCCTTCAGCTGCTCCGCGGCGGTATCGTATCGAGCGGTCCGGTCCGACTGCTTGGCCTCGCGATCCCAGGTGAACCCCAGCCAGTGCAAGTCTTCACGGATCTGATGCGCGAACGCCTCCGTCGATCGCTCCTGGTCTGTGTCGTCCAGACGCAACAGAAACGTGCCGCCGTACCTGCGAGCGAAGAGATAATTGAGCACGGCTGTGCGCAGGTTGCCGAAGTGCAGATAGCCCGTGGGGCTCGGCGCAAAGCGCAAGTGGGGTATCATCGATGGTGCGCCCTCGCTCACGAAACATCACCCCCATCGGCACGCGGCAAAACAATCCGCGCATCCCTGTCCGAAGACGTAGGGATATCCGTATCGCGGAAGCGGTTCGTAATCGGATATCGACGGTCGCGTCCAAAATTGCGCGCAGAGATTTTAACGCCCGGCGCCGCCTGACGGCGCTTGTATTCGGCGAGATAGAGCAGCCGCTCCACCTTCTGCACGGTTGCTGCATCGTGTCCCCGCGCGATCACATCCCGCAGCGGCATTTCCTTCTCCACAAGACAGAACAGAATATCGTCCAGCACGTCGTACGGCGGCAGGCTGTCCTGGTCCGTCTGGTTCGGCCGCAACTCGGCCGACGGTGCCTTAGTCAGGATGCGCTCCGGAATGACGATACCGGCAGGACCGAATGCACCCTTCGGCACGTTCGCATTCCGCCATCGGCACAAGCGATAGACCTCGCCCTTGTAGAGATCCTTCACCGGATTGAACCCGCCGTTCATGTCGCCGTAGAGCGTCGCGTAGCCGACGGACATTTCGCTCTTGTTGCCGGTCGTCAGCACCATGAGCCCGAATTTGTTCGAGATCGCCATGAGTATGGTGCCGCGCGCGCGGCTCTGCAGGTTCTCTTCCGTGATGTCGGCGTTCCGGCCCGAAAAGAGATCCGCGAGAGCATCGGAAAACCCATCCACGGGTGCTGCGATCGGAACGACATCATAGGCGATGCCCAGCGCCTTCGCGCAGGCTGCGGCATCCTCGAGGCTTTCCTTCGACGTGTATTGGTACGGCAGCATCACCGCGCGCACCCGTTCCGATCCGAGCGCATCAACGGCGATGGCGGCAACGAGCGCGCTGTCGACGCCGCCAGACAGGCCCAGCACGACGCCGGGAAAACCATTCTTGCCGACGTAATCGCGCAAGCCCAGCACGCAAGCGCTATAGGCCGAGGCGTCGCCTTCCGGCAGTTTCGCGCGCGGGCCCGTTCGGCAAACCCAGCCGCCGCTCTCCCGCACCCACTCGGTCAGGATAACGCTCTCTTCCCAGGCCGGCATTTGCACGGCCAGCGAACGGTCCGCATTCAGCACGAACGACGCGCCGTCGAACACCAGTTCATCCTGCCCGCCGACGAGATTGAGATAGACGAGCGGCAGTTCGGTTCCCGTCACCCGTGCCACAGCGACGTTCATCCTGAGATCCGGCTTCGGCCAATCGAACGGCGAACCGTTGGGCGAGATCAGGATCTCCGCACCGCATTCCGCAAGGCACTCGCAGACCTGCTCCTTCCAAACGTCTTCGCAGATCGGCACACCGATCTTGACGCCCTTGAACATGACCGGCCCCGGCAGCGGACCGGGCGTGAAAACGCGCAGTTCGTCGAAGACGCCGTAATTGGGCAACTCGACCTTCGTCCGCACCGCCTTCACCTCACCCTCGTCGAGGAGCACGACCGCATTGTAGACGCGCGGCTTCGACGGGCCCTTCTCCGGCCAGATGGTGCCCGTGAGGATCGCCGGCCCCGGCCCCATGGTGCTGGCAAGGTCTTCGACCGCATGCAGCGCCGCCTGCTGGAACGCCGGGCGCAACACCAGATCCTCCGGCGGATAACCGGTCACGAACAGTTCCGGGAAGACCACCAGGTCAGCACCCAGTCGTGCGGCCTCCGCACGGGCCGCACGAATCCGCTCGACGTTGCCCGCAATGTCACCGACAACGGCGTTGAGCTGTGCAAGGGCAATCTTCAAACTGGAGGCAGGTGCGGTCATGCGGCGCTTTTAGGATGCCTTGGCGCCCGGGTCCACGGGGCAAAAGAGGCTATTCTTCATCGCAGGGGACCGGCCATTCATTGTCCGGTGACCAGCAAACGTCCGCACTGCCATCTTGAATGCGAGCAACGATCGATGACCCGGTCACCGCTGGGAAAGCGGCCATCAGAATACCGACCGCACACAGGCTACGATACGCGACATCAGGGTGGAATAACTCCGCTGTCCAGCTGCTATCGTGCCATAAACCCAGTCCAATGTCCCACGTTCAAACACTCTATGTCATCTCGGCGGAGACCGCGAATTGAGCAGCCAAATGCCTGAGACCGCCAACCCTCAGCTCAAGCGCGCCGTGGGTCCGTTCGAGCTGACCCTCTATGGTCTCGGCAGCATGCTTGGCTCGGGGATCTATGCCCTCGTGGGGAAAGCCGCCGGCGTTGTCGGCAACGCGGTTTGGCTGTCCTTCGTGGCCGCCCTCTGTGCCGCCCTTCTGACCGCCCTCAGCTACGCTTCACTTGGCTCCCGCTATCCACGCGCCGGCGGAGCGGCTTATGTGACAGACCGCGCATTCGGCCTCCCCGTCATTTCATTTCTGGTCGGACTGGCCCTCGTATGCTCCGGGATGACATCAGTCGCCACCCAATCGCGGGTCTTTGCGACCAACATGGCGCAACTCCTGGGCTGGCAGAGCGTGCCGATCGAAGCCCTCGCCCTCGGCTTTCTGCTGATCATGGCCGGCATTGTGTTTCGTGGCATCCGGGAAAGCATGTGGGTCAACGTCGTCTGCACGCTGATCGAGGCGGGCGGTCTTCTCATCGTGATCGCGGTCAGCTTCAGTTTCTGGGGCAGCGTCAACTATTTTGAGACACCTCCTGAAAAGGCCGATGTCGGCACCGCGCTCCTTATTCTCCAAGGTTCGATCCTGACCTTCTTCGCCTTCATCGGCTTCGAGGATACCTACAACGTCGCCGAGGAAGTGAAGAACCCTGAGACGACCATCCCCATCGCGCTGGTCTCCGCGATGTTTCTTGCCACGGTGCTCTACATCGCCGTGGCGATCTCAGCCGTTTCCGTTGTGCCCTACAACGAACTCGCGACGGCCGCCGCACCTCTCGCCGCCGTCATGGAAAGAGCCGCCCCGGCATTCCCCGCGTTCGCCCTCGTCGCAATCACCATGTTCGCCGTCGCCAACACCGCGCTGGTCAACTACGTGACCGCCTCGCGCATGCTGTACGGCATGTCGAACCAGGGCCTGCTCCCCGTGATCGTCGGCCGCGTTCACGCCAAGCGGCAGACGCCCCACATCGCCATTCTGATCCTGTTCGCGCTTCTGGCTCCCCTGATGCTGTCGGCCGGCGTTTCCGAACTCGCATCCGCCACCGTGCTGCTCCTCCTGTTCACGTTCGCCATGGTCAACGCGGCCCTCTTCGTCCTCAAGCGTCGCCCCGGCGAACCGAAAGGCCGTTTCGAAATCCCCGACTTCGTTCCAGCTCTGGGTTGCGTGTTGTGCATCGTGCTGATCGTCGTGCGCGTGGTGACCGGCGACATCATTGCACCGCTCATCGCCGGCATTCTGATCGCCGGCATCTTGGGCCTCTACTGGTTGAACTCCCGCCAAAAAGAAGCGCCGCAGACCTGATGGCCCGCGGCGCTTATGGGTTCGACGGTGGGTCGAGTGCGACTTACTCCGCCGCCTGCACCGGCTCCGCCACGGTCCGCGCCAAGCGCTCCTGCTTCATCCGCTCGGCCACGAGGAATGCCAGCTCCAGCGCCTGATCCGCATTGAGCCGTGGATCGCAATGCGTGTGATAGCGATCCTGCAAGTTCGGCTTCCGAGATCGCAGTCGCCCCGCCGGTGCACTCCGTCACGTTCTGCCCCGTCATCTCGACGTGGATGCCGCCGGCATGTGTGCCTTCCGCGCGATGCACATCGAAGAAGGCTTCAACCTCCTTGAGGATGCGATCGAACGGACGCGTCTTGAAGCCCGTCGCCGCCGAAATCGTGTTTCCATGCATGGGATCGCACGACCACACGACCTTGCGCCCGGCCCTCTCCACCGCGCGGATGAGCTTCGGCAGATGCTTCTCGACCTTGTCGTGACCGAAGCGGCAGATCAGCGTCAGACGGCCCGGCTCGTTCTTCGGATCGAGCGTCTCGATCAGCTTCAGGAGCCCGTCCGGCTTCCAGGTCGGACCGCACTTCAAACCGATCGGGTTCTTGATGCCGCGGAAATACTCCACGTGCGCATGGTCAGGCTGCCGCGTGCGGTCGCCGATCCACAGCATGTGCCCGCTCGTGGCATACCAATCACCGCTGGTCGAATCCCGCCGCGTCAGCGCCTCCTCATAGCCGAGCAGCAGCGCTTCGTGGCTCGTGTAGAAACTCGTCGCGCGCAGCTGCGGCGTGTTCTCGCTCGTGATGCCGCATGCGCGCATGAAGCCGAGCGTCTCGGTGATCCGGTCCGCCAGTTCCTGATAGCGATGCCCCTGCGGGCTGTCCTGCACGAAGCCCATGTTCCACTGGTGCACGCGCTCCAGATCCGCATAGCCGCCGGTCGCGAACGCGCGGATGAGGTTCAGCGTCGCCGCCGACTGGCGATAGGCCTCGATCTGTCGCTGCGGATCGGGAATACGCGCTGCCGGCGTGAACTCCGGGCCATTGATGATGTCGCCGCGGTAGCTCGGAAGCTCGACGTCACCGCGCTTTTCGTTCGGCGACGACCGGGGCTTTGCGAACTGACCGGCGATGCGCCCGACCTTCACCACCGGGCTGCCGCCGGCATACGTCAGCACGACCGCCATTTGCAGGAAGACGCGGAAGAAGTCGCGGATGTTGTCGGCGCGATGCTCGAGAAAGCTTTCGGCGCAGTCGCCGCCTTGCAGTAGAAAGCCGTGGCCCTCGCAGACCTGCGCAAGCGTCTTCTTCAGATCGCGCGCTTCGCCTGCGAAAACCAGAGGCGGGAAGGTTGCAAGCCGAGCCTCTGCGTCGGCGAGCGCCTTCGCATCCGGATAGTCTGGAACCTGGACGATCGGTTTTGAGCGCCAGCTCTCCGGGGACCAGTTTGCCGCCATGGCACGTAACTCCGCAAAAAATGAAACCGTCGTCGTCTCGCGAGAGGCCCCACCGCCTCCGCAAGTTCCGACGACCCGAACCGTTCGCTTGCCGTTCTGGTTCTTATACGACAAAGCGCCCGGCCGCGCCAGAAGGCCGGACAGGTTTCGCCAGCCGGGTGCATCAACAACGGCAGGCCGATTACGGCAGCCGTTCAACCGCCCCAGGGAGCGCAGGGATCGTCGTGGGCACTTCGGGGGCCGACCAGGGCGGCGTGGTATCGCCCGCAGTCGCCGTATCCCGGCTAGGATCAAGCGTTTCCGCCGGATCGGCAACCAGCGGCAGCGCGCGACGATACATTTCCGTTTCGATCGTGATGCGGATCTCGTCCGAAACGAACGGGATCGTCCGGGTCAGTCCCCAATCCGACCGCCGGATCTGGGTCTTGGCCGAGAACCCTGACGCATAAACGCCGGCGTAAGTGGGATTGATCGACGACAGCGGATGCTCACCGGAAAAGTTCCAGATCACATCCAGCACGACCGGCCGCGCAATCCCGTTGATCGACAATTCGCCCGTCACCTCCGCCGTCCGCTGGCCCGTCGGCGTCACGCTCACGCTCTTGAACGTGATGTTGGGGTGAGCGTCCGGGTTGAAGAACTCGCGCGACGTCAGAAGATGCTCATCGAGCTTCTTCACGCCCGTCTGAATACCCTGGAGCGGGATCGTCACCTCGACGGTGCTGGTCGCCGGATTGCTGGAATTGAAGTTGACCACGCCCTTCAAATCCGTGAAGCGCCCACTCTGGCGCGAGAGCCCGAGATGGTCCCACGAGAACCGCACCTCGGTATGCTCGGGATCGAGATCGTAAATGTCCGCCCGCGCCGGTGCGATGGCCAGCGCGAGCGCCGCCATCAGCGACAGCCGCCCCAGCCCACATGCGCTTGCCCCAACTGAGGCCGCCGTCCGCGCTCGTTGCCGTCTCATCGGAAAGGCCCTCCATAAATCAAGGCCTTGGCATCACACGCATGTGGCCGTATTGCGGCGCAGCAAGCTAGAGCGACGCTGTCATCCCGCCATCGACGACCAGTTCCGACCCCGTCATGTAGGCGCTATCGTCGGACGCCAGAAACAAAGCCGCCTTCGCGATGTCGTCCACCGTCCCGAGCCGCTTCAGAAGCGTCCGATCGATGAGCCATTTCTCAAATGACGGGGTTGCGCAGGATCCGTTCGGTCAGCGCGGTCTCGATGTATCCAGGCGACAGCGTATTCACTCGGATCTTGAATGGCGCATACTCGAACGCGAGGCCCTTTCGTCAGCGCAACAACCGCACCTTTCGTCGCCGAATAACCGACGAGCTGCCGCAAACCTTTGCTGCCCATGATCGACGCGACATTGATGAGCGAAGCCGATTGCGATGTGCGCAGCAAATCGAAGGCATCCCTGGCGACGCGCACCACACCATCGAGGTTCACTTCGCGGATCTTCACCCAGTCCGCGTCCGTCAAATGCCGGAAGTCGCCGCGAACATTCAAGCCCGCGTTGTTGACAAGAACATCGAGCCGCCCATGCTCCGATTGGACGCGCCGCATCACGGCCGAGACATCCTGCCCCTTGGAAACATCCATCGCCGCCGCCGCCGCCCTGCCGCCCTTCGCCACGATGCCCGCCGCAACAGTCTCCGCCGCCGCCCCATCGAGATCCGTCACGTAAACGAACGCACCCTCCGCCGCGAACGCCTCCGCGGTTGCCCGCCCGATGCCATTGCCGGAGCCCGTCACCAGCGCGATCTTTGTCCTGCAGGCGGCCCATGAGTTGCCTCTTCACCTTTGCCGGCGCCAGCGGCGCGCGGTTTGCGCAACTCTTAGAAGCCGCTCAGCGCTTCGTGCGCAAGGTGACGAGTTCTTCTGCCGCGCTCGGATGCAAGGCCATGGTGCGGTCAAAGTCGGCCTTGGTGGCGCTCAGATTGAGTGCGATCGCCGCCATCTGCACCATCTCCGCCGCATCCGGCCCCAGCATGTGCACGCCAAGCACCTGGCCGCTCGTGCGCATCCACCACGAGCTTCATGTGCGTGCGCTCATCACGGCCGGCAAGCACGTTGCGCATCGGCCGGAACCGCGTTTCGTAAACGTCCACCTGCGCCGTACATGCGCGCGCCGCCTCTTCCGACAACCCACGGTGCCGATCTCCGGCGTCGTAAACACAGCCGTTGGGATGTTCTCGTAACTCGTCGACCACGGCTTGCCGCCGAATTGCGTATCGGCGAACGCGTGCCCTTCACGGATAGCGACGGGCGTCAGGTTCACGCGGTTGGTCACATCGCCCACAGCAAAGATGCTCGGAACGTTCGATTGCGAAAACGTATCGACGACGACCGCGCCCACCGCATCCAGCTTCACGCCCGCCGTCTCCAAACCGAGCGATCGCGTGTTCGGCGAACGGCCGATCGCAAACAGGATCTGATCCGCCATGAGAACTTCGCCGCTTCGCGTTGTGCCGACGATCGATGCCTCCCGCTTCTCGATGTTGGTGAAGACATCGCCCATCACCAGTCCGAACGCCGCGCGCGGCCATCGCTTCCATAAGCCCGTCGCGCAGCCCCATATCGAAGCCGCGCAGCACCTTTTCTCCTCGATAGATGAGCGTCACTTCCGACCCGAGCCCGGCGAAGATCGACGCGAATTCCACCGCGATATACCCGCCGCCCGCCACCACGATCCGGCGCGGCTGTTCCGTCAGATCGAACACCTCGTTCGACGTGATGACGTGCTCCACACCCGCGCAGCGACGCATCGACGTTCGGCAACCCGCCTGTCGCGATGAGGATCTTCGCCGCCGAAACCGTGCGGCCGCTGGAAAGCGTCACCGCGTTCGGCCCCGAAACAAACGCGCGCTCATCGAAGATCGAGACGCCGGCGCTCTCCTGCCCCTTGCGGTAAAGCCCCTCGAGCCGCGCGATCTCTTTGTCTTTCGCAGCGATCAACGTCGTTCCAGTCGAAGACAGGCGTCCCCGTCTCCCAGCCGAACCCACGGGCGTCCTGAAAGTCGCTCGAATAGCGCGACGCATAGACCATCAGTTTCTTCGGCACGCAGCCGCGGATCACGCACGTTCCGCCAAACCGGCTCTCTTCGGCAATGGCCACCCGCGCGCCGTACCCGGCCGCGATGCGCGCCGCGCGCACACCGCCCGAACCGCCACCGATGACGAAAAGGTCAAAGTCGAAACTGGTCATGAATGGCTAGATCTTGATGCCGCGCTTTTGCAGTTCGTCCCGGATCTGCTGCTCGATCTCGACGCCGATCTTCTGGCCCCACTGCTGACCGGCCGCCATGCTCTCGGTCAAAATCTCGGGCTGCTTGGCGATGAACGCCGCTCCTGCGCCTTTTGAGAAGAACGCGGTGAGATCCTTCATTTCCGCTTCCGACAATTTCGAAGCATAGATGTTCGCGATGATGCTCCATCATCTCGGACTTTCGCTCCGAAAAGCGCTGAACGATGAGCCCTGCGATCTCCTTGATCTCGGCTTCCTTGCCCGGCGCCATCTGCAGCAGGATGGGCTCGAGCTGCTTCACCATCATCGGCACCACGGCCTCGAACTGTTTCGAAGCACCGGTCGCCATGATCAACTCACGCGCCGCCGACAGGCTCGCCTCCGCCGGCTTCTGCGCCTCCGCCATCACCAACCCGGCCGAGAAAGCCGAAATCAGCGCCACTGGCGCAAGAATTGCTCCGGCAAGAAATCCGCGCGATGACGTCATGGCGTTCGTCTCCAATGGGGAATGACTTCAAAAATTCAGTTGGCTTCGGCTTCTTCGCCATAAGTGGCGGACAAAACGCTGATGCCTTCGCGTCCGCCGATCACGGCCGCATCCGCAATCCCGAGAAACAGACCGTTCTCCACGACGCCGGGTATGAATTTCAGCGCCTCGTCCAGGCTTTCCGGGTCATCGATGCGCCCGAAATGGCAGTCGAAGATCACATTGCCGCTGTCGGTCGTGAACACCTGGCCGTCCGGCTTCACGCGCAGCCTGATGTCGCCCTGACACCCGGCATCCGCCGCCAGCATCTCGATCATGTTGCGTGTGGCGTTGAGCCCGAATGTCACCACCTCGACCGGCAGCGCAAACGCGCCGAGCGTGTCGACCATCTTCGTCTCGTCCGCGATCACCAGCATGCGATCCGACGCGGTCGCCACGATTTTCTCGCGCAGGAGCGCACCACCACCGCCCTTGATGAGCCGCAGTTCCTTGTCGATCTCGTCCGCTCCATCGATCGTCAGATCGAGAAACGGAACATCGTCGAGCGTCGTGAGCACGATGCCGAGCGCCTCCGCCTGCCGCCGCGTTGCCTCCGACGTCGGCACGCAGACGACATCGAGCCCCTTCTTGACCTCCTGGCCCAGCAGATCGATGAACCGCGCCGCGGTTGAACCCGTCCCGAGCCCCAGCCGCATACCCGGCTCCACGAACGCAAGCGCCCGGACGGCGGCTGAGATTTTCATCATGTCTGGCGTCATCGCGGGGGCCCTCACGCGTCTTGCATCGATCCGCGCCTTCCCTAGCACGGCTCAGCCGCCGTTGCCCTCCAAAAAGGCGGCGGCCCTACCAACCGTCAGGACAAAAATTGCCATTCTTTTCTAGCCTTTCGGCGCAGACCCCATGCTATAGCGCGACCATGCAGAACCTCACTGTGGTCTTCGATCTCGACGGAACCCTCGTCGACACCGCCCCCGACCTCGTTGGAGCGACCAATCACGCGCTGTCCGATCTCGGGCTGCCCGCCGTCGGCGCTGATATCCTGCGCCCGTGGATCTCCTTCGGCGCCCAGCGCATGATCGTGGAAGCGCTCATCCATTCCGGCGAGCAACGACCGTCGTCGGACGTGGACCGCCTGCTCTCGTCTGTTCCTCGCCTACTATGAACAAAATATCGCTCGTGAGAGCCGCCCTTACCCCGGCGTCATCGACGCGATCACAGATCTTGACGCCAGCGGCGCCCGCCTAGCCGTGTGCACGAACAAGCGCGAGAGCCTGTCCCGCGCGCTGCTCGCGGCACTCGACCTCGATCGTCACTTCCATGGTCTCGCCGGCCGGGACACGTTCCCCGTCTGCAAACCGCACCCGGATCACCTTCTGGGAGCGGTCCGCCTCGCCGGCGGCGACCCCGCACACGCTCTGATGGTGGGCGACAGCGACGTCGACATCAAAACCGCCAAGGCGGCCGGCGTTCCGGTTGTGGCCGTCAGCTTTGGCTACACGGCGATCCCCGTCGCCGAACTGGCGCCGGATCGCGTCATCGACCACTATGATGCGCTCATCCCGGCAATCCGCGACCTTCACGCCGTTCCATCGCGAAATCCTGCGTCATGACGGCCATTTAGGGTTGCATGCCGCCCCCCGGCAGAAGACGGTTTTCTGGCCCCGGCGTCAGGACCCCGGTTTGACAGCGGGGTCATCATTGCCCATGTTCCGCGCCCCGAAGCCCGGCGTTTCCACAATCACAAATTGTCTCAAGCTCGGGTTTCCGCCGCTCCGCATTTCATAGAAAGCACGGCATGAACGTCCTGATCGTCGAGTTGGCCGCCAAGGCCAAGACCATCAAGAAGTACCTGGGCGCGAACTATAAAGTGATCGCGTCGTACGGCCACGTCCGCGATTTGCCGGCCAAGGACGGCGCGGTCGAGCCCGACCAGGACTTCAAGATGCACTGGGACATGGACGACAGCCGTGGCCGCAAGGTGATGAAAGAGATCGCCGACGCCGTGAAGGGCGCCGACAAGCTGATCCTCGCCACCGACCCTGATCGCGAAGGCGAGGCCATCTCCTGGCACATCCTGGAAGTGCTCGGCGCCAAGAAGGTGCTGAAGAAGGGCATGGAAATCGAGCGCGTCGCCTTCAACGCGGTCACCAAGCAGGCCATCCTGGCCGCCCTCGGCGAACCCCGCCAGATCGACGAACCGCTGGTCTCCGCCTATCTCGCCCGCCGCGCGCTCGATTATCTCGTCGGCTTCACGCTGTCGCCGGTGCTGTGGCGCAAGCTTCCCGGCGCCCGTTCGGCCGGCCGCGTGCAGTCCGTGGCGCTCCGCCTCGTCTGCGACCGCGAGGCCGAGATCGAAGCCTTCCGCACCGACGAATACTGGACGATCGAAGCCACGCTGACGACGGCGAAGGGCGAGAACTTCCCCGCCCGCGTCGCGGCGATCGACGGCACCACGCTCAAGAAGCTCGACATCAAGGACGAGGCGACCGCCAAGGCCATCGTCGCGGCCATCGAAGAGGGCCAGTTCACCGTTTCGCGGCTCGAAAAGAAGGCGGCCAAGCGCAACCCCTACCCGCCGTTCATGACCTCGACGCTGCAGATGGACGCCTCGCGCAAGCTCGGCTTCTCCGCCAAGCAGACGATGCAGATCGCCCAGCGCCTCTACGAAGGCGTCGATATCGGCGGCGAGACGACCGGCCTCATCACCTACATGCGAACCGACGGCGTCACCATCGTGCCCGAGGCGGTGAACGCCATCCGCGGAATGATCGCGCGCGAGTTCTCGCAAAAGCTACGTCGCGCCCTTCATTCGCGAATACAAATCGAAGGCCAAGAACGCGCAGGAAGCCCACGAAGCGATCCGCCCCACCGATCCCGCGCGCCGCCCGAAGGATGTCGCCCGCTATCTCGACCGCGACCAGGCCGCGCTTTACGAGCTGATCTGGCGCCGCACGCTCGCGAGCCAGATGGCCTCCGCCGAACTCGAGCAGACCAGCGCCGACATCGACGTGAAGGGCCGCGACGGCAAAGCGTACATGCTCCGCGCCACCGGCTCGATCATCAACTTCGACGGCTTCCTCAAGGTCTATGAGGAAGGCCGCGACGACCGCGTGCGCGTCGTCGAAAAGGGCAAGGACGACCCGGCAGAGGACGACGCCGACAGCCGCCGCCTGCCGCCGCTCAGCCGAGGGCGATCGCGTCTCCGACAAGGAGATCGCCGCCGAACAGCATTTCACCCAGCCGCCGCCGCGCTTTTCCGAGGCCACCCTCGTCAAGCGCATGGAGGAACTCGGCATCGGCCGGCCCTCGACCTATGCCTCGACCATGGCGACGCTGGTCGACCGCGACTACGTCAAGATCGACAAGAAGCGCCTTGTGCCCGAGGACAAGGGCCGTCTCGTCACGGCCTTCCTCGAAAGCTTCTTCAAGAACTATGTCGAGTTCGACTACACGGCGAGCCTCGAAGAAAAGCTCGACCTCATCTCCGACAACAAGCTCGACTGGAAAGAGATGCTGCGCGAATTCTGGCGCGACTTCACGGGCGCGGTCGCCGAGATCAAGGATCTGCGCGTCGGCGACGTGCTCGAAGCTCTCAACGAGATGCTGGGCCCGCACGTCTTCCCGGACAAGGGCGACGGTTCCGATCCGCGCGCCTGTCCGAAGTGCGGCACAGGCCGCCTGTCGCTCAAGATCTCCGGCAAGAACGGCGCCTTCATCGGCTGCGGCAACTACCCCGACTGCAACTTCACGCGCCAGCTCGCGACCGGGCGGCGACGGCGGTGCCGGCGAAGAACGCGAACTCGGCTTCGATCCCGAAACCGGTTTGCCGGTGCTGGTGAAGAATGGCCGCTTTGGCACCTACCTCCAGATCGGCGAAGGCTCGAAAGACGAAAAGCCCAAGCGCTCGTCGATCCCCAAGGGCATCGATGCCGGCGACCATCGATCTCGAAAAAGCTCTGCAGCTGCTCTCGCTGCCGCGCGAAGTCGGCATCCATCCCGAAACCGGCAACGCCGATCGTCGCCGGCCTCGGCCGCTTCGGCCCCTTCATTCTGCACGACGGCACCTACGCCAACGTGCCGACGATCGAGGATGTGTTCACGATCGGCGTCAACCGCGCCGTGACGGTGCTGGCCGATAAGCGCGCCGGCAAGGGTGCCGGCGGACGCTTCGGCCGCGCAGCCGCAAGGACCGTTTTGAAGGATCTGGGCGAACATCCCGCCGAGGGCGGCAAGATCGAAGTGCTCGACGGCAAGTACGGCCCCTACGTCAGCCACAACAAGGTCAACGCCACCGTGCCGAAGGGGACGGAGCCCGCGAACCTCTCCGTCGAAGACGCCATCCGCCTGCTCGAAGAGCGCATCGCCAAGGGCGGCGGCAAGAAACCCGCACGCAAGGCCGCGCCGAAAGCGCGCCTGCCGAAGAAAGCGTCCAAGCCCGCCGGCGGCGACGCTCCAAAAGCCGTGAAAGCAGCAGCAAAGAAGCCTGCGGCTAAGAAAGCCCCGGCCAAGAAGAGCAAGGCGAAGGCCGGCGCAGACTGAGCACCGGCGCCGCTTCGAGTAGCCGGTTACCCTCAAGTTATCCACAGTCTGTCCACGGGTCGGTGACAGAGGCGATGGCGCACCACCGCGACACCCCAGAATCAGGCACTATGTCTGGTGAATTCCAGAGTGAGATCGCGCGTCTACCGCTGCGATTCGCCCAAGTGGCCAACCGCCAGGCGCAACATTTCATGACGGTACCGATGCCCTACATTCCACCGAACGTTTATCTGCTGGCCGATAACCTCGATGCTGCACTCGCCGCGGGCGAGGACCTCATGAAGGCGGAACTCGTTTGGGAAACCGGCGCCGGCCGCGATGGCGCCGACATCGCCCGCGCCCGCGCCGCACAGCGTTCCGTTCTCGAAAAAGTTCGTTCACTTGAGCAGATCCTCGTCGCCCGCGTGCTCAAGTCGCGCGAGCGCTCCGAAGAGATTGCCAAGCGCGATCCCCGTTTCGCAACGGTCGCCCGGCTCTACAATGCCGGCACAGCCATTTTGATCGAAGCGGTCGCCGACTTTGGCAATATCGCCACCGCTGACTTCGAGAGCGGTGGTGGCGCCGTCCCATTCCTGCGCACCCGCGGACTTCTAGCCGACGACTCCCCGGGGCCCACAGAGGGAGAAATATTCAAGTTCCGCGATGATTTTCTCGTTGCCGGCCGTATCCGCTTAGGCACGTTGCTCGACCTCATCGCGATGTATCTCGATACGCTCGAGATCCACTATGATCTCTTCGACGATGTCCTCGTCGAACCGGATCTTCTGCCAGGCGAAACCGATCCGGACTTGGTCGAGAGTGCACCGGTCCAAGCAGCCGCTGACACCCGCGCGCCCGAGAATGTAGATGACGAGTGCCGACAGCGAAGAAGTCGAGGCTTTGCGCAAGGCTCTCCTCGAAGTCCGCTCCGCAGTCGCACTAGACCAGCGCTGACGGATGCACCCTGAGGCGCGGCCTCTGGTCCTGCTCCGTCTCGTCCTTCATCTCTCCTGCCGGTATACGCGGATGCGGAGTGGTCATTTGAGGTATGCGCAGGGGCACATCGCCGAGCGCTGACGACTGCCACCCGCCGCCCTTCCGAAGCGCCGCCTGCTTCTTGCCCTTAGAAACACCGGCCTGCTTCACCGGCCCCGAATTGGTCTGCGTCTGGGGCGATGAGGTGGATTTCGACTTGGCCCGCACGGTCTTTGGTTTTGCCAACGACGCAACCTTGGGCGTCGAGCGGTAACGCTCTTCTGCGTAGGTCGTAAAGCCCGCCCGGAATTCATCCGGCCGCTCGACCTGTGCGACGCGCACGCGCTGCTGACCACGCGGAGCCTGCGCCACCTTCGGCTTCGCCACACGCTTCTCGACGACCTTGGACGCCGGACTGCGCAAGCGCTTCGCGACCCGGGTTGGTTTCGGCGGCTCGATGAGCGACGACACAAGCGCGGCGACCGCTTCCAAAGCATCGGGCTCCTTCGGCTTCACTTCCACCGCCTCCACGCGCGTCCTGCGCGGGATGACAGCCTTTGCGGCCGGGATCATCGGGGTCAGGACCGCGACATCCGTAGAGGGGGGCACCGAGGCCGTCACGCTCCGCCGCTCGATCGTGGACTGCGCGATCAAAGCTTCCGCCAAGGCGCCCTTCGGGATCGTAAAGCCGGGCACCAATGGCGCGGTGAACGCGGAGCTAGATTGACTGCCAGATCGACCGCCGGATCGGTCGCGGCAGGCGCAGACAGCCCCGCAAGTGCTGTCGTCCCCGGGCTCCCCTGAGCCACCATGATGCTCATGGTGCTATGCGCCTCATCGAGGCTGGCAAACTGACCGATCGGACCCGGCACCGGGTCATAGCGGCGGTTCTTCACGTAGCGCGCTTCAGCCGGCGTCGGCGCCTTCAGCACGCGCAGGGTAACGTCCCCGACACCGCCGATGCCGAGCTTGCGGGCCGCAGCACGCGAGAGATCGAGTTGCCGGTTGCCCCAGTAGGGACCAGCATTGTTGATGCGAATGACGATGGCTTCTTTGGTTTGTTTCGACCACACGAGCGCGATGGTCCCGTCCGGCAGAACCGGGCTCGCAGCATTGTCGGCACGCTCCGGCGCGAAGCGCTCACCCGAAGACGTCAAACCGCACGGATTGAAGCGATCTTTGCTGCAGCTGTCGTAGTGGGAAGCCACGATCCGCAGGTCGCGGCCGACGAGGGCCTGCGTCTCGGCAATCGTCTTCACCCGATGGCATTTCTTGTAGAAGCAGTAGGTCTGTCCGGGCCCTTTGGCCTCGGCTGTGGACGAGGGGCCAAAACCAAACACGGCGGCTGCCAATCCAGTAAACACCACATTCGCACCCAACGCGCGCACGGCAGTTCGGCGCCCGTTGGACGCGCCAAGCCAATCGACAAACATTCGGGGTACTCCCACCCGTTGAACCAAAACGCCGGTCTTCGGAGCCCCCGCTCGCCGTCCCTCATTAACCGTCGCTGCGGCGCAACAAAGCAAAGCCCACCCCGCGAGGGGAGGCCCCAAGTCGTCGCAGTGCGGCCTTGTCGAACAGCGTTCAAAACTGCAGGATAAAACGAGCTAAACCGCTGTTATTTCAGCTCAAAATTGAACCCGCGTTGAGCAAGGAGCTCCGCCAGAGTGTTGCGCGCGCACGACAGCGCGTCGGCGTCCGTCGACCTCAAAACCAGATCCGTCGCGTATTGCCCATCCTTGAAGGCCGGATAACTGCCCATCGCCACCTGCGGCCAGGACGCCTGGTGCGCGGCGAACAGTTCGGCGATCTCACCTTCGGCATGAGCAACCATGATCGAAGCCGCCAGCACTTTCGCCCCAGTCTCCAGCGACGCGGTCGCCGACGTCAGCATCGACTCCATGATCGACGGCACACCCGCCATCACGATCACGTTGCCGATCCGGAACCCCGGCGCCACGGAGACCTCGTTCACGACCAGATCGGCGCCGGCTGGAATGCGGGCCATGCGCAGCCGCGCTGCATTGAGTTCGATGCCGCGCTTTTCATAAGCCGGCTTCATGATCGCAACCGCCCGCGGATCCACGTCGATCGACACGCCGAAGGCCTTGGCGATCGCATCCGCCGTGATGTCGTCGTGCGTCGGACCGATCCCACCCGTGGTGAAGACGTAGGTGTAGCGGTGACGCAATGCGTTAACCGCCTCCACGATCGCCTGCTCGACATCCGCGACCACACGAACCTCGCGCAACGCGATGCCGATGGCCGTCAGGTGATCGGCAATGGTGCCGATGTTCTTGTCCTTCGTCCGGCCCGACAAAATCTCGTCGCCGATGACGATCAGGCCGGCCGTTACTGCGGTATCGAGGGTCACGTGCGGGCTGTCTTTCCAATGGGAGAAACTGGCAAGGGTGAGGTTCTAGCACCGCGGGGGCAACACTGATAACCGGCTTGCAGGCCGCACCCCGCCCCCTCTATTGCTTCCGCCATGCAGTTCAAATCTCCCCTCCTCCGCGGACGCCTCGTCAAACGCTACAAACGCTTTCTCGCCGACGTCGTCCTGGATGACGGCCGCGAGATCACCGCCACCTGCCCCAACACCGGATCGATGATGGGCTTGTCCCAGCCGGGGCTTGCCATCTGGCTCTCCGAAAGCGCGAGCCCCACGCGCAAATATGCGCACACGTGGGAACTGGTCGAACTCGGCGACGGCACGTCACGATCCTTCGTCGGCATCAACACCAGCCATCCCAACGCCATCGTCTCAGAAGCCGTGACCGAGGGCCTCATCGCTCCGCTGGCCGGCTATGCTTCGTTGCGCCGCGAAGTCAAATACGGCCAATCGAGCCGCATCGACCTCCTGCTTGAAGACCCGGCCAAGGGCCTCGCCTATGTGGAGATCAAGAATGTCCATCTCCTCCGTGAAGCCGGCCTGGCGGAGTTCCCCGACAGCAAGACAGAACGCGGCGTCAAGCATTTGGCCGAACTCACCGAAATGGTCCGCGCCGGTCACCGGGCCGTCATGATCTACTTGATCCAGCGCGGCGATGCGGCCCGCTTCCGGCCGGCCCGCGATATCGACCCCAAGTATGCCGACGCGCTCTTGGCTGCCCGACACCGCCGGCGTCGAAGCCTATGCCATCACGTGCCGGCTGACCCCCGAGGCGATCACGGTCGACCGCGTCCTCCCCGCCATCGAATGAACTTCGTGTAATGCGCCGCGTTCACCGAAACCTCCATCTTCAGGGACGCGTATAAGGGTCACGCATCGAGAACCGCCGGTCACACCGAGCCGGCAATGAAGGACCCTTCCATGCTCGACCGCCGCAAATTCACCCTCGCCGGCCTCGGTCTCGCCGCCGCCGGCCTTGCAGCCCGCAATCAGACGGCCACCGCCGCCGACAAGGAGTTTCCCGTGACCAAAACCGAAGCTGAGTGGAAGAAGATCCTCACCGAAGATCAGTACTATGTCCTGCGCAAGCACGGCACCGAACGCGCCGGGACGAGCCCCCTCGACAAGACTTACTCGGCCGGCACCTACCACTGCGCCGCCTGTGATCAGGCTCTCTTCACATCGGAAGCGAAATTCGACAGCGGCACCGGCTGGCCGAGCTTCTTCCAGCCCATCGAGAACGCGGTCGGCTCGTCGACAGACTGGAAGTTGATCTACCCGCGTACCGAGATCCACTGCGCCAACTGCGGCGGTCACCTCGGCCACGTCTTCGACGACGGCCCCGCGCCGACGGGCAAGCGCTATTGCATGAATGGCGTCGCGATGAAGTTCGTGCCCAAGGCTGGCGCATAACGGTGAAATCTAGTCCTGCTTGGAGAGCGACGATGACGATGAAAACAGTACGCAACGTCGTTCTGGCCATCCTGGTCGTCAGGGCTGGGGATAGCAGGAGCGTTGGCCGCGGGGAAACAATCCCCGCTGCCTCCGCTCGACACCGGCCTCGCCGAGGCGACGTTCGCATCGGGTTGTTTCTGGTGCGGGGAGAAGGACTTCGAGAGCGTGCCGGGCGTAGCCGAAGTGATATCCGGCTATACCGGCGGCTCGACGCCAAATCCGACGTACGAGCAAGTCGGCAGCAACACCACCGGCCATTACGAAGCTATCCGCGTTCGCTTTGATCCCAAGAAGGTGAGCTACGACGCCCTTCTCGATCATTACTGGCACAATGTGGACTACACCGATGGCGGCGGCCAGTTTTGCGATCGCGGCTCGTCCTATCGTCCCGCCATCTTCGTGCATGACGAGGCCCAGAAAGCTGCGGCCGAAGCGAGCAAAGCGGCGCTCGCTGCGCGACAAGAAGCTGGACGGCATCGCTGTTCAAATCCTGCCGGCTTCGGTCTTCACGCCAGCCGAGGATTATCACCAAGACTATTATAAGAAGAACCCGATCCGGTATAAGTTCTACCGCAACGGCTGCGGCCGCGATGCCCGCCTCCAGCAGTTGTGGCCGGAGCGCACCTCGCAATAGACATCACGCGATCGGCAACGCTTAAAAAAGGTTGAAAAACCGGGTCTTTTATTTGTCCACAGGCCGCGCAACGCGCTAGCGTTTTCGAGACCTGATCCGCCAAAATTAAGAACTGAGGGCGTCGACGATTCGAGCGTTGTTGAATTAGGCAACGTGGTGCACCCGTTTTTTCCGGATTGCACCGGATGACCACGACCGGCCTCAGTCGAACGCGCACCTCGCGGGGTGGCTTACGTCTCACCATTTTGCAGGCAAGGCTTATTGATGACGTCGAACGGGCTTGTACCGTTGATCCGTTACCGCGATGTGGCAGCCGCGGTCGATTGGCTTTCCACGGCTTTCGGTTTCGAGAAGCGCAATATTGTCACCGACCCTGACGGCACGATTGCCTATGCCGAGCTGTCCTACGGCCGCGGCATCGTCATGCTCGGCCCCGTCGGTCAATCGAACCTGGACCGTCTGCTGAAGCAGCCGGACGAAGTCGGCGGGGTCGGCACGCAGAGCGTTTATGTCGCCGTCGATGACGTCGAAAGCCATTTCAAGCACTCGAGAAGCGCTGGCGCCGACATCGTGCTCGAGTTCGGCAGCGAAGAGGCCGGCGACCGTGCCTATGCCGCGCGCGATCCCGAAGGCCATGTCTGGAACTTTGGCGCCTACTCTCCATGGCCGGCGGTCGCTGTCCCCCAGCTTGCCGCCGCAGCCGAACCCGCCTTCGCCGGCCGCCCCTCACGCGCACAATCCATTCTCGGCGGCGCTGTCGCCGCTCTCGCCGTCGCCTCGGTAGCGGGCCTCGCCACTCTTGACGCCCAAAAGCCGGTGCCACGCTTCATAGCTGCTCCGGCTGCCCCGGCCACAACCGGCAATGACGCCGAAACGATTGCGCTGAAGGAAACGCTCGCATCGCGAAGCCCATGCCCGGCAGGAGGCCGCACGCACGGCCGCCGCCATTCGCGAAGAGCTGGCGCGCGAACGCGAACAGCGTCTTGCCGCCGAGACCGCGCGTAACACTCTTCAAGACCAGCTGGCCCAGAACCAACTGGCCGAGAAGAACCAGCTGACCCAGAAAAACCAACTGAGCGAGAAACCGCAACCGAGCCCCGCGGCCGTTGCCGCCACTCCGCCTCAAGCTTTGCCCCCGCCAACGGCGACCCGAAGCTCCGGCGGCGACAGCGGCTGCTCCGACTGCGAACGCCGCCGGTCACGACAGGATCGCTCGGCGGACAGCCCAGAGATGCCGCATTGGCTCCCACCGCCGCAGAACCAGCGCCACCGGTGACGGTCGGCCCTGCGACACCGGTCCAATCCCCTGCAACTGCGACCGTCGCACCGGCGAAGCCAAAGCCCGTCAGGCGGTCGCAGGCGCAGAAGAAGAAACCACCGCCCAAGAAGACCGGCGGCAACGACCCGCTGTTCATGTACGACTGAAGGATCGCGGCCGGGCGCTGACGCCCGGCCGCATTTCGTTATTCGGCCGCGTGCCGATGAGACGACAGGACTTGATCCGCCAGCCGGCCGACCAGCTCCGACAAATGATCGAACCGAGTCCGATAGGTCCCCACGCCCGACGTCGCCGACCGCAGCTCCACGATCAGATCGTCCATTTCCGACGCCGGCAGATGCGCGGTCACGACATCCCAACCCGGCCAACCTTCGCGGGCATCGAACCCGAGGATCTGCCCGCGCCGCGAGGAGATGATGGCATTCACGCGCGCCGTCGCCTCTGACGGGACGGCGATCTCCACCCAATTGATCGGCTCCAGCAGAACCGGCTGGCACTGCGGCATGCCCTCGCTCATGGCAAGTCGTCCCGCCTGCCGGAAGGCCATGTCGGAGCTATCGACCGTGTGATACGAGCCGTCCGTCAACGTGACCGACACATCCACGACAGGGAACCCGAGCGGCCCCGCCTTCAGATAGTCTTCCACACCGATCTCCACCGACGGGATGAACTGCTTTGGCACCACCCCGCCAGTGATCTTCTTCCGAAAACTGGAAGCCCGATCCGCGCGGCAACGGCTCGATGCGGATCACGACATCGCCAAATTGACCGTGCCCTCCGGATTGCTTCTTGTGCCGCCCGCGCACCTCGACGGATTTGCGGATCGTTTCCTTGTACGGCACCTGCGACTTCAACCGCTCCACGGCGATGCCATGCTTGCGCTGGAGCCGTTCGAACGCCACACGCAGATGCATCTCGCCCTGGCCTCTGAGCAGCGTCTGATGCGTGTCCTGGTTCTGTTCAACGGCGAGAGTGAGGGATCCTCGTCCAGAAGTTTCGCGAGCGCCGAAGACAGCTTCACCTCGTCCTTGCGGTCCTTGAGCCCGATCGCTGCACACAGAACGGGTTCAGGCGATGCAGGACATTCGATGCGCGCCCCGGCGTCCTTGTCTGCGGATATCGTCTCGCCGGCGCGGATCGCATCGAGCCGGCCCAGCGCGACAGTGTCACCGGCTCGCGCCGCGCCCCGCTTTGCAGGCTCTTCGCCTCGGAGCGAAAAGACGCCGGCGACCCGTTCCGATCGCCCGCCCGAAGCCGGCCATCGTCGTCCCGTCCGCGATCTCTCCCTTGAGCACGCGCACGAGAGACAGCTTGCCGCCGTGCCCCGTGTGATAGCTCTTCATCACATAGGCTGCGCTCTTCGCCCCGCTCACGCCAAGCCGCTCCGCCGTATCCTCCACGAATGGCACCTCGTGACGAAGCGCCTTCAACAAGCGGAACACGCCGTGGCCGTTCTCCGCGCTGCCGAGCATCACCGGGCAGATCAGCCCCTGCCGCAGATCGGTAGCCAGATCGTTGAACACGTGATCGTTCGGAGGCTGCATGTCCGACAGCAACTGCTCCATCAGCGCGTCGTCATAATCCGCCAAGCTGCTCGAGCATGTGGAACCGCGCTTCCTTCTCGCGCGCCGCCACGCTCTCCGGCAATTCCACGATCTCGCTCGCCGCATGCTCCCGGTACACGTAGGCGCGCTCGGAGGCGAGATCGACAAAACCCGTCGCGATCCCGTTTTCCCAGATCGGAATTTGGCGCAGGACGAGAGGCTTTGCCGAAGCCGGCTGCAGCATCGGAATGATGTCGCGCACGGGAGTGGAGCAACTGTCGATTTTATTCAGGAAAAGAAAGTGCGGAATTCCCCGGTCCTCGAGCGATTTCAAAATAACCTGAAGTGCCGCCATTCGCTTCGGATCGCATTCGGAGACAACGACGGCGGCATCGACACCCGAAAGGGCGAGCGCCCCCTCGTGCTGGAATTCGACGGATCCCGGACAATCGATGAAGGTAAACGTATCACCCAGAAACGAAACGTCGGCGACGTTGAGCGCAACGCTCATGCCGTGATCGCGGGCCTCGGGCGTCGCGTCGCCGATGGTGTTCCTTTCAGCGATTTTTCCTTGCCGCGTAATGCCGCCCGTGCGGGCGAGGATGGCTTCGAGCAGCGTCGTCTTGCCGGAGAGAAACGGGCCTACCAGTGCGATGCAGCGGGAGCTGCGGCCCGATGCGTGGCCCCCGTGTGAGCCATCGGAAGTCCCCATGGTGTCCTCCTTTACCGCTTTTGGCCGGCTGATCCGGCGGCGGCTTCAAGGCGCGGCGAAGAGCGCTGTCGCGCACCTCCGCGCCTCGAGAAGGAGCGCGACGGCGGTCATGGTCGCGCCATCCCAGCCGGCTGACAAGAGCCTGTCACACAAATGTGCGTAGCATCGCTCGTCTGCTGGCAAAGCACCTCGGCTATCGCGCTGCAGCGGAAACGTTCCAAATCGAGGCGTTTTACCTTGCAGCGCAATGCAAAGCCCCCGCTTTTGCCAATAAATTTTTTGCATTGCGAGACTACTTCGGTGCGAATGCAATCATCTAGAAACAAATGCTGATGTTTAATCTTGACCAGCGGTGCCAACGCACCAACTATCAATTGTGATCTTCTGATGTCCAGGCCGCGACTTCGCCATCGGCTCGTTGCGAAAGACGAGCGGCACACAAGCGGCATTCAGAAGTCGTGTATCTGCGTAGCGGGCCAGGACGTGTCATGACTGACGATCAACTGATGATGACGGCTCGAGCCGCGGGATATGCGATGATCCCGCCGCAGGACGCTTCCGAAACGGAACTCGAAACGGTTGTCGTTGAACAGACCGTCGATCTTTCGGAGACGGCATCCGCTTACTTCGCCAAGATGAAGTCCTGGCTGCCGGCCGCGCCCTCCGTCAGCACGTGGCTGCACAGCCGCGCTCCGGCCTGATCCCTACACGCGCTGCACGCTGTCCCCCGCGGCGCATCAAACCATCTCCAAAGTTGATCTGTTGAAGATCCAACAGCATCACGGACCCGTTGACCTGCAACAGGGGAACGGCCACCGTCTCCCTTCGGCGTGGCCATCGTTCATGCGTCTCGCCGCGTGTGTCTGACGTCCAGGAGATCATTGCCCATGCTTCGTGCCGCCCTCGTCGCAGCGTCGCTGCTTGTCCTACCCGCCGCCGCCCTCGCCCAGAACGCCGGGGTGATCAAGGAACGCAAGGCCAACTTCAAGGCCATGGCCGACGCCGCCAAGCCGACGGGCGCGATGCTGAAGGGCGAAGCCGATTTCGACCTCGCCGCCGTCAAGAACGCGATCAAGGTCTTCCAGGAAAAAGCCGCCCTGCAGGGCAAGCTCTTCCCCGACGACAGCAAGGAAGGCGAAAAGACAGAAGCGCTCCCCGCCATCTGGGAGAACAAAGCCGACTTCGAGGACCGCTTCGTGAAACTGGCCGAAGCCGCCAAGGCCGCCGACACGTCGATCACGGACGCTGACACGTTCGAGGCCGAATGGCCCAAGGTGATGGGCAATTGCGGCGGCTGCCACAAGAAGTACCGCAAGCCGAAGGACTGACGCATTCGCAAAGGCCGCCGGGCGCATCGCATGCCAGAAACGACCGTAGCCGCCGCGCCCGTTCCCGCTTGGGATCTGCCGACCAGGGTCTTTCACTGGACCCTGGTCGCTCTCATCATCTCGCGCCTGGGCAAGCTTCGAGTTCTCCGAAGAGCTCGGCGATCCGCGGCTCGTCTGGCATCGCTGGAACGGTCTTGCGATCCTGACGCTGATCGTATGGCGCATCCTTTGGGGATTTGCCGGCCCATCGCAGCGCCCGGTTCAAATCTTTCGTCCGCGGCCCCTCTGCCGCCCTGACGTACGCGCGCGATCTTTACAGTGGCCGCGCCGCGCCACTTCATCGGTCACAACCCTCTCGGTGGTTTCGTCATCATTGCGCTGATCGGCCTGGTGGGCGCAATCGGCACGCTTGGCCTCTTCACTCTCGAACACAATGACCTCGCCACTGGGCCACTTTACAGATACGCGGGCGAAGCCTGGGCCAAGATCTGGACAAGCTGGCACCGCTTCCTATTCGAGCCGATCTTGATCATCCTGATCGCCGTCCACGTCACGGCCAACGTGCTCTATGGCGTCGTAAAGAAAGAGCCGCTCATTCCCGCGATGATCACCGGCAAAAAGCCCGCCGCCGACTATGAAGACATGGCACTGTCCGCCCCGATTTCACGTCCGGTGTTACGCGCGGTTGCGCTCCTGGCGATAGCGGCAATCATTGTCTTCGGCGGCATCTTGGCGCTCGGCGGCAAGCTCCCGTAAATGGTCAGTCCTTACAATGCGCATCGCGTGCGGTTAACGCGTTTCTGATCCGAAAAAGACTTCAGCAGATTTGATTTTCATCAAGCGATCCTGACCTTTGGTCGGGCTAGACAAGATTTACGTGCCGTGCGCCCCACCCCCTGTCCAGCGCGCGGCATCAGGCTCAGTTCGTCTCCCCCCGACGACTGACACCGCAAGAGCCTCCTCGACCGGTCCGGTCTGGGAGGCTCTTTCCTTTTCGGCCTACCTCAAATTTCCGCAGAAACGCTGGATCCGCGTGCACGCCTCTTTGAGGCTCTCCGTCGAGGCCGCATACGAAATGCGGAAAGCCGGGCTGCCTGCGAAGGCCGCACCATGCACGACCGCCACGCCTTCTTCTTCGAGCAGCGCCGTCACGAAATCCTCATCCGTCTTGATCGACTAGCGCCCTTCGGCGTGGTTTTACCGATCGCACCAGCGCATGACGGATAGACATAGAATGCCCCTTCCGGCTTCGGGCACGAAATGCCCTTGGCCTGATTGAGCATCGACACGACGAGATCGCGCCTCTCGACGAACTTTCGCGTTGTTCACGGCAATGAAATCCTGCGGCCCGTTCAGCGCTTCGACAGCGGCCCACTGCGTGATCGACGACGGGTTCGATGTCGACTGGCTCTGCAGCTTGCACATCGCCTTGATCAGCGCTTCGGGACCGGCCGCATAGCCGAGCCGCCAGCCGGTCATGCAATAGGCCTTCGACAGCCCGTTCATCGTCAGCGTGCGATCGTAAAGCCCCGGCTCCACTTGAACCGGCGTGTAGAACTTCAAGCCGTCATAAAGCAGGTGCTCGTACATATCGTCGGTGAGAACCCAGACGTGCTGGTTCTTCGGCTGCATCAGCACGTCCGTCAGCGCCTTGAGCGCCTCGCGAGAATACGCGGCCCCCGTCGGGTTCGATGGCGCATTGAACACGAACCACTTCGTCTTCGCAGTTATGGCTTTGTCGAGCACGTCCGGCCGCAAGCGATAGCCATCTTCAGCGGTGGTCTCGGCGAAAACCGGCGTTCCACCGCCGAGCAGCACGATATCCGCATACGACACCCAGCACGGCGCCGGCATGATGACTTCGTCGCCCGGATTGAGCGTCGCCAGCAGCGCGTTATAGAGCACCTGCTTGCCGCCGGTGCCCACCGACACGTTCGCCGGCTTGTAATCCAGCCCATTCTCGCGCTTGAACTTCGCGACGATCGCCGCCTTGAGTTCGGGTATCCCGTCCACGTCCGTGTACTTCGTCTTGCCCTCATCGAGCGCGCGCTTGGCGGCGTCCTTGATGTTCTGCGGCGTGTCGAAGTCAGGCTCGCCCGCGGAGAGGGAGATGATGTCCCGTCCCTGAGCTTTCAGCTGCCGCGCCTTGGTCGATACGGCGATGGTCGCGGATGGCTGAATGCGGTTGAGACTGTCGGCGAAAAAGCCCATGGCTCATGTCTTTCGGTGTGGGATGCAGTTGGGTGCGCAACGCACCCCCAGAAGCGGCGCGGAAACTACGCCGCAGTGCAGCAATCCGCAAGTCGGCCATTGGTCGTGGCAGAGAGGATCCGCACGCAAAGTCGGCGCCCGGGCAAGACGCATGTCGCCTCTATTCCACCGAGAAAGGCAACACATTCCATGCTAACAAAAATTGCCCGCGCCTTGCCATAATCCGGGCTAACCCACGCCACTTCACCAGTTCGTAATTGTCCTTACGCGAATGTTACGCGGTTTGATTCGCGTGCAGTATTACAGGAGGGCAAGTCATGACTGGTTCGTTCCGGATTGATGGGCGCCGTTTTGCGCTCGACATGCTCGTCGGTCTTGGACTTTTCTCGCTTGCAGTCGTCGCAATCGTCGGGGGAACCTCTTCGGCCGGAGCTGTCGAGACCGCAGTCCTCACGCTGGCGGAAACCCGGTGGCTGCCTCTGTCGTTGATTGCCGCCATGTTTTCGCTGTTTATGGCGTTCAATCTTGCCTTGTATCGCCATGTCCGGCGCGATCTATGTGGAGGAAACTCCCGCGTCGCCGATCCAGCTCAGGTCACGGATCGTAACGAGCACGTGAAGAATATTTGGCGTCCCAACCCGTCTAGTCGTATACGGGTGGCATTCTAAGGACGGTGAGACCATGGTCGACCAACCTTCAAGCAAGCCACTTTCGAACCCATTCGGACGCGTCTTCGCAGTGGCCACTGCATTGGCCCCCTGCGCTGTGCTGGCCGGCGCCGTCATGGTCTTGAACCCAGGCGCCCAGTTCGAGCGTGGTCTTATCATCGGCTGCCGCGGTCGAAGCGCGAATGATGGCCGCGTATACTCCTGGCGGCAAATCCGCGCCGGCTGCCATTGCCAGCCGCACATTTGAGGAAGGCTCGGAAGGCTTTTGGCTGAGCCGTGCACCTGACGCCAACAACGTCGCCCGCGTAGCCTGGAAGGCTCCCGTGGTCGCCGGTGATCGCGTGATCGTGAATTTCGGACCGTATGACCGCCAGATTATCGACGTCGTTTCGGTCGAGGAAGACACCGCTGCCGCGACGCGGATCGACACCGGCGTCGGCAAAACGGCTCATTACGTCATCACCGGCCGCCGTCCCGCCGCCGCGAGCAGCGACTTGATCCGCCTGACTGTGGACGCAGAGGGCCGCGGGCTAACGACGATCAAGCTCCAACGATCGCGCGCTCTAAGCCACACGTCTGACAGAGAGTGCCTCTCGATTTGCGCCGGCATTGCAAAGCCCGGCAATCCGCCCCTATTGTCCGATCGGGGGCGGGGCTGAAAGGCTGCCGTCCGGCGACGACCGGGGAGCCTGCATGCGTCTCAATCCGCCGACTGTGATCATTTTCATGATCTCGTTGCTGCTCGCCTTCCTGGCGATCATGACCAAGCTGCAGTTCTGCCCATCCCGCGCCACCTGCCGCATCAGGAATTCTGGCTCGCGATCACGGCTTACTTCGTTCTCATGGTCGGCAACGTCGTGAAGGGGCTCTGCCCACACCGCCGAGTGTGACTCTACACCGGCCATGGCACCTAACAACTCACTCACCAGGGAATCGGCCGCTTATCGCGAAAGAACCCGCCCGTCGGGCCATTTTCTGGCAGCGTCGCAAGCCACACCGGCGTCTCCGCCCCGATCTCCACCGGGCGTTCAGCTTCCGCGCCGCCCATATCGGTTCGCACCCAGCCCGGGCACACGGCATTGACCTTGATATTCGTGCTGGCGAGTTCCGAAGCCGTGATGCGCGTCAGCGCATTCAATGCCGTCTTGGACATCCGGTATGCCGGAAATCCGCTGCGCATATCCGAAAGCTGTCCCGCGCCCGACGATAGATTGACGATGCGGCCGTAGCCGTTGCGCTCCATGATCGGAACCACCGCCTGCGTCAGCCGCAGCGGCCCAAGCACATTCGTCTCGAAGGTCTTGCGCGCCGTGTCGGCCTTGAGTTCGAACAGGCTCGACTTGAACCCGCCCGGACCATCGATCAGAATGGCGGCGTTGTTGACGAGAATGTCGATGCGCCCGTGACGACGCACGATATCTTCGACGGCCGCAGCGACGGAGTTCCCGTCGGTGATGTCGAGGCGGACAACCTCCGTCGGATAGCCTTCGTCGATAATGGTCTGTGCTGCCGCCTGGCCCTTCTCCACGTCTCGGGAGCCTATGACGACCAGTATCCCCCGCCGCGCCAACTGCCGCGCGATCTCGATTCCGATCCCGCGATTGCCGCCAGATACCAGCGCGACGCGTGTCACAGCCATTATGAACCAGCTTCCCCATGACGCCCGCGGCAACACCGCTGAGCCTTCAAGGCGTTAGGTAAACACTCCACCGAGCTTTTGCAAACCGAGTTTCTTGATCTGGATCAAGACTTACCGCCCACGAACCGAGGTGCACGCCGCACCGACTTGTCGCGAATGGCAGCCATGAATTTCGGAACGTCTCCGGCCAACGACTGGCGCACGAGGAACGACGGCACGAGGGCGTGAAATCCCACCCGCGCCTCGTAAGTCACGCGCGTCCCGCCTTTGACCGGCTCCAGCCGCCACAGCTCCGTCCAAGTGCTGCACGTCGCCAGACAGCAGACGAAACGAAATGCTGCGATTGGGAACGTACTCCGACCGGAACACCGTGCTCATGTCGGGCAGGAAGCTCGCCCAACTCGCAACCTTGTGCTCCCGGATATCCCAAGCTTTGCCCGGATCAGTTTCGATGACCCGACAGCTTTTAAGCGACGGGAAAACCTCTGGCGCGCGCACACACTCCGTCAGCGCACTGTAGACGGCCGCCGCGGGCGCCGGCACGATCATCGTCGCATCCACTTGCCCATCGATTGGCCCCTCCGCAGCTGTTACACGGACCACTGGCTCGCCGGGTTCCACGTTGGCCATCGCTGACGGGATGGCGGCGGCCACGAGCAATGAGAGCCAGCAACGAAGCGGCGCACGTGTTCGAATTCATAGATGTCCTCGCAGGTATTGATGTGTTGAACGCAAATACACCCGGGCTCTGGACGCGTCCTAGGCTATCCAGCCAGTCATCATCCCTACGTCGCGGACCGCCCACGCGATCTCCGCGCCCAAAGATACCCCCAAAAAGCCACCTTCCCGCCTGGATTGCTTCCGGCATTTGATCTCCGGGTCCGCAGGGGCCATATAGAGAACGCATGGCTCGACCACCTAAATCCGATCTGCCGAAAGCGCGGCCCTCGCGGGGACGCTCTGGGAAACCTGCTGCGCCTCCCGCCGAGACGGCGGCTGGGACGCCGGGCTTCGGCGAGTCGATGCAGTCGTCCTACATTCCTGGGACCTCGACCCTTCCCGCCCTGCGCACTTCGGGGCCGCTGCCGCCGCGCGCCGGCGACAGCTCGATCTCCGACATGCTCAACGCGCTGCTCGCCAAACCGGCCGAACGCAGCGATCGCGCCAAGGAGATCCTATCCCGGCAGCCGATGCTCGCCTCGCATCCGATCGTCACCGGCGCCGCGCGCGAATTCGTTCCCCATCGCCCCGCGCGACCGGAGAAGAGCGAAGGCGGCATCCGCTTTGAGATCGTCTCGGAGTATTCGCCCAAGGGCGACCAGCCCACGGCCATTGCCGAACTCGTCGAGGGTATTAACCAGCTCGAACGCGACCAGGTCCTGCTTGGCGTCACCGGCTCCGGCAAGACCTTCACCATGGCGCAGGTCATTGCCGCCACCCAGCGCCCCGCGCTCATCCTCGCGCCGAACAAGACCCTCGCCGCCCAGCTCTACGGCGAGTTCAAGAGCTTCTTCCCCAACAATGCCGTCGAATATTTCGTCTCCTACTACGACTACTACCAGCCCGAAGCCTACGTCCCCCGCACCGACACCTACATCGAGAAGGAATCGTCGATCAACGAGCAGATCGACCGCATGCGCCACGCCGCGACGCGCTCGCTGCTCGAACGCGACGACGTCATCATCGTCGCCTCCGTCTCGTGCATCTACGGTATCGGCTCGGTCGAGACCTACACCGCCATGACCTTCGCCGTGAAAGTCGGCGACCGCCTCTCGCGCGATCAGCTCCTGGCCGATCTCGTCGCGCTGCACTACCGCCGCAACGACGCCGCCTTCACCCGCGGAACTTTCCGCGCCCGCGGCGATACCGTCGAAGTCTTCCCCGCCCATTACGAAGACCGCGCGTGGCGCATTTCCCTCTTCGGCGACGAAGTCGAAAGCATTGTCGAATTCGATCCGCTCACCGGCAACAAGACCGACGAACTGGCGCTGGTGAAGGTCTATTCGAACTCGCATTACGTCACGCCGAAGCCGACGCTGCAGCAGGCCATCAAGAACATCAAATCCGAACTGAAGCAGCGCCTGGAAGAACTCTACTCCGTCGGCAAGCTCCTCGAAGCCCAGCGCCTCGAACAGCGCACCACCTTCGACATGGAGATGATGGAAGCCACCGGTTCATGCGCCGGCATCGAGAACTACTCGCGCTATCTCACCGGCCGCGCACCCGGCGAGCCGCCGCCCACGCTGTTCGAATACCTGCCCGACAACGCCCTCGTCTTCGCCGACGAAAGCCATGTCACCATTCCGCAGATCGGCGGCATGTTCCGCGGCGACTACCGGCGCAAGGCGACGCTCGCCGAATACGGCTTCCGCCTGCCCTCCTGCATGGACAACCGCCCGCTCCGCTTCGAGGAGTGGAATGCGATGCGCCCGCAATCGGTTTACGTCTCCGCCACGCCCGGCTCCTGGGAAATGGAACAGACCGGCGGCACCTTTTCAGAGCAGGTCATCCGCCCAACCGGGCTTATCGATCCCGAGGTCGAAATCCGGCCCGCCAAGAACCAGGTCGACGACCTGCTCGCCGAAGTCCGCGAAGTCGCCAAGAAGGGCCATCGCATCCTGGTCACCACCCTGACCAAGCGCATGGCCGAAGACCTCACCGAGTACATGCACGAGACCGGCATCCGCGTCCGCTACATGCACTCCGACATCGAAACGCTGGAGCGCATCGAGATCATCCGCGACCTCCGCCTCGGCGCCTTCGACGTGCTCATCGGCATCAACCTTCTGCGCGAAGGCCTCGACATCCCCGAGTGCGGCATGGTCGCGATCCTCGACGCGGACAAGGAAGGCTTCCTGCGCTCCGAAACCTCGCTGATCCAGACCATCGGCCGCGCCGCCCGCAACGTCGACGGCCGCGTCATTCTCTACGCCGACAGCATGACCGGCTCCATGGAGCGCGCCATTGCGGAAACGAACCGCCGCCGCGAGAAGCAGCGCGCCTATAACCTTGCCAACGGCATCACGCCGGAAAGCATCAAGCGCAACATCCACGACGTCATGTCCAGCGTCTACGAGCAGGACCATGTCACCGTCGATGCGGGCCTCGCCGACCAGCCTCTCGTCGGCCACAACCTTGCGAAGACCATCGAGGACATGGAGCGGCGCATGCGCGAGGCCGCCGCCGACCTCGAATTCGAAACCGCCGCGCGGCTTCGCGACGAGATCAAGCGCCTGCGCGAAACCGAACTCGCCATCGCCGACGATCCCCTCACCCGCCAGTCCGAGATCGACGATCGCACCGGCGGCTATAAAGGCGAAAAGAAGTACGGTGCGGCCGGGCAATCTGCCGCCCTCCTCCCGCATCGCCACCGAATATCAACCCGTTCAACCGACCTACGCGCAGTCCACATCACGCGTCAGCAAGCCCTCGCTCGACAACATGGGCCCAGGGACCGATAGGCCGATCCCGGCACGCAAAGCCCGCAGAAAAAAACAGATCGATCCGCGCACGAAAGCCGGCGCGTTCGGCAGAGCACGTGGCGTCCCCACAAACCCACGCTTGACGAAATGGGCCCGCATGCCTCCCTCCCCGTCAAATCGGGCCGAGCGCCGAGCAAACCGCAACTGCCGACGCGCACGATCGAGATCGACGATCCCACTGAAACAAAATCCCGCCGCGGCCGCCAAAAGAAAACCGGCCGTCCGGGCCGCTAAGCTTGGAATATCCCATGCCGCTCAGCTAGGGCACGCTGAGGTACAAGCCGCTCTCAGTGCTGATGGTGCTCGTGGCTTCCCGGTCGGTGCCGTTTCTGGACCGGCCGGCGCCGAATGATGCGGCTTGCCGGTCCCCGCCTCTACAAAAAACTCCACCGGCACCTTGCCCGCCTTCTCGAACGTCAAGGTACCGTCCACGTAAGTGTCCGCCTCGAATGACGTCGTGAGATCGAAGAACATGATATGGCGTCCGCTGGGCTCGAGCGAAACAGTCTGGCCCGCACCGATCTCGATCACCGTCGCGCAGCGGACGCATCCTCGCAATGCCATTCTCGATCGTCGTCTCGTGCAGTTCGGCGGAGCCTGCTCCCTGCAGCGATGCACCAATCAGCCGGTCGGCAGCCTTCCCGTGGTTAGAAACGGTCAGATAACCGGCCGTCACTGCTGATCCCTTCGGCGTCGCGCGGATCCACGGATGATCGATCGCAGCGTTTTGACTTGATCTCATGTGCTCCCGCAGTCGCCGCTATCGCTATGGCCGCAAGACCTGACAAAAAGCATCAGCCATCGACCGCGCATCTCAGTCTCCATTTTGCCGCCGAGCTCCAAATCCGAGGAGTGTCTACCATAGGACGATCCGAACCGGCCCGGACCGCCCCATTAATCACCGTTAACCGCGCCATTGGTCTTGTTCGTGCATCACTAGACCAGTCCCGTCCGTTTAGAGCCCGCCAGATGATCCCGTCGAGACGCTCACTGTTGACCGGCGCCCTTGGTGCCGCCGCCACCACGGCTGCGACCGTCGCCGCCACGGCCGGCCCGCGCAAAACGGCCGTGGATCAACCCGTTGGCACCCACGCTCTCGTCCCGGATACCGGTCTGGACGACACCCTTTCGCCTCCAGGCAGAAATCGACCGTGCCGCCGCCGAAGGCCGACCCGTGCTGCTCGCCGCCGGCACATACCGCACCAGCACGCTCACACTCCGTCCCGGCACGGCCCTGATCGGCGCCTATGGTTTGACGACGCTCGAATTCATCGGTGGCACAAGCCTTCTTGCCGCCACCAACGCCCACGAATTGCGCATCGAAAACCTCGTTCTCGACGGCGCGAGCCGCGCACTCGATGCAGACGAAGACGCAGCCCTCCTCCGTCTCGTGGATTGCAATCACATCAGGATTGCCAACGTTCCATCCGGCGCTCCCTCGCCAACGGCGTTTCACTCACGCGCTGCAGCGGCCGCATCACCGATTGCTCATTGGCACACGTCCTGCTCGCCGCCATCCGCAGCCTCGATGCAACCGGCATCGAAATCGCGCACAATGAAATCAGCGACTGCCGCAACAACGGCATCCAGATTCTGGCGTTCGCAACCGGTGAGGATGGCACGATCGTCACCGCCAACCGTATCGCCCGGATCGAGGCCAAAGGTGGAGGCACCGGCGAGAACGGCAACGGCGTGAACGTGTTCCGCGCCGGCAATGTCATCGTCTCCGGCAACCGCATCACTGATTGCGCGTACTCGGCCGTACGCGGCAACGCAGCCTCCAATTTGCAGATCCTCGCCAACAACGTGCAGCGCATCGGCGAAGTCGCGCTCTACGTCGAATTCGGCTTCGAAGGCGCCATCGTCGCCAATAACCTCGTGGACGGCGCCGCCACGGGCATCTCCGTTACGAACTTCAACGATGGCGGCCGCCTCGCCGTTGTCGAAGGCAATCTCATTCGCAATCTTCACCGTCGCGAGCACGAACCCGTCGACAAGCGTGGCGAAGGCATCTCTGTCGAAGCCGATAGCATCGTCTCCGGGAACGTGATCGAGAATGCACCCACCTGCGGAATCATGGTCGGCTGGGGCCGCTACATGCGCAACTGTCTTGTAACACAGAACCTCGTACGAGACGCGGCGACTGGCATCATGATCTCGTCCGACGCAGACGCCGGGCCCTGCCTCGTCACCTCCAACATGATCGCGGGCACAAAAAAACGGCGCCATCCGCGCCATGACGATGGCCAGCCCGCAAGGCCCCGATCTCGCGACGCCTCCCGCATCCGAGCCGCGCGCATGTCCGTATCACGTCCAATCTCGTGAGCTAGTTGAATTATACTCTGGCGGCGTCGCGGCAATGACCTTCAGACAGCGCACTGTCCTTCGCAATTTGCGCGATATCCTGGCACTGCGCCTTCGTCGCCGCGGTACATTCGATCGTCACGGTGTACGGGACGCCGAACTTCGTCACCGTGTATTCGGCGATCGAACCTTCCATGCCTTGTTCATCATTCTCGTCAAAAACCGACACCTCGGGCCCCGCCGTCGGCGCGGCACCCGGCCCGGATGTGGGATAAATCGGATAATCCGCACCGAACGCATGCTGCACGCGCAGATCTGCAGAAACGCTCACCGTCACATCTCCGTAGGTATCGACGATTTGGTACCAGACGGGGTTCGTCTCGTCCGTGTGAATGTCGCGCGTGCCCATCGGCTGGGGTCCAAGACCGGGGAAAGAATTCTGCACGAGGCCCGGTGCCCCTTCGAACGCGAGCACGGGAAGTTTCACCTTATCAAGCCGCGAGGGCGCAACCGGCGCCGCCCCACGCGCGGCCTCCTCTTTTTTCGCCGCCACGAAGTTGGTCAATTCCGCATTCGACCAGTCCACGCTCAAGCAGTTGCTCCGCAGCCTGCACAGACGCCTGCGGCCACAAAAACAGCCGCAATCAAAAATCATTCCGGATTGAACCCGTCGCACAATCCTACCCCATTCTTGCACGCGCCACCTTAGCGCCCTGCCACGCTGACCATCAAGCAGCGCAACACCGCGAGTGTGTCGGATATGTGCCACCTCTCCGCCGATGACATGACAGTGGCGTCTTGGCTGCGCTAGGGTGCAGTGGGGGAAAAATGACGCGAAACGACAATCACGCCAGCGCAAGACACACGCCCGCATTCGCTGGGGCTGGATTGCCACCGGTTTCCTGCTGCTGATTGCCAGCCTTGCCGCAAGCCTTCTCTTTGCCCCGCCAGCATTCTTCTTCACCTCGCTTTTGAAGAAGGCCATTCACGACCAAACGGGACGAGAACTCACGGTCACGAATTCGCGCTACCACATCCGCGAGATCGTCACTGTCGAACTCTCCGGCGTCGAACTCGGCCGCCCCGGCAGCGCGCCGGGATCATCACCGTTCGCATCCCGAAAAATCACGGCGCGCGTGCCCTTGCGCTCGATCATCGACCGCAACCCGCAAATTGTTTCACTGGAACTCGACGCACCCGTGGTCAATCTCGTTCGCGCCGCCAGCGGCACTGGAAACTGGCAGCTGGCGCAAGTGGCCGAGCCTACGGTGCCGGTGGCTTTCGCTCTGCCACCTACAACGGTCAGCAACGGCACGATCATCTACACCGACGAAGGCACCGCAACCCAACTGCGGCTCGATGCCGTCAGCGCCTCCATCGCCGCCGATCCACAGTACGGCGGCGCGGCCGCCAACGGCACATTCACCTACAACAAGGAACCGCTGACATTCGATCTCGCCGTTTCCGATGCAGCGGCCGCCGCTGCTGGACGGGCGACCCCGCTGGCGCTCTCTATCGACAGCCGCATACTGAAAGCAAAATTGGCCGGCGAAGGCGCCATTGGTGAAACGCCGATGCTCTCAGGTGAAATCGATGCGACAAGCCCGTCCGCGCGCGACCTCGCGACGTGGCTGGGATTCGGCGAGAGCGTGCCCTGCGACCGCCGGCGCGATAGTCCCTCAAGGCCACGACCGATCCCCAAACAAAATCCCGCGCGACAGGATCGATCATCCTGCGCGATGCATCCCGTCACCTATGACCTGACGCTCGCAAGCCTCCGCGAGGCCATCGCGGGCAAACCTTCCGCGCTCAAAGGCGCGATCGCTGGTCCGGGACTTGCCGCCGAAATTGATGGAACGGTGTCGCTCGGCTCTGAACGAAGCTACGCGGGCGCTGTATCAGCAAAGACGGACTCGATCGGCCGTATCGGCGCTCGCTTGGGGATCAGCCATCCCGCGATCGAAGCCTTAGGTCCCGGTTCACTTTCCGGCACGATGGACGCCCGCCCAGGCAAAATCGCCTTCTCCGAGACCGCATTCGATGCCGATGGCCGCACCGGCGCCTTCACCGGGGACATCACACTTGGCGGGCCACGGCCTCGCGTCACAGGCAACCTCCAGATCTCGCGCATCGACCTTGATGCTCTGCTCGGCCGTACACCGCCCGCACCGCCATCGTTGGCTGCGAATGGCGATCCATCCGACGCAGGCTTCGAAACGACGTTCGATGTGCTGTCCGCCGAACTCGAAGCATTAGAGACCGCACCGGCTCGAACGCCACCGCCATCCCTCGAAGCCGCGCCCGCACCATCCACATGGAGCACAGCGCCGATCGATCTCAAAGCCTTGCGCGCCGTCGATCTGGACCTCGATCTGGCCATCCCCGAAGTGAAGTTCGGACAGCTCCCGCTCGCCAACGCACGCGTCAAAGCAATGCTCGACAACGGCGAACTCTCCGCCAACATCGATCGCATCGCCATCGGCGCAGGCAGCGGATCGGGCGCTCTGAGCCTCAAGGCGCGCGGAACATCGCAGGACGCAGCACTCGCGCTGAAGTTACAGAACGTCGATGCCGAACCGATCACCGCCGAGTTGTCCGGCAGGCCACTGCTCAAAGGTGTCTCTACGGTCGATATTGCGACGCGCGCGACGGGTCGCTCTCCGGCAGAACTCGTCACCACACTCGACGGCAACGCCCGCATCGAAATGACGAAGGGCCAGCTGCGCGGCTGGGACATCGGCGAAATGGTGGCCCAACTCTGGAACTACAAAGGATGGGGCTACACGCCGTCCCGCAATACGCCGGTCGAGAACCTGACGGCCACCTACACGATCAAAAATGGAACCGTCACGTCCGCGCCGGACCTCACGATGCGCGGCCCCACCGCAGCGCTGCGCTCCGTCGGCAACGTTGTCGTACCCCGCCGCCTGATCAATCAGAATATCGATGTCCAGAACCTCTTCTTCAATATCGTCATCAAAGGCGACTGGACCAAGAAGCTCTGGATCGGCCCGGCATTTCTCGCAAGCCTCGAACCCATTCCCGGCGCAGCGCCGGAAGCATAGCCGATACTGCGCCACCCGCGACGGCGCTGCCGAACGCGTTGCCGGCGGATCTCGCAGCACGCATCGATCGCATCCTTTCCGATCCGGCCGCGGCAGCGCGTTTGACAGCAGCACAGAAGGCTTTTCTGAACTCGCTTCTTTCGGGGGGTAGATCGGGATCCTAGGCCGGCCCGCGTTGCGTGGCTCGCGCCCGTTGGGGCATAGTTTTTGTAGGACTGAACCGGATGCCGCCTAGGTCGCGATCGGGACGGACAGGGGGAATTCGTCGTGGCGTTTCATCGAACCGCAGGCCGCAGAGGAAGCGCCACCGCTTGTCTCCTTGGCGGCGTCGGCACTGTCCGTTGCCGCTCTCCTGGCGACCTATCCCGCGCTTTCCAACGATCGCGCGCCAGCGCGCATGGCACTTGCAGGCCGCGATCTGATGAGCCACGCATTGCTGCAGGGGCTCGGCGCCCATGCGCCCACGTTGCCGTCGCAGCAGCGCTTCCCCGATCAACCAGCCTGCCCACCGCAATCCGGCACGAGCACGCAGGCCCGAATTCAACTCGCCAAGTGCCAGCTCGCACCTGAACCTGCACCCACGCCGAGCCCCACTCCCGACGCCCACCCCCGGCCCCGCGCCGGACCTTCCGAAACCTCCGTTCGCCTATCACCCGCCCGGCAATCTCCTCGAGAAAGATGCCGGCCGCGGTCGCGCCAACGATCGCTTCGTCTACCTGCCCGACATCGTCTTCCCGCTGAAACTCGGCGACGGCCAATTCCCGCACATGAATTCGCAGATTTGGGGCTACGGCGGCGGTGGCTGGGGCGGCAAAGGCGCACCCGGCGGCAGCGAAAGCGACCGCCGCAACTACGATCCCATGCAGCAGCGCGACAACTATTGCGAAGTCCGCGGCTGGGCGATGCCGCTCTGCCCATCAGGGGCCGGTCATCAAGGCCAAGACATCCGCCCCGCCACGTTCAAAGATAATACGTGGGAGGCTGTCGCCGTCACTGACGGCACCATCACCAACGTCACGAAGAACACGACCGTTCAGCTCAAAGGCCAAAGACGGCACCGACTACTACTACCTCCACATGCACCCCAGCTCGATCAAAGTGAAGACCGGGCAAACGGTAAAGCAGGGCCAAGTGCTCGGCAAAGTTTCGAAGTACATGAACGGTTCGCCGTCCACGAGCCTGCATCTGCATTTTCAGGCGCGCCAAACCATCAAGGCTGGCACAAAAACGGTTACGGCCTACGTCCCTGTTTTCACCTCGCTCGTCGCCGCCCTTCGCCGCGACAAAGGTCTCGATCCGGGCATTGGCGCCGATGGCACGCTCCTCATCGACGCGAATTACGAGATCGGCGCTGCACCGCCTGCACCGCAGCCCGAGCCGCAACCGCAACCGTCTCCCGAACCCACACCGGCACCCGCGCCAGCGCCTACCCCCACGCCAATTCCTGAACCTGCACCAGCGCCCGCACCGGAACCCGCCCCTGCGCCGGAACCGTCACCTGCGCCGAACCTGCGCCTGAACCGTCGCCCGCGCCAATTCCTGAACCAGAACCTGCACCCGTGCCTGCACCGGAACCCGTGCCGGCTCCACCTGCTCCTGCACCGGAGCCGCAACCGGAGCCGCAACCAATCCCCGCGCCGACCCCGCAGCCCGACCCAGCGCCCTCTCCCGCCCCCCCTGCTCCGGCACCAGTACCTGAGCCGCAGCCAACGCCTGCACCCGCACCTGAGCCTGCACCCGCGCCGCAGCCCAGTCCCGCACCAACGCCCGACGCTGAACAGGGCTGGTGGCAATGGATGAAGGATGGCGTCTCGAACTGGTGGTCCAAATGGCGCAGCTGATCAACGTCGCGTCCGACGAGGTCCTGACATGAAAATCCGCACCACGATCCTGATCGGGGCCGCGCTCTCCGCAATGGCCTCAGCGGTGCCGGCCGTGGCGCAGACCGGCGAATATGATCGCCTGAAGAATATTCTGGAAGATAAGTTCCAGCCCGATGGCGCGGCCAAACCTGCTCCGCAACCTGGCAGCCGATCGCCGTCCCCACCCGCGCAAAACAAAACCGACTTTGAGTACGTCAAGCCCGATCCCGGCGCGTCGAAGCGCAAACGCCAAGGCGCATCGGACAGCTGGTACGACAACATCAAAAAGAAAGTCTGGGGCGGAAAATCCTCTTCGATTTTCCGTTCGCCTCTCCCGGCTCAAGCCGCACCTTTGAGCGGCACTGCCACAGACGCAGCAACGGGCACCGCCTCCTCGCTCGTGATCAGAACAGGCGGCAGCGCCACACCTCCGTCGGGTGTGCCGGTGGCGAAAAAGAACAGCTACATGATCCAGCTGAAACCGGACGTAACCGAACAGCAGATCCAAGAGCTGCTAAAGAAATACGACTTGAAGATCACGAAAGTGATCGGCGCGCTCGGCGTCATCACCGTCGAGCAGAACAATCCGTCTGAACCAACGCGCAGCCTGGAAGGCGCAGCCCCAGATCAGAAGCTGAACCGCATTCTCGATCCGCCCTTGGTGCAGGCTCTTCGCAAGGAACCCACCGTCGACGCCGCATTCGTCGATAGCCTCATCGGTACCAAAGCTCTGCCCAAACCGTCCGGTGCCGAGATCAAGATCGGCGACAAGTCCTATGCTTGGCGTTGGCAGCCGGGCGACACGCCCGATGGCAATTGGGGCCTCAAGGCTATTCGCATGCCGGCCATGTGGTCGCTGATCGAACGCCATCGCGCCGCCAATCCAGAAGCGGTGCGTCCAAAAATCGGCATCATCGACATCGGCTTCACCGAGAACGCCAACGTCAAGTACACGCTGGCCCGCGGCGCCTATCGTCCGCCACTCGTGCGCCCCGACTGCGAAACCAACCACGGCACCCATGTCGCCGGCATCATCGGTGCCAAGCAGACCGCGGCCCCCGGCATCGATGGCATCGTTCCCGACGCCAACCTCGAAGCAGTTGCGATCGCAGCCGAGTTCATCGGCGAACGCGACAATCTCGATGCGGATCTCAGCTGGCAGGCCCAGGCCATGCTGTTCTCCGATGTGTTGTCGAACACGATGATCTACCTCACGACCAACTTGAAGCAGGGCGGCAATCTGCGCGTCCTCAATGTCAGTCTGGCCTATAACTTCGTGGCGCGCGGTGTCCTCGGTGACGCCAACCCCGACGATGTCGAGGGACTGAAGCTGCACATCGCCGATCAGGCGAGCGTCATTCGCACGATGGCTCGCCTCGTTGAAAATGAAGTGCTGTTCGTCGTCGCCGCCGGCAACGACAGCGAGGGACTCGATAAGCCGCTCGAAGCCCGCTGGGCCTCGCCATTCGCCTGGGCCGGCACGTATGCTTGGACGAGTGGTGAACCCGTCCGCAACATCATCGTGGTTGAAGCCACCGGTCGTGACGGCAATCGTGCCGGCTTTTCGAACACGGGCGGTCATGTTTCCGCACCCGGCGTCGACATCATGAGCACGCTCGGCAGCACCACGTCCCCCTTCGGCGTCTGCTCGGGCACGTCACAAGCTGCCCCGCACGTTGCCGCGCTCGCCGGCCTCTTGTTCGAACTTGCCCCGGAGAAAGCGCCCGAGGAAATCATCGCTGCGTTGAAAGAGAGTGGCGTGACGGGTGACTCCCACGCGCCGCGCATCGACGCGATTGCAGCAGCCGCATCGGTTTCCGAAAGCGCGCGCAAGCGTCTCGCCGACCTCGATGGCAACGGCACGATCGATGCAGACGACGTCAAGCTCTTTGCCCGCGCGCTCATCGCAATCGAGACCGCGGCTGCAACAGAGACCGCTTTCACCGAAGATCTGAACGGCGACGGGCTGATCGATGACAACGAGTGTCATTTTCCCCGCATCGATCTCAACGGCGATGGTCAGGCTTCCGTCCGCGAAGCAAAGGCCGCGCGCATCCCCGCTCTCAAATCCGACATCGCGCCGATCGAAACTGCGTGGACCGCAACAACCGATGCACTCAAAGCCGCGTTCACAGAAACCGGCCTCAGCGCCCGCATTGCACACAGCCTCGTCGCCTCCGACGCCGGCAGCAGTTCCGAACAGCCGGTCAAGTGCCGGCGGAGGGATGGCGGCCTCATCGCAGCGCTGAACTTGCCCGCTTCCGGCGGACAAGTGCCTGCCGCTTCCCCTGAAGCGCCGAGCAGCGCCGTCACGGACGTTGTCGCCGGAGGTCCCGTAACCGATAACAGCACCGTCGCAGGTGCCCCGGCCGAAGAGGTTCGCATCGAAGTCAGCAAGGGCGTAGAGGACCTGAAGAAGGCCAACCCGGATCTGAAGGTCGTCATCAATCCCGCCACCGGCCTTCCGAGCAGCATCTCTGGCTTCAGACCCGACGCCACGTCACTCGCGGCAGGCGCCCGCCCCGCGGAACAGTCGGAAGACGACACCCGGCGCATCGTCGAAACCTTTCTCGACACCAGCGGCATCACCGCGGCACTTCCCGCAAAGGGCAAGAAAGCCGAACTCAAATACATCGGCCGTCGCAAGGATCCGGATTTCCCCGGCCGCTACATCGCCAACGTCGAACAGCGCGTCAATGGCGTGAAGGTGTTCGGCTCCTCCGCCCGTCTCACGGTCGAGAACACGCTCGGCGTGACCAAGTATCAGGGCTCCACATCGGCAGCCCAGGTCGACAAGACCGCACCCGACATCGCTGAAAGCGCGGCCACGGCCGCCGCCCGGAACTCGGCTGGCTGAACTGCTGAAAGGATCCAGCACCGGCACCGCACCGCCCCTTCCCATGGGGCCCAATCCTCAGACCACACCGGCCACCGCCGAAGTCGTGGTCTTCGACCCGGCCCTGCTGCGCGCCAACGTCGATGGCGGTGCCCGCCTCGCGTGGCTGGTGTCGATCGATAGCTTCCGCCTGTTCGTCGATGCCAAGTCGGGCGAGGTCTTCCACTTCTACCGCGACAAACCCTCAGGACTGATCCGCCGCATTTACGATTATGCGAACCCTGCCGATACGGCTGCGCTCGTCGACGAAGACGGAAAAGGCAAAGGTCAGTCACTTCCGGCTGATGCTGAACAGGCCTTCCGCTATACCGGCGCTGTGCGTGACTTCTTCTTCCTCGTCTTCGGCCGCAACAGCTACGACGACAACGATCAGGACGGCCCCAAGGGCGGTGCACCTCTTGAGAGCTACGTCCGCTACGGTACCGTGCGCAACGCCTACTGGTGCCCATCCAAATCGTACTATTGCCCGAAGCAGAACGTGATGGTCTTTGGGCCCGGATACGCCGGCGCAATCGACATCGTCGCGCACGAAATGGTGCACGGCATCATCCAGCACGAGGCGAACCTGATTTATTCCGACGAGCCCGGCGCCGTGAACGAAAGCATCGCCGACATCTTCGGCGCACTCATCGAATTCTACGCAAAGTCCGGCTCCGCCAATTGGCTGCTCGGAGAAAGCGCGCCGGGCTATTCTCCGGACCGTCCACTCCGCTCACTTGCCAATCCAAATCTCTCGACACCGGACGGCACATCGCTCTTCGACAGATCCCAAGCCTTCTCCAGCAGCAACCGCGGCCAGCCTGACCACTATGGTGACGTCGTCACGGCGGACGACCAGATCTGCGCCACGACCTGGCTGAACGACAACGGATGTGTCCACTTCAATAGTGGCATTCTGAACAAGTTTGCCTATCTCATCTCCGAAGGCGGCGAACATCGCGGCACGACGGTGAAGCCGCTCGGCCGCCAAAAACTCGCCCACCTTACCTACCGCACGATGACGGCAAACCTGAACCAGACCGCAACCTTGGTCGAAGCGGCGGAAGGCTTCCTGCAATCCTGTCTGGATCTCACGCAGAAGAAAGGATCAGGTTTCGCCGAAAGCGACTGCGATCAAGTCCTCGCCGCCCAGCAGGCTGTCGGCCTCGTTTACGGCAGTTCCTGAATCTTCAAGCCGGCTGGCCGACGACGCCGCCGTCCACGATCATCTTGAGCATCACCGCCGCGCCGCATTGCTTCGAAACGGCGTTCGCATCCCACACGTTGTCAGCGACGAACTTGCCCTTCGTGTAGTGGTTCGAAAAGCTCCAGAGGTACGGCGTATTGATGTTGTAGAGAAGCCGCGAGCGCCAACCGTTGTAGGCTTCCCAGCGGTAGAGCATCCGCGCCAGATCCCAATCCGTGAGATCAGCGAACTTGTCGTAACGCAGCGCATCGACCGCACTCGAATGCCAATCCGTCGGCGGATTCCAGACCTGCGGCCTGCCTTTTGGCACCTGCACCGTGCGCCCTTTTAAAGGATCGCCGTTGTGAAGATGCTTGTTGAAGTCAAAGCCGCACTCCATCCCATGAATGATGCCGACGAAATACCAGGGAACACAGATCTCATCCTCGATCCTCTGATAGCGCTCGCGCCGCGCGGGATCGACAAGCTTGTCGGTGTACCATTTCACTTGCGAGGTCATATCCGTGCGGATCACACACGTACGGAACAGGTCCCGATAGCCCTCCGCTACATCCTCGAACTTCGGCGCCTTCACGGTCGGCGCCGCCCCTGGCGGACCAGGCTCCTCCGTCGCCTCCCTCGGCAGCTTCTCCGCCGCGAGCACCTTTCCCAGAAGCGTGCTCGCCTCCTGCTTCAGATCTTCCGCCGCATCTGCCTTTTCGATGGGCGCCGATGCGATCGCAGCATCAAGGCTATCCATGAAATCGACGATGGCCGGCATCGTAGTGGAGAAATCGTCAGTCAAACTCTCAGGCCCGAGCGACATACGCGGCACCGCGAGGCCCATCTTCTGGGCGGAGATCGTCAGCCGACCGAGTTCCCCCCAGATCGGCGACACCGCACCCGTGCCGGGTAGCGCATCCTGCGCCAAAGCCGCCACGGTCATCGAGCGCAACAAAAACGGTGCAGCAACAGCAGCAGCTGCCGCGTTCAAAAACGCACGGCGATCCCGTGACATTCGTCGGACCATCGGTGGTCTTCCCCCGTAGGACGAGGCCGAGGACCCCGTTGGCTCGGATTATGCCACCTGCAGCCGTCTTCGCCCAGCCGAGATTAACCCAGCGCGACGCCGCATTGCTCAGGCCATTCGAGTCCCTCCAGCGTGGACCCCTTCGGCTTGTATTCACAGCCGATCCAGCCCGTGAAACCAGTCTGATCAATCGCTTCGAAAATGCGCCGATAGTTGAGCACGTCCACTCCCGGTTCGCTGCGATCCGGCGGGTTCGCGCACTGATAATGCCGCGCGATGGGGGCGAATTCTGAGATCGCCTCGATAACACCACCCTGCATGCGATGGCGATGATAGAGATCGAATTGCAGGCCGAGGTTCGCCGCACCCACCTTTTCGATGACGTCACGCGCTGCCTCTGTCGTCGTCAGGAAATAGCCCGGCATATCAAACGTGTTGATCGGCTCGATCAGAATATCAACGCCCTCGCCGCGCGCCCAATCGGCCGCTAGCGTCAAATTCTTCAAATACACATCGCGGTCCGTCACTTGCGGGTCGAGACCTGCCATCGCATGAAGCCGAGGACAGCCAAGCACCTCCGCGTAGCGCAGCGCCAAATCGACTCCGGCCGCGAATTCATCCTCACGGCCCTTCAGCGCCGTGATGCCACGCTCGCCTTCGTCCCAATGGCCGGGCGGCAAATTGAACAGCACGACCTCAAGACCAAGTCGATCGAGCCGCGCCCGGATTTCGTCCACATCGAACGCATAGGGAAACAGGAATTCCACACCCTTGAAACCAGCTTTTGCGGCCGCCTCGAACCGGTCGAGAAACGGAACTTCGGTGAAGAGCATGCTGAGATTGGCGGCAAAACGCGGCATGGGCGGATTCCTCAATCCATATCGGGCTTGGACCGGCGCATGCGTTTGACGTCCCCGCGCTTGCCCTTGGCTTCCAATCGCCGCGTCCGCGCAGCCCGCGTCGGTTTTGTTGCGATGCGCTTTTTCGGCACATGCAGCGCCTTTCGCACCAATTCTGCCAGCCGCTCCCGCGCGTCTTCGCGATTGCGCTCTTGCGTGCGAAACCGCTCGGCGCGGATCACGAGCACGCCCTCGTCCGTCATCCGCCGGCCGGCAATCGTGACGAGCCGGTCCCGCACGGCGACCGGCAGCGTTCCGTGCCGCACGTTGTAACGCAGCTCGACTGCCGTTGAGACTTTGTTGACGTTCTGCCCGCCCGGCCCCGAAGCGCGCACGAAGCGTTCCTCGATATCGCGCTCATCAAGCGTAAGATTGACTGTGATCCGCACGCTGGTTGTCTTTCGCCCGTTCGTGGCACTCTATCGCGCACCGATATCCCAATAGTCGTTGCGGAAGTAGAGCAGCGGCTCTCCTTCGCCACGGAACCGTCCATCGACCACGCGACCGATGAAGATCGAGTGCGTCGAGAACTGATGCTCGTCGAGGAGTTCGCAATCGAGGCTTGCCAGCGCGCCTGAAAGAACGGGCGCGCCCGTTGCCAGCGTCTCCCATACCGCACCGCCTTCGAAGCGGTGCTCACCCGTCACCCCGCCCTTACCTGAAAACCGTTCCGCGAGCGTTTGCTGTTCGCGTGCCAGGATGTTCACGCTGAAGGATTTCGCCGCAACGATAACCCCATGCGTTCCCGACTTGCGCTGCACGCAAACGAGCAGCGTCGGCGGACTATCCGAAAGCGAAGAAAATGCCGTCGCGGTCAGTCCCCCCCGCGCACCGGAGTGGCCGGCCGCGATGATCGCAACGGCTCCCGCCTGATGGCGCATGAGGGCGCGGTAGCGGGGAGCGTCCATGGGCGGCGTCAATCCTATCATTTGTGGGATGGAGTGCATACGTTCCGATTGCCGAACGGATCGGCCATCGTCAACTCAAAACCACCCCTTGAGGTCCCGCACGATTTCGCGCGCGGCATTGCGGCCCGGCAATCCTGTGACCCCACCGCCTGGATGAGCGCCCGACCCGCATAGGTAAAGCCCGGAAATCGGCATCCGGTAATCGGCATACCCGAGCACCGGCCGCATCGAAAACAGCTGATCGAGCGACAGCTGGCCGTGAAAGATGTCGCCATCCACGAGCCCGAACCGCATCTCCAGATCGAGCGGCGAGAGCACCTGCATGCCAAGGATCGAACTACGGAAGTTTGGAGCATGCTTCGTCACGGTTTCGATAACGACGTCCGCGAACCGTTCTTTTTCGCGCTGATCGTCCCATGATCGGCCACCCGTCAGTTTCGGCGCCACGTGCTGCACGAACAGAGAGGCGACGTGCTGACCCTTCGGCGCCAGCGACCCATCGAGCACTGAGGGGATCAGCATCTCCACGACCGGTTCGTGTGACCAGCCGTCACGCTTCGCATCGAGGTAGGCGCGCTCCATGTACGCCATCGTCGGCGCGATCACGATGCCTGCACCGTGGTGTGGGCTGGGCTCCGCACCCGGTCGAGCGGTGAAGTTTGGCAATTCGCTCAAGGCCACGTTCATGCGAAACGTGCCGGACCCCGTCTTGATGTTCGAAAGCCGCCTGTAGAGCGGCGGATCAACATCCTTCTCATCGACAAGATCGCGGAACAGGAGCTTGGGTCCGACATTCGCAGCAACGGCTCGAGCCCGCACAATCTCGCCAGATTGAAGTTCGACTCCCACGGCACGGGCCTTTTCGACGACCACCCGCGCGACCGAAGCTTCAAGTCTGATCTCTGCTCCAGCCTTCTCTGCTGCTCGCGCCATGGCCTGCGTAATCGCGCCCATGCCACCGACGGCATGGCCCCACACGCCCGGCTTACCATTCACCTCTCCGAAGCAATGATGAAGCAGCACGTAGGCCGTACCGGGCGTCGAAGGCGCAGCAAACGATCCGACGATGCCATCGAACGCGAACAGCGCCTTCACATGCTCGTTCTCAAACCAGGGGTCGAGAAAGTCCGCCGCACTTTTCGTGAAGAGATCGGTAAGTACGCGTTGGTCTTCCAGCGATAGCCCGAGGACGCGCCGGCCAATCCCCGCGCCCTTCAAGACATCCAGCCAGCCGCCACCTGCGTTCGGAGGCGTCTTCCTCGTGAGATCGCGCAACACGGCGGCCGCTCGATCGAGTGCCGCGTCGTACTTCGGATACCATTCCGCATCGCGCACCGAAAACTTTGCAATTTCTGCTTGCTTGGCGGCCATTCCGTAAGGCCAGAAAAATGCTCTTTCGCGGTCGATCGGCATGAAGTTGGCGGCCGGTCGCTCGATGATTTTCAACCCATGGTCATGCAGTTCAAGATCCCGGATCACGCCCGGATCGAGCAGGCTCACAGTGTAGGACGCGACGGAGTTGCGGAAGCCGGGATGAAACGCCTCCGTTAGCGCCGCACCTCCCGCCACCGCATTTTTTTCCAAAACCACCACGGAAAGCCCAGCGCGCGAGAGGTACGCCGCAGCCGTCAGACCATTGTGGCCGCCACCGATAATCGCCACATCATACACGGTCTGTCCTGCCTTTATGACTTCGGGCGCGACGCCCCGGCGCGTCGCAAGCCCCTATCGATAATCAGAAAAACACCGAAACCCTTTCGCACATCGACTGTTGCACGAAAACGCCTTCGTCAAATTTCTTAGGTTTCCTTAATTTTTCCGTAATGCCTTCGTTAACGTTTCGTTTACGGGTTGACCCGACACTTGTACTCGATCGATGCTGTTCCGGAGCGATAGCGATGCAGACGACAACTGCTCAGCCGCTGGGTATTCCCGCCACAAAAGCAATTGCATCGTCCTCCCGGTCTGATTTTTTGACCGGTCTCGCGCTGACAGCGTTTGTTCCAGCCATTTTCTGGATCGCTCTCTTCGCTGCAGTGGCCGGGATGATCGGCTACCCGCTGGATCTCAGTGCGCTTCTGCTGGCGGGCTCCGCTATCGCGGCTTTCCTTGGCGCGTTTTTTATCGTGCTCAGCGCGAAATCCAACTGACCCTGGACTTACTCCGCAGCCGCCCGCGATTTCGGCTGCACTTCAGCCATATAATCGTTCAGCAGCAGTTCGCAAAATCGGCCGGGTGTATAGCTGTTTGGCCCAATCTCGCGCACCGGCGTGATTTCCGCCGCTGTACCGGTGATGAAAACCTCCGAGAATGAGCTGAGCTCATCCGGCATGATGGTGCGTTCGATCACCTTGATACCCCGCCGCCGCGCCAGGTCGATGACCGTCTGCCGCGTGATGCCGTTCAAGAAGCAATCGGGAGTCGGCGTGTGGATCTCGCCGTCCTTGATGAAGAACATGTTGGCGCCCGTGCATTCGGCCACGTGCCCGCGATAATCGAGCATCATCGCATCCGCATATCCCGCCCGCTCTGCGCGATGCTTCTCGATCGTGCAGATCATATAGAGGCCGGTCGCCTTCGCCTTGCATGGAATGGTCGCCGGATCTGGACGGCGATAGTGCGCAAGGCCGATACGAATACCTTTCAGACGCTCGTTCATGTCGAAGTACGAGCCCCAATTCCACGCCGCAACGGCGAGATGGATCTTGCTCTTCTGCGCCGACACGCCCATCTGTTCGCTGCCCCGCCATGCGATCGGTCGAATGTAACCGTCCGTGAGACCGTTGGCCTTGAGCGTGTCACGGCAAGCCTGATCGATTTCCTCGGGGGAGTATGGGATCTCAAAATCCAGCATCCGCCCGCTCTCGATGAGCCGTTCGGTATGCTCGCGCAGCTTGAAGATTTCGCCTCCGTACGACCGCTCACCCTCGAACACCGCGCTTGCATAATGCAACGCATGGGTCAGCACATGGACCTGTGCCTCACGCCACGGCACCATCTTGCCGTCGAACCAAATGGAACCGTCGCGGTCGTGATAGGGGACGAGATCGGCCATAAATTCCGTTCCTTGTTATCGGGCGGCGCATGACTTACGGCGGACGGCGCCACGCGCATCAGCGCGACGATAAAGCAAACTCTGCAGCGCATGCAGGGGCGGCGGGCCTGGACCCGCCGTGACGGACAGCAGTCCGCGGCGGGGAGCGCGCACGCGCGGACCACCGCGCAAAGTCGTCTTCAATCGGGTCGCGAAATGACTTGCCACGTCTATCGATCGACGGCAAATAAGTCAACATGGCTGACATAACTGCCGAGACGTGCAGACAGCGCCGTGCGTTGACTTCCGCAGGCTCCGATCCTGCCGCGGAAAGCGCCGCCGTGCCGGTGTCTCCGGCGCTCGTCAGTTTTATGGAGTTGTTCTATTTTGCTTATCGCAATTTCACTGGCGATGCCGACGCGGTTTTGGAGCGTTATGGTTTCGGGCGCGCACACCATCGCGTCTTGCACTTCGTCCATCGCAATCCCGGCCTGAAAGTCGCCGAACTGCTGGACATCCTCAAGATTACCAAGCAGAGCCTCGCCCGTGTTCTCAAGGATCTGCGGGAGAAAGGCTTCATCGAGCAGCGCCCAGGTCCCGCCGACCTGCGTGAACGGCGCCTCCACCTGACCCCGAAAGGCGTGCGTTTGACCGATAAATTGACTGAACTCCAAGTCCGCCGCATCGCCGGCGCTCTGCAGGTGGCTGGCGCGGAGGCCGACGAGGTGACGCGCCGTTTTCTTCTCGCCATGATCGAGCCCCATGAACGCGGTCAGGTAGCAAATCTTGTCCGATGGTCGGACAGCCCACCACCCGGCGGCGATCCCGCTGGCACCTGACGCGCAAAGAAGCCCAGACGAGGCGATGAGCCCCCACGCGAGGCGAACACATGACGACGAATTTGGCCCGGCGAACCGATCCGCTTCCCGATGACGCTCCCCACATTCTGGTTGTCGACGACGACCAGAAGATCCGCGACCTGCTAGGGCGCTACCTTTTCGAAAACGGCTTTCGCGTCACAATTTCTGCTGATGCTGCGACGGCACGCGCCGCCATGCGCGGTCTAGCCTTTGATCTCATCCTCCTCGACGTCATGATGCCCGGCGAAAGCGGCCTCTCCCTCGCGCAGCATCTCAAAGCGACGACACGGGTGCCGGTCTGCCTGCTGACGGCCCGGGCCGACACCGAAAATCGCATTGAAGGGCTTGAGATCGGGGTCGACGACTATGTCACCAAGCCCTTCGAGCCCCGAGAATTGCTGCTCCGGCTCCGCAATATCTTACGCCGTGGTCAACCCGGACCCCACGCTCCGGTCGATGAAGTGCGCATGGGCCCGTTCACGTTCATCATCTCGCGCGGTGAACTGAAGCGCGACGACGAGGCGATCAAACTCACCGAGCGCGAACGCGATCTGCTGCGCCAGTTCGCCCAGCGCCGCGGCTTGCCGATACCCCGCCACGAATTGTCCAACGACGACAGCACCGGCAGCGAACGCGCGATTGACGTACAGATCAACCGGCTCCGCCGCAAAATTGAGAGCGACCCGTCCAATCCGATTTATCTGCAGACGGTGCGCGGCAAGGGCTACATCCTCTACACCGATTAAGAGTGAGCCCTTTCATGGTCGCCCGCTTCGATGCGCCAGTCGATAAGATCAAGTCGCGGCTCACATCCGCCCGCGAAGCGCTGACGAACTTTCACGCAGCCGCTACGGCTTGGTTGGCCGAAGCGTTGCCAAAGGGCCTCTTCGCGCGCGCTCTGCTCATCATCATCACGCCGATCGTCGTGCTCGAGGGCGTCATCGCGTTCGTCTTCATGGAACGCCACTGGCAATCCGTCACGCGGCGCCTGTCAGAGGCCACCGCCCGCAACATCGCCGTGCTCATCGAACTCTATGACACCAGCAAGGACGCCACAGCCAACACGCGCTTGATCGAACTTGCCCGCGACAAGCTCAATCTCACCATGCAGATCCTACCGGCGGGCGATCTGCCGGCACCTGCCCCCAAGCCATTCTTCAATCTCCTCGACCGCGCACTGTCCAAGGAAATCTCGCGAAACGTGCAGCGGCCTTTCTGGATCGATACCTTGGGCGAAGCGCGCCTCGTGGAGATCCGCGTCAAGCACGACGACGCCATCCTGCGCTTCATCGCGACCCGCACGCAGACTTACGCGTCCAATTCCCATATCTTTCTGCTCTGGATGATCGGCACCTCCATCATCCTTTTGACGGTCGCAATCCTTTTCCTGCGCAACCAGATCCGCCCCATCTTGAAACTTGCAGACGCCGCCGATGCATTCGGCAAAGGTCGGCCGTTTCCCGACGACTTTCGCCCCCGCGGTGCGCGCGAGGTTCGCCAGGCTTCGCAATCCTTCATCGAGATGCGCGATCGCATCACCCAACATGTCGAGCAGCGCACCACCATGCTTGCCGGCGTCAGCCACGATCTGCGCACCATTCTCACGCGCTTCAAGCTGGAACTCGCATTTCTCCCCGATACGGCAGAGACGCGGTCTTTGCGCAGCGACGTGAACGAAATGCAGCATATGCTTGAAGACTACCTCGCCTTCGCGCGGGGCGACGGAGGCGAGGAAGCCAAGCCCACGAACTTGCGCACGCTGCTGGAAGAGGTGCACGAGGAATCACAATCCTACGGCACGCCGATCGATCTGAAACTGCGCCGCAGCAAGCAGGACCTCGTGCTCCCCTTGAAACGCAATGCTTTCAAGCGCGCCGTCACCAACCTCGTATCGAATGCTGTGCGGTACGGCGATAAGATCATCATCCGAGCCGCCACCGAAGGAAACTGGCTCCGCGTCGAGATCGACGACAACGGGCCGGGAATCCCCGCATCCGAACGCGAGAATGTTTTCCGGCCGTTCTACCGGATCGATAAATCCCGCAACCAGGACAGCGCCAATTCCGGACTTGGCCTCGCCATTGCCCGTGACATCGCCAAGAGCCACGGTGGAACGGTCACTTTGGGCGAAAGCTCCATGGGCGGCCTTCGTGCGATCATTTCAGTGCCGTTGTAGCGTAGGCTAGTTCTTGAACGCCTTGTCGTAGTTGCGAACGGTATCGAAGGCTTTTGCCGCACCTAGGTTCTTGATGCCGCTCAGCTTGGCACTTTCGACATTCGCCCCATTGAAATCCGCGCCCGTCACATCGGCGCCGGCGAGCGTCGCACCTGCCAGATCGGCGCCCGCCAGCACGGCATTCGTCAAATCGGCGTCGCGAAGCGAGGCAAACTCAAGATCGACTTCCACCATGTTCGCATTTTTAAACGAGGCCCCATCCAGGATCGCACTCTCAAATCCCCGCTTCACCATCGCTCGCTGATTCTTCTTTCCCGGCGACAGGTCCGCCCCGTCGAAACGCGCTTTCACGAGACTCGCCTGCGCAAAGTTCGACTTCACCTTCGCGTTCGTGAAATCAGCCCCGTCCATTTTCGCTCTGATGAACTGCGCACCGATGATGCTCGCACTGGCGAACGTCGCATCCGCGAACTCGGCGTCCATGGCCCAGACGGCATCGAGCGCAGCACCAGAAAGATTTGCACCCTTCAAATTCGCCTTGTTGAGACGCGCCGCTCGGAAAATGACACCGTGCAGATCCGCACCCGATAGATCAATTCCGTTGAGCGACTTTCCCGACAGATCCGCTGGCGTCTCAGGCGTACCCTTAGCGACGATTGCAAGAACCTCCTCACGCGTCATTTCCGATTTGGTGAATGCGTCGGACGTGAGATCAAGGCCTTGGAAAGGGTCCTGGGCGCTGGTCACCGGGATCGCAACGAACATAAGAAGGACGGCGACGGCAAGACGGCGGAAAGGCATGTGGGCACTCCATGAGCGACTTGCCGCTTGCCTATCATGGAGCCCGAACATCCGATACGCCTTCCCCGACGTTGAACTTCACCTTTTCTGATCGCCCCGATCAGGCGAATTCCTCGAGGCGGAAATCAATTCCGGTAGGCCTTGTCGAGGTTCTTGGCCTTGTCGAGATTTTTAGCTGCGCCGGACATCGCGCCAATCCGCGCCGAATTCACATCCGCACCCGTGAAGTCGGCACCGGCCACGTTAGCGCCGGTGAGATCAGCGCCGGCGATTTCGCTCTCCTTCAACGAAACGCCCGACAGATCGGCATTTTTTAGCGAGGCAAACTCCAGCATCGCACGGTTGAGATTTGCGCCCTTCAGGGATGCGCCTTCAAGGTTGGTTGACCGAAACGTCCCGCGCATCAGCCCCATCGACTGGTTCTTTTCATCCGCTGAGAGATCGGCACCATCGAGCTTCACGCCAGTCATGCTCGCTTTGGAGAAATCGCCCGCCACGCGAGCACCCGATAGGTCGGCGCCGTCGAGCTTGGACCCGACAAATTGCGCGCCGAACATGCTGGCGTCCTTCAAGTTAGCCCCCGTCAGATCGGAATTCAGTGACCAGATGCTGTCGAGATTGACACCTTCCAGATTGGCGCCCTTCAGGTTCACCTTCATCAACCGCGCCGATTGCAGCACGGTTCTCCTCAGGTCAATTCCCGACAAATCGAGGCCATTGAGAGCCTTACCTGTCAGATCGAGCTTCTGCCCGTCTGCCAGCTTCGCCAGCCCGGCCTCGATATCGGCACGGCTCATCTCCGCCTTCGTGAACTGATCTGAAGTCAGATCCACCATGTCCAACATGTCCTGCGCGGCAGCAGGAGCGATCCCGGCGATCACCACTGAAACGAGCGCGAAAACAATCTTTCTCATTAAATGCGTCCTTGTCTGAACTCGTAATCGGATAGGTCCGTCTGGTTACGGTGCGAGCCACGTTCCCTGCCACCGCTCGTCCTTCCAGAGCCACCGCGCCCGGCGATGTCCTTCGACCGCAAGGTACAGCCATTCGATGGTGTCTACGACCATGATCAGTACAGCGAAGTTCGGTCTGCCATCATCTGCTAATGCAACGCGCGCGTTAGCGGGGAGCTCCGGCAAGGGAGCCGCCACCGGCGCCCCGGGCGCGACGGCTTGCTCATAGCAGAGCCGGCTTTGCGGCCGCGAATTAAGCCAGGCTTGGTCCGCGACGCCGTCCTGGACATGAATGTGGGCCTGCGCGCCCAGCCTCAATTGCAGCTTCGCACTCGCATCGTAAAACGCCAGCGACACGCGCGGCTGCTCCCCAATGTGCATCAACTTTTCCGAACGCAGGTCCGTGTGCAACCGCAATGTCCGCGCCGCACCATCAGCTGCGCGCAAGACCATGACCCGCTGGCTAGGGGCTCCCGTTTCGTCAACCGTTGCCACCACGGGCGTGTGGAACGCGCTGCGCCGGTCGGCCACCCCGCGCCCGATCATCGCCCAAGCATGCGCCAAAGATCCATCGAGATTGTTGTAGAACCCGGGCATCGCGCGGACCCGCGTCGCCTCGTCCGTCGTATGGGAATTGGTGTTGGCCATGCCTGTGTCCCGATGGGTGGTGTCTTTCACCCTTATACGGCGGCATTTCCCCTGAGATGCAAGGCCGTCGCGGCTCAATCCCCGCTCGACTGCATTAGCCCTCGAATTGATGATCCTGCGCGCCTACGGGTCCCCCCTGCCCTCATTCGGCACAAACGCGACCCAACGCATCGGCCACGTCGGCAGCCTTTGCTGGCTTTCCGCACCGAATGACCCCCGAAAAACGCTCAGGGATCATGATGTCGTCGTATCCCGACGCGAAAACAAAGCCGATGCGGCGCTCCATGAGTGCGTCCGCCACCATGAATGCTTTGGTTCCTTGCAAATCGATGTCGAGCACCGCCGCGTCGATCCGCTGCTCACGCAACATAGCCAAAGCCTGCGGCACGCTCGATACCGGTCCAATGACCGTGGCGCCCATGGCTTCAAGGTACATTGCGTAATCCATGGCAATCATGAATTCGTCCTCCACCACCAGGACAATTTTCCCGCGCAGGTCGCGATGGCCACGGGGCACGGCACCCTGCTGCGCGCCGTTGGACGGCGCGTCGCAACTCATAAACATCAAGATCAATACCCTCCCGCAGGAATGCCGGAAACAACGGATACAGTGTGATTAACCAATGCAAAAGCATGTCGCGTGCTGAATATGGAAATATGGTTTCACACCGGCTGAGCATAGCCTCGCACATTATTGCAACAAATCGACAGCGCCCGCGTTTATCGGCTGCTCTCGAGGCTAGAGGAGGCGCCAATGACCATGGTGCTCCGTGCGTTTTTCAAACGTGTCATTCATACCGGGACTGTGACTGTCAAAACCATCGGTGGCAGCTTTCAAGTCGGCGATGGCACCGGCAATCCCATTTGCATTCGACTTCATGACCGACGCGCGGCGGTCCAACTCATGACGGATCCGTCGTCGGCCCTGAGGGATCTCTACATGGACGGGCGGCTGACCGTCGAGCAGGGATCCATCTACGACCTTCTGGCTCTCGCATGGCTCAATCTGGGAAAAGCGGAACCGCCAGGTCCAGCCAAGGCATGGGCCGCAATACGACACGCCACGCGCTATCTGAGCCAGGTCAACGGCCTGCGGCGAGCCAAGAGAAATGTCGCCTGCCACTATGATCTTGACCGCCGACTCTACAGCCTCTTCCTTGATGCTGACTGGCAATATTCCTGCGCCTATTTCGAATATCCCAATCAGAGTCTCGAAGCGGCGCAGCAGGCAAAAAAGCGCCATATCGCAGCGAAACTTTGGCTGAAACCCGCAAGCCGGGTTCTCGATATTGGCTCCGGCTGGGGCGGACTGGCGCTTTATCTGGAACAATTTTGCAACGCGCGCATCATCGGCGTCACGCTATCGCAAGAGCAATTGAAAATTGCGGGTGAACGAGCCGGAGCGTCGACGAACGTCAGCTTCCGCCTGCAGGATTACCGCGATGTCACCGGCCGGTTCGACCGCATCGTATCCGTTGGCATGTTCGAACACGTCGGTCTGCCATATTACGGCACCTACTTTAAAACCGCCGCCGAACGCCTCGAACACGACGGCGTCATGCTCCTGCATACGATTGGCCGGACCGACAAGCCGGGTCCTACCAATCCCTGGATGGCAAAATACATCTTCCCCGGCGGTTATGTTCCCGCACTCTCCGACATTATGCCGGCCATAGAACGCGCAGGCCTGATCGTAACCGACATCGAGATTTTGCGCATCCACTATGCCGAAACGCTTAAGGCTTGGCGCGAACGCTTTCTTGAAAAACGCGATGTCGCCCGCACGCTCTATGACGAACGCTTCTGCCGTATGTGGGAGTTCTATCTTGCATGCTGCGAGAGCGCCTTCCGGTTTGGCAATCTCGTCGTGTTCCAAATCCAACTTGCCAAACACCTTGCGGCTCTCCCCATCACACGCGATTACATCGCGGAGACGGAAGCCATGCTTGAACAAAGAGAACGCACCTGCGAAGCGCGATATTCAGCTGAGTTGCCATCCGATGATACAGTCGGTGAGCGACTGGCGAGTTGATGGTTTTAATCAGCCTCTTGGAGGGCGCCGCCTTTCGCTGAACCACGGACGGTAGTCCGACGCCATCTTCGATCGTTGCGCTTCCGGAGCGCGGCGTTGACACGTTTGTGCTTCGGTACTTCCTTCCGGTGCACCCCAGCGCAACTCGACGCAATCATTGATATTGTAAGCCAACTCCAACTCCGGGGCACGCGCAACAACATCTGAAAGAGCCAGCGTCCACTCCGAACCGTCGCTGCGCGTGTAGCTGAACTTGCGCGAAGCCAGTTCGCCGGCGAGCGTCCGGTCCAATTCCGCTTTCACATCCGCGGCTGTCTTGCCCGCCGGCATCGCGTATCGCTCCGGGCGTCGCGCCACCCGGTCGGGAAATCCGCGCACCACGTCGATCGCAATCAGCAGCCGAAGATCGCGCGAGGGCGTCGCGAAATCCTCCCAAGCCCCCGTCGTCTCGAAGATCGATGGCCCACTCGGCATCGCAACTTCGCCACCGCCCTTTGCATGATACTTGCGTCCGTTCTCGACTGACGTCACCCGCGCCTTCACTTGCTCGTCCAGCGCCGTGATCACCTCCGTCATCGCGCGCACCGGATCAAGCGGCGCCGGCGACATCACATCATCCATCCGGTCGTAGAAATCCTCGACGCCAAGTTTCGTCTGCTCGAGCGAGAAGTCTCCGTAATCGGCCGACTTCGCGATTTCCGCATTGGTCAGCCGCCGCAATCCCGACTTCCCCCGAACGATCGGCCGGAACCGTTTGAACCCCGGACTGCCCAGCGCCGGATTCTGTGCGAAGAGAAAATTGCCACGCCAAAAACGCTTGCGCGCAACCGTTCCATCCGGCTGCCCGTCGACCGCAAGGATCAAACCGGCTGCATCGGTTGTCTGCGGGACCCGCCGCACCACGACGAGGATGTGCCCATATGGATCGTGATAGACAGTTCCCGGCCTCAGCGCCGCTTCCGTCAACGGCACGGAATAGTAGTCCGTATTGTCTGCTGACGCCGGCGGACGACCTGATCCCGAATGCACCGCATTCGCCACCGTCTCGGAGAGATAGGTGCCGAACCCCGGTACCAAACCGGGCGGTTTCGCTTTGGGCTTTTCTGGAGTGCTGCCGAACAACCCATCGAATACCCCCGTCTGAGCGGGCGCGTCTTCGGATTTGGGTGGCGGCTCAAGGTTCTCGATTGTCCACCAGCTTACACACGCAGGCGGCTTCCCCTTGCTCCCGCGCGTACACTTCGAATAGCCAAACGGCAAGCCGAGCTTGAAAGCGAAGTAACCGCGCAGAAAGTATGGCAGGTCGGCACAGTCGGGCTTGATCACGAGCCCCCGTTCGTCTTCGCCCACACCCAAATGGTTGAACAGGACGTTACGCGCTGGATCGCGCAAAACTTCGTGCAGGGCCGCCCAAGACGGTGACGCATCGATCGGCGCATCGAACAGCGCTTCAATCCATGCGGAGTAGAGGTTCTCCGTCTCCCGGTTCCATGCCGCCCGTATCGGCCAGACACTTTTTGCCGAAGCGCCCGGCCCACCGGCCGCCGCGCGCCGAACGGTGACAGAGTGCACGAGGGCCTTGCAATTCGCCTTCTCCACCGCGAGGTTTAGTTTTGCTTGCCAGGCTCCGGCAATCGGCTCCGCGACATCCGCCAACCAGAAGTACGGCGGCCCACCACGGCGGCCCGGCGCCCTCGCCGCGACCGCACCATCTGGCGCATGTAGCTCAAGATCGCCCTCGATCGCCTCTTCCGCCACGACGATCACACGCAGAGGCGCGCCCTTCCAAGGTGCCGACGGTGTGGCGAGAACGGCAAAGCCCTCGATGGCAGCGCACTCGCCCGCTGCGAGCGTCGGCTGGTCCTTCGCCGCCTGAGCGGGATGGCCAGCGCCCCCGACACTCAGTGTCGCAACCGCAATGACACATAGAGCAAACCGACCCGAGACCCATTGCTGAACGAACATGGTGGCTCCCCAAATGGATTCCATCAGTCAACCGCATCTGGCTCAAAAGCGCCAGCTTCGCGTGCCGCGCTCCCGATCGTCAAACCGCGCAACAGGAACCAACCGGTGGACGAGGCATTAAATAGGGTTATGTCGGCTGTAAAGAGCCACCCTGAAAACATCGAAAATTGAGTGGCATGCTCTCGCAATCGGACCTCAAAAAAGCGCCTCCTGTTTCGTCGACGACGCACATCGTCGATCGCAACATCGATGCTTTGCTTGCCCATCGCGCCGAAGAAGACAAGCAGCTCGGATGGCAGGAACGCTTGGCTGCGGCCATCACCGCACTGGCCGGAACGATGACATTCGTTTGGGTTCACGCCATCGTCTTCGGTCTTTGGATCGCAACCAATCTCGTGCCCGGCTTACCTCATTTCGACCCCAGCCTCGTCATCTTGGCCATGGCTGCTTCCGTCGAGGCGATCTTTCTATCGACGTTCATCCTCATCACTCAAAACCGGATGCAGGCGCAAGCCGACAGGCGAGCCGATCTGGCCCTTCAAATCAATCTTCTATCGGAACATGAGATCACCCGGCTCGTGCAAATGGTCAGCGAGATTGGAGATCGACTGGGGTCGGAAACGGCAAAGCGCAGCGACCTCAAAGATCTCAAAAAGGATGTAAGACCCGAGGATGTTCTAAACGCACTCGATCGAGCCTAGCCTGCTTGCGAAGACTTCCCGGACAGCTCTTCAACGCTATTCTTGAGCTTATCCGTAAGACTGAGATTGAGCCGAGATCGCAAGAGCGTCAGCACGGCCACCTCTTCCGGTCGTAGAGTTGCGATATCCTCGCGCAATTCCCTTTCGACCTGTTTTTTTACCTCGAGCGCCAGAGCGCCCTCGACGTAAGTCGTCAAGATTTCCGGATGCACGTCGCATTGGCGGTTCGCGGATATGCGCCTGCTACAGGTCATTCGAAAAAAACTTCAGAGTGATAAATCCAGTTGTCCCCGTTCGTTATTTAGAGACCGAGCGCTGGCAATTGTTGTCGTCAATGAATATGGTGGGGCCATTCATGGGGGACGGACATGGGGGATGCCGGTCTATTGCTTGGCGGGTTCGTGTTGCTGGTCATCGGTGGCGAGTTGCTTGTGCGAGGAGCAGTCGCCGTTGCCGAAAAGATCGGGATGTCACCGCTTCTGATCGGCTTGACACTTGTCGGCCTTGGAACGTCGGCACCGGAGCTCGTGACCAGCGTGCAGGCGGCGCTTGCTGGCTCTCCTGGCATAGCAATTGGCAACATCGTCGGCTCAAGCATCTCCAATATTTTGCTCATCCTCGGCCTCTCGGCACTCATTACGCCAATGGCCGTGCAATCCACGGCGTTGCGCCGCGACGGTGTGGTTGTCGTCGCTAGCGCACTGCTCTTCTCTATCGTCTCCTATTTCGGCAACCTCGACCGCATCACAGGCTCGATATTCGTCACTTTGCTCGCTGCCTATCTGGTCTACGCCTATCGCCAAGAGAAGATGCCAGCAGTTGCAGTGGGTGGCCACACGTCGGCATTCGAAAAGGCCGAGGCCTTCGGCGAGCTACATGACCCCATGATCGGCCGCGGGAGCGATGCCGAGACGAGCGCTGACAAGACCGGTGTTGTGATTCCGCTCCTGATGGCACTCGGCGGCCTCGCAATTGTTGTACTCGGCGGCAAGCTCCTCGTCGACGGCGCCATCGGAATAGCCCGCGCCTACGGCATGACGGAAACGGTCATCGGCCTCACGATCGTTGCCATCGGAACCTCAATGCCCGAGTTCGTCACGTCGGTCGTGGCTGCGATACGCAAGCACGGCGATGTCGCACTCGGAAACATCATGGGTTCGAACATCTATAACATCCTCGGCATTGGTGGCGTGACCGGTCTGATCCAGCCAACTCCCGTCCCGCGCGAGATCGTAAGCTTCGATAACCTGGTCATGGTCGCTGCCAGCGTCGCGATGTTCGCGTTCGCTTGGCGCGGCAACCGGATCACCCGCATCGAAGGCGCCGCCCTACTGTTGGGCTATGTCGCTTACATCTTTATGCTGCTTCCCAAGCCTTAGAGATCCCGGCATCGGTCGCCCTGGCCAGCTCGGAACTGGCCTTTATGATCAAATCGCAGCGGGGAATTTCGGGCGCTGTCTTGAGTGCGAAGCCTTGCTAAGCGCACCAATTCGTCGAAAGTTGGCGGCCGCAGCGCCATAGGGGGACAGCGTGGCGACACTCATTACCGTACATGGGACATTCGCGACGGGGCCGCTCGAAGGGCGTGCCTGGTGGCAATATGGCAGCCCATTTACGATGCGCCTTGCTATGTTGCTGCAGGCTGACGGCGGCTCCGTTACTCTCGCCCCGTTCGTATGGAATGGCCTCAACAGTGAAGCGTCGCGCCGTGCCGCTGGCCAAGAGCTTGCCGCTAAGCTGGCCGCGCTTGAAGGCCGTGGCGAACCTTACGCCATCATCGGCCACAGCCACGGCGGCTCAGTCGTCAGCGCAGCGTTGCTTGAGAGCGCACGCGCTGGCAACACACTGAGCAACCTGCAGCGCTGGATCACGGTGGGCACGCCATTCATCAAGACGGAGCGACACCGCCTTCTGTTCTCGCGCCTCGGCATTTTTGGCAAGGCGATCTATCTCACCCTCTTGACCTTCATGGTGCTCGTCGGACTGGCAGTTTTCGTTGGGGCCGACAAACGCGAGTGGCCTGAATGGGTGATTGCCGTGCTCTGCGCCTTTGGTCCCATGGCTGCATTCTACGCGGCAATGGCCTTCCGTCAGTTCCGTAATGGCTTCAGTCGTGCCTCGAACACGTCCGGCGTTGCCGCGGAGACCTTTGGCCAAAGGTGGCTGTCCCTGTGGCATGCCAAGGACGAGGCGGTTCAAAGCTTGAAGGCCGTCAAGAAGCTTGATGTCGAAGTGTTCTCCCGTGACTTCGCCGCGGCTGCCCTCAATCTCCTGGCAATCGCAATTATCCCGATCGTCTGCCTCTTGCTACTCACGTCCGAGCCAATCATGGATAACCTTTCGGAACAGCTCTTCTTGCGCTTCGACGCGCTAACTGCCGACGACATTTACACGGCAGGTGGACACGACATTTTCGAGAATTCCGCCGTTGTCCTGCTCTGGCTTATCGTCGTGCCGGCAAGTCTGTTCATCCCGCCCACGGCCTTCGGGAAGCTGTCGGATCTCGAGACCCTCGGGCTGCTCGTGGTCAGTCTTGTTCTGCTAATCGGGACCGCCGTCTGCCTGACCTGGATCTTCAACAAAGCCGCACGCATCGTGAGCCACGGGCTCAGCCTTGCTCTCAATCCGCTCACGGTCTCCCAGCTCAAGGCCGTGGCCTACGGCAGCGACATGCAGGAAGCCCTGGCTGTCGACGCCGCCGAATGGCCGATCTGGCTTTCCCGCGGATATCCTCCCCTACCCGAGTGGATCGCAGCCGATCTCGAGCAGGCTAGCGACCGCGCCATTAGCGAGGTGATCCCAAAGTTCCGTAACATTGTTGAAAATCTAACGGAGGCCGATACGAAGCAGACGACGGCCGATGTCCTGGCGGATTATCTGACCTGGAAGGAACTCATCCATACATCCTACTTCGATCAAGACCGCTTCATCAAACTCGTCGCCTACGCAATCGGCCAAAGCCGGGGCTTCAGATTATCTCCAGCATTCATGATCGACCGCGACTATCCTCACGTGGCGCAGGCCTATGAGCGCATCGTGCAAGGTTCTATAGGCTGCAAGCCTTTTCCTTAGCGCGGACCGACACCCGCCCCTGCTTCCTAAATCGGAAGCAAAGCGCGGCCACTAAGTGAATTAAGAACAGCCATCATCGAGCAAAATCGACCGCTTCTGTTACACGCGGTTACATTTCGATATTTCGACGGAACACAGCCCATCGCGACGCAGCATATGAATTGCGCAACTATTGCGACGCTGGAGACGCTGATGTTTGCGAATAGGGCCAGACTGACGCCGAAATCAACTATTGCACGAATGGCCAGCACCGGCGTCCTGCTTCTCAGTTTGGCGCCACTTGATGCGAGCGCCGGCGATACGGTGGCACTCAATGCTGTGGCCGTGCCGACATCTACATTGCGCGTCGAGGAGAACGATGTCGGTGGCTCCCGCCGCCTGAGAATTGGCCGCAACAAAGCGGTGCTCATCCAGTTCGAGCGTGAACTCCGCGATGTGATGGTGTCCGCACCAGAACTGCTCGATGTCACCCTCCAGTCATCGCAGACGGTCTATTTGCTGGGAAAGGACAAAGTGGGTCAGGCTAACGCCATGTTTTTCGACAGCACTGGGCAGATGATTTTGACGCTTGAAGTGTCAATCGACCGCGATCCATCGGAATTAGATGAGATCTTGCGCGACGTCATTCCAGACTCGCAGATCAAGGTCAAAATCATGAACGACACGGTCCTTCTAAGCGGGCATGTCCCCTCACCCATCGCCGCTAACTTGGCACGAGATGTTGCGGCCCGGTATATCGCCGCACCCGGCGAAAAAGATCCCCCAAGTCACAGGTCATCAGCATGATTACAGTCGATGGCGAAGAACAAGTGATGCTTCGGGTACTGGTCGCAGAAGTTCAAAGATCCGCATTGAAGCAATTTGGGGTCAATTTGGGCGCTACAATCACGGCCGGCAATCTATCAACGACAATTCTGACCGAAAATGCTCTGCCTCTCACCGCAGCCCAGGGATTAGGGACGCTGCCGATCGCTTCGGTCGACGCCACAACGGGGATTTTAGGCATGAGCGGCGCGACCAATTCCGGTGCGACCACATCATGGTCATCAGGCGGCAACAAACTGACGTCCGCACTGAAGGCCATGGAGCGACAGGGTCTGGTGCGCACGCTGGCGGAACCCAATCTGACGGCTGTTTCAGGAGAATCGGCGAAGTTTCTGGCTGGCGGCGAGTTCCCGATTACGACCGTCGATTCTGATGGCAACACGTCCGTCACGTTCAAAGAATACGGCGTGGGACTGGCATTCACGCCGACTGTGATGTCGGAAGGTCGCATCAGCCTTAAAATCGAGACAGAAGTTTCTGAACTCACGAGCGAAGGTGCCGTTACCCTCAATTCCGTTTCGGTGTCCGCGCTGAAAAAGCGGGAGGCCATTTCGACTGTCGAACTGCCCTCAGGGGGTTCGCTTGCCCTCGCCGGATTAATTTCAGAATCTGTGAAGCAGAATATCGACGGCTTTCCAGGACTCAAGGACGTACCAGTCTTGGGTACCTTGTTCCGAAGCCGTGATTTCGTGAAATCTGAAACCGAATTAGTGGTCATTATCACGCCTTACTTGGTCAAGCCGGCAGCAAGACACGAGTTATCTGCACCGACTGACGGACTGGCTCCGGAATCCGATGCGCGCGCAAATTTTCTAGGGCACATCAATCGCATCTATGGGCGCGCGGGAGCGCCGTCAAACCTGGAAGCTCTTAAAGGCGATTTCGGGTTCATTGTGGAATAGCGCCACTGGTGCTGGCCAGTTCGCCTGACCCGCCTCAGATTGCGCCGGCTTCAATGAATTATCTGAGAGTAGAGTGTTCTATGACCGACTTCCCTCCCATATTGCTCTGATGCCAGCGGTAAAACGTTCAATGCAGTAACACACGGGCCTTGCTGACGACTGCGTCAGCCATGGCGGCCTGCCCTTCCGCCGTCGGGTGAAAGCTACCCGAATAGCTGCTGGCGAGCATAAGGTTCATGGGAGAGAGGCTGACATCTGGAACATGGAAGTTCGTCGTTAGATATCCATCGTTCGGGCTTCTGATCCACCTCGCACGCGGTGCATACGGACGCCACTGTGAGGGCGCATATGGCCGCCATACTGCATTGATCAATCTTGGAAGCCGGGCGTCGTCATAGGGGCTCGCCAGTGCACCAAATGTGCCGGCACAATAACCACGGCGAGCGAATTCAGGGCGGAATGCGTCAACGAACGTCCAGCCCATCTGACCGGCTGCCTTCGCCATGGTCTGGTGCAACGACTCAGCAACTCGTTCAGCCGAACGCGCCTTCTGAGCATTGAGCGAGAACCCTGGAATAACGGTCATGCCCTGACGCCCAGACGGGCAAGTATCGGCAGATTGGTCCATAAGAGATATCGGCGGATATCCGGTCAAAACGATGCGCTCTGACTGCGACCAAGGGATGTGAAGCAAAAGTCTGAGCGCTCGGTTGAGGGACGAAAGCTTTTCGCGCAGAATGCTGAGCTGGGATTCCGCTTCATTGGCTTCGATGGTCATGCCGACCACGCCACTCAGATGCCGAAAAGGGAGCTCGTTGCCCAAAATCGCATCGGCGACAAGTTGGGAAAAGCCGATGTCGTTTCCACCAACCGACAAAAGCAACAAATCAATCGGCCGCGCAAATCGCCGAGGGCAGACCAACACGGTCAGATCCTTCAATGTTGGGACCGTCCCACCTCGGTCAAAAGTGCTTGGCCAGTGCCGGGCTTCTGGCGCATGCGTGCCACACTGAAGAGCCGCAACATCGGAAAGCTGTGAACGGGGCGATAAACCCGGCTGCAATTTGCTTGAGCTCTGCGGAACGAAAAGGCCTTGGACAATATGTGCGCCCCAGCACGCAAAGCTCGCAAACGTGACAGCCCGGTGGGGATCCTCGAGGGCTAATTGCAGGGCAGCCCTTAGTTGATGCCCGTACAGCGAACGGCGGCACGGCGTATCAAGCCAATCAGCGTCAGTTTGAGTAAACTTCAGCGAATTGATCGAGCGCCAGTCGCCGGCTCTGGCAGGGTAACCTGTCAGCTTGTCGCCGGCGTCCGCTTCATAGCTGATCGATTTGCGGTCATCAAAGCGGACCGGACGATCCGGATTTCCATCACCCGACGCATAAGAATTGCCCAAGCCAACGATGAAGAGATCCCGCACTTGAATACGGATCCGCGCGCGTTCTCGGCCACTCTGAGACACGACAACGTCGGCTCCATTTGGATAAGGGATCTCGAGCACCGTCTGTGTCCGGAGCACGGCTTGGAAACGATTGCAGTCGACGCAGCGGCGCCAGCATCATCCGTTTGTACGCTCCACGTACATACGCCATTTGGCGGAGCGGTCAGGCTGACAAGGACGCGGTGAGTTCGCGGATCTGCATAAGCTGACTTCGCATCGCATGTGTAGCGAAGTTGCGACGACGACCAGCATGTCTTGCGGTAAATGTGTTCCGCCCAGCCGTGCATGTTGTCTTCTGCCATCGACTGCTCTGCTGCAAGGACGGGGCGCTTTTGGTCCTGGGGTGAGAGGCCACGCCGGACCCTTGCAATGTCTTCAGTGTCCGCGGGATCGCGAAATAGGCGAAATGGATTTTCAACGCGCCATTGGATGGCAAGCGTTTGCCCCGTCGCCAAACCCGGTGATGGGAAACTCAAAACGATAGCAGTTGCGATCACCCCAATGAGGACAGACTTAAGGCTGCCGGCCAGTCTCGATATCACATAGATCAACGCGCTAACTCCGCAACTCAGGCGTAGCCATTCCGCCAATGAGCGCCATAATGGTTTGGATCGAGGAATTACCAGGCTGAATCACGGCGGCTGCATAGGTCTGCTGACATGATCGCGCGTCGCTGCTCAACAGAACCAAGACTGGAATTTGTTGCTCCAGCAGGCTTTCAATTATTTGCGACGACTGAAATTGTTTACTCGTCAGCCAAACGACGGCGGCACAAAGCCCTTTTTAATTAACGTTTCAGCCACGCCGTCATTAAAGGCCTGCACGACGTCGTATCCGTGTTTGGCAAGGACAAAGCGCAGGGAAAGACCGCGGACCAGATCGGTGTCGACCACGAGGACAGCCCGCGAAGCGGTGGGGTCAAGATTGGTGGCTATCATGACAAATAACCTCGCTGTCCTTGACGGAAATCTGTCTCTCCAGATCGCGAAGCAACGGGGCATCACTCACCATGGCAGCCGAGACCGGATGCTACGGCTGCCATCACCGGCAATAACCGCCGATGATGTCGAAAACCCTCGCGTTTCGCTCGCCGGTGGAGCCGGCTTAGCGATGCCGACCACGATTTCCGGGCGGGTGACCAGTTTGGGTTTGGTTGTACTATTCATGCCGAGGAATCATAGCGCTCCTCCAGGCTGGGCCGATGACCCGTCCATCCATTCTCGTAACAGTGTGTAACAAGTCGAGGAAAGGCTCGGTCGAATGCAACAAAGTGTTACATGCCGCGGCTTGTCACTCCGTTCACCGGACGTCATATAAGTTCAATGTCACGCAATCCACACGTCATGGTCGTCGATGATGACCCTAAGATCAGATCTGGGTTGGCGAAGTATTTGACCGAGCAGGGGGTTCGCGTGACAGCGGCCGCCGACGGCCACGATATGCAGTTGAAACTCGCCAACGCTCACATCGATCTCCTTGTTCTGGACGTGATGATGCCGGGCGAGGATGGACTGTCAATTTGCCGCCGGATGGCAACTGAAACCAAAATCCCTGTGATACTTCTAACGGCCATCGCCGCGGAAACAGATCGCATCATTGGTCTCGAAATCGGGGCTGAAGACTACGTCTGCAAGCCGTTCAGCCCTCGCGAGCTTCTCGCCCGCATCCGCGTGGTATTGCGACGCAAGGGGGCGCAGGCTCTCGGACAAGAAAAGAAAGGGGCCACGCAGTTCGGCTTTGCAGGTTGGCTTCTCGATGTTCGCGCCCGTACACTAACGTCACGGTCAGGTGCCCTCGTCGATCTGACAACGGGAGAATTTGATCTTCTGCAAGCCTTCGTGGAACATCCAAACGTTGTCCTCAATCGCGATCAGTTGCTGGACCTTGCCCGAGGCCGTGCCAGCTTGAGTGTGGACCGGGCCATTGATGTGCAAGTGATGCGGTTGCGGCGTAAGCTGGAGGTCGATCCTCAAACTCCGCAAATTATCAAAACTGTTCGCAACAGCGGTTACATTTTCACGCCCGAGGTCACACTGCCCGATGGTGAAAGCTCCTGACACTGGCACAACAACAGGATGGCTACTAAGACCAAGCCTGAGCCGCCGTATTGCCATGACCCTTATTTTGTCACTCGTTGCCATTCAAACGCAGGCACTTGTTCAACTCCGGCTATTTTCTGATCCTGAAATTCGGCTGACAGGGACAAGATGGCTGTCAGAGCAAACGGCCTATATCGTCGAGCAGATTCAAGCAAAGCCCATCCAATTGCGGCCTCGAGCCGTCGAAGCCTTGGCTACCGAGACGGGGCTTCACCTTACCTGGTCCCGCTCGCCGCCAGCATCAGACGCTGATGAAAGCACGTCCCCCTTGGCGGCGCGACTGGCCGCCACCTTGAGCGAGAAGTTGGCATCCAATGCCATACAGATCCGCGTCGCAGCATCCATCCTCAACCATAGATTTCCTCTAGATCTTGTGAAAGTGAGTATCGAACCGGCCTCGATCCGTTCGCAGTTGGGAACCGGGCCGGTAGGTCCTAACGAACCCGAAGTTCTAGCTCTGGCTGGCACCCGGATATGGGTTGAAATGCGCGATCGTACGTGGCTCGGCGTTGAACTCATTGGATTCCACGAAGGCAACCCGCATGGACATCTTCCCTTCGCGCCCCTGTTGGCAGGTGGCATTATCATTGCGCTCGTTTCAACATTTATGGCTCGTCGCTTGGTTGCGCCGCTCGACCGCCTCGTCAAGGCGGCGGACCAGGTCGGAAGCGCACGTGATCCCGTCCAGGTCGATACGCACGGCCTGCATGAATTCGCGTCAGTGGCCAAGGCATTTGAAGATATGCAGCGGCGTCTGCTGCGCTTTGTCGATGATCGGACACAAATATTGGCAGCCATCTCGCATGATTTGCGATCCTCACTGACGCGACTGAGGCTGGCGGCGGAGCCTCTCGTCAAAGGCGATGAGAAGTCTGCTCTGCTGGCTGAAATTGCCGATATGCAGTCCATGATTGAATTCGACTCTGGCATTCGCAAGCGGTGAAGCGCGGATCGCACCCAATCAATCAACAGATGTCGCTGCGCTCCTGATTAGCCTCGCGGATGAAGAATGCGACGCAGGACGCCGTTGCACATATGATGGACCCAACCACGTCGAGGCCATGGCGCATCCGACCTCCCTCAAACGAGCCTTTCGCAATGTCGTCGACAATGCGATCAAGTATGGGACGTCAGCACATATCGGATTGTCCGTCGAACCGGACGCGCTGGTGGTCACCGTCGATGATGAGGGGCCAGGAATCCCGATCGATAGGAAGGAAGACGCGTTCGCGCCATTCCGGCGCCTTGACCCCGCCCGTGGGCAAAACGTACCAGGTGCCGGTCTGGGACTGACCATTGCACGTGACGTTGTTCAAAGCCACGGCGGAACGATCGACTTGCTCAACCGCGACGGCGGTGGTCTCAGCGTGAGAATTTCATTGCCGCGCCGCTAGACACAGAGTGTTCCCCGGCCTTCAGCGTATTCAAGGATCGGTTTTGCGCCGTTGAAGACTCAGCCGGTGCGGACGATTTTCATCAAGGCACAGGGACAAGTCGACCGTGCCACACGTTGTGCCGGCACCCCCTCGCGCAGCCCTTCGAGCATCACTGTCCCTTTGTCTTTTCACCCTCACGGGTTGCGGGGTTTGGAACTCCCCCATTGTTCCGCAGCAACCGGGAGGTCCCGATAAGGCATATCTGATGTCTGTCGCCAGTTGGGATTTGAACAAAGACGAGACGGTGACGTGTGATGAGTGGAATGGATATGTCAGCATGATCATTTCCGAAGTCGACGCCGATCGAAACCAGTCCATCTCAGCCGTAGAATTTGCATCAATCGCGAAAACCGATCGGATGTTTGTCGTCGCCGATTTGAGCTTTTTCGATGCTGACAAGAACGGGTCGCTGTCGCACGTCGAAATGACGGCGAAGGAAAATCCAGCCTTTCGCATTCTGGATGAAAATCGCGATTGCCAGTTGGTGGCAACCGAAATTGCGCGCGCAGGATCCCTCCATATTCCACCGCCCGATCGTCCGCCACCTGGACCGGTTGGGCCCGGAGCCGGGGGACAACCTGGTGCTGGGGCCACCGGCGGCGGCCGCTAGCCGGCAAGACCATCGCAAGTCTGCCGCTAACACGATGTTAAAAACGGCAACCGCGATGTTATCTCCGCGAACGACGTTGATTGTAACCTCTCTCCGACGTTACAGGGCGCTTGCTAGACAACTGCCAGCACCACGCACCAGCGCAATCGGCTCCAATACTCAACGTCCCCTGCACGACGTTGGGTTGGGCACCGGGACGACGACATCACCCTGCAGGTCGTTCCGGTGCCGCTTATCGCAGTGGTACCATGTATCTGAAGGTCGGCCCTGTCGCGCAGCGGTTCGGCGGTCGTCTGCACCGGCTTTGAGAACCGGCAACGAGCGGTGCGCTACCCAAGCTTATTGAACTCCTATAGGACAGAGGTTGACCTACGATCATCCTCTGGTGCCTCGATGAACAATTTCGTTTCTACTATAGTCCTTCTCATGCTCTTCCTTGCGACGCCGGCGACAGCAGGCGGCCTTGGAGAGGCAGCGGAACTCGAGCATGCGAGAGCAAATGCAAGAGCGGGGGGACCGATAAGCGACCGTGATGCCGAACTACTCGAACGCTATGGATGCTTAAGCGGAACGAATAGTGATTTTTGCCGCCGGCTGGAGAACAAGGAGCCATCCAGATCGCATCGAAAGCGAGCTAAGAAGAAGTAGTCGAACGCGCTTTTTCCGTATGCACGCTCGACAGGGCCTGCAGCTTTTTGTCCATCCCGCAACTGGCCACCCATCGACGGCCACCACATAGTCACAAACGTGCGGCACCACATGGAACCATGCGGCTAATTATTTCAGGCTGGCATGGCCAGATCGCGAGGGCCTTGGCTGATGAGGCGATGTCATCACCTGACGTTCAGGCGTTTGCTATCGGGCGACCTGCTCTCGACGTCCGCGACCCGCGCTCTATCGAGCGGGCCTTTGCCGACGTCAGCCCGGATCTCGTAATCAATACTGCGGCGTATACTGCCGTCGACAAAGCGGAAACCGAACCCGACCTTGCATTTCTCTTAAACCGCGATGGGGCTCGGAGATTTGCGGAAGCCGCAGCTCGTCGAAACGTGCCGATCATCCATCTATCGACCCACTATGTCTTCGACGGAATGAAATCGGCGCCCTACGCCGAGACGGACGAGACACGGCCAACCACCATCTATGGGCAATCAAAGCTGGAGGGAGAGGAGGCCGTAAGACAAGTAAACGCGAAGCATATTATCGTTCGCACTGGATGGGTTTACAGCGCTACAGGCCGCAACTTCTTCACCCGCGTTTTAGATCTTGCTTCGAAGAGTGATACTCCGCTGGACATCGTTGACGATCAACGCGGCAACCCAACCTATGCGCCGCATTTCGCGACACTGCTGCTTGCACTCGCGCGGCGCCTCCTTGCTGAAGCACATGGCGATAAAGCGTGGGGCATCTATCACGTCGCCGCACCTGGAAGTCCGACGTGGTACGAATTCGCCAAAGAAATATGCAAAAACCTCGAGAACGCGAAAAAGGAGAAGGTAAGGGTCACACCAATATCGACAGCTCAATACCCGACGCTAACGATACGTCCGCCAAACTGCACTTTGGATTACAAGAAGTTCGATGAAACGTTTTCTCTCCGACTACCTTCGTGGCAAGACGGAGTTCGGGAGTTGGTCAATCGTTGGAACAACGCCATGCAACAAAGAGTAACGTGAGCTTGCCAGGAAGCGGGAAACGAAGGCGGCATCAAGCGACGGCTGTGCGGTGCACGCGAAGGGTCGCTTTTGATGGAAAGCAGCATCTGAAGGCGGTTAGCAAGCGGGAACCCCTGAGCCGCAGGGTCCTTGTGAAGAGCAGTCGAAAGAGTAACGCCTCCTTATTGAGAAAACGGACCAGGCTACTCCGTCGGCTCTGACGCTAAGGTTGATGTCCCTCCCGCACGCGCGAAGTCAGCTGATGCGCGGGTCGTCGCGCGTGAGACTGTCGGCAGCCGTGGCGAGCCCAAACCTCAACTACGCCTTAGGGCCATGAGGAGACAACCACGGCATTCTCGTTCGGCCTGTGCCGCTGGCGAAATTGTGTATTTGCTGCATCGCGAGGTGCAACGACATACGTGCCAAGAGGAGGTTCGCCTCTTCGGTTGCCGGCGGGCAAAAAGCCAACCGCTGAGATGAACGCTCGGTTTTGGTAGGCGCTACAAAAGGGACGAATGCGGCTCATTGCTCATTTTTGAAGGCATTCAAGACAGAAGAATCGAGAACGCGCAGCTTACGATAGTTCGTCTCGAGCCCACCTTGCGCTTCAAGATCGGCAAGGCATCGCCGTAAAGTTGGCCGGGCGACACCCAACAATCTTGCGAGCTCTTCCTGCGTGATTGCAGCAAAACCGTCTTGATCTGAAAGCGCAAGCAAGCGCCTGCAGACGCGTGCTCTTACAGTTAACGCCAACACTTCAGCGAGTTGGGTAACTGCCGCATGCAAATTCGACGCGCTAAGCTGATAAAAACACCGCCACTGTTCGGGCTTATTGGCCAGCAGTATTTTGATGGCAGAGCTTGGAAGATGAAGCAGTTTCGCTTGTGAAGCAGCCATCAGCGTCACCATCCGCGGACGGTTCGTCAGTTCCGCTGCGTCGCCAATCCAGAAGCCTATCTCGGCGCGGTAAATGACAACGGGCTCTTCCGCCACAAGCGGGAATGTCATTTGCAGGCTTCCAGATGCCAGACCGTAAAGTCCATCAGACCGGTCGCCCGCATGATAGATGAATTGTCCTTTTTTGAAGGTCTTCCAACGGCCTACCTGCTCCGCCCACTCGATAAAATCGTTGGATTGTTCTGCAAGCCAGCCAACTTCATTAAGCGGATAGAGCTTCACTCTTTTTGCCATGGAAATGGTCCATTTGTGCCAATCTGTCCCGGGGCAGTCGAATATGCTGAAACAGTCTCTGATCGTTCCATAGTTCGAGACAGCTTTCGTTATTGACGTTTATGGCTTCGGCCGGAAGTAGTGGAGAAACCAGTGAAATTTTACTCCAGTTGGTATGGGAGAGCCTGTCGTTTGGCGACAACAGCGCTCCTCATCGCCGCCAGCGCATCCGTAGCTTCGGCGCAAAACAAGCCCAATATCCTCGTGATTTGGGGCGACGATATTGGCCAGTTCAACATCAGCGCCTACAACCGAGGCATGATGGGATACAAGACACCAAATATCGATAGCATTGCCAACGAAGGCGCCCTGTTTACTGATTGGTATGGGCAGCAGAGCTGCACGGCAGGACGTGCCGCCTTCGTCACCGGACAATCACCCATTCGCACAGGCCTCACCAAAGTCGGACTTCCCGGCGCGCCTGAAGGCATGAAGAAAGAAGATCCGACGATCGCGACACTTCTGAAGGCGCAAGGGTATCTGACGGGCCAATTCGGCAAGAACCACCTGGGCGACCGTGACGAGATGCTGCCGACCAACCACGGGTTCGATGAGTTCTTTGGCAACCTTTATCACCTCAACGCCGAGGAAGAGCCGGAAAATCCGGATTATCCGAAGGATCCCGAATTCAAGAAGAAGTTCGGTCCTCGCGGCGTCATTCATAGTTTTGCAGACGGCAAAATCACCGATACAGGCCCGCTGACACGCAAGCGCATGGAGACGATTGACGAAGAGGTCACGGTCAAAGCGCTCGACTTTATGGATCGCGCCGCAAAGGACAAGAAGCCATTTTTCATGTGGTGGAACTCCACTCGCATGCATGTCTTCACGCACTTGAAGAAAGAGTCGGACGGCAAAACCGGACTTGGCATCTATGCCGATGGCATGGCTGAACATGATGGACACGTCGGGCAGGTTCTCGCAAAGCTCAAGGAGCTTGGGCTCGATCAGAATACGATCGTCATGTATTCGACCGACAATGGTGCCGAGACCTTCACTTGGCCCGATGGCGGAACCACAATGTTCCGAGGCGAAAAAAACACGAACTGGGAGGGCGGCTATCGGGTCCCGACCGTGATCAGATGGCCTGGGGTGATCAAGCCCGGGACAGTAGTCAACGACATTTGCGCACATGAGGACATGCTGACGACGCTGGTCGCAGCCGCCGGAGACAAGACGGCGAAGGAAGATCTCCTGACGGGACGTAAAATCGGTGACGTAACCTACAAGGTCCACTTGGACGGCTATGATCTAGGGCCGGCTCTGAAAGGCGAGGCGGAGTGGCCGCGTAAGGAGTTCATCTACTGGACTGATGACGGCAGCGTCGCCGCCTTGCGCTACAATAATTGGAAAGTCACTTTCCTCGAGCAGGAAGCGGAGGGCCTTCGCGTCTGGCAAGATCCTTTCAAGGTTCTCCGGGCGCCCTTGCTGACTAACCTGCGCATGGATCCGTTCGAGCGCGCCGAACACGAAAATGCCATGGGATACCAACGCTGGTACATGGACCGGATGTTCCTGATCGCTCCGGCTGGAGCCTACATTGGCAACTGGCTGCAGAGCTTCAGAGAGTTTCCGCCCCGCCAAAAGCCAGGCAGCTTCAACCTCGACCGTGTCATGGAAGCGGTGATGAGCAAGCCTGGTAACAACTAACGCGCCAGTCGCTGGCCGACTTCGTCGACGAAAGAAAGAGGCCGCACCATTCCGAGGGTGCGGCCTCTTTTGTGAAACGCTAAGTCGCGTCTTCTCAAACTCGTTTGAAACAACCTATAAATGGAGAGAAACTATCCAGCAGCAACCGGTTGCGCCCAATTTCGAATCTCGGCGCACCGCAGCTCTGGCTCAAGCAAGGTACCGTCAATGCCTAGCTCGTGCCGGAGAGTACTGGGTGCGCCGTACATATAAAGCTGGATGCATGTCATCAGGACCGAAGTTAGTCCGCTTGCCATTTCTCGAGACGGATACATCAGTTCGCTCGGTGGTATTGGGCCGCGCAATCCACGACGCATGGTATTTCAAAACGATCGCGTGATGGGCCAACCGCAGACATCGCGGCGACCTTGATTTAGCTGTTCTAATTACTGAGCGAGGCGTTCCGGGTTGATGGTCAGGGTGACAATGACACCTTGTTCGGCCCACTCATAGTCGATGGTCCCGCGCAAATGTCCTGTTACGCTGCGCTCCACAAGTTTACTGCCATAGCCGCCTGAACTCACTGGCAGCTTCACCGGCGGCCCTCCACACTCAGTCCAGACGATCTTGACCACGGCGTCTTGCGCAGAGCACGAAACATCGAGTGTACCTGTCTCCACCGACAGGGCTCCGTGTTTCAGAGAGTTCGTCGCTAGCTCATGCATGACGAGAGCAAGGATCGTTGTGGAGGCGTTTCCAACGCTCATCCGCGGTACCGACACGCGTATTCGTCCACTAAACGCCCCCATGTCATCGTAGGGAGCAAGGAGTACTGTGAGGAGGTCGCCAAGGAGTGCCGCCGAGGCAGCTTCAGTTTGCCCGGGCACCGGCCGAACGAGATCGTGTGCCCGACCCAAAGCACTCAGTCTCAGCGTCAGTTCTCTTGCCATATCGGTCGGCGTTGATGTCGACCGAGATGAAATGCTGGTGAGCCCAGAGGCAATAGCGAGCAGGTTTTTGACCCGATGGCTCATTTCGCCTGCCAGCAGTTCGCGGCCTTCTTCTGCCTGCTTTCGCCCCGTAACATCGATGAAAATGCCGAATTTGATCCGGTGGACCATCCCTTCGTCGTCGCCTTTACCACGGGCGGAAATCCACCGCAGTTCGTCTCCGATCATCACCCGGAAGTCGATTTCATAGGGGCCTATGATGGCACGCGTGGCCGTGAACGCCGCTTTCACTCGATCGCGGTCAGCAGGATGAATGTGCGCAGAAAGATCTTCAAATTTAATCCCGTCACCGCGCGGCACGCCCCACAGGTCATAAGCTCGGTCGTCCATGGCCAGCGCGTCGGTGTCGACGTTCCATGACCAAAGTGTCACCCCGGCGGCCTCGATTGCGCGAACCAAGTTCTTAGGTTCCCACAATGGGAGCACCAAATTCTGAGCAGTGAGGTTCATTTAAGCTTCCTTAAGCTGATCCGCGGGGATTTCCGTCCCAGGCAGCGCAGCTAACGTGACGTCCCGACGTTTAAGCAGTCACGCCTGCTGAACGACCGATTGCCATGCTGAAGCGGAACCTTATCTGCTAGGTGCAGAACCAGCGTCCTGGTTTAGCAGGTCGGCCGTCTAAACTACATGCCTCGGAGGAAGGATATACGGCAACTTTGCTGGCAGGTGACTAGACGGAGAAGCTTCTGGAAGACGGAGAAGCTTCTGGAAGATGGTGCTGCTGAAAAGATAAAGTCTGCGGGGTACAGAATGTCTGCGTCGCTCGATCCCCAGGATCAACGATCGCCCATTTGCCCAATATCGAGAAATTCGGCAGCTCTGCGGATCAGTAGTAGGGCTGCCGAGTTTGGCTGACCCGCTACATAAGCAACCCCCGATAGATTTCTCTATCGGGGGTTTTCCTGTTAAGTCCGGCAGCCGCGTCAAGTTAAGAGGCTGGCTCCAAGCTGGCGTCAATCGGTCGGACCGTGCGCTCGAACACCTGTGCGACCCGTCGTTCGACCAGGTCAGGATAGGCGTGATGGAGCATATGTCCCGCATCTGGAACCTCATCGATCGTGCTGTTAGGCAACTCGCTATTAAGTCGTCTGCTTTGATGGGCGAGTGTCGAGATCTGGTCACCGGCGCCAGCGATAAGAGCGATCGGGATGAGCAACTCCGTGTACCGCGAAGCAAGCCGGCCGGCAGCAATTGGCATCTCTACCGTGTCAAAGGCCACCGAACCAAGTTGGCTAGGTCTGGTGGCCATCGCTACAGAATAAGCTTCTAAAAACGCTTGCGGTGGTGTCAGCGGCGCAAACATCTTGTCGAACGCCATCGGAGCGACCGCGCGCGAAATGAACGACATAAGCGTGTGTCGGAAAACGTCGCCCACGATAGGGGTGGCAACGAAGCTCTAAATCGCCACGTCCGTACGCGTCGTCGGGTAGAAATATCCGCCGATTAATACCAAGCCTGAGATCGCGTCCGGCTCATCGAGCGCCAAATTCACCGCGACCAACGTAGCCCAAGAGTGGGCGACGATAACTGGTCGGTCTAGCCCCAGCTTTCGCATAAAGGCGAACAGCAGCTTCAATTCACGTTCTGGGGTCCAATGTCCCTCTGGCCTTGAGGACAGACCAAAACCCGGCCTGTCGAGCGCGATGACTCGATGCGACTTCGCAAGGTGTTCCAGCACCCCGCTCGAGTCCATTTCTTCGAGCATCGCTCCATTGCCGTGCAAGACGATGACAACCGGACCGCTGCCACGATCCACATAATGGATGCGAGTGTTGTCAATGTCGATGAGTTCGCCCAACTGGCGATGTTCGCTTTCAGCCTTGTTAGTAAGGAATCGGACTAGTACAGCGGAAGCTGCCAGACCCGCGGCTCCCAGTGCCGCTGCTTGGATCCAGCCGTTGTAGAGCGGCGAAGACGCGTGTCGAGATCTATGAATTTGCATGTATTGCCTCCAGAATAAGTGGACGGCTGGCGGCGACTTAAGTTCCCGCGGCACAACGACAAGCTGCTTAGCCCATCGACAGAGTGGGCCGGGTCACTCGGCTGGCATAGCGCGATGGCACGAGAGGGGAGTTGAATGGCAGAGCCCGACGCAAGCGCAAAGCTGTCACCGTGTCGTTGCGCTGGCGTGGCGTTAGAAGTTTACTGGCTAATTAGAACCAACATCCAGTTCAATGATCCCGTGAAAGGCCGCCGGCAGGTGATCCAGTTTCAGCCACGGTGGGAGCAGCTGCCATGAGCAACACCGAGTACACGCTCGTCTTCGGCTTGGGCCCCAAAGCGGATGGCACGCCGAACACCGACGTCGATATCGCGATTGCGATTGCAGCTCTCGAAGACGCATCACTCAACAGCTGCGGCGGGTTCACCATTCATCGCGGCAAGGGTGGCTGGATGGATCCAGCCAATAAGATCGTCAAGGAAGAGGTCGCCATCCTGATGGTATCGGGCAGTTATGAAAGCATTCAGGAGATCGCTGCCATCGGCAAACGCCTCTTGGGGCCAACAGCTGTCTACGTGAAGAGACCCGACGGAAGTACCATTCTGCTATAAGTCCAACCACAGCATAGCCATATTGCTAAACAGTCACGATAAGGCACAAGGGGCGCAGGGGTATGATTCACTGGAAATCGATTGACGAGTTTATCGAACCGAACTGGGAAAAGCTCGGCACTTCCGGCGCGCCCGTGCTTTTCTGGCGGAAACAAAAAGGCCCCATGCTGGGCTATGTTCGAGACGGAGAGCTATTCGACCATAAGTGGATCTACGTCTGCGACGCGAATAAGGTCAGCCACTTTTCAGAAGTAAATGGCCCTGAAAGTAAAGTCGTACAGCTGGACGAAGAGAGAGCTCATAAGCCCGATTGAAGTGTGACCTTCGCCGTTAAGGCCCCGCTTGCCGATGGTAGCCTCGGGAGCACGCCGCGGGACGTTCGAAAACTTCTTCACACGCGCTGAAGGTGCAATTTCAAACAAGGCGATGCCAAGGTCTCCCGGACAACATGCGCACGTCTTATGACCGGATCGTCACCGCCGGACGGATAGCGTTAGGGCTGATTGACAGCCTGAGGAAACCAAAGCGTTGCCTGTGTCGTTGAGCGACTGATTGTTCAGTATTTTGGAAAGCGTGGGATGCCAGGGGTCGATCGCATCGATACGAAGCACAGGTCATCAGGCCTCATCGCGCAAGAGAGGTCAGTTGGCCGCATGGCAGAGCGCCTGTTCGAGACTCGGCAGCTGTCGCTGGAACTCGCTCGGCCACTGAGCGCCGAGGACATGACCGTCCAGCCGATGGACGACGCCAGCCCAACCAAATGGCATCTCGCCCACGTCACGTGGTTCTTCGAGACCTTTGTTCTGGCGAAATTCGTGGAGGGGTACCAGCCATTCGATGAAGCGTTTAACTTCTGCTTCAACTCATATTATGAAGCGGTCGGGCCACGACAAGCTCGCGGGCATCGCGGATTGCTCACGCGGCCGTCAGTCGAGCGTGTTCTTTCGTACAGAGCACATGTCGATGAAGCCCTGGCAGCTTTACTTGCGCAGCCGGTCATCCATCAGGAATTAGCCGAGGTCATTGAAATCGGGATCAATCACGAACAGCAGCATCAAGAGTTGCTTCTGACCGATATTCTGTCTCTCTTTGCCTGCAGTCCCTTGCGTCCCGCGTACCGGGCAGCGTCTGCGCCGTGTTCGCCAGCAGCGATCGAACCGGTGCGGTGGGTTGAATACAGCGGTGGCATTCAAAAGGTCGGCCACTCTGGATACGGCTTTTCGTGGGATAACGAGCGGCCACGGCATGATGCCCTGATCAGCCCATTCTGCCTTGCGGACAGGCTGGTCACGAATGGCGAGTGGTTAGACTTCATGTCCGATGGCGGCTACCGCACGCCATCCCTCTGGCTTGCCGATGGCTGGACACTCGTCAATCGTGAACAGTGGCGAAGTCCGCTTTATTGGGAAGAACACAGCTCCGGTTGGCACCAGATGTCACTCGAAGGGCTGGCACCCGTCGCGGCGGCGGCTCCTGTCTGTCACGTCTCCTACTTTGAAGCTGATGCGTTTTCGCGATGGGCGGGAAAGAGGCTGCCAACGGAGTTTGAGTGGGAAATTGCAGCCGCAGATTTGCCGGCCACGGGCAATACACTTGCGACGCGCGCTCTTCGCCCCCTTCCGGCTCCAAAGGCCGGGGATAACAGCCGGCCGCGGCAGATGTTCGGCGACGTCTGGGAATGGACCCAAAGCGCGTATCAGCCTTATCCGAATTACCGAGCACCAGCCGGCGCGATCGGCGAATACAACGGCAAGTTCATGATCAGCCAGCAGGTACTGCGTGGGGCGTCGTGCGCGACGCCGGAGGGGCATTCGCGCGCAACCTACCGGAATTTTTTCTATCCCCACCAGCGTTGGCAGTTCTCCGGCCTGCGCCTCGCCGCGGCGGCGTCGTCGTGAAAAATCCAGCTCGTCTGTTCCGCACACCCGAGCAAGTCGAAACCCCCGCGCAGCAGGTATTTGCGACCGCGGTGATCGAAGGATTGTCAAAGCCACGCAAAACGTTGCCCTGCCAATTTCTGTATGACGCTCGCGGCAGCGCTTTGTTCGAAGAGATAACGGTTCTTCCTGAATACTATCCGACCCGGACCGAAGTTGGCATCTTACGCGAGCATGCTGCCGAGATCACTGCATCCATTCCAGATGACGCCGTTCTTGTTGAATTCGGATCCGGTTCAAGCACCAAGACGGAACTTCTGTTGCAGTATTTGGCGCCGACAGTGGCCTACGTCCCCATTGATGTTTCGTCGTCCGCGTTGATGGCAGCGAAGAAGCGGTTGGTGGGCCGGTTCCCGAAGCTTAACGTTCATCCGATCACCAGCAGCTTTGCAGACTCGATCGAACTGCCAGCAACCCTTCATCAGCGGCCGCGCGTTGGGTTTTTCCCCGGATCGACAATCGGAAACTGGACGGCTGAGGAGGCAGTGTCGCTGCTGAAGTCATTTCGCGACATTCTAAGTGTGAACGGTCGGTTGGTCGTTGGCGTGGACCTGAAGAAGGATGCTCAAACACTGGTGCAAGCGTACAATGACCGAGCGGGCATTACGGCTGCGTTCAATCTCAATCTACTCGCCAGGATAAATCGCGATCTTGGCAGCGCGATCGACATTTCTACATTCCGGCATGAGGCGATCTACGATCCGCGACTGGGGAGAATTGAGATGCATCTGGTCAGCTTAATTGAGCAGACAATCACCATTTGCGGTCGCCGGTTTAGTTTTTGTGCCGGCGAAAGCATCCATACGGAGAATTCCTACAAGTACACGATCGTAGAGTTCCAAAACCTCGCCCGCGAGGCGGGATGGGTCACTGGGCGCGTCTGGACGGATCGCGGCGCCCAGTTCAGCATCCATGAATTGACGGCATAGCCGGACGCGTAGGTTTTACAACTTTTTCTCATCCTGCGAGCATGCGCATTTGCTCTCTGAACCCTAAGTAATCTGCCGTGACATCAGCCGCTCTCTGGGGCAAAGCCTTTTCGCAACCGACAACTCGTCTAGGCTGAGGCCTTTGCGGATCGAGCGGCTCTTAGTACGGTCCGCAGTCGTAGGTAGTCGGGAACGACTCGATACTGTCCGCAACGGCTGAGATCCTCCTCCAGTGTCTCCCACTGCATAGCATCGAGATGCGCTACCGTGAATTGCGCAAAGACAGACGGCTCCATCATCTGCAGAACCGGATTGACGGAACCGCCCGCCAGACACGCACGCAAAGCCGTTTCGGGCTGCACGAGATACTCCAGGAAGGACGTTGCCTCAGCCATCTTCTGCGAACGGGCCAACAACGCGTTGACTTCAACGAACGAAATGCCTCCGAGTCCCGCGCCTGAACCACGCCGCGGCGTGACGGACCGCAGTTGCGTGTAACCTGAAAACCGCGCGGATGAGCACGTATAAACGCCCCCACCCAGGTGGAAATCGATATCACGACAAACCAGCGCCCGGTTGAGCGCGTGATGATCGCTCGTCACCATCGCTGCTCGCGAATACCACGCCTCTGCTGTGAGACTAAAGGCCTGAACCTGCTGGTCGCTCATTCGAACAAACGGATCCAAACCCGCGGCTATTGCGATGTGGATCACATTGAAATCTTCATAATCCAAGATGCCGTATCGACCGGCAAAGCGAGGCTCCCGGGCGAGCGCAAAGCCCTGGTCTTCTCCAACTTCCACCGAAACCGCTTTGGTGTTGATGACGAGATTAAACGGGCCAAATCTCTGGCAAACTCCAATCGGGGCGCCATCGGACGCAGCTCCCCAGCGGTTGAGCTCTTGAAACACAGGGGACATCGGTGCCGCAGCAGCCGCACGCAACCGCATGCTCCGGAGTTCTTCAATGTGTCCCGTGGACAAGAGAACATCCCGCACAAACGGACTGTTGATATTGACGAGATCCCACGCACCCACGCCGGTCAGCACGCGCTCTGCAGCGTCGAAGTCGCTGATGTGCGCATCGAGCTCCACCGCGATGCCGGTTCTCTCCCTGAACAGGGCGATTAAACCGGGATCGTCGTAACCCTCCCACCCGAGTATCCTGAGGCTCATGCGTGTGCTGGCTCCGTTTGGCTTGTTGGCAGCACGACATGCGCTGAGTTACCGAAGCCCCTAAGCCCTCGAGGAAACGTTGGGCATGCGCACGGCGAAACGCGAGCGGTGGCCGGATCTCCGACGCCACCATAAGCGGCCACACTCATGTTCGGAGCGTGAACATGACCTCATCGGCCACTGCTCACCGAAATTGATGCGACGAGCGTCAGCAAACTTGGCGTGCGGACGCCCAAGGGCCAAAGTCGGCGTACCGCACGACATGGCCGAGCGCGTCATCCGAAAGATGATGGTCGCACTCCGATAGCCGTTGCGCCAGGCGATCCGACACTGTGCACACGTCGTGGCGCGGTTCGCAGCCGAGAAGCGTCATCGCGCACATCTGGAGGGCTGGGCATCCCTTGTTCTGGTAGGCCGCGATAAGCGCCATCGCGACGCATTCATCGTGCCCAAACGTAGGGCAGGTTGGCGCAGAAACGAGGAGGTCACGCCGAGAGCGCTCACTCAGGATCCGTACCCACTGCGAGAAATCGCGACATACGTCCTTAGCGGCGCGAAGTCCGAAGGACCGGGCTGACATGGCAAACGCGCGCTCCCAATACACGAGGTCGCCGGTTCGGAAACCTGTCAGCCAATATCGAAAACTTGTGCCGACGTAAATGTCTGCTCTGCTATGCCGGACATGGTGTTCCATCTTCGGCAAACCCCGAGGCGCGTGGAGAGCGCGCAAATATGAATTCATTTGTCCCCCAATTGATGGGGTGCAAAGCCCCAAAATCGTATGCGGTCGAAAGTGGTGCCGCGATCGACAAGGAACAGTTCAACTCTGCCGGCTGTCAATAGTCGGATGGAAAATCATCGAAAAATGGAACAGTTCTAGGTTTTGCGGACGATCGGTCCGCTGCGCGTCCGGTGGTCGACGATCAAGGCTTTGCTCCGCGCGCGGGACGTCTTCGGTCGCTTTATGAGCTTCAATCCCGGTAGAGCGCCACCTTTCCGGGTGCGCGCCATGTCTGCCAAGGTGTGTTGGTTCAGAACCGACACGAACGCGTCGAGCGCGGTATCGAACAAGCCTGTGAGATTCCCCCCGCATCGGGGCGCTCATCCTCAAGCGCCATGTTCTCCATGGCCAAGACCACGTCACCAATCCGTATATCTTCCGGCTTTCTTGCAAGCGTCATCCCACCATGCGGACCGCGCACGGCTTTGATGAACCCGCCGCGCGAAAGGAGATAAACGATCTTGGATGTATTCTGCTCTGTCAGATTGAGCTCTTTGGCGATGGTTGCTCCTTTTACGAGCTCGTCACCCGAGCGCGCAGCCGCAATGAGTATTTGTAGGGCGTTGTGAGTGGTTTTTCTGATCCGCATGGAAGACCAAAATGCAAGTTGGAATCTTTCCACGTTAGCATGCTGCGGCCGTTTCTGCGAGCTAAACGCTGGACGGGCAGCTCGTCGGGGGAGCACGCGGCGTGCCAGACACTGCTCAATCTGGCAGCTTGAGATAGATGCCCCTTTTCCAAATCTTGCTTCCGATCTATGTATGACAAGATATGGCTATCAAATCCCACCGCCTCCTCGTCGCCATTGACGACACCGACAACCATGAAAGCCGGGGCACGGGCCATCGCGCCCGGGGCGTTGGCCGCATGCTGGCCGATGACGGTCTGGCGGTTGTGCATGGCATCAGCCGGCACCAACTTTATGTGCACCCCGACATCCCCTACACGTCTCACAACAGTTCGCTGTGCCTTGACCTCGATTGGTTAGGCGGGGAACTCACTGACCTGTCCGAAATCGTTTACGCCTTCCTTGAGGAACACTCCGCACCGGGGTCCGACGCCGCCTATGCCATCGCGCGCTTTGACGACGTCGGCGAGACCGTGATGGAGTTCGGACGGCGCGCGAAGGACACCGTGCTGACGCAGGCGGACGCCCGCGCTTTGGCGCAGCGCGAAGGCATTATTCTGCGCGGCGTCACTGGTACCGAGGGGGGCGTCATCGGCTCACTGGCGGGCGTGGGCCTTCGCCGAACCGGCCGCGACGGGCGCTTCGTATGGGTCGAGGGCGTGCGGGAACTCACCGGAGTTGTCTCGATCGAGACACTGCTCGCCGATACTGGAATTCACGTCGTGCGTTCGCCGTCTGGCGAGACACCGGACCCTGGCGCGCGGATCGCCGTCGATCCCTGGCCGCGCCCGGTTCTCATCGATCATCAAGCCGTCCTCCTCATCGAGAAAGCGGAAAAAACCAATGGCAACTGTGACTGGCAGCTCGTCCCGCGCGAACTCACCAAGCAATATTGAGCTCGTCGGCCCGCTGACGGCGGGTCGCCTGGCATTTCTCGTCGCAATTGGCGTTGCGATCGTGCTGCTACACGAGACGATCCGCTATCCGCTGCGCATCCCGGGCCAACACGGCCTGGAAGGCATGGCCCTGCTGGCGCTCGCCCGCTACTCGACCACATATAAGTGGGGAGCCACGATCGCCGCGCTGTCGTCTGCGGGAACCGCCGCGGCGATGGGTGCAGGAAGTGAATGGACCACACCATTCCTCTATCTGGCACCGGGCATCGCGCTCGATCTCGGCATCATGCTGTTTGCGGGATGGCGAACGCAATTCATCGTGCTGCCGCTCGTCACTGCATTTGCCTTTGCGACGAAGCCCCTGATCCGCCTCGGCTTGATGGAATTCTTCGGAATGCAGTTCGGCTCGTTCCGCGCCGGCATTCTGTACCCGATTTCGACCCACATCGCCTTCGGCTTCATGGGCGCGATGATGACCGCCCTCGCGTGGCGCGTGGCGCAAAAGCGCTTCGCCCAGCCTGACGGCACCCCCTGAGCTTTATTCGTCGAGACCTTCCGTCGGATTATGCCGCGCGGCCGGCCACCACAGTTGGGGCTCTACGCCCGGCGAGCGATAGCTCGCGATCCGCGCTTGAGCCCGAGAACTCAACAAGTAATCGACGAACTTCACGGCGCGCTCGGCCTGAGCCCCCGGCACTTTGGTCGGCTGCACCACGATCGCTGCCATGATGCGCTGGAACAGCGGATCGCCGGTGACGAGCAATTCTAGTGTCGAAGCATGTTTCTCCTTGAAGCGCAGAAACGGAATTGCACCCCAGATCGTGTAGGCGCCCTTTTCCTCCGCGAACTTCATCGCCTGCCCCTTCGCCACGCCCGGATCGAGCACCCAATCGCCCTTGTCCGGTGAGCCGGCCTGAAGCCAGAGAATGTCGGTGAGATATGTAATGCCGGGCAATGCATTGACGGCGAACGGCGCCTTTGCAGCGGCGATTTTCTTGATCGCTTCCGCGCCGCTCGACAGTCCGCGGATACCAGCCGGGTCTGACTTCGGCCCGATGATCGCCAGCTGATTGGAGAACACCATGCGCGGCCAGGCGCCATATCCATCAAGCACGAAGCGTTCGACGTCCGCCTTGCCATAGTGCGCGATCACGAGATCCGCCTCACCTTCGCGCGCTTTCTCGAACACATCGCTGCCGCCATAGACCGACACATCACCGCCGCCGGAAGCCTTGTAGTCGGCGACGAGATCGTCGATGAGCCCGGAGATTTTCGGCGTGTTGACGATCGCAAGCCGCAGCGGCCCGTCAGCATATGCCGGCGAATGCCCCAGCGACGATACGAGCAGCGCGAAAATGAAGCCAAGAACACGTAAGCGCATTAAGATCCTTGTCGAGTGCCTGAGACAGACAAGACCCTCGCACACTAATAGCGGCCGAACTCAACCCGGTCCGAGCTTCGCGCGCAATCCGATGAAGAACACGCGGCCGGCTTCCGGGAAGCCGAAGGATGACTCGTAGTTCTCATCCAGCACGTTCTCGACGCGGCCATAAAGCTGGTACGCCCCGCCACCGACGTCCTGCGTCACACCGAGGTTCAAGAGGTGGTAGTCAGCAAGTTCCAAAGTCTGGATCTGATCGCGACCCACCGCGAAGCTGCCCGCCACGTACTGGTAATCGGCCAGCAACGTGGCCCCGCCACCGATCGCATAACTCACCGCCGCCATGACCTTGTGCTCGGGCTCGTTATCGATGGTGGACGTGCCACCAACCACCGACGGCTGCTCGTTGGACGCATCCAAGTACGTGTAACCCACCTGCGCATTGAAGCCGGCGAACGGACTGAAAGCTAAGTTCGTCTCCACGCCCTGGAAACGCAGTTGGTCGTCGTTGCAGAACGGATCTCGTTTGTGGCTGACTACCATCGACATCGCAGACATTTGCTCTGCGGATGAAGTTCTCCGCGTCGATGCGGAAAACGGTGACGCTGAACAGTCCGTTGATGAACGGCAGCCGCTGGTCGAGACCCACTTCATAGTTCTGCGTGACTTCAGTTTCAAGATTCCGGATTACCGCCATCTGCGTCATAAAGATTTCGAAGAGTGGGGAAGCGAATCTTGCGGGCAATGTTGCCGCGCAGGACAGTATCTTCGGTGAAGGCATACCGTAGACCTGCGAGATAAGTGTAGTCACCGTCGCTGGAACCTTCCCGGTGCTGCTCTGCCCACCCAGCGCCGACAACGCCGGACAGTTGGCTTGTAAGCTTCACTTCGTATTCAGCGGCGGCGGAGAAGATGTCGAGGTCTTCGTCGCGGTGGGACATCCAGTTTGCCGACGTACATGCTTGTCGGGCGCGATTACCCAACTGATGACGGGTTGCCAGTATTCTGAAAAGCGATCGGCCCTACGAGCGTTCCGCCGAAGCAAGCCGCTGCAATCGGGCAAGCAGCTTGTCTTCAGGCTGCTCGATGTTCCGATTGCGTTAGTGCAGGTTGCTGACGATGCTGGATTGACATTCGCTGTCAGCAAGTACCGTGCTGTTGACGTATTGCTGAAGCCGGTCGCCTCCCATGCTTCGCGGTGGGCATCGAGAGCAACTGTCACCAAGTTATTGTCGTCAGGCTCGGAATGCAATCTGACCACCGCCGCCGTAGATTGACGTCGAAGCATCTTCGCTGAACGCGCCGCTTAGAAGCTGAGAATCGATAATTCTTGTCGTCATAGCGGTTCGTCAGTTCATTGTTACATTGTAAGTAGGCCATAGGTCGCACGGTTAGCCCGCCGCCGAGGTCGATCAGGCCGGAAGTCTGCAGACTCAATGCGCTGTAATCGTCGACGCGCTCAAAGCGCAGCCCGGATGCGAAATCTGAGCACGGTCGCAAATGTACATGGAGCCGCACCGCCGCCGCCGTCCTCCGCCTCTCCGCACCCCACCTCCGCCTCCACTCCGGGTGTCGGCTACAGCGTGCTCGGCGGCTTGCCGTACTCGCCCTCGCGGTAGTTGATCGAGAAACCCCACTGAATATCCTCGTTCACCTTGATCTGCGTGTTGCCGTAGATCGCGCGGTCCTCGCGGTCGGAGTTCACGCGCGCATCGTTCGGCTGCAGCGTCGTGAATGCAAAATCGTCCGACAGGTGAAACTGATCCTGCTCGTAGATCGAGGCGCTGATGAAAGTCGAAACGGCATCGCCACCGTAACTCGCCGTAACGCGCGCATCCTTCTGCTGGCCGAAGCCTACCATGGTGTCGCCCGTCGCGCGCAGACCGGGTCCCGCGGCTTTAGTAATGATATCGATCACCGCCGCATTACCGCCCGGCCCGTAAAGCACCGACGAACCGCCGCGCGTGACCTTGATCCGCGCGATATTTTCGACAGGAATCGCACGCGGGTCGAATTGGCCATCATATGTGCCATTTTGCGGCACGCCATCGACGAGGATGATGATGTTGCGCGTGCGCATGCCGCGGATATCGATGCGCGGCACGCCGTCCCCGCCATTGCGAACATGAACGCCGGGCATCAAACGAATAGCTTCATCCAGCGTCCGCGCCCCGACGCGCTCGATCTGTTCGGCCGTGACTTCCTCGACGGTGCCAACCTGTTCGACGATGCGGCCCGGACGTGAACCCGGCACTGGAAACTGCTGGCGCGTTACCTACAGAAGCGCCCCCGCCATGAGAAATTCGCGGAAGGCGTGCCGCCGGGAGCAGCGCCTGCCGCATCGGCGGCGATGGGCTCCGGCTCTCCGCTGGCCGAACTTTGACCGCTCGTCGGCTCCGAAGCTCCCGCTGACGGTTGCGAGTTCGGCTTCTTTTTGGCGGCTGCTTGTTTCTGCGTATCGACGATAACTTCCGGGAGTTCGTAGGCCTCGGTCCCCGAAGGCTCGGGACCTTGCTGCGCCGACACTGTGGTCGTAAGGCAGCCAGCCGCAACTAATCCCAAAACGATCTTCAACACGAGAACCCGCACGCCCTGCACTCCACCAGCTTTGAAAGCTTTCCGGCATCTGACGCCAAAGCTGTATTCGTTTCAACTAGGCTATCCTGAATACAGATGCTGAGATGATTGGTTTGTTGCACAAAGGCAACGTCTAGGACGTGGTCGACCTCGTGTCGCCACGGCAGACCCGGTCCGTGATGACTTTATTTCGAGGTGTTGAGCACCACAGTCGTGCGCTTAGGGCCATTGAACAAGCCGGCTCGCGCGGGAGTGCGCTGCGCATCTTTGTGACGCCGCAGATTTAAACCGTCTTGGGCTTCCCAATTAGCAGGCTACTCGCCAAAATTCTTTGCTTTCATAGCAGCTGCTTTTTGCGTGCCGGCCCAAAAGCAGCAGCAGGACCACTTCATTGCACACTCACAAACCTAGGTATTGTCACCGGCGTCAGGCCCGGAATTATAACAAGCGTTCTCGCAATCATCTTCAAGCTTCTCACACCGATCCGGGGCTCGCCATCGGGTCGCTGCCCCAGGCAAATTTCAAGCTTGAGCTTGCATTCGTTGACACAGCCGCCGACACCATCGTCATTGTCGTCGAATTGGACGCTCCGCAAATGCGGCATCGTCCCACTGGTGCCGTGAGATGCAGACGTGGTGTTGTAAATGTCGAGCGCCGACGGCGTGCCTGCTGCAACAGCGAACAGGGCGGAAGAGCCGGCCAGCATGATCGCGCGCAAATTCATTAGCAATACTCATCGACCATCGCTTGATCCTATAGAACCTAACCCCGTCCCGAACGCAATCCAGTTTTTGACATTTACGTGATATCTCAGCATTGTCCAAGCGATGGCCTCCACCCGAGGCATCCGCCGCAAGTCTAGCTGGCGTTTTGGCTTGGTCAGCCGCCTTCAAAAAATGTGGACCCTTGCCGCAGCGCACAACGTGCTCTCCACCTCACGAATCCGGTAGGTCCAAACAAACTGCCAAACATCAGCTGGCCCGCAAAAGAATGTTGAGCCACTCATTGCCAATGCCGCGCAAAACAGCAATCCAAAACACCGACGCGACGGCAGCTCCGATCAGAAACCAAGTCAGGCGATGGTGCATGGCGTAAACGTCTCCGACAGCTGACGCGAAGTGTCTGGCTCGTCCTAGTCACGGCCGAGTTGGTAAATTTTTCCCCTGCAGGCGTCCCGCTACCATTGAGCATCACAATGCATTCGGCGTCGAGTTCTGATATGAAATTTCGGACACTGTCCAAAATCCAGGACCACCTGTTACCCGTCGGACACGCAAAGCTTTCGCAAAAGCTTCTGTGGCGACTGCAATGAGGCTGGCATGAAGCCGGTGCCGTTCGATCAATATTGTAGGGCCGTGCAGCAAGCTCGGGTGAGCTTTGTATTGACGAAGCGCGAGGAGGCGCCTTGGTGGCTCGATGTCATATCCGGGCGATCAATTGTGCTGCAATTCGGCAGTGATGGCGGCGCAAGTGTGGTCCACGGCACGGTACTCGACGACAACTACATTCTTATCGGCCGCCATCGGCCTTCCGCCGCGTCGATAACGATAAATGGCGACATCATCGCCTCACACCATTACGCACTGCTGCCTCCAGGCAGCCACTTCGTCTTTTCCGCTGATCGTGCACGCACCTGGTTTGCCATATCGCTGCCTCGCGCGATGGTGGAAACGCCGTGCTTCACAAATGGGAATCTGAGGATCCAGCGGACCGAACACCGACCGCATCTCCTCATGCTGACCCCAGACCAGCAGATGAAATTGGTGGCTTGGGCAGAACGCATCCATGCCCTTGCCTCAGAAGGATCGCCTGACGCCTTGAGAGAAGATGCCGAGGGCGAACTGTTGGCAGCCGTGCGCAACGTGTTGTCGAATGAAACAACCGAGCAGCTCTCCAAACTGGATCATGCGGCTCTAAAGGCTAACGACACCGTTTCACGAGCGCTTTCGTCGTTGGGTAATGGCGAACTCAGCGACGATTGGTACGTCGAAGAAATGGCGGAGGCCGCCCATGTCCACCCTCGGACTCTGTTGCGTGCGTTTCACCGCGTGATCGGAATGGGGCCGATCCGCTATCTGCGGTTTCGGCAACTGAATTTGATCAGGCGAAAACTTTATCGCGCAACGGATAACCGCCTTACCGTAACGCAGATCATGCAAGCGGCCGGCGCATCCGACTTAGGCCGGGTTTCCGGTGCCTACAAAGAACTATTCGGAGAATTGCCCTCCGAGACGTTACGCGCCGCATTGGCCGGCTGCAATGGTCAAAAGCTGCACCAAGTTGATTGAGTCCGTCACGAACGGAGGCGCCGGCGTTTCGCGATCATCGGGGACACAACCGGGATTTGGGGGAACTGAAAGCCTTTGGCAGAAAAATTGCGCAGCACCCCAGCGGCCAAAACACTGGCGCTGGCTTGCGAGCCTGCTTGCCGAATGGCAATCTCACTTGTTGCTGGGAACAATAGGGGCGGCGATGTCTTTTTCACTCGATCGACGTAGGTTTCTGATTGGCTCATCGGCGACCATCATCTTTCCACGCGGAGTGTCGGCTGCACGATCAGATTGGTACATCGGGAAGATACCAGACCGCCCGTTCGATATTCAGTTAGTCGATAAAAAGCGAATTCCGGAGCGGTTTCATCGCCAATCGGTTGCCTACTCCGGCCCCGAGTCCATAGGTACTATTCTTATCAATAAGCAGGAGCGGATGCTCTACTACATTGATCGTCCAGGCAGCGCGATCCGGTTCGGTATTGCGGTGGGCCGGGATGGTCGGCGGTGGACTGGTGAAGCCATTATAGCGCGACGGGCCAAATGGCCGGGGTGGACACCGACAGCGAACATGCGGCGGCGTGATCCGTCGCTGCCATCTCACGTTCCTGGCGGGCCACGCAACCCGCTAGGTGCACGCGCCCTCTACTTGTATAGGGATGGTCGAGACACACTCTATCGCATTCACGGAACGCACGAGCCGTGGAGTATTGGACACTTTGCCTCCTCCGGCTGCATTCGCATGTTGAATGAACATGTTTTCGAGCTGTTCGGGACTGTGCGAGACGGAGCGCGGGTCATTGTTCTGTAAGGGTGCTCGGCACCCATAGGAATTTGGCGGCGATTGCAGACAAATTCTTTCTCACTCACATTCGAAACATGAGAACTCAAATGATGAAGTCTGGTCGGCTGGCGGCAAGCACTCGCGTTCTTTGCAGTATGTGGCAGTACGGCCGCATTCGCTTCACAAGCAGATTGGCGTGCCATCGGTCACGAGCCGTCCTGGTCGCTATCCAGGTCAGATGGAAAAATGACGCTGGAAACTGACTTTGGAGCAAATCGCATTGAATTTGCAGTGCCGCCTGCGACGGCAGTCGACGACCGCACGGTTCGATACCTCACATCGATCGGTGGCGATCCGTTGGAGGTCAATGTCAAGAACGAAGTGTGCGTTGATACCATGACTGGCATGCCGCGACCTGAGCAGGTGACTGTCACGTTCGGCACGAAGCGGCTTAACGGCTGCGGCGGCGATCCAGGCAGCCTTCTTCAGGGACAGGAATGGACAGTCGTCAGCCTTTCGGGAGAACCTGTTTTAGGGGAGCCGCGCATCACCATGACATTCGCAGAAAAGGGCGGATTAAGTGGACTTGGCTCCTGTAACCGCTTCAATGCGGAGTACAAGATCACGGGTGAAGGGCTATCGATCGGCAAGGGCATGTCGTCGATGATGGCATGCGAAGAACCTGTCATGAAGCAGGAGCAGCTCTTTCTTGAGCTTTTGGAGCGGGTGTCGCGGTTTTCAATTGCTGCGGACGGCACATTGACCCTTCATACCAATCAAGACCGCACAATATCTGCCAGAAGACCGTAGCCCGGCTTAGTCCCCAAAACCTGGTGGAGCCTTGTGCCACTGATAGCCTGCCCGTCCTAACGCGAAGCCGTAGTCGAATAGCTTATTCATGTAGTCGCGATCGAACGGACCTTTGTAGGGTTCGGTGAAGTCATCGTCGATGTAGGCCAGATTGTAATCGACACCATCGCGTTTTGTCGTGAGATAGATGCGGAACGTGTCGTTGGTGCCGTTGGCAGCAATCATTGCTGACGCGGCCTCCGTGGCAACCGATAGCGTTTGTCGCTGGACGTCGGACTCTTCCCTAAACAGTCTTCCATTGCGAATGATATACGCGACGCGTTTGCGTACCACACGATCCTGCCCTGCTGCGCGATTGAGATTGAACGTCGGAGGGTAGAGGAACGCCTGGGCTGTCGTTCCTCCATCGACATGCATCTCTTGATAATTCATCCCGCCGTGACTGACGTCCAGCATCACGGGTGGGAACACCCCGGGGATTGCAGCCGACGCCATGAGGATGTCGACGATGAACTCGCGCGATTTCGGATCCCCACTCGCTGCGATGGCTCCGATATCCCAGATTACCGGGCGCCCTTGATCAAGGTTCGTGGTCATGATCAAAAGAAGTCGTCCCTTAGAGTACTCCTCTGCGATCCGTGAAATCATTTGCCGGTCCATGAATTGTGCGATCATGCCCCGCAAAGGTGCGCTGTCGGTCAATGCGTCAGCACTGACCGCCGCAACCAGCGCCTTGCGCGGCTCGAAAACATCTGAAGCTTGGATCGTCGTATAAACTTGTGCCAATGCATGATCGTAGTCAGATCCCAGGAACACAAAAGGTGCCGATAAAGCTCCGGTACTGACGCCGGTGACCAATTTGAACTTGGGTCTATCGCCTCTCTTACTCCATCCACATAACAAGCCGGCACCGAAGGCACCGCTATCACCGCCGCCCGAAATGGCTAGGAAACTTGCTGGCTGAAGGCTCGACAATTTCCCTGCGTTCGCCCGAAGTTCCTTTTGGATTGAAGCCTTACCCAGCGCCTCCAGCTTCTTACCGTCGGTGTCGGGATAGTAGCGCACATTTGGAATACCGAACGGGCTCGTCTCTGATGCCAGTGCGAGCGGCAAAGCTGGCAGTCGCGGTGGCGAGGCACAACCCGCAAGAGCTACCAATAAAACAGCCGTCAATATTCTAAAGCCAAACAACGCTGCCCGCCCCCGCGTCAGGTAGTAAGTATGCCTCTATGAGACCAGCGCCATTGGCCGTTACTTTGTACTCCGACCACTAAGTGGCCTACGGAGGTCCTGCTTGGCAAGTGCGAGGCAGCATATATGATAAGCAAGATGCAGTCGTTTCATTGGCTACCAGCAAGGCGAACTTTGTTGTTGGCATAGCCAGAGCATTGGAGCTAAGCATACCTCGATCGTCAAACCGGATTGGCGACCTATAATTAAAGTTGAGTGGGTGGGCGTGACGCATGATGATCCGAGACAAAGTTGTTGCACTGGTTTGCGGTTTCTATCTTCTTTTTTCTCTTACGGACAATGTGTTAGCCCAAGATGCGCGGCTCGTGGCAGGCACACTAACCTGCCGGGGTAACGGCAGCGTCGGGCTCATACTCGGATCCAGCCAACGCATGTCGTGCGAGTTTCAAAGGGTACGAGGCGGCGCGGCGGTAACATATACTGCGCGAATTACCCGAATTGGTCTCGACCTTGGCGTCAAGGGCCGAAATACGATGGTCTGGACCGTTCTTTCGTCAACCGACAACCCGGCAACGGGTGCACTGGCCGGACGGTATGCGGGGGTCGCCGCCAATGCAGCCGTAGGTGTTGGCGTAGGCGCTAATGCGCTCATTGGCGGTTCAAGCAATTCAATCGTTCTCCAGCCGCTGAGCGTCCAAGTTCAGACCGGTGTGAATGTTGCTGTTGGGGTCAAGGGCCTGACACTCAGCCGTTGACGACACCGAGGCGAGCATCAAGCAGCTATTGAAATGGGTAGGTGGAAAATGGAAATCCAATCGAGACCAGCGACGGTACGAACCGTAATGGCCGCTGCTCTTGCTATGACGATTGCGGTTACGCTCCTTGCCTCGACGGCGGAAGCAAACCGGACTCGAAGAGCGGTCGTAGGGGGCACCATCGGCGCTGGCGTCGGCGCGTTGGTCGATGGCGGCAGCGGGGCAAGAACGGGAGCAGCGGCAGGCGCCCTTATTGGCGCCGTTTCGCGCTGATCACGTCGACGCCTTATGATCAAGTGATCAGAGATCAATAAAGCATTCGAGGCTCTCTCATGAACCGTCTTCTGTCCTCCTCTCTCGCTCTCGCGCTCATATCAGTTTGTTTTTCGGCTTCAGTTCGCGCGGATGCCGAAGCTGAGAAGTACGTCGATGACGCTTTGCCCCTGATGTACCACACGTGTCAAAGCGTTGTAGACGAAAGCAACGGTGACAATGCCTACGTCGATAAGGTCGTGCGTGCGATGGTGGCCATGTCACTCTACAATCGCGAGATCGATATATCTAAGTTCGCGAGTTCGGATGCCGACAAAGCCAAGCTGAGGGACAAGTTCATCGCGGAACTCGCTGATGGCTGCGAGGATGATAAGAACGCGCTGCTTGCGGGTGTTATCGATGAAGCTGTCGCAGATACATTGTCGGCAAAGTGAGCCATGCTCCCATTTGCAGGCTGTATCCTGCTGGCACTCCGGCTAAGAACTGAGTGCCACACCAAGGGCGATTGAATGATCGAACGCTGTTGGAAATTGAATTTGCGGACGTGGCTGCACGTTGGTTCAGCAGCCTTGATGACACTCAGTGCATCAACTGCAGAGGCCCGGAACGTCAAGGAGTTGGCACAAGGTGCGCTGATCGGGGCTGGGATAGCCGTTCTTGTTGATGGACCCGGACGAGGCGTACTCACCGGCGCCACGGCGGGAATGTTGGTCGCCGCGATCAGTCGCCGAGGACGATCGGATTGAACGACTCGGTCGGGTGGAATGACACCGGCAATCGTCACATCCTGAACTGTTGAAATGGATCGCAATCACACGACCTCATGCTAGGTCGGCATGCTCGTGCTGACGCGGCTGATGGCGTTCATTCTGCTTTGCATAGGCCTTCAGATCATGTGGTACGGGTGGGCTGAATTGCACACCGCGCCCATTTGATCGTCTAGATCGGATAACGCAGGACGGCCGCAAGTTCGCCGCCTGCAGGCAAGTCCGATTTCCGGACGGCGAGTACTTTTGCGCCTGTTGATAAGGCTCGCGCGGCAATCTCGTCGACGATGCAGTAGCTGTTTGCGCCAGGCCCATCGGCAAATTGAACGGCTCCGCTGGACTCATCTACCAACCCCGGCGTCACACTATCGATATCGACAAGAAGAACGTCGATCGCACCGAAGGTCGCCGCCCTTGCCGCATCCGAAAGATCCGAAGTGGCGCGACCGCTGTTTGCTCGCGTCTCGTAAACACTTCGAAATTGCCCCAGTTCCGATTGGTACCACGCATCAAGTATTGCTCTGACCGCCACAGACAGTTCTGCGTCGCTCGTCCTTTCAGAGTTTCCACCTAACGTCTGTTCGAGAAGGTGCGGATAGCTGTTTACAGACCTGTAAATGGATGCCAATCGATCTGGGGCTGCCAATATGAGCGGCGTATCGCGGCCCGCAAGAATGGGGCGCAGCGCGGCATCGACTTTACGAGCGTACTGGTTGAGCCTGACGTTTTGCCCCTCGGACCCTTGTATGCGGCCGCTGGGTGACCGATCGTTCAAAGTGGCTTTTCCAACCGCACTGGCGGCATCTTTCGGCATGTTGGCAATCTTGGCGGTCACCGGTGGGTGGTCAGCAAAGATCTCGACGAGCCGCACAGCATTCTCTGAAAGCACCAAAACGTAGGCTGTGTGAGGGAAGGTAATGGCCCGAAGGAGCGGGACGAGGTGAAAGCGATCGGAAACCTCGACCATCGGCGTCAAGTTGTTTGCGAGCCGGTACGTCTTGACACTGTCGGGAGTTGCGAGCACCGCAAGACTATTGGCCTGATGGGCCCAAAAGTCCGCATCGACAGCGAGTTGATCGAAGTGTTCCAAAAGCGCTGCTCTTCGCGACTTGGGTAGTTTTGCTGCTTCCAACTGCGCACATGCCTGTTTTGCGAGATTGCCAAAAGCAATCCGACTGGCATCAAACTCCTGGGTCAGCGGGGTGGTTGGCAAGTAGATAGATACGCAGGCATCCGTCCGCACGCCGGCTAGGGCCTTAAACTCAGAACGAGTCGGAAGGTCCACATAGAGCATGCCGTAAATTCCCTGGTAGATTTCAAGACGATACTCATCGCCGCGCGCTAAATCATCAATAGCATTTTTTTTCCTTTACCCAAACAGTGGCTTTAACGCTGCACTGCAATAAAAAACAATTGCGCGGGGAGATGTAGGAATTGTGACAGCGCACTCGCAATGCATGCGCGGAAACTCTTATTTCATTCGATAGTTAGGCTGCCGGAAATTGTTGTAAATTGATCGAGAACGTGGGTAGGCTGATTTTGCCGGGCAACCATTCGCTCGCGGTCGATGCCGCAATAAAAGTCGAGCATCGTTCAAAAAATTTGGGAGGTTTGCAATGAAGCGTCTAATTTCAGCTGCTGCCGCAGTACTTCTTCTAGGTGCTGTGATCTCGCCAGCATACGCCGACGACCGGACTCCGATCGCTCCACCGAAGACGATGGGCGATGAGGGCAAGCTCCCTGCAACTGGGGCGGTCAGTGGTGCCACTCCCGACATGGGCGCCACGGCTCCTGTCGAAGTTGGTCCGTCCAAGAGAATGGGAGACGAGGGCAAGCTCCCAGCCACAAAGGGAATGAGCGGAGCCACTCCTCAGATGAATGCTCCAGCAGCGACACCGCCAGCCGAATAGTAAGCCGCGGTATACGCATCACGCCTGCTCCTTGATGAGCCCCTCCCCAAAACTGCCAATTCGGGGAGGGGTGTTTTGTGCGGGCAGACGAAGTCGCAGACAGATGGGATTTCGCTCTAGCGCGATCTCACCAGTCCCGAGAAACCCGCGATTGCCAGCAGGCTCAGCGCCCATCCCACGACTGCCTGGAAATAGAAATAGCCCATCGTGAACGAGCCCCCGCGTTTGGCAGGATCGGGGCGCCAATAGTCTTTCTGGCCGATCTCCAGCACGGGAAAAAGCGTGTCAAGAGAGTACATCCAGGCATTGAATGCGGGATAGCTCGACGCCTCGGGCTGAGCAAGGAAGCAGTGGAGCTGGGATTGGCCCGGTGCGGCGCGCCCGGCCGTTGGAACGGTGGCAAGCATCCGCTCTTCGCCCCGTGGCACGCCGCACATCGTCCATTCGGACGACCGCAAGACGACGGGACTGTTCGGCTTGATCGCGGAGTGTGCCTGCGCAAAAGCGAAGACCGCTACGCCCAGACCCCAGAACAGAAGCAGCCACGCGAGGGACAGCAGCGGTTTGTGCCCATAACCCAGCGTCACGCCGAGCAAACTGTCCTTGGCATAGAGCAGCAAGCTCCACAGCGGGTTTGAGGTGCGGGCACGGCGGGCTGCGCTCTGTAGGCGCCCCTTCTCCACCAGCACGGTCCGTGCGTCTTCATCATGCCCCATCTCGCGGAAGACGTAGGCTAGCTGTTCGTAGGGTTGCGGCCAGAAATCTTCGCCCCAGCGGCCCGGCGACTGACGCGCGAGCCACGCAAGGCGCCGCCGGGCATCCATCGGCCCACCAATCAACGCGTTATAAAGACAACGGTTGAGCAGCAAGTTGCCGGGCGCTGGCCACGACGCTTCATCATCGTGCAATGTGTCGATGGAGGCGCCAGTCAGGTCGAGCGCGCCATCGATATGCGCCCGGCCACGCAGGAACAAGCCGCCGCGCACCACTGTGCGGTTGAGATGGAGCGCCTCGCCATCCGGGTAGGAAAGTCTGGCCCCCGTGAGATCGAGATCGCCATTGATGCGTGCGGACGTCATACTCGTCTCTCCGGCAATCGCCGCGCCGCGAAGTTCTACCGATCGCACATCGATGCCGTCAGCGACCAGCGCGGCACGTCCAGCACATGAGAACGACGCTCCGTCGAGGCTGAGATTGCCACCAAGCCGGCTGCCGGACAGCCGCACCTCACCCTTAAGCTCCGCACCCTTCAATGACACGCCACCGCGTGCCTCCAGCCGTTCCAACTGGAGGCCGGGAATCGAAGAGCCGTCGAGCAGCAGGTTGTCGATCACGGCGTAGCGCAGAACCGGCACGGCGTCGAAGCGGCAGTCCTTCAGACCGATGTCGCGCGAGATGCGCGCACCCTCCAGATCGAGCACGCCTGAAATCCAGCCCCCGGAGACGCGCACGCCTTTTTCGTGCGGCCTGTGCTCTTCGTCTCCCCCTAGAATGAGGAAGCGCAGGAACGCCGCACGAACTTGCCTCGCGGGATCGTCTGTTTCTGGACGACGGCCATCACCCAGCCGGTCGAACTCGCCGACAGCCAGATCGGCGACGATACGCTGCTCGGCCGGTGTGAGCGGTCTCAACGCATCGATCGGTGAGCGAACCACACCAATGAGCTTGTCTGACATTGACCGCCCTCAGCCCGGACCGAGCGGAATTCCGAACAGGTTCCACAGTATCAGGAGCAGCGTCCAGAGGGCGAGCAGCACCACGGTATAGGGGATCATAAGCGCCACGATGGTGCCGATCCCAGCGTCCTTCACGTACTTCTGCGCAAACCCCACCATTACCGCGAGGTAGACGTTGAGCGGAGTGATGACGTTCATCGGACTGTCGCCGACACGGTACGCGGCAAGCACGAGGTTCGGATCGCCGCCGAGTCGCATGAACAGCGGGATGAATACAGGCGCAAGGATCGCCCATTTGGCGAGCGCTCCAGTTAGGATGATGTCGATCAGCGCCACCACGATGACGAACAGGATGATGTACCCCGTTGCGCCGATCGGCACGTTCTTGAGGAAATCGGCTAGGTTGACCGCCATTACCGTCGCTAGGTTCGTCCAGTTGAAGAAAGCGATGAAGTTCGCGATCACAAACAGGAGGAAGATCATGCCGGCGAGGTTGCTCCAGGTCTTGGTAACCAGCCCAATGGCGGCGGTAGCGTTCTCGATGGTGCCGGCGCCACGGCCGTAGGCATATCCGAGTACCAGGAACAGCAGGCTGATCAGTACGATCAATGCGCTCATGAACGGCGAACCGGACATGATGCCGCCGGTCGTCTGGTTGCGCATGATGCCCCAGGGAATTGGTGGTGCGGTGAGAGCGAGAACGATCATCACGAATGCCAGAAAGGCCCATCCGGCATATTTGAGACCACGCTGTTGGCTCTCGGAAAGACCTTCTTGTGCCTCTTCCAATTTCACCCCACCGTCGTAGGGTCCAAGACGCGGCTCTACGAAGCGCTCGGTAATGACCGTGCAGATGATGGCCATGAGGATGGAAGATACGATCATGAAGTAGAGATTGCCAACCAGCGTGATCTGCAGATTCGGATTGACTGTCCGGATCGCGTCATTGGTGACCTCGGTCAGCAGCGCGTCCGTGGGTGTCACGAACAAGTTGACGAGGAACACCGCGGCAACGCCCGAGAAGCCCGCCGCAAGGCCGGCGAGGGGATGCCGGCCCATGCTGTGAAAAGCAGCGGCCGCCAGCGGGACGAGGACGAGATAGCCAGCATCAGCTGCTATCGACGACACGACGCCCACCATCACGATCATGAAGGTGAAGATTGACCTTGGCGCAGTTGCAACCAGCTTGCGCACCAGTGTGGCGATGAGCCCGGATTCCTCGGCGATGCCGACACCGATCATCGCCACCAAGATGACCCCCACACCGGTAAATCCAAGAAAATTGGCGACAGGGCTCGTCAGCATGAAGCGAATGCCGTCGGGCGAAAGCAGGCTTCGCACCGATGTCGTCTGCTGCACGATATCTCCCACCGCCTCATCGTAGGCGTCGTAGGTAACAGTGGAGCCCAGCATGCCGAAGATTGCCGAGAATGCGATCACGATGCCGATCAGGATGAAGAAGATGATGGCGGGGTGTGGCACCATGTTGCCAACCCGTTCGACGGTGGCGAGGAAGCCGGTCGCGGCATTCGGATCAGTCTTCGCGGTGTCTGCGGTCTTGCCCATGTATCTCTTCCTTATTGGCCGGCCGCTGGTCCAGCCCAAGCCCCGTTAGTTCAGAACCCCCAGACGAAGGGTATGTAGAAAGTTGCCACCACGAAGAACCAGATCATTAGCGGCAGGCCGAGCTTCCAGTAGTCGCCGAAGGCATAGCCGCCAGGTCCCATGACCATAAGGTTCGTCGGCGTGGCGATGGGCGTGAGGAAGGACGCCGCGGCGGCGACCGCTGTCGACATCAGGACCGGCTCGGGTGACATACCCAGCACCTTGGCGGAGGCCACGCCAATGGGAATGACGATCAGCGCGGTTGCGGTGTTGGAGATGAGCTGACCGAGTATCGCTGTCAGAATGAACAAACCGCCCAGAAGCGCATAGGGACCGGAATCGCCCACGGTCGCTACGAGGTGTTCTGCCATCAGCTGTGCCGCGCCGGTCTTCTCCATTGCGGTCGATAGCGGCATCATCGCCGCGACCATGATCACCGTGGTCCAGTTGATGGCGCGGTAGGCGTGTTCCACGTTCATGATGCCAGAGAGAACCACTGCGCCCGCCGCCAGCATTCCGGCGACGGCGGTCGGCACAATTCCGGTGGCAAGCAGGAGAACCATCGCCAGAAGAATGACCACGGCCTGCTTGGCGCCCGGCCCCATCGGCACGGCTTGGCGGCGCACCAGTTCGGGTGAATTCACGACCAGCACGTCGGGGTCGGATAAGCGCTCGTCCAGCGCCTTCCATGTTCCTTGCAGGAGCAGCGTGTCGCCAACCTGGAGTTCGGTCTGCGCAGCGTCGAGCGTTACGCCGGCGCGCGAGACGGAAAGGATGATGAGATCGCCGCTTTCCGTCACCATGCCGGGAAACGCAGTGCTGCCGATAAGCCCGGAGCGCGGAGGAATGACCACTTCGGCTAGGCCCGAACTGCGATTGAACAGCGTGTTTCCAGCTTCGCCCGTGTCAGCTTCCTCGCGAAGTGCGAGGTGAGCGCTGGCGGCGAAGCGCGCCGCGGCGTCGGCGTCACCCTTCAAAATCAGATAGTCGCCGTCAGCGATCGTCTCGCGCCTGAGCGGCATGCCAGTCTTTCCGTCCTGCACGGCGACGAACCCGAGTCCGTGCTCCGTCTGCAGCTCGGCCACACTATCACGGCGCGCTCCAGCCAGCGGCGACGATGCCTTGACCCGCAGGCGGAACACGCCGGTCGACAGGCCGTACTGCTCGATCAGCGTCTGGGCGTGACGGCTGAAATCAGCGGGCATGGAGGCACCATTTCGGAACGGCAACAGCTTCTCGCCGAAGAGCACGATGATTGCCATGGTGCCGATGAGCAACGGCACGCCAACAAGGGCGAATTCAAAGAAGCTGAAGCCGCCGAAGCCCGCGTCGCGGGAGGCTTCCGAGACCAGCACGTTGACCGGGGAACCGGTGAGTGCCAGCAGCGAGCCTGCATGGGCGGCGAACACCAGCGGCATGAGCAACTGCGAGGAATTCCGCTTTAGCCTCACCGCGATCACAACGACTACCGGAAGTAGAGCGGCGATGGCGCCGTTGAGACTGATGATAGCCGTGAGCAGCGCCCCCAGAGACATCATGAGCACCAGCAGCCGCGGGCGGCTGTCTTCACCAGCCTTTTCAATCAGAAGCTGGCCGGCCCATGCCGTGACGCCGGTTTTTTCCAGGGCTGCCGAAACAACGAAAAGCGTGGCGATGAACATCACCGCCGGATCGCCGTAGCCGGCAAGCGCGTCGGGCAGCGACAGGAGGCCGGTGGCCCACAGCGAAAGTCCTACCGCCATGGCCACAATGACGACCGGCAACTTGTTCGACACGAACAGCACGACCGCAACGGCGATGATCAGAAAGATGATGGTGATGTCGCTCACGCGAGTTCCCCTATTTGTCGCCCGATCTGCAACCGGCCACCGCGCTACTGCTTCTGAACTATTGACGTCGACAGAACAATAGAAAAGGAATTTCCATTCGTTGGGGTTTACTTCGGTCGTCACGGATATTGTTGGGACGCAGAGCAGAACCATCGCTACAATAAAGACCTTGGGGGCTGACTTGAGCGATAGCGAAGTGATTTTGGCCATCATTGCGGGGGTGGTGGGGTTATTCATCTGGGGCCGCCTGCCGGTAATGCTGGTGGCGCTGATGGTACCAATCGCGCTGTTTTTCTCCGGCATTTTGGCGCTCGATCAGGTATTTTCGGGTTTTGGCGACACGGTCATCATTTTTATCGCCAGCCTTTTCGTCGTCGCCGGCGGCCTCGAGGCTTCGGGGGTCACCGCATGGGTTGGTCAGTGGCTTTCCCGCGCGGTGGGATCAAGTCCACTAAAGCTTTCCATCTTCACGATGCTCATCGCGGCCTTGCTCAGTCCATTGATTAGCCAGAGCGGCGCGGTCGCTGCGCTGGTGCCAGTGGTGATCCTGCTGGCCTTGCGCTTGGGAAATTCGCCATCGAAATTCCTCATGCCGCTGGCTTTCGCGTCTGCCGCCGGATCGAAGCTGGCTCTGACCGGCACGCCGAAAAACGTGCTGGTGTCTGACGCGGCCTCCGATGCCGGCTATGGCCCCTTTGGTTTCTTTGAGTTCGCCTGGGTGGGCGTGCCGCTGCTCTTGGGCACCGTACTGGTCATTGCAATCTTGGGCCGCCGGCTGCTGCCCGAGCGCCAAACCGCCAATCTGCCTGAGGACTTTGGCCAGCATGCCCACACACTGACCGAACAATATGCCATGACCGGGGGTGCCCGGCTTTATCGCGTGCTCGACGGTTCAAGGCTTCTAGGCAAATCGCGAGAGGTGCTCGATTCCGGTTCAGGAATGAGCTTGATCGCTATCTCGGGCTCCGCGCCCGACAAGGCGGGGTCAAAGACCTTTGCGGCGGGTGATGTGCTAGTGCTGCGCGGCAGCCCGGAGGTCTTGTCCGACTTCGCGACTACGAACCGTCTCGAAGTAATCCCGGAAGCCGAAGGCTCGATTGCCGACATGTTGTTCAATAGGCACTCGGGCCTTGCTGAAGTGGTGGTCAAGCCGCGCTCGAAGCTTATCGGGACGGTGACGTCGCCTGGCACCCTCACCGAGAGCGGGCAGTTTGTCGTGGTGGCGGTCCAGCGCAACGGTCAGGACCTTGGCGGCGCGGGCATGGGCGACGTCGCCGGTTCGGCGGGCGTGACGCTCCAGGCGGGCGATCACCTGCTGCTCCAGGGAACGTGGCGGGCGCTGGACCGCATCGCCGGTGATCCCGATGTTATGGCGGTCGATTCACCCGATGCGGTACGCCGGCAGGCGGTGCCGCTAGGACCCGGCTCCACGATGATGCTGGTGATCCTGGCAGCAATGGTGCTGGTGCTGGCGACCGGCGTCCTGCCGGCACCTGTGGGCGTATTGATCGCGGCGATGGCCGTTATCGCCTCCGGTATTCTCACCGTGCCGCAGGCCTATCGCGCCATCGACTGGAACACGGTGGTACTCGTAGGGTCCATGATACCCCTTTCCACGGCGATGTACCGCACCGGCGTTGCGACACAGATGGCCGAACTACTCGTCGCGGCCATTGGGGGGTCGAACCCCACGATGCTGCTAGCCGGCCTGTTCCTCTTTACAGCCATCCTGGGTCAGGTGATTTCGAACACCGCCACCGCCATGATTGTCATACCCATTGCGGTCATGGCTGCGGGAGAACTGGGAATTTCGGCGAAGCCGGTTCTGATGTCACTGAACGTTGGCGCCTCGGCCGCCTTCCTCACGCCAGTTGCCACTACGTCAAACCTGATCGTCATGGGCGCCGGCGGCTACCGTTTCGGCGATTACTGGAGACTGGGCATCGTGCTGATGGCGCTCTATTTCCTCATTGCCGTATTCTGGGTGCCCATCGTATGGAGGCTTTGAGGAGACCGTCACGATGAGGACGCCGTGTGTAGCAATGATCAATCATCTGACGGATTTCTGGCCTGCAAAGCCGTTTGGATGCTTCCCGATCTTTGAATAGCCACTGAACCGACGGAGGACTTCTGATGTCATCGCCTGCCGATCTCGTTGATACCAAGGCCGCCGAGGCCCATCTGCTGCGCTTTCTTGCAATCGACGGGGTTACCGGTGAGGAGCAGGCGATCGCCGAAGCCGTGATCGATGAACTGGTGAAGGTGGGGGTGCCCAAGAGCGCTATCCGTTTCGACGACGTCCACAAGCGGATTCCCTTACCGACGCAGACCGGAAATCTGATTGTCGATTTGCCGGGAACGGCGGAAGGGCCGCACCTGTTGTTCTCTACCCATCTCGACACCGTGCCGCTCTGCCGCGGAGCCAAACCGAAGGTGGAAGGCCGCCGCGTGGTGTCCGACGGAACAACCGCACTGGGCGGTGACAACCGCACCGGATGCGGCGTGCTGGTCAGCCTCGCCGAGACGCTAATTAAGCACAAGCTGCCGCATCCGAAGATCACGCTGCTCTTCACCGTGCGCGAAGAGAGCGGACTTCACGGCGCCCGCGAACTCAATCCGACGGATCTCGGCGGCGTCGTCATGTGCATCAATGTCGACAGCCAGAAACCGGAGGACATCATCACCGGAGCCGTGGGCCAGGAGAACTGGGAAGTGGAGATCAAGGGCCGCGCCTCCCATGCCGGCCTCGCGCCGGACAAGGGCATCTCGGCTACGCTCGTTGGCGCACTGGGACTCGCTAACGCGCGGCGCGACGGCTGGTTCGGGAAGGTCGAGAAGCCCATGGGCAAGGGCACATCGAACGTCGGCATTTTTGGCGGCAAGGACGGCAAGCCGGCAGGCGACGCCACGAACGTCGTGACCGACTACGCCTGGATGCGCGGCGAGGCGAGAAGTCCCGAATTGACCTTCGCCACCGAAATCGCAGAGGCCTACGCGCATGCTTTCGAGGAAGCGAGACAAGCCGTGCCGGCAACGGATGGTGCCGTGGCGGAAGTAACCTTCACCCACGTCAAGGCCTATCCGCCGTTCAACCTCGCCGACGACGCACCGGTGGTGGGTCGCGCCGCCAAGGCGCTCAAGGCGCTGGGGCTCAGACCGAACATAATTTTTTCGCCCGGCGGACTTGATGCGAACTGGCTGGACAAGCACGGCATTCCAACCGTCACCATCGGCGCCGGCCAGCGTGAAGTGCATACGGTGAAGGAATATGTGGAGCTCGATGAGTATGTGACCGGCTGCAAGATCGCAGTGATGGCCGCGACCCTGAGGGATTGAACGGAGCGCTTGTATCTCCGGTGCTCAGAAGAAGAAGCGTACGCCGGCCAGGACGCCATATGCGTCCTGGTAGGTAATGTCCTGTTCGTCGCTGTAGGTGAATTTGCGCAGACCCGCATACACATCGATCGATTGATCATCGAAGGTCTGCACCGCATAAACGCCGTAGTTCTCGGTCTTGGCCCCGTCCGAGAGGAAATCCCGGCCATTGTAATAGTCGACCGAGAGAGATGTGGCGCCGACAGTGAATACCTCGTTCCGCCAGCCCGCACGGCCCCAGACATAGCTGGCCCCATCGATCTGCTGGCCGGCCGAAAACGCGAGATTGAGCCCGGTAGGCGTGTGGACGACCGTCGCAGATCCGGCCAGCCTGCGCGTGTCGTCGCCATCAGGATTGTCCAGCCACTGGTAGCTGGCCGCGGCCCTCACCGCAAAGTCTCCGATGTCTCCTGTCCAACGACCAGCAATATCGTAGTAATCCGTGTTGTCCTCATCGACGAGAACGTTTTTGCCATAGGACGTGGACAGCATCACGCCACCGACGACGGGCGTGTCGTAACGGGCGCGAAAGCGCCGCGCACCGTCGAAGCTGTTGTTCACCTGCCCGATGGTGACGTTGGTCAACTGGCCGTTGCCGTCGCGGAACCGAAATGAACCGAAGCCGTCGGATGAATCCGTCGCGCCGGCGTGGAAGGTGAAGGAGTCGTCGAGCCCGGCGGTTCCGTCCGAGGCTGAGCTGCCCTGGCCAAATGAAACCGTGCCGTATTTCGTATCCCCAGCCACTTCAAACCAGCGCAAAGCGGTTCGCTGCCAGTCGATCCACTCCGGCGTGAAATCCTGCCAGACGAGTGCACTGCTGCGCAGGCCAAGGCCGGTCTCAAAACGGACGCGGACGCTGCCCTCGTCAACCGGCTGGGTTATCGTAAAGCCGACCCGCGAATTCCAGTTGCCATTGTCGACGATGTTGCGCGTGGTCACGTCACCATCGTCAAAACTCTGGTAGGCTGGGTTGAACTGGCCGTAAAAATTGAGAATGCCGCCGTTGTAGAGCGGGAACGTCAACGGTTCTTCATAAACCTCGGATTCGATGGGGATATCTTCGACGGCCGCATCATAATCGTAGTCCGCCTCATTCGATTGCTGCGCAGCCGCCGCCGAGGCCCAAAGGGTCGCTGCGCATACCATGCAATTGAACGAGAATCTCTTTGCCATGCTCGTTCCCTTTTCCCCTTGCGCCGGGATCATTGCCCCTCATCAACCGGTGCGACTCGATTTGCTGTTGCCTGGAGCGATGTCGTTTCGTCAAACGACAGCGCTCATACACAATTGAAAATTGTCAGCGACTCGAAAGCCTTTTCAGCCGAATAAGTGTCCATGCCTCGCCAGTCCTTGGGAATCAGGACTGGTCGATTTCATACCCGATTTTGCGCAGCCTGGCGACGAGATGTGCCCGGAGAGGGTCTACCGGAATTTCAGCAGCTGACCGGTCCGGTAATGTCCAGAATTTTTCGCTGTGCGCCGGACACGTCTCTGACACTACTGATGGCGTTCATTGGAATGTTATGAGTGCGTTCACCCTTGCTGGCGTTCAACGCGATGTGCAGGAGGCCTGCGTGATCGGCAAACGTGGCATAAGCCGCCCGGCAATCGCTGACCCGCAACGCATCGCGGGCGACCCATGCGCACAAACGTCGACCCTTCGAGATCGGGCAGCACCTGATCGGTTGTCTCCTCGTGGCGGTCGCGCACGTTCAACGCTTTCGGCTGAAATATCCAGTTGTGGATCGGTGGCGTAGGCTGGCCCCGACAGAGCTTTTGTTGAGTTCGAATGCTGGGCAAACCATTGCTGGGGTTAGAGACTATGTGTTAGGTGTTCCGAATAAGCCGGACGTTGGCTGGGGTACTTGTTTTGTTGTGTAAGGGGGCGCGTCGTGAGTAACGGTAGCGGGACGGGCGGCGGATCCTGGGGAGGCCGTCGGTCACTATTTAGAACCTATCGGATAGCGTTTCTTCGCAGTTGTCATTCTTGGCAGCGAATTTTGGCTGTCTTCGCGACCATTGCACTAGGTCTGCTGGCAGCCGCATGCGATCGCCAGGAAAAACAGGCTGAAGCTCCTGTTCGGCCGGTTCGTGTCATTACCGTGACCGAGCGGCAGGCCGGTGAAACGGTAACCCTTTCGGGCGTGGTCGAAGCCAAGACGGAAGTCGATCTCGCCTTTCGCATCGGTGGACGAATGATCAAGCGCTTCGTCAACGTCGGCGACAGAGTTGAGGCGGGGCAGCTGATTGCGCAGCTCGATTCACAGGATGAGGAAAACGGTGTTCGGGCCGCTAAAGCCACGCTGTCGGCAGCCGAGGGCAAGTTTTTCGAAGCGGATCAGAATTACGACCGGCAACGGCAGCTATTGAGTCGTGGCCATACCACCCGCCAACGGTACGACGCGGCGGTGCAGACCCTGAATACACTTCGCGGGCAAGCCGACGTTGCGCGGGCACAACTCTCAACCGCGGAGACCCGTCTCAACGACACGAACCTCAATGCCGATGCTCCCGGGGAAGTCACACTGCGCAACGTCAATACCGGTGAAGTCGTCCAGGCCGGTCAAACGATTGTGCGTATCGCCCGAAAGGAAGGCCGGGACGCAGTTTTTGATGCTCCGCCAAGTCTTATTTCACGGGGAACGGCTGATGGCGATATCGCTGTATCACTCTCAATTGATCCGGCCGTCGTGGCGACTGGCCGGGTGCGCGAGGTATCACCTCAAGCCGATCCTCGACCGGAACTTTCAAGGTCCGCGTGGGGCTGAACGAGCCGCCGGCCGAAATGCGTTTGGGTTCATCGGTGGTCGGTCGCGTCACGCTGGAAGGACAAGCCGGCATGGCACTCCCTGCCAGCGCGTTGTCGCGCGCGAATGGCACGCCATCGGTTTGGGTCTTCGATACCGCCTCTGAAACCGTCTCGCCGAAGCCTGTCGAAGTCGCAGCGTTCCGGGCGAGTGACGTGATCGTCTCGGGAGGGCTTGCGCCCGGTGATGTCGTTGTGACGGCCGGTATTCAAAGTCTGCGGCCCGGTCAGCAAGTCCGGCTCCTCGGACAGCCGTCATGATCGGCCCTAATCTTTCGGCGTGGGCCGCCGCCCGTCAGTCTCTCATCATCTATTTCATGCTGACGGCGCTGGTTGCGGGAATCGCCAGTTTCATCAAGCTGGGCCGGGCCGAAGATCCCGTGTTCACCATTCGAACGATGCTGGTTCGTGCGATCTGGCCCGGAGCGACGCTGCCGGACATGATCGATCAAGTCACCGAACGCATCGAGCGCAAGCTCCAGGAAGTCGCCGGGTCGATTTCGTCCGCAGTTGACTAGAGGCCGGGATCACGACGATTTTCGTGATCTCGTGAAGGCGGCGCACATCGCGAGAAATTGCCGGCCATCTGGGAGGGAGTTCGCAACAAGGTCGGCGACATCCGCCATACCTTGCCGCCCGGCGTCCTCGGGCCCGGCTTCAACGACGACTTCGGCGACACCTTTGGAATCATCTACGGCTTCACGGCTGACGGGTTCACGCACCGCGAGCTTGCGGGACTTGTCGACGATATCCGCGGGCAGCTTCTGACGTTCCCGATGTGTCCAAGATCGAGTTCATCGGCGCACAGGAGAAGGAAGTCATCGACAGTTTCGTCACGATAGCGTCGCCGCGCTAGGGATCGACCGTCCGCGCCTTGTTTTCCGCGCATTGCAGCCGCAGAACGTCGTCCGGCCTCGCCGGCACGTTCGGACGGGGGACGAGAATGTTTCGCGCTTCGCAAGTCTCGGGCTCCTTCGAATCCGAGCCGGATATTCTGGAGGTCAACATCATCTCGGGATCGCTTGATCCGGCTCGGCGACATCGCCCGGTGGTCCGCGGTTCTTCGCGATCCGCCGCAGCCGATGTTCCCGTCAACGGCCAACCAGCGATCGGGCTTGCCATCGCCATGCGGGACGCAGGCGACATCCTGGGGCTCGGACCGAAACTGAAGGCCATGTGGCGAGATTACCGCCGACCTGCCGATCGGTATCGAGCCGACGTTCTGGTTCCGATCAGTCCGTCACGGTTGAAAGCGCATCGGCGAGTTCATGGCTTCGTTCTGGCAGGCGATCGCGATCATCCTGGGGTCAGCGTTTTGAGCTCGGTGCGAGGCCCGGCGCCGTCGTCGCCGTTTCGATCCCGCTGACACTCGCCATCGTCATTTCGGTGATGGACGATGGTCAATATCGATCTGCATCGCATTTCGCTCGGCGCGCTTATCATCGCGCTTGGCCTTGCTCGTCGACGATGCCATGAGTACGATCGACGCCATGACGATGCGTCTGGCCGCAGGGGGACGAAAAGGAAGAGGCCGCGACATTTGCGTATTCGACTTTCGCGTTCCCGATGCTGACCGGACGCTGGTAACCATGGCGGGCTTTGTACCGATCGGGTTTGCACAGAGTTCGCCGCGGGAATACACATTTTCCATTTTTGCCGTTGTCGTATTGCGGTCCTTGCTTCCTGGTTGGTCGCGGTTCTTTTCGTCCCGTCTGTTTGGCTGCGTTGCTTGTCAACACCGAAAAGGCTCAGATCTGCCGAGCCGCATGCGATCATCCGCGCCTTCCGCAAATCCTCGGTCCGCCATTCGGAGACGATGGACTCACCATCCTGGTACGCTGGTTGTTTGTCTGTCTCTCCTGGCGCTGCCTCTCGTGCCCAGGCAGTTCTTCCCATCCTCCGACCGGCCGGAGTTTTGGTCGATCTCGCCCTTCCGCAGAATGCATCGATCCACGCCAGCAGCGTTGCGGCGAAGCTCGACATGTCCTTCCAAGGCGATCCGATGTCTTGCAGCTGGAGCACCTATGTCGGACGCGGCGCGATCAGCTTCTATCTTCCGCTCAGCGTTCAGCTCCCCAACGACTTCTTCGCACAGCAAGTCATCGTCGCCAAGGACCTCGCGGGGCGGCGGCGGCTGCAGGCGAAGATCGAGCAACTTCTCGCGGAAGAGTTTCCAAGTCTGGTAACGCGCGTTTATCCGCTGGAGCTCGGGCCGGCGGTCGGTTGGCCCGTGCAGTATCGCCTTGTGGGTCCCGACGTCGACCGTCTGCGCGATCTGTCGACCGGGTGTCGGACTTGATTGCGGCACACCCTCAAACCCGCCGGGTGAGTTTTGACTGGAGCGAGCCGGCGAGACGGTTGCGCATCCGGATCGACCAGGATCAAGCGCGGCGCATCGGCCTCTCCAGTGAAACCTCGGCTACGGTTCTCAACACGGCCATCAGCGGAACCAGGATTACCCAGTTGCGGGACGGCATTTATCTCATCGATGTGGTGGCGCGTGCGCGCCAGGAAGATCGCATCGCTCTTGAAAATCTGCAAACGCTTCAGGTTCCGCTCAGAAACGGCCGGACCGTTCCGCTAGTTAGTTCGCGACCTTCGAGGCCGAGCAGGAACAGCCGATTGTCTGGCGGAGAGGCCGCATCCCGACGCTGACCGTGCAGGCCGACGTGGCCGAAGGGCTTTGGCGGAAAGCATCGTCGCGGACCTGACCCCTGGCATTGCGGAGTTGAACACGAAGATGCCGGCGGGCTATCGCATCGAACTGGGCGGCGTCGCGGAGGAAAGTGCGGATAGCCGCGCTTCTGTCATCGCAGTGGTCCCGCTGATGATCATTCTGATGTTGACGCTTCTCATGCTGCAGTTGCAGAGTTTTCCAGCCTTGCGATGGTGACGCTTGTCATGCCTCTCGGGCTCATCGGGGTGGTCGCCGCGCTGTTCCTGGTCCAGAAACCGCTGGGGTTTGTCGCGGTCCTTGGTGTTCTTGCGCTGCTTGGGACGATTGCCAAGAATGCGGTCATCCTGATTTCCCAGATCGAAGACGAACGGAGCCGGGGCGCCCCGGTTCGCCAAGCCGCGGTTGATGCTGCGATGTCGCGGTTCCGGCCGCTCATGCTGACGACGCTGTCCACGGTCCTGGGACTGGCGCCCATCGCACCCACCGTGTTCTGGGGGCCGATGGCCTTTGCCGTCATGGGGGGACTTGTCGTCGCCACGGTCCTGACGCTCGTGTTCCTGCCGTTCTCTATGTGCGGTGGTTCTCGGGCGAAAGCAGCAAAGTTGCACCAACGACAACGGCAAATCAGCCTAGTCATTGATCTGGTGATTTCTGCCAAAAGGGCCGATACCCCCGACGATACCCGTCTGTCGCACGCGCTGTTGCCAGAATGCGGTATCCGGCTTACGTCTCGGCGCTAATCCTCATGCCATGTCCTTTGGCGAAAGGTTGCTTATGTCTGTTGAATCAGTTGAACCCAACGAACCGCTCGCT
>CAVPTI010000020.1:0-391870 GCA_963708775.1 uncultured Alphaproteobacteria bacterium | reverse complement strand
CAGAGCCGGCCTTATCAATCGATAACCGTTGTCACCGTTGAACAGAAGAGCCCCGGGAGGCCGCTGCCGGCGCTCGTTACCGTACTACACTACGTAGTAACGTGGACCGCGACATCCCCAACACGCCGCACTACGTCGACAGCTACTCCACCCGCGGACTGTAGTAATCGAACGTCGGCCACACTAGGACCGACTCGATTCCGCTCAAACGGATCTCCTGCGTCATCTCCGGCAGCATCGGGAGCTTGAACGTGATGGCGTTATTTTCATGATTATCTCGAGGCCAAGGCAAGCCGCAAGCAGTGCGAACGGCGCGGCCGCCGCCCACGCTTGTGGCGAACAGGAAACGGGATAGGACACCGGTCCGCGACCTCTACGACGGGGCGTCCCACAAAATAATTCGGAAAGACGGTTGTCCGCTTGGTAGGATTGAGCGGCGTATAACCCCTCGAAGATGCGTGATGCTTCGCGCTTCATGCCGTACCGCGCGAGGCCGATCGCGATCAGGGCATTATCGTGCGGCCAGATTGACCCGTTATGATACGACATCGGGTTGTAGCGCGGCATTCCGGTGGCAAGCGTTCGAACGCCCAGCCGCTCCACATATCCGTGGCCATGAGCGTGCGCCCGACGCGCTGCGCTGCAAAGTCGGGCGCCAAGTCGCTCATCAGCACATGGCCCGCATTCGACGCGGTGATGCAACAAGGGCGCTTCTCACCGTCAAGTGCCAGGACGTAGGTGCCAATCTCGTCGTTCCAAAATCGATCATGGAAGACAAACTTGAGTGAATTGGCGCGTGAGCGGTAGCGTTCTGCCGCATTGTGATAGCCCAGCAATTCAGCCAGCTTTGCACCTTGCTCATAGGCTTGATGGACATATGCTTGGACTTCACCAGCGCGATGGGTCCGTTTGCGGTGCGGCCATCATCTGGAACACGGCGTCGTGGCTGTCCTTCGACCCTTGATTCACGAGGCCCGTGGGCGTGCGGCGGTGGTAGGCGACGAAGCCGTCGCCGTCGCGATCGCCGTGATGCTCGCACCAGCCGAGCGCCGCCTGAACATTGGCCAGATTTTTCGGATCGTCGCCCGATCGCCCGTGTGCCGCCATACGCCCCGCCAGAACGACGAACAGCGGCGTTGCATCAACAGTCCCGTAGCCGCTGCCGAACGGCACTTCTCCGGTATTGGCCATCTCGCAACGGCGCTGCTCGTGAACGATTTTTCCGGGCTCGGCATCCGACAGGGGATCGACACTGTTGGCCTGGGTGGCCGCCAGATGCAACAGAACGCCCCGGGCGATCGCGGGATCAACCCACAGCATGAAGAGTGCGGTGATGATGCCGTCGCGGCCGAAAACCGTGCTGTACCAAGGAATACCAGCATGGGGATACAGGCCGTGTGGCGTCCTTGCTAGGAGAGTGTAGACGTCACTGGTGCAGCGGCTGATCAGCTTGTTGAAGACAACGTTGTTAGACGCAACCGTGGCTATTGCTTGCGATTTGCGCTGCGTGTCGCGCCGTTTTGCGCGGTATGCAGTCACAATTTGCATGTCGACGGCGCGACTTTTGATCTGCGCATCGGACGCGGTGACCAAAGAGGTGGTGCCGCCGGCTGGAAGAGGCCGTCAAAGCGCGCCCGTCCGGATGAAACCTTATCGGGATACGGGCGAAACGTGAGTTCCGTCGTCCGGCAGACCTGGTCGAGTCCCGTGTATTCAAAAACGAACCCATCATTGGTGACGCGACATGCGGCTATTTCGGGAGTCACTCCGCGTACCGTTCCGCGAACCTCGAACAGATCCTTGAAGTCGGCCTCGAAATGAATGTCGAGCCGCACGTCATGTGGAGAGACGTCGTAGTTCCGCAGACTAATGCGCTCGTAACAACACCCTGACCATAGGAACTTCGTTCGCGTTATCCCGATCAAGTCCTTCGCCATGTCAGGCATCGTCGGATTGGCGAGCGTAGCAGTTAGCGCCGAGCCGTCGTCATCGTGGGTCGATGATAGCAGCAGTGGCACCCTGTTTCCGTCAAGGCGCAGGTCCCATCGCGACACGTAGCGCGTGTCGTTGAAATACAAACCTTCCGGTGAATTGCGGCTTCGTCCGCAATCACCCCAATGATCGAAGACGGCGAAGAGATCATCGTGTTTGAGAACTTTAGGGGGCTGGGCCGTCAACGACGCGGCCGCGTAAATATCAAATGTCTCGTTGTCACCATCAACAACGTTCATCGTACCACCAGAGATCAGGCGACGGCTAAGTCTTCCGGCGAGGTGCTGATGTTGGCGCGCCCATTACCCGTGCCGGCCAAACAAAGCGCCTTATAGGCGTCTTCGTAACGCTCCGCCATGGTCGCGACTGTAAATCGGCTCTCGAAATCCGCGCGAACCGAGCGACGGTCTAAGCGAACGAGGGAACGCACCTTCTCGACAGCTTCCTCGATCGAGTCAACGATAAAGCCCGATACACCATGACGAATAACCTCCGGGACACTTCCATTCTTCCACGCGATCACTGGGGTACCGGCAGACATTGCTTCGATCATCACCAGTCCGAAGGGTTCCGGCCAGTCGATGGGAAACAGCAACGCTTTTGCACCCCCAAGGAATGCCGCCTTGTCAGTTTCAGAAATCTCACCGATGAACTCAACCAACGGATGGTCCAAGAGCGGCTTGATCACGCTGTAGAAGTAGCCTTCATCAACGTGATCGATCTTTGCGGCGATCTTCAGTGGCATGCCAGCCTTAATTGCGATTTCGATCGCCCGGTCGGGTCGCTTCTCCGGAGAAATGCGGCCGATGAATGCAAGGTAGTCTTGCGGATTATTAGAATATGGTATGCCATCAGCTGGCAGTCCGTGCGGAATGTTGGCCAGCCAGCGAACCGTCTTGGGCATGGGTTCGCGCTGCTTCCGGGAAATCGACACCAGCGGCATTTGCGGGAAGGCTCGGTACACGGGCTGATAATCGCTTATGTCAAGGCGCCCGTGCAATGTCGTCACGGTCTTACTGCTGAGTTCCTCGAATACGGGATACTGGATGAGATCGAGGTGAAAATGAACAATATCGAACTCGGCCACTAATCGTTTGACCTGCTGCAGTGCCACCAGATGCATGGGAAGGTGATCTTTTATGCCTGATAGCCTCAAGGCTTGAGGGCATAGAGAGACCAGCCGAGCGGACGTATGAGAGTCACCGCTCGCGAAGAGCGTGACCTCATGGCCTCGACTCACCAGCTCTTCAGTCAGCCATGACACGACGCGCTCGTCCCGCCATAAAGCTTTGGTGGAACTGCTTCAGCCAAAGGGGCGACCTGCGCGATCCGCATAAAACTCTCCTGAACGCACTCGTTAGTGAACGGCGCAACAACCGCTAAGGTTCCGTATCGCTGAGCCATTGCGAGCCGCGAACGATCTTGACAGACGACAGAAGGGAATTCCGCGAACCATATGTCGTGTTGCACGTTTCGAAGTGGGTTCGACTACACGCCCTTGATTTGTTGCGCGTGCAGTGACGTTCAACGCCAAATCGGCCATCATTGAAGTAGGGGGGCAAGACTATGGATCTCGCACTTGTCGGCAACTGCAATATTGCCGCCCTGATTGATCGCGAAGCCAGCATCGTTTGGTACTGCTTGCCCCGCTTTGACGGAGATCCTGTATTTCACAAGCTGTTGGGTGCGCCGCATGGCCGCCCGACCGACGGTGTCTTCTCGATTACAATGGAGGGTTTGCAAGAAGCAGAGCAGGCATACATCGGAAATACCGCGATTGTTCGGACCGTGTTGAAAGGTCCGAGCGGAGCCGTCGAGATCATTGACTTCGCCCCGCGTTACGAATCCCGTGGCCGCGCCTACCGCCCGCAAACACTCATTCGAACCATACGGCCCATATCTGGAACGCCACGCATTGCCCTTTCCGTTCGCCCAAGCTTTGAATATGGAGCGCTGCAGCCCACGATCACCTACGGATCGAACCACATCCGCTATGTAGGGCCGCGTTTCACGATGCGGCTGACGACGGATGCACCCATTGATTACATTCTCGACAGGACCACGTTCAACTTGCACGAGCCGCTAAACTTCGTGCTAGGGCCTGACGAATCCCTGACCGACTCGGTCAGTTCGTTCGCGCGGTTCGAATTCGAGCAGACAGAATACTACTGGCGGGCCTGGGTCCACCGGCTGGCGATTCCGTTCGAATGGCAAGAAGCCGTCATCCGCGCCGCCATCACGCTCAAACTCTGCACGTACGAGCCGACTGGCGCGATTGTCGCCGCGGTGACGACGAGTATACCTGAAGCACCGCAAAGCCAGAGAAACTGGGACTACCGCTACTGTTGGCTCAGAGATTCCTATTTCGTCGTGCGGGCTCTCAACAGTCTTTCGGCTGTGCGAACCATGGAGAATTATTTCCGCTGGCTAATGAATGTCGTGGCAACAACCAACGGGGGGCATATTCAGCCGGTTTATGGCGTCGGCTTGGAAAGCGATTTGACGGAACATATCGTCCCAAGCCTGCCAGGCTACCGCGGCATGGGGCCGGTGCGTCGAGGGAACCAAGCATACGAGCATTTTCAACACGATTCTTACGGGAACGTCATCCTCGGGGCGACGCAGGCATTTCTCGATCGCAGACTGCTAAGCCAGCCGAGTGTGAGCGAATTTGAGCTGCTCGAGCGAGCGGGTGTTCAATCGATCAAACTTTTCGACAAGCCGGATGCCGGCATGTGGGAGCTGCGCTTCAGCGCCAAAGTTCACACGACATCAAGTCTCATGTGCTGGGCGGCGTGCGATCGTCTTGCGCGGATTGCGTTTCATCTCGGGCTACGCGATCGCTCCGCCTATTGGCGAGAGAAATCAGAAGCTATCAAGGCGGTCATTCTACAGCGGGCCTGGTCGGAGAAGCGCCAGTCGTTCGTCGATCATTCGAGGGCGAGATGCTTGATGCGGGCGTGCTGCTAATGGCAGAAGTGGGCTTCATAGATCCTTACGATCCGCGCTTCATGTCTACGCTATCGCTGACTGAAAAGACTCTCGGGCGCGGCGCCTTCATGATGAGATATGAGGCACCGGACGATTTCGGTCCGCCCGACACCGCGTTCAACATCTGTGCCTTTTGGCGGGTCACCGCGTTGGCGCGTTCTGGGCGCAAGGAGGATGCCCGCGACATTTTCGAAATGCTACTGGCCAGTCGGAACCATGTCGGCCTGATGTCTGAAGACATCAAGCCCGATACGGGTGAAGCATGGGGCAACTTTCCGCAAACTTATTCGATGGTCGGCATCATCAACGCGGCACGGCTTCTGTCGTCTTCGTGGGACGTAGAGATATAAAGGTTGCCGTATCGACGGCACGAATATCCGCATCGCGCTTAGCGACGGAGTGAAACAATTAGCTTGTTTGAGCATAAAAGCGACCTAGTGCGCTTCCGGCGGTCGGCAAAGCCTAGAAGAACGCTAAAGTTCAAACGGCCCCAGCTGCTTTGGCACACGTTTGTTTTTCAACGTGATATAGCTCGGCAAGCCGTTCTCGTAGGGTGGATAGTCTTCGCCCTGGATCAGCGGCAGCAGATACGCGCGGCACGCATTGGTAATGCCAAATCCGTCTGCAGAAATAAATTCTTGCGGCAATAGCTTCTCGACGTTGGCAACCTCTGCGAGCGGCACCTTGCCGATCGCCCAGGTATAAGGCTCGTCGGAGGTCCGCACGATCGCCGGCATAATGGCGTTCTCACCCGCGATTGCCAATTCGACGGCGGCTTTACCCACCGCGTACGCTTGATCGACATCCATGCGCGATGCAACGTGGCGAGCTGAACGCTGGAGGTAGTCGGCAACGGCCCAGTGGCATTTGTAGCCTAGAGCTGAACTTAGTATTCCGGCGACGACGGGAGCAGCCCCGCCCAATTGCGAGTGCCCAAATGCATCGTTTGTCCCCTGTTCGGCAAGGAACCGACCATCTGCTCGCTTGGCGCCTTCGGATACAACGACCGTGCAATAGCCGTAGCTGTCAACCATAGCCCTGACTCTGGCGATCAATCGTGCGTTGTCGAAATCGATCTCGGGGAAAACGATCGCGATTGGAAGGTCATGGTTCGCATCCGCCGCTAACGCGCCTGCCGCGGCAATCCATCCGGAGTGGCGTCCCATGACTTCAAAAACAAAGACCTTCGTAGATGAGCGCGACATCGAGCGCACGTCGAAGGAAGCTTCGCGCGTCGACACAGCAATATATTTGGCCACAGAGCCAAAGCCGGGACAGGTGTCCGTGCCGAATAGATCATTATCGATCGTCTTCGGAATAAGGACTGAACGAAGCGGATAGCCCACTGTCTCTGCAAACTGCGAGATCTTAATGCAAGTGTCGGCGGAATCCCCGCCACCGTTATATAGGAAACAGCCGATGTCGTGAGCGTTACAAACGGCGATCAGACGCTCGTATCGGCGTCTGTCGATGTCGAAATCTTTGAGCTTGAAGCGGCACGAGCCAAACGCTCCTGCCGGTGTGTGGCGAAGAGCAGCGATCGCATCGACGCTCTCTTCTGTAGTATCGATCAAATCCTCGTCCAAGGCGCCGATAATTCCGTTGGGCGCCGCGAACATCTTTCCAATCATACCGACGTGCCGACGGGCGGCTTCGATAGCACCACACGCTGAGGCATTGATAACGGCAGTAACGCCACCAGACTGTCCATACAAAGCATTTTTCTTCAAAGCATATCCTTCCCTTGAGGGCTCCGCTTTGAGTGCTGTCTAGTTGCCCGCCACCGACCTACTGGACAGCCCAAGTATAATACCTCCTGCCGCGTTCCTTTCCGCGCTATGCGCATTGCCTGCGACCGGCTCGTAGGAACCTACAGCAACTACCGCTTTGGACCCATCGGCGGCGTGCTGACAGATGGCAGTTGAAGAACAGTTGGTGGGCGGTACCATCAACCTTTTCGCCCAACTATGCACCAGAAGAGATGTTTGAAATTGCCTGGAGCTGACCCCTCGTTCCGGGTCAATGAGCGCTGCGCTGTTGTCTCGACAGCCGAAGCGGCTGCGGACAGAACTTTCCGCCATCAATGGAGTTTATACGGAGCCAGCCCGCATACGCTCGACCCAAGGGGAATCATATGTATTTCATTGCGCTCGCGACGTGATGGGTCACGATGAGCACCCTTTACTCGATGACGGCCGCGCGGCTCTTCGATGATAGGAACGCCCGAGGAGTCCTTTTCGGTATGGTCTCGGGCGCCACCTTCTGACGCTCTCAAATAGTCATCGAGTGGGCTTGGCTGAATTTTTGCAAAAGCTCTTGGGCGGCGGCAATCGTTTCAGCGGTCAATCCGCGAGCCGCCGCGAGGTTCTGTTTGGCGTGGTTCTGAGGCGACGGGTCCAGCGTGGCGGATGCCATGAGCAGCGCCACGCCCGCGACGTCGTTTTCCTTCACGCCCTGCCCACGCAGATACAGCATGCCAAGATTTCCGATCGCCAAGGGATCGCCCTGGGCCGACGCCTTGCGATACCACTCATTCGCCTTCGAGAAGTAGATCTCAGTGCCGCGGCCATTCTCGTAGAGGACCGCAAGATTGTACTGAGCGGCCGCATGTCCCTGTTCGGCGGCCTTGCTGTACCAAGTCACCGCTTCCGTTTCATCTTTGCCTATCCCGATACCCTGCTCATACATTAGGGCCACGTTGACCTGCGAATCCGGGTGGCCGGTCTGCGCAGCTGCCAAAAATTCTTTGTAGGCGAGCGGCAGATTATTGGATTGATACGCTGAGATCCCAGCCTGGAAGTTTGGATCCTCCTGAGCTTGAGCACGACTGACCGTCGAGTTTCCCCATACGGCAAGAACGAACGCACCTAACCCTAAAATTGCGTATGTTAATGGCTTCATTTGTCCGTTTCAATTGCGGTTCATGTCCAGCATCGCACCAGACCGATCAATCTCTCGACGCTGGCAAGTAGCATTCAGGGTAGCAGAGGGGGAGCTATGTGACAGCACTTCTATGAGAAGCGGACATTCTTGTCCTCTCTCGAAGGGCAGTTAGTGACCCTAAGAGCGGGCTCCGAATTCCGCGGAGCCTCAGCGCTTGATGAGTTGAGCAGAGCAAAAGGCAATTTTTACTCGTGCCCCGAGGTCGTTTTCCCCTATGGATTACCCAGCAGGTCTGTTGTTGAGGCAGACCCGATGCGGAAGTGACTGTGAGTGCCGGGGGCGGAGATCAACCGTCGTTGAGCAGACGCTCAGCCAGAATGCCGCCCAGGCTCACAGTTGAGCCGATATGAACTTTGTCTTGCCATCAATGGTGCGGTAGCATCTCGCGCGGAACATAACCACGGTCGCGAACGCCCTGGAAAGCTGTAGGGAGGAAATAGAGTGTCTCTTTCAGCGCTGAAGCACACGCTCGGGAGAACGGTGCTCGCCTCGGCTATTGGCATATTCCTATTGCCGTCGGCTTATGGCCGAGCGGAGCAATCTCCACGAGTTCGAACTCTGGACCGCCGTCGACCGCAGACTCAATTGCCGACGTCTTCAGTCAGGTCGGAGACGAAATCTACGCGAATTGCGTTTTCGAACTATCAGAAGAGCAAATCGCAGTTCAACGTGCACTCATAATAGCCTATATGCAGCAGGGCGCTACGGGGGCAAAGGCCAGACGTCTCGCCGCCACGCAGATTCAAGTCCCAAAAGTGTCTGAGAAGTGTGAGCAGGTTCGCGGCTTGCCAGAGGCTCGCTCCGCAAGTCTTGAGCCGAACTTCTCAGAGCCCAAGAAGCCGGTTGTTGAGGCCGACCCCAAACCGTCTCCTCCAAAACTCGCCCAGGCTGTCTTGCTCAAAGGCAAGAAAACGCTCGCCCATTGGGACTGCGCCCCAGGAGTTGACTACGTAACGATCCATTAAATGGCTTCGAAAGGAAACTGACCGGAGGCGAAATATGCAACCCCTATGAAGACGTGGTTCGCGAGGTGTCTCCAGCCGCGCGCAGCTTCCGTCTTGGCTACACAATAAAAACGGGTCGTCTTTTTGTCATTTCCGATGACCCGCAGGTCAATGGCCAAACGATCACCTGGGGGATCTCCGGCCGAGACGTCTGCAGAAACAACCCTGATCCAGACTGCCTGGCTGCCAGAGCCGTCGGTCCCTTGCCGCCGGGAGAATATACCTTCGCGGCGGATAAGAGCCACAGGGTGAATTGGGGACCAAAGACGAAGCGAAGCGTTGCGGGTATCTATTTAAAGAAGCTCTGGAACAAGGACTGGTTCAGTCCTCAGCACACCGATGCCATCCTGGCCCGGCGGAATATTGCTATTCACGTCCGCTTGAAAGGCGAGATGTCGGAAGCGTGCATTGGACTGGAACCAAACGGTTGGGCTTACGTCTCAACTCTGATCAAGGACATGCGCGCGACAAGTCTGAATGTTTTTATCGACGAACCTTATCCGCAAATGGCCGAACCACCTCCGGTGATTGTCGCCTCATCATTTTCCCTCACTTCACTGTTCAAATAAGATCGACCGCATTCCCTTCGATCGCCTGAGTTCAGCTCCTTGCCCTTAGCCGCAGGCCCTTGTTTGGCTGCTTCTGTTGGTCGAGTAGGCATGAATTCGCGGCTACAAGACACTCACCAGTTGAGCCGCCCGACTTCCGCTCTCTCAGTAAAGCAGACCCATCCAACATCCTGACATGAACTGGCACACACTCCCCAAGGACGACGCTTCGCGTCTTGTTACCCCGCTATCCGTCGAGGCGCTGGGCCAAAGGCTCGGGCCGCGGTGCAACGCGTGCAATTACGAGCTGATCGTGCCGGCCGTCGAATGGTGCACGTCGAGGGAGGTGCCAGCCGACACGCCGCTACTGCTCATCGCGCGGCGCTTGCGGTGCGAAAGGTGCGGCGAGCGTAAGGCCCACAATTGGCCCGAGCCCCGTGACAGCTTGCAAGCGCGCCGTTGATGAGCCGGGACAAAAAACTATGGAGTCCAACTCCCAACAGCAAATTTGGGCTGATACCCCAGTCCACCCACAACTGCGCTCAATCGAAGGGCTTACCCGTGTCCTTGTGGGTCAGCTTGTGGTGTACGCGGCGCATGGCAAAGAAGATGAAGCCGACGACCAGCGGCACCGATATCGCTGTCAGGATTTCCGGCGTCAGGGGCTTAGGCAGCAGGCCCGCGTCCTTGATGCCTTTGCCGAGATAGCTAATGAGGCCGATCACGTAATAACTGATCGCTGCCACTGAAAGACCCTCGACGGTCTGCTGCAGGCGGAGCTGCATGCTCGCGCGCTCGTCCATCGAGCGTAGGAGGTCGCGATTTTGGTGCTGCAGCTCGAACTGGATGCCGGTGCGCAGCATGTCAGAGGCACGCGCGAGCTGCGCCGAGAGGCGCCGCTGGCGATCCTCAACGGCGGCGCAGGTATCGATGGCCGGCTCAAGGCGACGGCGGAAGAAGGCGGTGATCGTGACGAAGTCACCCTCCCGCTGCTCGTCGATGAGCTCGAGTCGGCTCTGAACCTGTGCGTAGTAGGCGCGACTGGCGCTGAAGCGGAACGCCGTGCGTGCCGCCTGTGCCTCGATGCCCGCCGCGAGCTTGCTCAAACGCGCGAGCAGATTCTGCTGCGTTTCACTGTCGGGAGCCGCCGCAATGGCTTGTGTGATTTCTCCGAGCTCCCGCTCCATCTTCTGCAACTCGGGGCCGGCTCTTCGGGCTTCGGGCAAACCAAGGAGTGCGAGCGTACGATAGGTTTCCAGCTCCAGCAGTCTCTGCACAAGACGAGCAGCGCTCGATGGCGTCAGAGTTTTCGATTCGATGAGGAAGCGCGTAAACCCCTTTGCGTCGACCTGAAAGTCGGTCGTAACGCGCGCCGCACCTTCGGAGGCGTTGATCACGCACAAGGCCAGTGAATTGAAGCCTTCGGCCGGATGGGAGGCGAGAGTGCCGGGCGCGATGACGCTCATGTTAACCGAGGCGATCAGCTTGCCGTGTGGCGTGAACGAAATCTCGCCCGCACCGATCGGATCGGGATAGGCAAATGGCTCGGCGGCGTTAAAGCCTGTCAGCCAGGTGTAGGTCGTGAACTCCGTGTGCTGCTCCCACCGCAACTCCCAGTTCCCGAAGTCCAGGCGGTAATACTTGGCGTCGGTAGCCGGCGGCGAGACGCCACGGGAAATCGCGAGTTCGGCGATTTGATTGCGGTCGGCCAGCGTCTCCTCGTCCGTCGTCATGAAGGCGAAATGATAGATCCGCAGCGGCAGGTTCAACGGCAGGAATGGGCGCGCATGCAGTTCACCGAGCACCATGGCGCGCGCTTCATGCTGTGCCATGCCAGGTGGGGCAGGCAGGGCGGGCTTGTTAGCGGCCTTTGTGTCGCTGTCGCTCAAGGAACAAGCCCCGTCCGTTTCGCCTGATGTACAGTATCGGGCGACAGCGATCCAACCAATGGGCGTACGCGCCGCACCTCCCCTGGCTGGCCACATGGCAGAGCAGATACCGAAGCGATCTACGTTAATTCCGAGCCTCTTGTTATCAACGATCTGACTCACCATGTCCCGCTCCCGAATTGGGACCAGAGGTATTGCATCATGGCTTATGAGAAGAACGCGGCACTGGCCGAGGAACTCCGCCGGACCGTTCGCCAGCTCAACACCGGCCGAGAGAAGATCGATGACGTAATCCGACGTTTGGTTCAGGCGGCACGAGAGCTGGGCGATGTGTATGCGTTGGGGCGGGTCTGTGGCGCCGCTTCTTGCGCCGTCGATAACCCATTCGATCAGATCAACGATCGCTATCGTCACTTCGCGTTGAGAGCGGGGACAAAGGAGGGTGCGCGGACTGACACTTGTGGACCCAATCCTCTGGCGGGTTAGGAATTCGGAACTGACCGAAAGTCGACGAGGACGGCGACGAAGACATTCTCGTATGCCGTCCAGGACTGCTGTGAATGCGGTCCCTTAGTTCCGGCGAAGGTACTGTCGACTGCCGCAGCCAAGGGCTCCCCTACATTTGTCTGATGATCCCGGGGGCCGGCTCCGGTCCAGGATCGGCATATTGGAGTGCAGTTGAATGGCGCTGAAACACGCAAAGTCTGGAGAGGTCGTCGATCTCAGGCTCCTAGGCGACAAGCTCAACGGTGCTAAGACGAGCGCCATCATCAAGTTGAGCACTTCGAGGCGATCAGGTTGATCGTTCTTGCACGATCTACGATCCCGACGCACGAGGTCGCGGGCAGACAGGCGAGTGGGTTTACCTCGATCGTTGTGAAAACTATTCGATTTTAGGCGTGGAGGACTTATGCGTGCTCATGACCATACTCTTGCCGCGTAGGTCAGAGCTGACACCTGGGCTGTGATTACGCGCAACGCCCATTGCAGGCCTGAGCCGCACGATAGCTTGCAAGCGCGCCGATGATTGGACACGCGGAAGGTGTATGCGCGACCTATACTCGATGAAGGCCGCACCGGAGACGATTCCTCGGTTCTTCGGAACCCCGTGGCGCTAGAACCGAAAAGAATTGATCGTGTAAGCATCAGCGCGAGGAGACTTCACTCCTGATCGGTCTAGCGTCGACCGTGAAGGTAATCTCCGCCGCCTTCGCTTCCTTACCCGCCCGGCTGATAGGCGATTTGCAGTTATAGTCGGAAGCAAAGCCCTCGATCCGGCACCGACGCGTGTCGATCGTGAACTCTAGAACGCGTCTGTTGGGCAGCCTGTTGATGTCGATCACATCATCCTGCGACAGATCCTTATCGATCAATTCGACTTTGACCGGATGCACGCCAGGTCCAACATTCTGGATGATTTGCCAGTTCAGTTTGAGGACTTGGCCGACTGCTGCCTCCTGCTTCAGGATCGGTGTGGACTGCGCTGTTCCGGCGATCGTAATTCTTGCGTAAATATCACCAAGTGAGAGTTCATCAAATTTGTCGAGCGCCTTAACCTGTTGCACGTTGAGTACGATCTGATGAGTCGGAGAACCCGCCCAGGCGGGTGTGCCAAGCGCTAGCGCGGCAGCTAGAGGTGCGCATCCAATCGCAAACAGCTTGCTCGCATTGGCCCTTACGGCATTGTTGGTCCAGCCATTGTTCATAGCGCCCTCCCTTGATCGTTCGCGAACGCTTGATTCGCTAATCAACGGTACTGCTCCTGAAGACGGTGAGACAGCGTTGAGGCTCAATCAGGTGTGGATTTGCTGACGATAGCTAGTGAGGCGTGGCGCTGGCGCAGGCATATCGGTCCGATAAAGAAGGACGGTCCCTCGGTGGAACTCGATGTCTACTCGTTCATGACTACGACCCTCAACGCGCTGGTGGGCACGATCAACCATGAGCGGATGCCGGTGCTCCGCCCGTTGTTTTAGCGATTGCTGAATGATCACATGCCGAGCCGGTCGCGGAGGCCGTACCACCAAGATCCAGCGACTGAGTACGGCACGCGCAATGCCTGACCGCCGGGGAACGGGTACGAAGGCAACTTAGCAAAAACGTCGAAGCGAGTCGAGATCGCCGTTGATCGCTTCCGAGAGGATGCGGCCGAAAAGATGAGAGCCGCAGATGCCATGTCCGCTATATCCATGGGCGATGTACGTGTTCTGGCTGAGCTTGCCCATCTGCGGCACCCGCGTGAAGGAAAGCGCGCAATTGCCGCTCCAGGCGTAGTCAATCTTGATGCCCGTAAGCTGCGGAAACACCTTCTCCATGTTACGGCGCAGTTTAGCTTCGATGTCTGCGGGATCAGTACCGCCGTAAACGGTCCCGCCGCCGAACAGCAGCCGCTTGTCCGCCGATAGGCGGTAGTAGTCGAGGATGTAGCGGAGGTCCTCAACACATAGATCTGTTGGCAACAGCTGTTTGCCGCGATCGCCCAGCGGCTCGGTCGCCATAACCTGGGTCGAGAACGGCATAATGCGCCAGGTCAATTCGGGTACGACGTGGCCCAGATAGGCGTTGCCGCACAGCACAAGCGTTTTGCAACGCATTTCGCCCTTAGGGGTCGTCACGCTCGGACTTGCCCCCTGTGACACGGAAACGACCGGAGAATGCTCGTAGATGACGCCGCCCATAGACTTCGAACGCGGCGGCTTCTCCGAGCGCCAAATTCAGTGGATGCATATGGCCGCCTGAATGGTCAATCATACCACCCAGGTAGACGTCTGATTGCACGTGCTTGTGCATACCAGCCTTGTCCACCATCTCATGGTCATCCATACCGTGCTTGCGCCAGAGTTCCTTTTTGGCCTCGAGCTCGAGCATCTGCTTGGACGTGTAGGCGGCGAAGAGGTTGCCCTTTTTCAGGTCGCACTTGATGTCATAGCGCTGGATGAGGTCGCGGATGATCTGCCCGCCCTCTTGCAGCATCTTTCCGACCGCATGGGCGGTGTGCGGGCCAAAACGCCGCTCAATCGTCCCGAGGCTGGCATTCAACCCGTTGACGATCTGGCCGCCATTGCGACCTGATGCACCCCACCCGACGAGCGCGCCTTCGATGATCGCAACCTTGTGGCCTTTCTCCGCCAAATGGAGCGCCGTCGACAGACCCGTATAGCCCGCTCCGACGACGCAGACATCGATGCTTTGCGTTCCGGTCAGTTCAGGCCGCTTCGGCGCGGGATTGGCCGATGCAGCGTAGTAGCTGCCGATGTGTGTCCCGGTGCCGGCATATGGATGAACCTGTGCACTCATCACACTGCCTCCAGATAAGTACGGAACCGCCCGTTGGCGCTGTCGTTTTCGATAATGCCCTTGCCCATTCGGCGACCCAAGGGAATAAGACAACCATTCGCGTGAGCCCTTCCGCAGAGATCGGCAATACACGCCTATCAGCTGGCGGCGTCTTGAATGAGGGGATCACAGTTCAATCCGGTCTATAGGATCTCTCTTCGCCCAGCTGCACGACATTACTTTCAGGGGCATTCACTTCCGAAAAATGGCTAACCTTGTTCGCGTCGCAGACATAGATCCATTTATGGTCGAACAACTCACCATCTCGAACATGGCTTAACCGGGCGCCTTTTGCTCCGCGCCAGAAAAGCACAGGCGCGCCGGACGTGCCGAGCTTTTCCCAGTTCGGCTCGATAAACTCGCCATTCGATTCTGCTGCGCAATAAGGGGCCACAGGTTCGTCCTTTTGACTAGTTTCCTCAGGCCCTCGTCACATCTCTCAGATCCAGAGCACCACGGGTGATCAGGTGAGCCGTGGAGCGCTCGCGTTGCTCCCATGTGCCTTGTTGAAACTGCGACGGCAGCTGTTGAACGGCAAACGCTTCATGGACGGGTGGAACGGGTGGCCTTATCGTCAATCGCCTGTGTAGTGTGATGAGGAATTGGTCATGGCGTCGACAATTGATACTCCGGCCCCGGCGCCAGACCGTGGTGCCGCCACGCGCGGGCAAGTTGGCCGTCAGGTCGCCGGTGTAGATGCGATAGAGGTCAAGGCCACGGTTGCCGATGGCCAGATCGATTTGGCGCTCGACAGATATGGTCTCACGATCGACAACGACGAGGAGCGCTACATCTATTTCTTCGACACGCCTGAACAGGAGCTTCTGGCATCCGGCGTTATTGTGCGTGCCAGACGCACGGTCGGCGGGCAGCACGACAGCACCGTCAAATTCCGACCCGTGTCGCCGAGTGAGGTCGCCAAGGAGTGGGCTAAACTCGCAGGGTTCAAGTTGGAGGCCGACGCGAGCGAAAAGGCTGTTGTCAGGTCAGCGTCCTTGACGGTGCCCGTCGACAAGGGGCTGATCAAGCGGGTCGTGGCTGGCAAGAAGAGCATCGGTGGTCTGTTTGGCAAGGACCAGCTGCGCTTCCTGGAGACAATCGGAAAGCGCACTGTCGACTTCGACAGGCTGTACATCTTTGGTCCGTTGATCGCCCATCGATGGCAATTCACCGATCCGGCATGCCCTTGGAAAATCACCGCCGAACTCTGGAGGCGCCCGGACAACGCGCGCATGATGGAGTTCTCCATCAAGGCCCCGGCCGTGCAGGCCGCGGTTGCGATCGCTGGCTTCATGGCATTTCTCGCGGAGGTCGGCGCTGAAAGGAACACCGAGGACCAGACCAAAACACGCTGGGCGTTGGCGCTGCCGCCGACCAAGCCGGCCCCTCCCGAACCAGAGGTAAATCCGTCTGTGCAATCGGCGGCGCAGCCTGGTCTTGATCTATCTCCCGAGCCGACAGGATCGACTTGAGCCTCGAGGGGTGCCCATCCATCGCTGGATCCAGCTTCACGGCTGGCCCCACAGCCCGACCAATGACACCGACGTGCAAGCGCAAGTGTGCCGTTGGACCGCTTACATAGCCGGCGGCGGAGGGGTACTGACTGACTGGCGCTGGTCTGTTGGTGTTGGCTCGGGTCGAATACTCAACGTATCTTCAAGGGTAGGTCGGGGACGATCCGTCAGAGTCAACGCGGACAGAAGCCCGATACCAACGATCACGACCGACAGCACGGCTGCCAGCAGGACCGAAAAAGCCGTTTGCCTATCTTCTGTTGTCATAACCTTAGATGTCCCGCTTAACTGAATCACGAGACAAGTCCGAACTCCCAACGGTGTTCCGTGCCGGGCTGGCTGTGAGACCGCAGTTAGCGATAGGGCTGCTGCGGATTTACATAAGAACGATACCCGTTGGTGCGCTTCACGTCTGGACGATAGTCAGTCCGATCGCGGCTCGTGGACCCTTCAGTCCTGCCAAGAACTGACAGGAATAGCAGGGCGACGATGGGTGCGACGAGCAGCCAGAGGAACAAGCCAAATCCCAGGATTCTCCATTATCCAACCTTCCGGTGTTGTTGCAATCGCAACGAGTGGATAGTGAGAAGTTCCGACTTGTCGTGCGCTTGAGGGCTAATCACGGCAGAGCGTCATCTGAAGTTGAGCAAGGCTTTCACTCTGATCGGGCGAGGCCCCGTCGTTCTCGTCACGACAACCGACGGGGGTAGGGACAACGTCATGACCATCTCGTGGACCATGGTATTCGAGGAGCATGATGATTGAACCCTCGGTCTCCCCCTGGCCGAGGGTTCTCCTTTTGCAGGTTCCCTTTTCAGGGCTCACGCCCCTTTTTCACCGCCGACTTCAAACAGTCTATTTGCTGGCTGGCTTTTGATCTCTGAGCGACATGATGTAGGAGATGACATCTCGGAGTTCACTGTTGGTGAAGGACACCTTCGGCACTGCCGGATGTGGGAAGATGATCGTTCCGGCTAAACGCTCTTGAGATTGATCGGGCTTGTTAGCGATAGCCTCCGCTCCGGGTAGCGGGTGGTAGCAGCGCATTGACGCCTGTCTATGCCAGATCAGCGTCGCCTATCAACGGCCCGACCACGTCTCATAGCGGACATTGCACTCGAGACGTGATGGGCCAGCGGCGGAAGTAAGGGTCAGGCGTACGCGCCATAGATCCCTAGTTTTATGGAAATTCAATAGTTGATGCGCTGCAGCATGAAGGACCACCAGCGGCGCCGAGCAGTGGAATGAGCGCTAAGCAGAACCGAACGCATGTGCTTCATCGCGGGTGGAGGGTACCTAATCAATTTGCCGAACTCGTGCCCATAGTGATCATGGGCGTCTATCTCTGATGGGTAAGCGTATGGGGGCGTTCGATGTCCTCTGAACGTGGCGCCGCGCCGCTCGGGCTGAAAATTTCCGCCGTCGCGGGATTGCTCTTCCTCCATCTGCATCAGTCCTGGATGTCACCTTTGAGCCAGGAGCAACTAGCCTGCGCGTCTCTTCTGCCTGCTGGGCTGCGCGCGCTCGACGTCGCAACACGCTTTCTGCACTGCTCAGGGCTGCTCAGGGTCAACCTCTACCGTTGTGACGTCCCGCCAGTCACGGTCGTTAGCCCGGGATCTTCGCTATGGGTCCGGTAATAGGCGAGCGCGGCCAGCGTAAGCACACCGGCCGTTGTGACACTGAGCAGCACCGGGCCGCCGATTTCCATCGATGCCGCTCCCAGCAACGACGTAATGGCGAATGTTCGCAGGCCGGCCGCCGCACGCCCCACCCCTTCGCCCTTGCGACGCTCACGGTCGACCCCGATGAGTAACCCGATCCCCAGTGCGACAGCCCAGGAGGCGTATGGATGATCGAGGCTCAGCACTGAATTCCACCCTCGCAGCCAGGAACGTGTTTATGAGCGTACAGCGGACCAAGACTAACCTGCATTAGCTCCGGAATCCTGGAGCAAGCCTATCAAGGTCCTCCGGTTTGAAGTGACTGATCGGCTGTCGGCAACCTTGTGAGTAGATTCCGGTGCTGTCCATTTTAGAAAGCGGCAGATACCCTCAGCGCTCAAATATCATGGTCGCGCAAGCAACATGATGGTTGGGCATGGGTCTGGCAGCCTTGCCTATAATTTTCAGAAGGACTGAACATACCATGTTTAGAAAAGCGACGGCCGCATGCTTGCTGGCCTTAATCTCGCTCGTCGTGGTCGGAACAGCGATTGCCCAAACTGCTCCGCCGCCTCGAAGTGCAGTTCTCGATGGAATGCAGTCAGCAGTCATCAAGTCGATCGGCGCGCAAGACAAGACCGTCGAGATTATTAGGACGGACGCAGTTCTGACTGTGTTGCGGGTCAATAGCAATCAGAACGACTTGAGCCACGCAGGGCGTAACAACGAGGCGACTGCAATAGCTGTCGTCGCTTCCAAGGCCATGAATGAGGATGCGACGGCTGCCGGCGTTCACACCATTCGCGTGCAATACCTAACCCGCGATAGCGCACATCCTGAAGGCACTGTCATAGACACCATCGAATTTCGCAAGAACTCCAAGGGCGCGTTCGAGATACACGTGACCTAGGCAGTCATTCCCGCATTCCATGATCAAGATCACCGTGGTGACTTGAGGCTCGTATCGACATTTTTGGTCAATGGAACTTGCCACTCCCATTGTAGCTCTAAACGAATTTGAGGCGTCACATCGCGGCAGCCCATTGCCATTGCGGATATTGGTTGAAGGCCTTCGCGAGCGATCCGGCACCCGCCCATATGGACGTGATCTCGGTCAAAGCCCATAGGTTTGCCGCGTCTTAGTTTGGTTCTACGGCTGATTGTAGATAGCGCCGACGTGGAGTTTTCTGAGTTGGTCAATCTGCCCGGATCCGATGCGCATACTTCGCCCGAGTTGGTTCGCGTCTGGGATCTTCCCACGCGACTGTTCCACTGGCTCCTCGTTCTGGCAGTATCGGTGGCGCTTCTGACTGGGTTCTTGTCACCGGAGTGGTGGCTGGGACTTCATCTGATCGCGGGATACGCGATCGTTCTCCTGCTGGTGTTTCGAATTGTTTGGGGCGTTTTCGGAACTGAGTATGCACGACTGAGTAACATGGCCAGCGCCACCCGAGGCTTCTGGAACTATGTTCGTGGTCTCGCCATGCTGCGTCCGCCCCACTACTTCGGACACAACCCAGCCGGCGTCTTCATGATCTTCGGCTTCTTGACCGTTTTCATTGTCCTAGTCGTCACCGGCCTCATGATCGAAGGGGGCGAAGAGAAGCAGGGCCCTCTAGCGGCAGTTACGACCTACGCGCTCGGTCACGGAGCCAAGGACGTGCACGAGGCTTTGGCTCTGCTCGTGCTGTTTATGATCGGAATTCACATGGCGGGTGTGATTGTCGAGAGCTGGCTGCAGGGCGTGAACCTCGTGCGCGGCATGATCGATGGCCGGATGCCGCTGCCATCGGGTTATGACATCCCAACTCCGAGGCGAGCACGCCCGCTTGCGGCGGCGTCCGCGATTTTGGTGTTGGCGATAGCAACGGGCGGCGCACTGTATGCGCTCTCCAAGTTGCCTCCACTAGGCATTCCGCCAATGGCAGATAACGCTACGTATCGAGCCGAGTGCGGCGCGTGTCATTGGTCGTTCCACCCCAGCCTCTTGCCGAAGACGTCATGGGAGCAACTGCTTGCCAAGTTGGACGAACATTTCGGCGAAGATGCGAGCTTGCCTGCAGATAAGAAAGACGAGATTGCGCGTTACTTATCCGCCTATTCCGCGGAATCTTGGGACACTGAAGCGGCAAACAGGTTCAGGTTGGTTTCAGCTTCGGATCCTATGCAGATAACGAAGACATCCTACTGGGTGGCAAAGCACCGCCAGATCGATCCTAAACTCTTTCAGTCAGCAGCCGTCAAATCATCGAGCAACTGCACCGCCTGCCATAAGGACGCTGACACCGGCCGCTTCGATGATCAGAAGATTGAGGTGCCAAAGGTTTCAGGTCCCTGAACCACATCCAAACGTCAGTCAACCGTCAGCTGACACGGAGTAGGGTGCACGCGATCGAACAGGAACCGCAGGTCGAACCAGATCCGATATTAAGTAGTTCGAGAGGTGCAGAGATGAACAAGTCACACAAAATCGCACTCATAATTCTATTGAGTTTAAGCAATGTAACCATGGTTTTGCCTGCTGCAGCCGATCCTGCCCGGGACGCCATTCTTGCCACCCTCGCCGAAGAGGCGAAGAAGGCTGATCCAGCTTTTGGCGGGTTTTCGGCAATGCGTGGGCAGGCCTTCTTTGCCGCCAAGCACACGGGCGGAAAGCCCGACACCCCGTCATGCACCTCGTGCCATTCTCAGGATCCGACAGCTGCTGGAGAAACGCGGGCTGGTAAGCGCATTGAGCCCATGGCTGTGTCGAAGAACCCCAGCCGCTTCACCAAGGGCGACGAAGTCAACAAATGGTTTGGCCGCAACTGCAACAGCGTGCTCGGGCGCGAGTGCACTGCCGTCGAGAAGGGCGATTTCATCACGTATCTTTCCGGGAAATAGGAGGAAGCCATGAAGCGCCTCGTCTTGCTTACGACGATAGTCTTTACCTTGGGGCCATCGGGGCTCCGTGCCGACGAAGGGGTGAAGGTTCCCCCCATAGACCATGTTGCGACGCTCAAGGAATGCGGCGGATGCCATATCGCTTTTCCGCCGCAGATGCTGCCCAGCCGATCATGGACCAAGCTGATGGGCGACCTTGCCAATCACTTCGGCGAGAATGCCAGCCTCGACCAAGCATTGCAGGACGATATAGCGACCTATCTCGCGGCACATGCAGCCGATGCCCCAGCCACAAAGGGGGGAGCCCGTTTCACCAAGGGACTTAGCGCCGACTCCGTTCCGCTTCGGATCACAGACACACCCTACTGGAAGCGGGAGCACGACGAAATCGCGGCGAGTTGCTTCAGTGACCCGAAGATCAAGTCCAAAGCCAACTGCATCGCTTGCCACCGCACTGCCGACAAAGGTGAGTTCCTCGAAGAGGACTAGCGATCGAAGCCCGAAGGCTTGATGAAGCAATCATGTCAATCGGTCTTCTCGTCTGACCTGTGACCTAGTTGATTGCTCAAATCCGCTTCGACTTGGATGATGAAATTCGGGCCGTCGCAAAATCGGTTTGCCAGTCAATGGCGGCTGTTTCAACAAAGCGGACTTAGAGGCTTCAGACTGACGATGATGAACCGAATTCGTATCTATCATGCCATTCTCGCAACCCTGTCTGTCCTTGCGTATCTGACAGGCGAACTGGGGCTTGTGCACGCGTGGCTTGGCTACGGTGTTGCTGCGGTCATCATGTTTCGGTTGCTCTGGGCCCTAAGCGGAGAACGACAGGTGGGGCTCATGCGGTTCTATCCCTCGTTCGATGGATTGAACTTAGACAATGCGTTTACTCACCCGGCGATCAGCAAGAGTCTTCTTCTAGGTATTGCCCTCAGTTTGCTTGCAGCGACCGGTACCGGCATAGCGCTCGACCAAGGAGATGCAATTGGCTTGGCTAACGCGGACTTGGTTGCTGGGGCCTATGCTGACGACAACGGGCTGGGCAAACATGGCCGCGACGAGGAGGGCCTGCTGAGCGAAGCGCATGAGTTCTTTGCCAACTTGATGCTGTTCTTCGTGGGCATGCACGTGACCTATCTCTTTTTGTTCAAGCGGCCCCTAGCGAAGTATATGTTGTTCGTCGCCAACAACTCGAGCTTCAAACGGACTAGCTGATAAAGCGGTTGAATGAACCACGTGATGACAGATCGCTTCGTCAGGAGAGCACTATTTGCGATTGCAGCCACGGGCCTGGCTCTAGGCATTGTTGTCTGGATTTATGGGTACGGGGTTTGGGCCGATCGCCTTTGGGCAACTGCCACTGTCCCGGTGATTATTGGTCTTGCCATATCAATAGTGCGCGATCTTCTTGCGGGCCGACTTGGCGTCGATGCCGTTGCATTCATCTCGATGTCAGCTGCAATTCTTCTAGGCGAGCCTTTGGCTGGCGCTGTCGTCGCGGTCATGTATGCGGGCGGCAATCTTCTTGAGGACTTCGCTGTTGCTCGCGCGGAGCGAGATTTGAAATCCCTTGTCGATCGGGCGCCGAGGCTTGCTCACAGGCGTAGCAACAGCGCGATTGAAGATGTCGCGATTGAGCTCGTTTCAATTAGTGACACAATTCTTGTTCGCGCCGGTGAGGTCGTCCCCGTCGATGGCGTCATATTGGCCACGAACGCCACGCTCGACGAAGCCGCCTTGACCGGTGAGCCAATCCCCGTCACCCGTAAGATGGGAGAACTGGCCCGTAGTGGCACCATCAACGCTGGAGCAACATTTGAGCTGAGGGCTAGCGCAAGCGCCGGCGAAAGCACTTACGCGGGCATCGTCCGGCTCGTCACTGCCGCGCAGACGGCGAAGGCGCCATTCATTCGCCTCGCCGACCGTTACGCTCTCATCCTATTGCCTGTCACGTTGGCCATCGCGGGGGCGGCCTGGCTGTTTTCAGGCGATCCAATACGAGGCCTTGCCGTTCTCGTCGCCTCAACTCCATGCCCGTTGATCCTCGCAGCACCCGTGGCATTCATTGCCGGAGTTTCTCACGCGGCTCGGCTTGGCATCCTCATCAAAGGTGGTGGACCACTCGAAGCGCTGGCCAGAACGCATACCGTCATGTTCGATAAGACCGGCACACTCACCGTTGGGGGAGCTCGTCTCGTCGCTGTTGAGACGGCACCTGGTGAAAATCCGGATGACGTGCTTCGGCTTGCCGCGTCGCTGGAACAGGCCTCGCAACATGTTGTCGCCGCGGCCATCGTTACTGCGGCGATTTCCCGGGGGCTGACCCTCGATGTGCCCGACACGGTGCGTGAGACTATGGGGTCCGGCCTTGAGGGAAGGATCTCGGGCAAAATGATCAAGGCTGGTTCGCGTCAACTCGTATGTGGACCTGGAAGCCTTGATGCGTGGGCAGTACGAGCACTCCGCCGCGCATCGTGGCGGTCCGCCCTCAGCGTCTTCGTCTCGGTCGAAGGGCGCGTAATCGGAGCCATTCTCCTCGGCGATGAGCTGCGTCGTGAAACACCTCGGGCGGTTCAATCCCTCCGCACCGCGGGCGTACGCCGGATCGTCATGGTCACTGGCGATCGGGCGGAGTCGGCCGAAACCATTGGCGCTGCACTCGATCTGGATGCCGTGTTGGCCGACCGAGAGCCGTCAGACAAGGTGGAGGCAGTTGCGTTCGAGCAGCGTTTGCATCCGACGCTCATGGTGGGCGATGGGATCAACGATGCCCCGGCCCTCGCAGCGGCGGATGTGGGGATCGCAATGGGTGCCCGCGGAGCAAGCGCATCGTCAGAAGCGGCCGACGTGGTTATTCTCGTTGATCGCCTCGATCGGGTCTCCCAGGCCGTTATCATTGCCCGGCGTGCCCGCGGCATCGCGATTTAGAGCATCACGATCGGAATTGGACTTTCTGGCATCGCAATGATCGCGGCCGCGTTCGGCTATCTGACGCCGGTCGCTGGTGCCTTGACCCAAGAAGCAATCGACGTGGGCGTCATTCTGAATGCTTTGCGCGCACTGACGCCGGAATGGCGGCTCGGGCGTGAAACCATGCAACCCGCAGCAGCCCGGGCATTGCAGCAAGAGCATATGCTTCTCGAGGCTTCGCTTGACCGTCTTCGTGAAATTGCCGATGCGCTCGATGACGTCCCCCCGGAGATCGCAGCAGGTCTCATTCGCGAAGCTGCTGGCGTCGTAACGTCGAAAGTTGTTGAGCACGAGCGCGACGACGAAGGTCGCATCTATCCGCGTCTCGCAAAGTTTCTGCATGACGGGCATGGCCTAGCCGCGATGAGCCGGGCGCATCGTGAGATCCTCCACCTCGCACGGTTGCTGACGCGGGTATCGGAAGGCCTTAAGGCCGAGGACGCTGATCGATATCTCATTAGAGATGCGCAGCGCGTCATAGAGTCCATCGAGTCTCTCGTGCGAATTCATAACGCGCAGGAGGAAGATATCTATGAGCATGCGACGACGGGCTGAGGTGCAACTTAGCTCTGACTGCGTATCTTGGCGCGCACGCACGTCCGCATTGGCCACCCAATCGGACGGACTTAGTCCTTCCGAATTCCGCCACCGGCGGTTTGCCGCAGATGCAGGGTGTCGATGTTCTGAAACGCTGGCGAAAAGAGAATCGCGATTTTCCGGTTCTCGTTCTCAAGGCTCGAGGCACTTGGTCGGAGAAAGTCGACGGGCTCAACGCGGGCGCCGAGGACTATGTCACGAAGCCGGTTCACGTTCCGGAAGTGGCTCGTCTGAACGAGCTGATCCAGCGTTCCGCGGGATTGGCGTCTGTGGTCCTCCGGCACGGAGATCTCGGTCTCGATACGGCGACCGGAAAAGCGAGCTTCAAGGTCAATTCGAGATCGGGTGATCGCGATCGCGCTGATTTCTCCAACACACACGGGCTCAACGATTGTCGATCCGACAGATCGTTACGATCCGAGCGAGCATCCCGTGACGGCGCTGGCGGAACACTTCGTGCCGATCGCGTGATGTGCATTTTTGGTCGGGGAGCGGCTACTCCAGCTGTAGGAGCACGCATCTGTCAAAGTCGCATTTGGTCGAGATTGATGGCGGCCATGAGCTAGGGGGCGCACCATGTTCATCGCGTCTGAGATTGCGAAGTTCGCGCGGGCCAGAAGCCACAGCATGGCTGGTCTCAGCGCTTGCAGGTCCTACGGCGCAGACGACGGCGAGCCAAATGAGTCCTATCCGCGAACAGCTTTTCACAAAGCGCTCCTTTTTGCGGCGCGCTTGGGGCTCTCGCCAATCAAGGCTACGACGTCGATGAGAACTTGTGCGAGTGACAGCCCGCCTGGATACGCGAGATATTTCGAGCGCCATTCCGGGTTGAATTTGTTCTTGAACGTGCGTAGTCCCTCGAAATTGTAGAAGCTGTCGGCGTGGCGCGAGAACAGTATGCCGGCCCGAGCCCATCTGGATGCAAGGCGGTGCTGCGGCAGTCCTGCGAGCGGTGCCAGGCCGAGGGTGAACCAGCGGTAGCTTTGTGACTTGGCCGATTGCATCAAGCTGATGAAAAGAAGATCCATCATGCCGTGCGGTGCATCGGGTCGATGCCGCATGAGATCGACGGTGAACTCGTTTTTATCTGGAGTGGTCCAGATATTGGCGAAGGCGACGATGCGCCCGGCGTGCCTGACGACGGCGACATCATTCTGCATCAAGTAGTCTTCCGACCAATAGCCGAGGGAAAAGCCCTTCTCAGCACCGCCGCGCGTCGCTAGCCACTCGTCCGACATGTCGCGCAACTCGGCAATTATCGGAAGCAGTCTTTTACGTGGGATAATCTCGACGCCGGCTCCCGATCTCTGAGCTCTCGCGAATGTCTGGCGTAGCTTGCGGCCCTCGGCGCCCTCAAGGGTGAATTTCGTCAGGTCGACCCAAGCTTCTTCACCAAGTTTAACGAGTGAGAATCCGGCGTCGAGGTAGATGGGCAGGGAGTTGGAGGCAATCTGATGGAATACCGGCTTTCCCCGATGATCATCGACGAGCTCCTTAAACCGCCAGACGAGGTCGACCTTTTCGTCCGTAGAGTTCGTGACTGGATCGCCCATTGCGATCCAACTTGATCCCTGGACGCCGTACTCTACGAAGCCAGGATCGGAAAAGAGAAAGAGCTTGTCGCGCAGAAGGGCCAGATGTGCATCCGCGCGATTTGCCGTCGCGACGAGCACCTTGGCGCTCCCGCTCCGCTACACTCGCCAAGTACCGGATGGCAGGGGCGCGATGGACAAGATGATAGACCGTGACGGCCAAGAGCGAGACGGCAACGCCGAGGCTAGCGCGCAGGAATTGCGGTGCGTCGCCATGGTAGGCAAACTCCCACCATAGAGATTTTGTGTAATCGACGTCTCGATAGACGACGAAGCCGAGCCACAACGAGATGCCGACGGCTGTTATAATCGCCAGGATTTCTAAATTGGATGTGTGGCCGGAAAGTATTCCACCCCTGCGATAGAAGTGGCCCCGACCAATCAGCAGAAGCATGACGACCGACAAGCAAATGATAGCCTCTTCGTAGTCGACGCCCTTCGCGATGGAGAATGTAGCCCCCGCCAGGAGAAGGACTATCGCGGCAAACCATGCGGTTCTCAAGCGACCCAGGAGTCCGTGTGCGACGATGAGAAGAAGGCTCCCGATCATGCTGGCAAAAAAGTGGGAGGCTTCAACAAATGGAAGTGGGAGCACTGCTCGCAAAGTGGACAGCCGATCCGGTTCCGCGGGTAGGGCGCCTGAAATAAGCAGGAGGAGACCTCCGAGAAATACGGCCGTTGCGGTGACCGCCGGCAGTAACGGTGTCGCCACTGCTGCGATCTCGACGACGTTTCGGCGTAGAGCGGCCGACTGGCTATTGCTTCATCTGCTATTGGCTTCATAAAATGACAACAGAACTGCGGAGAGAACGAGCGGCAAGACGTAACAGATGCGACGGAAAAGGACGAGCGAAGCGATCAAGGCCGGCTCCGGAACATTAGGGAGTGCGAGGATGATCAGACCGTCGAAGACGCCCAGTCCTCCGGGCACGTGACTGACAACCCCGATCGCAGTGGCCACGGCGAAGATGACCAAAAACTGTGCCAGTGAAACGTCACTGCCTGCCGGCAGCAGGATCCAGAGTGCGAGTGCTGCCGCGACCATGTCGACGGCGCCGATGGCGAGTGATCCTAGTGCGGCGACTGTCCCAGGGAGCGGAAGTGACCAGCCTTGCACCCGAACCGCCATTGGATGAACGGACGACCAAGTGATCCAGCCTGTAAGCAGGAGCACGATCGTGAGGCCCAAGCCGCGGAACGCCCATGTATTCAAACCGGCGAGGTCGTGTACAGCTTGCGGATCTGCGATAACGGCCAAAGCTGCGACCGCGGCCAAGCCCATCCAGAACGTGAGTGAGCAGAGGATGCCGATCCAGGTCCCACCTGGCGTGGCGCCAGAAGGTCATAACCGATAAGTGCAATGTAGGAGACCGTCGTCGCCAGTGCAGCGATACCAATATCCATCCAGCCGATCGTTTCGATCGCTGCGCGCACCTGAGACCAAGTCACGGTCTCGAGTTCCTTGTAGACGGCGTATCCGACGATAAGGAAGACGATGGCGGCGATCACAGCGCCCGCGTGCCCCATCGACGGGCTGGGCACATGACGCTCGAGCCACGAGGACTCGATCGGGATGTCTAAGTTTTCGTTTGCGGGACTGCTATTATCGAACGCTGACTCGGCCTGCGCAGTCGTGGAGGAGCGCTGTCGCGGCTTGGTCGAATGTAAATAGGTCAAATCTCGTGTCCATTGATCATTACGGCGCAAACTTTGCGCCGAAGTGGAGTGACGGCGAAGCCTGAAAATGGGCCGGAATTTTCAACTCGAAGTCGCTTTTCTATTTCGCCGGGGAAGTACCAACCGCATCGTTGGTGCACTTCTTTTCGAAACTCGCACGTGCCGCACCAGATAGCTTCTTGTCCTGAGCGGCGTTTGCGCAGGAGGCTGCCGCGTCGTGCTCACACTTGGTGAGGAAGCTCGTGCGAGCTGCACCAGTGAGCTTCTTGTCTGCGGACTGGCTCGTGCATGAGGCGTGAACGGGTGACACGAGTGCGGTCGTGATGGCCAAGCCTAAGATATAGCGGGAAGGACGATGTAGCATTGGGGTGCTCCATAATTGATGCAGCACACGAAACTTAAAGCATTGGCCTCGCCACGACATTGGCGGCTGAATACAGTTTCGTAAGGTGTGCTCGAGTGTGTGGCCTATTCGCAGATCTGCATTGGGTCATCACTTTTTTTTCGCTGCAACTTTTGCGACGCTCGGGTCGTTGGATCAGCGGACGGGGAGCACTCAACGTCGGCGTTTTGCGATAGTTGCCGGGCAAGGCTCTAATTCGGCCAAGAGGTTCCAGTTAATGCGCGGTTCTCAGGGCGAAACCGGCGAGTTCCGCTTCGGCAAATAATCGACCGAAGCATCAATGAAACACTGGCTCTGTTCCTGGCGATTGCGCCGCTGGCGGTGTTCGGCGGTCCGGCGCTGAGGGAATTCGCGCTAACACTTCTGTTCGGCCTGGTGCTTGCCACAAGCTCGTCGATCTTTATCGCAGCTCCGATCCTTCTCAGTCTGGGTGAAAAGTGGCTGAGCCCTGCGGGTTCAACATGGGCCCCGGCGGTTGGGTCCATCGGTGCAACGGTGAAGCATTAGCTGAACTGTGGCCGTCACGCTGGACTGAAGGCCTTCTGGTCGCAGCTTTCCGATTTGTATGAAACGAGCAAAGTGGCGGAAATATTCAAGACGCTAGTATTCACAAGAGGTGAGCGCAGACGCGCATGTGGCGAAGCCTGGCGTTTCACATCGGGAGATGTAGATGCGTGCCTTTGACATCATTGTGTGCGTTGGGCTCACGCCGATGCTGCCAGCGGCTGGCCTTGCGGCGTCTGGCAATTACGCGGACCTCGTCAACCGGGAGGTGCTTCGCGTTTGCGCCATCTCCAGAAACATGCCTTATTCCAACGAGCAGGGCGAGGGCTTCGATAACAAAATCGCTAACCTGATCGCAGGCGATCTACATGTTCCGTCGTCTTACACTTGGTATCCGGGCGGGTACGGTCTGATTAGGAATACCCTCATGGCGAAGCGCTGCGACATGGTGATGGGAACGATTTAAGAAGACTCTATGACCATGAACACGAACCCGTACTACCGATCCACCTATGCTCTGATTTTCCGCAAAGACGCCGGCCTCGACGGAGTGCGCTCACTCTCCGATCCACGCTTGAAGAACAAAAGTTTGAGCAACCAGGGCGGACCGATCGGAAACTTCATCGCCGCCAATGGATTGTTGGCCAACGCAAAATCCTATCTCATGGCCGTGGACAGACGTTACAACGATCCTGAGAGGGATATCGTCAATGATGTCCTATCCGGAGAAATCGATGTCGGCGTCCTTTGGGGGCCCTATGCAGGCTACGAGACGCGCGGACTTCATGACCGACTTGACGTTATTCCAATCCTCGAAGAGCACGAGGGCAACGCCAAGATCGAATACCGGATCAGTATCGGGGTCCGTCCGACCGATTCCGCATGGAAGCGGCAACTCAACGAAATTCTCGCGAGGCATCAGGCCGAAATCGACAAGATACTGCTCGACTACGATGTTCCGCTCGTCGACGAACAGAACCAATTGATTACAGCGCCTCGAACGCAGTCGGCTGGGCCGACGCACGGTTAGCGGGTGAAGGCAGGCCATGCGATCGACTTTGCTCATGTTGCTCGCACTTCTTGGGCTCGCGGGATCTGAGCCATACAGCAGCTCAACGAAATTCCACCTCGACGCTCCAGTCGGGGACCTCTCGTGCAAGTCGGCCGTTGGTCGCGATCAGCTGAATGGCGGCGCCGTCATCTGCATCTACGTGCCGTCGAACGGAGACGCCGAGGCAATCTATAAGGGATCATTAAAGACGGAGCTTTCCGACGCCGCCGTCGATCAGCCGACCCACTGGATTGTCCGATCTATGCAGAATTCGCCTCTTGGCCTCACCAGTATCGGTCAGACTTTCTCCGGCGGCGGTGATCCTTCGGACGGTCGCGTGCGGACCTTGATGGGCCAGGACGACGAGAGCGTGCGTCTTGAGCTTGATCCGTTGGCCGGAGCCACAGGTCCAAAGTGGACGACGGCGGTCATGAGTTTAAAGCTCATCAGCGCTCAGGCATGACTGTCGACTGGTCACGTCTCGCCGTTAAATCAAACTGGCGGCGAGATTGATCGTCAGAGCGAGCACCACCGCATTAAAAAAGAAGGAGATAATCGCATGCAGCGTTACCAGGCGACGCATGCGTTTTGAGGTAATCGCGACGTCTGACGTCTGCGAAGCAGAACCGATCGACGTCGCGAAATACAGGAAGTCCCAATAATCAGGCTTTGTATCTTTTGGAAATTCCAGGCCCGTGCGAACAGCCGGAGGTTCGTCGTGCGGAGAATAAAACTCATGAGCATAGTGGAACGCGAATACAACCTGCATCATGGACCAGGAAATGAAGATCGTCGATGCCGCGATGATCACATTGAGAGATCTTGCGGTGTCAGCCGCCGATTTTGCGTCGTGTAGAAGACCCGCAATCGCGACGAAGCTCAAGAGGATTGCGAGAAGAATGAGACCGAAGATCACGATACCACTTTGGTCCTGCCGCGCTGCACGCGCCTCGATGAGATCCACCGTGTATTGCTTCATGCTCCAGAACGCGAAGGCGAGATAGACCAAACCTCCGAAGCACCATGCTGTGGCATCCCTCTGGGCAGACGCAAATGACGTGGGAAGCAGCAGATACGCGGCAAGCCACGCCGTCGCTCCCATGTAAATCCGCGGCTGATCGGCGATGGACCGCCCGACACGGTACGGATGGTACCAGCGACTTCCATGTCTTTGTGGGGTTCCGTTAACCGTCACGCCGTCTCCAATGCCTTGTGCGGGGCAACCCAACTTTATGAAGAAACAGACATTCAACCGGGCACGGTCTGCCAAGTTCAATATGCATTCCTGGCATTGCAATTAGGGCAGAACAAATGACGCCGCGTGGTAAAAAGGCGTTTCGGCCGCTTCGGTTCCTGGGGCCTGGGTTGATTACAGGGGCGGCAGATGACGATCCGTCGGGCATCGCTACTTATTCGCAAGCCGGCGCCCAATTTGGGTTCGGACTACTGTGGGCGGTCGTTCTGACTTGGCCGTTCATGGTCGCGGTGCAGTTGATTAGCGCGCGAATCGGCCGAGTTACCGGTCATGGCATTGCAGCCAACATCAAGAATACCATGCCGCAGCCCGTTCTCCTCGGACTTGTGTCGCTCCTGCTCGTGGCCAACATTATAAATATTGCAGCTGATATCGCTGCAATGGGCGAAGCACTTCAACTGGTCGTGGGTGGCGGTGAGCACGGTCACGCGCTGATGTTCGGCGTGGTTTGCATCGTGCTCCAGGTTTTCATCCCGTACAAGACCTATGCCCCGATCCTGAAATGGCTAACACTTGTACTCCTCGCCTATGTGGCAACGGTTTTCACGGTCAATGTGCAATGGGGTGCGGCTTTGCGCGCGACAGTCTTTCCGACTCTGTCATTTGACGCGGATTATCTTCTCGTCGTCGTGGCTGTGTTCGGGACAACGATCAGCCCGTACCTGTTCTTCTGGCAGGCATCCCAGGAAGTCGAAGAAATGGACCTGCATCGCCGCCGCCCCCTTAGGGATCTCAAGCGGGGCGGTGCTCATGAGATCGATCGCATTGCCATCGACACCACGCTCGGCATGGCGTTTTCAAACACCGTCGCGTTCTTCATCATCTTGACGACGGCTGTTACTCTAAATGCACACGGAATAAAGGACATTGAAACGTCTGCGCAGGCTGCGGAGGCCTTGCGGCCGCTCGCCGGCAACCTCACTTTCTTGCTCTTTAGCCTGGGGATCGTCGGAACGGGCCTCCTCGCCGTGCCAGTGCTCGCCGGCTCGGCTGCCTATGCGCTGGCAGAAGCGTTCGGATGGAGTGCGACACTTGAGGCAAAGCCATCGGAAGCTAAAGGCTTCTACGCTGTCATCGTTCTCGCGACGATTATTGGGGTGCTCATCGACTTCACACCACTGGATCCGATCAAGATGTTGTTTTGGAGCGCGGTAATCAATGGCATCATTGCAGTGCCGATGATTATAGCGATGATGCTTTTGGTCTCGAGTACCGCTCTCATGAAGCGCTTCACAATCCCGCGAGTCCTGAGGCTCGCTGGATGGATGGCAGCAGCTGTCATGACATTGGTTCTGGTGGCTCTTTGCTGGTCTGGTCTGCAACGAGCTTAGCCACGACGTCGTGCAGATGATGGGATGCTAAATCAGTATCGATTTGCCCGGCCATACATGGCTGAGTTTGCGCTCAGGGTCGACTTCTTGTGTTTCAGCGGGCCAGGCTGATGCGCTGTTGCCAAAAGTCTTGGTCAACAAGGACCCAAATTGCCGTTGCTGCCAGAAACGGGCCGATTATCTCTCGGCGGCAGGCTTTCCGGTCGCGGTCGTCGCCACGCCGGAACTCGCGGCCCTCAAAGTGAAGCTCGGTGTGCCTTACGATCTGAAGTCCTGCCATACGGCCTTGGCGGCCGGCTATGTTCTGGAAGGGCATGTGCCGGCGGAGGCCATTTTACGGCTCCTTCGCGAAAAGCCGGCGGCGATTGGTCTGGCCGTCCCGGGCATGCCTGCTGGTGCTCCAGGGATGGAAGGCGGAGCACCAGCGAACTACGAGGTTATTCTGTTCGGCAAGGACGGGCGGAAGACATATGCGCGGTTTATCGGTGCGACCGAAATCCCTTCGTGACTCGTTGTTCACGATGCACTCGCATGGGATCATGTCCTCTGGAGGCTACTGCGCGTCGTTCTTTTGAAGCCACGTCTTCATCTGCGCGATCTCTGCTTCTTGCGCCTTGATCACGTCTTCGGCGAGCTTCTTCACTTCGGCGTCCTTGCCGAACGCAATGACGGTCTTGGCCATGTCGATGGCTGCCTGATGGTGCGGGATCATGCCTTTCACGAAATCGATATCGGCATTGCCGGAGTAGGTGATGGCCATGTCGTTGTGCATCTTCATCATGATGCCGTTGTAGGCTTGGCTCGACGGCCCGGTGTCGCCCTTCGGCATCATGCCGCCCATCTGGGCGTGCATCCCTTCCATCATCTTACAATCGCCCCCCATCATTCCGCCTTTGCCCATCATCCCACCCTGCATTTTGCCCTCGTCGGGTTTTTTTGCAGCCGGGACTTCAGATTGCGGTTTCGCGCTGTCCGATCCGCCCGCCGGGTGGTGACCCTCGTGTCCTTGCTCTTGGGCCAGAGCCGGCGCGGCCGCAAAGACGAGGCCGGCTGCCAACAGCGATGCCAAAGATGCTTTAGTCATGGGTGTACTCCTGTGAGTTGAGGCAGGTCCTCCCTGCCCATTGCCAGTAAATCTTCTGGACGCCCGCTCCTGCACGGCATCCCGAGCATGTGGACCGCTCCCACCGAGCGCTGATCATCCTCAATGATGCTTTGTTCCAGGGCAAACGGGGCATTCGCCCTATTGCAGCGCTACGCGATTGAACCTTAGCGCGTTGCCGACCACAGAGACGGCCGACAGCACCATCGCCGCAGCCGCAATGATCGGCGACAAGAGAACGCCGAAGATCGAATAGAGAAGCCCGGCGGCGACCGGTGCAACCGCAGCATTATAGATGAAGGTGAAGGACAGGTTCTGACGAATGTTGGTCATCGTCGCCGCCGACAGATGCCGCGCCCGAACGAGCGACGTTCCTCGCCGGAGCCGAGTTCGCGGCTGTCGCGTTGCCGGAAGCAGACGTTGCTGGGATTTACGACCATTTGAAGTCAGGCAATCTATCCGGTGTGTCTGCTACTTCGCTTTGATCCCTCTATCCTTGCGCCGCGGTAGGTTTGCCACGACCGAATCGGTCATCTCGAAATCATGTGCTGGCTTCGAACTCCGTCTGACATTCACAGCCCAAAGAGTTTTCTCCATCTATTTTACAAATAAACGCGGCATGTGCACACACACACGCCGCCTTTATTGCTGGTGACCGGTTCGATCACTTCTTGACGCACTTACCAGCAGCCGCGTCCCAGCTCATATCCTTGTGCTTGGCGCACTCTTCCTTGGTCTTGGGCGTGTCTGCAGCGAATGTGACCGGTGCTGCAGCGCTGAGAAGCACACCGGCAAGCACAGCACCGCTGAGAATTTTTGAGAGCATGATAGTTCCTCCATGTAATGTCACTGTTACCGTGACGCAGGAGATATAGACGTCACGGTTTGCCGGGATATCGCGGACAGCATACAAATTGGAAAGCTTTCTAGGGGCGCGGCATTCCAAAACGAACCTGGGCTTCAGTCGCCAGAGCACTGAAGGTCAATTCGGCCGTCGATGCCCTTACCAATCGGTAAGGCGCTGGACAGGTCTGGCATAAGGCCCGTCGCTTACTATGTATTAGGGGTGAATTCTGTCCCACCCCGTCTTCTCGTAACGTCTTTCCCCCCGAGACCGGCGAGAAGAGCTGTGAACGACCGCGGCGTCGTCCATCTCCCCGCGGAGAGTTCGCAGGACCCCGGATGTACTTCGCATCCGGGGTCTCACGTTCTCACCGATCCGTGGAGCCAAGGTGTCATGCGCATTCTCCTGATCGAAGATGATTCCAACACGGCATCTTATGTCCGCAAGGGGCTGGATCAGGAGGGACATACGATCGATCATTTGAGCGACGGCCGCGATGGTGTCACCCAGGCACTCGGCGAAGACTATGACGTTCTCATCATCGATCGCATGCTGCCGGGCATCGACGGTCTCACCATCGTCAAGACCTTGCGCAGCGCCGGGCGCAAAGCCCCTGTGCTCTTTCTGACGGCCCTTGGTGGCGTCAACGACCGCTGCGACGGAACTCGATGCGGGCGGCGACGACTACCTTTGCAAACCGTTTGCTTTTTCCGAGCTTCTCGCGCGAGTTCACGCTCTCGCGCGCCGCCCGACGGTGAAAGGCGAAGAAACTATCCTCAAGGTGGCCGATCTCGAAGTCGATCTCATCGGCCGCCGGGCCGTGCGGTCCGGCCAGGAAATTCAACTCCAGCCCCGAGAATTCCGGCTCCTCGAAGTTTTGATGCGCAACAAGGGCCGTGTCGTAACGCGAACGATGCTTCTTGAGCGCGTTTGGACCATCCACTTCGATCCGCGCACCAGCGTCGTTGAAACCCATATTTCGCGTCTCAGGGCCAAAGTCGACCGCCCATTTGGGAGCGAACTCATTCACACGGTGCGCGGCAGCGGATACTCGATCTATGAGGGGACGTGAACTTCTTCAGCGCACCCCGGTGCGCCTTGCGGCCTTCTTCTCCGTCCTATTCATCCTCACATTTCTAGCGCTGTTTGCCGTGCTCTATGTGGGTATCAACGCCCGGCTTGAAAGTGACATGCACCGGCGTATTGAGGAGACATTTGCGGCCATCGCAGCCTTCGATGATCCGAACAATCTCTCGGATATCGTCAGCGTCGTCCGAAAGGAGGCAGATTCGGTGCGCCAGTCGGACTTCATTTTCGCACTGATCGACGACACCGGCGCGCACCTCGCGGGCAACGTAAGCGCCGCGCCGTCGTTCACCGGTTGGCGTTGGATCGATCGTGGCGACCTTGCCTTCGCGGGGGAACGAGAGAGCGCCAGTGATGTCTTTCTTGCGCAATGGCGAGCTCTGTCGCACGGGAAGCTTCTGGTTGGCCTCGGCAATCGGGAGGTCCGGCAAATGGGATCTTACCTTGTTAACGTCCTGGGCTATGGCGTCGTCGGCACCGGCATCATCATCGGGATTGTGAGCGTAATGCTGGCGGCCGCCGCTCAGCGGCGCATCTATGTTTTCGCAAAGACGCTGGCTGCAGTCTCTCGTGGCCAGATCTCGGCGCGCGTTCCGTTGTCTGGCTCTGGCGATGACATCGATCAGCTGGCCGCACAGGTCAACCGCACACTGGGCCAACTGCAAACCCTGATAGAGAATGTCAACCAATCCTCCTCCGACATCGCCCACGATTTGAAACGTCCAGTTGCACGCATCCGACACAAGCTCGAGGAAGCTAGCCTTATCGTGACGAAGCCCGAGGAAATGCGCTCCGCCATGCAGGAGGCCATCGACGACCTAGACTTGATGACACGCACATTCGAAGCTCTGCTCAATATTACGCAAATAGAAGCGGGCGCGCGTAAATCCTGCTTTCAACTCGTCGATCTCGGCGGGATCATGAATGATGTCTTTGAAATCTATGCGCCTGTCGCTGAGGATGCCGGCCATAGCTTGTTGCCGACATCACCCGGAACAAAACCGTTCCCCATATTTGGCGATGCCGAACTTCTCACCCAACTCCTCGCCAATCTAATCGAGAACTCGGTGTGCCATACTCCCGAGGGAACGACGATCGCACTCGGTCTGGCCCATAGGGATGGCAGCGTCATCATGTCGGTGGCCGACGACGGACCCGGAATCCCTACCGAGGAGCGCCAAAACGTCTTTCGTCGTCTCTATCGGTTGGAACGCGCCCGGTCCACTCCAGGTAGCGGTCTGGGCTTAAGCCTCGCCCATGCGATCGCTGAATTGCACGACGCGCACATTAGTCTTGACGACAATTCGCCGGGATTGACCGTCAGCGTTGCATTCCGACCAGCGCTGGAAAGCTGACGCCCAGGGTTACAAAAGCGTATGTGACCGGCGAACTGGCGGAGAAGATCGCGGCGCATGGTGGGAGTGTGGATCATGCGACGAGCATCCACCGGTTGCCCGCAACCGCCATCTAATCCGAAGGAATAGACACATGAAAAGGTCGGCAAAGCTTGCAACTGCCATCGTGGCAATGACTGTCGGGGCAGGTTCGGCAATAGCTGCTTCCGCAACACATGAAGCAGTGGGGAAGGTCGAGCACATCAACCCGAAGTCGCAGCGGATTACTGTGAGCCATCAAGTCTATCGCTATAGCCCGCGCCATATCGCCCTCGACGTGAAGCGCGGTGAAAAGGTTCGCATCGTCTACCGATGGGGTCATGGCAATCGCATTGCGGAGAAGATTCTTCCGCTGTCGTCGTCCTGAGCGATCTGCCGCTCGAAAAGGCTGCGGACACCCGTCCGCAGCCACTTCGCAAAAACTGGACGGAACTCGTGAGGATCGGACTTCACAAGCGGTTTATCATCGCGACAGTCCATGATATCGACCGCTCAACGGTAGGGTAACATCCGTCTATTGGGGACTAGCCGCCTTTAGGCGGAGCCATCACTGCCCGGCATAAACCCAGCTGCCGAGATCAGTAATTCTGCGTGGCGGTTGACGCTGTGGCACGATTGCTGCGACTGCTAAGGGCTGCTTCGGGTCAAATTCGACGGTAGCGTTGTGGGCGATGCCTGCCTGGCCCAGAAAGCAGCCGTACGGATCGGGGTAGCACAGGGGTAGCGGAAATCTCGGGTTTCGGTGAAAAACGGCGAAACTTAATGGGGCTCGCTGAAACAGGCTCCAAAAACTCGAACTAGAGCAAGATGTTACCCCAGGACGTTCCCTGGAGTGGTAAGGGAGAGGTCGAGAGTTCAATCCCCTCCGGCAGCACCGGAGTTTTTCGATTCAGATCAAGCGCTTAGGCTGTTTTCGCGCACGTGCACGTGGGCTCCGAAGGCGCGCGGCCTAGCGACCGAGGGTAGCGCATTGCAGTAAGCGCGATCGCATCCACTCTACCCGCGTGCCGATGCTCATCGCGCAGATAACGTCGAGTCCCTGATTGCGGTAAATCCTTGGAAAAGGAGCGGCGCGAGACCGCGAACATCTTACCTCCCCAATCAGCAGGCTAAGATCGACCGGCGCGGTTTTGCGGCGCCGGCAACGAAATTTCTGGGGGAGACGATCTCAATGAATATGACATCTGCGGTTCGAACGGCGCTGGTCGCGCTCATAGTCGTCGCCGCATCGTCGACGAAGAGCCTTGCAGACAGCGGGTACGTCACGCTCACGATCTACAAAGCCGGATGGGTGATTGGTGGTTCGGGAGGAAGCGGCACCCTCAAATTCCGCGGCAGGACCTATGGGCTGTCGACCGGCGGCTTGGACTACGGTCTTGTCTTTGGCGGTTCGAAGACGGTGCTGCGAGGCCGCGTGACAAACATCGATCGGCCGTCCGATGTTGCGGGCGTTTACGGCGCAGCGGGTGCGGGACTTGCGGTGGGTGCCGGCGCTCGCGCAATCGTATTGACCAATCAGAAGGGCGCCGTGCTCGAACTGAGCGGCAAGCAGGTTGGGCTCTTGGCGAACTTGGACCTGAGCGGGCTCGCAATCACGTTGAAATAGGGTTGGTTAGCTACTTTGCACGGTCCGCGATCGACTTTGTGCCGCGATCCTAATGGTGTCACCCTCTATACCCGACCGCTGCCACGAACTCTTTCTATGGTCATGTCATAAATTCCATAGCAGCATTGAGCCGTCGTTTGCAGGGTGCTGTCCTCAATTCCCGAGGACCCACCATGCATATTTCTCGTCGTGAAGCTCTAGTCGGATTTTCCCTGTTTACCACCACCGCGATCAGCACGTCGGCCGCGGCTTGGGACGGTCCGCTTATGGACCTCGTCCAGGGAGGCGAAGACTTTGCCACCGCGTCCGAAGCCTACATCTTCGGCTACCCGCTTGTGACGATGGAGATGACACGTCGCGTGATCACGAATGTCGCCAAGCCGGAGGGCACGCGGGCTCCGATGGGACAGGTCATCAAGCTTCGAGAATACCCCGACGCCAAATTCCGCGATGTCACAGCGCCGAACGCCGACACGCTCTACACCACATCTTTCTTTGACGTGGGCGATGAACCCTGGGTGTTGAGCACGCCTGATTTCAAGGGACGCTATGTTCTGCTGCCGTTCCTCAGCGGTTGGACGGACGTCTTCCAAGTGCCTGGCAAACGCACAACCGGCACGGACGCTCATTGGCCTCGGCGCCAATCGCCCGCAGGATGCCGTTTATCCGACGTCTCTCAAGCCGTCGATCGTGTCGAGCTACGACGGGAAGAACAAATACACCATGCGCTTCGAGAAGGGTCAGCTACCGCCGGTGAACGGCTTCTGGTCGCTGACCATGTATGATGAAGATATGTTCTTCATTGAAAACCCGATCAATCGCTACTCGATGAGCGTGCGCACCAATCCGAAGTTTGAATCGGATGGATCGCTGGTCATTTACATCCAGAACGAGAGTCCCGGCGCCGACAAAGAGGCCAACTGGCTACCCGCGCCCAAAGACAAATTCTGCTTGATGTTGCGTCTTTACTGGCCGGATGAAAACAACCCGTCGATCCTCGACGGCTCGTGGGTCATTCCCCCTGTGACCAAGGTGTGAGGCTGCGACGTCGAAGCTGCGATTTCCTGGTCGGCAGCTTTGACACGCCCACATACCCAATGCTGCGCCGCGCAAAGGCGTCGGTGCGCTGACACCGATCAAAAAAACGTGATGCGGTTCAAGGCCTTGCTTCATGATTTTTCGGTGTTGTGCGCCGGACTTTCGATAAATGAGAGGTCGAGAGCCCGATCGCTCCGACTGTACCACCCAATGGCTCCACCGCAGCACGACCTCTGTTCCGGCAGCATGGCGGCCGCTAGCGGCCTTTGGTAACCGATCTCTAGGGCCATCTCGGCAGCTCGGGATCGCCGTGCTACATCGTGCGTTTGAATTGAACCGTTGAAATAGGCCGGCGCGGTCCCGGGTGCGGCCGATGCAATCCACTGCCCGAATGACTACGTAGACCTCGCACGACAAACGATAGCGCCCCTGGAATTTTGGCATCACATGGCAAGCAAAACGACCAAGCTGATCACGGCTCCTCCCCCTATGGTGACCCGTCCGTCCCGCGCCGAGGCCGAAGCCGCCGTGCGCACTCTCATCTCTTGGGCAGGTGACGACGTCACACGCGACGGCCTGCACGAAACGCCCTCGCGCGTCGTCCGCGCCTATGAGGAGTACTTCCGCGGCTACGAACAAGACCCGGAAGAGATCTTGAACAAGACCTTCGAGGAAATCGAAGGCTACGATGAAATGATCGTGCTCCGCAGCATTCGCTTCGAAAGCCATTGCGAACACCACATGGCGCCCATCATCGGCCGCGCCTGGGTGGGCTACATTCCAAACGGCCGTGTCGTCGGTATTTCGAAGCTCGCACGTGTCGTCGAAGCCTATGCAAAACGCCTGCAGATTCAGGAAAAGATGACGGCGCAAATCGCGAACGCCATCGATACCGTCCTGAAGCCCCAGGGCGTTGCGGTCGTTATCAAGGCTGAGCATCAGTGCATGACTGCGCGCGGCGTGATGAAGCCCGGCACCGATCTTGTGACCAGCCGGATGCTCGGCATTTTCCGCGACAACTCGATCACACGGCAGGAATTCCTGTCGATGGTCGACTGATCGTCCAGTTTGCATGTAGCCCACGGGCGCTACGGTAACGCGGCGCCCGTCGGCTATTTGACGAGCAATTCTGGGCGATATTCGAAGTGCATGGTGTCATAGTGATACCAACGGCCGCCCCAGATGAACCCGTGCTCTTCGAAAATCCGCACGATCTCGACCGGTATGTCATTCTTCCAGCGATAACGGCCCGCGGCGTCCGGCTTCGACCAACGCCAATAATGCGCATGCTTTAACGCGATATCGATGGCGATGCCGTGGCCATGCGTCGAAAGCCGCTCAGTGCCCGCGATGAAGCGGCACGCATAAGTTCCGGCGATTGGCTTCAGATAAACGTCGAGCGTTCGCGGCAGTCGGTCCAACTTCGCCGACACCGCCCGCAACTGATCAGCCACGCCGTTGACGCGCGTGACCTTGACCGTCGTCTTGCCGCGCGACGGCATCCACGCGACGTCGACGAGGTTCTTCGCCACCTCGCCTTTGCGGCAGTTGCCATACATCCTGTCGAAGAAGGCTTCTGGCCGGGCGCGCCCCGGATCGGCATCCAAAGGCGGTGGTGAAGGAGCGCCGCTGGGGTAATTAATCGCGAAAATGTCCTGCAAATCAGGAGAACTCAGCAGTTCGTTGAACGACTTTGGCCCTCGACCGTCGTCGATCGCCGTGCGCGTGCCGTCCCGCCACAGGATCTGGCCGTCCGCCACGCCGGCGATATGATCGGGATACGCCATCTGCAATCGGCGTCCCGCCTCCTCGGGTGTCACGCCATCCGCCCGCGCGCAAAAGACGGCAAACAACGAACTCAGAACGAAAGCCGTTAAGTACTTGCCAAGCATAAACAATTCACCGCATCCCTGGGCAGGATCAGTCCGCCCGCTTTTCCTTTACCCCACAAGAACACCTGCTACAGTGTCGCTCAAGCAGCAGCCAGTCGAAGCCTGATGAGAAGTCCGCGCGCCGGTCCCGGCCAAACGCGGTCTGGACCAGGTTCTGGGGATCGAAAACGTGAACGGTTTCGCCGACGAGCCGGAGAAGGCTGGACCAGCACCCCAGGGTAACGACCCCGCGCGGTCCCCCGCGTTAAATGATGCCCGCCGTTTTCCCGATCGTTTCCCCACTGACTCCCGCGGCCCGGTCTATGGCGCGCTGGATCTCGGCACGAATAATTGCCGTCTCCTGCTCGCACGCCCGTCGCGCCGCGGCTTCCGGGTAGTGGATGCGTTTTCCCGCATCATTCGGCTAGGCGAAGGTGTGTCCCAATCGGGACGCCTCTCCGACGTTGCCATGAACCGAACCATAGATGCGCTTCGGATCTGCGCCCAGAAACTTGAACGCGCGGGCACCCACCGCGCCCGCCTCGTTGCCACCGAGGCCTGCCGCTCGGCGGCCAATTCGACTGATTTTCTCTCCCGCGTAAAGGGCGAGATCGGCCTCGACATCGAGGTCCTGACGCCCGAAGAGGAGGCGATTCTCGCCGTCGCCGGCTGCGCTACGCTGATCGATACGAACGTCGACTATGCACTCGTTTTCGACATCGGCGGCGGATCGTCGGAACTTGTCTGGATCGATTTGCGTCGTATCTCGGGCAGCGGCCAGCATGCCGCCAGTCGCATCATCGATAGCGTCCGCCGGGGCAATGGCCAGTCGGTGTGGACCTCGCTGCCGGTCGGCGTCGTCACGCTCGCTGAACGCTTCGGCGGTTGCGAGGTGACGCCCGATGTCTTCGAAGCGATGGTGACATACGTGGCAGCCCTCATTGCACCCTTTGAAGAGCGACATGGATTCCGCAAACGCATTACCGGGAGCGCCGTCCACTTTCTCGGAACATCAGGCACCGTCACCACCGTCGCGGGGATCCAACTCGGCTTGCCGCGATATGATCGCAGCAAAGTTGATGGGTGCTGGATGAAGGTCGGCGACGTGAACCGTGTGACCTATGATCTTCTGAACCGCACCTATGAGCAGCGTGTCGCCGAACCCTGCATCGGACACGATCGCGCTGATCTCGTACTCGCCGGCTGCGCCATCCTTGAAGCGATCATTCGGGCGTGGCCGTGCGAGCGCCTTCGCGTGGCGGATCGCGGCTTACGCGAAGGCATCCTGTCCTCGCTGATGATGGAAGACAACACGTTCCGCGCTGGCCGGCGGCGGCGCAGAGGCGAATAGGAATCATGGCAGGCAAAGGCAAAGGCAAGGCCCCGTCAAAGGGCCCAGGCGGCGGTCAGCGCATGATGCGCGTTCGCGTCAAGACGGCTGCGAAGCGCTCCACGTCCTCTGCTCGCTGGCTCGAGCGGCAGTTGAACGATCCGTATGTCGTCGCGGCCAAGCGCGAAGGATTTCGCTCGCGCGCGGCCTACAAGCTTCTCGAGATGGATGACAAGTACCGCATCCTGAAGCCGGGACAGCGCGTGGTCGATCTGGGCGCGGCACCCGGCGGCTGGTCACAAATTGCCGCCGATCGCGTGAAGTCGATCGATGGACGCGGCCAAGTCGTGGCGATCGATTACCTCGGCATGGAACCGCTGGCCGGAGTGGAAATCGTCGAGCTGGATTTCAACGACCCGGACGCCGAAACGAAGTTGAAGAGCATGCTGCGCGACGGCGGCGCCGATGTCGTTCTCTCCGATATGGCCGCACCCACCGTCGGCCACACCAACACCGACCACCTGCGCATTATGGCGCTGGCCGAATCCGCCGCTTACTTTGCGTTCGATGTTCTGGCGCCCGGCGGCACGTTCGTCTGCAAGGTGTTTCAGGGTGGCACCGAGAAAGACTTGCTCGAAGTGCTCAAGAAATCTTTCGCCGTCGTCCGCCACGTAAAGCCGCCGGCAAGCCGCAGCGATTCTGCTGAATTGTATGTCGTGGCGACGGGCTTCCGCAGTCGCCCCGGCGATCACGACAGGGATGACCGGGCAAAATAAAAACGGCGACCGCGGAAGCGATCGCCGTTCGTGTGACCACTCGCTGCTCGAGCGAGTAAATCGACTATTTTAGATGACGTCGATTTCGGCCGGCAGGTACGACGTGACTTCGAGGCCGACTTCCTGCTCGCGAACGGCGGGCTTGGTCCAGGTCTTCATGGTGTTTCCTCCAGTTTCGTATTTGCTAAGCACGTGTCTAGCGTGGTTTGGATACCGGGAAATATTTCTCCGGTCCAATCGAATTTTCCTGTCCCGGGCATCAGACCGCCTGATATGTAACAGTATTCGGTAACCCCCACTCGAACCGGCTTCCGGCGGCGGAGGATCGGGATGTCCAGCAGCATCACCAGAAGCATCACCAAAAGCGTGGCAGGTTCACACGGCAACCGCGGACGTCTAGGGGCGTGCGGAGGGGCGCACTTCCCCTCGACAAGTGCCGGTGATATAGCGCTGCCGACATGATTTGGGGCCCGTGCGGCGGCCCGTCTGTCACCATCTCACAAGGAGCAACCCATGGCGAAAAGCCCGATCGTCAACGATTTGGCGTTGGCGCTGACGTTTGACGACGTATTGCTCGTCCCGGCGGCTTCCGAGGTGATGCCAGGACAGGTTAACGTCGCCTCGCAGGTGACGAAGTCGATCAAGGTCAACATACCGATCATCTCGGCCGCGATGGACACGGTCACGGAAGGCCGTCTTGCTATCGCCATGGCACAGGAAGGCGGCATTGGCGTGCTGCATCGAAACCTGGAACCGAAGGACCAGGCGGCGCATGCAACTCAGGTGAAGAAGTATGAGAGCGGCATCGTTCTGAACCCGGTGACGATCACGCCGGGCGCCAAGCTGGCCGAAGCCTTGAAGTTGATGGCCGATCATTCGATCTCCGGCATTCCCGTCGTCGAGAAGCCGCACGGCAAGGGCAAGCTCGTCGGCATCCTCACCAACCGCGACGTGCGTTTCGCCACCAACATGGAGACACCCGTCTCCGAACTGATGACGAAAGACAAGCTCATCACCGTGAAGCGGTCGGTGAGCCAGGCGGACGCGCGCCGGCTCCTCCATCAGCACCGCATTGAAAAGCTCGTCGTGGTGGATGACGATTACCAGTGCATCGGGCTGATCACTGTAAAAGACATCGAGAAAGCGCAGAAGCACCCGAACGCCTGCAAGGATGAGGAAGGCCGCCTGCGCGTCGCCGCCGCCACGACCGTGGGCGAAGACGGCTTTGCACGCACCGAAGCACTCATCGCTGCCGGGTGCGATCTCATCGTCGTCGACACCGCGCACGGCCACTCCAAGCGCGTGCTTGAAATGGTCGAGCGCATCAAGAAGCTGTCGAATGTCGTGCAGGTTGCGGCCGGCAACGTCGCCACTGCCGCCGCCACACGCGCGCTCATCGAAGCAGGCGCCGATGCGGTGAAAGTCGGCATTGGTCCCGGCTCGATCTGCACCACGCGCATCGTCGCCGGCGTGGGCGTGCCTCAGTTGACCGCAATCATGAACTGTTCCGCCGAAGCCAAGAAGCATGGCGTTCCCATCATCGCCGATGGCGGTATTCGCTTTTCCGGCGACATCGTCAAAGCACTGGCTGCAGGCGCCGATTGCGTGATGATCGGCTCTCTGCTCGCCGGCACCGACGAAGCTCCCGGCGATACCTATCTCTACCAGGGCCGCACATATAAGGCTTACCGCGGCATGGGCTCGGTGGGCGCCATGGCGCGCGGATCCGCCGACCGCTACTTCCAGCAGGAAGTCAAAGACACGCTGAAACTCGTGCCGGAAGGCATCGAGGGTCAGGTGCCCTACAAGGGCCCGGCCGAAGGCGTTCTGCATCAGCTCGTCGGCGGCCTGCGCGCCGGCATGGGCTACACCGGCGCCTGCACACTCGAAGAGCTGCGCGAGAAGGCCGAGTTCGTGCGCATCTCTCCAGCCTCCATGCGCGAGAGCCACGCCCACGGCGTCGCCATTACGCGCGAGAGCCCGAACTATCCGGGCGGACTGTAAGGAACCTCAATGAACCCCAACCTGTCGATTGTGCAGCCCCTGCTCCTGCAGGCCGGCCTGACATTTGTTCTCATGTTCTGGATGGCCAAGGAGCGCCTCGGCGCGGTCCGCGCCGGCACAGTCATTCGCAACGATCCCGGCGTGCGTCCAACGTGGCCCGGTCGTGCGGGAACAATTTCCAACGCATTCCACAATCAGCTCGAAATGCCGATGCTGTTTTTTGTGGTCGTGATCCTCGCGATCCTGACAGGCTCGGCCGACTATCCCATGACGGCACTGGCCTGGGTGTACGTGATCCTTCGCATCATCCACGCCGCCATCTTCACGACCTACAACAAGATCGCGCATCGTTTCCTGGCCTACCTCCTGAGCAACCTCGTGCTGATCGCCATGTGGGTGAAGCTTGCCATCCACGTCTTCACGGCGGGATAAACCAATGAAGCCCGGCGCGCGCATCGCGGCTGCTATCGAAGTTCTTGAAACGATTGTGAACCGGCACCAGCCGGTGGGCATCGCGCTCGCAGACTGGGGCAAAGCCCATCGCTTTGCCGGCTCCGGCGATCGCAACGCCATCGGCGGCCTCGTCTACGACGCACTCCGCCGCCGTTCCTCGATCGCCTGGGCGATGGGAGCCGACAGCCCACGCGCGCTCGCCATCGGCGCAGCGTCCGCCGCCTTCCGCATGGAGTCCGACGTTGTCGACGCCGCCTGCGACGGACAGAACCACGCCCCTGAACCGCTGAGTGAGACCGAACGCGCTGGCCTCGGCCGTTCACTCGAAGACGCCCCGCCCCACGTCCAGGCCGACGTGCCGGAGTGGCTGTGGCCGAGCTTCACGGCAGCCTTCGGCGATACCGCCATCGAGCAAGGGCGCAAACTCGCCGAACGCGCCCCAGCCGACCTGCGCGTCAACACGCTGAAGGCGACGCAGGAGAAGGTCCTGAAGGCGCTTGCCGAGTTCGGGGCCGAAGCCTGCCTGCACTCACCTATCGGCATCCGCGTCCCGCCACCGGTCGGCACTGCCCGCACGCCCAACCTCGAAGCCGAAGCCGCCTTCCAGGCGGGCTGGTGCGAAATCCAGGACGAAGGCTCCCAGCTTGCCGCTCTTCTGGCTGGGGCCGGCCCGCGCCTTCAGGTGCTTGATCTGTGTGCAGGAGCCGGCGGCAAGACGCTGGCGCTCGCGGCGCAAATGCAGAATACCGGCCAGATCTTCGCCTACGACGACGATCGCAACCGCCTGAAGCCCATCTTCGAGCGCGTCAAACGCGCCGGCGTTCGCAACGTCCAGATCCTCAAGGGAGGCGACCAGAAGGCGCTCGAAGCGCTGGGCCCGAAGTTCGACCTTGTGCTCGTCGACGCCCCCTGCACCGGCACCGGCGTCTGGCGCCGCCGCCCGGAGAGCAAGTGGAAACTGAAGCCGCGCAACATCGAAGAGCGTCAAACAGAACAGGCCGCTGTGCTGGCCACCGCGAGCCGCCTCACCAAGCCCGGCGGTCGCCTCGTATACGTCACCTGCTCGCTTCTCCCCGAAGAGAACCGCGGCACGATTGAAGCATTCCTGGCCGCCGCGCCTGAATTCTCGGTCGTTCCTTTCGGCGCCGTCTGGACGGAGCGCCTTGGCACCGAACCGCCGGCATCCGCTGACGGCCGCACCGACACGCTCCAATTGACGCCCGCTTCCCACGGAACTGATGGCTTTTTCATCGCCATCCTGGAACGCCGCGCCGCCTGACGACTTCTCTGCCGAAAAGTTCGTGAGCGCATCTTGCAATGTCGCAATGCTGCGATAGCTATCGTAATCGGGCCATACGGCGCGTGTGGTTTCCGTTCCGCGGGCGGCCACCCGGTTGATCGCGGAACATGCCAGCCGAGCTGCCGTCGTGTTCGACCGGGGACGGTCCCCGTCGCGCACGACATGGGGAGACGATCGTCGATCATGGCCCTCGTGCCACGCGATCCCAGCCTTTCAGGCTTCGCCTCGCAAGCGGCGAACGCGCTCCTTTCTTCCTCTCGCTTTCGAACTTTTGAACGTTCGTCTCCGCTCCACGTTAGGCGCGGTTGGTCAGGCTTGTGAGGCTCGTGGATGCAGAGCAGTCAGAATTCGTTTCTTTCCCGGAAGTGTGAAGTGCGTTCAGCCGACGACCGGGGCGGCTATACGGTGGTCGCCAAAGAACCCATCGCAAAAGGCGAACTGATCGTGGTTTGGAGTGGCACGCTCGTCGATGGCACCGAACTCGTCACCCTTCCGCCGCACGCAAAGCGCCACTCGCTGCAAGTCGAAGAGGACCACTATCTGGTGTCACTGACCGATTGCGAACCGCCCGACTACGTCAACCACAGCTGCGCGCCGAACGCCGGCCTGTCAGGCCAGATTGCACTCGTCGCCATGCGCGACATCCGCCCCGGCGAAGATATTACCTATGATTATGCGATGAGCGACGGCTCGGCCTACGACGAGTTCGATTGCTGCTGCGGCGCCGCCGAATGCCGTGGCCGCGTCACCGGCGACGACTGGAAGCGAGCCGAACTCTGGCCGCGCTACCAAGGATATTTTTCGCCCTATCTCCAGCGCCGCATCGCCAAGCTGCGCCGCCGCCTGCTGACGCGCCCTGTCACCGGCGTCTTCGGCCGCTTCGGAAATGGCAGCCGCGTCCGCGCGTAATTTCCGCCACCACGGGCTTTGAGCAATTGTTGGTTTCGCTGCGGCGGGAACTTAGCCGCGTGCTGCATGGTTCATCAGGCACGGCGTCGAGACCGTCGTCGCCAACCTGAGGATCCGTCATGTCCAGACGCTGGATGATAACCGCTGTAATTTACATGATGGTCAATGCTGTCTTGTTCGGCATCGGCGTCACGGCCGTCCTGTCCATTCCCACTTTGGCCGAACAGGCGTCAACGCTCATCTGGGTGGTGACGGTTGTGAGCTTCCTGCTCGCTTTACCGATCGCCTATGTCTTGGCCCCGCGACTTCGCGCTCGCTACCAACGCAGGCAAGAACTTCGACGTAACGCTGCCAAGCCGTTACATCCCATCATCCGCTGATGGAGGCGCCGATTTTGGATGCAAAATTTCCGTCGAACAGCCGGTAATCGCAAGTCAGTTCCTCGCCCTCAGCGATATCGCGCGTCGCCACATCATAGCCCTCGATCGATCCCTCCATGTGGACGCCGGCTGTATTGGGGTCGTCGGCGTGGTTCATGAAGCGGGCATTGTCGAGGCAATAGACGTAAAGTCCGCTCGCGCGATCGACGTAGGTATAGGTCTCGATCGCCGCACGCGCGACATCGGGAAGCGCTGCGATCTGCTCAGATGTGAAAAGTTGGTCAAAGCCCGGCATGAAGCGCCACGTAACAGCGCCCGCCTTGATGGCTTCGGCAGCAAACAAGCCCGTTCCATCGATCGGGCTTTGCCCAAGACGCGTTTTCACGAGCAGCATGGGTGTGGCATCTCCGGGCATGGCGGCGGCAGGCGCGAGCGTGATAGTCCGCAAGACCGTGAGAGTCGAGCGTTGCTAATCACAAGCCATCCGGCCGGCTGCAATCGGATGGCGCAATTACCCTTCCCGCCATCCGGCCGGCTGCCCAACGGGCAGTCGGATGGCGCACCAAAAAGGATGCCATGTTGCGCGATAGTCAAATCCTGGTCCTGCCCAACGGCAGCACGGTCGGTTATGCGGAATATGGTGCACCGGATGGCCAGCCCGTCATCGCCTTGCATGGCGCGCCGGCCTCCCGCCTGATGTTCTCCGCAGCCGATGCGGCCGCTAAATCCTACGGCTTGCGCGTCGTCGCACCTGACCGGCCCGGCTACGGTCTGACGCCGTTCGACGATCATCCCGCCCTCGCGTCGCGAACCGAGTGGCTGCACGCCTTTGCCAATGCCCTCGGACTTAATCGCTTTGCCCTGCTGGGTGTCTCTGGCGGAAGCCCGTACGCTGTGTCACTGGCCGCAACCCTGAAGGATCGGATCACCGCCCTCGCACTGGTTTCGCCGATGGGTCCCGTTGCCGATTACGCGGCCAGCCCGGATGCAGCCCTGGATCCGGTTTCGTTTCTTCACGATCGCTTCTTTATGCACATGCCCTACCGGACGTGGCTGACCCATCCTTTGGGCGATCTCAGCGCGTGGATATATCGCCATGGGCCGGAAATGTTCATCAGCTTGATGCCGAAGCTCGCCTCGTCCGTCGATGCCGAAATCCTGTCGCGGGCGGACGTCGCCCAGTTGATGCGCACCATGACGCTCGAGGCCTTCCGCCAGGGCGGCAGTGGCGGAACGGCGGATCTGGAGATCTATGGCCGTCCATGGGGCGTTCAATTTCGCGACGTCACCGCGCCGGCCGTCGTCTGGCAGGGCACCGAAGACCACGTTGTTCCGCCACAGGCCGCCCGCTGGCTTGCCCGTCAACTGCCCAATAGCACGCTGCACAGCTTGGAAGGCGTCGGTCATTTCTGGGTGTTCGAGCACGTCGAGGACGTCGTCTCGGAACTTGCGTCGCTCATGTCGCCGAACGGAACAGTATCCGTTCGCGTTTCTTGAGCGCTGCAGGCATCCACGCGCGCACAACAATCGTTTACACATCAAGTCAACTCACAGAACGGAACCGGTCGATGAGCAGTTATCTCCCGCTGGGCGCCTTTCTTGGCTTTGTGTTCGTCGCGGCCAGCACCGGCGCCTTGTTCCAGCCCGGCCCCTGGTACGCCGCGCTGAACAAGCCGTCGTGGACGCCGCCCAACTGGCTGTTCCCAATCGCGTGGACGGTGCTTTACACCATGATCGCCGTTGCCGGCTGGAAGGTCTGGGAAGTGGAAGGCGTGAAGGCCGCGCTCGTCGTGTGGGGCCTCAGTCTGCTGTTCAACATGGCGTGGTCTTGGATCATGTTTGGCCGCCAGGAAATCGGTCTCGCCTTTATCGATCTCGTCCTGCTCTGGATCTCGATCGTCGCCTTCATCATCCTTGCTTGGCCCGTCAGCCAGACGGCCGCGTATTTGTTTATCCCGTATTTCTTCTGGGTCTCGTTCGCCGGCGCGCTGAACTTTGCCGTCTGGCGTCTCAACCCTTGAGCACGAGATACTGAAAAGCCAGCATTGCCGCAAAAGACAGCGTCACCACGATGCCGACCGTTCCCGATGACGCACTGCGGTTGGCATCCGGTATGAGTTCAGAAAACACCATCCAGATCATTGCGCCGGCCGCGATCCCAAAGCCGACAGGCAGGAACGGTGTGAACTCCTCAACCGCCAGAAAGGCGGGCACGGCCGCAATCGGTTGCGGCAGACTGGAAAACACCGACCACAGCGCAGCCTGCCATACCGGCGTTCCGCGCGGCACCAGCACGAGGCTGATAGCGAGACCTTCAGGGATGTTGTGAACTGCGATGGCTGCGGTGATGAAGGTCGCCAGATCACCCGAGCCCCCGAACGACACACCGACACCCACGCCCTCCGCGAATGAGTGAGCCGTCATGACGGCGATGATCAGGAACGCCTTACGCGCATCGATCCCGCCCAGGCTCGCGATCTCCACGTGATCCGCATCATCGAGCCAGTGTTTCGCCGCGACGATTGCGGCCAACCCCAGCAACAATCCAAAAATGAGCCGCTCCGGCGAAAGCGTAATGCCCTCGGCCACGAGACTGTGGGTGGCGGCCAACATGAGCCCGCCCGCCATGGCATTCGCAATCGAGATCCAGAACCGGTCGAGTGTCTTGACAAACAGGAACGGCAGCGCACCGAGCCCAGTCGCCAGCGCCGTGACCATGGCCGCCGCGAACACTGTCAGAATGGATGTTTCGACCGCCACCCTGGCCCCCCTCGTTCAGCTGCGACCATACCTAAAGCCGGGCGTCGTGTGGGTGCCGATCACGTCGGCACCCGGGATGACCTGCCATTCCCGTGCGAAACCACTCTTGCGGCGCCGGCCCGCCTTGACGCTGCCGGGACCGGGTGGTCTACCGCCTTGACGGGCCGGTCCGTGGCCCCCGATTGCCGCCGGAGCCAACCTGCCCAATGACCCCCGACACCGTCCTCATCATCGATTTCGGCAGCCAGGTGACGCAGCTCATCGCGCGCCGCGTGCGGGAATCGGGCGTCTACTGCGAGATCCATCCGTTCCAGAGCGCCGAAGCCGCCTTCGAGCGCCTCCAGCCCCGAGCCGTCATCCTCTCCGGCGGCCCCGCCTCCGTCACCGAAACCGGCAGCCCCCGCGCCCCGCAGGCCGTGTTCGATAGCGGCATCCCCGTCCTCGGCATCTGCTACGGCCAGCAGACCATGTCCGAGCAGCTCGGCGGCAAAGTCGAAAGCGGCCACCACCGCGAGTTCGGCCGCGCCATGCTCGAGGTCCGCGAGCCCTCCGCTCTCTTCGATGGCGTGTGGAGCAAGGGCGAGCGGCATCAAGTCTGGATGAGCCACGGCGACCGTGTCACGCGCCTGCCCGACGGCTTCAAGGTGATCGCGACCAGCGAGAACGCACCCTACGCGGCGGTGGCCGACGAAGCCCGCCGTTTCTACGCGGTGCAGTTCCACCCGGAAGTCGTGCACACGCCCGACGGCGCCAAGCTGATCGCCAACTTCGTGCATAAGATCGCGGGCCTGAAGTCCGACTGGACGATGGCCGCCTACCGACGCGAAATGATCGCCAAGATCAAGGCTCAGGTCGGCAGTGGCCGCGTCATCTGCGGCCTGTCGGGCGGCGTCGATAGCGCCGTCGCCGCCGTGCTGATCCACGAGGCCATCGGCGACCAGCTCACCTGCGTCTTCGTCGATCACGGCCTCATGCGCCAAGCGGAAGCCGAACAGGTCGTCGATCTGTTTCGCGACCATTACAATATTCCGCTCGTCCACGTCGACGCGTCCGAACTGTTCCTCGGCGAACTCAAGGGGATCAGCGACCCCGAGACCAAGCGCAAGACCATCGGCCGCCTCTTCATCGACGTCTTCGAAAAGGAAGCGAAGAAAATCGGCGGCGCCGCGTTCCTCGCCCAGGGCACGCTCTACCCCGACGTGATCGAAAGCGTCTCCTTCACCGGCGGCCCTTCGGTCACGATCAAATCGCACCACAACGTCGGCGGCCTGCCCGAGCGCATGAACATGAAGCTCGTCGAGCCCCTGCGCGAACTCTTCAAGGATGAAGTCCGCGCGCTCGGCCGCGAACTTGGCCTGCCCGAAGCCTTCGTCGGCCGCCACCCGTTCCCCGGCCCCGGCCTCGCCATCCGCATCCCGGGCGAAATCACGCCCGAGAAGCTCGACATCCTGCGCAAGGCCGACGCCATCTACCTCGACGAGATCCGCAACGCGGGCCTCTATGACGCCATCTGGCAGGCATTTGCGGTGCTGCTGCCCGTGCGCACCGTCGGCGTGATGGGCGACGGCCGCACCTACGACCACGTGCTCGGCCTGCGCGCGGTCACGTCCGTCGACGGCATGACGGCGGATTTCTTCCCCTTCGACATGGGCTTCCTCGGCCGCGTCGCAACCCGCATCATCAACGAAGTGCGCGGCATCAATCGCGTCGTCTACGACGTCACCTCAAAACCCCCCGGCACCATCGAGTGGGAGTAGTCGAGCGCGTCTCGTGAGCAGTAGCCGAAGTATAACGACCCTTGAGGGCGACTCAGGGCGCATTCGTCGTTCCACAGCTGAAGCCCTAAGGAGGCACACGATGCGTGTGATGGTGCTGGTGAAGGCGACCGAGGATAGCGAAAGGGGCTTTTCGCCGACGGCTGAAACGATGGCGATGATGGAAGCCATGGGCAGGTTCAACGACGAACTCAGCGCAGCCGGCATTCTTCTCGCTGGTGATGGCCTGAAACCCTCGTCGCACGGAAAGCGCGTCGCATTCGACGGCTCGCGCCGCACGGTCGTCGACGGACCCTTCGCCCATCCGAGCGAACTCGTCGCCGGCTTCTGGCTCTGGGAAGTTAGAGATCTGGATGAGGCCGTCGCGTGGGTGATGCGCTGCCCTAATCCCATGCCGGGACCGAGCGAAATTGAAATTCGGCCGCTCTACGAATTGGCCGATCTCGGACTGGCAGTGAAGGCCTGAGGTCGCCTGAATCTTTACGTCGTGAACCGCTTCCATGTCACGGTCACGCGCGTGCCGACGGGAACACGCGGATAGAGATCCAGCACGTCCTCGTTATACATGCGGATGCAGCCCTTCGAGACTGCCGTCCCGATGGTCCATGGCGCGTCGGTCCCATGGATGCGATAGGTCGAAGCTCCGAGATAGAGCGCGCGCACGCCAAGCGGGTTCTGCGGATGTCCGCCCGGAACGTAGTAGGGCAATTTCGGATTCTCGCGGCGCATCTCAGCCGTCGGCGTCCAGCCCGGATTGACGGCCTTGCGTGAAACCGAGGTCACGCCCGACCAGCGGCTCTGCTCGCGCGGAACCGCGATCGGGTAGGAGAGCGCCGCGCCCTTCGCGTAGACCCAGTATAGCTTCCGGTCTCCGAACGAAACGATGACCTGCCGTGGTGCGACACTGGCTGGGAAGGAAATGTCTTCCCGGTACCCGCCACCCCACAGGAACGACAGGAAGTCCTGAGCCGATGCCGGCGCAGGGCGGACGCTCAGCGCGACGAGACCTGCGAACAGGCAGGCGACAAAATTCCGGACGGTCAGGGCGTGGGGCATGGACGGCATCCTCGCGTCGATAAATGGCTTGGCTTTTGTGAACACGAGCAGGCGGCCGCAAACCGCGGCGCGCCGAGCAGACAGTTCAAAATTGGTGGATCAAGTCTGCGATGAGTTGCGGCCTGCGACAAGCCGAACACGCCCCTATGTGGTCATCCCAGACACGATCGAAACGCCACTGTGGCCACTATGCCGCCAGCACACGTCGCGCGGGGGGCGCTCACGTCATCAAATCGAATGAAAAATGGTGCCCAGGGCCGGAATTGAACCAGCGACACTGCGATTTTCAGTCGCATGCTCTACCAACTGAGCTACCTGGGCATTTTCGCCCGGCCGGGATGCGACCGCACGCGAAAGTCGGCGTCTTATAGGTGCCGCTTCGGCCCCTGTCCAGCGGCCATTGCGAGATCGCGCGTATCGAAGGGCGGCGTCGCTCAGTCGTCGTCGGCGTCAGATCCCCGCCCGTCTCCAGAACCCCGTTCACGGGGCGCCATGGCCGTATCATCCGCCACGTCCGAAGCAGCGCCGGGGATAACGAACGTGCCACCGAGCCAACGCGCCAGGTCGATATCGGCGCAGCGCTTCGAACAGAACGGACGATGCTGCTGCACCGTCGGTTTGCGGCAGGTGGGGCAGCGGCCTACGGCCTTCTGATCACTCATGCGCTCGATCCATTGGAACTCGGTCCACCTGGCAGCGTCGGCATCCGATCAATCCCGGTCCGCTTCCGCTGCACGGATCCAGTTGAAATGGATGGGGAAGCCTTCTGACACAAGCATCGACACGACTTCCGTCAGCGGCAGCCCCACGACGTTCGTGTACGAACCCTTGATCTTCTGTACGAAAGAGCCCGCGAGCCCCTGGATCGCATAACCGCCGGCCTTGTCGCGCCATTCGCGTGTGGCGATGTAGGCCTCGATCTCCGTTTTCGTCAGATATTTGAAGCGAACCTTGGTATCGACGATCTTCGTGCGGACCCTATCTTGAGGTGTGATCAGGCAGACCGCCGTCAGAACCCGGTGTGAGCGGCCCGACAACCGATTGAGAAACTCCACCGCTTCTTCCACCTGCTGCGGCTTGCCGAAGATCTTCAGATTGTTCGACACGATCGTATCGGCGGCCAGAACATAGGCATCCGCGATATCGCGATCGTTCGCGATCTGATCGCGGGCGGCTTCCGCCTTAGCCCGCGCGAGCCGCGCCACCAGCGCCCGGGGCATTTCGCCCTTTTTGGGGGTCTCGTCCAGCGAAGCCGGCCGCAAGGCGTCAGGCTTGATGCCGGCTTGGTCGAGCAGCATGAGCCGCCGCGGACTGGCGCTGGCCAGAACCAGCTTGGGCCTGGGTTGAATGCCGCTCTCCCGGGCCGCCGATTTGGCGAGTTCGGTCCGAAGCGTTTCGCGACGCGGATTGTCATTGCGCGAGAAAGCGGAAAGGAAGGCCGATTTGGCGGTCGACATCCGGCGAGGCTCCGGTTGGTCTGAGGGTCGAACCGACCCGGTTGTGATCTGCGGCGGCCTCTATAGCACGGCTCGGCAGCACCGTTCACCATGACGCCCGTTCTCTCCTGCAAGCTGATACAACCGCTCTGGATTGAACACGTCGGCCCCCAGGAGCATCCCGCAGTCATCGTCTTTCTCGAAGCAAGTTGCGCTGAGACGACAACTCTTCGATAAGTCTCAGGCACTACGGCGAGTTGGAGGAGCGCATGTCCAAGGATCGGCTTGTCGACATGCTAGGCGTGACCCCGCTTTTCGGTGGCCTCAGCGCTGATGAACGCCGCAGCGTTGCGCTCGAGATGCGGGAGGTGCAGTTTGCTCCGGGCCAGATTGTGTTCGGCCGCGGCGACCCCGGCCGCGATGTCTACTTGGTTGCCGAAGGTCGCGTGCGCCTGTCGGTGCTGACATCGGAAGGACGGGAACTCTCCTTCGCCCATGCCGAACCGGGTCAGATATTCGGAGAGATTGCAGTTCTCGACGGCGGCTTCCGCACAGCGGACGCGACGGCGGTTTCAAAGGTCGTCGCGCAAACACTTTCCAAATCGGCCTTGATGCGGCTCGTCGAATTGCGAGCTCCGGTTCGAGAGGCTATCATTAGGTTCCTCTGCAACCGTGTGCGCGAGGCCGATCAGCAGCTCGAGGGGATTGCGCTCTATCCGATAGAAGTCCGCCTCGCCCGCTTCTTTCTTGCCGCTGCGCGCCAGAAAGGCGCCGTCAAGCCCGGCTCTCGCATCACGCTCGATCTTCCGATCTCGCAAAGCGAACTCGCCCTGTTGATCGGGGCCAGCCGCCCTAAGGTCAATGCCGCTCTCGCACTCCTGCAGGACAGCGGTGCCATAGAACGCAGTGATAAAGCTCTGATCTGCAACATCGACGAACTGGAGAACATCGCGGGCACGGCGTGATGGAGCGACGCCGAGATCCGCCAAGGTGGCCGTCGTGATCGACGTCTTGAAGCGCGCCCTGCTGCCGATCCGCGACGGTATCGCAACCGTCGGTGAACTGCCGCAATTGCAGGCCATCGGCCGCGGCATCGGCCGCCTTTCGCAAGCCGGCACTGCCGGTTATCCGCCCGACGTCAAACGCCGGCTGATGATCCTGAACCTCATCGCCTATCTCATCGTCGTCTCGACGCTGGTCTATGCCATCCAGCATGCTCTCCTCGACTACGAGACCTACAAGCCCATCATCTGGATCAATCTCGCTCTCGTGGGCGCCGCGCTCGCTGTCCCTCTCGCACATCGCATCAACGACGTCGCAGGCGCTCTGCTCATCGTCGTTGCCGAATGGGCCGCCCTGCTGGCGTTCACAAGATACCTGGGGCATGCGTCGGGCGTACACCTGCAATACTTCGTCGGTGCCGCCGCGCCCTTCGTTGTTTTCGGGCTCAATCGCCTGTGGCTTGTCGTACCCGTCATTCTTTCAGGCCTCGCCTTGCATTTAGCGGCCTGGTTCTGGTTTCCGGAAAGCGCGGCCCTGATACCGGCCGATAAGGAAGTCATCGACAGCATCTATGTACAGGCCGCGATCACGACGGTCGGCCTCATTGCGGCATCGGTCTATTATGCATTCCGACTTGCGGAGAACGCGAAGGCCGAAACCGACAACCTCCTGCGCAATATCCTGCCGGATGCGATCGTTGCCCGCTTGAAGGCAGCGCCCGCCGATCGCATTTCCGATCAGTTCGACGACGCGTCCGTTTTGTTTGCCGATATTTCGGGCTTCGTCGCGCTCGCTCGCACCCTCGGCCCGGCCGACACCGTCGCTCTGCTCAACGAGATCGTCACCCGGTTCGATGATTTGGCGAGAGGGCACGGCGTGGAGAAGATCAAGACGATCGGCGACGCCTACATGGTCGCGGCCGGTATCCCCGAACCCTGCGACGATCATTTGCACCGCTTGGCTGGCATGGGCTTGTCAATGCTTGCCGCGGTTTCTCGTGTCGCAGCCGACCGCGGTATCCCCTTGTCGATTCGCATCGGCATCGCCTCCGGCCCGGTCATGGCGGGCGTCATCGGCAAACAGAAATTTACGTACGACGTCTGGGGCGATGCGGTGAACCTTGCAGCGCGTTTGGAAAATCTGTCCGAGCCGGGCCGCATCCTCGTTTGCCCGCGCTGCAAGAAGCTGCTCGATCACCAGTTTGAATTTGAAAGCCGTGGCCAGGTGGAGATCAAGGGGCTCGGCCCGCGCGAAGCGTTCTTCCTGTTGCCGCCCTCTGAAGCGAGCCGCGCGGCCGCCGAGTAACGAGCGCTTACACCGACGGTCCGCCACCGATCAAGAAGCGGCCTTTGATGCGCGTCGTGAGATCATCGCGCAGCTTCCGGTAACCCTGCAGAATGACGCCCCGTCCAGCCGCCGCCGGCAACATCGAGGGATCGAACGTCGGCCAGTACTCCACGTCCGCCTTCATGATGCGCGTCAATTCCACTGCGTGATGCTGTGCCTCCGGCGACAGCGTGATGATCGTGGTGAAGGTTTGCCGCTCCAGCTCTTTGAATGTGCGAGGCTGATGCGCGGTCACGTCGATACCGATCTCGTCCATCACGGCCATGACGAAGGGATCGGCATGTCCGCGCCGCACGCCCGCGGACGTCACGTTGAACCGGGCTCCGGCAAAATGATGCAGAATCGCCGCCGCCATCGGAGAGCGAACGGCATTGAGCGTACAAGCAAACAGTATTCGAGGTGACGGCTCGGACGGTTGGAACACCGTCGTTAGCCCTTCCAGTGCAGCGCGGTAATCAGTGTAAAAATGCGCCGTGCCGTATCGAAGTCGAGCGTGATTTTGCCTGTGAGGCGCTCCTGCAGCAGCCGGCTGCCTTCATCGTGCAATCCGCGCCGTCCCACGTCGATCGCTTCGATACGCGACGGCTGACCCGACCTGATGGCCTGATAATAGCTATCCAGAACCATGAAGTAGTCTTTGAGCAGCCGCTTCAGCGGCGTCATGGTGAGCGTGTGCACCGCCACCGTCTCGCTGCCGCTTTCAGGAAAAACGGAAAGAACGAGCCGATCATCGGCGATCGCGATCTCGAGGCGGTATGGACCCTGGTCGATGCCATCGAGCGCGAACGAGTTGCCGTCGATGATGTCGAAGATCGCAACTTCGCGTTCATGCTCGATGTTGGCATTCCCGCGTACGATCGATCCGTCATCGATCCGGATCGAAGCGATGCGATTTCGGTTCTGCGAACTGGTGTCGGCCGTCATCTCGGTCATTTCTGCTCTCACGCATTCATGCGCGGCCGGACAGCCGGATTTCGACCGAACGGCGGTGCGCCTCCAGACCCTCCGAGCGCGCCAGCGTCATCGCCGCATCCGCGACCCGCGCCAGCGAAGCGGCATCGAGTTTCAGGAGCGACGTGCGCTTCATGAAGTCGAGCACGCCGAGGCCTGACGAAAACCGCGCTGACCGCGCCGTCGGCAACACGTGATTCGAACCGGCCACGTAGTCACCGATCACCTCCGGAGTGTAGGCGCCGATGAAAATGGCGCCTGCATTGCGAATTTTGCCTGCAAGTTCCTCGCTGTCGGCCGTGGCAATTTCAAGATGCTCAGCCGCGATCCGGTCGGCCAGCGCCGGAGCCTCGTCGAACGACTTTAGAACGATCGATGCACCGAACACGTTCCAGCTTTCGCCGGCGATGTTGCCGCGGGGCAGCGTGGTGAGCTGACGTGCTACCGCCGCTTCGACAGCTTTCGCAAAGCCCGCATCATCGGTCATCAGCACGGATTGCGCCGCCTTGTCGTGTTCGGCCTGCGCCAGCAGGTCGGCCGCAATCCACTCCGGATCATTTTTGCTATCGGCGATCACGAGCACTTCCGAAGGCCCCGCGATGCTGTCGATGCCGACAGTGCCGAAGACCTGACGCTTCGCAGCGGCCACGAACGCATTTCCCGGCCCAACGATTTTCACCACGGGCTTCACCGTCTCCGTGCCATACGCGAGCGCCGCGACGGCCTGCGCCCCGCCGATGCGGTAGATCTCGGTGACGCCGCACAGCCGCGCAGCCGCCAGCACGAGCGGGTTCAAGTCGCCCCGCGGCGACGGAACAACCATGACGATGCGCGGCACCCCCGCGACGATCGCCGGCAGTGCGTTCATGAGAACCGACGACGGATACGATGCGGACCCGCCGGGAACATAAAGCCCGGCCGACTCCACCGCCGTCCAGCGGTCCCCCAATTCAACGCCCGTCTCGTCCGTGTAGCGTTCGCTCTTGGGCAATTGCCGCTGATGGTGCGCGCGGATGCGGTCAGCCGCGAACGAGAGCGCGTCGAGCGTCTCTTTTGAACATTGCGCGACAGCCGCATCGATTTCCGCCGCCGTCACCGCAATACCGGTTTTGGCAAGATCGATCCCATCGAACTTCAACGACAAATCGATCAGCGCCTTGTCCCCCCGCGCGCGCACATCCGCGATGATCTCGCGCACCACCGCATCGACCTCTTCGGATACTTCGCGTTTCTCCGAAAGAAGCGCCGTGAACGCGGTCTCGAAGCCGGGGTCGGAAGTCAGGAGCGTCTTGGGCATGGAGGGGTCCGGGAAGGAGGAGGGTGGTACGGCGGATTAACGGAGCGCCGGCGGCAGGCGATCAGCCCGGCGCGCCGGACTTGTCGTCGGGGTGTTCAGGCTTGGATTTTGTCGTCCACGCGGCGCCGAGATCCTTCATTTCGGCTTCGACGCATTCAACGTGAAGTCGAATGGCCGCGCCGCCCGCGCATGCAATTGTGATGGTGCCCTCCGGCGCCGTCGTCGCCTCGAAGCGGATCGCCAGCACGTTCAGCATCTGCCGCTTGTCACTGAGATTGATCCCGGAGAGTTGCGCGCCCAGCACGTTCTCGAAGCGGAGCCCCGTTCGCCGCCGGGTAAAGGACTTCTTGCGTCCGCTACGGCCCGCGAGCGCATCCGTCCAGTCGAAGCGATTGGCGATCGCAGCAAACCGACGCTCGCCCTTCAAGTAGGTCATTTCACCAACGCTGATCACCGCGTCCTGCAGGTGTGCGGAGACGACATCGAGATCTTCAGCGTCGAGGGCGATGAGCTTAAGGCCCGAACTATCTTTGGCGGTCATCGTGGCGTGCACTTGCGGTTGGGGCGCCGCCACATGCGGGCCTGCGGTCAAGGCCCGTAAGGCAGGCCCATGCCAAGCTTAGGTCGGCAGTGATAATGGCGCCGGGGGGCGCGTGCAACCGCGCCCCCCGGCCAATCCATGTCTAACAGGCGCCCTAGCAACTTGAGGCGCCTCGTCAGGTCAAATAACCGATCAGGCGTTACGCGGTGCCTTGCGGCGATCATCGCCACGCGGCGCCGACGACGGGCGGCCCTGGGGACGCTCGCCGCGGTTGTTGAGAAACTTCACGCCCTCCAGACCCTTGGCCGGTCCTTCCGAACGCTGGCCGCGATGGGCCGGACGGGCGCTGGCATGGCCATTGGCCGGACGCTCACCCGTGCGGGCTTCTCCCGACCGGTGCTCGCCGTCGCGGTGTCCGTTGGCATGACGCGGACGGCCCTCGGCGCCGTGCGGACGGCGGTCGCCGTCGCGCGGGCTGTGTTCGCGATGCGGTCGGTCGCCGCGCGGAGCGCGTGTGTCATCCGAGCGCGGGCCACGACCTTCGCCGCGGGGGCGTTCACCGAACGACCTTTCACCCTGCGGACGCGCGTCCGCCGTGCGGTCGTTGTAGCGCTGCACCGGACGGCCTTCGCCACCCCGGTCGCTACGCTCGCCACGGCGTTCGTCAGCGCGAGCGTTCTGCGGACGATCACGATTTGAACGATGTGCATCGCGACGGTCAGGCCCACGGCCCTCGCCTGTGAGTGCACGTTCTCCAGCTGCCAGCGGATGGAACCCGCCGCGCTCACCGCCACGTGTCTCCGTGGAAGGCGCACGGTCGTCATGACGTGCACGCTGCGGACGCCCGCCGCTGCCGTCACGGCGATCCGCACCACGGTCCGAACCGCGCTGGCCCGAACCGCGCTGGCCACCGAAGCTGCGACCCTGACGCTGGCCGCGCGAGCCACCCGGCGAAAGGTCGGCCCGCTCTGCATCGCGCTCGGCCCGGCTTTCCACCGGAGCAACGAGCGTTGCATCATTGCGGCGGTCCGTGCTGGGAATGGTCAACCGCGTCAGGCGCTCGATATCACGCAGATAAGCACGCTCTTCGTTATCGACGAGCGAGATCGCAATCCCTTCCGCGCCGGCGCGCGCCGTGCGGCCGATGCGGTGCACGTAGCTCTCCGGAACATTCGGGATTTCGTAGTTGATGACGTGCGAAACAGCATCCACGTCGATGCCGCGCGCGGCAATATCCGTTGCAATCAGCGCGCGGATCTTGCCGGCTTTGAAGCCCTTCATCGCTTGATCGCGCTGAGCCTGGCTCTTGTTGCCATGGATGGCAGAGACCGGAACGCCGTTGCTTTCCAGATGCCGTGCAACGCGGTCGGCGCCCCGCTTGGTGCGAGTGAACACGATCGTGCGCGTCAAGTCCTGGTTGGCAAAAAGTTCGACGAGCAGCGCCCGCTTCTTCGTCTGCTCGATGAAGATCACTTCCTGCGTCACGCGATCGGCCGTCTTGGCGACGGGCGAAACGGAAACTTTCACCGGATTCTTCAAGAGTTCGGCGGCAAGCGCCCCGATCTCGTGCGGCATGGTAGCCGAGAAGAACAGGCTCTGGCGGCGATGCGACAGCGTCGCCACGATCTGCCGGAGCGGTCGGATGAAGCCGAGATCCATCATCTGGTCCGCTTCGTCGAGAACGAGGATTTCAGTACCCTCGAGCGTTACGTTGCGTTCGCCCATGTGGTCGAGCAGGCGGCCGGGGGTGGCGACGAGCACGTCGACACCGCGCGCAAGCGCATCGCGCTGCGGCTTGTGTGCGACGCCGCCGAACACCACGGCGACCGAGAAGCCCATATGACGGCCATACGTGCGGAAGCTCTCCGCGATCTGCGTTGCGAGTTCCCGCGTCGGCGACAGGATGAGCGAGCGCACGCCCTTGCGCAGCGGCGGCTGACGGTTGGCGTTGAGCCGCTGCAGGATCGGCAGCGCGAAGGCCGCGGTCTTGCCCGTGCCGGTCTGCGCGATGCCGAGCAGGTCCTTGCCCTCGAGAATGGTGGGGATCGCCTGCGCCTGGATCGGCGTCGGCGTCGTGTAGCCTTCGGTTTCGAGCGCCTTCAGGAGGAGCGGGTCGAGGCCGAGTTCTTGGAATGTGGTCACTGATGTTCTTTCGGTTGGCCCACGTGCGCTGTCTGGCCGCGACCGGTTGGCCCGGTGGCGGTCTTGGCGCTTCAGATGGCGCGGGCTCGACGCATTCCCAGCCGCCCGGCCATGCCGGCAGCGGTCTTGGGGTGCATCAGGCGCCCTGCGTGCCGGGGCGGCCGATTTTGGGAGGTCAGAGGCGCGGGCCGGAGGACGAACGGCCGCTCGAAAGCGGTCCTTGTTCCGATTGTCCCGTCACGCAGTCGCGCGCCGATGGACCGGATCAGAGCGATCCGGATAGCGCCTTATCTCATGCTGCGCCGCAAAAAGCAAGGGGACCGGCAGAGGCCTATGCCCCTGCCGGCACGATGGCTGACTAACGCAGCGCCAGATCGGCGACACCCACGGCGACATTGAGGCCTGTCTGGCCCTGCACGCTGAGTGGCTGGAGACTGATGGAATTCTTCGAGCCGCCGACCAGAATTTTGGTTCCAACGCCAACGCCAATTGAAGCATCGGCATTCGCCCCAACGTAATCGCCAGCCAGCGCGCGATCCGGGAGATCGGTCGAGGCGAACACGGCCCACACGATCGTCACGGAAGATGTAAAGCCCAGATCAAGACCGATTTTCGTGACCGAACCTTCGTACTTTTGCGGCGCACCCTTCGTGGGCTTGAAAACGCAATCGTAGTGCTTCTTCGAGCCAAGGATCATGCCGACGCCCGCCCCGCCCTTGCACGTCAAGGTGCCAACTTTCCCGACGGCAGCCTGTGCCGGAGCCGGCGGCCCCGCCCGCAATCATCAATGCTGCGGCCGCCGTCAAAGCGGTTTTCATGTTCATTTTGTCCCCCGGACAATTCTACGAATGCAAAAATTGAGTGGCGCGCATGAACGCGTCCTCGCGCGGGGGTATTCATGTGCACGCCCGAAAACGAGTTGCAAATGAATCTTCAACCGATCCCCGTTGCCAATTGAACGCGCTTGCCGGTTCAGCCCGACGCTAAGCGTTCGATATTCGCGCCACATTTGGAAAGCTTTTCTTCCAGCCGCTCGAACCCCCGGTCGAGATGATAGACGCGGCCGACAGTGGTCTCGCCCTCCGCCATGAGCCCCGCGATCACGAGCGACACGGACGCACGCAAATCGGTGGCCATGACTGGCGCACCCCGCAGATGCTTCACGCCTTTGATCGTCGCGGTGTCACCGTGCAGCTGGATGTCGGCCCCGAGCCGCGCCAGTTCCTGCACGTGCATGAAGCGGTTCTCGAAAATCGTTTCGCGAATGACGCTGGTGCCGTGCGCGCGCGTCATGAGAGCCATCAGCTGCGCCTGCAAATCGGTCGGAAAACCAGGGTAGGGCTGCGTCTCGACCGAAACCGGCTCGATCTCTCCACCGTTGCGCTTGATCCGAATGCCGGTCTTCGTCGGCGTCACGCTCGTGCCCGTCGCCGCGAGAACATCGAGTGCATTCTGAAGCAGCTCGATCCGCGTATCCTCGAGCACCACATCACCGCCCGTCGCCGCGACGACCATTGCGAACGTACCCGTCTCGATCCGATCCGGCAGAACCGTATGGATCGCGCCGTCGAGCCGGTCGCGTCCCTGAATACGCAGTGTCGACGTTCCAATCCCCTCGATGAGCACGCCCATTTTCACAAGCAGCGCCGCAACGTCGCCGACTTCCGGCTCCCGCGCCGCGTTCTCGATGACGGTCTCGCCCTTGGCCAGCGCCGCGGCCAGCAGCACGTTATGCGTGGCCCCCACCGACACCTTTGGAAAGATGATGTGCGCGCCGTGCAACCCCTTCGGAGCCTTGGCGAGCACATACCCGCCATCGATCTCGATTTCGGCGCCGAGCGCCTTGAGCCCCGTCAAATGCAGATCGACGGGCCGCGTGCCGATCGCGCAGCCTCCTGGAAGCGAAACCTTCGCCTGTCGCATGCGCGCTAAGATAGGTCCCAGAACCCAGAAGCTCGCGCGCATCCGCGATACCATTTCGTAAGGCGCGGTCGTGTCCACGATATCGCGCGCCGTCAGGTGGAATGTCTCGCCCTGCATGTTGGGCGACGACCGCTTGCCATCAACCGCGAGGTCCGTTCCGTGATTGCGCAGAATGCGGGCCAGCAGGTTGACGTCCGCCAGATTGGGGACGTTCTTCAGTGTCACGCGATCCGATGTCAGCAGGCTGGCGATCATCAGCGGAAGCGCCGCGTTCTTCGCGCCCGAAATCGGGATGGTGCCGTTCAGCTGCCCGCCGCCGACGATTTTGATGCGATCCATGAGAAGAGGTCTCGTCCTGTCTGAGGGGCGGTGGATGCAGGCAGCAAAGAAACCCGCCTGGGACAGCGAGTTGGCCAAGTGTTGCCGGGTGATCTGTCTTGGAGCGGTCGCTCCGCTGAGAAAAAGGCACGTCCGATCTATGTTGGCTGCACAGCTAGGTCAATCAATGCGCTTGTTGCCCGTGGCCGGCTTGCCTTTCGTATCTGCAGGCACTCCGGTCATACGGGCTTTTTCCTTTCGCTTTCGCAAATTAGCCCTGAGTTCTTCGGCAAGCCTTGCTGCACGCGCGGCGGCGGCGGCCTGGGCATGCGTGGGCTTTTCGCCGGTTTCCGTCATGGCATTACTGAACCCAAAAAAGGTGCGAAACGCCGTCTGCCTAACACGTCGAGCGGCCCCGAGGCCAGAGCAGCCCGCAGAGCAGCCCGCCAGAGCAGCCCGCCAGAGCACCCCGCCGGATCAGCTCTCCCCGCCGGCCACCGACCGGGTCAGAACGAGTGTCAGCCCGATCAGCGATGTGTTGTGGAACTGGATTTCGACGATTTGCCGGTTGTCCTTCACGATGACGTCCATATTTGCGTCGAGATCGGCCCCTTTGACCGTCACGATCAGCCCCCGCTCCGTGACCTTGCCGTGCAGTTCGCCCCTGAGATTGTAAACCTCCTCAGACCACTCACCGGTCAGCACACCGTCTTTGTCTTCCAAACGGCTTTTCAGCTCGATCTTGCCACTCGGCGAGGCGCAACGAATTGTTTGTTTCAGCCCGGGAGCGTCGGTTGCCGCAAAGTAGGTCGCCCGGCAGGTGACCGTCTCCGCCTTCCCGTCCTTGAACCCGAGCCGTCCTTCGCCGGTCCAGCGGCCGGGCAGGCTGGCCAGTGCACCCTGGAGGGCGGCCACCTGCGTCTCACCGGCAATCGCCGGCTGTGTTGCGCTCCCCGCGCAGAGGCTCGCGCCCGCCACGATAAGCGCCAGAAAGATCGAGATGCTTCGCATGCGGGGCCCCGGGTACGGTCAGTCTTATGTACCGAGTATAGAGATTCGCCAGGAACCCGGGCTGCGCAACCGTGCCACGTGCGAATTGATCGTTACCGTGTTCGCCGAGGCACGCCAAGCGTCAGTGAAGTTGATACGCGACCCTCCCACACCACCAGGCGTCAGATTGACCAACCGTTCAGGCTCACTTTGCGCCCCGGAGGCGATCCGCTATAAGGCGCTACCTTCCAGCGCATTTGCGCCGCTACAACCCTTTAGATTTCATGGCCAAATCCGAGCAAGACAAGAACGCGCCGACCGGTCCGGTGCCGCGGCTGCCTAAGGGCTTCCGCGATATTGGCGCGTCCGAGATCCGCGAGCAGCAGGCGATGCTGTCGAAGATCCGTGATGTGTATGAGCGCTACGGCTTCGAGCCGCTCGAAACGCCGGCCATCGAATACACCGACGCGCTGGGCAAGTTCCTGCCCGACCAGGACCGGCCGAACGAAGGCGTGTTCTCCTTCCAGGATGAAGACGAGCAGTGGCTGTCGCTGCGCTACGATCTCACCGCGCCGCTCGCCCGCTTCGTTGCAGAGAACTTCGACAAATTGCCCAAGCCCTTCCGCCGCTATGCGACGGGCTCCGTCTTTCGCAATGAGAAGCCCGGCCCCGGCCGCTTCCGCCAGTTCACGCAGTTCGACGCCGACACCGTGGGCGCCGAGAGCATCGCAGCGGATGCTGAAATGTGCATGCTCGCCGCCGACACGCTCGAAGCCCTCGGCATCGCGCGCGGCGACTACGTCATCAAGGTCAACAACCGCAAGGTACTCGATGGCGTGCTGGAACTCGCGGGCATTGATCCCGCGTCTCCGTCTGATGCCGCGCGCCGCCTCACCGTGCTGCGCGCCATGGACAAGTTCGACAAATTCGGCGTCGAAGGCGTCGCGCTCTTACTGGGCAAAGGCCGCAAAGACGAAAGCGGTGATTTCACGCCCGGCGCAAATCTCGCAGCAGATGCCGTTGGCCAGATCACAAACTTTCTCTCTGCATCGGCAGGCGACCGGGAGGGCGCGATCGCACGCGTTATGCCAACGATTGGCAGCAACGAACGTGCGACGGCCGGCATGGATGAACTGCGCCAGATGAGCGACATGATTCGCGCGGCAGGTTACGGCCCAGACCAGATTTCTTTCGACCCGTCGGTTGTGCGCGGGCTCGAATACTACACCGGCCCCGTCTTCGAAGCCGAACTCACCTTCGAAGTCAAAAACGAAGACGGCCAGACCGTGCGCTTCGGCTCTGTCGGCGGCGGTGGCCGCTATGACGATCTCGTCGCCCGCTTCACCGGCCAGAAGGTCCCCGCCACCGGCTTCTCCATCGGCGTTTCACGCCTGCAGGCAGCACTCGCCTCGCTTGGCAAAAAGTCAGCCAAGCCACGCTCGGCCCCGTCGTCGTCCTCGTCATGGATAAAGGCGAAGTCGCCGCCTACCAGAAGATGACGCAGACGCTGCGCTCCGCCGGCATCCGCGCCGAAATGTATCTCGGCTCCGCCGGCATGAAGGCGCAGATGAAATACGCCGACAAGCGCGGCAGCCCGCTCGTCGTCATCCAGGGCAGCGACGAACGCGCCAAGGGCGAAGTCACGCTCAAAGATCTCATCGAAGGCGCCAAAGCAGCGGCCGCGATCAAAGACAACAAGGAATGGAAGGAAGCGCGTCCCGCGCAATTCGCCGTTCCCGAAACCGACCTCGTCTCGAAGGTGCGCGAAATCCTCGCGCTCCACAAGGCGTAACGCGAGGTCCAATGGTTGCCGAGACGGCACGCAAATTCGAGGCGCTCGAAGCCCAGGCCCAGAAGATCATGCAGGTCTTCATCAAGGCCGGGCATGAAGCCGTGTCGCCCGCCATCCTTCAGCCCGCCGGCGTCTTCCTCGACGTGATCGGCGAAAGCCTGCGCGCGCGCACGTACGTCTTCACCGATCCCGATGGCGACGAACTTTGCCTGCGCCCGGATCTCACCGTGCCCACCTGCCGCCTGCACATTGAACGCAACGGCGATGCCCCGGCCAAGGCGCGCTACTGCTACAACGGCACCGCGTTCCGCTTCCAGCCGGTCGGCGCCGGCAGCGCGCACCCGCGCGAATTCCGCCAGACCGGCATCGAGAACATTGGCTTTCCCGAACGCGAGCGCACCGACGCACAGACGGTCGCCACCATTATTGATGCGATGCGCGCGGCCGGCCTCAAGAACTTCAAGCTTCGCATTGGCGATCTGGGCCTGTTCCGCGCGCTCATCAAGGCGATCGACATGCCCGATCGCTGGCGCCAGATGCTCACGCACCTCTTCTGGAGGCCGGAGGCCTTTCGCACCGAACTCCAGCGCCTCTCGCGCCCGGCAGAGGAAAGCCTGAAGTCCATACCGCCCGAACTGCGCGCCGCGATCGTCCCGACCGATCTTGCTCGGTCCGAGCGCGCCGTGGTCGATTACCTGTCATCGAACGGCATCGAAGCGATGGGCACGCGCACGGTGACGGAGGTCGCGTCCAATCTGATGTGGCGTCTCGCCGACGCCAAGTCCGATCCGCTGCCGCCCGAAATCGTCTCGCTGATCGAGCGCTATCTTAAGATCTCCGGTCCGGCCAAGGCAGCAGGTGCCTGTTTCAAGGATCTGCTGCGCGAGCGCGGCTCCGCCATGACCCCCGTCATCGACGCCTATCATCGCCGCCTGCAACTCATGACCGAAATGGGCGTCGACGTCGTCCACGCCGAATTCTCCGCCGAATTCGGGCGTCAGCTCGAATACTACACCGGCTTCGTCTTCGAGATCGTCGCGCCCGAACTTGGCCGCGATAGTCCGCTGGCCGGCGGTGGACGCTATGACGACCTGATGCGCATTGTCGGCGGCAAGCGCGACATACCCGCTGTCGGCGGCGCCATTCACACCGAACGTCTGCTGTCCGTCGTCCAGGGAGGCGCGGCATGACCGAGAAGCTCCTCCTAGCCGTGCCGTCCAAAGGCCGGCTTATGGAACAGACGATCGAAATGTTCGCCAAAGCCGGTCTCACGCTCCGCAAGACGGGCAACGAACGCGGCTACCGCGGCGAGATCGCAGGCCTCGATACCGTCGAGGTTGCCTTTATTTCCGCCTCTGAAATCGCGTGGTACCTGAAGACCGGACGCGCCCACATGGGCGTCACGGGCGAAGATCTGATCCGCGAGCAGATTTCGGACGCCGACGAGCGCGTGACGTTTCTGAAACCGCTGGGCTTCGGGCACGCCGATGTTGTCGTCGCTGTTCCCGACTACTGGATCGACGTGCGCTCGATGGCTGAGCTTGATGAGATCGCCGCCACCTTCCGCCGCGAACACGGCCGCTGGTTCCGCGTCGCCACGAAATACATCAATACGACACGACGCTTCTTTGCCGCCAAGGGCGTGATCGACTATCGGATCATCGAAAGCCTAGGTGCTACCGAGGGCGCGCCGGCCGCAGGCACCGCCGACCTGATCGTCGATATCACCTCGACGGGAGCGACGCTCGCCGCCAACGGGCTGCGTATTCTCGACGACGGAGTGATCTTGAAATCGGAAGCCAACCTTGTCGCCTCGAAGGTGGCGAAATGGTCGCCGGCTGCGCGTCAGGCGGAAAATGAAATCATGCAGGCGCTTGGTCTCTAGAGCCGGTCCTTCAATCGATAGTAGAGCATTCCGAGCGCCAGCATCTGGTTTCCGGCCCATCGGCCCACCGGCAGTTGCCAATGTCGAATGCTGTCGAAGAGATCGAACCGCTCCGTCGTCCCGCAAATCGCATCCGCCACGATCTCACCCGCGATGTGCGTCGCGTTCACGCCGTGCCCGCAATATCCCTGCATGTAATAGAGATTGGGCTCCATCCGGCCAATTGCCGGCACGCGATTGAGCACGATGCCGATCCGCCCTGCCCACGTGTAATCGACCTTCTTGTCGGACAACTGTGGGAAGATCTCGTCCAGTCGGGTCTTCATAGTTGCCGTGATGTCGTGCGGATCGCGATTTGAATAATTACAGCGCCCGCCGAACAGCATCCGCCGGTCGCCCGACATGCGAAAATAATCGAGCACGATGTTGCTGTCGCAGATGGCGAGATCGCGCGGATTGATCGAGCGCGCAAGATTGTCGCTCAACGGTTCCGTCGCGATGATGTAGCTCCCGGTCGGGAACTGCAGCCCCCATAGCCGTCCGCGCTCGAATTGATGCGAGGTATCGCCGCCGAGCACGATGCTTTCGGCCTCCACGCGGCCCCGCGCAGTGCGCGCGAACGGCTTCGCGCCGCCCTTCATCTCGATGACAGCCGAGTCCTCGTAGATCTCGACGCCGAGCGACTTTGCCGCGCGTGCCTCCCCAAGGCACAGATTGAGCGGATGCAGATGCCCGCTCTTCCGGTCGATGATGCCGCCGCAGTAGACGCCCGTATCGAGCACATCGCGAAACTCGCCAGGCTCCACCAAATCGTGGTGATCGCCTTCGCCGTCTTTGACGCGTTCGTCGTAGTAGGCGCGGATCTTATCCATGTGTTTGGGCCGGGCAGCGGCTTCCATCCAGCCGTCTTTCCAGTCACAATCGATGGCGTACTTGGCGATCCGCTCCTTGATGATCTCGTGCCCCCGGTAACGGATGTCGCGCACGAGCTTCGCGCCGGCAGCACCCAGCTGCCGCTCGATTTCCGCCTCGCCCGAGATCCCAGCAATGCACTGCCCGCCGTTGCGGCCCGACGCGCCCCAGCCGATCCGGTTTGCTTCCAGCACGACGACCCGGCGGCCCTTTTCTGCCAGCGACAGCGCCGTTGCGATCCCTGAAAAACCGCCGCCGACGACGCAAACGTCCGCCTTCACCGTGCCGTCGAGCGCGGGATACCGCGTCTGGTCGTTGGCGGTCGCAGCGTAATACGAGGAGGTGTGCGGCTCGGCCATCGCGTGCATCCCAAGAAGTTCAGCCAACTTGTGATCACAAAATTCGATGCTGTCAACGCAGCCTGTTCAGCGATTTGACCCGTAACTTGACGACCGCCGTCTATCGTGATCTCTTGTGTGATCACAAATTGGCAGGACAGCCCGGCGCCAAGGAAGGTCGCGCTGAGAGGCCCGTCACCGATTGAAAACCGGAGGCGGCTCATGTCTGACAAAAACCTCAACCGTATTCTATCTGCAATCGCGCATCTGCCCCCGCTCACAGCGGCAGGCGATCAGGCGTTTCTCAATCGCGATCCCGCGGCACGTTTGCCGGAGATGACTTACGCCGGGGCGCTGAGCTTCCTGCGCCGCCCCTATTCCCGTGATCTCACCAAAGCCAAAGCCGTTGTCTGCGGCGTGCCCTACGACGGCGCGACGAGCAATCGCCCCGGCGCCCGCCTTGGCCCACGCGCCATCCGCGCCGCCTCCGCTGAATTGGGCTCTTGCGACAGCTTCCCTTACGGCGGCAATCCCTTCGAAGTGCTGCCGACCATCGACTGGGGCGATGTCTATATCGAGCCGCAACTCCCGCATCGCGTCGCCGCTGATATCGAAGCGGGCGCGCGCGAAATCATCGCCGGCGGCGCAAAGCTCCTCGCGCTGGGCGGCGATCACTTCGTCAGCCTGCCGCTCTTGACGGCGCACGCCAAGAAGCACGGCCCTCTCGCGCTGATCCAGTTCGACGCCCACTCCGACACCTGGCCCGATGACGGCGCCCGGAACGATCACGGCACCATGTTCCTCCGCGCCGCCAAGGCCGGCGTCATCGATCCGTCCCGTTCGATCCAAGTCGGCATTCGCTCCCACAACCCCGACAGCCATGGCATCGAAGTCCTGACTGCCCCTGCCGTTCACCGCTCAAGTATCGACGCCACGATTTCTGCGATCCGCGATCGCGTCGGCGATGCAAAAGCCTACCTCACGTTCGACATCGACGTGCTCGACCCGGCGTTTGCACCCGGCACCGGCACACCCGTCGCCGGCGGCCTCGCCTCGTGGCAGGCGCTCGAGATCCTGCGCGGATTGTCCGACCTCGATATCGTCGGCGCCGATGTCGTCGAGGTCTCCCCGCCGTACGATCATGCGGAGATCACGGCCCTGGCGGCGGCCACCGTCGCCCACGACATTCTCTGCCTATGGGCTCAACGCGAACGTGCCGCCCTCTAGAGACGGCGCGTTTTGTCCAGATCGATCGGCCCTAGTTTGCCGCCGCGTCGGCCGCGCGTCGATCCCGCTCGGCCCGCGCCGTTTGCATCTTCGTCATGTAAGAGGCGATGAGCACGCCCACGGTCACGAAGGCGATCATGATCGTCGAAATCGCATTGATCTCGGGCGTCACACCGAGCCGAACCTGGGAGTAGATCTTCATCGGCAGCGTGGTCGCCGACGGACCCGTCGTGAAGCTCGCGATGACGAGATCGTCGAGCGACAGCGTGAAGGCCAGCAGCCAGGCTGAAATCACGGACGGCGCGATGATCGGCAGCGTCACCTGGAAGAACGTCGCCACCGGCGAGGCCCCCAGATCCATAGCGGCCTCTTCCACCCGCTGGTCAAAGTCGGAGAGCCGCGCCTGCACCACCACGGCGGCGAAGCACATGGTGAATGTCGCGTGCGCCAGAACGATGGTCCAGAAGCCGCGATCGAAGTTGATGGCAACGAACAGCAGCAGCAGCGACAAACCCGTAATGACTTCCGGCATGACGAGCGGCGCGAAAATCATCCCTGAGAACAGTGTGCGTCCCCGGAACCGCCCCATGCGCACCAGCACCAACGCCGCCATCGTACCCAGCACCGTCGCCATGGTCGCCGAAATGAAGGCCACGCGCAGTGTTGTCCACGCCGCGTCCATGAGCTGCTCGTTGTCGAGCAGCCCCTTGTACCACTTCATCGAGAACCCGCCCCAGACCGTCACGAGTTTGGAGTCGTTGAACGAATAGATCACGAGGATCAGGATCGGGATGTACAGAAACGCAAACCCGAACACGATCGCCGTCACGTTGAACCATGAAAAGCGGTTGTTCATCGTCCAGCCTCCCGTGCGCGCTGCTGGGCCCACTGGAAGCCGACGATCGGTATGATCAGCACGAGCAGCAGGAGCACAGCCACCGCGGACGCCACCGGCCAGTCACGGTTGTTGAAGAACTCGCTCCAGAGCGTCTTGCCGATCATCAGCGTCTCCGATCCGCCGAGCAGGTCCGGAATGACGAACTCGCCCACGGCTGGAATGAAGACGAGGAAACAGCCCGCCACGATCCCTGGAATGGAAAGCGGGAACGTCACCTGCCAGAACGCCTTCCACGGCGGCGATCCCAGATCCTCCGCCGCCTCGAGAAGCCGTCCATCGATCTTCTCCAGGCTGGCGTAGAGCGGCAGCACCATGAACGGGAGATACGAATAGACGATGCCGATATAGACGGCCGTCGTCGTGTTCATGATCGTCAGCGGCTCGCTGATGACGCCAAGGTTCAAGAGCAGCGCGTTGAGCAGACCTTCGTTTTTCAGAATGCCGATCCAGGCATAGACGCGGATCAGGAAGGACGTCCAGAACGGCAGGATCACGAACATCATGAGCGTCGGCTGCCACTCCCGGGGCGCCCGTGCCATGCCGTACGCGAGTGGGTACGCAATCAGGAGTGTCAGGAAGGTCGAAACGGCCGCGATCTTGATGCTCGACCAATAGGCCGCCGTATAGAGTTCATCGGAAAAGATGAAGCTGTACTTCTCGAAATCCAGCTCCCCGATCTTGGCTCTGATCGCCTCCCACCCTTCGAAGATATCGAACACGGGCGTGTAGGGGGGAATGGAAATTTCCGATTCCGAAAGCGAAATCTTGAAGACGATAAAGAATGGGATGAGGAAGAAAAGAAACATCCACACATAAGGAACTGCGATGACGAGCCACTTGCGCATGCGCTACACCGTCTGTTCTTGAGCCGGAATTGATCTGCACGTCCTGAACATCGGGGTCCTCATGCCTTGAGTAGAACGCTCGCATCGACCGGCCATTCGAGCCACACGGTGTCGTCCCACGAGATGGCTCGCTCCACGCTATGCGAAGAGTTCGCGCGCAACGCCGTCACCCGATTTCCGGCTTCCGTATGCACGTGGTAATGCGAGATTGACCCGAGATATCCCACGTCATCGACTCGGCCCTTCACGACATTGATGGCGCTCTGCGGCTGGTCGAGGCTGATGCGGAATTTCTCCGGCCTGACCGACAGCCAGACGTGCTGGCCGACCGATAAGCCCTCACATGCGATGGCTTTGAAGATGCGCCCATCGCCCGAAGCTGGCGTGATATCCACCGTGCCGTCAGCGGGAAGTGCAACCACCTTGCCTTCCATGATGTTCACGTCGCCGATGAACTGGGCCACATACCGCGACTGTGGTGCTTCGTAGATCTCGCCCGGCGTGGAGACCTGCTCAAGCCTGCCCTGGTTCATCACAGCGATGCGTGAGGCGACGGTCATCGCCTCTTCCTGGTCGTGCGTTACGATGACGAACGTGGTGCCGGTCTGCTCCTGAATACGCATCAGCTCGAACTGCGCCTGATTGCGAAGCTTCTTGTCGAGTGCGCCGAGCGGTTCGTCGAGCAGCATGATGCGCGGCTTCTTGGCGATGGCTCGCGCGAGCGCGACGCGCTGCTGCTGGCCGCCCGAGAGCTGATGTGGCTTGCGATGCGCGAACTTGCCGAGCTCCACGAGCGCCATTGCCTCATCGACGCGCTGTTTGATCTCTTCCGCCGGCATTCCTTCCTGGCGCAAGCCGAAGCCGACGTTGCGCTCCACCGTCATGTGCGGGAACAGCGCATAGGACTGGAACATCATGTTGATGTTGGAGCGCTCGTAGGGCGCTAGGTCGGTGATGTCCTGGCCGTCGACGATGACACGGCCCTCGGTTGGCTTCTCGAAGCCGGCCAGCATCCGCAGCAGCGTAGTCTTGCCGCAACCGGAAGGGCCGAGCAGCGCGAAGAACTCGCGCTCGTAAATGTCGAGGGTAATGTTGTCGACGGCGACGAAGTCACCGAACCGCTTGGTGACGTTTTCAAACCGGATGATCGGTGTTTTGGCTGGATCCTTCCACGGCGCAAAACCTGATTGCGGTGCCGCGGTCCTTAAGCGCCGGTCTGCGGGCGCGGTGCCTGCTGCGGTTCCGTTGATCGCCGACGATACGGTCATGGAAGGCCTCTGGTGTTGCGAAGAGGAGAGCAGAACGGCCCCGAATGGGGCTGCAAGTGAAAACCGCGCCGGAGCGAGGCTCCAGCGCGGTTGGTTGTCTTGGTTACTTACCGGTCACGACACCCGTCCAGAGGCGCGTTACCGTTCGTTGTGTCTTCGCGTCGTAGGCGAGTTTCACGAACAGGTTCGACATCGTCGCCTCGTCCGGATAGATCGCCGGATCGCTCTTCACCTCTTCAGATATGAACTCCTTCGAGGCGAGGTTTCCGTTTGCGTAGTTGATGTAGTTCGAAGCCTTGGCGATCACTTCCGGCTTGAGAAGGTAGTTGAGGAACTCGTGCGCCTCGGCGACATTCTCGGCATCCTTCGGGATTGCCATCATGTCAAACCACATCATCGCGCCTTCCTTCGGTATGGAATACTTGATGACGTGACCGTTCTTGGCTTCCTCCGCACGGTCGCGGGCCTGCAGGATATCGCCCGACCAGCCGACCGCGATGCAGATGTCGCCATCCGCCAGCGCGTTGATGTACTCCGACGAATGGAACTTGCGCACGTTCGGGCGGATCGACTTCAAGAGTTCCGCGCCTTTCTTCAGTTCGGCCTCGTCCTTGGTATTCGGATCGATACCCTGGTAGCGCAGGGCGGAGGAAAGAATGTCATCGGGGCTGTCGAGCATGAAGATGCCGCAGTCCTTGAACTTCGCGGCAATCTCAGGCTTGAACACGAGATCCCAGGAGTTCACCGGTGCATCGCCGAGCCGTTCCTTGATCTTGGCTTCGTTGTACCCGATGCCCGTGGTGCCCCACATGTAGGTGAGGGCATGATCGCCGTTCGGATCATAGACGTCCGTTCGCTTGGCGACTTCCGGCCAGACATTACCGATATTGGTGAGCTTCGACTTGTCGAGCTTCTGGAACACGCCGGCCTTGATCTGACGTGACAGGAATGCACCCGTCGGCACGACGATGTCGTAGCCCGTCTTGCCTGCGAGCAGCTTTGTCTCGAGAACCTCGTTGCTGTCGAAGACGTCGTACGTGACCTTGATGCCTGTTTCCTTGGTGAAGTCTGCAAGGATCGATTCATCGATGTAGTCGGACCAATTGTAGACTTTCACTTCGCGATCTTTCGCGAACGAAGCGGAGGCGACCGCCAGAGCAGCGGTGGCCACGCCCGCGATACACGCAAGGCGCTTTATTCCGGGATGCAACATTTACGAACTCCTGTTTGGAGAGTTTGAGTCGTCACGATGCTGGCCCCGCGCAGACGTCCGCGCCCCAATCGTAACGTGCCCCCATTGTGATCACAAAATTCCGGCGCTACAAGAGTGTCGTTTCATCAATGTGCCACACAGGCGGGCGGCACCCCGCCCGTGACAGTCGAGGAGTAGTCGGTCGCATGAAGCGTCTGACAGGTGCATCCGCCGGCAGCAAGGCTGGCGTGAACGGCGGCGACCAACCGCCAGAAACCCATACAGTCGTAGGACTTACCACCCACGAGGAAGTCTATCGCCGGCTGCGGGAGCAGATCCTGTACGGTGGCATCAAGCCGGGCTCAGCGGTGACGCTGCGTGGGCTTGCCGATGAACTGGGCGTGAGCCCCATGCCGGTCCGCGAGGCCGTCCGCAGGCTCATCGCCGAACGCGCGCTGCTCCTGCAGGATAACCGCCGCGTCATGGTTGCGCCGATGACGCGCGAGACATTCGAGCAGATTTTGTTTGCCCGCCGTGCTCTCGAACCCGAACTCGCAGCCCGCGCGCTCGCCAAGCTCACAAAGGCCGATATTGCCGCAATCGAAGCGGTGGACGGGTCGATCGACACCGCCATGCGTGCGGGGGATACCGAGGGTTACATGCGCGCCAACCACCAATTCCACTTTGCGATCTATCGCAAATCGGAGGCCTGGACGCTCGTCGCTCTGGTCGAGAGCATCTGGCTCCAGTTCGGCCCCTTTATGCGCATGGCCTATGGCCGGATCGGTACGTCCACCATCGAAGATCATCATGAATTCGCGATCGCCGCGATGAAGAAGGGGAGTGCCGCGGACCTCCGAAAGGCTATCGATGCTGATATCGGGCAAGGCATGGGCTTCATCGGCGAAGCGGTTTTATCCCGCGCCGGGTGAAGACTTAAGGCCGTTTGACCATGTCCGTGCCCGGCCCCGCCTTGAGTTCGGCTCGGATTTGTGATCACATTCGATCGAGGTGCCCGCGCGGATGCACCATTCGCCGGCCTTCATTTCGAAAGACGGTGAAGAACCAGTACCGCGTGTGAGCCGGTCTTGGGCTCTCCGGCTGCCGGTACCGTCGGTGGCATTTCATCAGCAACATAACATTGCATCAGGTGCGAGCATGAGTGCCGAGCAGCGGTCCGGGTCTGGCGAGAGCGAGATTTTGGGCGTCGGAACAACGGCGGAAGACGTGCGGGCTTGGGTCCGCGCTCACCGGATTGAGGAAGTCGATTGCGCGGTCCCCGATATCGCGGGCGTGGCGCGCGGCAAGACAATGCCGGTCGAAAAATTCGTAAAGCTCGAACCGGTCCATCTGCCGATCTCGATCTTCCACCAGACGATCACCGGCGATTACGTGGGTTTCGAAGAGGACGGCCAGGCGCTCTATGCCGAGAGCGACTTGATGATGGTTCCGGACCTGACGACGATCCGCCCCGCGCCGTGGGCTTCGAGCCCCACCGCCCAGGTCATTCACGACGCGACGTGGCAGAATGGAGATCCCGTCGAGATCGCGCCCCGCGCAGTCTTGCGCCGGGTGGTCGAACTCTATGCGAAAGAGGGCTGGGCGCCGGTCGTCGCGCCCGAACTCGAGTTCTACCTGACGAAAACCAATCCCGATCCCGATTATCCGCTGGAACCCCCGACTGGGCGCTCCGGCCGCAAGGGTTCCGGCCGTCAGGCCTATAGCCTCGGTGCCGTGGACGAATACGACAAAATCGTCGACGACATTTATGAGTTTGCCGAACTCCAGTACCTGCAGATCGACACGATCATTCAGGAAGGCGGCGCGGCACAGCTCGAAATCAATCTCGTGCACGGCGATCCCGTTCATCTCGCCGATCAGGTTTTTCTATTCAAGCGCACCATCCGCGAGGCCGCATTCAAGCACGGGTGCTACGCGACGTTCATGGCAAAGCCGCTCGAAAATGAGCCCGGTAGCGCCATGCACATCCACCAGAGCATCGTCGACAAGAAAACGGGCCGTAACATCTTCACTGATGAACACGGCCAGCCGAGCAAGCTGTTCCACCATTTCCTGGCCGGTCAGCAGACCTATCTGCCGTCCGCCATGTGTCTGTTTGCTCCGTACGTGAATTCCTACCGCCGTCTGGTGCCCGGGCGGCGCCGCCCCGATCAATGTCGAGTGGGGTCTCGACAACCGCTCGGCAGGATTGCGCATTCCCGTATCGGGCCCCGGCGCCCGCCGTGTCGAAAACCGGCTCCCCGGATCGGATAGCAATCCTTATCTCGCGATCGCCGCCAGCCTTGCCAGCGGCTACCTTGGGATGAAGAACCAGCTCCAACCACGTCCTGCCGTTACAGGCAACGCCTACCGCAACTCCCATCAACTGCCGCGCGGACTGCTCGAAGCGCTTCTCGAGTTCGAAGACAGCAAGGATCTGCACGATATCCTCGGCCACCGCTTCAGCCACGTTTACATGCAAATGAAGCGGTCCGAGTTCGAGGAGTTCATGCGCGTGATCAGCCCGTGGGAACGCGAGCACCTGCTGCTCAGCGTCTAGGCCTCACGCAGCCTTCGACCCCAGCGACATGATCCGGCCGAGTAGCGTTTTGAACGCTTCACGGTCGGCTTCGCTGAACCCCGCCAAGAGCTCCTCCTCCACCTCGCGCGCGATGGGCGCCGCGCGCATGAGGATCGACCGGCCCTCTTCCGTCACGTTGACGGCATACATGCGCGCATCCGTCTTGGTTCGCTGACGGTGGATGAGCCCGCGCATCTCTAGTCTTCGGACGATGTCGGCCAGCGTCGAGCGATCGATGCCCGATACCTCGCACAGTGTGGTCTGGCTTGGCTTGTCCAAGCCGTCAATCGCGGCCAGGACGATGAACTGGCGAGCCGTAATGCCAAGTTCCCCCGATGCGCGAGCAAAGAGTTCCTCGGCGTGCTGACCAGCGCGATGCAGCAAGTGCGTAGCACTCTGCGAAGCGAAGCTCAGGGTCGAATCAGGCTGCATGCGATCTCTTGCTGCGCCTGACTTATGTTCTGCACGATCATTCTTTGTCGTTGTCGTCATGATCATTGGCCCATCGATGATTGGCGGACGCCATGGGGCCGCTACACGCCCTGCGTCTCTGTCATGTAAGTGTTTGAAGCTGGGGAAGTTCGCAGACCGCTGCGAAAATCATTCCCCTGACTCAACTGCGGGGCTCGAGAAAAGCTAGATCGGGACTGGGCGGTAAGATAACAAAACTGGTCGATAATGAAAGAAATTTGGGCAAACGCCCATAAATTCGGCAGTGCGGCTGGCGTACAAAGATGCGGCATGGCTGCGAGCCGCTAGGTCATAGCTTGAACCATTGCGGCGCCAAAAACAATAAAGGCGCGCCGTTCACAGCGCACCTTTATCAAATTCACTCAGATGAGCGACAGCGGGCGTCGTGAACGCGCCTCAGTGCCTGTATCTCAGTGCATGTATGAGGTGTTGCCGCCAATCGGCGACGTGGGCTGTTCCCAGAAGAAATCACCCATCAGCGGCGCGCCCGACGTACGGGCATTGATCGAAGGATCCTGCCGCCGAGAGTCACCGACAATGTCCGATTTACGAACCGTGTAACCGCCCCGGCGTCCGTAGTAGCTCTTGCCCGTCAGCGGCTTGGCCTTCTTCCCGTTGGACGTCGACTGCGCCTCGGCGGGCTGCGGGGCGGCAGTCGCTGCAATCCCTGTCACGAGAAGAGCTGCCATCATCGTCTTGAGCAGGGTACCGGCCACGGGGCGCCTCCAGAAAGCATTGATGCTGCGAGGGTAATGCGCTCGCAGTGTTCGGTCTAGCACATAGGGGTTAATTCTTCTTAGGGAAGATGCGTTAGGGCCACATCGGCAAAATCGATTTCTGCGCCGCTTGCATCGTTGGCCACACCCCGGGGGCTGCATTGCTCATGACATGGGTTTTTTCCGGCCAAGCTTGACAAGCGCCACGCCGGCAGGCGTCCTCGCAGCCCTAGCTATTCGCGCGGTGGAGTACGGCCATGGACATTGCCCGGCAGTCGCAAATGTGGGGTCTCGATGCGGGATCGCTGACCGTCCGGCGGACCATTCTTGCCTCGGTCGTGATTCTGGCCGCGACGACAGGCGCGATCGCAGGTCACCTGTCTGCACCCGACGCCACCGCCGATGCCGATCTGACCCTCCTGCTGCGCTTCATGGCTCTGATGAAGGCCGCCATCGTGCTCGCCGCGGCCGGGCTGGTGGCATGGCGCTTCGGATCGGAGCTGCCGTCGCGGCTGGCCGCCGGCTACATCGCAGCCGTGGGTCTGATGGCGCTGTCGCCGGGTCTCATCTGGAGCCAAAGCTCACTGACGCTGGCGAGCGCGTTCTTTCATTCGGGGCTGCTGTTCGGCCTCGTCCTCGCCGCGCGTGACGGCTTCACCAAGTCGCGCAACGAGCCCATCAGGCCAATTCCGCCAGCACACACTTGAGGATGCCGTAATCGAACCGGCCATCGAGTGCGCCATGAGCCGGCCCGAGCTTACCGCTTTCGAGCGTCGCCGTGCGCTCGAACGCCTCGTGGATCTCGTCGAGATCGCCGTCGTCGAGATCCTTCAGCACCGCACGCGCCTCGATCAGGCCGGCCTCGATCGCTTCCGCGAAGTGGCCGTAGATCGTGCCCACGCCGAGGCCGCGCCGCTCCGCGATCGTCTCCGCGTCGAGACCCTGCAGGTGCAGCGCCAGTGTCTCGTTCACTGTTGCTGACAAGCGGTTCTTCAAAACCGGATGGCTGGCAAACGCGGCCAGCGTATCCAGCATCGCCTGGCCATATCGCTTGATCTTACTCGCCCCGAGCCCCGTGATATCGCCGAGCGCATCGAGTGTCTGAGGACGCTTCTCGGCCAGTTCGGCCAGCGTCCGGTCGTGACAGATCACATACGGCGGCAGCTTCGCTTCCGCCGCCAGCCTGGCCCGTAGCGCCCGCAGAGCAGTGAAAGCTGCCTGATGTTCGGATGCGACGCCGGCCGCTGCCGGGCTCTTCTTCTCGCGCTTCGTCTTGCCGCCGCGTTCGTTGGCCGTTGCCACGCGCATGAGGAACTTCTCTTCCCCGCGCAGCAGTGGCCTCGCCCTGTCCGTCAGCACCAGCGTGCCAAAGCCCTCCTCATCGCCGGTGAGATAACCCTGCGCCACGAGCTGCCGGTAAAGTCCGCGCCAGACAGTCGCGTCCGTCCCTTTGCCGATGCCGAACACCGTCAGCTTGTCATGCGATGACCGGATGCAACGCTCATCTGCTTTCCCATGCAGGATGTCGATCAGATAGCCGACACCGTAGCGCTGGCCCGTCCGATAAACCGTCGACAGCGCCTTCTGCGCCAGAACGGTTCCATCCTCCGTCGCCGGCGGCGTGAGACAGTTGTCGCAATTCCCGCACGGCGGGCTGCCGCGTTGGCCGAAGTATGCCAGCAGCGCCTGCCGCCGGCACGTCACCATTTCCCCGAGCCCGATCAGCGCATCGAGCTTCTGCCGCTGCACCTGCTTGAAAGCTTCCGCGCCATCCGACTGCGCGATCCACTGCCGCTGCTGAATGACGTCCTGCAGCGAATAGGCGAGCCAAGCATTGGCCGGCTCCCCGTCGCGCCCCGCGCGCCCCGTCTCCTGATAATAGGCTTCGATCGATTTCGGCAGGCTCAAATGGGCCACGAAGCGCACGTCCGGCTTGTCGATCCCCATGCCGAACGCGATCGTCGCGACGATGATGAGCCCATCCTCCTGCAGAAACCGCTCCTGCGCCCGTCGCCGGATCTGCGGATCGAGCCCCGCGTGATAGGCGAGCGCCCGCCGTCCTTTCGTCGTCAGCCACGCAGCGGTCTCTTCCACCTGCTTGCGCGACAGGCAATAGACGATGCCCGCATCTTCCGGATGCTCCGCCTCGATGAACTGCCAAAGCCGCTCGCGCGCGCTCACCGAACCCATTTCTGCAATGGTGTAGCGAATGTTCGGCCGGTCGAAGCTCGCAACGAACCGCTCCGCCTGCTCGAGGCTGAGTTCCGCGACGATTTCTTCCCGCGTGCGCTCATCCGCGGTCGCCGTCAGCGCCACACGCGGCACGCCAGGAAAACGGTCGGCGAGCTGGCGCAGCTGCCGGTACTCCGGCCGGAAATCATGACCCCACTGCGAAACGCAGTGCGCTTCGTCGATGGCGAACAGCGAAATCGTCGTCTGCCCGAGCAGCGAGATCATCCGCTCCTGCAACAGCCGTTCGGGCGCGACATACAATAAGTCGAGCGCACCGGCGACGAGCTGCCGTTCCACCGCCTGCTGTTCGGGAAACGACAGGCTCGAATTGAGAAACGCCGCCGAGACGCCCGCTTCCTTGAGCGCGTCCACCTGATCCTGCATCAGCGCGATCAGCGGCGAGACGACGATGCCCGTGCCGGCCCGGACGATGGCCGGGATCTGGTAACAAAGCGACTTGCCGCCGCCGGTTGGCATCAGAACGAGGGCATCTCGCCCCGCGAGCACTGTCTCGATGATGGCGGACTGGTGCAGCCGGAAGCTGTGATAGCCGAACACGCGTTCGAGGACGCCGAGGGCGGCCTTGAGCGTCGATCCCTCGGTCGATGGTTTCCGCTGAGCGGCGGGGGGCATGGGTTCTGTTCGGTCAAACAAGAGGATGGGTCCAGCACTCTTAGAACGATTCCGGCTCCCGTGCGGCCGCTGCCAACATTTTGTCCCGTGAAATCCGCGCCTTCTCGAAACGCCAGCACGAAATTTTTCCGTTGTCTGACGTGACGCTGCCACTCTCGTGACCTACAACCATCTTCGACGACGTCACTTTCCAACCAGAGGACTGTCAAAACATGCGCGTGCTGACCGGTCTCGCCATTGTCTTGGCAGGTCTATTTTACGTCGCTTGGCCCGCCTGGTCGGCCTACCAGCTCAAGATCGCCCTCGAGAGCGGCGATGTTGCGGGCGTCGAACGCGGCATTGATTTTCCGGCCGTCCGCAACTCGCTTCGGCCGGCGGTCATGGCCGGTATCGAGCAAAACCTCAAAGAGGCAACGAAAGGCACGCCGGGTAGCGATCTCATCATTGAGAAAGTGAGCAAAGATACGTTGCCGAAGCTGGTCGAAGCCTCACTCGACACCCTGCTGACACCGCAATCGCTCATTCGCCTCCATGCTGAAGGCAAAAGCCTTCGCGACTTCATCAACTCCATGAAGACCGGAACGCCGGATCTCGCCGGTCAGGTCGGCGGCTTCGTCCGCGATCTCTTCGGCACGAAAACGGACCCGGACCCGATGACGGCCGAAATTGGCGTATCGGCAACCGCGGCGCCCGTTGTCCCTCAGAGCCGCCGGTTGGGTTTAGGCAACATCAAATCCGTGGGCCTGGAAGGTCCCTTGGGCGTTTCCATCGGCCTGTCGCGTGATGCGAAAGCCACCGTACCGGATCTCACGGCAACGTTGTCTTTCGAAGGCACTGGCTGGCGTGTGACACGCCTCGTTCCCCGGATCTGAGGCGCGGTTTAGGTCCTGCAACACAATTAGTTAGGGATCTTCCCCAGCTATGATGCGTTTGGGAAAAACAGTAAGTTACGGGCTTCGGCGTCGTTTATTCGTGTGCTCCGTTTATCATCTCTAAAGATAAGCCGGGCAAATGATGGGTTCCGGTTGGCGAACCTTTAAGGACGCAGCAAAAGTGCGCCTTACGAGCATAGAGTGCTGGGAGTGATTTGATGCGTTCGGTTGTGTATGCGGTGGCGGCCTTCGCAGCCGTGATGGGGTGGGCAGGTGCCTTGACCGCCGCGCCTGCCGAAACGGCAACGATCGGCGCAGTGGCCGCTGGCGAAGCCACCGACGACGAACGGGCCGCGCTGGCAGCAATCATCGCAGAAGTCGAAAGCCGCATGGAAGCGGCCCGCGACCCGATCGAGAAGGGCCACCTTTCGCAGCTCTCCGGCCACTACCGCGAAGAGGGCATCGGCCCGCACTGGACCGGCGCCCACGGTCTGACCGACGCTGGCCGCGCCCTCTATGATGAGCTTGCCGAAGCCGATCTCTACGGCCTCGATCCCACACAATTCCGTCTGCCTGATCTTCCCATCGCAAGTGGGTCTGTCGCGGCACGCGCGGCGGCCGAGGTCGATTTGTCCGTCTCTGCGGTCCGCTATGCCTGGCACGCCCGCGGCGGTCGCGTCGATGCAACCCAACTTTCGCGTTGGCTCGATGCATCGCCCAAGACCGTCTACGCCGGCGATGTGTTCCGCGCCATCGCAGCCAACGGCGGCGACGTGGTGGCTGGCTTGCGGAGCTTTCATCCCCAGCACCCGCAATTCGAGCGCCTTCGCCTCGCCTATCTGGAAGAGCGCGGCGACATCGCCCGCAAGCCGTTGCCGTTATTGTCCCCCGGCGACCGCATCGATACGGGCAAGCGCCATCCGGACGTGCAGATCATCCGCCAGCGCCTCGGATGCCGAAGTCTCTGAAGACGCCGACCTGCTCGATCGCACCTTGATGCGCAAAATTCGCAACTACCTCGATGACGCCGGCTACGAGAGCAAGCGCTATGTCGACGACGGCGTGCGCGAAGCCTTGAACCGTGCTGCGCCGCCCGCGCGCATCGCCAACCGCGACAAGCTGGAAAAACTCCTCGTCAATCTCGAGCGCTGGCGCACGATGCCCGCGGATATGGGCAAGCTTTACGTCTGGAACAATCTTCCCGAGTTCCAGACCCGCGTGGTCAAGTCCGGTGAAGTCATTCACCAGGAACGCATCATCATCGGCAAGCCCAACACCCAGACGCCTGTCTTCGCCGACGAGATGAACCACGTCATTTTCCAGCCGGAATGGGGCGTGCCGGAATCGATCAAGCTGCGCCAGATCCTGCCGCACATGCGCGGTGGCGACTATGGCGTGCTCGCCCGCCGCGGCATGCAGATTCGCGACGGCAAGCGCGTGATCAATCCGGCCCGCATCAAGTGGTCGAAGGTCGACATCCGCAACGTGCCGATCATTCAGGGTCCCGGCCCTGGCAATCCGCTGGGACGTCTGAAGTTCATGTTCCCGAACCATCACGACGTCTACATGCACGACACCAACGACAAGTACCTCTTCAACGACACCGAGCGCACCTTCAGCCACGGCTGTATCCGCGTCCGCAATCCGGAGCGCTTCGCCGAAGTCATCCTCGGCGAAGTCGAAGGCTGGTCGGTTGAGGACGTTGCCCGTCAGTTGAAGGTGAAGTCCACGGCACGCATCGAACTCAAGACCCAGCTGCCCGTTTACAATACCTACCTCACCACCTGGGTGAATGCCGACGGCACGGTCGTGCAGTTCAAGGACATCTACGGCCACGATAAGCGTTACAGCGATGCACTCGCCGGCAAGTCGATCAAGCTGATCGCGTCGCGTGATCCGGCCCTCGCCCTCAAGAAGCAGAACGACGAATTGCGCAAGGGTGGCGAAATTGCCTCGCTGAGGCCGAAGCCGAGGCCGGCATTTGCCGATTACGGCGCACCCCCACCCTGGTTCAAGTCGAGCTTCGGCAAGCCGCAGAAATACTACTCGGCCGCGCCCCCGCCGCGCCTGCTCTACTTCCAGCAGTACTGAGGCCTTGTCGCCCTGGCCTTTCGTTCCTACGCGCTCGCCGTTCTGGCGAGCGCTGTTCTATTGGGGCTGTCCATACGCCTTGACACATTCTAGGATCGCCGGACGAAACGAGCGATCAGGGAACAGCCAAGCCGATGGACCAGGACGACAGCGCGATTGGCGCCAATCCGATCGTCTGGGCGCCATCCCTGGCGCAGCCTGCCCCGCGCGACATGTGCACCGACTGTGGCCTCTCGCGTACTGAAGATGCCAAGCGCTGCGGCCGCGCCTGCCAATTCATCAAGCCCGACTATCCCGCGATGGAGACCCGCGTCCATGGCCGCCCGCGCGATCCTGCGCGCCCGGACGAGATCTTTTTCGGCCCCTTCCGACGCATGGCCCGCGCATCACTCCGCCAACCGGCACCCGGCGCGCAGTGGACCGGCATCACGACCCGCATCGCCGAGCGCCTGCTCGAGACCGGCGCGGTCGAAGCCGTCCTCACCATGGCCCCCGATCCGGCCGACAGCTGGAAACCGATGCCGGTGATCATCACGGCCGCCGAAGGCATGTCCCGCGCTCGCGGCATGCGTATGGGCTACGCACCGCTGCTCGCCCTCCTCGAACCCGTCCGTGACCGCGGCTACAAGCGCATCGCCGTCATCGGCATCCCCTGCCAGGTCTATGCCCTGCGCGCGATCGAAAAGGACTTGGGCCTCGACCGCCTCTACGTCATCGGCACGCCCTGCTCGGACAACACGACCACCGAGAACTTCCATACCTTCCTCGATCTCCTCGCCGACGACCCCAAGACGATCACCTATCTCGAGTTCCGCGCCGACTATTACGTCGAGTTGCGCTTCACCGACGGCAGCAAAAAAGAAATCCCATTTCTCAAGCTTCCGATTTCCAAGCTCCCATCCGATTTCTTCCCGCTCACCTGCCGCACCTGCGTCGACTACACCAATGTGCTGGCCGATATCACTGTCGGCTACATGGGCGGCGAAGGCGAGCAATGGCTACTGATCCGCAACGAGCGCGGCGAAGAATTGCTCGATCTGCTTGGGCAAGAAGTCCGCCTCTCCGAACCCGGCAGCGCCGGCAAGCGCAAGAGCGCGGTGGCCGGCTTCCTCGCCAACACCGAACGTGCAGCCGGCGGTTTGCCGCTGCGGTCCATGCCCGATTGGCTGCGCCCCATCGTCGGCTGGCTCATGCCGAGGATCGGCCCACGCGGCCTCGAATTCGCACGTTCCCGGCTCGAGATGAAAGCCTGCGAAACGATAGTCCACCTGCGCCGCGCCATGCCGCGCCGCGTCCGCCACATGGTCCCGCCGCACGTCTGGGCATTGGTTGAGCCTTACGGTCTCAAACCCACGCCCGACGAATTGCCCCGGCCGGGTGCTGACACTTGAGACCTCAAATGCCGCAACGCATGACGACGCTGGTCCTCGCCATCCTCGGCACAATTGCGGTCGCCTTCGCATCTTGGAAGCTTCACGTCGCCCGCGATGGTGTCATTCAGGAAGCCGTCACAATCGGCCACATCCCCGCAACCGTCTACAGAATGCCAGGGACGGAAAAGTCGCCCGTCGTCGTCATCGCGCACGGTTTCGCCGGTTCCGAGCCGCTGATGGTTTCGTTCGCCTACACCATCGCGCGCAACGGTCTGACGGCGATCACGTTCGACTACGCCGGCCACGGCCGCAATCCCAAACCCCTCAGCGGCAACATCACGCGAGAAGACGGCGCCACCCGGACGCTTGTTGTCGAGACAGAAGAGGTGCTCGCTTACGCCCGCACGATCGGCGATGGCCGCGTCGCGCTTCTCGGCCATTCGATGGCCTCCGACATTATCGTGCGCACCGCAGCCCAGAACCCCGACGTGGCGGCGACGATCGCCATTTCGATGTTCTCCCCCGCCGTCACACGCGACACGCCAAAAAACCTGCTGATCGTCGTTGGCGACTGGGAAGGCATGCTGAAGACGGAAGCACTGCGCGTGACCAGTCTCGTGTCGGCGCCCGAAGAAGCCAAACCCGGCGTCACCTACGGCGACATCGCAAAAGGCACAGCCCGTCGCGCCTATTTCAGCAGCTACGCCGAGCACGTCGGCGTGCTCTACCGGCCCGAAACTCTCCATCGAATCGCAGCGTTGGCTCGATCAGACGTTCGGCCTGAGGTGCGCAAGCAAAATCGAAGTCGCCGAGCGCGGCATCTGGATCGCCCTTCTCTTCATCGGCATCGCGCTGCTCGCAAAGCCGCTGACCGGGTTCCTGCCGATCGTATCGCTGACACGCGCCGGCGCCGGTTTGCCGTGGAAGGATCTTTGGCTCCCGATCGTCCTGCCGGCAATTCTTACGCCGCTCATCCTGCGACCTCTGCCGACGCAATTCCTGCCCGTCCTCGTCGGCGATTATCTCGCCTGCCACTTCGCCATGTACGGCCTTCTCACTGCCGCCTGCCTCTGGTGGACGGGCAAAGGCCTTCCTGACCGCAGCGAGATTTCCGCAGCCGCCGCAAAAGTCGCGCTTGCGACGGCAATCCTCCTTGCGCTCTACGCCATCGGCGTCGTCTGGCCGATCCATACCGAATTCACGAATTTCGTGCCAACGGCTGCCCGCCTGCCGCTCATCCTCGCCATGTCCGCCGGAACGCTCATCTATTTCGTCGCCGACGAATGGCTGACGCGCGGCGAAGGCGCCGGCCGCGGCGCCTACTTCGCCTCAAAGGTCGCCTTCATTGCCTCACTCGCCATCGCCGTCGCGCTAGACTTTGAAAGGCTCTTCTTCCTCATCATCATCGTGCCGATGATCGTGCTCTTTTTCGTATTTTTCGGATTGATCAGCCGATGGGTATACGCGCGCACGCACTCGCCCCTCGTGGCCGGCCTCGCCAACGCCGTCGCGATTGCCTGGGCCATCGGCGTCGTCTTCCCACTCGTCGCCGCGTGAGCGTTATCGCCCGCGCATCCGGTCGAGTGCGTTTTGCAGAATGATGGTTGCCGCGAGCTTGTCGATCACTTCCGCCCGCCGCTTGCGCGTCTGATCGGCGGAAATCAGCATCCGCTCCGCTTCAGCCGTCGTCAGCCGTTCGTCCCACAAGAGGATCGGCAGCGGCGACAGCTTGTTGAGATTGCGCGCCAAGGCCCGCGTTGACTGCGCGCGCGGGCCCTCGGTGCCGTCGAGATTGATTGGCAGCCCGAGCACGAGCCCCGCGATCTTGTGTTCCGCGCAAATCTCCAACAGCCGCGCCGCGTCTATCGTGAACTTCGTCTTCTTGATCGTCTCCAGCGGCGAAGCGATACCCCGGTTCACGTCCGACAGCGCAAGCCCGAGCGTCTTTGTCCCGGCGTCGATGCCGATCAGGCGCTGGCCCGGCGGCAGCACGCCAAAAAACGCCACGACGTCCTGGAACGTCGTGCCGGTCACAGGCTTGTCGGCTTCATCTGCGGTCACGAAGGTGTCCCGAGCGGGTTGAAAGCTGCGATCCGCTCTTTATAGAAAGCCGTTCCCGAAGTCTCTGCTCAAACGCAGACAGCCCCACACGCGCCTGCGCAGTGTGGGCCATGTCTGGAGAAACTGCATGAAACTCACCTGGCTCGGACATTCGGCCTTCCGCATCGAGACCGGCAGCAGCGTGGTGCTCCTCGATCCGTTTCTGAAGGGTAACCCCACATTCCAAAACTCCGGGCTCGATTGGGACACGGTCACCGCCGGCGTCACGCACGTCGCACTGACTCATGGCCACGATGACCACCTCGGCGATACCGCCGAAATCTGCAAGAAGACCGGCGCCACCCTCTTCGCCGTCTATGAACTCGCAGTTCATCTGGCCGGCCAGGGCGTTGAGAAATACGAGCCGATGAATACCGGCGGGACCGTCTGCGCTCAGGATTTCGGCCTCACCTTTGTTGACGCCAAGCACTCCTCGTCTTCAGGCGGCGCCTATCTCGGCAACCCCTGCGGCGTCGTGCTGGACACCCGGGAAGGTAAGAAGGTCCTCCACATGGGCGATACCGATATCTTCCCCGGCATGGCGCTGATCAACGAGATCCACCAGCCCGACATCGGCATCGTGCCCATCGGCGACCGCTTCACCATGGGCGCCCGCACGGCCGCTCTCGCCTGCCGTAAGTTCTTCAATTTCCAAACTGTGATCCCTTGTCATTACGGCACGTTCGGCCTTATCGCCCCCAATGCCGACCAGTTCGTCGCCGAGATGAAGCCAAATCCGGTCACCGTCCCGAAGGTCGGCGAGGTGCTCACGTTCTGAACCGGAACCTCCGAAAAAGGCTATCTGCAACTCGAGTCTCAACGGCACCCTCCGCGCCATGGTTGCGCCCGCGCGGCAAAGGGCGTTAAGACAACGCCGGCCGGGTGATCCGCCGCTTTGCGGCACCGCGCGCCCACTTCAGGGGACATCCATGCAAGTCGACGAAGCGACGGTCCAGCGCATTGCCCGTCTCGCGCGCATCAAGGTGACGGCCGAGGAGGCCAAAGCTCTCGAGAAGGAACTGTCCGGCATCCTGAATTGGGTTGAGCAACTGGATGAAGTCGATACGTCGTCCGTCGAACCCATGACCCGTGTCGTCCCCATCGCGCTGCCGAAGCGTAAAGACGAAGTGACCGACGGCGAAATCCCGGATCAGGTGACCAAGTAACGCCCCCCAGACCGAGGACTATTTCTTCGTTGTTCCAAAGGTCGTCGAATAATCATCAACGCGTGAGGTCAGTCATGCTCAGACTTTCTGCGCTGTCATTCGGCTCGATCCTCGCGGGCGTCCTGGCCCTGTCTCAGCCGTCAGCCGCCGAAAACGAGGTGCGCGCCGATTTCATCTCCGGCGTCTTCGCCAAGGAAGGGCTCTGCAAAAAGGTCGAAGCCATCGAAGCTGGCGGCCCAAAGAACATCGACACGGTGACGGAAACACTCACCCCCGACGGCTTCCGCTCCTGGGAGGGAATTGCGATTTCGTAGCAATTACGGAAAAGGAAAAAGGCCGCTCTTACGAGGCGAAGATGCAGTGCATCGAGGGTCCCGAGGAATGGACCGAGACAAACACGTTCGACCTCGACCCTTCGGGCAGCGCCATCACCCTCTGGATCGAAGGCGAAAAGCATCAATACGTGAAGTGCGGCAGCGAAAAAGGAAACTAGCGCTTTGACGGATCTGACAACGCTGACGCTGACCGAAGCCCGCGACGGGCTGAAGAAAAAGTCGTTCACCGCGACTGAACTGACCGAAGCTTTCATCAGGGCCATTGAGACCGGCAACGGCGCACTCAATGCTTATGTGCTGCCGACGCCCGAGCATGCGCTCGCCCAGGCCAAGATCTCCGACGACCGCCTCGCCAAGGACGACCCGCGCCCGCTCGAGGGCATTCCGCTCGGCCACAAGGACCTCTTCTGCACCAACGGTGTCCGCACGACCGCCTGCTCCAAGATCCTCGGCAACTTCGTGCCGACCTATGAATCGACCGTCGGCGCCAATCTCTGGAACGCCGGTGCCGTCATGCTCGGCAAACTCAACAACGACGAATTCGCCATGGGCTCGTCGAACGAGACCAGCGCTTTCGGCCCCGTCGTCTCGCCCTGGCGCCGCAAGGACAAGAACGGCGCGCTGACGGACGCGAAACTCGTCCCAGGCGGCTCGTCGGGCGGCTCATCCGCCGCGGTCGCAGCAGGTCTGTGTCTCGGCGCCACCGCCACCGATACCGGCGGATCGATCCGCCAGCCTGCGGCGCTGACCGGCACCGTCGGCATCAAGCCCACCTATGGCCGCTGCTCGCGCTGGGGGATTGTCGCCTTCGCCTCGTCGCTCGATCAGGCGGGTCCCATCGCAAAGACGGTGGAAGACGCGGCCCTCATGCTCGGCGCCATGGCCGGCTACGATCCCAAAGATTCCGACCTGCGTCGATGCCCCCGTTCCCGACTACGCCGCCCAGATGCGCGAAGGCGTAAAGGGCCTGCGCGTCGGCGTGCCGAAGGAATATCGCGTCGAGGGCATGTCGAAAGAGATCGAGGCCCTCTGGCAGCAGGGTATCCAGTGGCTGAAGGATGCCGGCGCCTCGATCCACGAGATCTCTCTGCCGCATACGAAGTACGCGCTGCCGGCCTACTACATCGTCGCTCCTGCCGAAGCCTCGTCCAACCTCGCCCGCTATGATGGCGTTCGCTACGGCCTGCGTGTCCCCGGCAAGGACGTCATCGATATGTATTCGCAAACGCGCGCGGCAGGCTTCGGCAAGGAAGTCCGCCGCCGCGTGCTCATCGGCACCTACGTGCTCTCCGCCGGCTACTATGATGCCTACTATCTGAAGGCCCAGAAAGTGCGCACGCTCATCAAGCGCGACTTCGATGAAGCATGGAACACGGTCGATGTGGTCCTGACGCCGACAACTCCGTCGCCTGCCTTCGCCTTCGGCGAAAAGACGGGTGACCCGCTCGCCATGTACCTGGAAGATATCTTCACCGTCACCGTCAACATGGCTGGTCTGCCCGGTATGTCGGTGCCCGCGGGCCTCTCTTCCGAAGGCACGCCGCTCGGCTTGCAGTTCATCGGCAAGCCGTTCGACGAAGGCACGCTGTTCCGCGCCGGCAAAGTCATCGAGGACGCCGCCGGTCGCTTTACCCCGCCGCAGCCGTGGTGGCACTCCGCATCGAAGGGGCGCTGAAGATGGATCCGAAACGCCCCTGGGAATGCGCGGACATGAGCCACGTTCGTGACGAAATCGACCGCATTGATCGCGAACTCGTCGATCTCATCGCCGAGCGTTTCGGGTATGTCGATCGCGCCTGGCAGCTGAAGCTGAAATCGGCCGAAGGCGCCGTCGTGCCCTGGCGCATCCAGCAGGTCATCGACAAGGTTCGCTTGCAGGCGACCGAGAAGGGCGTCTCGCCTGATTTGTGCGAAGCCCTGTGGCGGCAGATGATCGGCTGGTTCATCCAGTACGAGGAAGAGAACCTGCGCAAGCAGACGGAAGGCAACGGAGGCAAAGGCGCGTGATCGACATCAACCCGTTCGATCCGCAGACCGTGGTCCTGCTCGGTGCGCTCAATCCGGTCACGATCCTCGTCGCCTTTCTTATGGGCCGCACGGCTGACCAGTGGCAGAAGATCCCTGTCGCCGCGTTCGCGGGTGCGTTCGCGGGCTTCCTGCTCTACTGGCTCGCGGCAACCGTCGGGATCTTCAGCATCCACGCGCTCGGCGGTGAAGCCGGCATGCTGCTCGTCGGCTTCGCGTCTGGCCTCATCTGGGCCCTCGTCGGATACTTCATCTTTCCGGCAAAAAAGGCCGCGCCCTGAGGCGCGGCTCTCGTGCAGCCCATTACTGCGTTGCCGTCTGAGCCGGGGCCTTCGCCAGTTCTTCCTCGACGGCGGCTACCAGTTCCTGAGAGTCGGGCGCGTAGCCCGAGTAGAAGGACTTCACGACGCGGCCATCACGCGCAACGAGGTACTTGTGGAAGTTCCAGCCGGGCGCCGACTTCGCTCCGAGCGTCTCGACGACCCACTTGTAGAATGGATGCGCTGATGCGCCGGTGACCGGCACCTTCTCCGTCAGCGGAAAGGTGATGCCGAATGCGCCCTCGCAGAAATCCTTGATCTCCTTCGTCGAGCCCGGCTCCTGTCCGCCAAAGTCGTTGGACGGCACGCCGACCACCACGAAACCCTTCGCCTCATACTTTTCGTAGAGCGCCTGTAACCCCTTGTATTGCTGGGTAAACCCGCAGAACGATGCCGTGTTCACGACGAGCAAGGTCTTGCCCTTGTAGGCCGAGAGCGGCATCGGCTTGCCGTCGATCGACGTGAAGGAAAAGTCGTAGGCGCTCCCCTGCTGTTCGGCCTCAGTGGCAGTGACAGCGGAAGCAGTGGTGGCGAGGAGGGTCATGGAAAAAGCCTTGAGAGCCAGCGAGCGCAGCATCGGGCGAGCCTTTCTTGCAAATGCCCCCTGTGTACGCCGACGGCGCCCTCGAGGATCAAAGAAAGAGAGCCGCCGATTTGATGCCGGTCAGCGAGCCGAGGCTTCGCGAGCCGGTGCACCCTCTCCTGAAGGTGGGCACAACTCCCGTGCCTTGGCGAGAGCCGCCGTCTGGTCGTGGAAGGCCCCGATTGACCGGCCGCCGGGCGCCCTGGCACGGATGTAGCTGTCGGTCATGCTGCTCTCGAACCCATCGAGCACGGTCAAAGCGGTGTATTCGGTTCTGCCCTGGGCATCGTGACGGATCAATACCGTCGCGCTGCCGCCATAGGATGCGGTTTGGATCAGGCATGCCCCCGAAGCCTCATTAGAAAGCGCCTGCCGGGAGGCTTCCAACGGCGCAGGTCTTGCGGGCCGCGCAGCGGCAGCCTCAATAGGTCTTGCTTTCAATGGTGAAGGTTTGGCGGGCCTTTGCGCGACCTCTTCCGGCGGCGCGAGATCCGGGTTCGGACACTGCTGCTGGCGGAACTGATCGGCAACCCATGCAATCGACGTCCCATACTTGGGATCGACCGCCCATCGCTTCGCCAGATCGGAAAACCGCACGTTGCGCTTCAGCCCACGCGACGCCTCGATGATGTCGTCCTGCTTCAGTTGCGTGCGAGGTGCAACCGGGCTCGCCAGCCGTTCGCCCGAATAGGCAACAAGATGCTGGATCTGCGCCAGCACGCCCGTCTTTACGTCGGGAAAGCTGTCGCCCGGCACGCCGCCGCCCGTCGTCCCGATACCTGCGAAGTTGTGTTGGTCTGGATCCACGTCGCCCATTTTGCCGTTGGGCTGCCGGTAGGTAAGAAAGTTCGTTTCAATCGCCATCTGGAAGAAGGCGTAATCCCAACGCACACGCCAGGCTTCGCCCCAATGCTTGTACCAGCGCGCGATGTCGCGATAGCGCGGATCAGGCCGCGGATTACGGCTCTTTAGAAACGCCATCAACCGGTCCGGTGTGACGCAGCGCGGAACCGAGTTGGCAGTGGAGGTTCGGATTTCAGGCAGCGCGGGTTTGGCCGCTTGCGCCACGCCCGTCATCGCAATGGTCAACGAAGCCAGCGGAACAAGCGCAAACCGGAGAGGACGGCACATCATGCGGGCAATCCTCTCCCGGAGGGCACATGCACTAAGCTCAAGAACAACGACCGAAAGCGCTCAACCTTCCGGGCAGAGCTCGAACGCCTTGTCGAGGGCCTGCGTCGGCGATCCGAATTCAGCCACCATCTCACCGCCCTTGGCATAGGCGCTGATATAGGCTTCCGCTTCCTTCTTCTCCGCGCCCTCATTCACGTCGAGCACCGTGTAGTTCGTGGCTCCCGCTGCTGCGGCCTTGATGATGATCGCCTTCTCCCCGCCATAGCTCGCCGTCCACACTCGGCAATTCGCGGACTTCGCTGCGGGCTCCTTGGCCTTGCTCGCCGTCGCCGCTCCAGCGACGCCGGTGAAGGAAGCAGTATCGATCTTTGCCGTGTCGCTCTCTGGCGGCAGACCGTTGGTTGCACTCTCAGCCGCCGTGTCTGGCGTCGCATTGAGAATTTTTATGCTCGGCGAAGGACCGGCCGTTGCGGCCGGCGCCGTGACAGCGGCAGCCTTCACGAGCTCACCCGCACCCAGGCCCGAGCGCGTCGGAACATCGCCGGAGGCGCGCGCCTCTGCGATCGCCTTCTTGGCAATTTCAGCGCCCTTTCCGGCCGGTACCACATCGGTCTTCTCGACCTTGGCGATCGACACGGTGCTGCTCTTCTGACCCTTGCGAGCCTCTGCAACGAGTTCCGGACGTGGATCGGCATCCTTGCACGCGCCGTCGTAGAAGGACTCCGCGATGCCGGAAATATCGCGCGTATAGGCGCGGCTCGTGGGCGCCCACTTCTTTGCCAGATGCGTGTATGTGATCGGCGTTTTGATCGTCTTCTGCCAATCGTCGAGCACGCCCCAATTCTGAATGTTCCGCGTCCGCTCAGCGACAGGATTTTCGATCTTCTCGCCACCGTACATCAGGACGTGCTGAAGGTGCGCGCGCACGCCGGTGGAAACATCGGGAAACGACTTGCCGCGCGCGCCTTTGCCCGTCGCACCGAGGCCCGCGAAATTGTTCTGCTCAGGCTTCACGTCGCCCGTGTAGGTCAGGTTGCCGGTTTCCAGCATCATCTGGAAGAAGGCGTAATCCCAACGCACGCCGAGGTCTTCGCCATGGCGCATGTATTCGGTCGCAAGGCCCTCGTAGCGATCGGAGAGTTTACTGTTGCGGCTCTGCAGAAACGCCTGCAGGCGGCCCGGCGTAGCGCAGGCGGGAACGGTGTTTGCAGAGGTGGCTTTGATGCCGGGCAAATCGGCAGCGGAGGCAGGAGAAGAGAGGGCGGGGATCAGCAGGGTCGCAACTGCGGCGAACGTCGCTCCGGCGAGGGCTCTCATGTTTTTTTCCGTTCTTTACGCGGCACCCCGACAAGGGCACCCAACACAACCAACCGTTCCTAAAGGTTTAACCTTAAAGACCGGTAAACGAGGGGCCCGCACGGCACACTCTTCGTCGCTGACCTTTGCGGCGTGAGTTAGGGCAGGCGGCGGAGGAAATGTGGCGAGAGTTTCCCGCTCGTGGCGGCCGGCTCCGCGCCAGCGGAGTCGCCACGAGCCATCAACTCGCTCCATGGCGGCCGGCTCCGCGCCAGCGGAGTCGCCATGAGCCATCAACAAGCTACGCTCAGCTCGTGGCGGCGCTCCATCGCTCGTGGCGGCCGGCTCCGCGCCAGCGGAGTCGCCACGAGCCATCAAAGACTCTTTATGCTCGCTCTCGCTCCACGTCAGATGCTGCCCGCCATCGAGCGCGATCATCTGACCCGTCATCGCCGGCGCCTCGAGGATGAAGCGAACGGCGGCCGCGATTTCCGCCGTGCTCGGCCCGCGCTTGAGCAATGTCGATTGAACCTCTGCGGCGAAATCCGCATCCGTCTGGTGGATGCTCTGCAACACCGGCCCCGGCCCGATGGCGTTGACGCGCACACGAGGCGCCAGCGCCTGTGCCAGCGTGCGCGTCGCCGTCCAAAGCCCTGCCTTGGACAAGGTGTAGGAAAAGAACTCGGGCGTCAGTTTCCAGACGCGCTGATCAATGATGTTGATGATGTTCCCATCCATCCCCTCAGGCAGGTGCCGGACCACCTGCTGGGCGAGAAACACCGGCGCCCGCAAATTGATGTCCAGGTGCGCGTTCCAACTCGCCAGCGTCGTCGAGACCACCGAATCCGGCTGAAACTCGCTCGCATTATTGACGAGTACCGTCGGCGCCCCGAGTGCATCGCAACACGCCGGCACAAGCCGTTCCACATCTTCAGGTTTTGCCAAGTCGCCAGGAAGCGCGGCGGCGCGGGCGCCGAGCCCACGGATTTCATCAACGACGGCCTCGGCAGCCTCCCGCGACTGGCGATAATGAATGGCGACGTCAAACCCCCGCCCAGCCAGATCGAGCGCTATGGCGCGCCCGATGCGGCGTGCTGCGCCGGTGATGAGAACAAGCGGACGATGTGAAGACATTACAAGCGGATCCTCGGGGGAATTAAGTCGCGATTCTGCATCAGTCGCACAATCTCAGCAGTTTACGCGAATTAACGGCTCGGAGATGACCCTTCCCCGACTGCCGCATTCTTGGTCTATTGGCTGCCGTTTACAGCAAACGGCGACAAACTGGCCGCTCCCCGTGTATAAAAAACGGGCACGGAGTGTTGTGAATTTGGTCATAAAAACAGTAGCGTTGCCAATCAGATACATGCGTCCCCCAACCCCTGTTCCGAACCCAGTGTTTCCTTGATGGAGGGCAGTCTTTCCTGTTTCCTCAGCTCAAGCCAGATCGCGTGGTCCATTTCTGAACCCCTCAGTTCGGACGGATCGTGGGATCACCGATACACAGCATGACGGGGGTCTTCAGAATGAACACGTTCACGAAACTTGCAGGCGCGGCGGCCGCATCGCTCGCACTGGCTACGGCAGCGGCCCCGGCGCACGCAGCCGACGAACTCAACTACTCCATCACGATCGGCGGCACGAGCGACTACGTCTTCCGCGGCTTCTCGAACTCGAACCGCGACCCTGCCGCCCAGGGCTCCTTCGATCTGACCTACGGCTTCTGGTATGCAGGCGTTTGGGCTTCGAACACGTCGTACCCGAACTTCGGTGCACCAGGTCAGCTACCGGCAGATGCGCCTGGGACTAACTGCAATTTCACCAGCATTACCGCCGGGTGTCCAACCGGCGACATCGGCCCGGCCGAGGTGGACTATTACATCGGTGCCAAGCCGGTCTGGGGCGCTGTCACATTCGATTTCGCCTTCCTCTATTACACGTTCCCGGGCCAGAACGGCTTCACGAACGAAGGCGACTACATCGAACTCAAGGCTGGCGCCAGCGTGACACCTGTCACGAACCTTGTTCTGACTTTGAACAACTACTACTCGCCGGACAGCCAGTGGGAATCGGGTGAAACCTATACGCTTGAAGGCATCGCCGCCTACACCTTGCCCTCGTGGGGCATGTTCACTCCGACCATCAGCGGCACCTTGGGTTCGCAGTGGGGCTTTGATGATGATTATGTGACCTACGGCATGGCTTGGGGCGAAGAAGAGTACCTCTGGTGGAACGCCGGTCTCTCTCTGACGGTCGAGAAGTTCACCATGGACTTCCGCTATTGGGACACGAACCTCGGCGGCGCCGAAAACGGTAATTGCGACACCAGCAGCGCTGGTAGCTTCGAGTGCGGCGCCACCTTCGTCTTCTCGGCCAAGGTCGTCCTGCCATAGTCACTGCGCCACTTTCGCCACATGAGATCGGGGCCCCCCGTGGGCCCCGATTTTTTTTTGCTGAGATTGCAACTAGTTGGCCGCGCCACAACTCAAAAGTTAATGCCAAATTAATACTCAGCATTCGCACAAAAATGTTGCAGTTTGGCGACGATGAGTTTTCAAAATGGCTAAGGTCATCAGCATCTGATTGCTGAACAATCCCCAATCGCGTTCACTGACCGAGGGTGGATTCGGCGCTCAGCGCACAATTGGGGGCAGGCTTCGAGCCTGATGCAGTTCATGAAATGGTTTTCGACTTTGGCTTTAGCTGGCGCGGTCTCGTCGCCGATCGCCGCAGCGCTGCCCCGGCGCACGGCCGCGGACGAGTTCGGCTATTCGATCACCATCGGCGGCACGAGCGACTACGTCTTCCGCGGGTTCTCGAACACGAACCGCGATCCCGCCGCTCAGGGCTCCTTCGACGTAACATATGGCTTCTGGTATGCAGGCGTTTGGGCTTCGAACACGTCGTACCCGAACTTCGGTGCACCAGGTCAGCTACCGGCAGATGCGCCTGGGACTAACTGCAATTTCACCAGCATTACCGCCGGGTGTCCAACCGGCGACATCGGCCCGGCCGAGGTGGACTATTACATCGGTGCCAAGCCGGTCTGGGGCGCTGTCACATTCGATTTCGCCTTCCTCTATTACACGTTCCCGGGCCAGAACGGCTTCACGAACGAAGGCGACTACATCGAACTCAAGGCTGGCGCCAGCGTGACACCTGTCACGAACCTTGTTCTGACTTTGAACAACTACTACTCGCCGGACAGCCAGTGGGAATCGGGTGAAACCTATACGCTCGAAGGCATCGCCGCCTACACCTTGCCCTCGTGGGGCATGTTCACTCCGACCATCAGCGGCACCTTGGGTTCGCAGTGGGGCTTTGATGATGATTATGTGACCTACGGCATGGCTTGGGGCGAAGAAGAGTACCTCTGGTGGAACGCCGGTCTCTCTCTGACGGTCGAGAAGTTCACCATGGACTTCCGCTATTGGGACACGAACCTCGGCGGCGCCGAAAACGGTAATTGCGACACCAGCAGCGCTGGTAGCTTCGAGTGCGGCGCCACCTTCGTCTTCTCGGCCAAGGTCGTCCTGCCATAGTCCAGGACAAATACCAGACTGAAAACGGGACCCGCGCGGGTCCCGTTTTTGTATGTTCTAGCCACAGGCGCGGTCTAACCGGCCCCGTCACGAGAGCGTCACGCCGGCGTCAAACGGGCGTTATGCTGCGGTCCTAAGAAGATGCAGCCGGCGGAATGTCCGGCCCGCTCCCGCACCGCACGCCCTCTCAGCGGATGGGAACGGCAGCAGTTAGAGGCCAGCCGGAGCAGAAAACGGGTATGCCCCCGCAGCCCGAACCCCGCGCCAGCTGGCCTCGTTTGCTGACTCAGGCGCCCTCGAGCCGCTGTCTCCTGAAGCCACAGTCCCCTGAAAATGCACGCATCGTCTTGATCACCGCCGCCCGCCCCCGCTAACTCGGGCACAGCGAGGGCAAAAGTGATTCTGACGATCCTCATCTTCGTCGCGATAACGGTGGCCGTGGCGGCTTATGGGCTTGCGCCGCACATCGGCGAAGGCCGCATCATCTATCCCGCGGCACCGGATAAGCCCGTCCCGTTCGGGTACCAGATGGCTTGGCTCGCCATCCGCACGCGCAACCAGAGTGCCGTGATCGAGGCCCTGGACCTCCACGACGTCCAGCCGTGCAACTGGAATTCCGGCATCGGCACCGTCTATGACGCGCGCCTCGGCCAGAACCATGTCTTCGTGTCTCCGCCAGTCAATGGCTGGACGTTCGTCGTCGGCCTTCCTCTTCCGCAACCCTTGGGCCGGTCGTTCGCCGACAAAGCCACCCCGCTGCTCATGGATCTGGGCAGCCGCTTCGCCGAGGTGCAACTGTTCATCGCTTTCCCGCCCGTCGATTTGTTTGCTTGGGCGCGCGTGATCGACGGTCGCCTGGTGCGCGCGTTCGCGATCGGCGACGAGGGCATCATCTGGAACAGGGGCAAAACGACAAAGGAAGAGCGGGCGCTTGGCTTGAAGCTGTTTGAATTGCGCGGCGTGCGCGATCGCCGCGGCGATGCCGGCGGCCCGCTGATCCTGCATCCGACCGAGGGTCACGTGATGCAGGTGGCCCGCAAATGGAGCATCGATCCAACCACGCTCGGCCCCAAGTCCACCCCCGACGCCATGGGTCTGATCGCACGGGCACCGGTCCACTGGCGTGTCGAGCGCCTGCGCAAATCCGCTTAGGCGCTCTGAAGTAAGCTGGCCTCAGTTGAAGATCGCGGCGATATCCCTGTCCGTCGCCTCGACCTGACGGTTCCGGCGAACATCGCCCAGGTTCACGATTTCAGCGCTTTCCCGGCGGGACTGGGTGGCCAGACGATTGAGAACAACGCCCGGCTTGACCGCACGCGACGATTTCAACTGCGGCGCGTGCGAGATTGCGCTTCGGAGTTCCCGCTGTCCGGGAGCGCTTTCGGCTTTCCGGCGGGCGAAATCGCGGCTTTGGGGCGCGAGCGGCTGGTCGGAGAATTCAAGCGCTGCACGCTCTGAAGACGCGCTGCCAGGTGCCGCGAAGCAGGCTTGCGGATGGGTGGTGCCGTCTCGCCCGACAGCCGGAGAAATGCAACGGGAGCGGCTGGCAGAGGGTTGGGTTGCGCCGGTGCTGCCATCACGGGGTTTGGAAACGTGAGAACCACAGCTCCGGAACCCTCGGTCTCCGGCCGCCAGAACACGCGCCAAATGCGCGTCAACAACCCCAACATCATGCCATTCCTCATGCCCACGGACATCATGTCCGCAGTTCGAGAATGACGTGTTATGACTAATGCGAGGTTAAGGCCTGTCCCAAATCACGAATTCGGAACAAGGGGCACCTGTACACCTCAGCGCAGTCTTGTGGTCCAGCTTGCCGCGCCCACGGCCAGATCATCCTTGGTGCCGATGCCCGCATTCAAATGGTGGAACGTTCCAGCCAGACACGGCCCCAACCGCGTCTCGCCTGACCTCGGGTGCCGGATGAGCGCAACGCAGCCGGCAGAACTGACCTTGCGAACGCTTCCCGTCTCCAGCGGTGGGGGTTTCGTGCGGGTTTGGGTGGATGAAGCCATGCCCGGTCGACTGTCGTCGCCCACCCCCGTGACCGCCATGTTGATCAGGCTCCAGAAGCCGACCAGATGCCAGAACACGATCCCCGCAATGAAGCCGCCGCCCGCCCACAGAAGGGACGTACGTCTTGGCAGCTACTGGGCCAGCTACTGGGCCAGCCACTGGGCTGACCACTGGCCCCGACATCGGATGCTCCCGCGCCTCGAATTATGTGGCGAGTGTGAAGCGCGAGGCCGTCGCCCGACAAGTGCGAGCTCGGCGCATGACGCTAAACCGACGCCCTCTCCACAATACGCTTCATCAGCCTCAGCGCGGCCCGGGCAGAGGCGACTGTCGCGGAGCGGCCTGCACGTCCTCGTCCCTTTTCGTCGAGCGCACCGGCGGCACTGCAATTTCGCTCGCCGAACAAAGTTTTCGCTCGTCTTCGTTTTGGCCGCACGCCAGCGGCCTACCGTCCTTACCAAAGCAGATGCGGACTTCGCTGAGCCGCCCACGGTTGCCTCGCCCGCATGCCACGGCAACGTGCTCCGGCCTGAGGCCCGGATTGGCTGCCACGAACGCCCGCTTCACATCCTGCGGCTCGAAGAATTGCGTCTCGAAAGGATTGACGAAGTCGGCAGGAATGCGAACGGACTTGAACAGCTGCCGCGACAGTTGGAAATAGCTTTGCACGTCGAGACCCGAGCACGTTCCATGTTTGCGGTACTCGTGGATGACAAGCCCACGGCTCGGCATGATGTCGAGCATCCCATTGATGACGGCATCAGGAACAAATGGCCGCCGCGGTGTCCGGCAATCCTGCGGCCAGCCCTTGGTGTACTGAGGCCACAAGCCATGCAGCACGAACGCGTAGCGCTTGCCGTCGCTCCGGTTGCACTGCAGATCGTCGTCAGCGCCTTGCGGCAGCGAGCAATGCGTCGGGCTCCATGACAGGACCAGCGCATAGTAATCGAACTTGCCGGCGACATGCTGGCGCGCGTCGCGCCCGCTGTCATCCCAACGCAATTGAGCCCACGCCGCGCCCGCCGTCAAAAGGGCAGCGGCAACTGCAAGAACGGCAAGTCGGATCGGACGGGACGACATCAGCACGAGGCGGTGCTCCTTCAAGCGGCGCGGCACAGTAGCGTGGCGGCGCACGAGCGCAAGAACCGCCCGGCGGAAGCCGCCTTTCCCTATCCTTGAGAGTTGGCGAACGCCGCCAGAATACGCGCCCAACTCCGCGCGCCCTTCGGTGAAGCTCGTCAGATTGTATTTTTCATTGGGGCTGTGGATGCGGTCATCATCAAGACCGTATCCGACCAGCAGGCTGTCCATGCCGAGCGCGTCCTTGAACGACGTGACGATCGGGATCGAGCCGCCGCATCCCATCAGCACTGCCGGCTTGCCCCACTCCGCTTCCAGCGCCGCAGCCGCCGCACGCACTGGCGCCGACGACGTATCGAACCCGACAGCAGCGCTCCCCCGCGTGCCGATGAACTCCACCGAGCAGTCCGGCGGCAGGTGGGCGCGAATGTGGTCCTGCAGCAGCTTGAGGCAACGATCCGGATCCTGCCCCGGCACCAGTCGGCAGGTGATCTTCACCGAAGCCTTCGACGGGATGACCGTTTTCGATCCGACACCCTGATATCCGCCGGTGATGCCGTTGAATTCCACCGTCGGACGCGCCCACAGCTGCTCGATCACGGAGCAACCTTGTTCGCCCGCCGATCGAGTGAGGCCAACCCCCGCGAGAAATGCCTCCTCTGCGGTGCCCGACAGCGCATTCCACTGTGCCCGCTGCGCCTCCGGCAACGGCACGATGCCGTCCAGAAATCCCGGAATAACAATCCGGCCACTGTCGTCATGGATGGACGCGATCGCCTTTGCCAGCGCCCGGATCGGGTTCACCGCCGGACCACCGTACATGCCGGAATGTAAATCGCGCGAGGGACCCGTCACGATGGCTTCCGTGCCCGCCAGACCACGCAGCATCGTGGTGATCGCCGGCGTGTCCTTGTCCCACTGGCCTGTGTCGCACACGAGCACCAGATCGGCTTTGAGCTCGTCGCCCGAGTTCGCCAGAAACCCCGGCAGCGATGGCGATCCGCACTCTTCCTCGCCCTCGAGCATGACGGATACGGCGACCGGCAACTCACCGGCGACCTCTTTCCATGCCCGCGCCGCCTCGAAGAAGGTCATCAGCTGACCTTTGTTGTCCTGCGCCCCGCGCGCGATGATGACTTTGCCGTTGCCCGGTTCCTCCGCGATGTGCGGTTCGAACGGCGAACTGGTCCAAAGCTCCAAAGGGTCGGCCGGCTGCACGTCGTAATGCCCGTAAAAGAGCACATGCGGCTGCCCCGGCGTCCGCGCCGGCCGATCATGGCCGACGACCATCGGATGCCCGGTCGTCTCTCGCACCGAGGCTTCAAACCCGATGTCGCGCAAGGTCGCCGCGCACCACTCTGCCGCCGTCCGGCACGATCCAGCGAACGCTGGATCGGTCGAGACACTGTCGATCCTGAGCAATTGGAACAGCCGGTCCAGTCCCGCCTCGCGGTTCTGATCCAGTTTTTCGAGGACGGCGGGAAGATGCGGATTCATGGTGCTCTCGCAGAAGGTGGACACGTAGGATGGGCGTACCCATTCGAGGACGCAGCTACAAGGTGGCGGAACCCCGCCTTTTGCCCTTTGTTGTGACCTGCTATGCCAGCATCCTGAGGCGATGTCGCGACGCCCTGGCGTCGCGACTATCGTGCACGCAACATGGGGCCCGCGTGCGGGTCAGCGTCACATCAGCAGAAACGGCAGCGCGATGCCAGCTTGGGTCTATCGGTTCGGCCCCGAACATACGGATGGCCACGCAGGTCTCACCGACGAACTCGGCGGGAAGGGCGCCAATCTTGCCGAAATGGCCCGCTTAGGCCTCCCCGTCCCCCCCGGCTTCACGATCTCCACGCGCGTCTGCCGCCACTTCTTCGCCAACGGCGAAACTCTGCCCGAGGGCCTCGAAGCCGACATTCGCGAAGCCGTCGCCGCCACTGGCCGCGCGACCAGCGCCACCTTCGGCGATGCCACGAACCCATTGCTGCTCGCGGTCCGCTCGGGCGCCGCCATCTCCATGCCCGGCATGATGGACACGATCCTCAACCTCGGCCTCAACGACGTCACGGTCGAAGGTCTCGCTCGCCGTTCGGGCGACGAGCGCTTCGCATACGACAGCTACCGCCGCTTCATCGAAATGTACGGCGACGTGGTGCTCGGCGTCGATCACGGGCTGTTTGCCGATCTCCTCGACAACTTCAAGAACCTCAACGCCCTCGCCTCCGATACGGAAGTCTCCGCCGCCCAATGGCGCGATATGATCGCGCGCTACAAGGATGCCATCCGCTCCGAAACCGGCGCCGACTTTCCGCAGGATACGACCGAGCAGCTGTGGGGTGCCATCAACGCAGTTTTGCGTTCCTGGCACAACGAACGCGCGGAAAGCTACCGCCGGTTGCACGCCATTGCCGAAGACATGGGCACCGCCGTGACCGTACAGGCGATGGTGTTCGGCAATCGCGGCGAAACCTCCGCCACCGGTGTTGCCTTCACGCGCAATCCGTCAACGGGCGAAAAAGAAATCTACGGCGAATACCTGCCGAACGCGCAAGGCGAAGACATCGTCGCCGGCACGCGCACACCGCTGCGCCTCACCGAAAAGGCCCGCGTGGAACTGAAAACGAAAGAGGCCTCGCTCGAAACCGCGATGCCGCACGCATTCGCAGAGCTCAAAGGTATCTTCGCCCGCCTCGAAGCGCACTACCGCGATATGCAGGATGTCGAGTTCACCATCCAGGAGAACAAAGTCTGGATGCTTCAGACGCGGTCAGGCAAGCGCTCTGCCGAAGCTGCCCTGAAAATCGCCGTCGATCTGGTGCACGAAGAAATCATCTCGCGCGACGAAGCCGTGATGATGGTCGAGCCCGAAGCACTGTCCCATCTCCTGCATCCGCGCATCGAACCCGACGCGAAGAAAGATCTGATCGCTCGCGGCCTCCCAGCCTCCCCCGGTGCCGCAACGGGTGAAATCGTCCTTACCTCCGACGAAGCCGAAGTGATGCGCGCCCAGGGTCGTCACGTCATTCTCGTCCGCGTCGAAACGAGCGCTGAAGACATCAATGGCATGAGCGCATCAGTCGGCGTGCTGACACAACGCGGCGGCCTCACGAGCCATGCCGCCGTCGTCGCCCGCAGCATGGGCTTGCCCTGCATTGCCGGAGCCGGAGCGATCCGGATCGATCTCGAAAAAGGCACCGTCCGCACGGCCACCCGCACCTTCAGTCGCGGCGATGTCATAACGATCGACGGCACGACCGGCGAAGTCCTGGCCGGCGCCGTGCCGATGAAACAGCCCGAACTGTCGGACGACTTCGCAACCCTCATTGCCTGGGCCGATACGTTCCGCGGTCTCAAGGTCCGCGCCAACGCCGATACACCGCGTGACACACTTCAAGCCCGCAAACTTGGCGCCGAAGGGATTGGCCTCTGTCGCACCGAACACATGTTCTTCGACGCGTCTCGTATTCTCGCCATGCGCGAAATGATCTGCGCGAACGACGAGAAAGGCCGCCGCTCGGCGCTGGCCAAAATCCTACCTATGCAGCGTTCTGACTTTGTCGAACTCTTCCGCATCATGGATGGCGACCCCGTCACGATCCGTCTGCTCGACCCGCCGTTGCACGAGTTTCTGCCGCGTCACGACAGTGAACTCCAGCCGATTGCCTCAGCTCTCGGCATCACGTTCGATCGTCTGAAAACACGCATCGCAGAACTGTCCGAGTTCAATCCCATGCTCGGCTTCCGTGGCTGCCGCCTCGCCATCCGCTATCCCGAAATCACTGAAATGCAGGCGCGTGCCATTTTCGAAGCCGCCATCGAGGCGGAAAAGGAACTGGGCCATTCCGTCAAACCTGAGATCATGATCCCACTCGTCGCCTATCGCCGCGAGTTCGACATCCTGGCCGACGTGATCCGCTCCACGGCTGAGAAGATCGAAGCCGATACCGGACACCGCCTCGCATATCAGATCGGCACGATGATCGAGCTGCCGCGCGCGGCGCTGCGTGCAAAGGAACTAAGCGAAGGTCCAAACGGTGCCGAGTTCTTCTCCTTCGGCACCAACGACCTGACGCAGACCTGCCTCGGGCTTTCCCGCGACGACGCAGCGCCCATTCTCTCAAACTACGCAGGCAAGGGGATTTTCGAGCGCGATCCGTTCGTCTCGATCGACGAAGCCGGCGTCGGTGAGTTGATCCGCATGGGCGTCACGGGAGGTCGCGCCGGTCGCGCGGGCCTCAAGATCGGGATCTGCGGCGAGCATGGCGGCGACGCTCACTCCGTCGCCTTCTTCCACGAACTCGGCCTCGACTACGTCTCCTGCTCGCCCTTTCGCGTTCCGATCGCGCGTCTGGCGGCCGCTCGCGCGGCCATCACCGCACGCCGCCGCGGCGCAAGCTGATCAGAAGTTCAAAGCAAGCTGCGGTCGGGATCGCCATCGTCGCCGAGACGCCGACGCGCTGGCGGGGGTCCGGGATTCTTTGGCGTAAGGAGGATCGCGAGCACGAACGGGGGAAACACGAAGCACCACGCCGCCCAAGAGGAGTAGTCGCGGTTCTTCATCGCGGCCAGTGTACCGCCGATGATGGCCGCAACGATCGCTGTCAGTCCCCAAATGACGATGTAGGTCATGGTCTCCACGCTCCGCCTCGGTGGCGGTTCCTCATTCACCCGGTCAACGGGCAGTCATGCACTTGGGTGATGATTGCGGCAAAAGCAAGCTGCGCGGTCCGTTAACGCCGGCCCGGCAACTTTCGTTGCCGCCCCAGCCTAGCTTGCGAAATCCAGCCCGAGGTCGAGCACCGAGGCCGAATGGGTGAGTGCGCCAATGGAGATCAGGTCCACACCAGTGTCCGCAATGCCCCGGACCGTCGTCAAGCTCACTCCGCCGGACGCTTCCGTGATGATCTTGCCGCCCACCATCTTGACGGCTTTTGCGAGCGTATCCGGTGCCATGTTGTCGAGCAGCACGGCGTCGATGTTGTGGTTCAGCACCAGCGCCAACTGATCGAGCGTATCAACCTCCACCTCTATTTTCACCATGTGCCCGGCGTAGGCGCGCGCGCGAGCAATTGCCGTCTCCATGCCTCCCGCGGCGACGATGTGGTTGTCCTTGATCAGGATGGCATCAAACAGCCCGGTACGATGGTTCTGCCCGCCCCCGCAGCGCACCGCATACTTCTCGAATGCTCGCAGTCCCGGCGTTGTCTTGCGCGTATCGGCAATCGCCGCCTTCGTCCCTGCAATCGCGTCCACATAGCGCCGCGTCAGCGAGGCGATCCCGCTCAATCGGCCAAGATAATTCAGAGCGACCCGCTCGCCCGTGAGGATCGCGCGCGCGTTCCCCGAGATGCGTGCAACCACATCACCCTTATCGACGCGATCGCCATCCGCCTTGACGCGTTCGAAACGAACGCTCGCATCCATCGCCGCAAACGCCTCCTGGGCCAGATCCAGCCCCGCGATGACGCCCGTCTGCCGCGACGCGATCACCGCGTCTGCATGCGCATCCGCGGCAACGGTCGCATCCGTCGTGAGATCACCGGCAAGTCCCAGATCTTCCGCCAGCGCGTCCGCTACGGCCCGCGCGACGAGTGCCTTCGGCAATCGCGGAAGGCTCACAGCGACATCTCCAGCGCCACGCGCGCCCGCCGCGGCTTCGCAATGCCTGCCTCGATCATCCGCAGATCATCGAGTGTCACGAACGTCCGCTTCGCAAGCCGCGCCTGAGCGTCGGGATAGTCGCTGCGGTAATGCCCGCCACGGCTTTCCTTGCGGGCTAACGCTGCTGCCGCAATCAGCCGGGCCGTCAGCGCCATGTTGCTCACCACGGCATCGCCCGCAGCCTCCCGTTCGATCTCGCGCAGCGCCGACAGCGCGTGCCTGAGCCCTTTCGCCTCGCGCACAACACCCACATCTTCGCTCATGATGCGGCGGATCCGGCGTACAGCATCCGCGCGCAGGCGCATGTCGACGACCGTTCCGCCTTTGACGAGGCGAAGCTCGGCCACCGGATAGGTGTGCCCGGCCGGCACGAGCGCGCGAATGTCGTCGGCCACACGCCCGCCCAGCACGATCGCTTCCAAAAGCGAATTCGACGCCAGCCGGTTCGCGCCATGCAGGCCCGTCGACGCCACCTCGCCGGCCGCCCACAAGCCTTCCACGCTCGAGCGCCCGTGCATGTCGGTTGCGATACCGCCCATGTGATAATGCGCAGCCGGCGCGACAGGGATCAGCTCCGTCACCGGGTCGATCCCGGCTGACTTGCAGTGGGCGAACACGGTCGGATACGCTGTCGCGAAGCGATCACCGATCGCCTTACGGCAATCGAGGAACGCGCCGCGTCCGGCGACAATCTCTTCGAACACCCCGCGCGCCACGATATCGCGCGGCGCCAGTTCCGCATCGGGATGATGCCGCAGCATGAACCGCTCGCCGGCCTTGTTGACGAGCAACGCACCCTCGCCACGAAGGGCCTCGGTCGCAAGAGGAGCGGGATCGGCACCGATGTCGATGGCGGTCGGATGGAACTGCACGAACTCCGGATCGGCGATCACCGCCCCCGCCCGCGCGGCAAACGCGATCGCCTCCCCGCGCGCATACGCCGGGTTCGTCGTCACCGCATAAAGCCCGCCGACGCCGCCCGTTGCGAGCACCACCGCGCTCGCCGGAATGAGCTCATATGTGCCCTGGCCGCGCGTCTCGCCGCGCGCCAGGCGAACGCCGACCACGCGGCCATTCTCGATCACGAGATCTTCCGCCTCGTGCCCCGTCAACACGCGGATCGACGGCGTCGCGCGCGCCGCCGCGATCAGCGCCTGCATGATGGCGGCACCCGCCCGGTCTCCTGACACGCGCACGATGCGCTTCGCCGAATGCGCGGCCTCCCGCGACAGCACGAAATGACCTTCCAGATCGCGGTCGAACGGCACGCCGTAGCGAAGAAGATCGCGCACGCGATCCCCCGCCTCTTCCGCAACCGTCCGCGCCACGTCCTCGTCGACGATGCCGGCACCTGCAACGATCGTGTCGTGCGCATGCGACTGCGGCCGTGTCGCCCTCGCCGACAGCGGCCGCGATCCCGCCCTGCGCCCACACACTCGACGCACCTTCCCCGAGCGGCGCGGCAGCCACGATCGTCACCGGCAGCGGCGCGAGCTTCAGCGCCGTGTAAAGGCCAGCCAGTCCGGCGCCGACGATGACGATGTCACCCGGTCCGAGCGGCGTCTCCGGCTTCGCAAAGCCGCTGAACTTTCCGTTCCGAATGGTCTTGGCCCGATGGATTGGCCCGAATCGCATTGGCCATGAAACGCCACCTCGCTCGCAAGCCTCTAAGGGGAGGCCACAGGACAACTGGATCAGATCAGTGGTTGAGATTGACCATGCGCTCCACGGCCCGGCGCGCACGTTCGGCAATGTCCGGATCGACAGTCACTTCATACTTGAGATCCCGGAGGCTCTCATAGATGGCCTCCAGGCTGATGCGCTTCATGTGCGGGCACAGATTGCACGGCCGCACGAACTCCACGCCCGGCACTTCGTCGGCGACATTCGACGCCATCGAGCATTCGGTGACGAGCAGCGCCTTCTTCGGCGTATGCGTCTTCACCCAGTTGATCATGCCCGACGTCGAACCGGTGAAGTCGGCCACACCGATCACGTCCGGCGGGCACTCCGGATGCGCAATGATCTTCACGCCCGGATCGGCATCGCGGTAGGCTTCGAGCTCCTCCGCCGTGAAGCGCTCATGCACCTCACAATGCGCCCCGTCCACGCGATGATCTCGACGTTGGTCTGCGACTGCACATACTTCGACAGATACTCGTCGGGGATGAGCAGCACGCGCGGCGCGCCGAGGCTTTCGACGACCTTGACGGCGTTCGACGACGTGCAGGTGATATCGCACTCGGCCTTCACCGCGGCCGATGTGTTGACGTACGTGACGATCGGCACGCCCGGATAGGCTTCGCGCAGCAGACGCACGTCGGCCGCCGTGATCGAGGCGGCCAGCGAACAGCCAGCCCTCAGGTCCGGGATCAGCACGGTCTTGTTCGGCGACAGCAGCTTCGACGTCTCCGCCATGAAGTGCACGCCGGCCTGGACGATGACGTCGCCCTTCGCCTTCGCGCGCCTCACGCGCCAGCTGCAAGCTGTCGCCACGGAAATCCGACACGCAGTGGAAGATCTCCGGCGTCATGTAGTTGTGCGCCAGGATCACCGCGTCACGCTCGGCCTTGAGATCGTTGATCGCCTTGACGAGCGGCGCGTACTGCACCCACTCCATCGGCGTCACGACGCGCTTCATGCGCGCATAGATCGGCGCCAGCTCGCGTTCGAGCGCGGGCGTAAAGGTGATGCCATGATCCGGCCTAGAGTCAGCGGCCGGACGCACTGCCGTCGCGGCAGCGGAACGGCTCAGCGGAAGGGTCACCTGCACCATAAACCGTATCCTCCTGAACACAGGCCCGCGAGAATTAATGCTCGATACGAGCATAACGCGAGCCTGAGAACATCCGGCACTTGCCGGCAGTGTCGACTTATGCTCTATTGGAGCACTCTTCTGCCTAATTTAAGGGATCGCGACCCGCTTTTCCAGTGGAATGGCGTGCCGTGACACAAATTATTCGTGATTGGTCGAACCGAGCTTCAACGGCTCACGTCCACGACCGGAAGATACGCTGAGCGCGATCACGCGGACTTACTGAATTGCCGTGGCAGTGCTCCCGCCACGGCCGTGCTCTGTCAGAACAATGCGATCAAACGCGACCCGGCTTCACGCGCACGCCCGGCGCGGGACGTTCGAGCAGCACTTCCTTGCGGAAGCGATAGAGCTTGGCGGGCCGACCGCCGGTCCGTGTCTTCATCTCACCCGTCGGCTCCACGAGCCCCGCGCCTTCGACCAGACGGCGGAAGTTCTGCTTGTGCAGATGCGGCCCGAGGATCGCCTCCACTGTCCGCTGCAATTCGAACAGCGTGAAGTCGGGCGGCATCAGTTCGAAGATCACCGGACGGTACTTGATCTTGGCGCGCGTGCGGCCGATGGCGGTCGCCAGGATCCGGCGATGATCGAAGCGCATCATCGCGCCCAGACGCGGCACCGGCGACCAGGCGAGTGCAGATTCGCGGCCGTCGCGGCGGGCTTCCTCGACAAGCCCGGCCTCATAGAGAAGCTCGTAGCGGTCGAGAACTTTTTCCTCGTCCCAAGCCGCACCATCGACCGCAAAGCACATCCGGATGCGATCCTGGCGCGCAACAGGACGAGCAGGATCGCCTGACTGCTGCGGACGCTCCGCCCATTCCCGCAGGCGCGGCACGATCTCCGATTCCAAAATGGCGGGACGGCCTTTGCGCCAGTCTTCCCAGGGAAAATAGTGATACCAGCTGCGCCATGATCCGCGCTGCGCCTCGTCGATCTGGCTCGCATCCGTCAGCGCAAGATAGCCGACGGACACAACATGGGGCATCTCGTCGTCGGGTTGCGCGTGTCGGCCGCGATCACCGAAGGAATAGAGCTGCTCGACATATCCCAAATCGATTTCGGCCTGCTCGGACACCCAGCTTCTGAGGCCGCCTTCGAACGTCCGGTGCTTGAGCGGCGAAAACGGACCTGAAGGCAGGCTGTCCTGCACTCCATTGCCGTCTTCACGCACGACGAGAACCACCGGCTCGTTGTCGAGCACGGCGACGATGGCTGCATTGAGGCCAATTTCAACGGCCGGGGCTTCCTGGCGCATCGACGTCCCTTTGGGGTGATGACGCTCGAGGCTCTCGCGCGGAATACGCCGCACATTTGCGTCCGATACCATGGGCTCAGTCTCCCGTCTTTAGAGCGTTGGTTGATGAAAGCCGCAGTCTGTTTCGATGCGCAACACGTGCACGGACTGCTGCTACCTGCTCTGCCTAACGGGTCGGGTCAGAGATTATTCCCGAGCCGCGTACAAGCTTCGTCCGGTTTGTTTCGTTCCTCGCCGGTCAGGCGCGATACAGCGCCGCGAACCTGTCGAGAAAGTGTCTCTCGGCCTCTTCAGTTGGCGACGCCGTCAGGTGCTCGAGCTTGCGCGCGAGCCCGGGGCTGAGCCCATCCGGCTCGCCAAAGTAGAGCCGTGCCTCGTCTTCGCTGAACCCGGCGAGACGCGTGGCCTCATAGAATGCCGCGATGGTGTCAGCAGCCTTGATGGCAACGGTCAGATGCGGCTGCAATGTGGCAGGCAGCCCAAAACGCAAATGTATCGCACCTAAAATGCGCAGCTCGAACGCTTTGTAGTCGAGCCCGATGGCCGTCTTGAAGGGACTGATGAGGTCACCGATCACATACTCCGGCGCGTCGTGAAGCAAAGCCGCGAGAGCGTCCTGATCGCTGCGCTGGGGCGCGCGGTCCGACACGATGGCTTCCACGATCAACGCATGCTCGGCCACCGAGAAAGCATGATCGCCGACGGTCTGCCCATTCCATCGCGCAACGCGGGCAAGTCCGTGCGCGATGTCCGCGATCTCGATGTCGTCCGGCGACGGGTCCAACAGATCAAGCCGCCGCCCCGAAAGCATGCGCTGCCATGCGCGCGGGCGCACCCCGTGCTGGCCCTCTGTCATTGCGGATGCTCAAAGCCACGGTGAAGCTTGCACACGGCCGCATGTCGCGGACAGGCGGTGAGATGATCGTTCACAAGCCCCACCGACTGCATGTAGGCGTAGATGGTCGTCGGCCCGACGAACCGGAAGCCCTCAGCCTTCAGCGCCTTCGAGATGCGCTTCGACTCCACGGTCTCAGCCGGCACCTCCTTCATGCTTGCAAAGCGGTTGAGGATCGGTCCGTTCTCCATCTGCGACCACAGGAACGCCGCCAGCGTCGTGCGTTCCCGCAGTTTCAAATAGGCCCGCGCGTTGTCGATCGTCGCTTCGATCTTCAGTTTGTTGCGAACGATGCCCGCGTCTGCCATCAGCCGCGCAACGTCCTTTTCGCCATACCTCACGATCCGCTCCGGATCGAACTTGTGAAACGCGCGGCGGAACGCTTCGCGCTTTCTGAGGATCGTGATCCACGACAGCCCGGCCTGGAACCCTTCGAGGATCAGCTTCTCGAACAGCCGGCGTTCGTCGGCGTGCGGCACGCCCCATTCCTCGTCGTGATACTGAACATAGAGCGGATCCGTGCCCGTCCACGGGCATCGATCCATAGCCGGTGTTTTCGCCATTGCAGGCTCCTGCGTCAGGAGTGAGCGGCCAGCGTCTTGAAGTGCGCCCATGCCGGGATTGAAACAGTGATCGGCGCGCCCTCCACCGTCAACGGCACGCCCTTCGCCGCGAACTCGTCCACCCGGTCGAGCCGCAGCATGCAAGCCCGCGCGATCCCGCCGTCGATCCAAGCCTGCCGATCTCCACATCGCCCGCCATGACAGCGGCTCCCTCGACAAGTGGTCCGTCGGCGTTGACGGGCACGATGCGCTTGCGCGCTGTGCCGCGATGCTCCATCCGCGAAACGATCTCCTGCCCGACGTAGCACCCCTTTGTGAATGACACGCCGTGCAGCTGATCGAACAGCGCCTCGTGCGGAAACGCATCGCCGAAGGCATAATCCCGCCCGCCTTCCGGAACACCAAGGCCAACGCGAAAGGCATGATACGCCGCCGCGTCCGTATTCACCGCAACCGCATCCTTGGTCTCGACGATCGCGCGCAGCCCAAGATCAGGCAAGCGCGGATCAGAGTAAACGATCCCTTGCCCGAACCGCGCATCCTGTCCGAATACAGCGACCACCGCATGCTGTGCCGAGACATCCGAAATCGTCACCGCCGCGCGCAGCTTGTACATCGTCAGCCGCTTCACGAGTGCAGCGGCCTGATCCTGCGCCACATCGATCAGTGCGCCGTCGGGCGTCTTCACCACGATAAAGTCGAACAGGATCTTGCCCTGTGGCGAGAGCAGCCCCGCATAAACGGCCGGCTGCGTGTCGAGCAGCGCAACATCGTTGGTCACGAGGCCCTGCAACAGCTTCGTCGCGTCGGCGCCATTGACCGCCACGATGCCACGATCGGGCAGAACCACGTGTTTGATCTCACTCGTCATCGGACCTGAGGGTTGCTATGTGCTGCTGCGTACCTAAGGCGCCGGCGCCCGCCATGGCAAGCTGGAACCCGCCCCACCTTCGTTCTACCGGAATGTCCCATGACCGCACCCCTCGACCTCCTCATTACAGGCGCCACTGTCGTCAATCACGATGGCGAAGGCGTCCGCGACATCGGCATCCGCGACGGCCGAATAGTAGCTCTGGGCGCGCTTGCTTCGGCCAAAACACTGGATACGCTGGACGCGAAGGGCCTGCATATCCTGCCCGGCGTCATCGACACGCAAGTCCACTTCCGCGAGCCGGGCCTCACCCACAAGGAAGATCTCGAAACCGGCAGCCGCGCAGCCGTCGCCGGCGGTGTCACGGCCGTGTTCGAGATGCCCAACACGGCGCCGCTTACGACGTGCGCCGCGACGCTGGCCGCCAAGGTCGGCGCTGCCCGCCACCGCATGCTATGCGACTTCGCCTTCTTCGTCGGCGGAACCCGCGAGAACATCGATCATATACCTGAACTGGAACGTCTCGAGGGTTCGGCCGGCATCAAGGTCTTCATGGGCTCCTCCACCGGCAACCTCCTGGTCGACGATCCGCCATCACTCGAAAAGATCGTCGCGAAGCTGTCTCGCCGCGCGTCTTTCCATGCCGAAGATGAAGACCGTCTCAAGTCGCGCATGCACCTCCGCGTCCCCGGCGATCCGTCCTCGCATCCCGTCTGGCGTGACGAAGAAGCCGCTCTCATGGCCACGAAACGTCTCGTTGCCTTCGCTGAAAAGTACCGCCGCCGCGTCCACGTGCTGCATATATCCACGGGCGAGGAAATGGATTTCCTTGAGCACCACAAAGAGTGGGCGAGCGTCGAGGTCACGCCTCACCATCTCACCCTCGCCGCCCCCGAATGCTACGAGCGCCTCGGCACCTACGTTCAGATGAACCCGCCTGTCCGCGACGCCCGCCATCGCGACCGCATCTGGAAGGCCCTCGCCGACGGCGTCGTCGACGTGCTGGGTTCCGATCACGCCCCCCACACCCGTGAGGAAAAGGACCACGCCTACCCCGGTTCCCATTCCGGCATGACCGGCGTGCAAACGCTCGTCCCCATCATGCTCGACCACGTCAACGCCGGCCGACTGTCGCTGCAACGCTTCGTCGATCTGACGAGCCACGGCCCTCAGCGGCTCTTCGGGATCCGCGGCAAAGGCCGCCTCGCGGTCGGCTGGGACGCCGACCTGACCCTTGTCGATATGAAACGCCGTGAAACGATCCGGGACAGCTGGATCGAAAGTCGCGTCGGCTGGACGCCGTACGACGGCAAGGACGTCACCGGCTGGCCCGTCGGCACGTTCGTCCGCGGCCGTCGCGTCATGTGGCAGGGCGAACTCGTCAAATCGGGCTTCGGCGAACCCGTCCGCTTCTACGACGTCTAATCGCCTTTCGGCCGGCTCCGCGCCGCGCGCCTTCCGGCCGGCTCCGCGCAGCGGAGTCGGAAGGCGCAATCGAGTTATCGCCTTCCGGCCGGCTCCGCGCAGCGGAGTCGGAAGGCGCGATCCAAGTCATGGCACCGGCTTTGCAGTGCCGGTCTCACCATGATCCCAACCACCACCTCCCTGACCACGTTTAAGACACCTGTGGGTGACGCACAGGCCCAGACCGGTTCGGCGGTCTTGGCCGCCCTGCGCACCCTTATGTCGGCCATTGCGATCGGCGCAGGCCTGATCTCGGTGGCCGCCGGGCTTTACCTCGTCAAATCAGCCCTCGGCATTAATCTGCTGCCTTGGAAGTCGCCTTTCCACGATCTGCTCTACGAATTTATCCGCTGAACTCACCCGCAGACGAACAAACGCAAAATGAGGCCGCGGGATTCAACCCAGCGGCCTCATTTTTAATGCAAAAGATTACGTTTAGTTCGTCACGTACACCGGCGTGCCCGACTTCACCAGCTTGGCGAGATGCACGACGTGGCCGTTGTGCATACGGATGCAGCCCGATGATGCTTCCGTGCCGATCGAGCTGGAATTGTTCGTGCCGTGAATGCGGTACAGCGAATTACCGAGGTAGATGGCCTTAGCACCGAGCGGATTGTTGATGCCGCCCGTCATCTTGATCGGAAGGTACGGCTTGCGCTGACGCATTTCTTCCGGCGGTGTCCAATCCGGCCAGGACTTGACGCCCGAAACCGTCTGCGCGCCGGTCCACTTGAAGCCCTTCTTGCCGACGGCAACCGGATAGGCATAGGCCTTCCCGCCGCCCAGAACGTAATAAAGCTTTCTCTGCGAATGATCGACGACAACTGAGCCGGCCCCATATCCGCCGCTGTATGAAACGACCTGCGGGCTCTTGGCTGAAATCGACGGCCTGCCGCCACCTTCCATCAGAGCCTTGGGCGGACCGCTGAACTGCTGCGCCTGCGGCCCCATCATACCTGGGCCGAACGCGGCCAGTGTCGCCTGTGGCTTCTGCTTCTTCGATTGGAACATGCCAAACCCACCGCTGGACGGTTTGGAGCGGGGCATATCGCTCCACATGCCGTAAGCGCCCGGGATATCAGCGAGTGCGGGAGACGATAGGGTGAACAGAAGGCCGACAACGGCCGCAATGTGACGAACTCTCATGACGCAACCCTTCAACTTGGACTTCACGTCCAGCGCGAACAAACCGCTTTAATGCGCGAAACTGATCCGCGCTCCATGAAGCCGGCTTTTTGCTCACTAACAGAGTAAAGCCCGCGATGGAACCCTCGGAGGACAGTCGTCTTTTGACCATTTGCCGCAATGCCGAAATGATCACCTCGCCGAGGGCCTGTTTTTGACTGTCGCCTGAAGTGGTTGCCTATCTTCGCCGTGCCGTGGCCGCGGCGTCTAGCCCCGCTGCCACGGTATGTTCCGGGTCAGTCTGTCGTCATGGACAAGCGTTCCCCGTCGCTCTACCTATCGCGGGACAACAGTTGCCCGCGTTCCAGGGTGTCGTGACGCTGCCGTTCCGGCGGACGCACTGCGCGCTCACGAAAAGCACAAGGAGCAATCGGGCAAAACCGAATGGATTTCATCCCGAACCCCCTCATCATCCCGGTCGGCCTCGTTATCGGCGTCCTCGTCGCCGCGCCGGTAGGACCGGTGAACGTACTGTGCATCCAGCGCGCCATCGAGCGTGGGTTTTTCGGCGGGCTCGCTGCCGGCATCGGCGCGGTTCTGGGTGACGGGACCATCGCTCTCTTCGCCGCGCTGGGCGTCGGCGCCATCTCCGGCGCCATCGAGTATCACCGCACTGCAATTCAGGTCGTCGGCGGCCTGGCCCTCATCGCCTTCGGCATCAAACTTTATCTCACCGTCCCGCCCATCGAGACCGAAGCCCGCATCGACCCCGATAAGACATCGCTGCGCGACTTCGTCTGGGACATCCCACAGACCTATTTCCTCACGATTACCAATCCTGGCGCGGTGCTGGGCCTCTTCGCTATTTTCGGCGGCGTCTCTACGTTTGTCGAAGTCCACAGCACCATCGATGCCCTGACGATGGTCGCTGCCATCATGGCAGGCAGCCTCGCGTGGTGGATCTTCCTCGCCAATCTCATCAGCCGCTTCCGGCATTTGGTCGATGGGCCGCGCCTTCAACTCATCAACAAGTATGCCGGCGCCGCGCTCATGGTTTTCGGAGCGATATTGATCGGCGAAATGGTCGTGAAGGGCGGCACCGTCCCCGGTCACTAAATGGATTCCGCGTCCGGCTGGCGCGCCACCGGCGTGTCGGACGCGGTCATCAAAAAACCTACTGCATCACTCGGCCGAGCGTGAATTCGCCCTGCATCAGCCGGCGCTCGAGGCCGCGCGCAAGTTCGACGACAGCGTCCTCGCCATACATCGAGACGAGATCAGTCAGCGCGGCGAATAGCGCGGCATAGGCCATCTGTTCGGAGGCGACGCCGTTCTCAGTTCCTTCGTCCCACGCCGCGAGGATCAGGCCCAGTGCCTTGAAACTCTTGTCTTCGCTCTCGGCCAGTTCACGTGCTTCCGGATTCATGCGTCCTCTCCCACCCTGCCGCGAGAGCGCAACTGCCCCCAGCCTCCGTCGCGGTTTTCCATTCTCTGCGCTTAACACGCGATGTCATCGAGCGGGGCTGTAGCAGCAATTCACGGTAAACTCGGTGCAAATTATGGCGCTGCGAAATACTGCGAGATTTGCGGCCAGCTCCGCGGTAAGCGGAGTCGGAAGGCGCAATCATCTCACGCGCCTTCCGGCCGGCTCGGCGATAAGCGGAGTTGGAAGGCGCAATCATCTCACGCGCCTTCCGGCCGGCTCCGCGGTAAGCGGAGTCGGAAGGCGCAATCACTAAGGCGCTTTATCTGCAAGTCCTTCTGAAATTTCCACGGCTTCGGTCATGAACCGATCAATCGCGGTTTGTGCGGACGGCGTACACGTTGTGTAGGTCCGGCTGTAATTTCGGTAACCCTGATTGAAGCTGCGCGTGATACGGGCCTTACGTTGCGCGCTGGCCGTCTCGGCATCGATGAACGTGCGCATGTGATCACGCCACAGTTGCCCGTCGTTCGCAGAGCATAATTCTCGCAGATAATGCACGGCTCCCAGAATTTCAGAAAGCCGCATGAGTTGATCGTCGTATGGTTTTGCATCTTGCGCACGAACAACCGCTGCAAGACCCGATGCGATAACCATCCACGCGCCCACAACCGCAGCAACGCCTGCGCGGCAGCATGAACGGGTACGAACAGGGCGGTCAGCGTGCATTGCCGGTTCCGGAGACGATGATTATCTTGCGAGCATCAAAATGCTTTTCGGCACGGTCGTGGCGGTCGGCTCGTCTTAGCACCGATTCCCCCGCTGCGGCACGCCCCTCAGCCAGTGCCAGAACAATTCGTGAGGCCCCATGTGCTCGCGTTATAGCCTGACTTCGCCGCCCGAAGCCGTTCGCGCCTATTTCGGGACGAAGAACGCGCTCGACTTCCCGCCGCGCTACAACATCGCTCCCACACAGCCCGTCCTGATCATCCGCCGCAACAACGCGGGAGACCGCGAGCAGCATCTCGTGCGCTGGGGCCTGATCCCGTCCTGGGTGAAAGACCCGCGCGAGTTCACGACCATCATCAACGCGCGCTCAGAAACGGCATCTGAGAAACCTTCGTTCCGCGGCTCGCTCCGCCACCGCCGCTGCCTCGTACCCGCCACCGGCTTCTACGAATGGACCGGCAAGCCCGGCCAGAAGCGCCCGCATCTCTTCCGCCCCCGCGACGGTGGCCTCTTCGCGCTCGCCGGCCTCGCCGAGCACTGGGTCGGCGCTGACGGCAGCGAACTCGAAACCATGGCGATCCTCACCACCTCGGCCAACGCCACCATGGAACCGATCCACGACCGCATGCCCGTGATCATCGCGCCCGAACACTTCGACGTCTGGCTCGACTGCACCACCGGCACCGCGAAGTTCGCCGAAACGCTCCTGATGCCCCCGCCCGCGAGCCTCCTCGAAATCCTCGACGTCAACCCCCGCCTCAACAACCCCCGCAACGAAGGCCCCGACCTCCACCAACCCCCCGAAGCGGCGTAATCGCGAAGCGCACCACGCGCCGAACGCGGACTGAGCGCATGAGCGAGCCTGCCGCGCCGCCCTCCCGCGCCCCAGCGGCCGGGTCCCCGCCAGGGCCGAGCGCCACTAAGTACGCTCGTCCCCCATTCACCAAACCTCCGATCAAGTCCTATCAGCCACTCGCAGCGGACGGCGGAAGGGACTATTGTCCCCCGGTTAAATGCTGCCTGCGGTTGGGGGGAGGCACACGGGAACCGGGCAACCACCCGCCAGCATCCGTCAGCACCCGTTCGGCACACACCCGACGAATTTCAGTTTCAGGTATTCCCGAGTACGCCGGGCCCGCTTAGGGTCCTGGCGAGGAGACACGAACGATGGCGTATCGAGGCGGAGACTTGGATTTGCGCACGCCGCGCACCTGGAGTGCGACGGCCCCGGAACCATCCCCCCCGCCAGCGCCCGTTTACGAACGTGCCCGCGGCGCCTACATGCCCGGCCCCATTTGGGTCGATGAAGTTGTCCTCGCCTGCATGAACCACGCCTACGATGTGGCTTTGGCTCACCGCGCCTCCGAAGTTCGTCTGGAGCACTTGCTGCACGCATTGACCCGCATCGACACCGCCGCCGAAGTGCTTGAAATTCGTGGCATCCGCGTCGCAGCGCTCCGCCGCGAGAGCGCCACCCTGATCGCAAGCGAGTTGCCGGCAAACTTGCCCCCGGGCGAAACCGGCCCGCGCCATTCGGAGGAGTTGGAACATGTCCTGCGCGCGGCAAGCCTCATCGCCTCGCGCCGCAATGCGCCCGCCACAGTTGAAGACCTTCTGCATGTGATGCTCGACGTCGAGCCCGATCTGCCCGGCCTCGGCCTGCTGGTCCGCATCGATCCACGCTTTCAAAACGCCAACGGCGCTTATCCCCGTCCGTCCCGCCCCGCCTACAACACCAACAACTACTACGCCCCCGCGTCCGAGCCCTCTTCGAATTCCAATCAACCTCCGCGGGAAACTCCGCGACCGCCCCGCAGCGATGTCTCCACCTCCGGAGGGAGTGCGCAGAATGCGCGGCTCGATGCACTGGAGCAGATGTTGCGCGCCATCAGCGCGGACTTCGGCAACGATCGCAAGAGCCTCAGCGGCGTTCTCGCAGACCTGCAGCGCGACGTGACCAACCTGCGCGCCGCGCCTCTCGACATGGGTCCCATCGCCGACCGAATTGCCACGATCGAGCGCTCCATCACCGCCGGCTTCGAGCAGTTTTCGCTCGCCATTGCCTCCATCGAAAACGACATCCGCGCGCGGGGGCACGAGAAATACGATCTCACACCGCTCGCAAATCGCCTCGAAATCATCGAGGAAGCGGTGCTCTCGCGCGATCATGAGAAAGCGATACGTGAACTCTCCGAGCGGCTCGATCGTCTCGAAACCACGCTCGCCGGCGAGCGCACGCGTGCTGCCGAAACGGGTGCTGTGCTGCGCGGCGAAATTGGGCAGCTGGCCCAGGCGATCGACACGCACCGCTCCGAGATCGCCAACTCGGTTCTCCCGATTACCGATCGCATGGCCGAGTTCCGCTCCACTGTCGAGGCGCACCAGTCGGAAGCCGGAGAAACGATGCGCGCCTTGGCTGCCCGCGTCGCCAGCATCGAGCAACTGATTGCCGAAGGTCACACCGCCGCCCGCGACGACCTCGCGGAAGTCTCCGACGCCATCGTGAAGCTCAACGCCAATCAGCACACGCTCGCCGGCAACATCGAGCAATCCCGCAACGACACCCGCGACAGCCTCGCCGCCATTCGCGATGATCTGCGCGTGACCTCCACAGATCTTACGGGCGCGTTCGATGCGCTGGGTCCGCGTGTTTCGCTGATCGAAGGCGAAACGCAGCGCATCGGCGGTTCGGTCGATGGCCTCTCCGGCACCGTCGAAAACATGTACCGCATGACCATCGAACGCTACTACCGGCGCAACCGCTTCTGGTACTGGCTGTTCGGCACCGACGACTGGGTGGCCGCCAGCTGGCCATCACAATCACAACGCATCGCCGAAGACCTGAAAGCGGTCAAAATCGCGCATAAACGTTAAGGGTTAACGCGGCACATGCCTTGCTCCAGATGATCGGAAGGGCCGGACACGTGCCCGCCCGTATCGAATTGGCGCGAGGCCCCCATGAGTGAGAACGCAAGCGCAGGCCAAGGTGGCATCGTCCTCCTCACCGCCGGCGGACCTTTGGCCAACATCATCGCCAATGGGCTAGCCGCCCGCCTCGGCCCCATCACCATCATCGAAGAAGCTCCAGAAACAAAGCGCCAGGTCATCCGACGCCGCGCACGACTACAAGGCTGGCTCACCGCGCTCGGTCAGATCGGCTTCGGCCTCGCGCAACGGCTGCTCTGGCCGAACTCCGCGCGCATCATCGAAATCTGCAAGGCGAACGGACTCGATCCGTCGCCGCCGAAGGTTCTGATGGTACATCGTGTGTCGTGCGTGAATTCTTGCCAATGCCGAGCGCTGTTGCGCAAACTCGCGCCTGCCGTCGTTGCCGTGTACGGCACACGCATTCTTAAGCGCGCCACGCTAGATGCTGTCGCCTCGCCCTTCATAAACTACCACGCAGGAATCAACCCGAAGTATCGCGGCCAGCATCCGGGCTACTGGGCTCTCGCGTCAGGCGATGCAGAAAACGCCGGCGTCACGATCCACCTTGTCGATGAAGGTGTCGACACCGGCTCCGTGCTCTATCAAGCGCGTGTCACGTTTGCGCGCGACGATACAATCGCCAGCTACCAGCACCTGCAAGCCGCCCACGCGCTACCGCTCTTCGCGCGTGCCATCGAAGACGCAAAGGCTCATCGTCTCAGCCCGCGCCTCGTTGATCTGCCCTCCCAGCAGTATTTCCCGCCGACGCTGTGGGGCTATCTCGCTACAGGATTGATGCGCGGCGTCTGGTAGGCGCTCAAAGAACCTTTCCGGGGTTCAGAATCCCGTTGGGATCGAAGGCCGTCTTGATCGCGTGCATGAGATCAAGCGCGACGGGATCTTTCAAGCGCCGCAACTCCTCACGCTTCATGCGCCCGATGCCGTGCTCCGCGGAAATAGAACCGCCCATATCGGCAACGAGTGTGTGGACCGCATTCGACAAGGGCTCCCAGAGGCCCAGAAATCGCGCTTTATCCATGCCGGGCGGTTGTGAGACGTTGTAATGCACGTTTCCATCGCCGAGATGCCCGAACGGCACCGGCCGAGCCCCCGGACACAGCCGCTCCACGACGTCAGCGGCCCTGGCGAGAAACTCAGGAACGCGCGCGACTGGCAGCGATACGTCGTGCTTGATTGACCCGCCCTCGAACTTCTGCACCTCCGACATCTGCTCGCGCATCCGCCAAAAAGCTGATCGCTGAGTAGCCGATATGGCAAGGCGCACATCGCTCGCGAGTGCAGCCGACATCGCTTCCGAAAGGAGCGCCTCGATGAGTGGCCCAGCACGGTCGGCTTCAGCTGTCGAGACCTGCATGAGCACAGAGCACGGCGCCGAACTCTCTGTGATCGGCGACGGACTTGTTCCATGCTTCAGTAGGAATTTCAAAGCCCGAGCCGAGATGAATTCGAATGCTGTCAGGTTCGGCCCTGCGTGCTGCTGTGCCAGCCGGAACAAGGGCACGAGCGCATCCATGGACGGGAGCGTAACGAACGCTGCTGCCACATCCCGAGGCTGAGGCACAAGTCGCATCGTTCCTGCGGTAATGACGCCGAGCGTGCCCTCCGAACCAATGAAGAGATCGCGCAGATCGTAGCCCGTGTTGTCCTTCTTCAGGCTCGAGAGACCGGACAGCACACGACCGTCAGCCAAGACCGCTTCGATACCGAGCGCCAGAGACCGCGCGTTTCCATGCGCTAGAACTGCGATTCCTCCTGCATTCGTCGCCAGATTACCGCCCAGACACGCGCTGCCTTCCGATGCCATCGACAGCGGGAACATAAGACCCGCCGCTTCCGCCGCCTGTTGCACGGCGAAAAGCGTCACACCCGCCTCAGCCGTCAGCGCAAAGCCATCCGCATCGACGCTGCGGATCGCCGTCATTCGGTCGAGCGAGAGCACGATTTCCGATCCGTCCTCGTGCGGAATCTGACCGCCGACAAGCCCCGTGTTCCCGGACTGCGGCACGACACCAACGCGCGCCTCGTTGCAGAGCTTGAGGATCTGCGCAACCTCGCCGGTCGTCTTCGGCCTCAGCACCAGTGGCGACGCGCCGACATACCGGTCGCGCCATTCGTGCAGGTATTTCGCCTGTGCTGCGTCTCCTGCGCGTACGGCATGCGCCTCACCGACGACCCGCGTCAGAGCGTCGAGAAGGGCAGGCGTCGGTGATTTGAGATAGGGGCTCGGCATGCGTTGCATTCTATACTGGACGCGGCGCAGCGGCCCGCCGCAAACGATCGTTAATCGCAACGCCCAAACCTGTCTCCGGAACTGGCATGACGGCCACCGCCTCCGATCCCGCCGCGTCGAACGCCCTTAGCGCTGCAAAAAGACTCGCCGCCGCCTCCTGCAGATTGCCCGCCGGACTGAGATTGATCACGAACCCGCGTGACGGCGCCGCCGGCCCAAAGGCCAACAATGCTTCCCCTTCCCGCGCCTCGCTCGCATAGAGCCGCAGGCGCGCCTTAGGCGCATAATGACTTGCGAGTTGACCCGGCGAAAGTGGAGCATCGGAAACTGCTGCCGCCTGCTGAATAGCATGCCCCAACGTCGCGGCGATCTGCTCGGCGGTGATTGCGCCGGGCCGCAGGAGCACGAGCTCGCGACCTGAAGCATCAACGACGGTCGACTCCACGCCATGTTCCGTCGCCCCGCCATCCAGGATCATGCTAACCCGCTGCCCGAGGTCCTCGTCCACGTGCCGCGCTGTCGTCGGGCTGACATGTCCGGATCGATTGGCCGACGGTGCCGCGATCGGCCGGCCCGCCGCGCGCAGCAAGCCTTGCGCAACCGGGTGATCCGGCACGCGCAACGCAAGCGTGTCGAGCCCCGCGCTTGCAAGATCGGCGATGGGACATCCGGCCCGACGCTCAACAACCAATGTCAGCGGTCCGGGCCAGAATGCACCGGCGAGCCGGCACGCATCTTGGGAAAACGCGCCAAGCTGCTGCGCTGCCGCCAAGTCCGGCACATGGACAATCAGCGGATTGAAGCTCGGCCGGCCCTTGGCTTCAAAAATGGCCGCGACGGCCTCGCCGTTCGTTGCATCCCCGCCCAGCCCATAGACCGTCTCCGTCGGAAATGCGACGAGACCGCCCTCGCGGATCACCCGCGCAGCATGGTCGATCGTCGTCGGTGAGGCCGGAAAGATCGGCATGGAACATCCTGTCGAGGCGCCTTTCGCAAGCGAGCATCCGCGCCTAATCTTGCCGTCATCCCCTGCTGGAAAGACAGCCATGACCTATCAGGCTCCCGTAAACGACATCCTTTCCGCACTCAAGGCCGCGGGCGTATTCAACGCCGGCATAATGAACGGAAGCGACGCCCTGGATGAGGCCACCGTCCGCGCCATCTTGGAAGAGGCCGGTAAGTTCGGATCCGAGGTGCTCGATCCCTTGAACCAAATTGGCGACAAGACAGGTTCCTGCCTCCGCGATGGTCGCGTCGTCACGCCTCCCGGCTGGTCAGAAGCCTATCGCCAGTTTGCGGACGGTGGCTGGAGCGCTTTGCCCTGCCCGCCCGAATACGGCGGCCAGGGGCTGCCGAGCGCCGTCGCCATAAGCGCTTGCGAGATCTGGAACGCAGCTAATATGGCGTTCGGCATGTGCCCGCTGCTGACGAACGGCGCCATCGATGCCCTCCACATCGGCGGTTCGCAAGACCTCAAAGCCCGCTATCTGCCGCGCATGATTTCCGGCGACTGGACAGGCACGATGAACCTGACCGAGCCGCAAGCCGGTTCCGATCTCAACGCCGTTGCGACCCGCGCCGTTCCGGCCGGGGACGGCACCTACCGCATTACCGGAACGAAAATTTACATCAGCTACGGCGACCATGATCTGACGGACAATATCATCCATCTGGTCCTGGCGCGCCTGCCCGATGCGCCGCCCGGAACGCGCGGCATTTCGCTGTTCCTCGTGCCCAAATTCCTCGTAGGTCACGATGGTTCACCAGGTGAGCGCAACGACGTCGTCTGCGCCGGTCTCGAACACAAGCTTGGGATCGTCGCCAGCCCCACGTGCGTCATGAAGTTCGGCGAGAACGGAGGGGCGATCGGATACCTGGTCGGCGAAGAAAACCGTGGCCTTGCCACCATGTTCGTTATGATGAACGCAGCACGCCTTGCCGTGGGCGTCCAGGGCGTCGCCATCGCCGAGCGTGCCACGCAGCGCGCGCTCAAATATGCGCAAGAGCGCCATCAGGGCCGTGCCGCAGGCGAAAAGGAAATGTCGCCCATCATCGCCCATCCCGATATCCGCCGCATGTTGCTGACGATGCGCGTCCTGACCTTGGCTGCTCGCGGCATCTGCATGGCAACGGCGGCCGCGACAGATCTGTCTAACCATGCCGAAGATGAAGACACCCGGACCCGCGCCGCTGAACGCGTCGCGTTGCTGACACCGGTCGCCAAGGCCTTCGCCACCGATGTCGCCGTCGAAGTCGCCTCTCTCGGCATCCAGGTTCACGGCGGCATGGGGTACATCGAGGACACAGGAGCGGCGCAGCATCTCCGGGACGCCCGAATTCTTCCGATTTACGAAGGCACCAATGGCATTCAGGCGATTGATCTCGTCACCCGCAAACTGCCGCTGTCCGGCGGGAACGCCGTCACGTCCTACCTCGCGGATGTGAACGTCACTTTAAACAACTTGCGTAGCGCCGCTTTGCCTGTGATGGAATTCGCCCTGGAACAATTGGCGCGCGCGTTGGAAGCTCTTGCCACCGCCACAGAATGGATCGTGCGCAAGCTGCAATCCAATCCGCAAATCGCACTCGCAGGCGCCACGCCGTACTTACAGCTCTTCGCTCTGGTTGCTGGCGGCGATGCGCTGGTCCGCTTGGCGCTCAACGCCGGAAACGACCCTGTTCCCGCCTCGCATCTGAGGTTTTTTGCAGAAAATCGTTCCGTTATGGCATGGGGACTTGCCGCCTCGATCATGGCTGGCTCCGTCTCCGTTCTCGATGCCGATCTCGGAGTGACAACATGAGCGCAACAGTTGAAATCAGCATCAACGAAGGCGTGCAGACGCTCCGCCTGACACGTCCCGAGAAACGCAATGCTCTGACACAGGATATGTATCGCGAACTGTCGGATGCGCTTGAGATGGGCGAAGCTGATGACACCATCCGCGTTCGCGTCCTCCTCGGCAGCGGCGGTCATTTCACCGGCGGCAATGACATTGCCGACTTTCTCGCCACAGCCAAAGGCGACCAGGGTCCCCCGCGCGAAGTGCTCCGTTTTATTGAGATCCTGCCGCGCATGAGGAAGCCCGTCATTGCGGGCGTCGACGGTCAGGCTATCGGCATCGGCACAACGCTGCTGCTCCACTGTGATCTCGTCTACGCCACCCCACGCGCTACCTTTGCCACGCCGTTCCTCGATCTCGGTCTTGTGCCCGAAGCCGCGTCCAGCCTGCTGATGCCGCAGGTGATGGGGTATCCGCGAGCTTTCGAGATGCTGGTCCTCGGCGAAACATTCTCCGCCGCCCGCGCCTGTGATGCCGGTCTCGTCAACGCACTCGTCGATCACGAAAACCTGGAGATCCACGTGATGTCGATCGCGGCCCGCCTTGCCAAGAAGCCACCGCAAGCGCTCCTCACCGCCAAGCGCCTCATGCGCGGCAACGTCAACACCGTCCTGGAACGCACGCGCGAAGAAGCAACCGAATTTGCCCGCTGCCTCACCTCCCCCGAAGCCCGCGCCGCATTCGAAGCCTTTCTCGCGCGCCCGCGTTCGGGGCGCACATAATGGCCCCGCGTTTAGTAACTCTGATTTGCGCGGGCCTCCTGCTCGCCATTGTCCCTGCCTCTGCCAATTGGCTCACGAAAGCTCTCGAGCATGCCGGTGACGCAAGCAAACTTTCATCCCGGAGCGTTCACGGGTTCAGTCATGATCTTGGCCACGCGCTGGCCCACGTCAAAGCCTTACCCGACCGGCCGGGCATCCAGGCACTCGCGGCCGAGGCGGGCCAGGAAGGCCACTGGCGGTTCGCTAATGCGAAGGGCGAAGCCTACACGGCGGCCAATGCCGGCGAGCTGGCCGGTATGCGCGACAGTCTGCTGCCCGGTACATCCGGCAATCTTGCGCTGTACCTGACGCTGGAAACGGTCGCCACACGGCGTGCCTTTCTTCGCGACTTGCCACCCGAAGCCGACCTCTTCGTTGCCACACCCTCAGGGGCCTATCGTCTCGTGCGCGAAGGTTCCGGCGAAACAGAGATCGCGCTAGCGCAGATCAAGCCCAATTTGCGCACGCGCATTGACAGCAAAGAACTGTTTAGCGAGACGCTGTTCCAACTCAATCAGCCGCTCAAGCCGTCTCGAGTTCGTGTGCTCGCTCTAGAGACGGGCAGCGCCGATAGCCTTCCCGTCGTACCGCGTTTCGATCCGGAGACACGCATGGCTCTGGTCGACCGTCTCGATCCCGCGCGGCTCTCGTCCTCGCTCGAACACGTGCAAGGTCAAACCGTCGTCCTTACCGGCGGCATCAAGAGCGACGCTTTGTCGTTCATCGACCCCAATGGCGGCGACGGATTGCTGCCGCTGAAGGACATTCGAGCCGCCGCGCGTAACGCGGACGTCAACCTCGTCATCGTAAAATCCGAAACACGCCGCCAGCCTGGCGGAAAAAACTGGCTCTGGCAGACCGCCACCATTCCTGGTCTCGACGCCGCCGTGAAGCAGCCGACCTTCGGCGACTTCCTCGCCAGGATAGCGCCCGATGCCGAGCCGCTCACCATTCTTGCGCGGCGGGATGGTTTCGACCGGGTCGTGCTCGAAGCCCTGCCGTCATCAGACTCCAGACCGCTTTCGAACTCATTCATCGGCTGGATGGATAGCCTCGCTGGTGATGCCATGGGCCGCATCGCGATGGCGGGGTTCGAGGCCGACCTGCGCGACGAACGCCGCCAAGCCGAGCTCGACCGCCGCATCGTCCCCGGCATCTCATCATCCATTCAGATCGGCTACCTTTTGCTCCTGGCCTCCGGCCTCTTTGGACTAGGAACGGGCTGGTCTTGGTGGGCCCGAATATGGCCAACGGAGGATCGTACGGAGTATGGCTCATACGTCGGCTACGCCCTTGCGCGCCTCGTCCGTGGACTAGCTTTCGTCCTCGTCTTCCTGCCTCTTGTCGGTCTGCCCTTGTTCCTGCGTTATGTCGGATTGCAGCTCTGGGCACTCCTGACCGCCCCTGTGCGCTTCATGCGCTGGCTGCGCGAACGGCTTGCCCTGAGCGCGACGTGACGCCACCATCGCTGCCAACGACACATAAGGAAATGCAGGCATGGCAACCCTCAGCGGAAAGACGCTTTTCATAACCGGCGGCAGCCGTGGCATCGGCCTTGCAATCGCCCTTCGCGCTGCCCGGGACGGCGCCAACATCGCCATCGCCGCCAAGACGAGTGACCCCAACCCAAAGCTTCCCGGCACGGTGCACACCGCTGCCGCCGAGGTCGATGCTGCAGGCGGACGCGCGCTCCCGATTGTCTGCGATATCCGTTTCGAGGATCAGGTCGCCGCCGCCGTAGCCAAAACGGTCGACACTTTCGGCGGCATCGACATCTGCATCAACAACGCCTCGGCGCTGTCGCCCACGGGAACAGAAGCGACCGACATGAAGCGCTTCGATTTGATGCACGCCATCAATACGCGTGGCACGTTCCTGACGACGAAACTCTGCATTCCTCACCTGCGCAAGGCCCGGAACCCCCATGTCCTCGTCCTGTCGCCGCCGCTCGACTTGCAGCCGAAATGGTTCAAGGACCACGTCGCCTACTCGATCGCGAAATACGGCATGAGCCTGTGTGTGCTCGGCATGGCGGAGGAGTTCCGCAACGATGGGATCGCCGTTAATGCTCTCTGGCCCCGCACAGCCATTGCCACCGCCGCCATAGCAAATGTCCTCGGGCGAGAACTCATCGCCATGAGCCGCACCCCGGACATCATGGCAGATGCCGCCCATCTGATCCTGACCCAGCCGTCCCGCGAGTTGACCGGTCAGTTCCTGATCGATGACAGCTTTCTTTTTGAGAAAGGTGGCGTTACCGATTTCACGCCATACCGGGTCGATCCGTCCAAACCGCTGGTACAGGACTTCTTTGTCCCCAATGATCGGCCACCTCCGCCCGGTGTGGAGGTGATTCCCTTGACCTTGCCCGGTGCCTGAACCGGCGCCGCATTCTGTCCCCCTGGCGCCCGACCACCTCGGTTGGCTAAGATCGCACCATGCTTTCACGAAAGGACCGGTCCGGGTCATGACAACCCTGCTCGTCACGCACCCGATTTTCACCGAGCACGACACCGGATTCGGACATCCCGAACGGCCAGATCGCATGCGCGCCATCGACAAGGTGCTCGGTCATGAGAGCTATGCCGGCCTGAAGCGGCTGGACGCTCCCTTGCGCGACGATGTCGAAACACACATCCTTCTTGCGCATCCCCAGCATCATTTTGACCGCATGCGCCGCGTTGGCGAACAGGCGATGGGCGAAAGCCGCCTCGTGCGCATTGATGGCGACACCGTCATGTCGCCCGCATCTTGGGAATCTGCGCTCCGCGCCGTCGGCGCCGGATTGCAGGCCGTCGACGAAGTTATGGCCGGCAACGCAACCAATGCCTTCGCGCAGGTTCGGCCACCGGGCCACCACGCCGAGAACGATCGCGCCATGGGCTTCTGCTTTTTCTCCAATGCAGCTATTGCCGCGCTCTATGCCAGGTCAAAACACGGTGCCGAACGCGTTGCTGTCGTTGATTTCGACGTCCACCACGGCAACGGCACCCAGGACATCTTCTGGGCGGATAAAGATTGCTTCTACGGATCGACGCACCAGATGCCGTTGTTCCCCGGCACGGGCGACCTGAACGAGACCGGGGTCGGCAATATCTTTAATGCCCCGTTGCGCGAAGGCGACGGCGGCGATCACTTCCGCGAGGCCTTCTCCGAGCGGATTCTGAAGCCGCTGCACAATTTCGCCCCTGACCTGATCGTGATCTCCGCCGGTTTCGACGGGCACCGTCGCGATCCACTGGGCGGCCTGCAATTAGTCGAAGCCGATTTCATGTGGGCGACTGAGAAACTTGCGCGTGTGGCCGAAGCCCACGCCCACCGGCGCATGGTCTCGATGCTGGAAGGTGGCTATGATCTCGATGGACTGGCCAAGTCGGTCGGCGTCCATGTCAGGACGTTGATGGACGTGGGATCCTGACAATGTTCATCGCTTCAGGCCTTGTGCGGACCGCCCCTGGACAGCTATCCCCCCATGACGAGGACCTTCCGATTCCGGTAGCGTCCATTGTCCCGCCCGGCGGGACCACCTCCAACGCGGGGCTTTCCGGCGATGAATAAGGCCTTGAACAAGCACGCTGACATCAAGGATATGACGTTCGAACGCGCGCTGAAGGAACTCGAAGGCATCGTCTCGCGGCTGGAACGAGGAGATGTCGAACTCGAGGAGAGCATCGCCATTTACGAGCGCGGAGAAGTGCTTCGCGATCACTGCGACCGATTGCTGCGCCAGGCTGAGGCAAAGGTCGAAAAAATCACCTTGGGAAGTGACGGCTCACCCAAGGGGCTCGACCCTTTGGACGCAGAATAGAAATATCCTTGCCGCTTCGTTGGCGCCAGCATACGCTCTCAATTCTGACGATCAGTATTTGGAATATCGCTTTGGCGCGCGCACACTCGATCGTCCTCTCGGCTTCATTGTGTTTAGTGCTCATGGCCCAGTGCGGCCCATCAGCGTTCGCTCAGACCCCATCTCCCACCCCCGACGCCGCCAGCCAAGATGTCGCCAAATCAGCTTTCGAAAGCGCCAAGGAACTTGGCACCACCGATGCGTGGAACGCTTTCCTCGCCAATTATTCCACTGGGTTCTACGCCGACATGGCGCGCGCCTACCTGAAGAAGCTGACCGACACGCCGCTGGCCGCACCGCCACAGCCCCTATCAACGGAGAACGCGCAATTGCCCCCGTCGTCTGCGCGGGCTGGCGAGCGGTCCTGTTCCGAGCGCAAGAGTCTCAGATCACAGCATTCGCGTGAACCGACCAAGATCACCTTCGTCAACAATTCCGGAATGTATCGAGCCATTATGTGGATCGATTTCGAAGGGGCGCTCAAGGACTATGGCGGTCTTAATTCGGGTGAGGAACTGATCCTAGATACCTATCGCACACATCCTTGGATGATAGCGACGGGGCCGGGCGACTGCCTCCAGATCTTTCTGCCCGCGGCCGAGCCCGCGAAGGTGGAATTACTTCGACTGGACGCCGATGATGCCCCAACCCGAGCGGAAAATGCCACGTCAAAGCAAACCGAAAAGAAAAAGTCACCACCGCGCGAAAAGCTCAATTGCGCCAAGAATTACAAATTGAAGAACGGAGAATGTGTCCTTCTCCAGAATTGCGGAAAAAATGCCTACCGCAGCCCTGAGGGCGACTGCTACTGCAAGAAAGGCTACGTAATGCGCAGCGGCAAATGCCAATGGCCTGAGGACAAAAAGGGCTTTGAAGTGGCGCCGTGGAAGAAGGAAGGCTGCTCCACTTGGCAATCCCAATGCAGCCAAGGCAACGCCGGGGCCTGCGGCAAATACGAGTTAAATTGCCAGGTGAACTGAGGCCCAACACCCCTTATCTAAGGATCGTGCTGCAATGCTCCCAAGGTACCCTTCATTCTACGAGAGTTTGGGTCTAGGGTGCGCGCAACAGAACGCATGTCCTGAATGTCGTCCGGAGGAGCCGGCGCGCCATTGGAGGTTGACGCCACGCCGTGAGCAAGACGCCCCTTCTAGACACCATAAATACGCCGGAAGATCTGCGGCGCTTGCCCGAAAGTGACCTCCGCCAACTCGCCGACGAGTTGCGGTTGGAAACGATCGATGCCGTCTCTGTGACCGGCGGCCACTTGGGTGCCGGACTGGGTGTCATCGAGCTGACGGTCGCACTCCACTGGGTATTCGACACCCCGCGCGACCGTCTCGTATGGGACGTAGGCCACCAGACCTACCCGCACAAAATCCTGACAGGCCGCCGCGATCGCATCCGTACGCTTCGCCAGGGCGGCGGTCTTGCCGGCTTTACGCGCCGCGCCGAGAGTGAATATGACGCATTCGGCGCCGGCCACTCCTCAACGTCCATTTCCGCCGCGCTCGGCATGGCCTGCGCCCGCGACCTGGAAGGCAGATCGAACAACGTCATCGCGGTGATCGGAGATGGCGCAATGAGCGCCGGAATGGCGTACGAGGCGATCAACAATGCCGGCGCCCGCGACGAACGCCTTATCGTCATCCTCAACGACAACGATATGTCGATCGCGCCGCCTGTCGGTGCGCTTTCGCATTATCTCGCCCGCACCACATCGAGCGGCACGTACCTCTACTGGCGCGACGTCGCCAAGCAGCTTGCAAAGCGCCTTCCGAAAAGCTGGGAACGCCGCGCCGCGCGCATGGAAGAATACACGCGCCATCTGTGGCAGGGCGGAATGTGGTTCGAGGAATTGGGCTTCTACTACGTCGGCCCGATCGACGGCCACGATCTCAACACGCTTCTGCCGGTTCTCAAAAATGTTCGCGACGCCAAGCAGGGCCCTATCCTGATCCACGTCGTCACCCGCAAAGGCAAGGGCTACGCTCCCGCCGAAGCATCGGACGATAAGTACCACGGCGTCGCCAAGTTCAACGTCATCACCGGGGCGCAGGTGAAGCCGAAGCCGAACGCGCCCACCTACACGCGCGTCTTCGCCGACAGTCTCGTCGCGGAAGCCCGGAAGGATAAGCGCATCGTCGCCGTCACCGCTGCCATGCCCGACGGGACCGGCCTCGATATCTTCGGCAAGGAGTTTCCCGACCGAATGTTCGACGTCGGCATCGCCGAGCAGCATGCCGTCACGTTCGCAGCAGGGCTTGCAACCGAAGGCTACCGGCCATTCGCCGCGATCTATTCGACGTTTTTGCAGCGCGGCTACGATCAGGTCGTGCACGATGTGGCGGTCCAGAAGCTGCCGGTGCGCCTCGCGATCGACCGTGCGGGCTTGGTTGGCGCGGATGGTCCGACCCATGCAGGCTCCTTTGATCTGGCCTACCTCGGCTGCCTGCCGAATTTCGTGATCATGGCCGCCGCCGACGAAGCCGAACTCGTCCACATGGTCGCCACGACGGCTGCGATCGACGACGCCCCCTCTGCGGTCCGCTATCCGCGCGGCGAGGGCATGGGTGTCGAACTCCCGCTCGAAGGCAAACCGCTCGCGATCGGCAAAGGCCGCATCGTGCGTGAAGGAACTACGATTGCTATCCTCTCGCTCGGCACACGTCTCGCTGAAGCTCTGAAAGCCGCCGATCAACTCGCTGCCATGGGGCTATCGACGACGGTCGCCGACGCCCGGTTCATGAAGCCGCTGGATACCGATCTCGTCACGCGGTTGGCCCGCGAACATGAAGTCCTTGTGACCATCGAAGAAGGTTCGATCGGCGGGTTCGGCAGCCATGTTCTGCAGCACCTCGCGCTGAATGGCCTCCTCGATCGCGGCTTGAAAGTTCGCCCGATGGTGCTTCCGGATCGCTTTATCGAGCAGGACAATCCGGTGAAGATGTATGCAGATGCCGGCCTCGACGCCTCTGGTATCGTGCATAATGTCCTCGCCGCACTCGGCCGTTCGAACGAGGCCGGTGGCGCCTCTCGCGCGTGAGAGGATCGACAGCAACTGGGGGGAACAACATGACCGCTGCCACGAGCTTTCTCGGCCGCGCTCTGCTGGCCGGAATTTTCATTCTAGCGGGCATCAACAAATTACAAGGCTACGAAACGACGGTCGGCTATATGCAACAGTTTGGCGTTCCTGGAATTCTTCTGCCTGGCACGATCACGCTCGAAATCCTGGGCGGTCTTGCTGTCCTCGCCGGCTTCTATGCGCGACTGGCCGCAATTCCTCTTGCGATCTTCACGATCGTGGCGGGCCTCATCTTCCACGGCAACTTTGCCGACAACATTCAGTTCGTGCTCTTCCTGAAGAATCTCGCCATCGCAGGCGGCTTTCTGCTTCTCTTTGCCCACGGTCCCGGCGCATGGGCCGTCAACGACAGGTAGCGAAAGCAAAGACGCCCTGCACGTCGAGCCGTGCAGGGGCGTCTCCATCGCGCACTGGTGCTCAGCCCTACTTCACAGTGATTGTAATCACCTCGGACTGCACGACCGGGTCGTGCGGGATGTGATTGTGGTCACCCAGAACCATCTGCAGCGTGTGCTTGCCGGGCGTCAGTTCAAGCGTCGCTTCTGTCTGTCCCTTGCCGAAATGCTTATGATTGTCATCCGCCGGAATTGGCGAATTGACGTCCTCAAGCTGCGTGTCGATCAGCACATGATGGTGACCGCTGTGATCCTTCTCCGTTCCGGCCGGAACGACCTCCATACCCTCAATGCCGAACTTCACTGTGACCGGCGACGGTACTTCCGCGCCATCCTTGGGCTCGATGAAGAACACCTTGGCGCCCGAAGGAGAAGGCGTTCGCTCAGAACCGCTGTCGCCGCATCCGGCGAGAGAGAGAGCAACGAGGAAAGCTGCGGCAACTTGGAATTTCATCGGGGACTCCGGCGAGGGGTGGTGGGGTTGTGCGGCGAGCAAGATAGCGTACACGTGCCCCATGAAAAAGCGTTTGGATGAACTCCTTGTCGAGCAAGGGCACGTGGCGACCCGATCCCGGGCCCGCGACGCGATTCTGCGCGGTCTTGTGCTGGTCGACGGCGTCGTGGTGACAAAACCGGGCCAATCGACGCCGGCGACAGCGCGGCTCACTGTCGCCCCTGAAGCCGGCACCAGCTATGTCTCACGCGGCGCCCTTAAGCTCATCGCGGCCTTGGATCGATTTGGCTTCGATCCCGCGGGACGGATATGTCTCGACGCCGGCGCATCCACCGGCGGGTTTACCGAAGTGCTTCTGGAACGCGGGGCATCTCGCGTTTATGCCGTCGATGTGGGGCAACGGCAGCTCCATCCACGCATCGCTAACCGGTCCGAAGTCGTTTCTCTCGAAGGTCAGGACGTTCGCGCATTGGATAGGCTCCTGATCGATGACCCCGTTACAGCGATGGTTGCCGATGTGAGCTTCATATCCTTGCAAAAAGTCTTGCCTGGCCTGATGGCTTTCGCAGCACTCGGTTGCTGGCTGACCGCGCTCATCAAGCCGCAATTCGAGGTCGGCCGCGATTTTGTCGGCAAAGGCGGCATCGTAAAGGACGAAGCTGCGCGTGCCGCAGCGATAGCTGCAATTGAAAACATGATCGCGAATACGCCCGGATGGCGTGTCGACGGTATCATCTCATCACCGATCGAAGGCGGATCGGGCAACATCGAATATCTGATCGGAGCCCGCCGTGATGGCTGATGCGACGCGACTGAAGTTGTCATCGAGAAGCTCGGCGGCAAAGGCGACGGCATCGCGCGCACCGTCGGTGGTGACCGCTTTATTGCCGGCGCGCTGCCCGGAGAACGCTGGTCTCTGCCAGCCGCGGGCAAAGCCGAACGCCTGAGTGATAGTCCGGATCGGGTCATGCCGCCTTGCCGACACTTTGGAACATGTGGCGGCTGCATGGCGCAGCACATGAGCGACCCGCTCTATCTCGACTGGAAGCACCAGATCGTGACCGAAGCCTTCCACCATCGTGGCATCACCGCCGACGTTGCCCCTGTCCGCCAGATGCCGCTGCGTTCGCGCCGGCGTGCGTTTCTTGGGATCGAGCGCACGGGCAACGAGGTTCGTATCGGGTTCCGCGAAGAAGGCCAGCACACCCTGGTTGATATTGCTGAATGCCTGCTCCTCGATCCGGCAATCATGGCGGCCATTCCCCACCTCAAGGCCATGGCGAAGATTGCCATGCCGGAGAAAACAAGCGGACGCCTCATCGTCACAAAACTCGACACCGGTCTCGATGTCGCCTTCGACAACGGCCACAAGATGCTGAAGCCGGAAGAGCGCGCCGACCTGGCAAAAATGGCGGAGGCGGCCCGGATCGCTCGTCTGGTTGTTGCCGGAGATGCGATCGTCGTCCGATCAGAGCCGCGCCTGACGCTGGGCGGCACGCAAGTCGATGTGCCGCCATCGTTGTTCCTCCAGGCCGTCCCGGAAGCCGAACGGCTCATGATCGATTTTGTTGTCGGCGCGCTGCCAAAGAAAGCCAAGCGTGTCGCCGACCTCTTCTCCGGCCTTGGTACGTTCACTTTCCCACTCGCCCAGAAAGTTCAGGTCGTGGCGTTCGACAGCGACCGCCGCGCCATATCCGTATTGGAAGCTGCCGTCCGTCGCGCCACCGGCTTGAAGCCCATCGAGGCTCGGGTACGCGATCTCTTCCGCGAACCGCTTTCACCCAAGGAACTGGAGGTGTTCGACGCCGTCGTGCTCGATCCGCCGCGCGCCGGAGCGGCTGAACAAACGGAACGTCTCGCGCGATCAAAAGTGCCGGTGGTGATTGCCGTTTCGTGCGCGCCGGCCACGCTGGCCCGCGATGCACGCACCCTCATCGACGCCGGGTTTAAAATGGGGCCCGTCACACCCATCGATCAGTTCATCTACTCGCCTCATATCGAGGCGGTTACTGTCTTTCGCCGCTAGGTCAGCACTTCGTCCAGGAGTTTGCGAACGTAGGCCGGCACGACTTCGGTCGCCGGCCCGTGGATCGCTTCGGCAAAATGCGAGCGCCCTTCCGATGGTTCGAGATTGAGTTCAACGGTGTGCGCCCCATACTCGGCAGCCACCTGCACAAATCCGGCCGCTGGATAGACGTTGCCGCTGGTGCCAATCGAGATGAACAAATCCGCCTGTTCAAGCTCCTTCAGAACGCGCTCCATGTGATACGGCTCCTCCCCGAACCACACCACATCCGGGCGCAGCGTCGCCACATCTGCACAGACCGGGCAGGCCGTTTCGAGGAACATGTCGCCTGTCCACGGCATTCGCGAACCGCATCCTAGGCACCAGGCCTTCAGTGCTTCGCCGTGCATGTGGATCAAATTCTTCGATCCGGCTTGCTCGTGCAGTTGATCGACATTCTGGGTGACCAGCGTCACCGTTCCCGGATGTGTCTGCTCGAGATGCGCCAATGCGAAATGCGCGGCGTTCGGCGCCACCGCCTGGTGCGCCCGCCGGCGCATGTTGTAGAACTCATGTACGAGCTGCGGATTCTTCTCGAACCCCTCCGGCGTCGCCACGTCGCGGTAATCGTATTTCGCCCAGATCCCGCCCTTGTCACGAAACGTCGGCACGCCGGATTCAGCGGAGATGCCCGCCCCTGTCAGGATCACGATACGGTCGAATTCTGGCATTCCCTCAGCATCCGCTTTCTTTGTGCGTTTAGCTCACGCCAAGTTACGATATGCCCCCGCCTCTGGCGAGAGGGGCAGCCAGGGCTGGGAAACGACGCTCACTCACTGCCCGGAGTTAGTCTGGCAGCGCGAACACGACCACCGCGCCGCCCTGGCGGAAGCCCCAGATCTGGCTGCCGCCGGCCGCAACGGCCACGTACTGCTTGCCTGCGATCTCGTACGAGATCGGCGGCGCGTTGACGCCGGCCCCGCAATTGAACTGCCACAATCGCTTGCCTGTCGCGGCATCGAAGGCTGAAAAATCTCCATTACCCTCGCCGGTAAAAACGAGACCCCCCGCCGTGGCGAGCGTTCCGCCGATCAGGGGCTCGGCCGTTTTTTGTTGCCAGCGAATGGCACCGGTTTTGAGATCGACGGCGCTGAGTGTCCCCCATGTCGCAACGTTCTTGGCCGGCTCGAACGTGTAGTAAGTCACTGCCGGCTTGCCGTCGGCAGCGGGCAACTCGGCACTCTGATAACGCGTCGGCATATGCATGGCGGCGACGAAAGCCACGCCGTTCTTAATATCCACCGCAGCCGGTGACCAGTTCGAGCCGCCGGCCACACCCGGATAGATGACGACGCCCTCGCGCGTCGGCGCCTGGAACATGTTCTCTTGCGGAACGAACGCATCGGATTTCCTGATCAGCGTACCGTCGCGCCGATCATGCACGAAGTACCAGCCCAGCTTCGAGGCTTGTCCGACCGCAGGAATTATCTGGCCACCACTGTCGATATCGAACAGGACCGGCGGGCTCGCCACGTCGTAGCCCCACATGTCGTGCGGCACCTGCTGATAATGCCAGCGATACTGTCCCGTCTTCACGTCGATCGCGACGAGCGACGTCGTGTAGAGATTGTCGCCGGGGCGGCTCTCGCCCGCCGCCTGCGGCGACGGATTGCCGACACCAAAATAGAGAAGTCCGAGTTCTGGGTCGACGCTCGGTGAATGCCAGATCGACCCGCCGCCGAACTTCCATGCGTCCGCATGCGTTGCAAACGCCGCCTTCTCTCCCGCGATATTGCGCGGCAGTTTGATGCCGTAAGCCGTCTCCGGCGTGAACTGGCCTTCCCAGCCTTTCTGTGTCGTGTCGAATTGCCAGACACGCTTCCCCGTCGCAGCATCGAACGCGGCGATAAAACCAGGGCGCCCGTATCGTCCCGCGACCCCCACAACGGTGCCCAGCGGTGCCCCCGGCCGGTCACTATCGAGATGGAGGCCGTAGCCGACGCCGGTGATGCCCGCGATCACCTTGCCGTCGATGACAAGCGGAGCGGAGGCCGCTCCGACACCCGTCGAGCCGGTCACCTGTCCTTTCAGAGCAGGATCGGTTGCATCCAGCGCGCCCTTGTCTTCAGTCGTGTCAGCATTCGTGTCCGCCATCTGGATGTCCCAGACGGGCGCGCCGGTCTTTTGATCGAGAGCCACAAGTCGAGCATCGACGGTTGCGACATAGACTTTGCCGTAGCCGAGCGCGACCCCTCGATTGGCTGGTCCGCAGCAAAGCTTTTTCGCCTTGCTCTTATGCTCGTACCGCCAGATTTCTTTGCCGGTCGCGGCGTCCACCGCCATCACGTGCGAGAACGGAGCCGAGAGATACATGATCCCGTCGGCGACCAGAGGCGTGGTCTGGAACGTCGCCGCTGTTCCGGTCTGGTAGATGAAAGCGGGTCGCAGCCGCGCCACGTTGTCGGTCGTAATCTGCGTCGACGGGGAGAACCTCGTCGCGGCAAGATCGCGGCCATGCGTGATCCAGTTCGCCGGATCGCTGGCCGCAGACTTCAGCCGCGCGTCATCGATCTCGCCGGCGAATGCCATTGAACCGCAAAGCGCACTTGCGAGCACCGAAAGCATGAGGCTTCGCGTCGTGGCAGCGCGCATGGACGATCTCCGCACAAGTTTAGACGCAACTAGCCGCCGCACTGGCCGCGATGGCGCAGCATATGGTCGGCCAGCACGCAGGCGAGCATCGCTTCACCAACGGGCACGGCGCGAATGCCGACACACGGATCGTGACGGCCCTTGGTGAAGATCTCCGTCGCCTCGCCTGAAACCGTCACCGTCTTGCGCGGCGTCAGGATCGAAGACGTCGGTTTGACCGCGAACCGGCAGACGATCGCCTGCCCCGTGGAAATGCCGCCGAGAATGCCGCCCGCGTGGTTTGACATGAAACCGGGCCCGTGGTGGCGCCCGTGAGGAATGGCGTTGGGCCGCATTTCGTCGGCGTTTTCTTCGCCGGTCAGTTCTGCCGCTGCCATTCCCGCGCCGATCTCGACGCCCTTCACGGCGTTGATCGACATCATCGCCGACGCGATATCCTGGTCGAGCTTTCCATAGAGCGGTGCGCCCCAGCCGGCGGGCACGCCCTCGGCCACGACCTCGACGATGGCACCGATCGACGACCCCGCTTTGCGAATGCCATCGAGATAGCTCTCCCACTCTTTCGCCACGACGGGATCGGGACAAAAGAACGGATTGTTGTCGACCTCGTCCCAGTTCCAGCGGTCGCGATCGATCTTCATCTTGCCCATCTGCACAAGCGCGCCGCGCACGGTGATGCCCGAGCCCAGCACCTGTCGCGCGATGCCGCCCGCCGCCACCCGCGTCGCTGTCTCGCGCGCCGAGGATCGCCCACCGCCGCGATAATCGCGGATGCCGTACTTTGCCTGATACGTGTAATCGGCATGCCCCGGCCGAAACTTCTGCGCGATGTCGCCATAGTCCTTCGACCGCTGATCGACGTTGCGGATCAGAAGCGAGATCGGCGCGCCCGTCGAAACCTGCCGGCCTTCGGCATCAGTGAAGACGCCCGAGAGGATTTCGACCGCATCGGGTTCCTGACGCTGCGTCACGAACCGAGATTGCCCCGGCCGGCGCTTGTCGAGGAACACCTGGATCGCCTCCGGTGTGATCGGCAGCCCCGGCGGGCAGCCGTCGACCACGCAGCCGATGGCTGGCCCATGGCTCTCGCCCCAGGTGGTGACACGGAAGAGATGACCGAACGTATTGTGTGACATGACTGCCGCTGAACCGGGTCCGAGGGACAAGGCACCAGCGGTTTCAAGGGCGTAGCAAATGCAACCCATGGGCCGTCGGCGCGTCGCTGGCAGTGTCTTACGGGCACCGCGTGCGCGCCGCAAGACAAGGCATCTTGCCTGGCGCGTGACAGGAATCCGCGACGCAGATAGACCGGATGATGGTGCCGCGTGTCTTGCACCTCCTTGGAAAGGAGAGGACATGGGGTGCGAGAAGGATGGCGCGCGTCTGCGAGGCCATCCACGTGAGTGGCGTTTCCTTTGCGTTTTCAGCTGGTTCCAGGCGGTCTGAGCAACTGCCCCGAACCGGCCAATAAAACAAAATGGAAGAGCCGGAGCAGCCGCTGCTCCGGCTCTTTTTGTTTGCGGTCACCCACGTAAGCCTCAGCCCGTCGTCAGAATAATTTTTCCGATGTGCGTGCCTTCTTCGATGCGCCGGTGAGCATCAGCGGCATGGGCCAGCGGAAATGTGCTGTCGATGAGGACCTTGACGTCACCGGCCGCGAGCATTGGGAGAATGTCGGCCTCGACCTTTCGTGCGATATGCGCCTTCACCTCATCGGGCCGGATGCGAAGTGTCGAGCCGGTGATTGTCAGCCGTTTCAGCATCACCCGCATGAAGTCGATTTCCGCTTTCGATCCCGATTGGAAGCCGATGTAGACGAGGCGTCCGTCATCGGCGAGAGCGCGGATGTTTTTCTCGATGTACGGCCCGCCAACCATATCGAGAATGACATCGACGCCACGTCCACCGGTCTCAGCCTTGACGGCCTCGAGGAAATCTTCTGTGCGGTAGTTCACCGCCCGGTCGGCGCCGAGCTTGCGGGCGGCTTCGCATTTCGCCTCAGAGCCTGTCGTCGTGATGACCTTGGCCCCGAAGGCCTTCGCCAGCTGGATTGCCGTTACGCCGATCCCGGACGTGCCGCCGTGGATCAGGATCCACTCACCGGCCTTCAACCTGCCGCGTTCGAACACATTGTGCCAGACGGTGAAGAACGTCTCCGGCAGCCCCGCAGCTTCAATGATGGACAGCCCTTCCGGCACATGCAGCGTCGCGCCCTCGTCGGCGAGGCAGTATTCGGCATACCCGCCGCCATTGACGAGAGCCATGACCTGCTGGCCGATTTCAAACCGCGTGACGCCGCTGCCCGTCGCCACCACCTCACCGGCAATCTCAAGTCCCGGCAGTTCATTATGGCCCTTTGGCGCGGGATAAAGCCCCATGCGCTGCAGCACATCCGGACGGTTGACGCCGGCCGCCTGTACCCTGACGAGAACCTGTCCCGCACCAGGCGCGGGGACAGGCTGAGTTTGCGCCGTCAGCACCTCGGGGCCGCCTTTCCCGGCGATCGCGATGACAGTCATAGTCTCGGGAAGTGCGGGCATGATGTGTTCCGTAAGGCCTGATCGGTTGCATGAGTTGTGACGTTGAGTATGGCGTGCCATTCTCGTCCGCAAGGGGAGAGCGAGACCAAACGTCGAACGGAGGTCAGAAATGGATTGGGACGAACCGAAATCGAAGTCGCAGACCGCCAACCATACCGTCGGCGAGCCCCTCGACAAACTGTCCAAGGACGAGCTTCAAACGCGGCTGCAGTCCCTCGAAACCGAAATCGAGCGCTTGAGAGCCGAACTCGAGAGGAAGAAGGCCCACGAGGCCGCCGCCTCCGAACTATTCACCGGCAAGAGCTGATTGGCACCGCCCCAGTCTGTCGCAGACCAATCCGCGACACATAAAAACGCTTTGTTTACCGACCTGACCTAAGGTCAAGACATCCAGATTTCTGGACCCGAGTGGTTCCCACCGCTCTGTTACGCCTCCCTGTTTTGCCTCAGAGCCGCCCGCAAGGCGGCTCACTTTTTGAATGATCCACAGTCTTCGAGTTGGTGCCGCGGAATGTGTCCCGTTGTGCCGCGTTTAGAACCCAGTTGTTAACTATGGCCAGTTAGGCTGGCGGTGTGTAATGGTGACGAGAGAGTAAGCGTCTGTGTCGAAGCGTTCCATGACAGAAAAATCGAGTTTCGAGTTCCGTGACGTCGACGCCGAGGGCGTGACCGTTTCCTTCGGTGAACGGTTCCAGGCCTCTGCACAGTTCGACCGGGTCTTCAAAGAGGGCATGGCCCTCGTCGAGCGCACCGCCGCCTATTTGGACGGCGACGGCCGCAAAGCCGCCAAGGCGCTCACAGGTCAGGCCACTATCCTCTACACCACCGAAAGCATGCGACTGACGACGCGGTTGCTTGACTTGGCCTCTTGGCTACTGATCCGTCGCGCCTTGAAAGAGGGTGAGATCACCGAAGCGGAAGCTCAAAAGAAGCGCGCTCGCGTGAAGCTTCAGAGCCTCGGCCGCCCCTCCCATATCCGCAGCTTCTCCGATCTTCCCGATGGCTTGCAAAAGCTGATTGAAGAAAGCTTCGCCCTGCACGATCGCATCGTGCAACTCGACCTCGCCATGACGGCGCCAGCCGAAGAGATTATTGCTGCGCGCCCGGCCAATCCGGTCGGCGCTCAACTCTCGCGCCTCGAGAAAGCGTTCGCCAAGCTCAACTGAGAGCAAATCGACCCGAACACGAAAAAAAAGGCCCGGGCATGACCCGGGCCTCTTTCTGTGTCTGAGCCGCCTTTGCTCGGAGCTCAGAAAATACCTTCGAACTTTTTCTTGAAGCGCGAAACGCGGCCACCGCGATCCATCAGCTTCGTATCGCCGCCGGTCCAGGCCGGGTGCGTCGAAGGATCGATGTCGAGGTGGAGTTCATCGCCTTCCTTGCCGTAGGTCGAGTACGTGATGAATTCCGTACCGTCCGTCATCTTGACTTTGATCTGGTGATAGTCGGGGTGCAGGCCGGGTTCTTTTTTCATCGTGAGGCGCTCTGTCATAGGAAAACGGCCGCGACGGGAACGGGTGTAAACCCGCAGCCTCCACTAGCCTTGAATTCGGGAAGGGGCTTCTATAGTCGAGATGCCCGACGTGCACAAGCAGCCGGTCTTCGGGAAACGCTGGCCGCTCGATGAAATACTCCGCTCCATCGTTCCTGCTACGTTCTGACGCGACTGCAGGAACGTCACCACTGGGACGAGAAGGCCCTATATGAAGCATGACCCCGCAGAGAACGGGGCAGCTGAGGCCAAGAAAGTGTCTAGGGAATCAATGGCAACGTCCGGTAAATCTCCAGAAGCACCATCCACGGTCGTAAGCCTTCCAAAGGCGACCGCGCCTTCTAGCAACTCATCGCCCGATCGCGACGGTGAAGCAGCCCGCGCCTCCAGCCGTCTGAGTTCGCTGCAGCCGCTGATGAGGCTTAAGCCGTACCTCATGAAGCACAAGGGCATGCTCGTGTTCGGATTGGCAGCGCTAGTGCTGTCGGCCGGTGCGATGCTGTCGGTCCCTCTTGCCGTTCGACGCATGATCGACCACGGATTCTCCGCCGAAAATGCAGGCTTTATCGACCAGTATTTCGCAATGATGGTCGTCATCGGCGCCGTGCTCGCGGCCTCCATCGCTGCCCGGTTCTACTGTGTCAGCTGGCTTGGCGAACGCGTCGTAGCTGATCTGCGCCATGACGTATTTGCACATCTGGCGCGCCTCGGCCCCGCGTTCTTTGAAAAGACGCACTCCGGCGAAGTGATGAGCCGCCTTACCGCCGATACCACGCAGATCAAAGCGGTCGCCGGCCATACCATCTCGCAGGCCCTGCGAAACATCATCATGCTCATTGGTGCTTTTGTGATGATGTTCATCACGAGCCCCAACCTCTCCGGCCTGACGCTGATCGCCATCCCCGTCATCGTGTTGCCGCTGATGGCGTACGGCCAAGCAGTAAAGAACCTGTCACGTAAGGCGCAGGACACTTTGGCTGAAGCCTCTGCGTACGCCGCCGAAAATCTCTCCGCCGTGCGCACGATGCAGTCATTCGCGCACGAAAAGGCAGTCTCCGCCCGCTTCGAAGATGCCGTGCAGCGCTCATTCGATGCAGCCCGCGATCGCATGAAAGCGCGTGCCGGCCTCACCGCACTCACCGTATTTCTCACGGTCGCCAGCATTGTTGCCGTGCTGTGGTATGGCGCCTCCGCCGTTATCTCAGGCCAGATGACTGGTGGCGAACTCAGCCAGTTCATTATCTACGCATTGTTCGTCGCCGGCGCGCTGGGCGAACTTGCCGAAGTCTGGGGTGAGATCAGTCAGGCCTCAGGCGCTGCCGAACGCCTGACGGAAATCCTGGCGGTGGTTCCCGAAATCCGCTCCCCTGACAATCCGGTGCCGCTGCCTGTACCTGCGCGCGGTGCGGTCGATTTCGACAATGTCACATTCGCCTACGCATCGCGGCCCAATGTGTCGGCGCTCCGCGACTTCACCCTGCATGTGAAGCCCGGCGAGACCGTTGCTCTCGTGGGGCCCTCCGGCGCCGGCAAGACAACGATCTTCAACCTTCTCCTGCGCTTCTACGACCCGACCTCTGGCCGCGTGCGCGTGGACGGCGTCGATGTCGCGTCCGCCGATCTCGAGCAACTGCGCCACCGCATCTCGCTCGTGCCGCAGGATGTGGCGATCTTCGCCGATAGCGTTCTAGAAAACATTCGCTATGGAAGCCCTCAAGCCAGCGAGGAAGATGTCCATAAGGCTGCCATCGCTGCTCAGGCCGATAGTTTCATTCGTGCCCTTCCCGAGGGCTATGGCACCCGTCTCGGCGAGCGCGGCGTCACGCTCTCCGGCGGCCAGCGCCAGCGTCTCGCCATCGCCCGCGCGATCCTGAAGAATGCGCCCATCCTGCTTCTCGACGAAGCGACAAGCGCGTTGGACGCGGAGAACGAACGCGCCGTCCAGCAGGCGCTCGAAGTCGTCATGCGCGACCGCACGACACTCGTGATCGCGCATCGCCTTGCGACGGTGCAGAAGGCCGATCGCATCCTGGTTATGGAGGAAGGTCGCGTGGTGGAAAGCGGCACGCACGCCGAACTCGTCAACAAGGGTGGCCTATACGGACGCCTCGCCGCGCTCCAGTTCGGCAAGGAAGCCGCAGAATAGCCAAGCTCTATCGGCTTGTGAGTTTCAGTTCGATGCGACGGTTCTTTTGCAGCGACGCTTCATCAGTGCCGCTTTCGATCGGCTGATATTCGCCATAGCCAGCCGCCACGAGCCGTTCCGGTGGTACGCCGCGCGCAATCATGTGCTTGACGACCGATGAAGCGCGCGCGGTCGAGAGTTCCCAATTAGAGGGAAATTGCGCACTCGCGATCGGGCGGATGTCCGTGTGCCCGTTGATCTGCACCACCCAATCGATCTCTTTGGGGATCTGCCGGCCAAGATCGGCGATGGCAGTCGCGATTGGGTCGAGCGCTGCCAAACCCTCCGGCGTCAGCGACGCTGCGCCCGATCCAAAGAGAACTTCGCTCTCGAAGACGAAGCGGTCGCCGACCACGCGAATGTCCTTCCGATCCTTCAAGAGATCGCGCAGCCGCCCGAAGAAGTCCGATCGGTAGCGCTGCAATTCTTGCACCTGCCGCGCGAGAGCCGCGTTCAGCCGCTGCCCGAGATCCTTGATTGTCTTGTCGCTTTCCGCGCCCTTCTTCTCCGACGTCTCAAGTGCGTCGTTCAGAGCCGCAATCTGCCGTCGCAATTGTGCGAGTTGCTGATTGAGAAGATCGACCTTCGCCATCGCCTCCGTCGACACGGCCTTCTGCGCATCCAGTTCCGACGACAACACGCCGATTTGAGCCGTCGCCGATTTTGCACTCTCGTCGCCGAGGGCGGCCACACCGGACAGCTTTTCGTTGTCAGACTTGAGCGTCGCGAGCATGGCCTGCAACTCCGCCACCTGATCTTCGCTCTCCTTGGCCTTGCCTTTTTCGAGCGAAAGCAGGCTCGTCAATTCCGAAAGCTGCCGATTGAGACGCTGCAGAACCGTATCCTTGCCAGCCGATTCCTGCGTCGCGAAAAACTGCGCGATCATGAAGACGGACATGAGAAAGGTGACGACCAGCAGAAGTGTGGACAGCACGTCCACATATCCCGGCCAGAACTCGCCATACTCGGCGCTGCGGCGGCGGCCGCGCCCCATGGCCATCTCAGGTCGTCCTGCGCTGGTAATTGTCCGCAAGCGCCTTCAAGGCCCCGGCCAATTCGGCCTGCTGCGAAGCCTGCTCATCAACCCACTCGCGCACCACCTTCTGCTCGCTCCGCATGAGCGTAACGAGTTGGTTCACGCCGCGAGCCAGATCTTTGACCGCCTCGTCGCCTCCCGCAGCAGCGGGCACGGACGGTTCCAAGGCGCGCAGGTTCGAAGACGAAATCGAACCAAGCTTGTCGGATAACTCAGCCACCGCGCGCTGCATTTCATAGACGGCGGTCGTCAGTTGCCGGCTGGCCAGATCCGTCGCCGAGGACGAACCCGGCGTCAGTTCCGTGATGCCCGACAGCCATTCTTCCAGCTCGTTGTAGAAGCGGTTGTGAGCGTGATTAGCCTGCAGCTCCAGGAAGCCCAGGACCAGCGAACCGCCAAGCCCAAGCAGAGATGACGAGAACGCCGTTCCCATGCCCTTGAGTGGCGCGGCAAGCCCGGCCTTCAACTCGTCGAATACAGCCGCCCTCTCGCCCGTCGTGTTGAGCGTCGCGATTGTGGCACCGACGGACGACATCGTCTCGAGCAGGCCCCAGAATGTTCCGAGCAGGCCGAGGAAGACGAGCAGCCCCACCAGATAACGACCGGTGTCGCGCGCTTCATCGAGACGCGATCCGATCGAATCCATGATCGATCGCATCGAAACCGTCGCCAGCGAGAACGTCCCGGTGCGGTCGCGCAGCATGTTCGCCATGGGCGCGAGAAGAATGGGCTGGGTATCGGTGACGAGGCCAGGATCGGAAATGCGGAATGCGTTCACCCAGCCTATTTCGCGATACAGCCGGATGACTTGCCTGAAGGCATAGATGATGCCGAGACATAGCACGCCGAGAATGAGCCCGTTGAGGCCCGGATTTGTCATGAAGGCCGTTCTGAGCTGCTCATACAGAATTGCCCCGAGAAAGCCGACCAGGATGAGGAAGATCAGCATCCGCAAAACGAAGACGCCGGGCGGCGTCAGTTTTCGAATTTGGGAGGCGCTGCTCTCCGCACTCCGCTTTTTCAGGATCATTCCAAAAACCTCCAGCGAACGCAAAGGCGCCCGGTCTGCACGTCGACATTATCCGATGGCTGTATCACCGGAAACGGGCAACATGATGCCTGCGACCGCTAAACTTCTCCTCTTTCCGATACTTATGATTGGTTTCTCCGATGGAGAGATGCGCCAGCCGGGTCTACTTGAGCAGTCGCTCGATTTCGGCCACGAAGAGCGGGAGCAATGTCAGAACGCTCCAATCCGTAGGCTACGTTGGCTGCCAGGAAGCCCACCTTAGAGCCACAGTCATAGATCGTCCCGTCGAAACGCACCGCGTGGAATGATTGCTTTAGATCGCTCATCAGGCGGATCATGCTGTCTGTCAGCTGGATCTCGCCCCCGGCTCCCTTCTCCTGCTTGGCCAGAAGATCGAAGATCTCTGGTTGCAGAATGTAGCGACCGGTGATGTGCAGGTTTGACGGTGCGGTGCCCTTCGGCGGCTTCTCGACCATCTCCGTGATTGTGGCCACCTTTGCATCCGTGTCCGTCACACCGACGATGCCATATTGGTGTGTCTGATCTTCCGGCACAGGCGCGACCGCGATAAGGTTCCCACCTGTCGCGGCGTAGGCTTCGATCATGTCCTTCAGGCAGGGCGTCGCGCCATGGTGCAGCATATCGGGTAGGAGCAAGGCGAACGGCTCGTCGCCGACAATGTCGCGGGCGCACCACACCGCGTGGCCGAGACCGAGCGGCGCCTGCTGCCGCGTGAAGCTCGCCTGACCCGCAACCGGCAAGTCGGACATCAGCGCTTCGAGCTCTTTCGTCTTTTTGCGCTCCGCAAGCGTCCGCTCCAGTTCGTACTGAATGTCGAAGTGATCCTCGATGACAGCCTTGTTGCGCCCTGTCACGAACACGAAGTGCTCGATGCCGGCGGCCCTGCGCTTCATCGACCACGTGTTGAATGACGGGCCGATCCACCACGGTCAGCATTTCCTTCGGGACGGCCTTTGTGGCGGGCAGGAACCGCGTGCCGAGACCTGCCACGGGGAAGACGGCTTTACGGATACGGGATGGTGAGGCAGGCATGCGGGCAAGCTCCAGGGAGATGGTGAATTCTAATCTGAGTGGGGACGCCAGAGGGCGGGCTAAAGAGAGAGGGCTGACAGTACGATCGAGGAAGCTCTGGATTCGGGCACGAATGTTGAATGGCGTCAGCGCCAATTAGGAACGGATTGTGGCCAGTCAAAGTTAGGCAAACGCAATTCGTACCTAATATTCAAGTTCCCAACATCGGACTTGAGGTTCGAACAACTGAGCGTCAGGGAGGCGCGTTAACCGTATGGCAGTTCTCGTCACAGGCGGTGCAGGCTTCATTGGCAGTCATATGGTTCTCGCCCTACTGGATGCGGGTGAGAAGGTTATCGTCCTCGACAACCTGTCGACGGGCTTTCGCTGGGCCGTTCCTCCGGCCGCAACGCTGGTCGTGGGCGACGTCGGCGATCAGGACCTGGTCCGCACGGTCATCCGCAAGTACGGCGTCCAGTCCATCGTCCACTTTGCCGGCTCCATCGTTGTCCCGGAATTGGTCGCTGATCCGTTGGGCTACTACAACAACAACACCGTCAAGTCGCGCGCCCTGATGGAGGCCGCCGTCGCCACAGGGCTAAAACAATTTATTTTTTCCTCGACGGCGGCCGTTTACGGCAACCCAGCCGAAAATCCCGTCAGCGAAGCGGCCCAGCCCGCGCCGATGTCGCCATATGGCTGGTCGAAGCTGATGACCGAGGTCATGCTGCGCCGACACGTCCCGCGCCCACGATTTCAACTACGTCGCGCTCCGCTACTTCAACGTCGCCGGCGCCGACCCGAAGGGCCGCTCCGGCCAGTCCACCCCGCGCGCCACACATCTGATCAAGGTGGCCTGCGAGACGGCACTTGGGCAGCGGGCACACATGGAGGTCTTCGGGACCGATTACCCGACACCCGATGGTACGTGCATTCGCGACTACATCCACGTCACCGATCTGATCCGCGCTCACGTCGCCGCTCTCGATTATCTTCGCACCGGCGGCAAGTCGGAGATTTTCAATTGCGGTTATTCAAAGGGCTTCTCAGTGCTCGAAGTTATAGAAGCGGTGAAGCGCGTCTCTGGCGTCGATTTTGACGTTCGTTTGGTTCCGCGCCGTCCGGGCGACCCCGCCGCCATTGTTGCCGGTTCGCAAAAAATTCGCGATCAGCTGGGATGGCAGCCACGCCACGACGACCTCGACGAGATCGTGCGCCATGCGTTGTCGTGGGAAGATCACCTCGCCAGCTTCAAGATCGCGTCCTGACCTGGATTGCCATTCTCTCTCGATGAGTTCAAAACCGGTGCCGCGACCGTCGCGGCGTCGGAGTTTTGTCAAGCGCATGACCTATGATCCTGAAGCGCGCCGCGACACGCCGCTCGCGCTCAAACTTAAAGATCGCATCCGTCGCGTCGGTCCGATCTCGGTCGCCGAATACATGCAGACCTGCCTGCAGGATCCCGAGCACGGCTATTACGTCAAACAATCGGTCATCGGCCGCGACGGCGATTTCATCACCGCTTCCGAAATCAGCCAGATCTTCGGCGAATTGATCGGCCTCTGGTCCGCCGTCGTGTGGCAGCAGATGGGTTCGCCGCCGCGCATCAACCTCGTTGAACTTGGCCCCGGGCGTGGCACCCTTATGCGCGATGCACTGCGTGCTGCCGCAAAGGTCCCGGCCTTCATCGACGCGCTCGACGTGCACCTCGTTGAAAGTAACGAACGTCTGATCCAAATGCAGCGCAATACTCTCGAGACTACCAACAGCACGCTGCGCTGGTACGGATCACTGCAATCGGTCCCTAAAGGTCCAGCGCTCCTCATCGCGAACGAGTTCCTCGACACGGCCGCGGTATCGCAGAGCGTCAATGACGCCGAGCGGCGTGTGACCTTGGATGAAGTCGACCGCCTCGTATTTGAACCAGCCAGCGGAGTCATCACTGAGAGCCAAGATCACGTGGCCCTGACGACAGATCTCGCGCTCCGTGCCAGCGACGCGCCAATGGCGGCGCTCTTCATCGACTACGGCCATTTCGAAACGGCCGCGGGCGAAACCTTGCAAGCCTTGCGCGGTCACGCCCCTGAACACCCTCTCTGCTCGCCGGGCGAGGCCGATCTGACCGTGCATGTAGATTTTGCGGCGTTCGCCGCCGCCATCCCACGAGAGGCACTCGCCGTCGACGGGCCGATCACGCAAGGTGAATTCCTCGGCCGGCTCGGTATCGTCGAACGCGCTTCCCGCCTGATGCATGCAAACCCCGCAAAAGCCGCCGAAATCGAATTGGGCGTTGCCCGGCTTATCTCCCCGCAGGGGATGGGATCCCGCTTCAAAGTGATCGGCATCCGATCCGCTCACCTGTCGTGCCTGCCGGGCTTTGAATAATCACACGGGCGCCCGCGGGCGGAGACAATCTAATCCCGGTGCAGCTTTCCAATTGCGCAAGCCACGTCTATCTAACGCTCTATGCTCAATCCGATCCACAGCACGTTGCTTGAACTTCCCGGCATCCGCCACGGCTTCTTCACCCGCGAAGGCGGCGCCTCTGAGGGGCTGTACGCAGGTCTTAATTGCGGCCTTGGTTCCAAGGACCAAACCGAGCGCGTGCTCGAGAATCGGGCCCGTGTCGCGGAGCATCTTGCTGGTGCCAAGAGTGAAGTTCTGACGGTGTACCAAGTCCACAGCGGCACCGCCGTTCGCGCCCATGGCCCCCTCTCCCGTGACGCACTCCCGAAAGCCGACGCGGTCGTCACCACGGTTCCTGGCCTCGTCATTGGCGTGCTCACCGCCGATTGCACCCCGGTTCTATTCGCCGACCCGCAAGCCAAGGTGGTTGCCGCAGCGCACGCCGGGTGGCGCGGCGCTGTCGCCGGCATCATCGAGGCCACAGTCGAGGAAATGGTAAAGGCCGGTGCAAACCGCGATCGCATCCGAGCCGCCATCGGTCCGACGATCAGTCAAGCCGCATACGAAGTTGGCCCTGAGTTCGAGGCCGAAGTCCAGGCACTGGATCCCGGCAACCGAGACTTTTTCATGGTCCCATCTTCTGACGCGAAGGCGCACTTCGACCTGCCCGGTTTCGTCGCCCGGCGCCTCGGGCAGCTGGGTTTGGCGGCCGTCGATCGGGTTGCGCCCTGCACCTATGCAAACGAATCGCTTTTCTTCTCATTTCGGCGCACGACGCACCGCTCGGAGCCTGATTACGGCCGTCAAATCTCCGCCATCGTTGTGACCTAACTGCACAATCCACAAGTATGGACCCCATCGAGCGCCGTCGATAAGAGAGATTCCCAGATTTCAGGCGCAACTGCCTTGTCGCTGAGGCCTGGAGCAGGTTAGGCAAAATACAGTGGGTACCGGTGCTAAAGGGGAGTTGAGGCCGCAAAGTCAGTACGTCGGCCGCCGGAGAACAGCGGGTCAAACAAGGGGGGCGTCGAAGTGACGACCATTGATCGTGCTGCGGCGAGGGGCGTTGGGATGCCGGTCGCACGGGCAGCGTTACTATTAATTTCAGCATTGGGTCTCGCAGGCTGCGAGACGGGCTCGAACTTGTTCGCGGGTGGTGGCGACAGCACTGTGCCGCTGGCAGCCGCAACGCAGCCACCGGCAGAGCAACGCGCCAAAATGGCTGTTGCGCCGATCGTGGGTCCGCCGGATGCCACGTCGCGGGCACTCCAGACACAGGTCGTCGCAGCCCTTGAACGACAAAAGGTGTCGGTTGCCAAGCAGCCCACCGACCCATCAGATTACACCTTGCGCGGTTATGTGGTGGCCGCAAAGGAGAAAGCCTCGACCAAGATCTCCTACATCTGGGATGTGACCGATCCGTCTGGCAAACGCGTCAATCGCGTGACAGGCGAAGAAGTTTCGGCGGGTGCAGGCTCCAAAGACACCTGGACGGCCGTGACACCCACGATGATCGACCAGATTGCCAATAAGACGGCCTCGCAGGTTTCCGCCTGGTTGCCTTCCCAGGCACCTGCTGCGGCTCCTGCTGGTGCTGCATCGCCTGCTAACGGAGTGCCGGTGGCATCCGCCGCGCCCGCTGCGGCAACTCCTGTCGCTGCAACGACGGCCGCTGCCACTCCTCCGCCGGCGACAACTGCAACCGGTAGCATTGGCCGCGGAGGTGCCGTTCTTACCTCGGTGCCGAACGTCACGGGCGCTCCGGGCGACGGCAGTATTGCCCTCACCGGTGCGATCCAGCGCGAGCTCTCCCGCAACGGTATTCCTCTGACCGGCGCGGCCGGGGAAACCTACAAAGTTGAGGGCAAGGTTACCGTCGGGACCGTACGCGAAGGCAAGCAGCCCATCACCATCGACTGGCACGTAAAGGATCCCAAGGGCAAACAGCTCGGCACCGTATCGCAGAAGAACGAGGTGCCGCAGGGCTCCCTCGACGGCGCCTGGGGCAAGACGGCCGATGCGGCCGCTGCCGCCGCAGCCCAGGGCATCATAAAGTTGCTGCCAAAGGCAAATTGAGGACCGCGCCCGGCCAGCTTTCAGTCTGGCCGGGCCGGGTCCGAGTGTTGCAATCCGATCGTTATTCATCAATGTGTTGCCGGCTGCGGTTTACACGCCTCCAGCCCCTTGCTAGAGAGCGCGGCATCACACGTCTGTCACAGACCATGCCAGCGAGAGGCGCGTCATGCCGTTCGATGCCCGAGACGACAGGGACCGGGGCCATCCGCGCGTGAGGCTGGTGTCCGGCAATTCGAACCGCCCCCTCGCTGAGGCCATCTCCGCTTACGTCAAGGCGCCACTCACCAAAGGTCAGGTGAAGCGGTTCGCCGATATGGAGATCTTCGTCGAGATTCAGGAGAACGTCCGCGGCCAGGACGCATTCATCCTCCAGTCCACATCGTTCCCGGCGAACGACAACTTGATGGAATTGCTGATCCTGATCGACGCTCTGAAGCGCTCCTCCGCCAAGCGCATCACGGCCGTCATTCCCTATTACGGCTACGCCCGCCAGGATCGCAAACCCGGACCCCGCACACCAATTTCGGCAAAACTCGTCGCCAATCTGATCGAACGCGCTGGCGCGGACCGCGTCCTCACACTCGATCTCCACGCCGGCCAGATCCAAGGCTTCTTCGATATCCCGACCGACAACCTCTTCGCCGCTCCAATCTTTGCGCGGGACCTGCAGGATCAGAACGACGCAAGGGATGTCGTAGTGGTTTCGCCGGACGTTGGCGGTGTGGTTCGCGCCCGTGCACTGGCCAAGCGCATCGATGCGCCGATCGCCATTTGCGACAAGCGCCGGGAACGCGCCGGCGAAAGCGAAGTCATGAACGTCATCGGCGAAGTCGAAGGCAAGCGGTGCGTCTTGATCGATGATATTATCGACAGCGGCGGCACGCTGTGTAATGCCGCCGAGGCGCTTCTGAAGTACGGCGCGACTGAAGTCTCCGCCTACATCACCCACGGCGTGCTCTCGGGCGGCGCCGTCAGCCGAATACAAAATTCCAAACTCAAATCGCTCGTCATCACCGATTCCATTTTGCCGACTGAAGCTGTCAAAGCGGCGAAAAACATTCGCGTGCTTTCGATTGCACCGCTCATTGGCGAAGCCATCCTCCGCACCAGCCGCGAAGAGAGCGTCTCCAGCCTGTTCTACTGATAGGCACATCGCGCGATCAGCGCGAAAAACAGACAATCTGCAGACCAGATCTGCCGCTTTCCTCATCACTCATTCCATGCCGTTCGACATGCGTGCAGAACGACGTGACAAAGCTTGCATTTTTCCGCGCGCGATGGATTTCATCGCTCTGGTATTTCGTATTGCGACCCGCGCGCGCCTGCATCCGACCGGCAGGTTTCGGCGTTGATCGCTCAAAGCATATTGAGCTCAAGCCCGCCAATGGCCACGGACAACGATATCATCGGCTACACGATCGGGTACGATCAGGAAGACATTCATTTCCCGATTTACGCGATGACGGCATTTGCCGTGCTGCTTGTCTTCGGAGGTGTTCTGAAGGGCGTGCCACTCCTGGCGGTCATCGCCCTCCTTCCCGCCGCCGTCGCGTATTACAACTTGCCCCTCATCGAGAGCGGCCGACCCAGGATCGGCTCAGGCCAATACGGCCTGTTCATCGAAGGGCTAGGTCTCGTTTCCTGGCGCGCCGTCGATAGCATCGAAACAATCGAACTCATCGAACGCGGCGGCACAACGCACGACCTCATTATCAATTTGAAGAAGCCCGTAGCTGAAGCTTTGCTGGCCGACTGGCGCTCGCGGCCGCTGCTGAGGCGACCCATGCGCCTCCCCTGGCGGCTGGAGTCCAACACTGAAATCCGCATTCCCCTCGACATCCTCGATAAGCCGGCCCCCGAGATCAAAGACACCTTCGTCCGGATGTGGCGTTACAATCGCGGAACATGAGCGGCGGAAACAATCCGCTCCACCAGACGTTCTCTTGATCTTCACCTTGCCGCATTTCGCGCCGTTAAAGGTCGCCGGAGCGCGAGGCTCTTCTCGAGGACACCCATGCCGCACGATTCCCGTCACATCGCATTCCTTCTCCTTGCCGTCGCGACGGCGTTGTCGCCGTTACAAGTGAGAGCGGAAGAAGACGCCTCGCCCATCATTCTCGCGCAGGATACAGCGCCGGCTGACGCCGAGGAGAAGAAGGACGAGAAAAAATCCAAGTCGCAGGAACGAGAGCAGCGCCGCGAAGAGAAGTCGAAGCAGCGCCAGGAGCGTCGCGAGCAAGCTCCGCGAGGACAACAGAACCAAAATCAGCAGCGCAACGAGCAACAGAAAGAGAAGCAGCAGGATCGCGCCCAGCAGCGCCAGCAGGAGATGGAGCGTCGGCAGCAGGATCGCGTTCGCCAGGATCAGCAGCGGGATCAGAAGCGCCAGGAACAAGAAGCCGAGCGCTCCAAGAAGCAGCAGGAGAACGAACGCCAGCAGCAGGATCGCGTTCGCCAGGATCAGGAGCGGGATCAGAAGCGCCAGGAGCAAGAAGCCGAGCGCGCCAAGAAGCAGCAGGAGAACGAACGCCAGCAGCAGGATCGCGTTCGCCAGGATCAGCAGCGGGATCAGAAGCGCCAGGAGCAAGAAGCCGAGCGCTCCAAGAAGCAGCAGGAGAACGAACGCCAGCAGCAGGATCGCGTTCGCCAGGATCAGCAGCGGGATCAGCAGCGCCAGGAACAAGAAGCCGAGCGCTCCAAGAAGCAGCAGGAGAACGAACGCCAGCAGCAGGAGCGCGTTCGCCAGGATCAGCAGCGGGATCAGCAGCGCCAGGAACAAGAAGCCGAGCGCGCAAAGACGCAGCAGGAAAGCGAACGCCAGCAGCAAGACCGGGTGCGTGAGGATCAACTCCGTGATCAGCAGCGCCAGGAGCAGAAAGCTCGCGACGACAGAACTGGTCCCGACGGCGCTCGGCCGGCCCGCGATGGTGACCGCGACCGTCGACGCGATCGTGATGTCGTACGGCCGCCCGTAGGAACGCCCGGTGTCCAGTCCACGCAGCCGCAAGCGACGCAGCAGATGTCGCCACGCGATCGCCGCCGCTTCCGCAGTGAGGAAATCCGTGGGAGCTATCGTCAGGCTCCGGCACAGCAGCGGTCTTTCGATGACCTGAAACGCAATCGCCGCGAGCGCTCGATTGCCGATGGCAAACTGCGCGTCATCGAGGAACCGGACCGCCGCGTCATCGTCAAGCAGGACAATCGTACGTTCATCCGCCACGACGAATCGGAACGCTTCCGCCGCATCGCGCCCGACGCCCGTACGATCCGACGTGCCGACGGCACCTCCACCACCTTCATGACCCGTAGCGGCGGCGTGCGTATCTACGACGTCACCGACCGCCACGGCCGCCTCCTCAACCGGTACCGCCGCTATCCCGACGGACGGGAAGTGGTGCTGATCGACAACCGCCGCTATTACCGCCGCGACAACAATCGCACCCGCGACGTTCTCATCGGCGCCGGTATCGGCCTCTTCATCGGCAGCGCCATCGCGCTCTCCGCACCGGAGGTCCGCATCCCGCGCGATGAATATATCGTCGATTACGGTCGCGCCTCCGACGACGACCTCTACGAAGCCCTCACCGCTCCGCCCATCGAACGCCTCGAACGCGGCTACTCGCTGGAGGAAATCCGCTACTCGCACCACCTCCGTGATCGCATGCGCCGCATCGATCTCGACACCGTCACGTTCGATTTCGGCTCCTGGGAAATCGGCCCTGATCAGGGCCGCGCGCTTGACCGTCTTGCCGAAGGTATCAACCGCGTGCTCGCCCGCAACCCGGACGAGATCTTCATGATCGAAGGCCACACCGACGCGGTGGGCTCGCAGGACGACAACCTCACCCTATCCGACCGCCGCGCGCAGTCCGTGGCCGAAATCCTGACGACGGAATACGGCGTCGCGCCTGAAAACCTCGTCACGCAGGGCTACGGCGAAGAGCAACTGAAGGTCCCGACCGATGGACCCGAACGCGCCAACCGCCGCATCACCGTCCGCCGCATCGGCCCGCTTTTGTCCGGCCGTGTTGATGACGATCGCTACAGCGGCAGCAGCCGCGACAACGATCGCACCTACGACGAAGACCCGGGCTTCGAGGACGGCCGCTACGAAGACCGCCGCTAGAACCTGCCCCTCAGCCCTATCCGGCCGGCTCGCCGGAGGCGTGTCGGATAGGGCCGACAAGACTCCGGCTCGCCGGAGGCGTGTCGGATAGGGCCGACAAGAATCCATCCCCCTGCCCACGCCCGGCCGAACGTGCTACGTCGCGGCCGATGCACGCCAAACCCGCCACCTCCGCCGCGCACGCGCCGCCGATCGACCTGATCGAAACGGACGGCTTCGCCGATTATGCGCTCATCGACAGCGGTGGGGGACGCAAGCTCGAACGCTTCGGCACGATCATCGTGGACCGCCCCGAGCCGCAGGCGCTCTGGACGCAACGCCTCGCCAAATCCGAATGGGCGAAAGCGCACGCCGTCTTCTCCGCCTCCGCCGAAGACGAAGAAAAAGGCCGCTGGCGCGTCGACAAACCCGTCCCCGAGGCTTGGCCCATTCGGCTCTCTTTGATGGCGCCTTCCGACTCCGCTGCGCGGAGCCGGCCGGAAGGCGCGGGCGTAAACATAAAACTCCTCCTCAAGATGCAGGGCCTCTGGCACCTCGGTCTCTTCCCCGAACAGGTGCCGCACTGGACCTGGATGCTGGACCGCATCGCCGCCGTCAAAGATGGCCCCCCGCGCGTCCTCAACCTGTTCGCCTACACCGGCGCCGCAACCCTGCTCGCCGCCGCCGCCGGAGCCGAGGTCACGCACCTCGACGCCTCCAAGAAAGCCATCGCCTGGGGCCGCGAGAACCAGGCCGCCTCCAAGCTCGACGCCGCCAAGATACGCTGGATCCTGGATGACGCGGTCAAGTTCGTCGCCCGCGAAGTCCGCCGCGGAAAAACGTATCACGTGATCCTTGTCGACCCGCCCAAGTTCGGCCGCGGACCCGAAGGCGAGGTCTGGGACCTGTTCACGAACTTGGCCCCCTTCCTGGCCGACTGCGCCAGGCTGCTCGACCCGAAACAATCCTCGATGATCCTGACCGTATACGCGATCCGCGCCTCCGCCCTCGCCTTCGACCAGCTGATGCGCGATACGCTCAAAGACAAAGGCGGCGACTTCCATACCGGCGAACTGGCGATCCGCGCCAAGGGCGGCAACGCCGTGCCGACATCGCTCTTCACGCGCTGGGTCTCGACGCCATGACGCGCATGATCAAGCCGATCACGAGCCTGACGAACGAGCGCGTGAAGGCGATCCGCGCTCTCGATATGCGCAAGGAACGCAAGGAAACGGGGCTCTTTCTTGCCGAAGGCGCCTCGATCCTGATGATGGCGCGGGCGGCGGGCTTTCGCCCGGAGACGCTGGTCTATCGCGCCGGCGCGCTCGAAACCGACACACAGATCCGCCTCGTCAACACGACGCTGGATGAGGGCGCCGAAGTGCTCGAAGTCTCGGGCGCGGTGCTGGAAAAACTCGCCGCCAAGGAAAACCCGCAGACGATGCTCGGCGTCTTCAAGCAGCGCTGGGGAACACTGCCCGACCTGAAATCGATCCCGCCAAAATCCGTCTGGCTCGCGCTCGAAGACATCCGCGACCCCGGCAACCTCGGCACCATCATCCGCACGGCGGACGCGGTCGGCGCGGCGGGCATCATCCTCGTCGGACAATGTACCGATCCTTATTCGCGCGAAGCGGTGCGCGCCACGATGGGCTCGATCTTCAACGTGCCGCTCGTCGCCGTGGACCGGAACACGTTCCTGACGTGGGTGCCGCGCTGGCCCGGCGACACGGTCGCCACCACGCTCGATGCCCGCGAGGATTTCCGCCGCGCGGCGTACACCTCGCCCGTGCTGCTGATGATGGGCTCCGAAGGCCCCGGCCTCTCGACCGCGATGGCCGCGATCGCCACCCGCCGCGTGACCATCCCCATGGCCGGCAAACTCGACAGCCTCAACCTCGCCGTCGCCACCGCGCTGGTGCTCTATCAACTGCGCGGCGCGGACCTGAAGCTTTAATCGCCTATACAACGCGAGCGCCGGAACAAGACCACGAATGCGGGCTCCTTTTCAATTTGCCTCCGCCAGTCGAGCGAAGGGGGCGGGGCGGCGCGCAAGCCGCTGAGGTGGGTAGTGTGGTGCGGCCCGTGGACCGCCCCGCGCAGGATTTCCGGCATACGATCGACGTTTCAGCGCGTTCTTCGCGTCCTGCGTTCCAGCAGGCGGCCGATCCGAGCCTCACCGAGAGCGCGTGCGTACACGCCGTCAGCGACATCTGCACCCCGCCCCACGTCACAAGACGCCTCTTAAGCGACGCCCCCTTCATGAGGGACGGAGATGAGGGGAGTTTAGGGGAGGGCGTAGGGGCGGGGATAAGTGGGCTCAAAAAAATTCGCTTCGGCCTCACCACCGCTGTCATCCCGGGCCTTGTGCCCGGGACCCATTGAGCAACTTGTGCTGCCGTGCCGCCGCAATCATCGACGGTCACAACGAGCCGACGGATGGGTCCCGGCAATAAATGCCGGGATGACATCTGTGGGGTGGTGCGCGTGAGATCCCCTCTCCCCGTAGACGCGCGATGCGCGCGCCGTACGGGGAGAGGGTTAGGCCTGCCCCGGCGAAGGCCGGGGGTGAGGGGCAGCATCCCCACGGAGCAAGCAGCTGCCCCTCACCCCAACCCTCTCCCCATTGAAGGCAATGGGGAGAGGGGGAAGTACGCCCCCTCCACGTATACCGGCGCGCAGCATTCTACGCACACCGTCACCCCCGCGAAGGCGGGGGCCCAGGCAAGGCGCGGCACCCACGTCACAAGACGGCTCTTAAGCGACGCCCCCTTCATTGAGGGACGGAGATGAGGGGAGTTTAGGGGAGTGGCGTGGGGGCGGGGATAAGTCGGGAGTGTGCAATGTGGCTTTGCAGAGGGTGCGGCCGCGGGGCGGCTTGAGCGAACGCTTGTCTAGCAGTCACGAGCGCACAGAAGCTGTCGACCTCTAGTGCCGCTCAGGGCGCTGATTGAGCTTGCCAGTCGTCCCTTCTGGCAACATGTTCGATCCTTTCATCCGGTCAACCGAGCGTCGGGCATGATCTGCGGAATCCTCAGACCGTCGCAATGAGAGTGCCATGACTAGTCAAAACGACGGATCAAAGACGGGGCCTAGCCGCCGAGCCGTTCTCGCAGCGGGCGCTGCCGGCGGTGCTGGCGCACTCGTTGCGCCTGGTTCGGCCATGCTGGCTCAAGCGGCTACAGGATCTGCGACTGATGCAACTGTTGAGGCACCGCCTCCATCGGCTGTTGTTGCGTCAAAGGCGGTCAAGGAAGTCGAGCCTGCAATCCTGCGCATTTCACGCGAGGTATGGGAAAATGCCGAACTATCTCGGCAGGAACTGAAATCTCACGCAATCCATATCAGGGAGCTTGAAGCAGAAGGTTTCACCATCACAAGTCGGAATACGTCCGGCTACCCAACTGCATTTATCGCGGAATGGACGCAAGGGACCGGCGGACCGGTAATTGCCTATTTGCCGGAATATGATGCTCTTCCCGGACTTGGCAATGCTGCTGAGCCGCGCCAGACACCCGGGCCGACTGGGGTCGAAGTGGGCCATGCCTGTGGCCACAATCTGATCGGGGCGGGTTGCACCGGTGCTGCTTTTGCGTTGAAGCGGATGATGCGGGCCGATGGCACATCGGGAACGATCCGGGTCTATGGCTGCGCGTCCGAGGAGTTGCAGGGCGTCAAGGTCTATATGGTCCGAGATGGTCTGTTCAACGACGTCGATGCGGCACTGGCTTGGCATCCGGCTCCAATCGCTGCGACGGGCGCTATCCGGACGGCTGCTAATAACGGCATACGTATCACCTTTCGTGGGCGGACCGCCCATGCTGGAAATTCGCCGTGGGACGGTCGCTCAGCTGTCGATGCGGCGGAACTGTTTGGCCACGCTATCAACCTGATGCGGGAGCACGTTCTGCCGACGGCGCGAATACACTACATTTATGAGGCGGCCGGAGTTGCGCCGAATGTGGTGCCCGATTTCGCAAAGATATGGCTGATGATCCGGGATAAGGATCGGCCGAATGTAGCCGCAATGACCGAGTGGGCACAGCAGATGGCTGATGGCGCTGCGATGGCAACTCAGACCAAGGCCGAGTTCGACGTCTTCTTCGGGGTTTCGGACCTGTTGCCCAATGCTACGCTGATCAAAGGTATCCATGGCCACATGAAAGCGGTGGGCCTCAATTGGAGCGAAGAAGAGCAGGTCTTCGCACGCACCTGCCAGGCTGAGATGGGCTTGCCTGAGAAGGGCATGGCCACGAAAGTGCTGCCGGTCCTGGGTGAAATAACAACCGGCGGCGGATCCGATGTGGGCGATATCAGCTGGGTCGTGCCAACCGTGTTGTTCGGCTGGCCCTCGCTACCTTTGGGCGTCAGCCTGCACACATGGCCAGTGACAGCATGTGGCGGCATGTCGATTGGTGACAAGGCCTCTCTGGACACGGCCAAGATCCTCGCCGGTTACGGCCATGATCTTATGACCAAACCCAACTTGCTGGCGGAAGCCAAGGCCGACTTCATCAAGCGCAAAGGCGATACACCATACGTCTCACCGCTGTCGGCCGACAAGAAGCCGGAGATCCTTCCGGCGTTCATGCACAAAGTTGCTGGCGACGACACGGCTACCCCGCCAGAAGGATAGTCCTACAAACATGGTCCCGCAGCTGCGACCGCCCACCGGTGGTCTTTGAAACAGGCCAGCTGCGGCCCCTACGCGGTGATGTCCGCATCTGTATAGCAGCCGCTCCACTACTCCCCTCTCCCCACCACACACCCCAACTGCAACCGCACCCCCGCATTCGCCATCGCCTCCTCCAGCACGCCCGCGATGCGGTCGCACCACTGGTTGACGCCGTCCGGAGTGGCGAGCAGATCGTTGCGCACTTCGATCAGGACGTGGGCTAGTCCACGTGACGTGCCGTGGCGGTGCATGCAGTCGTTCTCGAGGCGGCCGTGGTAGGGCTCGTTGTCGCCGACGACGAGATCGGGGTCCGCGCGAAGCCCGTCGAGAAAGAGCCGCGCGAGGCGGTCGTCGCGGTCCCATAAGATGCCAGCGTGCCAGGGTCGGGGCGCGCCGCGCCACACGGGGTGAAGGTGTGGATCGAGATCAGCGCCGGACGCGATGCCGATCGCGAGCGCCCGCTCGATCGCATCCTCGATGGTCCGGTGATAGGGATCGTGAAAGCGCGCGATCCGCTCGGCGATGTCGGCGTCGCTCACATGCCGGTTGCCGGGAATGACGGTGCCGTCCGACAGCCGCATGACGAGGGTCGGATCGTCGGTGCCGCGGTTGGGGTCGATCAGCAGGCGCGAGAAGCAGGAGAGGATCGCGGGCGCGGCGAGCCGTGCGGCCAGCGCCTCGACGAGGAGGGCGGCGCCGGGATCCCACGCGATGTGGCGCTCGAACTCGGCCGGCGGCAGCCCGAGCGAGGCGAATTCCGGGGGCACGTGGTTGGAAGCATGGTCGCAGAGGATGAGGAAGGGCGAGGAGCCGATCCGCGTCTCCCCGAGTATCCGAACCGATTCAAGATGTTCGCGCTGCACGCTGTCGGGTCCTTATCCTGCACGTCGTGATTAACATGGGGGCCGCCCCGCGATCATCTCTTTCAGCGACGGATGGCCGCTTGACGGCATGAAAGGCATCCCCCAAACACCACCAAAGTCGACGTCCCCCCTCCAGCGAACGGAAACCGTCATGGCCTCGATCGGAACGGCTGAGCAACGTCAATTGCTGCGTGCAATGTACGATAAGGCCGTGTCGCTCGCCCACCCCGACGTGTGCGTGCCGCCGTTCCTGCCCGAGGTGCCCGAGGGGGGCCGCATCATCATTGTCGGCGCGGGCAAGGCTGCCGCCGCGATGGCGCGGGCAACCGAGAAGCATTATGCCGCTTTAGGCCAGGGCGACAAACTCCTGGGCTTCGTGACGACGCGGCACGGCTATGGCCTGCCGTCCGAGATCATCCCGATTATGGAAGCCGGCCACCCGGTGCCGGACGCAAATTCGGTGGCGTCCGCCAAATTCGCCGTCCAGCTTGCCCGATCGGGCGGTCCCAACGATCTCGTGCTGTGCCTCCTGTCAGGCGGCGCGTCGGCGCTGTGGTCCGCCCCCGTCGAAGGCGTGTCGTTCGAAGCCAAGCGCGCGCTGACGAAGCAGTTGCTGAAATCCGGTGCGCGCATTTCCGAGATGAACACGGTCCGCAAGCATCTGTCGCGCGTCAAGGGCGGACGCCTCGCCGCCGCGTCCTATCCGGCCCGGCTCATTACGCTGGCGATCTCCGACGTGCCGGGCGATGATCCCGATGCGATCGGATCGGGTCCGACCGTGCCCGATGGCACCACGCTCGCGGAAGCCCGCGACGTGCTCGCGCGCTACAAGATCAACGCCGCGGAAGAAATCGTGCGCGCGCTGGCCGATCCCAGGAACGAAACGCTGAAGCCCGGCGATCCCAAGCTCGCCAACGCCACCTATCATCTGGTCGCGGCTCCGAAAGCCTCGCTCCACGGTGCAGCCGAGATCGCCCGCGCTGCCGGCTACAAGATCGAAATGCTGGGCGACAGCCTCGAAGGCGAAGCGCGCGAAGTCGGACGCCAGCACGCGGCCCTCGCATTAGCCGCGAAAGCGCGCGGCGAACGGGTTGCGTTCATCTCGGGCGGCGAGTTCACGGTCACGGTGACCGGCAACGGCGCGGGCGGCCCCAACCAGGAATACATGATGGGCGTCGCTCTCGGCCTCGACGGCGCGGCGGGTATCTCGGCGCTCGCCGGCGACACGGACGGCATCGACGGTGGTGGCGGCAACCCGGACGACCCCGCGGGCGCCATGGCCGATCCCGGCACGCTGGCCCGCGCCAAGGCCAAAAACCTCGATCCAGCCGCAATGCTGGCCAATAACGACTTCGACGGCCTTCTTCCGCCAGATCGGCGACCTCCTCGAGTGCGGCCCGACTCAGACGAACGTGAACGATTTCCGCGTTTTGCTGGTCGATCCTTAAGGCGGGGCCCGGCACCAGGCCAGGCACAAGGAACGATCTCGGGGGCGCGACCCTAGCTCCCTGTCCGAGTGCCCGGTGGCGTGCTAGGCAGACCGGCCGGTTCAGACGTCGAGAGAGCCCGGATCGAAATGTCCTACGTTCGCCGTTCCTATTTCAGCTTCGCCGTTTTTGTCGCGTCGATCATCGTGCAGGCTGCGCCTGCAGCGGCCGATCTCAAACTCTGCAACTCGACGGCGAGTCGCATCGGCGTCGCCATCGGTTACCAGGACAAGGAAGGCTGGGCGACGGAAGGCTGGTGGAACATCGCATCGCAAACCTGCGAGACGCTGCTGAAAGGCGCGGTGCCGAGCCGGTTCATCTACGTCCATGCGATCGACTATGACCGCGGCGGCGAGTGGGCCGGCAAAAACGACATGTGCACGGGGGAGAAGTCGTTCACGATCCGGGGGGTGCAGGATTGCGTTTCTCGCGGCTACAAGGCGACGGGCTTTTTCGAAGTCGATACAGGCGACGCCAAGGAATGGACCGTGCGCCTGACCGATCCCGAGCCCGCTACTAAGAAATGAACCGTCGCTGACGCGGCGCACCTGATCCGAGATGAAGAGACCATGAGACGCAAACGCCGCGTGAAGATCGTCGCCACTTTGGGCCCCGCATCGTCATCGCCCGAGATGGTGGAAAAACTCGTCCACGCCGGAGTCGACGTCTTTCGCGTCAACATGAGCCACACCTCGCACGAGGTGGCGAAGACATACGTCGAGACGATCCGCGCCGTCGCCGAACGCACGCGCCATGCCGTCGGCGTGTTGTGTGATTTGCAGGGGCCCAAGTTTCGCCTCGGTGAGTTCCACGGCGGTCGCGTGTTCGTCAACGACGGCGCCGAATTCGTCTTCGATGGCGACAAGACTCCCGGCAGCGCCGAGCGCGTGTTCCTCCCTCATCCGCAGATCTTCGAAGCCGTCGCGCCCGGTCATGTCCTGCTGCTGGACGACGGCAAAATCCGCATGCGCGTGAAGAGCGCCGCCAAGGGTCGCATCATCGCGACAGTTGTGACCGGCGGCGCGCTGGCATCGCGCAAGGGCATCAGCCTGCCCGACACGCTGCTTCCTGTGAGCGCGTTGACCGAAAAGGACCACGCCGACCTCGACTGCTCGCTCGCCATCGGCGCCGATTGGATCGCGCTCTCATTCGTGCAGCGCCATGAGGACGTGCTCGAAGCCAAGCGCATCATCGGCGATCGCGCCGCGATTATCGTGAAGATCGAGAAGCCGTCAGCCATCGACGATCTCGACGCCATCATCGCAGCCGGCGACGGCTTCATGGTCGCGCGCGGCGATCTCGGTGTCGAAATGCCCGTGGAGCGCGTTCCGGGTCTGCAGAAGCAGATCACGCGCAAGGCGCGCGAAGCCGGCAAGCCCGTCGTCGTCGCGACCCAGATGCTCGAAAGCATGATCTCCTCGCCGATGCCGACGCGTGCCGAAGTCTCCGACGTTGCCGCCGCCGTCTTTGATGGCGCCGATGCCGTCATGCTGTCGGCGGAGTTGGCCGTCGGCCAGTATCCCATCGAAGCCATTCAAATGATGGATCGCGTTGCGTTCGAGGTCGAAAGCGACCCGAGCTACGATGCCTTCGTGCACGCAACGGAATTCTCCAAGCGCCCCACGGGCGCCGACGCTATCGCCGCGGCGGCATACGCCATCGCCAGCACGGTGAAAGTTGCCGCCATCCTCTGCTACACGGCAACTGGTTCGACAGCGTTGCGCGTCGCCCGCGAACGACCCGGCCTTCCCGTCATTGGCCTGACGCCGATCGAGAGCACAGCCCGCCGCCTCGCCCTCGTGTGGGGCGTGCAGACGGTGCTGACCGCCGATCCGGAAGACCTCGCGCACATGGTTCGCAAGGCCTCGCAGATCGCGTTTGAGGAAGGCTTCGTCAAAGCGGGCGAAGGGCTCGTCATCACGGCCGGCGTGCCGCTCGGTTCGCCCGGAGCCACCAACATGATCCGGCTCGCCTTCATCGACGAGTATGGCCTGCCCGACGGCCACACGCCCGACGAGTTCCCGACCGGCGGCAAGCGCCGCACGCCTGCGGTGACAAAGATCCCAACTTAAAAACGCGCCCGGCGGCCGGCTCCGCGCAGCGGAGTTGCCGGGCGCAAACCAATTAGATTCCCCGCCCGTTGACGGCTTCTTCCAGCTCTTTCAGCGTTTCCTGCGCGCCCGGCGAATGCGGGTGCGCCTTGAGAAGCGTCTTCACGACGTCGAGTGCCGCCTTATCTTGACCCATCGTGCGCAGCACCTGCACGAGACCTTCGAGCGCGCGGAAGTTGCCGGGATCGAGCGCCAGCACACGCCGCAGATCGCCCAGTGCGCGATTGTAGTCGAGCTGGATGACGTAGAGGTAGGCGCGCCGGTTGAAGCCCTCGGTCCAGGCCGGATAGAGTTCGGTCACGGTGTCGAGGAATTTCAGCGAGAGATCATAATTCTTCTCGTTCGCCGCCACGAGTGCGCGGTTCATCAGAAGCGTCGCGGTTGGGCTCTCCGCTTGCACCCACAGCTGTTCGATGTTGCGCACGATCGGTTCGGCGGCCGCCGCATCCGGCGCTTTCGCCAGTTCCCCATAGAGACGTTGCAGGACATCCGCCCTGCTCTCGGGTTTAGGCGCCTCACGCCGAGGCTTGGCGGCCTCAGGCCCGGATGGAGTCGCACGCGGCGGCGCACCGGGTGGCGGCGACTGGGCCCAAGCAGGTCCCGAGCCCAGCAGCATACCTGCGGCCGTAACGGCAAGGAGGGGCTGGACGTATCTACGATTGCTTTTCATGCTCACAGTCTACCCCCTCAGCCCGACGCGTTAAAGCCGCCTCCAACGAGCAACGGCCCCCGGAACGGATGTTCCGGAGGCCGCTCAAACGTAGAAAACGGAAGACCTCAGCCCTGGCGGGCCTTGAAGCGGCGCTGCGTCTTGTTGATGACGTACACGCGGCCCTTGCGGCGCACGATGCGGTTGTCGCGATGGCGCGCACGGAGGGACTTGAGAGAGTTACGGACTTTCATGGCGGTTCACTCGAATTGGGCGGCCGGATGAAACGTGCGGGATGCCAGACCGGAGGCCGGTCTGGATCGCCCAAGTCATCGAGCGCTGGAAAAGCTGGGCGGAAACTAGTCGGGGCAGCCCGCCCTGTCAACAAACAGCCCCAACGAAAGCGCGGAAAATCGCAACTGCCGCATAACCGGTCGACAACCTGCCCGTCCGGGCGCCGTAACGAATTGTAAACAGGGACAGAATGGTGGGCGCTAGAGGGATCGAACCTCTGACCCCTTCCATGTCAAGGAAGTGCTCTACCGCTGAGCTAAGCGCCCCTAGTCCGCGCCGGGTCATGCGCGGAGGCCTCGTATATCGACAATGGCAGTGAGTGGCAAGCGGCCTTGCGATGGGCCGGACGGCGCTGTGGTGCAGCCTTGCAGATGGGTGGACTACTCCTCGAGCAGACGCTCGACTTCGCGCACCAGGTCCTTGAGATGGAACGGCTTCGACAGAACACGGGCGTCCTTGGGACCCTGGTTTTCGCTGTTGAGAACCACGGCGGCAAAGCCGGTGATAAACATGATTTTGAGATCTGGATCGATCTCGCTGGCTCGCCGCGCCAACTCGATTCCGTCCATGCGCGGCATCACGATGTCGGTAAGGAGCAGGGTAAACGGCTCCCGCTCGAGTCGCTCCAAAGCCTCTACGCCGTTGGCGAAGCCGATGACATCATAGCCGGCGCGAGCGAGTGCCCGCTCGAGAAACGCCCGCATGCTGTCGTCGTCCTCTGCCAGGAGGATGCGATGCAAGGGAACACGGGAGGGACTGATTGTCATGGGACGCTTTGCAACTGGCGGGACGTGGAGGCAATCTAGCGCAGCGAAACGGTGATGCTACGTCGAATCTGACGTTACTTTGGTAAATCTAGAATGAAGGTGTAGGAGAGCCTCACACGTTCTAGAGGGACTCCACTGCGACGGAGTGCGTCTCATCCGCGTGTTGACGGCCCCGAGACGAGCGTGGACATCCCCGCCGCGGATTGGCAAAGTGCTGCAATATCGATGGTCTGCGACATGTGCCGATAGTGCAACCTCGCACGGCCTTTAAGCTTTCACGTAGACCGCCGCGGACATGCACAACTGCCGACCGGCGGACAGAAAGGATCGTCAACTCGATGGCCTCGGCCGAGGAGCTTTCAATCCGCGAAGAACTGACGCCGCCTTTCGAAGTGCGCGAGCCACTGGGCAATCTCACGCCGTTCGTTTTCTGCTCTCCGCATTCGGGCCGCATCTATCCGCAATGTTTCCTCGATCAGTCACGTCTCGATGCGACGGCGCTCCGCCGCTCGGAAGACTGCTACGTCGATGAACTGTTCATCCGTGCGGCGTCGCGCGGCGCAACGCTGCTGTCAGCCCGCTTTCCGCGCGCCTATATCGATGCCAATCGCGAACCTTACGAACTCGATCCGGAACTCTTCGTGGAGCCGCTGCCTGATTGGGCAAATGCCCGCTCGGTGCGTGTTGCCGGCGGTTTAGGCACGATCGCCCGCATCGTCTCGGATGGGGAAGAAATCTACGACGGACCCCTGGCACTGTCGGACGCGCTGCTGCGCATTGAACTTCTGCACAAGCCCTTCCACGCCGTTCTGCGCAGCCTGTTGGATCGGGCGCAGCGCAATTTTGGCTACGCCATTTTGATCGATTGTCATTCGATGCCTTCGGCGCACATGGCCCACGCCGGAGTCCGGCGGCCCGACTTCGTCATCGGCGATCGCTTTGGTACATCATGTGATCTGCGGCTTACAAAGCTGATCCGGTCGATCATGACGGACCTCGGCTACGAGGCGCAGCTGAACCGGCCCTACGCCGGCGGCTACATTACGGAACATTACGGCCGTCCTTTGCGCGGTGTGCATGCCGTGCAGCTGGAGATCAACCGCGGTCTTTACATGGACGAGAAGACGTTGGAGAAGACGCCGCGAATTCATAGCGCTGGAGCGCGACATGCTGCTGTTTGCCAAGCAACTGTTTGCGGAGGCGCCGGCGCTTCTGGAGCGCCGCAGCGCCGCTGAATAACTCAAAAAAAAGGGCCATCCGCGAGGGATGGCCCAAGTCTAGGGAGGAAACGCCCGAGAGGGCTGCAAGAGGACGAGCACGCTCGCCGTTGCATGAGATGAAACTAATGGTGCGCCGCAAAAAGCTCAACTGCGAAAAACGCAGGGCTGCCCCCCATTCTGCGGTTAACGCCGCTAACGCGTTCAAACTAAAATGAGAAATTAGGGAGCCATCAGCGCTGCGGATATGCTGCGATGCGACAGGCCGCCGCGTATTTCGTTTCTGATGCAGCTGTGGAGGTGGGGAGGTGTCGACATCGCGCCCGGGGGGCCGGTCACAAAAAGAGGCCGTTCGTGCGAAACGAACGGCCCAAGTCTAGGGAGGAAACGCCCAGAGTGGGCTGTGAAAGGGCCGGAAGTGCAGCCGACCTTTCACATCAACAACGATGCCTTTGTTTGCTTAGACCATCAACACGCTAGGAATGCCGTTCCAAACATTCCCGGTACACGCGGCAGTTGAACCACAGTCAACAAAATATCCTCGTAAAATGAGAGAGTTGAGTTTGCATCATATGTTGCTTTAGGTGCTCAACCACTCCTGGTCGAGCTTCACATTTTCTTGAGGACGCCACCGTGCCCGCGAATCTCCGCCCTGCCGACCCCGCGTTTGTCGCCTGCGCCCACGCTATGGCGGACCATGCAGCGGCAGCGACGATGCCCTATTTCCGCGTCCCCATTGACGTCGACAATAAAGATGGCGACGGCGGCTTTGATCCAGTGACCGCAGCCGATCGTGCCGCTGAAGTCGCAATCGCCACCCACCTGGGTGGTGCCTTTCCAGACCACGGCCTGGAGGGAGAGGAGTTTGGCATCAGCAGGCCCGACGCCCGCCACCGCTGGGTCGTGGACCCCATCGACGGCACCCGTGCCTTCATCACCGGCTCGCCAATGTGGGGCACCCTGATCGGACTGCTCGAAGGGGCTCAGCCGGTCCTCGGCGTTATGGACCAGCCGTTTACGGGCGAACGTTTTTGGTCGGACGGCGTACAAAGCTTTGCCAGCCGCAATGGCGAAAAACGCATCATGCGGACGCGATCCTGTGACAGCCTTTCGTCGGCCGTGCTGATGACCACCGATCCGCTGCTCTTTCGCGCCGGCGCGGAGCGGACCGCCTTCGAGAACTTGCGCGCCAAGGTCCGCCTCACGCGGTACGGCGGCGATTGCTACGCCTACGCTCTGCTCGCGTCCGGTTTTGTCGATATCATCGTGGAGAGCGGCCTGAAGCCGTACGACATCGTCGCGCTCATTCCCATTGTCGAAGCCGCCGGTGGACGCGTGACGGAATGGAACGGCGGTTCGGCAGCCGGCGGCGGCCGCATCGTCGCCTCAGGCGATCCCGCGCTCCATGACGCAGTTCTCGCCGAACTCAATAAATCGTAAGCGCGCCTTCCGGCCGGCGCGCCGCAGGCGTGTCGGAAGGCGCAGATCATATTTCGCCTTCCGGCCGGCGCGCCGCAGGCGTGTCGGAAGGCGCAGATAATCAAGCCGCCTGCTGCTCCAGGCCCATATAGGCGTCGAACGCTGCCCAGAACCGCATCCGCAGCGGGTCGGTCTCCTGCAGGATCTCGTGTTTCGATCCCGGCAGCCGGACGAGCCCGCCGACCTTCAGTTGCACGGCAAAATCCTCCGCCGCACGACTGTCGACGATCTTGTCCGCGCCGGCTGCGAAGATGAGCATCGGCACCAGCACGCGCTTGGGACAATCCGGCCGCTGCAATTCGGACATTGCCCGCAACGCCGCTTTCACCCAGCCAACCGTCGGTGACCCAAGCGCGAGTGCGGGCGCGACTTCCAGCACGCCCGTCATGCGCTGCCAGCGCTCCCGATCCGACGTCAGCTGGTTATCCTCGAAACGAACCTGGTCCGGCATCGTCTCGGTGCCCCCAGGAATGAACGAGTGCGAGAGGCCGAGCGCCGCCGTCTCGGCATAGAGGCGGACGAGCGACTGCGGATACGGCATTTTCTCCGGCGCGAACGCGATCATCGGCGCGGTGAGTACGATGCGGTCGAACCACGAGCCGGGCCGGATGGCGTTGCGCATGAGAATGGCCCCGCCCATCGAGTGCCCAAGCGCGGTGTAGGGCGGCGGACAGTCAGGCAGCACAATCTCTTTCATGAATTGCCGCAAGTCGCGATCATACTCGGCGAAATCCTCCACGTGTCCTTTGCGCGGATGATCGAGCAGCCGGTCCGAACCGCCCTGCCCACGCCAGTCCATCACCGCGACGGCAAAGCCGCGGCGGCGCAGTTCGGCGACGACTTCGAAGTATTTCTCGATGAATTCACCACGTCCGGGCGCGATGACGACAGTGCCCCGCCGCGGACCCCGCGTCGCGGGCCAGCGCGCATAGCGCAGCCCCGCCCCGTCTTCGGCGATCATCAATCCGGTGATCGAGCCCGTCGGAGCCGGATTGCGTGCAATCGAAACAAGCTGCATGGCGCCGGGACGTCTCCTGTCGTGCGAATACGGACGCTGCGCAAATCGCGCAGCCAAGTTTGCTTTTAGCATGTGTCGGGCCGTTCAAAAACGGCAGCTGCCAAAGCCCCTTGAATGCCGGATTGGGGTGCCTAAATCAAAGGGTGCCCGGCCGGTCTCCGGCGGGCATTACGACCGGCCCGGCCCATGATGGGCGTGCCGTTTCCACATGTCGCTTCTGATGGAGGATATGTCATGCGACACTTAGATTTCTCTCCCCTTTACCGCTCCACGATTGGCTTTGATCGCCTCGCCCAGCTGCTCGACAGCGTGGCCGGCGTTGATGCGGAAGTTACCTATCCGCCCTACAACATCGAACGCCTCGGCGAAAACCGCTATCGCATCAGCATGGCGCTGGCCGGCTTCGTGGACGATGAACTGAAGATCGAGGTCAAGGAGCAGACCCTGACCGTGAAGGGCGAGAAGAAGCCCGACACGGCCGAGCGGCATTATCTGCATCGCGGCATCGCCGCGCGCTCCTTCGAGCGCAGGTTCCAGCTGGCTGACCACGTCGAGGTCAGCGGCGCGGCGCTCAAGGACGGCCTGCTCGACATCGATCTGGTCCGCAACGTGCCCGAGCGGCTGAAGCCACGCAGCATTCCGATCGGCACGGCAACGGACACTCGTCAGATCGAGGCCAACGTCTCGTAACGGATACTCCGGCTGCCGCTGGCAGACTCGGGGTGTTGGATGCCTGAAGCATCAACGGCGCGCTGCACCAGATGGGGTGCGGCGCGCCTTCCCGCACGCACCATTCCGTCTTGTGCCCGTTGGCAAAAGATGCAAAATGCGCGACGCGAAAGGTCAGCATTCCTGTCCTTTATCTGGCGGTCACCGCGCTCATCAGGCTCGGGTGCCGTCCTTTCGCATGCAATCGGTCCAAAAATTCCGGCGCCGGCAGCGCACGGGATAGGATGTGCAAAGGTCATCGACAGTGCAGCGAACGGCGCGCCCATCTCGGAACATGCAACGGGGAGCAATTGCTTCACCGGATCAACGCGCGCAATTATCTGGCCTCGCACCTGACCTGCACGCATTCGAGGGGCGTAAACGAAAATGCTCCCGCCGGATCGGCGCCCAAGGCGGTTGACTCAACGTTGACACGTGCGCCGGCAGCCCACCACCAGGCGGGTCACTTTCAGACCCTCTCCACAACGACGACTTTCATACCCGAGGATCGACGATGACGAAGTCCCAGTCTGCCCCGAACGGTTCTGCCCCGAACGGTTCCAAGACCGGGATCTGGGAGCGGCCCGAACGCCAAGGTTTGTTCGATCCTGCGTTCGAGCGCGATGCATGTGGCGTTGGTTTCATCGCCGATATGAAGGGTCGCAAGTCGCACAAGATTGTCGAGGACGCGCTCCAGATTCTGGAGAATCTCGAACACCGCGGCGCGGTCGGTGCTGATCCGCTGTCCGGCGACGGCGCCGGCATTCTGATCCAGATCCCAGACGCGTTTCTGCGCGAGGAAACCGCAAAGCTCGGCATCAGTCTGCCGGATCCCGGCCGTTATGCCGTGGGCCATGTCTTCATGCCGTCCGACGAGCGCCTGCGCCGGCACTGCGAGCGCGTGTGGGAACGCTGCTTGAAGGAAGAAGGTCTGGAACTTCTCGGCTGGCGGTCCGTGCCGGTCGACAATTCGTGCCTCTCCGACATGGTGCGCTCGACCGAGCCCGTCCACCGTCAAGTGTTCGTCAAGCGCCCGCTCGGCCTTCGCGATCAGGATGATTTCGAGCGCAAGCTCTTCCTTGCCCGCAAGGTGGTCTCGAACTCGATCGTCAACGCCTACAAGGGCCGCGACATCGGCCACTATACCGTGTCGCTGTCGAGCCGGACGCTCGTCTACAAGGGCATGTTTCTCTCGTTCCAGGTGAAGGCCTATTATCGGGACCTCTCCGACCCGCGTTGCGTCTCCGCCCTCGCCCTCGTGCACCAACGCTTTTCCACGAACACGTTTCCCTCGTGGAGGCTTGCGCACCCCTACCGCATGGTCGCCCACAACGGCGAGATCAATACGCTGCGCGGCAACGTCAACTGGATGGCCGCGCGCCAGGCGTCCGTATCCTCGCCGCTATTCGGCGACGACATCTCCAAGCTGTGGCCGATCTCTTATGAGGGCCAGTCCGACACGGCCTGCTTCGACAACGCCCTCGAGTTCCTTTACCTCGGCGGCTACAAGCTCGCGCACGCCGCGATGATGCTGATCCCGGAAGCCTGGGCCGGCAATCCGCAGATGGATGCCAAGCGCCGCGGCTTCTACGAATATCACGCCTGCCTCATGGAGCCGTGGGATGGCCCCGCCGCGATGGCCTTCACCGACGGACGGCAGATCGGTGCCACGCTCGATCGTAACGGCCTGCGCCCCGCGCGCTACCTCGTGACGAAGGATGACATGGTCATCATGTCATCGGAGTCGGGCGTGCTGCCTGTCGCCGAGGCCGACATCGTCAAGAAGTGGCGCCTGCAGCCGGGCAAGATGCTGCTCATCGACCTGGAGAAGGGCCGCATCATTTCCGATGAGGAACTGAAGACTGAAATCGCGCAGAAGTACCCGTACGAAACCTGGGTGAAGCGCACCCAGATCATGGTGTCCGATCTGCCGCTGCCGCCCAAGAAGCCCTCGAAGAAAACGAACGTAAACCTGCTCGATCTGCAGCAAGCCTTCGGCTACACGGAAGAAAGCCTGAAGTTCCTGATGACGCCGATGGGCGCCAGGGGCGAGGAAGCGATCGGCTCGATGGGCAACGATACGCCGATCTCCGCTCTATCCTCCAAGGCGAAGCTGCTGCACACCTACTTCAAGCAGAACTTTGCGCAGGTGACGAACCCGCCGATCGACTCGATCCGCGAAGAACTCGTGATGAGCCTTGTGTCGTTCATCGGCCCGCGCCCGAACATTCTTGATCTCGAAGGGACCTCGAAGGTGAAGCGCCTCGAGGTCACCCAGCCGATCCTCACCAATGACGACCTGGAACGCATTCGCGCCATCGGCGAGGTGAAGGACAACCAGTTCAACTCGATCACGCTCGACATCACCTACCCCGTCGAAAAAGGCGTGGCCGGAATGGGCCCCGCGCTCGACGTGGTCTGCGCCGAGGCTGAAGAGGCTGTGCGCTCGAAGGACTACAACATCATCATCTTGTCCGACCGCGCGCTGGGGCCGGATCGTGTCGCGATCCCGTCGCTGCTTGCAACGTCGGCCGTGCACCACCACCTGATCAAGCAGGGTCTGCGCACATCGGTCGGTCTCGTGGTCGAAACCGGCGAAGCCCACGAAGTGCATCAGTTCTGCACGCTGGCGGGCTATGGCGCCGAGGCGATCAATCCATATCTCGCCTTCGAAACGCTGGAGCAGATGCTGCCCGATCTTGGCGCCAACTTGACCGCCGAGGACGTGAAGAAAAAGTACATCAAGGCCGTGGGCAAGGCGATGCTCAAGGTCATGGCCAAGATGGGCATCTCCACTTACCAGTCCTATTGCGGGGCGCAGATTTTCGACGCCATCGGCTTGCGCCAGTCGTTCGTCGATCGCTACTTCACCGGCACGCACACCCAGGTCGAAGGCATCGGCCTGCGCGAGATCGCGCGCGAAACAGTCGATCGCCATAGTCTCGCATTCGGCGATGTTCCTATCCTTGAGAATGCACTCGAAGTCGGCGGCGACTATGCGTACCGCATCCGCGGCGAAGCGCATGTCTGGCGCCCCTCGACGGTGGCCGACTTGCAGCACGCCGTCCGCGCCACGGCCGTCGAAGACGCAACAGCCGGCCGCGTGCCGCAGAAGTACCGTGACTTCGCCAAGGCCATCAACGATCAGTCCGAGCAGCTCTACACGTTGCGTGGCCTGTTCCGGATACGCTCCGCTGAGGAAATGGGCCGCAAGCCCGTTCCGCTGGAAGAGGTCGAGCCCGCAAAAGACATCGTCAAGCGCTTCGCAACCGGCGCCATGAGCTTCGGCTCCATCAGCCGTGAAGCCCACACGACGCTTGCGATCGCGATGAACCGCATCGGCGGCCAAGTCGAACACCGGCGAAGGCGGCGAGGAAGCTGACCGCTTCCAGCCGATGCCCAACGGCGACAGCATGCGCTCGGCGATCAAGCAGATCGCGTCCGGCCGCTTCGGCGTCACCACCGAGTACCTGGTCAACTCGGACATGATGCAGATTAAGATGGCCCAGGGCGCCAAGCCCGGCGAAGGCGGCCAGCTGCCGGGCCATAAGGTCGACGCCAACATCGCCAAGGTTCGCCATTCGACGCCGGGCGTCGGTCTCATTTCGCCGCCGCCGCACCATGACATCTACTCGATCGAAGACCTCGCCCAGCTCATCTTCGACCTGAAGAACGTCAACCCCACGGGCGACGTCTCGGTGAAACTCGTCTCGGAAGTCGGCGTCGGCACGGTCGCCGCCGGCGTCGCCAAGGCGCGCGCCGATCACGTGACGATTTCCGGCTATGAGGGCGGCACGGGCGCGTCCCCGCTGACCTCGATCAAGCACGCGGGATCGCCGTGGGAAATCGGCCTCGCCGAAACCCAGCAGACGCTGGTGATCAATCGCCTGCGGTCGCGCATCGCGGTCCAGGTCGACGGCGGTCTGCGTACCGGCCGCGACGTGATCGTCGGCGCGCTTCTAGGTGCGGATGAGTTCGGCTTTGCCACCGCGCCGCTGATCGCGGCCGGCTGCATCATGATGCGCAAGTGCCATTTGAATACGTGCCCCGTCGGCGTCGCGACCCAGGACCCCGTCCTGCGCGCCCGCTTCACCGGCAAGCCTGAGCACGTCATCAACTACTTCTTCTTCGTCGCCGAGGAAGTGCGCGAGATGATGGCCGCCTTGGGCTTCCGCACGTTCAGCGAGATGGTTGGTCAAACGGAAATCCTCGACAAAGACCGCGCCATCGAACACTGGAAGGCGCGCGGTCTCGATTTCACGAACCTGTTCTTCAAACCCGACGTTCCCGCGAGCGTGAAGGTCTATCACTGCGAGCGCCAGGACCACGGCCTCGAGAAGGTGCTCGACAACAAGCTGATTGCGCTCGCCATGCCGGCACTGGAGAAGAAGACGCCGGTGAAGGCCGAGGTTGCGATCAAGAACGTGGACCGCTCGGCGGGTGCGATGCTGTCCGGGGAGATCGCGAAGCGCTTCGGCCACACGGGCCTGCCCGAAGATTCGATCTGGTTCACGTTGAAAGGCACCGCCGGTCAGGCTTTCGGCGCATGGGGCACACGCGGCCTCACGCTCGACCTCGTCGGCGAAGGCAACGACTACGTCGGTAAAGGCTTGTCGGGCGCCAAGATCATTGTTCGTCCGGCGCCGGAATCCGGGATCGTGCCGGAAGAAAGCATGATTGTCGGCAACACCGTGCTGTACGGTGCGATCGAAGGCGAGTGCTACTTCCGCGGCATCGCGGGCGAGCGTTTCGCTGTCCGCAACTCGGGCGCGGCCGCTGTCGTCGAAGGCACAGGTGATCACGGCTGCGAGTACATGACGGGCGGCTGCGTGCTCGTCATCGGTCAGACCGGCCGCAACTTCGCAGCCGGCATGTCGGGCGGCATCGCCTATGTGCTCGACGAGGACGGCACCTTCGAAGGCCGCCTCAACAAGGAAATGGTGGAACTGGAGCAGTTCACCGCAGATCCGGGCTCACTCGAGGCACTCGCCAAGCAGGGCGGCGAAGTCGCTGTCGCGCTCAAGTCGGTGATGGGTGATATGCGTAATCAGGATGTGGAGCGTATCCACGCGCTGCTCGTGCGCCACGCGCACTACACCAATTCCAAGAAGGCGAAGACTATCCTCGCCAACTTTGCAGCGTATCTTCCGAAGTTCCGCAAGGTGATGCCGGTGGAGTACCGCCGCGCACTGACCGAACTCGCCAAGGCTGCCGAAGTCGGTGGCGAAAACTCCCGCCCACAGGCGTAAGAACACACCGTCCGGAACACACGATCCTGAAACATCCGTCCGCACGACGCGAAAGAGAGACGAAAAGACGATGGGTAAGCCGACAGGGTTTCTGGAATTCGAGCGCGCGGACCGTAAGTACGAGCCGGTTGAATCCCGCGTGAAGCATTGGCACGAGTTTGTCGTGCCGCTGGCGGAAACCGAGCTGAAAACGCAAGCCGCACGCTGCATGGATTGCGGCATCCCGTTCTGTCACAACGGCTGCCCGGTCAACAACCAGATCCCCGACTGGAACGATCTCGTCTATCGCGGGAACTGGAAGCAGGCTGCGCAGAACCTGCACTCGACCAACAACTTCCCCGAAGTCACGGGCCGCATCTGCCCCGCTCCGTGCGAAGCCGCCTGCACGCTCAACATCGACGATGTGCCCGTTACCATCAAATCGATCGAGGGCGCCATCGCCGACCGCGCCTGGCAGGAAGGCTGGGTCGTGCCCGAACCGCCGGAAACGAAAACCGGAAAAAAGGTGGCCGTCATCGGTTCGGGCCCCGCGGGGCTGGCCGCCGCGCAGCAACTGGCGCGTGCCGGCCATGACGTGCACGTGTACGAAAAGAACGATCGCCCAGGCGGGCTGATGGTTTACGGCATCCCTGACTTCAAAATGCAGAAGGACATCATCGACCGCCGCGTCAAGCAGATGGAAGCCGAAGGCGTGACGTTCCACTGCAACGTACAGGTCGGCAAGGATATCTCATCGGCCGAACTCGAGAGCACGCACGATGCCGTGCTTCTTGCGATGGGCTCCGAGCATCCGTTCGACTTCTTTGCCAAGTCGTCCGGCCGCAATCTCGACGGCATCCACTACGCGATGGATTTCCTGCCGCAGCAGAACCGCCGCGTTGCCGGTGAGAACCAGCGCCAGGGCACGCGCGAGATCTCCGCGCGCGACAAGCACGTCATCGTCATCGGCGGCGGCGACACCGGCTCCGACTGCATCGGCACGTCGTTCCGGCAAGGTGCGAAGAGCGTCACGCAGCTTGAAATCATGCCGCAGCCGCCCGTCAAAGAGAACAAGGCGCTGTCTTGGCCGCACTGGCCGATGAAGCTGCGCGTGTCCACGTCGCAGGCCGAAGGCGCCAAGACCGAGTTCTCGATCTCGACCACGGGCTTTGAAGGCGAGAACGGTGTCGTGCGTAAGCTTCACTACACCCGAGTCGACGATAAGATGCAGCCGATCCCCGGCACCGAAGGTGCCTTCGATGCGGATCTCGTTCTCCTCGCCATGGGCTTCTCCGGCCCGATCGAAAATGATGTGGTGAAAGAACTGGGCCTCGCCGTCGTCCCGCGCGGCCGCTTCAAGGGCCTGGATGCGACCGAGCGCGATTACAAGCTTCCCGGCGACAATAAACTGTACGCGGCAGGCGACGTTCGCCGGGGGCAAAGCCTCGTCGTGTGGGCCATCCGCGAAGGTCGCCAAGCCGCCCACGCCATCGACAAGGCATTGATGGGCGTCACGGCCCTCCCGCGCTGATCACGAGCCGGTTTTGAACTCTTCCAATAAGCCGGACCGGCCCGCAGCGTGCGGGCCGGTTTTGTTTTGTCGGCGTGTCAATCCTTGCCCGCGCCACGAAGAGGCCTAATATCGCCTCTGTGACACCCGTCACTTGTGAGACGAAGCCGCGAAAGGCACCGCACATGAACACTCCGCTCGAAATTACCTTCAAGGGTCTCGACAGAAGCGAAGCGATCGAAGCCAAGATCGTGGAAAAGACCGCTAAGCTCGAGAAGGTGTTCGACCGGATGACGCACTGCCGCGTGGTGGTGGCCGCGCCCAACAAGCATCATCACAAGGGCAAATCCTACGAGATCAAGATCGACATCGGCATCCCCGACCACGCGCCGCTCATTCTCTCGCACGAAAGTGCGGTCGGCGACGCGCAGGAGGACCTGCAGATCGCTCTTCGTGATGCATTCGATGCCGCCAAGCGCCGCCTCGACGACATCGCCGAACGTTTGAAGGGTAGCGCCAAGGCGGAGCGCGGACGCCGCCGCCCGGCGCAGATCGAGCGCGAAGACTGAGACGTCGGATCGATTAGCGGCGTATTTTTGCCGGCGCTGCATCGATCGCCGGCGGAGGCTCGGCGCTGCCCGTCTCGAGCGGATCAACAACCGGCTTGATCTCGATCGGCTGAGGTTCGGGACGCGGCCAGACGAAATCGTCGGCCCGACCGGGACGAGGCGCGAGCCGTTCGCCCTTAACCAAAACGCGATAGAATGATGATTGCGTGGGCGACAGCCGCCCGCGTCCACTGCCTCCGAGCGCGCTCGACGACGGCGGCGTGAACGTGCTCATCACGTTGATGCCGGATGCGATCCGATCGACAAGCACGTCGCCAAGCTGCGAAGCGCGATCCGGGCTCTCCTTGCGGGTGACCAGCGCCACGACCGACGCCGGAATGGCTGGTCGCACGATATCGAGTGTCACCACGTCTTCTTTGCCAGTGGGCGTCACCGTTCTCAGACTGATGCGACCGTTGTCGGCAGGCTGATCGCCCACTGAGGGCGTCGTACCGGCAGCCGACTTGGTGTCGCCGCCCAAAACTTTCGCAACCTCGCCGGGCGCTCCGTCTCCACTTTCCTTCACGACGGCTTTGCCTGGATTGATCTTGGCTTGCTCGTCCGTGTCGCCCAGCAGCGGCACACTTCGAGCAGCCTGCGCTGATTTTAAATCGCGGCGCAGGTCACGCTCCACAAAGTGCGCGAGCTTACGGTTGCCGGCCATCGTGAAATAGATGCCGTCGCCGTCGCGCAGCTTCACGGTCTTGCCTGTGAGGTCCGGACCCCACCCGCTGTAGCCGCCGTTCTCGTCGAGAAACCCGGCGTAGCTGTCGACGTACTTCATCCCGTTGAGGTAGGCGCGCTCGCGAAGCACCTCGTTCATCATCTGAACGTCGTCGTTGGCGTCGAACTTGCGCATATTCGGCAGGCCGACAAGATACACCGCGATATTGAGCCGCTTGAGCATCTTCAACAAGCGATCCGCGCGCTGCGAATATTCTGCCCGCCATTCAGGTGTTCCCACCGGATAGCGCTTGCCTGACGATGTGCGCAGTGAAACGCGATCCCACGCGCCAAGCATGAGTGCGGCGACCGCTGGCGGATCGCGCTTCAGGTCTTCTTCCAGCGCAATGACCTTCTCATCATGGTCAGGACGCATGAGCCCGTTGAGCATGATGGGCTTGGGCAGCACTTGCACGCGGGCGTCGGAAAGAAACGTCTCCTGCATCCCGTACCAAAGGCCTTCGGCGAGATCGTCGCCGATCACCGCGATCGAATAGACGTCGCCCTTGGGAAAGGGCGCCAGGAAGCTACTCGAGGATTCGTCCTGGGCACGCAATGGCGCCGACGCCGTGAGCGGCACGACGAAGCTCAGAACAATGGTCATGACGAGGCGGCGCAGCATGGTGCGGACGGTCCAGAAAACTGAACCCTTATTGTCGGTGCTTCGCGGCATGGAGACAAGCCTCACTGGGCCGCTGCCGTGCGCCGGATATGGCTCAAAACCTCGTCCGATGGCCAGCAATCCACCTTGAGCCCGTTGGCGCGCTGGTAAAGCCCGATCACCTTGCGGGTATTGGAGCCGACCTTGCCGTCCACCTTTTCGACCTCGTAGCCGGCCTTGCCGAGCCGCGTCTGGATCTCTTCGATGATTTTTGTCTTTTGCGCGCCGGTGCCGCCGAACGCGTGCACGAAATCGCCCTTGCCAGCGATCCGGTCCGCAAGGTGCCCGACGAACACCGCATAGAGGTCCGACATGTTATAGCGCCGGATCACTTTGTAGTTCTCGAATACGAGGAACGACGGTCCATACGCGCCAGCCGGACTTCATCAAGTAGGCCTCGACCGGCTGATATTTTTCGCCCCACGACTGCCCGTCCGCCCGCCGGAAGCCCATCTTCTGCCACTCGGAAATCGGTCGCGCCTGCGTTGGTCCCTCAAAGCCGCAATCGGACGACGGCGGAATGATCACCTCATAGCCCCAGGTCTGACCCCGGACCCAGCCCTTGCCGGCGAGTTGCGCGGCGCCCGACGCCAAGGCGTCGCCGACGTTGCGAAAGATGTCCTTCTTACCGTCGCCGTCGAGATCGCGTGCGTGCGTGAAATACTCAGACGGCATGAACTGCGTGAGCCCCACGGCGCCCGCCCATGAGGCGCGCATATCCGACCGTGCCACGCCCGACTGGAGCATTTTCAGCGCTTCGATGAGTTCGTTGCGGAACAGCTCCTTCCGCCGCCCGGTCCAGGCCAGTGTGGCCAGGACCTCAATGGCGTCGTGCGGCAGCTTATGATTGCCGAACGCCGTCTCACGCCCCCAGATGGCTAGGATGGAATATCGATCGACCCCGATATCGCGTTCGATCTTGTCCAGATCCGCTTTGTGTTCGACGGCGAGTTGGCGACCGGTCGCGGCCAGACGCTCCAGATACGCTTCGTCCAGATAATCCTTCGGCGCGCGTGTGAACTCCGCCTGCCCCTTCGATCCGTCAGACGGCTTCCCCGGCAGATCCAGGTCCGGCAGCTTCATGTTCGGCTGCAGGCCGGCGAACGTCTTGTCGAATGTGGCGCGCGAAACACCGGCCGCCTGTGCATCCGGCCACAGCCCTGAGATGAATTCCGCAAACGTGGGCCGGTCGTCGGCCGTGGCCGGGCCGATGAGCATCAGCAACCCAGAGACGAGGAGGGCAATCAGGCTGGCGAACGATCGGACGAAACGGGTCACGTGTTGCAAAACTCCTTGGATATCACGGCCACAATGCCTCAATTCGCGGCCCTTTTACGACCCCGGCACCATCACGCGCCTTCCGGCCGGCTTCCCGAAGGGGAGTCGGAAGGCGCAAGCGTAACATGCCTTCCGGGCGGGTCCCCACCATCCACAGGTGCTCAAAAACCTCTGGAACAAAAAGTCGTTTGCTTGAAGGGGGGAAGCGGCGCCGCTAGCCTCCCCGATATCGAGCGCATGCGTATCCGCGCCCTCCCGTGTTCCCAGTGACATTTCCAAAGAGGTAAGGCGATGACCACGCTCCAGGCCGCCGCGCAAAATCAGCTGCGCCAGCTCGTCGAACAGATTGAACGTTTGGAAGAAGAGAAGAAGGCGCTCGCGGCCGATATCCGCGACAAGTATCTGGAAGCCAAAGGCGTCGGCTTCGACGTCAAGGCGCTGCGCAAGATTGTAAGCATGCGCAAAAAGAGCCAGCAGGAACGCCAGGAAGAGGAAAGCATCCTGGAGGTCTACCTCCACGCGCTCGGCATGCTGGACGAAACCTCACCCACCGGCGGGCTCAGGATGGAAGCGGCGGAGTAGAGGCCGCGAGGATTGCTGGATTTTGAGAGGCGCTCTTCCGCAGGGAGAGCGCCTTTGATGTCCCTGACCCGCCTAGGCCAATTCAACCTGGCGGGGTTTGGACGAAACGACCCGCTTGCGCAGGACGAGCCACCAAAGGGCAGCGGCAACGACCGCATTCACGACGATGCCGATCGTGATCAAATGGCCGAAGTCAGCTTGATAAAGTCCGCCAAGAAACTGCACCATGTCCCAAAGGGCGTGGAACACGATCAAGGGAATGAGGCTGTTGGCCCTCAGTGCGTAACAGGCCATGGCCAGCCCGAAAACAAAGGTCAGCACCAACTGCTGCAGCATTCCATCCAGCGGCACGAACGCCAGCACGTTCACTGAATGCAAGAGCGAGAATAGAACCGCGGATATCAAGATTGCCTGACCCGTGCTGACCTCGCCCAGGCCTGCCCGAAGCACGACGCCGCGAAACATCAATTCCTCGGAAAAGCCGACGAGGATCATCGTCACGATGATGAGGAGTGCCAGTCCGGACATTTCGACAGTGCCAGAGCTGAGGACGATGGCGAAAAGCGCCGCCATGATTACGAAATTCGGCACAAGCCACCACATCCCGCTCCAATCGATCGGGCTGAAGCCGCAATGCCAGTGCCGGAACAGTCTGCGTGCCATGACGACGGCGTAGAGGCTCAGGATCACCTCGAAGCCGACGAGCACGTACACCATGGTTGGGTCGCCATACGTAATCCCGAAAACATGCCCCGACGTGAACATGCCAGCGGCCATGATCGCGATATAGCCAACCGCGGCCAGTACGGCGCTCTTCAAAGTACCCGCCTCAGTCATAGGTGCCCCCGAACTCGCGCCATCAGCCGAATGTTGGGATCGATCTTACTGCTCACGATCACCAAAGACCACACGGCACGCTGAAAGCGGCCATAGATTGGCCCGCGCACGTCTTCGAAATCGCTTGTGAAAAATGGCCGAATGGGACCTGGACGCAAACGCCCCGACCGGTTCGGCGGCCGGCCGAGGCGTCTTCTCGGAAGCGGCGGCTCGCGCCCCCGCTCTCGAAATCATGAGCCAGCAAGCCATCAAGGTCACTGATCACGCATTCGAGAATAGACGCGCTCACAGATCAGAACTAATCGTTATTTATTGTCACTCGAATAAGAGAAGCTGATCTTGTCCGTCACACTGAAACAGCTCAGGTACTTCGACGCGCTCTCGCGTGAACTCCACTTCGGCCGCGCGGCCGAGGCCTGCGCCGTCACGCAGCCGGCGCTCTCCATGCAGATCAACGAGCTGGAGCAGACGCTCGGGCTGACGCTCGTCGAGCGCACGCGCAATGGCGTACGCTTGACGCCGAAAGGCGAAGAAATCGCACTGCGCGTGTCGCGTATCCTGGGCGACGTGCGCGAGTTGGTCTCCTTTGCACACCATTCCAATCGCGTGCTGACGGGGTCGCTGCGCTTCGGAGTGATCCCATCGATCGCGCCCTATATGCTGCCGCCGCTGCTGCCGCTCCTGCGCGACGCCTACCCAGATCTCGAACTGCACGTCCGCGAAACACAGACCTCGCACCTTGTCGAGGAACTGCTGGAAGGCAAGCTCGACGTCCTCCTCCTGGCGCTGCCGATCAAGCATCCGGATCTTGAAGAGCATAAGCTCTTCCAGGACCCGTTTCTGCTGGCGCTCCCCAAGCAGCGCAAGATGGCCGGACGCCTGCGCGCGACCAAGGAAATGATCGAAGGCGAAAAGCTGCTGCTGCTGGAGGAAGGCCACTGCCTGCGCGATCAGGCGCTGACGTATTGCAGTCTCAAGCAGGTCGACACGGTGAACACGTTCGGCGCATCCAGCCTCGGCACCATCGTGGAAATGGTTTCGGCCGGTTTCGGCATCACGCTGCTGCCCGAGCTGAGCCTGGGCACGGAAGAGCGCGGCCGCGAGTTGACCGTGATCCGCTTTGCCGATCCGGAGCCCGCGCGTACCGTGGGTCTGGTCTGGCGCAACACCTCGCCGCGCAAGGACGACTTCCGCGAACTGGGCCGCCTCGCCATTGAAGCCTGGCAGAACGGGCCGCTCGCTCAGGCGCGCCACATGCACGAAAGCAATAAGAAGCCGGCCGGGCGCGACATCAGCGCGGAGACGTCTTGACCTTGCGCTCAGCGAGACCTTGCGATCCCGCTGAAGCTTTTGCGGCTTGCGCCTTGCCGTAGGCCTCGTCGATCGCGGAGAGATCGACGGCCTGCCCGCGGAATTCCTTCGCAAACAGCAATTGCGCCGTCTGCTCGCCGGGCCGGAGTTTCATCGGCAGAATGCGACCCTCGTCGTCGATCATGTCAAAGGTACGGGCGACGTTCGGGTGCACCATACGCGCCAGCGCCGGGTCGTCGGCTGAGGCCGTTTCGGTGAGCAGCGGCAGGATGGGGAACGGCGCGTAGGCGAGTTCTTCCGGATGATCGTCGTCGAACGCCGGAGCGGCCACGAACGACGCCGGCTGAGCACCAAGCCCGTTGGCAAGATCTGAAACCGCAGGTGCCGGCAATCGGACCGCCTCCTCACCCGTCGCGGGAAGGGGCGATCGCACGGCGGGCGCGGGTCCGGTCAACGGACTGGGCTGCGGCACGGCTTGCGGCTCGAGGGCCGCCAACTTGATGAGTTCGTTGAGCTTGGCCCGCTCCTGCGCCGTCGGCCCCGGCGTAAAGATCGACGACCGCTCGACTGGCCTTGGCTCTCGCACCAGTCGCGGCGCAGCTTCCGCAACCTTAGGCTCCGGGCGTGGCGCTGGCCGCGGAACCGGCGTCGGCGCGAGAGCGGCCACGACCGTCGATGGCGGCGGCTTCTTCTCCGGCCGCACGGCAGGCTTCGGCATCGGCGGCACTGGCAGCGCCGGACTGCCGGCAGCGGCAACCAGGACACCCTTGCGCGGATTTGAGCGAATATCGAAGAACTGCGCCATCTGTTGCGCCAGTTGCGGCTGCCTGCGTCGGGCCACTGCGGCATCGCCAGGCTCCAGCGACTTGCCCTCGGCGGAAAGGTATTTCGATTGGCCCCGCGGAAACAAAAGTGCGAGTTCGTCATGCGTCATGCGCGGCCACGATCGCACGCGCGCCGTATCCACATGGACGAACGGAAGTGCCGACGTGGGATAGTAGCCGACGCCGCCGCGCTCGCGGATCATTGCGGAGTAGCGCAATTGCCGGATCGGAATATCGGGAAAGTGGATGTCGATCGCCTTGCCGGTAATGTGTTGGCTTTGGCTCGCCTGACCGCCGACTGTCTTGCGCAGCATCTCGTTCGTGCCGCGCGAACGATAGCCCGAGATGATGTGAACTGGCTGCTGTGAGCCCAGTTCGTTGTGCATCTCCCAGACAATATCGATCGTCCGGGGATCCATCTCGGTCGCGTCGTTCTTGCGCCAGTCACGCAGGAACCAGTTGAGTTTCTTGAGCGCCTCGGGGACGTACGTCCCATCCTTCTTGTACAGGATGGAAATCGTCTCCTTGGTGTGGATGTGATACATCCAGATCGTGCGCGTATCGCCGGATGCATCGACGGTGGCACCCGTCATCGCCGTCACAGCAAGGACTGCTGCGAACGCAAGTGTCTTCCCCCAACCGGCCGGCTGCACGCCCAAGTGGTGGAACCCCCAAATATCCAGGCGTCTCAAAGATCGCCGGCATGAAGCAAAGCAGCCGCAGACCATTCGTCCGCCGCTGAGCGAAAGTCTTTTCAGAAGGGTTAACGAGAAACCCTTAACGCTTGGTAACTTTTGAATGAGGGCATTCCTGGGCACCCGCGCGGCCAAAGGGGGGCGCCGCCTGGATGCTCTCTCAGCGGCGCTTTTTCGGAGCCGACTTAGGTGCGGACTTCGCTGCGCGCTTGGTCGTCGCCTTCGTCGGCTTCGTTGCAGCAATCTCGGGCCAGTTGTCCCGGATCCAACGGGCAAGCCCGTCCTCGGTGATCTCACCGGAGGCGAGGTTCACCATCGCAACTGTTGCCTCAGGACCGCGAGGTTCAAACTCGATGCCGTTTTTACGCAGGAACACCATCATGCACATGAAGGCTGCGCGCTTGTTGCCATCCACGAACGGATGATTGCGGGCAGGGCCATATGCATAAGAAGCAGCAAGCGCAGCCAAATCGGTTTCGCCATACGCGAATTTGTTCAGCGGCCGTGCGAGGGCCAACTCCAGCATGCTTTCGTCACGCACGCCAGCGGGCCCGCCAAAAGAGGCCAGCTGCTCCGCATGCATTTTCAAGGCCTGCTGTGTGGTGATCCAGCGTGGTTCGCTCACTTGGCGAGTGCCTTCAGAGTGCCCGCATATTTCTTCATGACCTTGCGTGCGATACGCATCGTCTCGTCGTCGTCTTCGGCATAGGGCGAGATGGTCAAGCCGTCCGGGCTTTCCGAAACGATCACTTCATCGCCCTGCTCGAGGCCCAGCCGCTGCAAAAGCTCCTTGGGCAGGATCAGGCCGGTGGAGTTGCCGATTTTTTTGATCTGCAAGCGCATGCGACGGTCCTCATGATCACGTTAGACAGATTGTCTAACACAATCTGCCTGCCGTTGTACAGAATGTCTAACGGCGCAACGGGAGGAAAGGCTGCGCGAATCCCGCTATCTTTTTCGGCATGCGCCCGCTCGATCACGTCTTCTGCGCACTCTCTGGCTCGCCCTTCCGCCAGCGGTTCCGGTTGGGGCCGAAAGAGCAGGCGTATGTCAGCCTCCGGTCAACGGACGAGATTGCGCAGCATGCCCGCCGGATCATTCAGGAACGGCTCGCGCCAGCGCAGCCTAAGAACGACGGCAAGCAAACGCCCATGCGCGGGCATCCGGTCTTCATCGCCCAGCACGCCACCGCAACCTGCTGTCGCGGCTGCCTCGCCAAATGGCACGGCATCCCTGCGGGCGTGCCCATGACCAGCGACGCGCAAGCCCATGCCGTCGCCGCGATCATACGCTGGATCGATGCACAGCCTAAAATGGAGCGAGGCGACCTAAGCGACGTGCAGCTGAAGCTGGCGCTATAACCTTCAGATGATACTCTTGGCGTAGAGATCCGTGCGCCGATCCCGGAAGAAACCCCAATCTGCCCGATAGCTTTCGATCATGTCGAGATCGAAGGTGTGGACGAGCACGCCTTCGTCTTTCGCACCGAAGCTCTCCACCAGTTCGCCGCGATGGTCGGTGATGAATGAGTGGCCGTAAAACTTTTGCTGCACACCCTCGTTGTCTTCAAGCCCGATGCGGTTCGCAGCAACGATAGGCACCGCGTTCGAGACCGCATGTCCCTGCATCGCGCGCTGCCACTGCAGATGCGTGTCGAGCGCGCTGTCGTAGGGTTCCGATCCGATCGCGGTCGGATAAAACAGGATTTCGGCGCCCTGCAGAACCATGGCGCGTGCGCACTCCGGATACCACTGATCCCAGCAGATGCCGACGCCGATGGTGCCGGCTTGCGTTTTCCAAACCTTGAATCCCGTATCGCCCGGTCGAAAGTAATACTTCTCCTGGTAGCCGGGTCCGTCCGGAATATGGCTCTTGCGGTAGGTGCCGAGTGCTGTGCCGTCGGCGTCGACGATGACGATGCTGTTGTAATACCGAGGCCCATCTTTCTCGAAGATCGATACCGGGATCACAACGCCGAGTTCCTTCGCCAGCTTTTGCATGGCCAGCACGCAAGGATGCGTGTCGGCAGGGAACGCGGTTAGGAACCACTTCGGATCCTGCTTGGTGCAGAAGTAGATGCCCTGAAACAATTCAGACGGCAGGATCACCTGCGCACCTCTGCGCGCCGCCTCGCGCACGAAGGCTTCGGTGTGTGCAATGTTGCCGGCCATGTCGGGACCATAGTGCGTCTGAATGCCAGCGACCGTGATCGAACGGGTCTTCGCCATAAAAGGCGCTCCTTACAGTGGCTGCTGCTGCGTGATGCAGTGAAACGATCCGCCACCGGCCGTGCCGCAGCCAAGCAGACCTTTCGACGGCACGCCGATGACGGCCCGGCCCGGAAAGACCGCGCGTAGTGCATCCAGAGCCGCCGCTTCGCTCGCAGAACCATAGACCGGAACCACGACAACGCCATTGGCGATGATGAAGTTCATGTGTGACGCGGGCGAAACCTCACCCAACGCGTTGTGATAGAGCCCCACACCGGGAACGCGAACGACCTCGAGCTTGCGGCCCGCCGCGTCCGTGGCATTCGCCAGCGTTGCGGCAATCGCGTCCAGTGTCTCGGCGTTGGGATCGTCTGCGCCGCTCGCCGCCTGACAGACCACCCGGCCGGGAGAGACGAAGCGGGCGATGTTATCGATGTGCCCGTCGGTGTGATCGTTCTTCAAACCTTCGTCGATCCAGATAATCGCCTTGGCACCAAACGCCTGTCGCAGCGCTGCTTCAGCCTGTTGCTTGCTCCAGCCGTTCCGGTTCGGATTGAGCAGCGTTTGCCGCGTGGTCAGGATCGTGCCTTCGCCATCCTGATCCACCGCGCCGCCTTCCAGTACGAAATCGAAACGCTTGACCTTGGCACCGGCGAGTTGGGCCACGTCGTCGCCGACGGTCACGTCGTCGGGAAGCTCATATTTACCGCCCCAGCTATTGGTCTTGAACCTCAGCGCAACCAGGTCCTTGCCCGCATGCGCAAAGATCGGCCCCGTGTCACGCAGCCAGATATCGCCGTAGCGGGCCGGAATGATTTCTGCCAGCGCGCCAACCGCGGCCGTCGCCGTCTCTTCCGCCTCTCTGCCGTTGGCGAGCAGACGGACGCGATTGCCGTGCTCAGCCAGAACGCGAATGAGCCCCGCGATGTCACGGCGCGGCGCCTCCAGATCACCATTCCATTCGTCGGGATCGGCCGGCCACGCCGTCCAGACTGCGTCCTGGGGCACCCATTCGGCGGGAACGGTGATGGCGGTCTCGGCGGCGGTCGCGGTCATGTGGCGGCAGATCCAAAGGGACGACGGAGCTCTTGAAGCGGGGGTGTGGAACCCCCGGTGCAGAGAGTCAAGAAACGTCGGACCGTGCCGTGAAGGGGTAGCAAAACACACCACTATCACGGCCGATATCTTCCCGACTACGGACAATTACCTAAGTATCAGGAATGGCGAGGGAATTTTTCCCGTAGCAGCCAGGCCACATGGACAATTCGAATGCGCAAATCATCAAGCAGATCGGGAACTTCCGACCATTGTGACCCGTGATCCCAGGCCGTAGGCAGAGGCATGGCCATTTTGTGGCAGGGACGGATTTGCCGAAAGCGGCGCGTGGTGGGGGACTGCAAATGAAGAAGGTTTTGGGCGCCGTTCTGATTGGCGGCCTGAGCGTTGCGAGTTCGGCTTCAGGCCTGGCGCAGGAAGCGCCTCCAGCATCTGGAACGCCGGCGCCTACCGCTCAGGGTTCGAGCGGATCGTCGGTACCCGAAGTCGAGGTCCAGCAAGAGCAGGCACCGACGCCTGCTCCAAAGCCGGCTGCCGCAAAGCCGAAGCCCAAGCCGAAGCCTCAGCAGCAGGCGGCGCCTGCCTCGGAGCCGGCTCCACTGCCTCCGCCGGTCGCCGTAGCGCCTCCCGAGCCCTTCAATCCGGCCAGCGTCCTTCCTAATTCGCCATACGGTTCGCCGGCAGCCAGGGGTGCTGCTGCCCGCGCCGAGCAGTCCGCCACGACACCCGTGAACCCGACACAGCTCATTCCATCCAACCTCGAAGGGTTTTCAGGCGCTGCGACCAACGTAACGCCGCAAGACCTCGCCGAGCAGCGGCCGCGCAACATCAATGAAGCGCTGGTTCGCGTGCCCGGCGTCACGATCATCAACGATGACGCCAATGCCCAGCACGGCGGCGTGTCGGTGCGCGGTTCGCCCGCCCGCCGCTCACGCAAAGTGCTCGTGATGGAAGATGGCCATGCCAACAACCTCGCGCTGTGGCTCGACCCGTCCGTCCACTACTGGGGTCCGATCGAGCGCTTCGAAAGCGTTGAAGTCATTCGAGGCACCGTCATCACGCATGGCCCCAACAACAACTTCGGCGTCGTCAACGCCCGCAACCTGTCGCCCTTCGGGCCGAATGAAACGGTCATCAGCGGCGCCATCGGCTTCACTGAAACCGACCGCGGGTTCTTCATCAACGATGAAGGACGATACGTACAGATAGCGACGATCAGGTCGACATGTCCTATCGCTGGCATGTGCATACGCGCCAGATGGTCGATAACGTCGGCCTCGTGCTCTCGTACACCGGCGCCAATGTGCAAGGCGCATGGGATACCGAACGCTCCGCTTCAACGACTTCTACGGCTCGCTCGGCTTCAAGGGCTCCGACTCTGACCTCGTGGTGACGGCCTCCTACGCCCGTCAGCGCGACAACTACGACGAGCAGAATTTCCTGGGTGAGCGCGATTTGGGGGTGCTTCCGGGAGTTGATCCAGCCATCACCGACGAAGACGAGGCAGCAGACATTGCCGAGGGATTGTTCGCGGCCGCCAACGCCGGTTTTGCCGAGCAGCAGTTCGCGAACCTGAAACACTGCAAAACCTGCTACGCTGGCGCTGCTGGGCTAAACAACTATAAGGGCGACATCTGGCGCGGCCAGATCGTTCACAATGCGTACATCGATGACGACACGACCCTCACCACGCGCGTCTATGCCGGATATCACCAGCGTGATCGCTACCAGTTAAACGCCTTCGACTCGGTTCCCGGGGAGGACATCGGAGCGCCGCAGAATTCGGTGATCCGTCGACAGACCCTGAACGCCTGACGAAAGCACCGTCTTCTTTGGCGAAGAACTCGATGTTCGGCCGGCTCCGCACCTTCCGTCACGTTGGCGGTGAGGTCCGCGCCGAATGGGCGAACCGTAACATTCTGGGCTTCAACCAGGATATTCAGGCCGGTGTGCGCTATGAATATCAGGACATGACGAACCGCAACTTCATTGGCGCGGAAGGAGAGATTCTAAAGGCTGGCGACGAATCTGGCGCAACGATTTTCGACCGCGAATTGGACGCCAACGCTGTCTCGGCATTCATGCAAACCAACATCAAGGTTGCGACCGACTTCAATGTCGTACCGGGCATTCGTTTCGAGTGGTACCAAATCGGCCGGCGTAACCGCGTCGTGGCACGCGAAGAAAGCGAAGCCGGTGGTTCGGATGACTGCCCCGCAGCATTCGGCGGCCCCAGCGACTGCCTTGAGTCGATGGAATTCTTCGCGATCCTAATCCAAAGACCGAGGGCTTTGACAATTTCAACGCGCTGCCGGGTGTCTCGTTTGCCTACACTGGCTTGAACTTGACCACGGTATTCGGCGGCTATCACCGCGGCATGTCCACCGGCGTTCTTCGTAACGAAGACTTTCCGGTGGAAGACGAAATCGGCGACAATTTCAATCTCGGCTTCCGTTCCACCGCCATCAAGGGCCTCGACTTCGAAGCCGTCGGTTTCTATCAGCTCCTCGAAAACTATCAGTTCGGCGCCTCGTTCTCCGACACCTCGGACCGGTCGTTCGGCCGTGCCGATGAGGTTTCAATTTACGGCGTAGAACTTCTCGGCCGCTTGAATTCGCAGCCTTACACCGGCGGTTCGCTCAACTTCTTCGGCGAGGCGAACTATCTCTACACCCGGGGAGAGTTCGAGGATCTTACCACGCCGATGGTGAAGACTTGAGCGGCAACCGCATTCCTGAGGTTCCGCTTCATGTCGCGGCGCTCACGCTGGGCGTGCAGCAGACCACGGGCTGGCGCTGGGATGCGAGCGTGACCGCCACTTATCGTGGCTCATTCTTCACCGATGAAGACAACACGCCGTTCGGGTTTGGTGGCGAATTCGAATGCGAGGACAGACGGAGTCTAATCAATACGAATGCGAAATCGAGGAGGCCGGCGAAGATGGCGAAGTGCCGTCCGTCTGGCTGCTCTCGGCTCGCGCCAATCTGGCCCTTGGCAATTCCGGCGCAAGCGTCTGGGTCTCGGGCGACAACCTCACCAACGAGTTCTACATCTCCGACCGCGAAGACGGCATGAAGCCCGGCCTCGGCCGCACCTTCTGGACCGGCTTCCGCTATCAGTTCTGACGAACAGACCCTCCCGTCTGTTGGCACGGAAAAGGGCGCCTCTCGCGAGGCGCCCTTTCTGTTTCCGTCCCGTCCGCTTGCGATCAGAACCCGCTGCCGAGCGCCGAATTGACGAGGCTGAGCACGCTGTCGTCGTTCTTGCCCTTCGGCGCTTTGCGCTGCGCCACAACCGGCGGCTTTGTCTCATCGACAGGCGCCAGATGATCCGGCCCGACCTTGATCTTGTTCCACTGGCCTTTGAGCGCCAGCGCGAAGCGCTTCTCGTGGCCGTAGATGTCGCCGAACGTCGTGATCTTGCCGCCCTCTTCGACGCGCGCCGTGAAGTACACGATGTGGACGGGGATCTTCTTGTCGAGCGGCACGAGATTATGGTCCGGCCCGTTCTTTACCAGATCGTCGATCTTCGCGCGGTCCCATGCCTTGTCGGCGGCGAGGATCACCTCCGCCATCTTCAGCGGATTGCGTATGCGCATGCAGCCGTGGCTGTTCGCCCGCCGCGTCCAGGCGAACATGTGCTTGTCCGGCGTGTCGTGCATGAACACGTAGTGCTTGTTCGGAAATGAGAACTTCACGATGCCGAGCTGGTTGATCTTGCCCGGCGGCTGCCAAACGACGTAATCGGCCATCGGCGTCTTCGACCAGTCGATCTTGCGCCAGTCGACGAGCTCCTCATTATCGAGCCGCCGCATCTCGAGCCCGTGCTGGCGCATCATACCGCCGCCGGATAGCAGGCTCGGCCAGATCTCGCGCACCTTGATCGAATCCGGCACGCGCCAACGCGATTTGAATGTGACGAGTTCGATCTGATCCGAAAAGATCGGCGTCTGTTTGTTGACGAGGCCAACGGTCACGCGCTCGTGGAAGACCTCTTCACCCGATTTGAGAATACGAATTTCGTACTCGGGCACATTGAGCATCACGTGCATCTCACCGAGATCGGCAGGTATGTAGCGCCACATCTGCATATTGGCGGCAAGCTGATCGGTGTTCCCCTTGATCGGCTGATTGAGCTTCGTCCGCGTCTCGGCCGTGAGAACGCCATCGGAGGCGAGCCCTTTCAAGGCCTGAAAGCTGCGCACGGCCTCCGCGAGCTGATCGTCATAAAACTGCACCGACGTTCCATCTGCGGCGGCCACGGCGAGCCGTTTACGCAGTGCCTCGACATCTGCGTGGCTCTCGCCCGGCTTTAAATCGCTGCCGGCCGGCAGCTTCGCGCCACGCGCCGACTTGGCGCGCAGCGTCTCCAGCCACGCCTGCCGCAACAACGTGAATTGCGGATGTTTGGGATGCAGATCGACGAGCACCTGGGCAGGGTCGTCCGTCTTGGCGAGTTCGGACAGCAACTCGGTCCGATCCTTCCACTGCGGACGCCGATCGAAATACGATGACAGCTGCTCGGCGGGCTTTGCGATCTTGCCGCCCCGCGCATGACGTGCGTAGGCCATGATGGCGAGCGACAATCCGCTTTCGGCTTCGGCGAGAGCTTCCGGCGTCGGAGCACCTGCCAAATCGGGCACCTTGAAATCTGCGGGATCAAGTCCCCACGAGCCGGCGCGGCTCAACTCCGCTAATGCGAGCCGAGCCTTCGCTGTGTATCCGTCCGCGGTCACCCATAGCGGCTCATCTCCGCGCGCCTGATAAAAGGTCGATAGCGCGGTCCGATCCAGTTCCTCAGGCGTCGGCTTGGGTGGCGCAGCAGCGGGTTGCGCGTCAGCGCCTGTCGAAATCGTCGCTGCCGGCAAGAGATGCGCACCGTCCGCGACAGGCGCGGGCTCGATCAGTCTGCGGGCGGCGGCTCCGATGGCCGCATCCGTGCCGCCGATGCTGCCCGTTTGAACCGGAACGTCGGAGGCTGTCGCAGGAGCAGGCTCCGCCGCAAAGGCTGCGGGGCAGATGACCGTGAGCGCGAGCACACTCAGCGCGGCACAGCGAAGTCGGCCCATCGTGATCTCTCCCGCAAGTCCGGTTTGGAACGCAGCCGGCGGCACCCTTATTCCGTTTCAGACGTTCCTGTGTGCACATGCACACCGGCCACGCAAGCGATTGGTTAGCCAATTCTTCAAGCGAGCACCCTGCGCAAGACCCCGCACGTCAGCCAAAAACAATGGAAAAACAAAGGAGGGCCCGGTGTGAAGCCACCGGACCCTCCGCGATCTGCAGGGGCGTACAAGGGGCTGGCCCGAAGGCCTAGTTGACGCGTTGCTCCAGACCGTATTCCTGCATTTTGCGATAGAGCGTCGAGCGGCCGATGTTGAGCCGCTTGGCGACTTCCGTCATGTGTCCGCGATAGCGCCCGAGCGCGAGGCGGATCATGTCCGCTTCGATTGCCTCCAGCGAGCGAATGTCGCCCGAGGCGTCCACCGCCGGAATGCCGAGCGCGCTGGCTCCGAAATCACCCCGCACTTCCATCGTCTGCGGGATGCGATCTTCCGCTCCCAGCAACGCCGGACCGGTAAATGCCGGCCGGCGCACCGGTTCGGCAGGCGCGGCGGGAACCTCGGCGTGAAAGCCTTCGACGTGGGCGGCGATCTGCGGAAACTCGTTGACCGTCAACTCCGGGCGGTCGGCAAGAACGATCGCGCGGAAAACGGCGTTCTCGAGCTGGCGCACGTTTCCGGGCCAAGTGTAGGCCTTGATCAGGCTCAGCGCATCGGGCGAGAGGCCCGAAACGCGCTTGCCTTCTTCCGCCGCAAAGCGGGCCACGAAATGCTGAGCGAGTTCCGGAACATCTTCGACGCGCTCGCGCAGCGGCGGCACCCAGATGGGGAACACGTTGAGGCGATAGTAGAGATCCTCGCGGAACTTACCGTCTTTCACCTGCTGGATCATGTCGCGGTTGGTCGCCGAAATCAGGCGGAAGTTGACCTTCACCGGCCTCTTCGATCCAACCGGATCGATCTCGCCTTCCTGCAGCGCGCGCAGCAGCTTCACCTGGGCCTCGAGCGGCAGTTCGCCGACTTCGTCGAGAAACAGCGTGCCGCCGTCGGCCTCCTGGAACTTGCCGATGCGCTTTTCAGAAGCGCCCGTGAACGACCCCTTCTCGTGGCCGAACAGGATGCTTTCGACGAGGTTTTCCGGGATCGCGCCGCAGTTGACGGTGACGAACGGCTTGCCGGCCCGCTCGCTCTCGCCCTGGATGGCGCGTGCGATGAGTTCCTTGCCGACGCCCGATTCACCCTCGATCAGGACAGGAATATTGGATGCCGCGGCGCGCTTGCCGAGCGAGATGACCCGCTGCATGGCATCGCCGCGAATGATGAGGTCGTTGAAGGTGAGGGTGCCCTCGGCCTTCTTCTTGATGCGGCTGATTTCGCCCGACAGCGCTTCGATCTTGAGCGCGGTCTTGATGGAAACTTCCAGCCGCTCGGGCGAAGCCGGCTTGATGACGAAGTCAGCGGCACCGGCGCGCATCGCGTTGATGGCGGCGTCGATCGAACCGTGCGCGGTCTGTACGATGATCGGCGGGATGCCGGGCTTCTGCGAGAGCCGGTCGAGAACAGCCATGCCGTCGATGCCGGGCATGACGAGATCGAGGAGAACGAGCGAGATGGAGCCATGATCCGGACCCTCGAGGATCTGGATTGCCTGTTCGCCGGAATTGGTGGTTTTGGTTTCGAAGCCCTGCCGCTTGATCATCTCTTCCAAGATGCGGCGCTGGGCAGGATCGTCATCGACGATTAGAACACGCTTGGCCATTGGGCACTCGTACTCGACACAACTCAACTGAACTGATGCCCGTGGGTTCTTTGCAGTCGTCCCAGACAGGGACGTGGTAACCACCGGCAACTCGACGCTACGAGGTCAGATTGCCCCACAACGGTAAACAGGAGGTTTCGCGAAGCGCAGGCTTGTAGCTTTTTTGATCAAAGTTGTCGGAAAGCTGGTTTTTCGGGACCCGAAGTCGTTAATCGCCCCCGCATCCTCCGCCACCGTCGCCGCCATCCCCGCCGTCTCCGTCACCGAGCCCATCCGTTCCGCCGTCAAACGATGTGGACGCGAAGTGATTGCCGCATTGTGTTTGATGGCCGTAGCCAACTTCGACTGAGATGGTGCGAACAGTGCCGCAGTCTGGCACGTAGCGATAGCCGTTCGGGATCTTGAGTTCGGCGTCGAGCGCAAACAGCAGCGGCAACGCCGCGGGAGCCTTGGGATCGATCCGTTCTTCCTTGCAGGCCTGCCACCAAACCCGCCGCAATCCTTCGTTCGTATTCTTGTGATTGGGCCTTAAGACGGCCGCAGGCGTGTGATGCAGAAAGCGCCCGAAGGCCCTTCGGCAGAAGTCGTCATACGCCTTCGTGTAGAGGATGAATTCGTGCCAGAGAACATCGACGGCCTGCGATGGCATCGCAACGTTCCGGTACGCGCCGCGGTGATAAGCTCGGAAGAATTGCTTCAGCCCAAGGCCGATGCGTTCGATCTGCTCGGGAGAAAGGTTGGGATAGTGTCGCCTCAGCTTGGCGACGAGGCCGGGCGGCCAAGCATACGTGTCAATGTATCGGAGCCGGCGGCGGTGGGTGTAAATGAGTGATCCGGCGATCACGATGAAAATGGCAAGAACGACGGAAAAGAAATAGGCAGCGGTAAATGGCAATCGATCCTCACAGATCTGTTTCAACTGCCCACATTGTCTCGCGTTCTCGCGCGCGCCTCAAGGTGTGACGCCTTCGCAGGGCATCTTTTTGCCGGTCGTGGTTGAAGTTTTGCCAAGATTGTCCCGTGAAACCAAGGTCAAGCGTTTCACGGCCGTTGGTCGCCCCTCTGCGACGCCTTGCTACCGCCGCCTAACACCACTAATTCAGGGCATGATTTGGCTCCCGCATGACTTGGCTTGCCCTCCCGGCGCTGCCCGCATGTTTCAAACTCAGAGGACCGCATGACGACTGCTACCTTGGCTTCCAAGACGCCCGACCTCGGCCCCATGCCGGTTTGGGATTTGTCCGATCTCTACTCCGCACCTGACGCACCGGAACTCGCACGCGACCTCGTCCATGCCGAACGCGCAGCCCAGGCCATCAAAGACGAATGCCAGGGCAAGCTTGCGGAGATCGCAAAGGATGGCGACCAACTCGGCACCGTGATCAAGTCTTATGAAGATCTCTCTGACGTGATGGGCAAGATCGCCTCATACGCGGGCCTCTACTACTATGCCAACCAGGCAAACTCCGAGCGCGCCAAGTTCTACGGCGACACCAACGAAGCCCTCACCCGCATCGGCACCGACCTCATCTTCTTCGAACTGGAATTGAACCAGATCGACGAAGCCGTTCTCGCCGCCGCCGTGAAGTCGCCGAAGCTCGCCAAGTACGCGCCATGGCTGGAAGACCTTCGCCGTGAGAAGCCGTATCAGCTGGAAGAGCGTCTCGAACGTCTCTTCACCGAAAAAGGGCAGACCTCGCGCGGCGCCTTCTCGCGACTGTTCAATGAGACAATGACGACGCTGCGCTTTCCTGTCGAAGGCGAAGCTGAATTTCTGACTCTCGAACCGACCCTGAACCTGCTCTCTCATCCGGACGGCGCCCGCCGCAAAGCCGGTGCCGAAGCGCTCGCCAAGATCTTCGGTGAGAATGTGCGTTTGTTTACGCTCATCACCAACACGCTCGCCAAGGACAAGGAAATTTCCGATCGCTGGCGCGGCTTCAAAGACGTTGCCGACAGCCGTCACTTGGCCAATCGCGTCGAAGCCCCCGTTGTCGATGCGCTTGTCGCATCGGTCCGCGCCGCCTATCCGCGTCTCTCGCATCGCTACTACGCGATGAAGGCACGCTGGCTCGGCATGGAGAAGCTGAACCACTGGGATCGTAACGCCCCCCTGCCCGACAAACCTGAGCGCATCTTCACCTGGCAGGAGGCCGAGCACACTGTGCTCTCGGCGTATGGCCAGTTCGCGCCTGAAATGGCGGCCACGGCGAAGCAATTCTTCGATAAGGGTTGGATCGACGCTCCCGTGCGCGCAGGCAAGGCGCAAGGTGCGTTCTCGGCCTCCACCGTTCCGAGCGTGCACCCGTATGTGCTCATGAACTACCAGGGCAAGCCGCGCGATGTGATGACGCTCGCCCATGAGTTGGGCCACGGCGTGCATCAGATGCTGGCCCGCGAGCAGGGCGCGCTTCTCGCTCCGACCCCGCTGACGCTCGCCGAGACTGCATCGGTCTTCGGCGAGATGCTGACCTTCCGCGCGCTCCTCGCCGACACGAAAGATCTGCGCGAGAAGAAGGCGATGATCGCCGGCAAAGTCGAGGACATGCTGAACACGGTCGTGCGCCAGATCGCGTTCTATTCGTTCGAGCGCAAGGTGCATGAGGCCCGCCGCAAGGGCGAGCTGACGTCAGACCAGCTCAATCAGTTCTGGCTCGAAGTGCAGACGGAGAGCCTCGGCCCCGCGATCGACTTCAAGCCCGGCTACGAAGTGTTCTGGACCTACATCCCCCACTTCATCAACTCGCCGTTCTACGTCTACGCCTACGCATTCGGCGATTGCCTTGTGAACTCGCTCTATGGGCTCTACCAGGAGGCCCACCCGGGCTTCGTGCAAAAGTACTTCGATCTGTTGAAAGCCGGCGGCTCCAAGCATCACTCGGAACTCTTGGCGCCCTTCGGCCTCGACGCCCGCGATCCGGAATTCTGGAACAAGGGCCTGCGCGTCATCGAAGGCATGATCGACGAACTCGAAGCCATGGAAAAGGCGGCGTGATTGCTTTCCCTCTCCCATCGACAGCGATGGGAGAGGGAACTTGCCCGCTCAATACTTCAGTCGTCCTTCGTACTTCACCGCCCAGGCTTCGCCCTTGCCTTTGGCGTCCGATTTTTCACCGCTGGGTGCGATGATGGCACCGAGAAGAACCGGTGCTTCGCCCGCATCAATTAGCGCCTGCATGACGTCGCCCACGCGCCCGCGTTCAGCAATGACGATCATTCCGATGCCGCAGTTGAACGTGCGCAGCATTTCCGCATCGTCGAGACGGCCAGCTTTTGCGAGCCACCCGAACACGGGCGGCACTGAAATCGCGGAAAGATCGACCGCCGCCGCCACCGTATCTGGAAGCACGCGCGGCAAGTTCTCCGACAATCCGCCGCCCGTGATATGCGACAGCCCCTTCACCGCGCCATCGGATGCCCCGCCAGTGGCCTCGATCGCGGCCAATACCGACTTCACGTAGATCCGCGTCGGCGTCAGCAGCGCTTCGCCGAGTGTCGTGCCCGCCGACCAAGGCGCTGCATCGCCCCACCCGATGCCTTCGCTCTGCGCCAGTCGCCGGACGAGGCTGTAACCATTCGAATGCACACCCGCCGACGGCAGCCCGATCAAAATATCGCCGATCGCAATGTCCGCGCGCGGCAGGATTTCTCCGCGCTCCACCGCACCCACGGCAAAGCCGGCGAGGTCGTAATCGCCCTTGTGATACATGCCGGGCATCTCGGCGGTCTCGCCACCGATGAGCGCGCAACCGGCCTGTCGGCAACCTTCGGCAATGCCGGCAACGACGTCTTTCGCAACGGTCACATCGAGATGTCCCGTCGCGAAGTAGTCGAGAAAGAATAGGGGCTCCGCGCCCTGCACCACGAGATCGTTGACGCACATGGCGACGAGATCGATGCCGATGGTCGTATGCCGCCCGCTGTCGATGGCGATCTTGAGCTTGGTACCGACCCCATCGTTTGCCGCGACGAGAATGGGATCGCGAAAGCCGGCCGCCTTAAGGTCGAAGAGCCCCCCGAATCCGCCCAAGTCCGCATCCGCGCCCGACCGTCGCGTCGCCTTCACCAGCGGTTTGATGGCATGAACGAGGGCGTTGCCGGCGTCGATGTCGACGCCTGAATCGCGATAAGTGACCGGTACGGATTTTTCGTCTTTGGTGGTACTCATGCAACCCCGGCCATCTGATGCGGTCCCGGCGCTCGCCGGAAATGGTCCTACGTCACGCGGGGGCAGTTTCCGCCGGCGGTAACAGCGCCGCGACCCGATTTTCGCCCGATTGCTCGCGAGAACATGGGGCGCTCTATCAGCTTAAGGAAGCCGGGGCAATGTTCCGGCAATACGGCACAGCGTTCTTTTCCGTTAAGGTCTTCAAAGGCAAGGTTTTCTCAGATGCGCTCGACGGTGGATGCGGCCCGGATCGCCGTTATGACGGCACTCGCCGCCGTGTCGGCGGCAACCGCCACAGCCGCATGGGCCAAGCCCGGAGCTGACCGTGCATACACAATTGCGAATTATCCCGTGGAAGCCCGCGCCGCCAATGCGGTGACCGCCAAGGACACAGCCATTGCCGACGGCCAGAAGGCCGCCTTCCGCTCACTCCTGAAGCGCATCGTTCCCGTCACGGCCTATCGTGACATGGAGCGCTTGGCCTCCGTTGATCCAGCGACACTGATCGACGGGGTTGCCGTGCGCTCGGAACGCAACTCCGCCACCGAATACATCGCCAACCTCGACTTCTCCTTCCAAGCCAACGAAGTTCGCGACCTGCTCACCCGCCAGGGTGTGCCGTTCGTTGACACACAGGCTCCCGCGACGATCATCGTGCCGCTGACGCGCGATGCGAAAGCCGCCGCGGGGCCAGCGGGGGAATTTCGCGCCGCCAGCGGAACGTGGGGCACGGTTTGGCCGACGCTCGATTTGCAGAATTCGGTCGCGCCGCTGAAAGCCGAAGCCCTGAAGCCCGAGATCGGCCCGGATGCGCTGCGCGGGCTCTACGAGGAAGCGTCGCTCTCGGCCTCGGTGATGACGCTGGCAGCCGCCTATGGGACCGACCAGATCATCGTCGCTGTGGCGGAAGTCGACACCGAAGGCGGCAAGGTGAACGTTCTGCTGGCCGGCCAGGACTCCGCCGGCCCCTTCGCTTTGAAGCGCGCCTATCGGTTGAGTGACGGCGACCTCGCCTACACCCTCGAATTGGCCGCCGTCGTCTCACAAGGCGTTGTCGAGGGCCGTTGGAAGGCCGTTAGCAGCGGGGGCGCCATCCCAGCGGCAGCTACTGCCGCCAATCCTTATGGCGCTACCGTAGGGGCCGGAGATGAAGTGTCCTTCGACGCCCAATTCGGCGGTACGGGCGAATGGAATGCCATGCGCCGCGTCCTGCTTGAAGCCCCCGGCATCGATGACATTCGCATCGGCTCGATCTCGTCCGACCGGGCCTCGGTGAGTGTAAAGTATCCGGGCGGGGGTCCGGCCCTTGCCCAGGCGCTGGCCACATACGGCATTTCCCTAACCGATACCGGCGGTTTGTGGGTGATGCGGCAATCGCAATGAAGCGTCGGGGCAGCCCGATCTCCGGCGGTGGAAAAGGTTTTTCCTGCCGAAGGCTTGCCCGATTTGCTCAAGCATGGCAGCTGTGACGCACCCGGCGGCCTCAAGCCTGCCAGCATGGCCCGATCGGCCCAACAACAAACATCCAAAGATTTGACCGTGAGTTTGCCAAACATCATCACGACCGGCCGCGTTATTCTTGTCCCGGTCATATTCTGGCTTTTGGTGACTGGGCAGTCTCAGCTGGCGTTCTTCGCCTTCCTCGTCGCGGGCCTGTCGGATGCGGTGGACGGCTATCTTGCCAATCGCTTCGATTGGAAAACCGAACTCGGATCCTACCTCGATCCCATCGCCGACAAGCTTCTGGTCGTCAGCATGTTTGTCGCTTTCGGCGTGTCCGGAGCACTGCCCTCCTGGCTGGTGATCGCCGTTGTCTCGCGCGACATATTGATTGTGGCCGGTGTGGTGCTCGCATGGCTCATGCACCGGCCGTTCCAGATGAAGCCGCTGGGCGTCAGTAAGGCCAATACGGCGGCCCTCGTGGTTCTCGTCGCTGTCGTCCTGGCCGATCAAGCCTTTGCTCTCGGGCTCGATACGCTCAAGATCCTGCTGATTGGGCTGACGGGCGCGTTGACGTTCGCGTCCCTGGCGGCCTATCTCGACCTCTGGCTTCGGCATATGTCGGCCGCGGACGTACCCGGCTCACGAACCTGACCGGACGTCGCCCGATAGCCGCCGCCTGCAACTCTGGAAAGGTGGCAATGATCGCTCCCGAGCCCAAAGCCGTTCCCGAGCAGCTCGTGCTCAACCTGCCTCACCGGCCGGCGCTCGCGCTCGAGGATTTTCTCGTCGGCGCGAGCAACGAAGCGGCCGTGGCGCTTGTCGATGGCTGGCCGAACTGGACGGCAAGGGCCGCGATTGTCGTTGGCCCCACCGGCTCCGGTAAAAGCCACCTCACCAACGTCTGGCGGTTGAAATCTGGAGCCGGCAGTCTCGCCGCGTCCGCCTTGACGGAAGAAGCCGTGGCAGAAATTGAACGGACCGGCGCCATTGCCATTGAAGATCTCGATCGTGGCATCTCGGACGAGCGTGTGTTCTTTCATCTCCTCAATCTGACGAAGGAGAAAGGGTACGCGCTGCTTGCAACCTCGCGCACCGCGCCCGGCGATTTGTCGGTTGCCCTTCCCGATCTGCGCTCGCGCTTGCGCGCGTTGCCAATGGTGCGGATCGACCCACCGGGCGACGACGTCTTGAAAGCGGTGCTTGTAAAACTCTTCACGGACCGCCAGTTGACGCCTGAACCGCACGTCATCAATCATCTGGCGCTGCACATGGAGCGCTCGTTCGAGGCGGCTCTTCAGCTAGTCGAATCGTGCGATCAGCTGGCCCTCTCGCGCCAGCGCAGCGTGACCCGCGCCATAGCGGCGGAAGCCCTGGAGCGCCTGCACGCGCCGTCTGCTGGCGTTGGCAAGGACTGACTGTCATGCAAGTGTCGCACACTGCGGGCCTAAGTCGACCCCGCCACAGCAGGAAAGGTGTCCGGGCATGTCGACAGTAAAAGGAAAATCGAAGACCGCCTCCGCAGTTGAAACGGTACTTGCCGAGACCGCTCCCCCGACCGGACCGGCGCGCTTCTACAACCGCGAACTGTCCTGGCTGCAATTTAATCGCCGCGTTCTGGAAGAAGCCAAGAACGAGCATCACCCGATCCTCGAGCGGTTGCGCTTTCTGTCGATCTCGGCGTCGAACCTCGACGAATTCTACATGGTCCGTGCGGCCGGCATTTACGGCCAGATCGCAGCGGGCGTGACGACCACAACACAGGACGGCCTGACGCCGGCCGAACAGATGGCGGCAATCAATTCGTTTGCTGCCGGTCTCGTCGCCGATAAGCAGGCGATCTGGCGCACAATTCGTACCGAACTCGAGTCCAGCGGCGTCAAGCTCGTCGAACCCGACGATTTGACGGATCGCGAGCAGGTCTGGCTCGAAAACCTGTTTCTCACCCACATCTTCCCGATCCTCACGCCCATCGCCGTCGATCCGGCGCACCCGTTCCCGTTCATCCTGAACAAAGGCCTGACCATCGCCGTTCAGCTGCAACGCCGGACGGACGGCATGGTCATGAGCGGCCTGATACCCATTCCCGGCCAACTCGAACGCTTCATCCGCATGCGCGCGGAAGCGGCCTCCGACAAGCAGATCCGCTTCATTCAGATGGAGCAGCTGATCGGCATGTTCCTCGAAAAGCTTTTCATGGGCTTCGAGGTCAAGGCGAAGGGTGCGTTCCGGGTGCTGCGTGACAGCGATATCGAATTGCAGGAAGAAGCCGAAGATCTGGTGCGCTCCTACGAGACGCTTTTGAAACGCCGCCGCCGCGGCATGGTCATCCGACTTGAGCTCGAAGCCCGAATGCCGGAACAACTCCGCCAGCTTGTCGCTGACGAACTGGAAGTCGGCCCGGAAGCGGTTTTCGTGAAGGAGGGTGTGCTGGGCCTCTCCGATACCAGCCAGCTGATCGTAGCCGACCGTCCGGACCTGCTATTCAAGCCGTTCAACATCCGCTTTCCCGAGCGTATCCGCGAGTACAACGGCGATTGCTTCGCCGCAATCAGCAAGAAGGATCTTGTCGTCCACCATCCTTACGAGAGCTTCGATGTGGTGGTGCAGTTCCTTCGCCAGGCCGTTAACGATCCCAATGTCATGGCGATCAAGTGGACGCTCTACCGCACCTCGCGCGACAGCCCCATTGTCCAGGCGCTCAAGGAAGCCGTCGAAGCCGGTAAATCCGTCACCGCTGTGGTCGAGTTAAAAGCACGCTTCGATGAAGCCGCCAATATCCGCTGGGCGCGCGATCTAGAAAACGCCGGCGTGCACGTCGTGTATGGTTTTATCGAGCTGAAGACACACGCCAAGCTCGGCGTTGTGGTGCGGCGTGAAGGCTCCGAACTCACCACCTACTGCCACATCGGGACCGGCAACTACCACCCGCAGACGGCGAAGATCTATACCGACCTCTCGCTCTTCACCCGTGATCCCGCGATCGCCCGCGACGTCACCCGCATTCTGAATTTCGTCACCGGATACGGCAGCCCGGGCGAACTCGATGTCATGTCGGCAAGTCCGAACGGCATCCGCCAGAAAATCCTGGCGCATATCCGCGAGGAGATCGAACACGCCAAGGCGCGCCGACCTGCGGCCATTTGGATGAAAATGAACTCGCTCGTCGATGCGCAGATTATCGATGCGCTCTACGAGGCAAGCGGTGCCGGTGTCTCGATCGACATCATCTGCCGCGGTGTTTGCTGCCTGAAACCGGGAATTAAAGGATTATCGGAAAACATTCGCGTCAAGAGCATCATCGGACGCTTCCTCGAGCACGCCCGGATCTACTGCTTTGGTCGTGGTGAGCCGTTGCCTTCGCCCAAGGCCGCGGTCTACATCTCGTCGGCCGATATGATGCCGCGCAACCTTGATCGTCGAGTCGAGGCCATGCTGCCTATACTGAACCCGACGGTGCACGAACAGGTGCTCAATCAAATCATGGTCGCGAACCTGATGGACAACCAGCAGAGTTGGCGCATTCTGTCCGATGGATCATCTGAGCGGGTCCATGCCAGTGCCAAGGACGCGCCGTTCAACGCCCATAAGTACTTTATGACCAACCCAAGCTTATCCGGCCGGGGCCAGGCCTTGAAGACGAGTTCGCCGCCGAAGTTCCGCGTTCGAGGTTCGGATTGAAGCAGGAAACCGACGTGACGAGCCTGATGCAGATGCTGGGCGGCGCCAGCCGCCCGCGAGACCTCGAGCCGATCGGTGTCATCGACATCGGATCAAACTCCGTGCGCCTCGTCGTTTACGAAGGCGCCGTGCGCTCGCCGACGCCGTTGTTCAACGAAAAGGTGCTCTGCGGTCTTGGCCGCACGGTGGCCACCACAGGCCACCTCGGCGCGGAGGCCGTGGAACGGACCCTTGTGGCGCTGACGCGCTTCAAGGCGGTTGCGCGCGTACTCAAGGTCAAGACGCTCAAGGCATTCGCTACGGCAGCCGTGCGGGATGCCGGCGACGGGCCCAGCTTCATCGCACGCGCTGAGAAGGCATGTGGGACGAAGATCGAAATCCTTTCGGGCCACCGGGAGGCGGAATTGGCCGCGCAAGGCATCCGCATGGGCTTCGAGCAACCGGATGGGTTCGCCGGAGATCTCGGCGGCGGCAGCCTGGAACTGATCGATATGGGCACCAATACGCTCAATGAAGCCGTCACTCTGCCCCTCGGCGGACTGCGTCTCATCGATCAGACAGGCGGCAAGATCGATGATGCGCTGAAAATCGCCGACGCACATCTCCAGACGATTCCGTGGCTGAGCAAAGGCCGCGGTCGGCCGTTCTATGCTGTGGGCGGAACGTGGCGCGCGCTGGCCAAGCTGCACATGGAGCAGACGCAGTATCCTCTGCGCATCATGCAGGGCTACACGATCCCTACGCGCGACGCGATCCAGTTCTGTGAGACCATTCGCCGGACCAAAAAGATCGCGGCTTTGCCCGGAATCGAGGAGGTTGCTCGCGCCCGTCGTGAAGCGCTGCCCTACGGAGCCTTGGTGCTGGAACGCCTGCTCCTCCAGCTTCAGCCTTCCGCCGTAGTGCTCTCCGTCCATGGCGTCCGCGAAGGTCTGCTCTACGGTCTTTTGTCGCCCCACGAGCGGTCGAAGGATCCACTGCTCAGTTTCTGCGAAGAATTTGCGCTTCAGCGCTCACGCTCGCTCGCTCACGCACTGGAACTGTGCGAGTGGACCGACCAGCTCTTCGAGAAGGACGGCCCGGACGAAACGCCCGAAGAGCGCCGTCTTCGCCACGCGGCCTGCCTGTTGTCCGATGTCGGCTGGCGCGTTCATCCCGACTACCGTGGTGAGCAGAGCCTGGACAAGATCGCCCATGCCGGCATGTCCGGCATCACCCACCCCGGCCGCATCTTTCTGGGGCTTACCGTGTACTTCCGTCATGCAGGAGCCCAGACGGGTGACACCGACGGCCTGCCGCAGCAGATGTTGGCTCGGATCGATCGGCGCGCCTTGAAGCGCGCCCGCATTATCGGAGGCGCGCTGCGCGCCGCTCACATGATTTCGATTGGCATGCCGGGCATCATCGATGAGACACAACTCGCCTACAGCGGTGACAAGCTGATCCTGACGCTGCCTCCGCAGCACGCCGACCTCGATGGCGAGCGCCTGCGCCGCCGCTTCGAAAGTCTCGCCGCGGTGCTCGGCCGCACCGGCGAAATCCGCATCGCGCGCTGAAGGGGAGGGGAACGTGGCCGACGATCCCTATCTTGTCCTGGGCGTGCCGCGCACCGCAAGCGACGATGAAATTCGCCGCCGCTATCGCCAGCTCGTCAAAGAGTTGCACCCTGACGTCAATCCCGACAAAGCCGCCGAAGAGCGCTTCAAGAAGGTCACCGTCGCCTTCGACATCATCGGCGATCCGGTCAAACGCAAAGCCTACGACCGCGGCGAGATCGACGCGGCCGGCGACCAGCGTCGCCCTACCGGTCCACGCCCGGGTTCAGGTCCGGGAGCCGCCGGTGGCGCGCGCTGGAGCACCGGCTTTGGCGGCTTTGATTCGGAAGATCCCTTTGGCGATATTTTCGCCGGATTTCGCGGCGCAGGCGCCCAGGCCCGCGCTCGTCGCGGCCAGGACGCACGCTACACGATCGACCTCGATTTCGATGAAGCAGCCCTCGGCGTCCGCAAGCGCGTGACCATGCCCGGCGGGGAAGCCCTTGATCTCAACGTGCCCTCAGGCGTGGTCGAAGGCCAAGTGCTACGTATGAAAGGAAAGGGCCAGCCGGGATTCAACGGTGGCCCCGCTGGCGATGCGCTGGTCGAAATTCGTGTGCGCCCACATCCGGTTTTCAAACGCTCCGGCGACGACGTCACGATCGATATTCCGCTGACGATCGACGAAGCAGCGCTTGGCGCGAAAATCGAGATCCCGACACTCACGGGCCGCGTCCACTTGACGATCCCGCCCGGCACGAGTTCCGGCAAAGTATTCCGGCTGAAAAACAAAGGCATTGTGAACGCCACTGCAGGCACGACGGGCGACCAGATGGTCACCGTCAGAATTGTGCTGCCCGACACCATCGATTCCGAACTGGCGGACTTCCTGCGCGGCTGGCGCGAACGCCATTCCTACGATCCCGGCCGCAAGTAGAACTCAACCGCTACCGGCCCCCGGCAGCACTCTGACTTCGCCGCCGGCAAGGGTCAGTGCCAGCTCGCCGCGTTTCAAACGCACGGCGTCCTCACCGAACAGCTGCCGCCGCCAGCCCTTGAGTGCCAGCACGTCCGGCTCGTCTTCCGCTGCGATCCGCTCCAGCTCTTCCGCATCTGCCAGAAGCCGCGGGGCCACGCCATGCTTGGCCGCAGCCGCTTTGAGCAGCACCTTGAGAAGCTCGATCGTCGCTCCGGCTTCCGCAGAAACCGCCCGTGAATGGTTCATTTGCGGCAGCGTCTTGGGATCGCGTTCGATGCCCGCTTTCACCACTTCGATGATCTCCCGCGCCCGCTGCGAACGGGAAAAACCATCGCTCAGTGTCCGCAAACCGCCCAGCTGTTCGGGCGTCGTCGGCATCTGGTTGGCGATATCGTACAGGGCTTCGTCGCGAAGGACGCGACTGCGCGGAACATTCTGTGCCTGCGCTGCCTTCTCGCGCCACGCCGCCAGCTCGATGAGAACGCCGAACGACTTGCGGTTCTTCGTCCGCATTTTTAGACGCTTCCAGGCATCTTCCGGCCGTGTCTCGTAGGTTTCAGGATGCGTGAGATCGGCCATCTCTTCATTGAGCCACGATGTACGGCCCGTGGCATCCAGCTTGGAGCGCAGGTGCCGGTAGACATCGCGCAAATGCGTCACGTCGCCGAGGGCATAGACGAGCTGCTTGTCGGTCAGCGGCCGCCGGCTCCAGTCCGTGAAGCGTGAGGATTTGTCGATGTCGTGCCCCGTGATGTCCTTGACGAGGTTCACGTAGCTGACGCTGTCGCCGTATCCGCAGACCGACGCGGCAACCTGGGTGTCGAAGATCGGCGCGGGGATGAGCCCGGCCTCCGAGTACATGATCTCGATGTCCTGACGCGCAGCGTGGAACACCTTGGTCACGCCGGTATGCGCCATCAACTCGTAAAAGGGCTTGAGATCGATTCCGGTGGCCAGCGGATCGATGATGGCTTCGACGGAATCGGACGCGATCTGGACGAGGCACAGCTCGGGCCAGAAGGTCTGCTCGCGCATGAACTCCGTGTCCACCGCGATGAACTCGGCTGAGACGAGGCTTTCACAAACTTTGGCGAGATCGGATGTGGATGTAACGAGATGCATTTCCGGCTTGTATACAACAGAATGGTGCCGGGGGAAGCCTCGCGTGCTGCGGCGTGCAGACTAATGTGAGCGGTGCCCGCGTGCGTCACGTGGGTCGAGGCAACTCAGCCAACTGCATCGAGGTCAGTTTCGGTGCCGCCTTTGAACATCGTCATCTCGCGCCGGATGCTGTTCACAAGTCGCGCCAGGTCTGCGATGCGATGCGACTGAGGGTTGGCCAGAACCGAGCGCAATTCGCGCGCGAGCGGGTGTTCGGCCGGGATCTCCGCCGAACCACCGTCTCCAGACTGCGGCGCCTGACGGGCAAGCAGGGCCTCCAGGGCAACGAAATCGGTGGCGGACGTCGACATGGCTGGATTCTCTAGCGGAAGAAGATTGTGGGCTGCCGCGCCGAGCCGGGCGCCCGGTTTGTTAACCGAAAGTTGCGCCAACTTGCTTAACGAACCGTTACTGGGGCGTGTAAACGTCGCGTTTCGGATTATCTCAGCGCGCCGGGTCCGGGGGGTGCTCCGCTGGCTGCCTGCGGCTTGACATTCACCATACCCCGTGCGCTTCTCCGGCCCGATTTTCCCCCAACACGACAAAGGACTTTAGGCCATGACCGCGGCCAGCCTGCACCGTTATCGCTCCACCACCTGCGGCGGCCTGCGCAGTTCCAACATCGGCAGTGTTGCGCGCCTTTCGGGCTGGGTGCACCGCGTCCGCGACCATGGCGGCGTCTTGTTCATCGACCTGCGCGACCACCATGGTCTGACGCAGGTTGTGGCCGATCCGGATTCTCCCGCCTTCAAGATGGCCGAGAAGCTCCGCTCGGAATGGGTGGTGCGGATCGACGGCAACGTCCGCAAGCGCCCCGACGGTACCGACAACTCGGATCTGGCGACCGGTGAGATCGAGGTCTATGCGACCGAAATCGAGGTGCTCTCGGAAGCGAAGGAACTGCCCGTCCCGGTTTTCGGCGAGCCGGATTATCCGGAAGATTTGCGCCTGCAGTACCGCTTCCTCGACCTGCGCCGCGAGACGCTGCACGGCATCATCATGAAGCGCCTCGAGATTACGAAGGCGATGCGCCGCCATATGCACGACGCGGGCTTCAACGAGTTCCCGACGCCGATCCTGACGGCATCCTCGCCCGAAGGCGCGCGCGACTTCCTCGTGCCCTCGCGCATTCATCCCGGCAAATTCTACGCGCTTCCCCAGGCTCCGCAGCAGTATAAGCAGCTGCTGATGGTCTCCGGCTTCGACCGCTACTTCCAGATCGCGCCGTGCTTCCGCGACGAAGACCCGCGCGCCGACCGCCTGCCGGGCGAGTTCTACCAGCTCGACGTAGAAATGAGCTTCGTCGAGCAGGAAGACATTTTCCAGACAATGGAGCCGATCCTCACTCGCATCTTCGAAGAGCATGCAGACGGCAAGCCGGTGACCAACGGCTGGCCGCGCATCCCCTACGACGAGGCAATCGCCAAGTACGGATCCGACAAGCCCGACTTGCGCAACCCGATCGAAATGCAGGACGTGACCGAGCACTTCCGCGGCAGCGGTTTCAAGGTGTTCGCCGGCATGATCGAGAAGGACCCCAAGGTCCGCGTCTGGGCGATCCCCGCGCCGACGGGCGGCAGCCGAGCATTCTGCGACCGCATGAACTCCTGGGCGCAGGGCGAAGGCCAGCCTGGCCTCGGTTACATCTTCTGGCGCGAGGAGGAGGGTGCCGCCGGCGCCGGTCCCGTCGCCAAGAATATCGGCGCAGATCGTGCTGCCGCCATCCAGGCTCAGCTCGGCCTCAAGACGGGCGATGCCGTGTTCTTCACAGCCGGCAACCCCGCGAACTTCTACAAGTTTGCAGGCGCTGCCCGTGATCGCGTCGGCCAGGAACTGAAGCTCGTCGACGAGAACCGGTTCGCGCTCGCCTGGATCATCGACTTCCCGTTCTATGAGTGGAACGAGGAAGACAAGAAGATCGACTTCTCGCACAACCCCTTTTCGATGCCGAAAGGCGGCCACGCCGCGCTCGAAGCCGCCGAGAAGGAAGGCAAGGACGCGCTTCTTGCTCTCAAGGCCAATCAGTATGACATCGTCTGCAACGGCTACGAGATCGCGTCGGGCTCGGTGCGTAACCACCTGCCGGAGACGATGGTCAAGGCGTTCGAGATCACCGGCCTGTCGCGCGCCGACGTGGAAGCCCGCTTCGGCGGCCTCTATCGCGCCTTCCAGTACGGCGCGCCGCCCCATGGCGGTATGGCGGCGGGCATCGAACGCGTCGTGATGCTGCTCACCGGCTGCAAGACCGTGCGCGAAGTGGCGCTCTTCCCGATGAACCAGCAGGCGGCCGACCTGCTCATGAACGCCCCGTCGGAAGCAAGCCCCAAGCAGCTACGCGAACTGTCGATCCGCGTCGTCGCTCCCGAAAAGAAATAGAATTGTCCGAAAACGAAAGCGCCCGCCAGTTTGCAACTGGCGGGCGCAGACGTTCGATGCGTCGTGAGACTTAGTTCGTGGCGGTCGCCGGCTTCGGCGGCAGTTCCACGCCGACCATGACAACCTTGCCGTCCTTCATCGCCGTGCCCGTCCAGCGGCCATCTTCGCCGCGCGTCAGATCGGACACCTGCGTGTAGCCACGGCCGATGAGGATCTTGCGCGCTGTGTCGGCGTTCGCGGCGTAGTTGAGGCCGGACGTGAACTGCGCCGGGTCGGCGTCAGCAGACGTGGCGGGCGCGTCGCCGGCAACAGCAGCCATCGAGAGGCCTGAGCAAAGGGCGGCGGCAAGTGCGAATGTGCGGATCATTGAAGTCTCCTCGTTGATGCGTTCCTCGGTGCGGGGCTCGTTTTTGTCCCCGCGTTGGTGAAGCCGGCGTCCGGCTCCGATCCATGAGTGGCATCTAGGGGCTCTTCGGGTTCACTGCCACTCACGTTGGCGTTGGCAGATCACCTGCGATTGTGAGCCGCCGTGAGGGAAGAAGTCCCGGCCCACGAACATGAAGGAATGGAAAGGTCAAACTGGCGATAAAGGGCCTATTTCTGCAGTAAATTCGGCACTTCATGGCTCACGCAACAGTGAGTGATCCGGGCCAGACAGGCGCTGATCGGAACATGACGTTTTGGTTAGGTGGCCAGGTAAGGCGGAAGTCATCTAGCCGACTGCATTCCCGACTGCCGAGCCGTTCCAAAAGCGCCCGAGCCATCGCCGTACGGCACGTCGGCCGCCTATCGCGGCAAGCGTGACTCAGAATCCTCATACTTGTGGATGGCTCAAGGTCCGTTTGACGGAACCCGCGGAGCACCATAAACCGGCCACGCCGGACCGTTCACGCATCGAGCGCCCCGCACGGATGTTGTCGAAGCAAAGGCCTGTGATGCAGCTCTCTGATCTCGCTGCCGATCTCGTGGCTATCCCTGCGCATGTCGCTGACCTGTGGGTGACAGGTGTCACCGCAGACAGTCGCGTCGTGGGACCGGGTGACGTGTTCGTCGCGATTCCCGGTACGAAAGCCGATGGCGGGCGCTTCATCGCCGATGCCGAGGCCAAGGGAGCAGTAGCAGCCTTCGTCGCGCAGACCGCAGACGTGCCCGCCGGAGTGGCCATCCCGGTACTGCGTGTACCCGACCCACGCCTTACGCTCGCCGTGCTCGCCTCACGCGTTTATGTCGGGCAGCCGGCAACGGTTGTGGCCATCACGGGCACGAGCGGCAAAACATCGGTTGCTGAATTCACGCGCCAGATCTTCGCCGCCTGCGGTCATCAAGCGGCTTCGCTTGGCACGATCGGTGTCGTCTCCCCCAAGGCGACCGTTTACGGCTCGCTCACGACACCCGATCCCGTCACGCTGCACAAGACGCTGGCCGCACTCGCAACCGAAGGCACCACGCATCTTGCCATGGAAGCGTCATCACACGGCCTCGACCAGCATCGCCTCGACGGCGTTCGCATCGAGGCCGCGGCCTTCACGAATCTCGGCCGCGACCACATGGACTACCATCCCACAGTGGAAGACTACTTCGCCGCCAAAATGCGGCTGTTCGAAAACCTGCTGCCCCCCGACAGGCCTGCCGTTATCAATCGCGATGGCGCATATGCAGCCGAGGCAGAGGCGATCGCGCGCCGAACAGGCCGTCCGGTTCTGACCGTCGGTCGCAGCGGCGAAACGATCAAGCTCGTCTCCGCCGAACCCACCGGGTTTGCTCAGCGGCTCACTCTCGAAGCCAAGGGAAAAAAAACAACCGTCGAACTCCCGCTCGTCGGCGGCTATCAGGTGGAGAATGCACTCGTTGCCGCCGCACTTGCGATGGCAACGGGCGAGGATGCAGAGCGCGTTTTTGCGGCACTGTCCGCACTGAGAGGCGTCAAGGGCCGCCTTGAAATCATCGGTCGCAGAAATGGCGGCCTCGGCGTGGTCGACTACGCTCATAAGCCGGAAGCACTCGCCGCTGCCCTTGACGCCTGCCGGCCCTTCGCCACCGGCCGCCTCATCTGCGTTTTTGGGTGTGGCGGTGACCGCGACCGCGGCAAGCGCCCGATCATGGGTCGCATTGCAGTCGAGAGATCCGATGTCGTGATCGTGACGGACGACAATCCACGGACTGAAACGGCCGCCGCGATCCGCGCCGAAGTGCTGGTCGGTGCAGAAGGCGCCAAAGAGATCGGAGATCGGGCGGAAGCGATCCGCTCGGCTGTCGCCATGATGCAGCCGGGTGACGTTGTGCTCGTCGCGGGCAAAGGCCATGAAACCGGCCAGATCGTTGGAGACACGGTTTTGCCGTTCTCCGACCACGACGTGCTGGCGGAGGCGCTGGGAGTCCCATGACGACGCAGCCACTTTGGTCATTCGACGAACTCGTAAAGGCCGCAGGCGCAACCGCTGAGGGACATTCGAGCGACGCCATCACCGGCTTTTCGATCGACACCCGCACGCTCGAGCCCGGCGATGTCTTCGTCGCGCTGAAGGATCAGCGCGATGGCCATGACTTTGTCGCCGCGGCGTTTGCCAAAGGCGCAGTCGCTGCCATCGTAACGTTAGAGTATGTGCGAAAAAACGACGATGGCGCGCTGATCCGCACGAGTGATCCGCTGCGAGCGCTGGAAAACATCGGCCGCGCTGCCCGCGCACGCCTCGCCTCCGATGCCCGTGTCATCGCCGTGACCGGCAGCGTCGGCAAAACGACGACCAAAGAGATGCTCCGGCTGGCGTTCTCCGCGCTCGGGGCCACGCACGCTTCTGAGAAATCGTACAACAATCACTGGGGAGTCCCTCTGACACTCGCCCGCATGCCGGCGGATACCCGCTATGCCGTCTTTGAAATCGGCATGAACCATGCGGGCGAGATCACGCCGCTGACGGCGATGGTCCGTCCGCACATCGCAATCGTCACCACCGTCGAGAATGCGCACATTGAAAACTTCGCCAACGAGGAAGGGATCGCGGATGCGAAAGCCGAGATCTTCCTTGGTCTGGAACCCTCCGGTGCGGCGCTCATCAATCTCGACAACCGTCACGCCGCCCGTCTGCTCGCTGCCGCGCGGGCACGCAAAGTTCACGTGACCGGCGTCACCAAAGACCTTAGCGCTGCTGAAGCCATTGCCACGTTCGGGGCCGACGACGTGGTTGCATTGTCCGGCTGCCGCATGAGTGCGACCACCAGCGAGGGAGAAGTAATCCGCGCCGGTAGCCGCGGCAAACTTCCTTTCCTCATCGGCACCGTCGGCATGCACATGGTGACGAATGCGCTGTTTGTGACGGCTGCCCTCGATGCCGCAGGAGCCGACCCGGCAAAGGGCCTTGCTGCACTTGCAGAATTCGCACCGCCGCCCGGCCGTGGTTCACGCACGCGCCTGATCATAGGCTCCGGCGAACTCCTTTTGATCGACGAGAGCTACAACGCCAACCCTGCGTCGATGCGCGCGGCATTGGCCGTGCTCCCCGCGCTGCCGCGCAGCGACTATCCGCGCCGTATTGCCGTCCTCGGCGACATGCTTGAACTGGGGCCCGACGCCCCGGCGATGCACGCCGATCTCTGGGATGCGATCGATTCAGCCGGTGTCGATCTCGTGTTCGCCGCGGGATCGCATATGGCGCGTCTCTACGAACGGGTTTCCGGAGCCCGACGGGGAGGTTGGGCCCACACCTCGGCCGAACTCGAGCCATTACTCATGGTCGCGCTCAAGCCGGGTGACGCGGTCATGGTCAAGGGCTCGAACGGATCAAAAATGGGATTGCTCGTGGCAGCCATGCTGGCCAAGTTCAATCGGACAGGTCCCCGGGAGTAGGGTAAGAATTCCGCCGCCGCTGGGTTCGGCGGCGTGGGGCGCACGGGGGAGACATGAAGCATGCTCTTTGAGCTGGGGCAATTCAGCGACCAGATCGGTCTGCTCAACGTCTTCCGCTACATCACGTTTCGGACTGGCGGCGCGATCTTCACCGCGCTCCTGTTCGTGATGCTGTTTGGCCCCGCCATCATCGATTTGCTCCGCTTGAAGCAGGGCAAGGGCCAGCCGATTCGCGATGACGGCCCCCAAACGCATCTGGCCAAGCGCGGCACGCCCACCATGGGCGGCCTGATGATTTTGGCCAGCGTCACGTTCTCCACATTGATGTGGTCCGACTGGTCGAACCTCTACGTCTGGATCGTGCTCGGCGTCACGCTCGCGTATGGGGCCATCGGCTTCTACGACGACTACCTGAAGGTCACAAGGCAGCACGCCAGCGGATTCGGCGGCAAGGCGCGGCTCGGGCTGGAATTGATCGTCGCCGCCGCTGCCGCCTGGGGCATCATGCAGTTGTCGGCCCCCGCTCTTGCAGGACAGCTGGCCGTGCCGTTCTTCAAGGACACGCTGATCTATCTCGGCCCTTTGTTTCTTCTCGCCGGAATGCTCGTCATCGCCGGTGCCGGTAATGCGGTCAACCTCACCGATGGCCTGGACGGCCTGGCCATCGTTCCGGTCATGATCGCGGCGGCCACGTTCGGCCTCATCGCCTATCTCATCGGCTCGGAAAAGTTCGCAACCCACCTCCAGATCCACTATGTCGCCGGCACCGCCGAACTCGCCGTCATTTGCGGCGCACTCATCGGCGCAGGGCTAGGCTTCCTCTGGTTCAACGCCCCGCCGGCCATGATTTTCATGGGCGACACCGGTTCGTTGGCGCTCGGCGGGGCGCTGGGCGCCATCGCGGTCGCGACTAAGCATGAAATTGTACTCGCCATCGTCGGCGGTCTCTTCGTCCTCGAAACGCTGTCTGTCGTTATCCAAGTTGTGTCATTCAAAATGACGGGCAAGCGGGTTTTTCGAATGGCGCCACTGCATCACCATTACGAGCAAAAGGGCTGGCAGGAGAGCACCGTGGTCGTGCGCTTCTGGATCATCTCCGTCATCCTCGCCCTCGTTGGTCTCGCCACTCTGAAACTGCGCTGAGCGGACCGACCCGATGATCCCGATCACCACATTTTCCGGTCTCGATGTGGCGGTGTTCGGCCTTGGTTCATCGGGCAACGCAACCGCTCTCGCCTTGATTGCGGGCGGCGCTCGAGTGGCCGCCTGGGACGACAGCGAGGCCGGGCGCAGTGGCGCAGATAAGGCGGGCATTCCGCTCGTCGATCTCTTCCGGGAGGACTGGGCGCGATTTGCCGCCCTCATTCTCGCGCCCGGCGTACCCCTTACTCATCCGGAACCGCACTGGACGGTGCAGAAGGCAGAAGCCGCCGGCGTCGAAGTGATCGGCGACATCGAACTCTTCTGCCGCGAACGCGCGAGCATGTGTCCGGAAGCGCCATTTATCGCCATCACCGGCACCAACGGAAAATCGACCACCACCGCCCTCATTGCCCACATCCTCAGGCAAGCCGGCCGCGACGTGCAACTCGGCGGTAACATCGGTCGCGCCGTTCTCACCCTCGATCCGCTGACGCTCGACCGTGTCTACGTGGTCGAATGCTCATCCTTTCAGATCGATCTAGCGCCCACGATCAGACCGAGCGTGGGCGTGCTCTTGAACGTCACGCCGGATCACCTCGACCGCCACGGCACGATTGCAAACTACGCCGGCGTCAAGGAACGCCTCATTGCAGGCGCCGACAAAGCCACGGTCGTCATTGACGACGACTGGACCAGGGCCATCGCGGAGAAATACCGCTCGGCCGGCAAGGAGATCCTCACGGCCTCCACACGCGATACGGCTGACATCGTCTTCTCGGGTTCGACTGTCTTTTTTCGGAAGGAGCCGGTCGCAGATTTGGCCGGTGTTGCAGCGTTGCGTGGCCGTCACAACGGCGAGAATGCCTGCGCGGCTTATGGGGCGCTCCGTCTTGCCGGTTTGCGGGACGACGAGATTGTACCGCACATGCTGACCTATCCGGGGCTTGCGCACCGCTTAGAGCAGATTGGTCGCTTGGGCTCCACGCTCTTCATCAACGACAGCAAGGCGACGAACGCCGAGAGCACCGAAAAAGCGCTCGCCACCTGGCCGCGCGGTATCCACATCATACTGGGTGGCAAGGCCAAGGATGGCGGCATCGACACCCTGCGTCCCTACTTTTCGCGCATCACCAAAGCCTACCTCATCGGTGCCGCAACAGGATCGTTCGCGGCCACCCTCGGCGGTGAAGTCCCCTATGAGTTCCTGCGAGACGATGGACGTGGCGGTCGCCAAGGCCACGCACGACGCTATCGCCTCCGGCGCAGAAGAAAGCGTTGTCCTCCTGTCTCCCGCCTGCGCTTCTTACGACCAGTACAAAAATTTCGAGGAGCGGGGTGAGCATTTCCGGCGGCTCGTCGCCGAGGAAATCGCGCGCCGCACCGGACCATGAGTTTCTCCCGTGAAGACCGCAGCCGTCTGGCAGGCTGGTGGTTCACCGTCGATCATGTGCTGCTGATCGCAATCTTCATCCTGATCGGCGCCGGCCTTGTTTTTTCGTTGGCTGCCAGTCCGTCAGTGGCCCTCAAAAAGGGCCTGCCTGCGTATTACTTCGTCGAGCGCCACGTCTTCTTCTCTGCGCTGGGCGCGTTGATCGTCGTCGTGCTTTCGTTCCTGACCACACGTGAGACGCGCCGGGTCGCGCTTGCTGTGCTGTCCGTCGCAATCGCCGGGCTTATTGTCGTCCATCTGACCGGACGCGAGATCAATGGCGCCCGTCGCTGGCTCTCGATCGGCGGCCACTCGGTTCAACCATCCGAATTCCTGAAGCCCGCGTTCGTCGTCATCTCGGCCTGGCTTCTCGCAGAAGCGCGAAAGCGGCCGGAGATGCCGGGCCTGTGGTTCGCTATCGGTCTGTACGCGCTCGTCGCGTCGTTTCTGGTCATGCAACCCGATGTCGGCCAGACGTTGCTCTTGAGCCTCGTATGGGGCGCGCTCTTCTTCGTCTCCGGCCAGCCCCTGATTTACGCGGCCGCCATCGTTGCGCTGGGCCTCGCAGCCATCATCGGCGCATACTTCACCTTCCCTCACGTCGAGGCGCGGATCGATCGCTTTCTCGATCCCGCCCCCGGCGACAACAGCCAGATCGACCGCGCCTTGCAATCCTTCGCACAAGGTGGATTTTTCGGCCGAGGACCGGGCGAAGGCACCATCAAGACCTCCTTGCCCGATGCTCATACGGATTTCATCTTCGCGGTCATTGCGGAGGAGTACGGCGCCGTCGCCTGCCTCGCCATCGTCATGCTCTTCGCCTTTATCGTGCTCCGCGCTCTCTACCGGGCTGGCCAGGAACCCGACTTGTCAGTGAAGTTGGGCATCATCGGCCTCGCCCTGGTGTTCGGCCTCCAAGCGCTCTTCAACATGGGCGTCAACGTCGGCCTCCTCCCCGCGAAGGGCATCACGCTGCCCTACCTGTCTGCCGGCGGCTCCTCTACGCTCGCAATTTCGGTGACGCTCGGAATGCTGCTGGCCCTCACGCGGCGCCGCGTCTCTTGAAAGGACGGTGTAACCGGACGACAACCGGACCAGAAACGGCCGCGTTTGGCTGACAAGAGCATCCGGTTGGGGAGAGAAGCCAAATCATGGACCGGAATCGAACCGTCATGCTGGCCGCCGGGGGCACCGGAGGACACTTGTTTCCGGCGTTCGCGTTGGCCGAGGAGTTGGGTCGCCGCGGCTATACGATTGATCTGGTGACGGATATGCGCGGAGACCGCTACGGCACCGGCTTTCCAGCGCGTGCTGTGCATCAGGTTCCATCAGCGACGCTCGCCTCTAAATCACCCGTCGCGGTTGCGAAGACAGGCCTAGCGCTGGCGAAAGGCATCGTTGCCGCCCGCAAGCTGATGAAGGCTGTGCGCCCCCTCGTGGTGGTGGGATTTGGCGGTTATCCCACCTTTCCGCCGCTGCTCGCCGCCCGCCAGCTCGGCATTCCGACCATGCTGCACGAGCAGAACGCCGTGCTTGGCCGCGCCAACAAGATGCTGGCCCGCCGCGTCAATGCCATCGCCACCTCGTTCGAGACGACGAAGTTTCTGGAGGGCTCGCTGCTCGCCAAAGCCCGTTTCACCGGCAATCCGGTCCGCGGCATCGTCCTCGAAGCGGCTGCGATGGGTTATCCGCCGTTGGAGCCGAACGGCCTGTTTAATCTACTGGTGTTTGGCGGCAGCCAGGGCGCCCGCTACTTTTCCGACGCCGTCCCGCCGGCACTCGCACGTCTGCCTCCCGCCTTGAAATCGCGATTAAACGTCGTTCAACAAGCCCGCGAGGAAGACGTCGTCCGGGTGCAAACAGCATATGCCGAGGCCGGAATAACCTCTGAAATAGCGCCCTTCTTCAAGGATCTGCCCGCCCGAATGGCAGCCAGCCATCTCGTCGTAGGCCGGGCCGGAGCTTCATCGGTTGCGGAATTAACCGTTATCGGCCGTCCATCCATATTGGTGCCGTTGCCCCATTCCCTCGACAACGATCAGTTGCAAAATGCAACCCGACTTGCCGAATCGGGCGGCGCTTGGTGTATCGAACAGAAGACACTGAGCCCGGAAAGGCTTGCCGACGAGATCGCGCGGCTCATGGAGAGTGGCGCCGCGCTCCGCGAAGCAGCAGAGTGTGCAAGGAAGCAGGGCCGTCCGGACGCCGTTGTTCGGCTGGCATCCCTAGTGGAAGAGCTTGCGGGGTCCGCGACGGCCACCGCGCCGACATCCGCCCGGGCATCCTGATGCCCGATTGAGGTCATGCAACGTTTGACGGGACGATAGACAACGCGATGCAGATACCCCGCGACGCAGGCACGTTCCACATCATCGGCATTGGCGGCATCGGCATGAGCGCCATCGCCGAGATCCTGCTTGCGAAGGGGTTTGCCGTCCAGGGCAGCGATCAGAAGGAAAGCGCCAACGTCCGCCGCTTGCGCGCTAAAGGCGTGCGGGTTTTCATCGGTCATGACACCGTGAACCTGATTGGCGCCAAGAACGTCATCATTTCCACCGCCGTGAAGTCCGGCAATCCGGAGCTTGAAGCGGCCCGGAGCAAAGGCCTCACCATCATCCGCCGCGCTGAAGCGCTGGCTGAGCTGATGCGCCTCTATTCAACGATCTCCGTCACCGGCACCCACGGCAAAACCACGACGACATCGCTCGTCTCCACCATTTTCGAGAAGGCCGGCACCGATCCCACGGTAATCACGGGCGGCATTATCAACGCCTGGGGCTCGAACGCGCGCCTCGGCAAGGGCCAGTGGATGATCGTCGAGGCGGACGAGAGCGATGGCACTTTCGTGCGCCTCCCGACCGAAATCGGCATTGTCACCAACATTGATCCAGAGCACCTCGACTACTTCAAGTCCGTCGAAAACATGCACGCGGAATACGCCGCATTCTATCGCAACATCCCCTTCTATGGCCTCGCCGTCACCTGCATCGATCATCCGGTCGTGCGCGAGATGGTCGAGCGCCTCGATCTGCGTCGTGATGGCCGCCGCCTGCTGACCTATGGCGTCTCGGAAGGCGCTGATTTGCAGCTCATGGGATCGCATCAGGACGGCTTCACGACGATCTTCGACGCTCAACTGTCCTCGCGCGTGGCGGGTGGCGCCCGCACCATATCCGGCTGGCAGGTCCCCGTTCCCGGCCACCACAACGCTCTGAACGCACTCGCCGCCATCGCCGTTGCCGCCGAAGCCGGCATTGCCGACGACATCATCCGCGCCGGCCTCGCTGAGTTCTCGGGCGTCAAGCGCCGCTTCCAGCCGACGGGCCAATGGAACGGCATTCAGATTTACGACGACTACGGCCACCATCCGATCGAAATCGCCGCCGTCCTCCAGGCCGCCCGAGCCGGTTCAAAGGGGCGCGTCATCGCCGTCTGCGAACCCCACCGCTACACGCGCGTGCGCGACCTCTTCGGCGAATTCTCTGCGTGCTTCAGCGAGGCTGACAGCGTCATCGTAGCGCCGCTCTACTCCGCCGGCGAAACGCCGATCGAGGGCATCGACCAACACACGCTCGCCGAAGGCATCCGGGCAACCGGCCACCGCGCCGTCACATCCGTCGACCACCCCGCCGACATCGTTCCGCTGCTGCGCCGTTATGGCCGCCCCGGCGATATGGTCGTCTGCCTCGGTGCCGGCACCTCTACCGAATGGGCGGCCAGCCTTCCGCAGTGGCTCTCCGCCCAAGCCGCCGAATAAGCGCGCTCCGCAAGGCCCCAACCGATGAGTTTTCCCGATATCACCGGCGATCTGAAGGCCCGCATGCCGGAGCTGCGCGGCCGCCTCACCGCCAACGCACCGCTCTCGGAGATCACGTGGTTCCGCGTCGGTGGGCCCGCACAAGTTCTCTTCGCTCCTGCCGATGAAGCTGATCTCGCCTACTTCCTGAAAAACATCGGCACCGATGTGCCCGTTTTCGTCGTGGGTCTTGGCTCGAATTTGCTTGTCCGCGACGGCGGCGTGCCTGGCGTGGTCATCCGGCTAGGCCGTGGCTTCAACGAGATCACGACGGACGGCACGCGGCTTACCGCCGGCACAGCCGTTCCTGACGTGAAAGTCGCACGCGCCGCGGCAGAAGCCGGCATCGCTGGCCTATCGTTTTATCGCGGGATCCCTGGCTCCATCGGCGGTGCCTTGCGCATGAACGCCGGGGCGCACGGCACCGAAACCAAGGACGTGCTGTTCTCAGCCCGCGCGGTCGATCGCAACGGCAACATCTACGTCCTGTCGCTCGCCGACATGAAGTTCACGTATCGCCATTGCGGCATTCCTGACGATTGGATCTTCACGCAAGCAACCTACGAAGGTAAGCTCGGCGACCCCGACGAGATCCAAAAAGAGATGGATGAGGTCGCCGACTATCGCGAGAAGAACCAGCCTGTCCGCGAACGCACCGGCGGCTCCACGTTCAAGAACCCGCCCGGCAACAGTGCCTGGAAACTCGTCGACGGCGCCGGCTGCCGTGGCCTCCGCGTGGGCGGCGCGAAGGTTTCCGAAATGCACTGCAACTTCCTCATTAACGACCAGAAGGCGTCAGGCGAGGACGTCGAAACCCTCGGCGAAACGGTTCGAGCCCGCGTGAAAGCCACATCCGGCGTGGCACTTGAATGGGAGATCATCCGCCTCGGTGAACCCAAGGACGGCCGCCCGACGGGTGAAGCGCTAGCCCTGCAAGAGAACGCATCATGACACTGGGCACCGCGCCTGTGCGCACCCGCGAACACGTCGCCGTCCTGATGGGCGGTTGGTCGGCGGAGCGCCCCGTGAGCCTGAGATCGGGCGCCGCCGTCGCCGACGCGCTGGAAGGCGAGGGCTATCGCGTCACGCGCGTGGATGTCGATCGCAACATCTCAGCGACCTTGTCTGCCCTGAAGCCCGACGTCGCCTTCAACGCGCTGCACGGCCGCTTTGGCGAAGACGGCTGCATCCAAGGCATCCTCGAATGCCTCGAGATCCCCTACACCCACTCAGGCGTGCTCGCGTCTGCGCTTGCCATGCACAAGGAGCGCGCCAAGGCGGTCATGAAACCGGCAGGCGTGCCGGTCGCTGAGGCACGCATCCTCACCCGTGCTGAGGCCGCCAGCGTCCACGCGCTCCCGCCCCCTTACGTCGTCAAACCTGTCGATGAAGGCTCGAGCGTCGGCGTCTTGATCATCCGCCCCGGCAACAACGAGTGGGCGGCGGCAATCCTCTCCGGCGGCAAGCCGGACGACATCGTGATGATTGAGCGCTACATCGCCGGCCGCGAACTCACCTGCGCCGTCATCGGCGGCTTCGTCACCGACGTCATCGAGATCAAACCGAAAGACGGCCTCGTCTTCTACGACTTTGAAGCGAAATACGCCCCCGGTGGCTCCATCCACGAGCTTCCGGCCAAAGTTTTACCGGATGTTTACCAGTTGGTCCGGAAATACACGGGAGCGGCGCATCACGCGCTGGGGTGCCGGGGCGTCTCGCGCGCCGACTTCCGCTACGACGACACGCCGGGTGGTTCGGGCGAACTCATTTGCCTCGAAGTCAACACCCAGCCGGGCATGACGGGCACGTCGCTGGTTCCGGAACTGGCTGGTCATGCCGGCTGGAGCTTCGGAGAACTCGTCAGATGGATCACCGAGGACGCGAGTTGCCAGAGGTAGGGGCAGAGCTGAACCGAACGTGGCTGGCGCACAACGCGCAAAGCCCTCAAACCTCCACGCCCCGCCGCCCCTCATCGACCTTCCATTTCGGCCACGCCTACGATCCAGACCGGTCTCAGCCGCCAGCAAGATCTGCCCTGCGCGAGAAGCGCCGCGCGCCGATCCGGCTGCTGGTCGGCCTCACCTGCGTCGCTCTATCGGCCGCAGGAGCGTTTGCCGCCCATAACCTCCGGCAACCTCGATCGAGATCGGCTGGCGACTTGGCTGGGCTTCGGCATCGAACAGGTTTCACTGACCGGTCATCGCTTTACGCCCGACGCCGATCTATTCGACGCGCTTGATTTGAAATCGGCCCGTTCACTGGTGAGCTTCGATGCGCCGGTCATTCGCAAGCGTTTCGAGCGGCTGCCGTGGGTGCAATCGGTGGAGATATCCCGCGTCTGGCCGGGACAACTCGCGATCCGGGTGACGGAGCGCAAGCCGTTCGCCATCTGGGAACGCGGACAGAGCGCAGAACTGATCGACGTGACGGGCCGCCAACTCGGCCCCATAAAGGCCGACGCCATTCTCGATTTGCCACGCATTGCAGGTGACGGGGCCAACGAGACGGCCGCGCAGCTCCTCACAGCACTCGGCCGGCATCCAGCGCTGAAGTCGAAGGTGGTCCGCGCGCGCCGGTTGGGCGATCGCCGCTGGACGCTCGATCTGGCAAGCGGAGGTCAGATCCACCTGCCGTCCGATGGTGAAGTCTCCGCGCTCGCCCGTTTGGCGAACGAACCTCAACTGGCGGCACAACTCGACACCCGCGCGCAGATCATCGACCTGCGCTCACAGTCGAAAATCGCCATTCGCGCGCCCGCCGCCGCGCCCGACAGGGGAGGGTGAAACGAGCATGAGCGCTGCAACGCTTCGCCCCGCCCGATCCGGCCGCTTTGCCGCTGTCCTTGACGCTGGCAGCTTCAAGACGGTCTGCCTGATCGCGACCCTCGATGCTGAGGGCCGCCCGGCACGCATCGTAGGTGTCGGACTGGCCCCGTCTCTGGGCATTAAATCCGGAGTTGTCGTTGATCTTGCCGCCGCCGAAAGCGCCATCCGTTTCGCAATTGCTCAAGCGGAAGACATGGCCGGCGTTCAGCTGGAGCGGATCGACCTCCTCCTCAACGGGGGGCCGATAGCATCGCGCACCTTCGCCGCGGCAGCGCCAGTTGAACATGGATTAGTCGCGCAGCAAACCGTCGACCGCGTCGCCGCCGCTGGAAGGGCCCATGCCACCAAGGACGGCCGGCAGATCCTACAACTCGATACCTGGGGCTATTCCCTCGATGGCGGTCCTCTGGTCGCTGATCCAGTTGGAACCAGGCCCGATCGCATCGCAGCCCATCACTTCGTCGTCACGGCCGATGCACAGCCCGTGGTCAATCTCACCCGAACGATCGGGCGCTGCTACCTCGCCGCGCATCGGCTGGTGCCAGGACCGATCGCCAGCGCGCTCGCCGTGACCACCGAAGACGAGCGCCGACATGGCATCGTCACGATCGATATCGGGGCCGCCGTAACTGGTGTTGCCATGTTCCAGGACGGTCGCGCGATCTTTGCCCGCACCACTGCCCATCGGCGGCGGACATGTCACAATGGATATTGTGCATGCGTTGCGCACGCCACTTGAAGAAGCCGAGCAAATCAAAACGCTTTATGGCACAGTGCTGAATGCGCAGTCGGATCAGCACGATGTCTTCACTTACGCCATAACCGGCGTCGGCGAGGGGCTTGAGCAGAGATCGACCAAGGCTGATCTGGCCCGGATCATCCAGTCGCGCATGGCCCAACTGCTACACCTCGTTCGCGATCAATTGGCGAGCGCCGGGCTTCTCGATGGAACGGCCGCGCGAATTGTTCTCTGCGGTGGCGGCAGCGAGATTTCCGGACTGCAATCCTTCGCAGAAGGCGTGTTCAGGCGGCCCGTGCGCGAGGGTAGGCCCCAGACCATTTCGGGCCTGCCTCCCCTTTATTCATCGGCGGCGTTCGCCGGTGCCGTTGGTGTGTTGCGTGCCGTCGCTGAAAGCGCGGCCGTCGATCTGCCGGGAGCCCTGGGCATAGATGCGCCCCGCGGCTACGTGGGCCGGATCGGGCAGTGGCTGAAGGACGGGTTCTAGAGAAGGCAAGTACGGGGGAAGATAACCGGCCCCCGCACGTTCCTTCTGTCAGTCTGAGGGCCAAATGAGCGCAAACCTGCCGCCGAACATCATGGACCTGAAGCCCCGCATCACCGTCATCGGTGTCGGAGGTGCAGGCTGCAACGCGATCAACAACATGATCGACGCCAACTTGGAGGGCGTTGACTTCGTGGTGGCCAACACGGACGCGCAGTCTCTCGTGGCGTCCCATGCCCCACACAAGATTCAGTTGGGAGCCAAGCTCACGGAAGGCCTGGGTGCCGGGTCGCGTCCCGACATCGGCGAGGCCGCCGCCATCGAAACACTCGATGAAATCCGCGAACTCGTCGCCGGATCACACATGGTCTTCGTTGCCGCCGGCATGGGCGGTGGCACTGGCACCGGGGCCGCCGCCGTTATCGCCCGTGCAGCCAAAGAGCAGAATATTCTCACCGTCGCCGTCGTCACGAAGCCCTTCCAGTTCGAAGGCTCGCGCCGCATGCGCATCGCGGAAGCCGGCATTGCCGAACTGAAATCGCATGTCGATACGTTGATCGTCATTCCGAACCAGAATCTGTTCCGGATCGCAAGCGAACGCACGACCTTTGCCGAAGCCTTCGTCCTTGCCGACCAGGTGCTCTATTCCGGCGTCGCTTGCATCGTGGACCTCATCGTCAAGGAAGGCCTGATCAATCTGGACTTCGCCGATGTGCGCACCGTGATGAGTGGCATGGGGAGCGCCATGATGGGAACGGGCGAAGCGTCCGGTGATGGCCGCGCCGTCCGCGCCGCCGAAGAGGCGATCACCAACCCGCTGCTCGACGATGTATCACTCGCCGGCGCGAAGGGCCTGCTGCTCTCGATCACGGGCGGCGCCGATCTCACGCTGTATGAAGTCGACGAGGCAGCCACCCGCGTGCGCCAGGAAGTGGACCCGGAAGCCAACATCATCGTCGGCGCCACCTTCGATCCCACGCTCGGCGATCGGGTTCGTGTGTCGATCGTCGCATCGGGAATGGATCGCTTAGCCGTGCCCGCGCAAATGATGCCGCGGCCGGCAATGGCGATCCCGACCACCTCGCCCAGTCCGCAAGTCGCCCCGTCAACACAGGCTGCAGCAGCAAGTATCGCCGAGGCCCTCCACAGGTCGAGCGCGTTTGAGGAACTGTCGCGCGTGCCGCCCGCACCGGCACCATCAATGCAGCAAGCGGCACCGGGGCCGAGCTGGCACAACTCCGACGACGTCGAGATCACCGATTTGCCGCCGGCTTCGGTTGCCGGGGGCTTCGCGCCGCCCATCGAATACACAACGGATTCCCGGCCGGCGGCACCTCAGGACGACTTTGCGCCGGCCCCGCCCGCTCCGATCCGGCGATCAACCCGGCGCATCCCCGACCTGGATGAATTCCCAGCTGTCGGTCAGCGCGACTACCACGCTAAAATGCAGCGCGACGCGGCACGTCCGCCGAGCTATGGTTCTGCCCCGGCCCGAGCGGAGGCTCAGCCGAAGAAACGCGGCTTCTTCGAGCGACTCACCGGGCGCGGAAAGCACGAAGGTGATTCGCATCCACCGCACCGGGAACAACCGGCAACGGCGCAACAAAATGGGCCGCCATCCGACCGTTCCTACGCCGTAGGAGTCGAACCGCAGAGCCGACGTGCAGGCTGGTCAAATGATGAGCAGCAGCGGCAAGAAAAGCCCGAATTACCGGTGTTTTTCACCAGGTCTCGGCGCTGAGCACCGGCTAAAAAATCGTCTGCAAAATATGTTCTTACGTAAGTCTTTCCAATTAGTAACAGAACGTAAGAAAGCGTGATTTGTGACACCAGGAAGCGACAGCTATCGTCACTGAGGATGTGATTTTGATCCGCCCCGCCTCAGGGGTCTCGACAAGCGCCAATCAGAAGCGCAGCCGAGACAGGGAGTAGGTGGGACGAAGAGAAATCTGGGGGGGCAGACACCGGCTTTAGCAAGCGGGTTGGCTGCCTGGGATATGCGAGGGACGGCGCAGCATGTCGAATCGATTTATCGGCGCTCGACAAACCACGATCGCCCGCGAGATCGAACTCAGGGGAACTGGAGTTCACAGTGGGGCACCTGTATCCGTTACGCTCCATCCTGCTGAAGTCGATACTGGACTACTCTTTGTTGTTACAAAACGTGGTCGCACCATCGCCGAGATACCGGCACACGTTTCCAACGTCAAAAACCTGACCCTTTGCACCGTCATCGGTGATGAAACGGGTGTCACGGTCTCCACAGTCGAACATCTTCTGGCGGCGTTGCGCGGCCTCTCTGTCGACAACTGCATCATCGAAATCGACAGCAAAGAAGTCCCCATCATGGACGGCAGCTCAGTGCCGTTCGTTGAAGCCATCGACGAAGCCGGTCTGCGCGAACTCAACGCGCCCCGCCGCTTCATCAAAGTCCTCAAGCCGATCCGGGTAGAAGAAGGCGGCTGCTGGGGTGAGATTGCCCCTCATTCTGGGTTCCACCTCGACGTCGAGATCGACTTCGACACTCCTCTCATCGGCCGCCAGCGTCTCGCATTCGAGATGAGCCCCGGCATCTTCCGCAATGAGCTTTCCCGCGCACGCACGTTCGGCTTCATGTCCGATGTCGAGCGCCTCTGGAAGGCCGGCCTGGCACTGGGCGCCAATCTCACCAACACTGTCGCCATTGGCGATGATCGCATCATGAACCGCGAAGGCCTCCGCGATCCGCTGGAGTTCGTGCGTCACAAGATGCTGGATGCCGTCGGCGATCTGAGCCTTTCCGGATTGCCTCTGCTCGGAGCTTACCGGTCCGTGCGGGGTGGCCACCGTTTGAATTCACTGGTCCTGAAGGCCCTGCTTGAAGACAAGTCGGCCTGGACCATCGTGCAGTCGCCCCGCGTCCGCGAACTCACGCCGCGCATTTTCGACATGCCGCAGGCTTTCGCCGTCGGCGAGTAAGCCAACGCGGAAAATACAAAAATATGAGGGGCTTGCGGCGTTGGCTTGCAGGCCCCTCAGCTTTTCTGGCCCCACAAGAAACATAATCTGAGGCCACGATCTCGTGTGGGCTGGATGAGTTCAGCGGTTCTGCGGCGGGACCTCGTGTGCTATCTGGAAAAGCAACGCAGGCGCGGATTCGGGTGCGCGGGCGCCCCGCTTGTAAGGCGCTGGCGGGGGCGAGAGCACGGATAAAGAATGCAGAAGAGCACACGCTTCCGATTGCTGGCTGGTCTGGTCTTTGGGTTCGCTGCCGCGCTCCTCGGCGGCTGCGCATCGTCGATCGACGCCACGAGTGCGATCAACTCCGATCCGCCCGAAAAAATGTATTCCCAGGCCGATGCGATGATGACGGCCGGCAAGTTCGAAGCAGCCGCCGCGAAGTTTGAGGAGCTCGATCGCTCACACCCCTATTCGCCGGAAGCCCGGCGCGCGATGGTTCTCGCCGCTTACGCCTACTACAAGGCCGGAAAATTCCCCGAAGCCATTGCGTCCGCCGAACGCTATACGGTCATGCACCCCGGGACCAAGGATGCGCCATTCGCGCATCACATCATCGGGTCAGCCTACTTCGATGACATGAAAGGCGCCAATCGCGACCAGGGCGCGACGCGCAAGGCTCTCGAACAGTTCAAGATCCTGAAGACGCGATATCCGGATAGCAACTACGCCGAAATGGCGGACAATCGGATCCGCATCTGCGAGGACACGCTCGCAGCGCAGGAGATGGAAGTCGGCCGCTACTATCTCAAGCGGAAGAACTACATCGGCGCCATCAATCGCTTCAAGACCGTCGTGTCCGATTATCAGACCACCAACCACGTGGAAGAAGCGCTCGCCCGTCTCACCGAGGCGTACATGGCGCTCGGCGTCAAGGAAGAAGCCCAGACCGCGGCAGCCGTGCTCGGCTACAACTTCCCGCAATCGAAGTGGTACAAGGACAGCTACGCGCTGCTGCAGTCCGATGGCCTCGCCCCGCGCGAAGACTCAGGCTCCTGGATCTCGAAGGCGTGGAAGAGCGTTTCGCTCACCGGCAACTCCGGCTAAATGCTGGCTGACGCGCAGTGGGCGGTGTCCCCGCGCCGGGACCGAGCACCGTCATGACCGCCAGAAAAATCACGCCAAAAGCCGTCGAAGCTCTGACGCTTGAAGAAGCAGCGACCGAACTCGAACGGCTCGCGATCGAAATCGCCCATCACGACCGTCTCTACTATCAGTCAGACGCACCGGAAATTTCCGATGCCGAGTATGACGATTTGCGCCGCCGCAACGACGCGATTGAATCGCGCTTTCCCGAACTGATCCGCGACGACAGCCCATCGCGGCGCATCGGCGCTGCCGCAGTCGGAGCCTTCGGCAAGGTCCGCCACCGCGTTCCGATGCTCTCGCTCGGCAATGCCTTCGCCGACGAAGACGTTATTGATTTCGCCGCCCGCGTGCACCGCTTCCTTGGATTGAGCGAAAGCGATCCCGTCGCGTTTACGGCCGAACCCAAGATCGACGGGCTGTCAATTTCCATTCGCTACGAGAACGGCAAGCTGATCGAGGCGGCAACGCGGGGCGACGGCGCTGAAGGCGAGCGCGTCACGGACAATGTCCGCACGATCAAGGAAATCCCGCACAAGCTGCACGGCAAGGACGTGCCCGAAGTCGCCGAGATCCGTGGCGAGATCTACATGAGCCACGCCGACTTCAAAGCGCTGAATGAGATGCAAGCAGCAGCCGGCGGGAAGATCTTTGCCAACCCGCGCAACGCAGCCGCCGGTTCTCTGCGCCAGCTCGATCCGACCATCACCGCCGCCCGTCCGCTGCGCTTTTTCGCTTACGCGTGGGGCGAGATGTCGGCATTCACCGCCGACACCCAGCACGGCATGATTGCCGCCATGCATCGCTGGGGACTGCCGGTCAACCCGTTGACGCGCCGCTGCGTGACCACGGACGACCTGCTCGCGTTCTACCGCGACATGGGCGAGAAGCGCGCCGCCCTTGGCTACGATATCGATGGCGTCGTCTATAAGGTCGACCGCCTCGATCTTCGCGACCGTCTCGGGTTTGTGTCGCGCTCGCCGCGCTGGGCCATCGCCCATAAGTTCCCGGCCGAACAAGCAACCACGATCCTCCGCGCCATCGAAATTCAGGTCGGCCGCACCGGCTCGCTGACCCCCGTCGCCAAGCTCGAACCCGTCACCGTCGGCGGCGTGGTGGTCTCCAACGCCACGCTGCATAACGAGGACGAGATCGCCCGCAAGGATATCCGCGTCGGCGATACGGTTGTGGTTCAGCGCGCGGGAGATGTCATTCCGCAGGTCGTATCGGTCCTCGTCGACAAGCGGCCGGCAAACGCCAAGCCGTTCCACATGCCGCATGCCTGTCCCGTATGCGGCAGCCATGCCGTGCGCGAGGCGGATGATGCAGAAGGCGAGCGCGGCCCCCAATCACAAGGGGTCGTTCGCCGTTGCACGGGAGGGCTGATCTGCCCGGCACAGGCCAAAGAGCGCTTGAAGCACTTCGTCTCCCGCTTGGCATTCGACATCGAAGGCCTGGGCGAGGAAAAGATCGAAATGTTCTTTGACGAAGGCCTTCTGCGCACGCCGGCCGACATCTTTACGCTGCAAGCGCGCGATGCCAAAAGCAACGCGCCACTGAAGACCCGAAAAGGCTTCGGCGCCAAGTCTGTCGATAAGCTGTTCGCAGCGATCGATGCACGCCGCAAAATCGGGCTGGAACGCTTTCTCTACGCACTTGGCATTCGCTATATCGGCGAGCAGACCGCAAAGGATCTCGCCAGAGCCTACGGCTCGTTATTCGAGTTCCGCAAGGCGGTCGATGCGGCCGTTGCAGGCGGCAAGGACAGCGAGGCCTACGCCGACATCGACAACATCGAAGGCATTGGCGAGACGGTCGTCGACGCCCTCATCGACTTTTTCTCCGAACCGCACAACATCGAAGCCGTCGATGCGCTTTTGGCAGAGATCGACGTCCAACCCTATGAACGCGTCGCTGCCGTCGCCTCGCCCGTGACCGGAAAAACGGTCGTGTTTACCGGCACAATGGAGCGCCTGTCGCGCAACGAAGCGAAGGCCCAGGCAGAGCGGCTGGGTGCGAAAGTCGCAGGCTCCGTCTCGAAGAAAACCGACTATGTCGTCGCCGGCGCGGATGCCGGGTCCAAGCTCACCAAGGCACAGGAGTTGGGCGTGACGGTGCTCACCGAAGATGAATGGATTGCACTCGTCAGCGGCTGATCGGAATGATCAGATCGGCTGCGTTGCCGCATGCAGCCACTTCAACACGTCGTCCTCGCCCGCAAGCTCCGCACCGATCACCGCGCGCACGCGGGCATGGTAGGCGTTGAGCCATTCGCGCTCATCCTTGCTGAGCAAATCTTTCGCAACCAGCCGCCGGTCGATCGGCACAAGCGTCAGCGTCTCGAACCCCATCATCGGCCGTTCCCCGCCCTCGGGCGTCTCGGGCTCCGTCACCAGCACGAGATTCTCGATGCGAATGCCGTACGCGCCGGTTTTGTAATACCCGGGCTCGTTCGAGCAGATCATGCCGGGTTCGAGCGCCACCATACCGGCCCGCGAGATCGACTGCGGCCCCTCGTGCACCGACAGATAGCTGCCGACGCCATGTCCTGTGCCGTGATCGTAATCGAGCCCATGCTGCCAGAGCGCACGCCGCGCGAACGGATCGAGGTCGATCCCGCGCGTGCCTTTGGGAAAGCGCGCCGTCGCGATCAGCAATATGTCCCTTGAGTACGAGCGTTGCGCGCTCTTTCATTTCCGCGGAGGGCGCTCCGATCGCGATCGTGCGCGTGACGTCGGTCGTCCCGTCATCGTACTGCGCACCTGAATCGAGCAGGAACAGTTCACCTTTCCCGAGGAGCCGGTTAGACGCCTCCGACACGCGATAGTGAACGATGGCGCCGTGCGGTCCTGATCCCGAAATTGTATCGAACGATATTTCCCGAAGCTGTTTCGTGGCCCGGCGCATGTCTTCGAGCTTTTGGACGGCCGTGATCTCGTCGAGCCGCCCGCCGGATGCGGCACCGTCGAGCCAAGCGAGATAGCGCACGAGCGCGGCACCATCGCGAACATGCGCTTTCCGGGAGCCGGCGATTTCCGCCGTGTTCTTGATCGCTTTCAGCGCGATGCATGGGTCGGCCCCCGCGGAGACCACTTTTGATCCGAGCCCGCGGGCAAGCGCATAGGCGGCTGTCTCGGGATCGAGCCGCACCGGCTTGCCAGCTGACTTCAACTCCGCAACCCGCGCGTTCAGGACCTCGGGCTCGGCTATCGTTGCGATTGTCTCCAGGTCGCGGCGAACCTCTTTTGAGAGTTTCGCACCGTCGATGAAGAGTTCCGGCTTGCCGCTCGCCGGCACGATGGCAAAGGCGAGCACCACGGGATTATGCGCGATATCTGAGCCGCGGATGTTGAACAGCCAGCAAATGCTGTCCGGCAGCGTCAGCACCGCATGCGCCTGGCCGTCGCTGACGAGACGCTTCTGCACGTCCGCAATTTTCTTCTCCGCCGAACGTCCGGCCTTTTTCAGTGGATGAAGAATGACAGGGTTCTGCGGCGCCGCCGGTCGCTCCTTACCCCAAGCGCGGTCGACGAGATTGCGCGACACGGGCTTGAGCTTCAGTCCCTTTGGTTTGAGTTGCGACTCCAGCCGCCGGATTTCCCCCGCCGTATGCAGCCATGGATCGAACCCAATGATGGCACCGTTGCCCAAATGTGCCGTCAGCCATTCGGTGAGCTTTGCGCGCGCAATACCGGGAAACTCGAACAGGGCCGCATCACATTCCTGCGCCGCCTGAATCGTATAGCGCCCGTCGACAAAAAGAGCGGCTTGCCTCGTGGTGACGGCTGCGAGCCCTGCACTACCCGAGAAACCCGTAAGCCAGCGCAGCCGCTCCGCTGACGGCGGCACATACTCGCCCTGATGCTCGTCTGCGCGCGGAACGAGAAAGGCATCGATCTTTTGCGCGGCCATGAGGTCGCGGAGCTTCGCAACGCGCGGCGCGGCGATGGATGGATCGGCGGAAGCAGTGAATGTCTGGAACATGGTCGCTTGTTTAAGCGTCCACGGCGCATTTCGCAACAAAGCGCCTCAGCGCCGGGTCAGCGTCAGCGTCGACCAGCCCGTCACCCGGTCGTGCCGGTCCAGTGCGAAACCTTGGGCGGCAAAGGCTGCGATCACCGCCGGTGCCTGCGGGATGAGGATACCCGAAAGAACAAGCTTCCCGCGCGGCAACATGATCCGGCGAATATCCCGCGCCAGCCGCATCAGCGGGTCCGCAAGAATGTTGGCAATGACAAAATCGAACTTTGCCGTCCGTCTCAGTTTCGGATGAGCGAGACCCGTAGCAACGTGCGTCGCAATCCGCCCCGGCGCCGTGTTGGACGCCATGTTCGACCGCGCCACATCGACCGATGTCGGATCCATGTCGGTCGCGATGACGGTGGCCTTGGGCAGCACGCGCGCAGCGGCGATCGCGAGCACGCCCGACCCGCATCCTAAATCGAGGACACGGCGGAACGCCCGCCGCCGCGTCAGCCGGTCGATCGCGGTCAAACAGCCATAGGTCGTGGCGTGATGCGCCGTGCCGAACGCTTCGCCCGCATCGATGAGGATCGCATTCGGCCCCTGCGCCACGCGGCCAAGATCATGTGACCCATGAACCGTAAAGCGCCCGGCAATAACGGGCGGCAGGGCAGCCTGTGAGATCGCCACCCAATTCAGCGGCGGCACGTCTTCCACAGCAATTGCAGGAACGTCGGCCCCGGTCACATCCGCAAGCAGTGTTCGCAACTCGTCTGCTTCCGGCAATTCGGTGAAGTAGGCCTCGATCCGCCACCCTTCGTCCGGCGCTTCGAACAATGTCAGCGCATCCGGCGGCGGCTCCACGAAATCCTGCATCGCGCCGGCGAGCGTGCGCGCGAGATCCCGGTCGGCGGTGACAAGGGTAAGTTTGCGGGCGATCATTTGACATCAAGAAGGGGAAAGGCGCTGGCGGTCGTGCCGGGCGCGAGGCGGGATCGCCCGGTGGCGTAGCCCAGTTTTAAAGATGAGGCCAGTCTTACAGTAAAGGGAAGTCCTCGGCGTCCAGTTCCAGCCCTTCCTGTATCGCGCCGTCGGGCAGATCGTCGAGGAACCGGTCCCATTTCGCATCGAGGTGGCGCGCCGCCTCGATTGGCGGCAGCGTATGCAGTGTCCCGTCCGCATCCTCGCGCACGATCCCGTCCGCAATCAGACGCTCCAAGGCATCGGGCAGATCGAAGTCCACCTGAATATCGAATGTGGTTCCAGGTACTTCTCGACGGCGGCATCGATGAGCTTGAGATCCGACCGCTTGGCCGTTTCTTTCGCAAGAACGCTGTAGAGCAGGATTTCTTCCTTCACATCCTCTTCCGCGCCGCGCTCCGAAAGCTTGATCATCACGCCGCGATTGTCGGCCATGGCGTGGAAGTAGAGGTTCTGCGCCATCACGACCATGTAGCGCTGCTTCTGGTTCATGAAGTTGACGCCCTGGCGGAACGCGATGCCGCCGAGACCGGCAACCGCGCCTAAGAGCGCGATGGGGTTGGCCACCGTCAGACCACCGGCCGCCAGCTTTGCCCGCTGTTCCGACGAGCCCCATTCCGACCGCCCCACCACCCGTGACACCCAGCTTGATCTTGTCGAACAGCCGGAAGCGCACCCGCGTGTTGGGAAACACCATCTCCAGGTCATTGCGCGGAATGTTCTTGAACAACTTGATGTAGATATTGTCTTCCTTCACTTCAGTCGGAAGACTGCCGCGCATCCGCGTGACGATCTTTGCTGCCTCCTTCTCGCTGATGTTTTTCTCCGCCATCACCTCCTTCACGCGGACGGCGAATGGCTTCAATTTGAAGAGCAGCACGAGGCGGCGATAGATTGGGACGTCGAATTCTTCCTTGCGAAGGAACTTGCGATAATTTGTGCGCGTGTCTCGCTTTTTGGACGCACCACGGTAGTACAGCAGACACTCTTCAAAAACGCCCAGATCAACGTGCAGGTCGAGACCGTAGTGGCTGTCCTTGGTCAAGATGACTTCGACTGACTTCGGATCGATCGCAACGTAATTGGCTCTCTCCAGAATGCGCTTTATCTCCGAAACGGCGCGTTTCTGAAGCCGCCTCTTCTCATCCGGCGTGTACTGTCGCGTGATCAAAAGATCGCTGTCGGGATCGAACGGTTCGTAGGCTCGCAGCAGAGACATCAGCCGCCGATTGTGCTGCTGGCGTCGCCAGAAATCGAGGTATCGAAAAAAGCGACGGGCCGGCTCATGGTCGCCGTTCGGCCAAGCCGACGGCACCGTGAGCCGATCGACCAGCGCCAGCGCCGTGACAGGAATGAAGCGCTCGGTCGGAAGAGGTGCCACCGTCGTGGTCGGAGAACCGGCAGCACTGGTCTTCGGCTGAGCTTGCGCATCGCTCGGAGTGATCGTGTGCGCCACTGCAGACACCACCTGTTTCCTTCACTTCTGCTGCCAACAGTGTCGTGCGATTGCCTCGCGGCCATCCCGGCAGCCATAGTGGCGGGCAGGTTGCCCCTTGTCGAGACGATCCCCCGCCGTGGGAGGCGTCACACGTGCCTTCCCATCGTGGCAGTCACATGACGCGAGAACCCCAATCTTTAAGTCAGCTTAGGACATGTTCTGAGCATATCAAATGGCCGTGTTTTGCCTTAGTGGTGCCGTTGTCCACCGGGAAACAGGACACTAGAGTACCCGGCAGTTGTGCGGGAGGGATGACTGGTGCGGCGGGGAATTCGTCTTTGGGCTATTGCATGGGTGGGGCTGCAAGCTCTGCCCGCTGCGAGCATGGACGGACCCGCACCGGCGGATCGGCCCATACGACTGGCCATGCCCTATACGTGCGCGATCGAACAAGGCGCTCTTGTCGTTCGGCCGGGTCCGGAACGTGTCTTTGCGGTAACCGGGAACCGTGAAGAGCGCCTGTTCACGACATGCGATCCCCCGTTCTCAAATAACTGCCGATCGCTCACCGTCCACAAATTCGAGGTCGTCTGCGGTGTCGACCGCGTGTCATGGCCCCGCTTGGTCGCCGCAATCGGACGCACCACAGCAGGCGATGCGTCGGTCTCGAAGGGTCACCTCGTACTCGTGCGGGATGTCATCGAAGCCTCAGGCCATGCACCGAGTTGTTCCGAACGCAAAGGGAACACCGCGGGCAATGGCGAGTGTTTGCCGTGGAGGGTCCGCAAGCCGACGGAGAGAATTGTACTGCCGCAAGGATTTGCGCCCCTGCGCGAGGTGGGAGCACGGTTCGTGGACGGCACGGCGCCGTCGGCTTATGCCGCCGCCGATGTCATGGCGCTGAGCAGCGCGCTGCCGGGCAGCGGGCCATACCGCATGACGCCGGACGCAGGCTCCGACGAGGCCTTCGAGCCGCTCCAGCCCGTCGCGGCTCCGTCGTCCTCCGCCTCGACGGACGAGCATGCCGGTGGCTGGACCACGTCGCTGTCGTTCAAAACCATTGAAGAGGCTCCCCCGGAACTCGTCGTTGCCTCATTGTCGAATCCAGGCACTCCAGCGAAGGACGCGGCCGGCGATCCGCCCACACAGCCCTTTCCACTTTGGATTGCCATTCTCGGATGTCTGGGCCTGGCCGCTGCAGTTTTCAGCTATCGCAGCCAACAATTTCGATTTGCCGCTCCCGATCTGAGTGAGGCCACCGCCGGTGCCCGGCGCAACCTGAAGCGACTGCAAGATCGCGCGCAGGATGTGCTTGGCGATCTGCAACTCCGCCTTGCTTCAGCCAGCAATCCAGATGAAGCGGCTGATCGCGAGTTGAGCGTGTCGGACCCTGCGTTGTCCAGCGCGCTGCTTCAGCTGAAGGCGATGCTGGCACGCACGGAAGCCGCTGTCGCAATGCTGGCGAGTGCCGCCGTGGTACGTGAGGTGATGCAATCCGAGCTTGCAGCCATTCGTGTCCGCATCGACGAAGCCGAACGGGCGTCGAAGCGAGGCTCGACCCCAGTCATGAAGCTTGCGGCACAATTCCGGCAAATCGCCCGCGAAATCGATCGCGTGCAAAACATCACGCAAAGTGCGTCGCAGAGCTTCAACATGCACGCCCAGTCCATGGCCATTCCGACGACCGTCGCCGATGCCTACACGCTGATCGGTGTCGATCCATCCGATGGTGAAGTCATGGCGAAGCGCGTGATCGACAGCCTCAGAATGTCATCGCATCCCGACCATGCTGAAACCGAAACGGATCGCCTCGATCGGGAGGCTCGCATCAAGCAGATCAATGTCGCCTCCGACCTGATCTCGGGACGCCGCCAACCCTCCTGAAGCCCTTCTGCGACGGAAATACGCAAAAGCCCGGCCCGATCATCAGATCGAGCCGGGCTTTTCTAGTCCTGTCGCGAGGCTGGCAGCAGCTCAGGAGAAAGTGTGTGGAGCCGACACAGGAGATCCATTCAGATGTTCGCCATACCCATTTGCGGAGGGCTTGCTGGTCGAGCCAGCACCTGCGGATTCGGTCTGCGGTGCGATCTCCGATGGATCACGCACCCGCCGCGAGCGGCCATCGAAGCTCGCCCCTTGCTCGATTGCTAGATACTCAGCCGCGATGTCGCCTTCGACTTCGGCGGTCGCATGCAGCACGACCTTGTTTGAGAGAATGGCGCCGTTCACCCGTCCATGAACTTCGACCGCCTCCGCTGTGATCGAGCCGGTCACGATCGCCTCGCGTCCCACATCGAGTTGGCGCGAATGCAGATCCGCTTGGATATTCCCGTTGACCCGCAAAGTCCCCTTGCAACGGATCGTGATCGACTGGCCCTCGATGCTGAGATCGCTACCGATGAGCGACTCCTCCATCATTCCGTAATTGTGGCCCGGCGCCGAACCGTACGACGGTGCCCCGCTCATTTGCGACGCCATGTTCTGTGCCGCCAGATGCTGGGCTACTGGTTTTTGACTAGCCGGCACGACCGTTGCTTTGGCCGGCGGCGCGGCCGGTTCGGACTTGCGATGAAATACCATGTAACGCTCCCACTCCGTGAACCCGAAACGTGCCCCGATGGGAAGGAATGCAGCGGCTGCATGGTCGAATTATGTCCCGCGAAATCGCTAAGTTCTGCTCGCACTGACGAAAAGTTTGCGCGATGACGGCATCGACAAACTGCTGCCTGTAGCCGCGTGGCAGCTTATGGTTAAGTTTTCAGATCGGTCGCACGAAGCTGTCCACGACCCGCTTGCGGCCCGCCGTCTTGAACTCGATGGTGAGCTTGTTGCCATCGACCTCGGCCACGCGCCCCTCGCCGAACTTGGCATGGAACACCCGGTCGCCGGTCTTGTAACCGGCCCCCTCAGCCGTCGAGGACGCCACGAGTTGTCCCTCGATCGTCAGCGGCACCCGCTGCGGCGGTGACGAAGGCTGTGGCTGCGACCGCGCAGTCTGAGCCCGCTGCCATCCCGGCGTCGAATAGGACGAACGGAATTGCGGCTGTGCATCGTCGAAGCGCGAGCGCCCATAGGGATTGCCGTAGAGGCTCGCCGGGTTCGCGTATGCACCGCCGAACGGGCTTTTCGCTTCCCGCACTTCCACGTGCGCTTCCGGCAACTCATCGACGAAACGCGACGGCGTGGCGGCCTGGAACAGCCCGCGCAGACGACGGTTCTGCGCAAACGAAATATGAGCCTGCTTGCGCGCCCGCGTGATGCCGACGTAGGCGAGCCGCCGCTCTTCCTCGAGCCCCGCCGCTCCCTGCTCGTCGAGCGCCCGCTGATGCGGAAACAACCCTTCTTCCCAGCCGGTGAGAAATACGGTGTCGAACTCGAGACCCTTTGCAGCGTGCAGCGTCATGATCGAGACGCGATCGCCGTCGTTGGATTTATCTGCATCCATGACCAGCGAAACGTGTTCGAGGAACCCGGATAAGTTCTCGAAATCGTGCATGAAGCGCACGAGTTCCTTCAAGTTATCGAGCCGGCTCTGAGCCTGCGGGCTCTTGTCCGCCTGCCACATGGCCGTGTAGCCGCTCTCGTCGAGGATCAGCTCGGCCAGCTCGGTGTGCTTCAAGCCGTCGATCTGCCCGCGCCACCGCTCGAACGAGCGGACGAGATCGGTCAGCGCCTTGCGCGCCTTGCCCGGTAAGTCTTCCGTGGTCATGATCTCGCGCGCCGCATCGAACATCGACACGCCCGTCGCCCGCGCCAATTCATGCACGCGTTTGACAGAGGTATCGCCGAGGCCGCGCTTCGGCACGTTGACGATGCGCTCGAACTTCAAATCGTTCGATGGGTTGGCCGTGACTTCGAGATACGCGATCGCATCCTTGATTTCCTGCCGCTCATAGAAGCGCGGACCCCCGATGACGCGATAGGGGAGCCCGACCGTGATGAAGCGGTCTTCCATCGCGCGCATCTGAGCGGACGCCCGCACGAGGACCGCGACCTGATTGAGCGAATGGCCGTCCTTGCGCAGCCGCTCGATCTCGTCGGTGACGGTGCGCGCTTCCTCTTCGTCGTCCCACACACCGGTGACGGTGACGAGATTGCCCAGAGCATCGTCGGTGAAGAGCGTCTTGCCGAGCCGGCCCTTGTTCTGCGCAATCAGCCCGGCTGCCGCGCCGAGAATATGCCCCGTCGAGCGATAGTTGCGCTCGAGCCGGATGACGGTTGCGCCGGGGAAGTCCTGGTCGAAGCGCAGGATGTTGTCGACCTCCGCGCCGCGCCAGCCGTAGATCGACTGATCGTCGTCGCCGACGCAGCAGACGTTCGGGCAGCCCTGCGCCAGCATCCGCAGCCAAAGATACTGCGCGATGTTGGTATCCTGATACTCGTCAACGAGAATGAAGCGGAAGCGCCGATGATAATCGGCCAGCACATCCGGATGCTCTCGAAAGAGCCGCAAGTTTTCCAACAGCAGATCGCCGAAATCGCAGGCGTTGAGGTCCTTCAGCCGCTGCTGATAGGCCGCATACAACTTCGCGCCCTTGCCCGCGGCGAAGGCGAACCCTTCGCCCTGCGGAACCTTGTCGGGCGTCAATCCGCGGTTTTTCCAGCTGTCGATGAGGTTTGCGAGTTGGCGAGCCGGCCAGCGGTCTTTATCGAGCCCCTCGGCTTCGATCACCTGCTTCATCAGGCGCAGCTGGTCGTCGGTATCCAGAATCGTGAATTGAGATTTGAGCCCGACGAGTTCGGCATGCCGCCGGAGAATTTTAACGCCGATCGAGTGGAACGTGCCGAGCCAAGGCATGCCCTCCACGGTGCCGCCGACGAGATGGCCGATGCGCTCCTTCATCTCCCGCGCGGCCTTGTTGGTGAAGGTCACGGCGAGGATCTGCGACGGGTACGCCCGTCCGGTGGACAGAATGTGAGAAATGCGCGTCGTGAGCACACGCGTCTTGCCGGTGCCGGCACCGGCGAGCACAAGAACGGGACCGTCGAGTGCTTCTACCGCCGCACGCTGTTCGGGATTGAGCGCGGACAGATACGGCACGTCGGCGCGCGCCAGAGCACGCGCCGAAATTGACGGCCGCTTCGCGGCGGGCGCCTCGGGCAGATCGAACGGCGGATCATCGCCGTCCGCGGGTCCTGTCCCCGTCTGGGGCTCGCGGCGCGGATGGGAAGGATGTGTCATAGAGCCCGTATACCACGCAGTGAGTGGCCAGAATGGGCCCTCAGCGTTCTCCACATGTGCTTGCGGCCGCAAGCCGCCTTAGCTCCCGACGGATATGGGGACGCGCCACCCCTGTTTCGAGGGATATGCTAGGCTTTTCAGTTCAGAATGAGGGGTGTTTCGGGTATGGTCTGTCATCGCCTCGCACCGGCCGCTTTTGGTCTCAGTTCCGGCACGCTTGCGTGGGCATCATTCAGGCGGGGCCAAGCTGACGGCGATGAGGCGTTTCGTTGCGCCCACGGGCGGTTTGTGATTTGGTGCTGCGTGCCCGCGATCGACGTTGAAGGCCTGGTGCAGACAAGACCGGACGCATGAACAACCTGCTTGTTTATATCGGTGGCTTTTTGATCGTCGTGCTCGCGGCGCTGTTCGGCTTGCCTTATGTAGTCGACTGGAACGGCTATCGCGGTGTTTTCGAGGAAGAAGCCTCGCGTATGCTCGGCCGCGAAGTGCGCGTGCAAGGCAACGTCAGCCTGCGGTTGCTTCCCTCACCCTATGTGCACGCAGAGAAACTGCGCATTGGCGGGGCCATCGGCGAAGAAACGGGCCGCCCGCTGTTCCGCGCCGACGGATTCACGATGTGGCTTTCCGTGCCCCCTCTGCTCAAGGGCATCGTGGAAGCGCGCGACGCGCAGATCGTGAAACCCGTTTTGGAATTGGCGATCGATGCCCAGGGACGCACGACACTCGCCTCACTCAAGGTGGCGCCGGGCCGGTTCTCGTTCGTCCCGCAGGATATCACGTTCCGCTCCGTTACGGTCATCGACGGCAGCCTTGGACTCTCCGGCCCCAACGGCGTCGAGTTGGCCCGTATCGACGGCATCAACGGCGAAGTTTCCGCCGATACGGCCGAAGGGCCGTTCCGGTATCGCGGCACGGCGCTTTGGCATGGCGAGAAGCGCGAGGTGCGCTTCAATACAGCCCCTCGCGACCCGAACGGCGATCTGCGCTTCAAAACCAACGTCACCGTTCCGGCCACCACCAACAGCTACACCCTCGAAGGCACGGCACGCGATCTCGCGGATGCGGTGAGGATCGAAGGGACCCTGGCGGCGCGTATCTCCACCGCCGGCTTTGCCGTGAGCCCAGCAGCCGAAGCCGGCGTGCAGCCTGCCGAACCAGAAAGACAAATCCGCCAAACCGAATGCCTTTTTCGACGTGACGGCGAAAGTGGCCTCCGAAGCCGGCCGCGTGAAACTCGACGACATTGCGATCTCCTTGGAGCAGGGCGGCCTGCCGCAGCTGATCTCCGGGCGATCGTCAATCACCTGGACCGATCAGATGAAGCTCGATTTGGAGCTCAATTCCAAATGGCTTGATCTCGACCAGTTGACGGCGAGTGCTTCCACTGCCCCCGGCGCCATTCCGCTGGAACTTGCCCGTACGCTATTCGATCGCCTCGTCGATGAGTTGCCGGCCTCCGGCGGCACCGATATCGCCATCGCTGTCGATCAGGTCGGCCTTGGCAAGCAGTCGGTGAGCAACTTGAAGCTCAAAGCGTCGCGCAAGGGCGGTCCGCTGGAATTGAAAGATGTTCGCGCCAGCTTGCCCGGGGGCACCAACCTTGCTCTCGACGGCGTGCTGGATGGGGCGGAAGGCGCGCGCTCCTTCACTGGCACCATGGCCCTCTCGGGCCAGAGCCTGACACGGTTCACCACCTGGGGCTTTGGCGATAATCCCTTCAGCCGCTCGCGCAGCGACGGTCCGTTCGCCATTGCCGGCAATCTCAAGCTTGACGACAACGCCATCGAATTGACTGACGCGTCGGCGGAAGTGTCGGGCACACCTGTTATGGGCGAAGTTCGGCTCGGTCTCACCGAACCGCGCCGTCTCGCCGTGGCTCTCGAAGGCGAGACGATCGATCTGGAAGATCTCTGGCCGGGCAATCCGGGTCTGCGCGGCCTGCGCCGGCTTATCACCGGTGGCAGCAATGCGGCTGCAAATGATGCAGCTGCCAAATCCGGCGACGGCCTCTTCGGGTCCGACGTATCCTTCGACATCAAAGCCGGCCAGTTGATCGACGGTGAGCGCAAGCTCGAAAATGTGCATCTCGACGTGTCGCTGCAGAAGGGCGCTCTGACGGTGCCCAAACTCAAGTTTGTTTCCAAAGGCGGTCTAGCCGTTGATCTGGAAGGATCTGCCGCCGACGTGCCAGACAAAACGAGCGGCAGCCTGCGCGGAGTCATCGAAGCGCCCTCGGCGGAAGCCATGGCCGCGCTGTCCGATCTTGTCGATCTGCCGCCCGATGTCGATGCCAAGATCAACCGCTGGTCGGGGCTTACGCCGTGGCGTGTCGCGACCACATTCTCATTCGGCGAGCGCAAGGAGGCAGCCGTCGATGTGACGCTCGACGGAACGCTGCGCGGCGGACGCGTGGTGGCCGAAGCACGCATCGACGCGGCACGCGGCGAATGGCGGACAGCGCCGGCCGACATCACAGCACAAATCGAGACACCCGACGTGTACGGCTTCCTCGATCAGGTCTCCGGTACGAAGAGCAAGACCGGAGAGGCTCGCCCGGGCAAAGTCTTCGTCAAAGCAGCCGGTACGGCCGCCGACGGATTGGTTGCGGTCGCGGAACTCAGTGCGGAAACGGTGGAACTTGAGTTCAACGGCCGCGTCAGGGTTCCCGCCACCGGGTTAACGACGGCCAAGGGTGACATCCGCGTCGCAGCCCAGGATTTCGGCCGGGTATTGACGCTCGCCGGTCTTTCGATAGGGGCCGGTGCCGGGAGCCTGCCGGTCTCAGGCACGATTGCCGCCGCGCACGATGGTACCAAGCTGACACTGGCCAGTCCTGCCCTGAAGATCGGCGATGCAGCGGTGTCGGGCGTGCTGACCTACACCGCGACCGCCGACTCCGGCACGCCGGCGGTGGTTGAAGCCGATCTGTCCGCCGACAAAGCCTCGCTTCCGGGTCTCTTGACGGCGCTGTCCGCCGCCCCTGTTGTCAAGGCTGAAGCCCCGATCGAATTGCCCGCTGCCCCCGCCCGCCGCCGCCGCGGCGAATCCGATGCCCCCGTGGCCGCGGCTCCCCCCGCCAAGGTCTGGCCCGAGGCGGCCTTCGATTTCAGTGCGCTCGATGGCGTCACCGGCACTCTCAAAGCCGGCGTGAGATCGCTGTCTCTGGAGCCTGGTCTGGCCATGAAGGACGCCCGTTTCGACGTGGTGTTCGCACCGGGCAAATTGGATGTTGAACGCCTGGAAGGGGCCATGCTCGGTGGCAAGGCCGTCTCGGCGTTTACGCTCCAGAAGCAGGCCGCCGGCGCCACGCTTGCAGGCAAGCTCGGCATTTCGATCTCCAGCAAGGGCAGCGCGGAAAGCGGCGCTGACGACGCCATCGACGGCGACGTGGCCTCCTTGGATGTCTCGTTTGACGGCCGCGCGCTTTCGCCTGCAGCGATGATTGCGTCCATGACCGGCAAAGGCGCCTTGCAACTCGGCGACGTGACGCTGTCGGGCGTGGCCCCGCGCGCCGTGGCCGAAGTCGCCGATCAAGCGCTTCAGGCAAAAGGCGTCATGACCGGCGAGCCGCTGCAAAATGCCGTTCGATCCGCTCTCAAAGCCACGCAGTTGAAGCTCGGCAAGGTCTCGGTACCGGTGACCATCGCAGACGGCCTCCTGAAGCTCGACCGCGTGCAGGTCGATACCGCCGAAGGCCGCGCCACGTTCGACACCGTGCTCGATTTGCAGACGTTAGTTCTCGACAGCGCCTGGAAGATCGAGGGCAAGGGGCGAACCCGGGCCGAACCGAGCGTCGCCGGCGCCGCGACGGCAGGCACCTCCGCCGCAGCGTCCGTTCCGGCTCCTGTCCCCGTCTCGCGCACGTTGCTGCCGCCGGTCGCCGTCGTCTATGCGGGCCGCCTCGCCGAGGTGGGCACGCTCGCCCCCTCGATCGAAACGGAAGCGCTCGAACGCGAACTGACGGTGCGCCGCATGGAACGCGACGTCGACGAACTGGAGCGCCTGCGCCGGCTCGATGAAGAGCGCGCGCGCAGGGAACGCGAACGCCAGCAGGCCGCCGAAGCCGAACGCCAGCGACGTCAGCGCGAACTGGAGCAGAAGTTGCTCCCTGGAACGCCTCCGCAGCCGCCGCAGTCCACTGCCGAGCCTGTGCCCGTTCCCGTCGACGGCGCGGCCACCATCGATCCAAACGCCGCCGCGACGGTGGACGCATCGCCACCGCCCGCTACCGAACCGGCCCCTGAGAACAAGCCGCGCGTCCAAGCCCAGCCGCAGCCGAAGAAAAAGCCGGCCAACAGCTGGCAGCCTTTCCAGATCTCCCCCTACCAGTAATTTTGGCGCATTAGGCTCAGTCGCGGTTGCCGCCGTCGTAGCTCAGCGCGGAATGGCGGCCGCGAAAATAGGCGAGGATCCACATCCTCACCGCACCTGATAATCCCGAATTCCCGCGCTTTTCGTCGATCTCGGCGACGATGGCAGCTGTCGTCTTGCCTTCCTTCTCGGCAACCTCCTTCAGCGCATCCCAGAACGGTTGTTCGAGCGAGATCGACGTCTGATGGCCGCGCAGCGAAAACGACCGCTTCACCGGCCGTGTCACGACACGCTGCCGGGATCGAGGTCCTCCTCGGTCTCCCCGCTGCGCTTGTAGCCGTCACGAGGCGCCTCGCGCCGCGACCCTTCAAGATGAGCCTCGTCGATGGTGCGCAGAGCATCCTGCTGCTCGCGCTCGGCCTTGGTGCGCCCGTGCCGAATGCGGTTTGCCTCCGCCAAGCGCTCCTTTTCGGCACGCTCCTTCGCCTTTCGCACCTTGTTGAGATTGATGATCTCGGCGGTCATGGTTGCTCATATCCCGAGGAATAACTGATCGACTGCGCGCTTGATCGCATCATCCTGTTCGGCGATCGAGCCGAGGTTCTCTTTAATATCTGATACGGTCACCACGCTCATCAGATGAGTAGCGAGTACCCATTCGCGGCCGGCATGACTCAAGATCGGATTGAGACTGGTCGCGAGTTTAGCGCCGCTGCCGCTGATGAGCGGTGCGACAATGCGCGTCCCAAAGTCACGATATGTATCGTGCTGGAGGATCACGACGACGTCTCCGCGGCGCAACCGATAGACGTCGTACTGCTCCATTTCTCAGTCTCGATACTTCTCAGCCCACAGGCCTTCACGTTCGATGAGAGTGTTCCAGGCTTCCACTGCGGCGCGGTTCTCCTGCCGCCACTGCGCCTGGTCAATCGATTGCTTCCTCAGCAGCGCCTCTTCCAAAGTCGCCGAGAGATTGACACCCTCCACCGCAGCTCGCGCAGCAAGATCTGCGTCGATCTCGACTTCTACGATCGTCTTGCCGTGTTTGCCCTCGGCCATGATGAGACGTCCTACGTTGCGACGCGAGTGTAGGGGAGATCACGCCGCACCGTCAAACCTGCCTGCAAGTTTCTTAAACAGGATCCGGGCCGATCATTTTTTCCGGCCGAACGATATGGTCGAAATCCTCCGCCGGGATGCCGTCCTTGATGGCTTCCTCGCGCAGCGTGGTGCCGTTCTTGTGGGCGGTCTTGGCAATCTTCGCGGCGCGGTCGTAGCCGTACTTTTCCTTAAGCGGCGTCACGAGCATCAGCGAATTGGACAAACCCTTCTCGATGTTGTCCAGGCGCGGCTCGATACCCACGACGCAGTTGTCCGTGAACGAGATCGCCGCATCCGCGAGCAACCGCGTTGATTGCAGGAAATTGTACGCCATCATCGGATTGAAGACGTTCAGTTCGAAGTGGCCCTGGCTGCCTGCAAAGCCAATGGCCGCGTTGTTGCCATGGATGTGCGCGGCCACCTGTGTCAGCGCCTCGCACTGCGTTGGGTTCACCTTGCCCGGCATGATTGATGAGCCCGGCTCGTTTTCGGGCAATGCCAATTCGCCCAGACCCGATCGCGGCCCCGAACCGAGAAAGCGAATGTCGTTCGCGATCTTGAAGCAGCTCATCGCCACGGTCGTGATTGCACCATGGCGTCATCACCATGGCGTCGTGCGCGGCCAGCGCCTCGAATTTGTTCGGAGCCGACGTGAACGGCAGTCCGGTCAGCGTGGCGATCTCGGCGGCGACGCGCTCGGCAAATCCTACAGGCGAGGCAAGCCCTGTTCCCACCGCGGTCCCGCCCTGCGCCAATTCCATCAGCGACGGCAGCGTCAGCTTGATGCGCGCGATGCCGTTCTCGATCTGCTTGGCGTAGCCGGAGAATTCCTGCCCCAACGTCACCGGCGTCGCGTCCTGCGTATGCGTGCGCCCGATCTTGATGATGTGAGCCCAAGCCTTGGCTTTGGCATCGAGCGCCTTATGCAGATGCTCGAGCGCTGGGATCAGCCGGTGCACCACCTCTTCCGCGCAAGCGACGTGCATCGCCGTCGGAAACGTATCGTTCGACGACTGGCTCATGTTGACGTGGTCGTTCGGATGAACCGGCTTTTTGGAGCCGACCGTGCCGCCGAGCATTTCAATGGCGCGGTTGGAGATCACCTCGTTCGCATTCATGTTCGACTGCGTGCCCGAGCCCGTCTGCCAGACGACGAGCGGGAAATGATCGTCGAGATGGCCGTCGATCACCTCTTGCGAGGCTTTGACGATCACCTCGCCGAGCTTCGGATCGAGCTTGCCGAGCGCCATGTTGGTGATGGCGGCCGCCTGCTTCACGATGCCGAGCGCGCGGACGATGGGCTTGGGCTGCTTTTCCCAGCCAATCTTGAAGTTGCCGAGCGAGCGCTCCGCCTGGGCGCCCCAATACCGGTCGTCGGCCACCTCGATGGGTCCAAAAGTATCCGTCTCGGTGCGCGTGCTCTTGGTGTTCATCAGCGGCCTGCGGTCGTTGGAGCCATGGAGAGCGTGTACTCCCCTCATGACCCGTGCCGATAGCACGCCTCCAAACCGAAGGTCATCAGACGAAGCGTCTCTGACGGCGTGTTATCGTCCCAAGATGTCTATCCCGCTCTTTTTGCGGCCACTTTTTGCGGGCCACGTGAGGCGTGGTCGTGCAGCGATTCCGGGCGGGAGGCGCGAGCGGCAACGGCCTGTGCGGGGCCAACACCGAGCGTCAGTGGCATTGCGTCGAGAGAGGTGGAGCGGGCGGGCTCGACCTCGGGCCTTTCATTCCCAAACGAAGGATCACGCCCATGGGAACTCCCGTCATCGTCATGATCATCACGCTTGCAATGCCGAACGGCGACGCAACCGTGCAGGTCAAGCCCATGCAGACGGCGGCGCACTGCCGTGCGGCCGCCGATCTGGAAGCCGCCGACCCGTTCGTGGCGAGCGTCGAATGTTCGGAATTGTCAAACGGGCGGCTGGAATTGGAATTCCGCCCTTACGAACAAGACAGCAACGCACAGACGCCCTCGATCGAAAAGCCGATGACATCAAACCCGCGCAATACCGGCTGAGCCATCCAAGCGGCGCGCTTACTTCTTGCGGAACTGATCGAGGCTCAGGATCTGCGCGCCGCTGGAACTCTCGGAATTCGGATCATCGCCAGCCGACGCCGAAGCGGCAGCCGGGATCTCGGCTTGAGGCGCGGTGGCAGGCTTGTTCGACTTAGGCGGAGACGCAGCAGGAATGCGCGGCACTTCCGAGATGTTTTCCGCCGCTGCGTTTCCGGCAGGCTCTCGCTCGGACTTCGGTTTGCGTGGCGCGCGCGGCTTTTTGGGTGGGGACCGACCGGAAATGGGCGTTGCAGGATCGTCGTCATAAGAATTCGAGGCAATGGATTGCGAGCGCATCGACAATTCGGAATCTTCAAATTGCAAACCGTAACGGACGGACGGATCAAAAAATACCTTCAGGGCCGCGAATGGCACCACAAGGCGTTCCGGGATGCCATCGAATGTCAGCTTCACCTCGAACCGTTCTTCCGTGACGATAAGGTCCCAGAACCGGTGCTGAAGCACGATGGTCATTTCCGTGGGGTACTTTTCCTTCAGCCGCTTCGAAAGGCTAACGCCCGGAACGGTGGTATCGAAGGAAATGTAGAAGTGATGGTCGCCGGGAAGACCGGATTTGGCCGTTCGGGCAAGCACCGCGCGCACGACGCCACGCATGGCTTCGCTCTGCAACGTTTCGTAATCGATGGAGGAAGAGCCGGTGGTCATGCTGCCGCGTATCGTCCCCGTTTGCCTGCCTCGCCGCGCACGTTCCCTCGCACCGGCGGGTGGCCGTGATGAAGTGGAGGGCTTCTGTTGCCCGGTGCCCTCCGGACCGCGCCTTACCCGGCTAGGGGCAAGGGCTTTAGTGTTTAGGCTTTAGGCACCGCATTACGCAGCGACTGCAGCCTCAGCATAGTTGTCATTGGCAACTATTCTGAATGACCCGATAACGGTGGTATCATGCCGAGCAAAAGCTGAGCCCTTTACACCCTCGTCGATCCTAGTTCGCCCCCATATCAGTTGCGCCGAGCGACCCCCTTGCGGGAGCCCGCCGCACGGCGCGGCCTGGATTTGGTGGAGGCGCCGGGTACTGCCCCCGGGTCCGAATGGCTTATTACGACCGCGTTTATCGCCATAGCCGGACGAATCCGGCCCCATGTATATAGGCTGTGCGACGGACGATGGAAAGGCGGGCATTGCAATGCGATGCACCGGCTTTTCAAAGCATGATGAACACTTTTGCCGCAGATGAAGGATGACGCGCATGACGGTGGGAACGCAAGCCCTGACCGAGGGCCCGCCGCGCTACCAGCCGGAGACCCCATGGTCGAGCCTCGGGGCACTCGCCGCCACGGGCCTGATCTCCCTGGGTCCGGGACTTCTGGCGGTGGCGGCGCTGTCCTATGCCATGACGGTGATTCCCCATCACGACGATGGCGGACAGTCATTCCTGTCGCTGGGGACATTTGAAGGCGTGGCGTTTGCCGCGGCCATTCAGATCATGTCGCTGATCCTGGTGTGGATCTTTGCCGGCAAAGGCGGGCAGCGCGCTGCCGTCCTTCGCATGACAGGTGAGAAATTCTCGCTGGGCTTCTACGTCGCCGCCGCCGGGCTCCTGATCGGTGCCACGGGGCTCTTGGAACTGCTCCTCTACAAGTCGTTCGCCATTGATATTTTTGCCGATACGGCATGGCTGCGCGAAGGCCTTTATTCGCCCGCAGCCATAGGCACATTTATCATCGCCGTCGTCCTGGCGCCGCTGTGGGAGGAACTCACGTTCCGGGGCTTCCTCCTGTCGGCGTTGGCCAACACGCGGATCGGGTTCTGGGGCGGCGCGATCGTCGCAAACATCCTGTGGACATCGTTGCATGCGACCTACTCCTGGGCAGGTGTCGCAAGCGTCTTCCTTGCCGGCCTGATCCTGTCCTGGCTTGTCTGGCGCACAGGCTCCATCAAGCCCGCCATCATCACCCATGCGATAGGCAATGTCTTCGCACTCGCTTTCACCTACAGCCTCGCCCCGCCCTCACTGCCGATCCCGGCCTGAGGGAATCGCTTTAGAACCGCCTCATGGATCAGTATCTCGACCTCCTGCGCCGGGTCCGCACCACGGGCACCAAGAAGACCGACCGCACCGGGACCGGCACGCTGAGTGTGTTCGGCCACCAGATGCGGTTCGATCTCGCGCAGGGGTTTCCCCTGGTGACGACCAAGAAGCTGCATGTGAAGTCGATCGTCCACGAGCTGATCTGGTTTCTCGCCGGCGACACGAACACCGGCTATCTGACCCGCAACGGCGTGCGCATCTGGGACGAATGGGCCGATGCGGACGGCAATCTCGGCCCCGTCTACGGCAAGCAATGGCGCTCGTGGGCCACGCCCGACGGGCGGACGATCGACCAGATCGCCGAAGTCGTCCAGACATTGAAAACCAATCCCGACAGCCGCCGTATGATCGTCACGGCCTGGAACCCTGCGGATCTTCCCAACATGGCGCTGGCGCCGTGCCATTGCCTGTTCCAGTTCTACGTCGCCGACGACCGTCTCTCCTGTCAGCTCTATCAGCGTTCGGCGGATATCTTTCTCGGCGTGCCATTCAACATCGCGAGCTACGCGTTGCTCACGATGATGATGGCGCAAGTCACGGATCTGCAACCGGGTGAATTCGTACATACCTTCGGGGATGCGCACCTCTACCTGAACCACCTGGAACAAGCGGATTTGCAGCTCTCCCGCACGCCGCGTCCTCTGCCCGTAATGACGATCAATCCGCAGGCAAAAGACATCTTCGCCTTCCGCTATGAGGATTTCACCCTCTCCGGCTACGACCCGCATCCCCACATCCCCGCCCCCGTCGCGGTCTAGGAACGGACAACAGATCAAGCATGAGCGTCACCACATCCCTCATCGTCGCAGTCGCGCGTAACGGCGTCATCGGCCGTCAGGGCCAGCTGCCGTGGCGCATGCCGTCGGACCTGAAAACGTTCCGTCGGCTCACCATGGGCAAGCCTATCGTCATGGGCCGCAAGACATTCGAATCCATCGGCCGCCCGCTGGACGGGCGCGACAATATCGTCATCACGCGCAATCCTCACTTCGAGGCCGAGGGCATCTCGGTGTTCAACAATGTGGCTGAAGCTCTCGTGCTTGCCCGCGCCTTGGCCCGTACGAATGGCAGCGACGAAGTCATGGTGATCGGCGGCGCGGACATCTTCGTCGCCACGCTTCCCGACACGCAGCGCGTCTATTGGACCGAAATCGCCGGCGAACCGGAAGGCGACGTGCACTTCCCCGCGCTTGACCCCGCCGCATGGCATGAGGTCTCGTCCGAGCCGATCAATCGCGGTCCGCGAGACGAATACGATGCCGTCTTGAGGATCTTCGAGCGCACCCCCACCTGACCCTGAGGTGCACGCGGTAGCTGCGGCGCCTGAATATTCAGGCGTGCGAGCGCCTTGATCCTTCCGCCGGAACGCCCACATGGCGGGAGTGCGTTTGCGTCAGCCGGGGGCCTCGCCTATAAGCAGTCGACCTTTCTCAAACAGTCCCATGCCGATGCAACTTGATCTGCTGAGCCCCTAGCCAGCGTTCAACTAAGTTCCCTGAAGTTTCGAACGAATATCCTGAAGATAAATCGAGAGGCTTACGAAGCAATGCCCTGGAGCAATCAGAGTGGTGGTGGCGGCTGGAAAGGCGGCTCCGGAGGCGGTGGACCGTGGGGGCAGGGCCCGCGCGGTGGTGGCGGTGGCGGCGGACAGCCCCCCGACCTGGAAGAGATCCTGAAGCGCGGCCAAGACAAGATGAAACAGGCCATGGGCGGCGGCGGTGGCGTCCCCGGCCCGTTGCTGTTTCTCGCAAGCGCCGTAGCGATTGCAGTGGTTGCGTGGAATGCTTTCTTCTTCCGCGTCAATCCCGATGAACTCGGCGTGGTGATGCGCTTCGGTGAATTCGTTCGCCAGGAGCCGCCTGGCCTGCATTTCCGGCTTCCCTATCCAATCGAAGAAGTCGAACTGCCGAAGGTGACACTGCTGCGCTCGACGCAGGTCGGTTTCCGCTCCGCTGGCGAGAGCCGCACGCTCTCCACGGCCTCCGACGTGCGCGAAGAGAGCCTCATGCTCACGGGCGACGAGAACATCGTAGATATCGATTTCGTCGTGCAGTGGACCATCCGCGACGCGGCCGAATACTTGTTCAATATCCAGAACCCCGAGAACACGGTGAAGGAAGTCGCCGAGAGCGCCATGCGCGAACTTGTCGGCAAGGCGAAGATCCAGCCGATCCTCACCGCGCAGCGCCAGCAGATCGCCAGCGAAGTCCAGACTCTGCTGCAGGCGACCCTCGACCGCTACAAATCAGGTATCCAAGTGCGTGAAGTGCAGCTCTTGAATGCCACCCCGCCGCCCGAGGTTCGCGAAGCCTTCCTCAGTGTCCAGGACGCCGCAAACGAGAAAGTAACTCTCAAAAACCAGGCCGATGGCTATGCCAACCGCGTCGTGAACGAAGCCAAGGGCGACGCCGAACGAATCTTGCAGGCCGCCGAAGGCTACAAGCAGCAGACCGTGGCGGAAGCCTCCGGTCAGACGTCCCGCTTCCTGCAGGTCTATGAGGAATACAAAAAGGCGCCTGATGTCACCCGCCAGCGTCTGTTCCTCGAAACGATGGAACGCGTGATGGGCGGCACGGACAAGATCATCCTCGACAGCAAGCAGGGCGGGCAGGGCGTCATTCCATACTTGCCGCTCGATCAGCTCCAGAAGCGAACGCCGCCTGCTGGCTCCTCGACGGGAGGCAACTGAGATGCGGACCCTCCTCGCTTCCATTTTCGTGCTGCTGCTGATCGGCGCCGCCGCCCTCTACAGCTCGGCCTTCATCGTTCACCAGAACGAGCAGGCACTCGTCCTGCGCTTCGGTAAGCCCGTTAATGTGATCAGCACGCCGGGGCTGAACTGGAAGATACCGGTTGTCGATACGGTCGACATCTTCGACAAGCGCATCCTGGATCTCGATGCTTCGCCGCAGGAAGTCACCACCCTCGATCCCAAGCGTCTCGTGGTCGATGCCTTCGCGCGCTACAAGATCGTCGATCCGCTGCAGTTCTATCAGACACTGCGGTACGAGGGTGCCGTTAGCTCTCGTCTCGGACCGATCCTGGAGTTGGCTTTGCGCGGCGTGCTCGGCAGCGTGACTCTTTCCGACATCGTGCGCGACAAGCGCGAGGATCTGATGGGCCGCATTGCCAAGCAGGTGAACCAGCAGGCCAAACCTTTGGGCCTCGAAATCGTCGACGTCCGCATCAAGCGTGCCGACCTTCCCGAGCAGAACGCCCGTACGGTGTTCGATCAGATGAAGGCCGAGCGTGAACGGGAAGCCGCCGAATTCCGCTCGCAGGGTGCAGCTGAAGCCAACCGCATCCGGGCCACGGCGGATCGCGAGGCGACGATCATCAAGGCCGACGCGACCCGCAAGAGTGAAGAAATGCGCGGCCAGGGCGACGCGGAACGCAACCGCATCTTCGCCGAAGCCTACAGCCAGGACGCCGATTTCTTCGCTTTCTATCGCTCCATGCAGGCGTACGAAACAGCTATGAAGGCGGGGGATACGCGCCTCGTGCTGTCACCCGACAGTCCGTTCTTCAAGTACTTCAACGACCCGACCGGCGCGCCGAAGCCTTGACGTGCCTTTGAGGTCGAATAGCTGATGCTTTGAAGACGAAATGCTGAAACGGGATCGGACCTGCCCATGAGTGATCTCATTGTCGGGTTCGGTCTCGTTCTCGTTATGGAAGGCATGCTGTGGGCGTTTGCACCAGACATGGCGCGCCGACTCCTCGAAATCGCGAGCGAAACCGCTCCCGCGACACTGCGCATGTCCGGTTGGATCGCCATGGCCGTTGGCCTCGCCCTCGTTTGGCTGGTGCGCGGCTGATCACGTGCTGGATATGTGTTCGCCACTTTCGACGGTTTAAGCCGAAGCGGCTCGGGTTATTTCCGGCACTCCAGGTACACTGATGGACGCCTAAAGATCATCGAAAAAGTGGGTTATGTGTCGGAAAGACGCCGCGTTGACTTGGTAGACTGGCGGTCCACAATGCGGACAAAGACGACCCGGCTCCGGCATAACTCCGGCGGCGGCAAGGAAACTGGGAGACACGAATGCGACTGACGATTTGGGCTGTGCCGCGGAAGGCTTTGCTTGCACTCGCGGCGGTTGGAGCCTTCGCGCTGGCATCGCTCCCGGTCGCAGCCTTCCGTGAGGGTCCGCAGTCGGTGGCACCCCTCGCTGAAAAGCTCTCCGGCGCGGTGGTGAACATCTCAACGACACAGATCGCGAAGTCCGCCGAGGGCGTACCGCTGCCCAAGGTTCCAAAGGGCTCGCCGTTTGAGGATTTTTTCGAAGAGTTCTTCAATAAGCGCGGCGGCAAAAGCGGGCCCCAGGACCGCAAGGTTTCGTCACTCGGTTCCGGGTTCGTCGTCGATGGCGTCGAAGGGCTGATCGTCACCAACAACCACGTCATCGAAGGTGCGGACGAAATCATCATCAACTTCCACGACGGCACGAAGCTGAAGGTCGACAAAGTTCTCGGCAAGGACAGCAAGGCCGACATCGCACTGTTGAAAGTGTCGCCGAAGACGCCGTTGAAAGCAGTATCATTCGGCTCGTCGAGCAGCATGAAGGTCGGCGACTGGGTGATGGCAATCGGAAACCCGTTCGGTCTTGGCGGCACGGTGACAGCCGGGATCATTTCCGCAAAGCAGCGTGACATCAACGCTGGACCCTACGACGACTTCATTCAAACGGACGCCGCCATCAACCGTGGCAATTCAGGTGGTCCGCTGTTCAACATGGACGGCGAAGTGATCGGCGTGAACACCGCCATCATTTCCCCGACCGGCGGGTCCATCGGCATCGGCTTCGCAGTGCCCTCCGACACGGTGCAGGCCGTCGTGCAGCAGCTCAAAGAATTCGGCGAAGTCCGCCGCGGCTGGCTGGGCGTGAAAATCCAGACTGTTTCGGAAGATATCGCGGAAAGCCTGGGTGTTGCGGAAAACACGGGCGCACTCGTATCGGCTGTGACACCGGAAAGCCCGGCAGCCAAGGCGGGGCTGCAGCCCGGTGACCTGATCTTGAAGTTCGACGGCAAGGACGTTTCCACCATGCGTGGCCTGCCGCGCCTCGTGGCCCAGGCGCCGATCGGCAAGTCGGTCGATATGGAACTGCTGCGGGGCGGCGAAAAGAAAACGGTTCAGGTCGTCGTCGGCAGGCTCGAAGAAGAAGATGTCGAAGCCGACATCAAGGAACCGGAGAAAAAGGACGAGGAACAGGCCAAGCCTGAGACCGTGCTCGGCCTCTCCGTCACGCCGCTGACCGATGAACTGCGGACGCAATTGGGTTTCGACAAGAAGGTCAAAGGGCTGCTCGTCACGGGGATCGACCCCGACAGCCCCGCGGCCGGAAAAAATCTGAAACTCGGCGACGTGATCGTCGAAGCGCAGCAGAACCCGATCACCACCGTGGATGATTTGAACGCCGCTTTGGAAAAAGTGAAAAAAGCCAATGGCCGGCAAGTGCTGATGCTGGTCGAAGATTCTAAAGGTGACACGCGCTTCGTGGCCCTGCCGCTCTAATCCCGTGCCCGGCGGCCGGCTCCCCGATAGGGGAGTCGCCGGGCACAATCAAAAGACTCACCTATGCACCCGCGCCACCAAGGTCTAAACAGCCAGATATTCTAGAAAAAGCCCGGGGAGCAACGAGCCCTTGTCCGACCGCAATCACAGTCTGCTCGATACCATTCTCGACATTTTCGTGCCGATCCATCAGGACGGGCACAAGTTTATCGCAATCGGTCTCCTCGTCACGCTACTGGGCTTTTTCATCTGGGATCCCATCGGATGGATTGCAGCCGGCGTCACCGCTTGGATTTGCTACTTCTTCCGCGATCCCGACCGCGTAACACCGCTGCGCGAAGGTCTCGTCATCTCGCCGGCCGACGGTCGCGTCTCGCTGATTGAAAAGGTGCGTCCCCCCACGGAACTGGGCCTGGGCGACGAGGAACGCGTCCGTATCTCCGTCTTTCTTTCAGTGTTCGACGTCCACATCAATCGCGCTCCCGTCGCCGGACGGATCAAGCGCTCGATCTATATTCCAGGCGCCTTCCTCAACGCCGCCCTCGATAAGGCAAGCGAAGACAACGAGCGCCGCGCCATCGTCATTGAAACACCGGCCGCGCAGGAGATCGGCGTTGTGCAGATCGCTGGCCTCGTCGCCCGCCGCATTGTGACCTTTTCGCAGGAGGGCGATACCGTCGGCGTCGGCCAACGCTTCGGGCTCATTCGCTTCGGCTCGCGCGTCGACACGTTCCTGCCGCCAGGGCATGGTCCTCTGGTGTCGGTCGGACAGAGGGCGATTGCCGGCGAAACCGTGTTGGCTGATTTGAAATCGACCGAGCCCGAGCGCGAAGCCCGGAGGGTTTAGTATCTCACACCGGCCTGCCGAGTGTGAGCGAAGAGTATCTCACACCGGCCCAGCGGAATGGAGGCGAGCATGGATCCCGAAATGCCGCATATCGAGAAAGAGATCACCCGCCGGCGCCGCCGCCGCCTGTTCTCGCACTCGCGCGTCCCCGTCCGCATGCTCGTGCCGAACTTCTTCACGCTGCTCGGACTGTGCGCTGGGCTGACCTCGATCCGCATGTCGATCGAAGGTCGCTGGGACGTAGCCCTCGCCGCTATCGTGTTCGCCGCCATGCTCGATGGCATCGACGGTCGCGTCGCGCGTCTTTTGAAAGCTTCCTCTCGCTTCGGCGCCGAATTGGATAGCCTCGCCGACTTCGTCAATTTCGGCGTGGCACCCGCGATCTTGTTGTTCACCTGGGAACTCGTGGATATCAAGAGCGTCGGCTGGATTTGCGTGATGATGTTCGCGCTCGCCTCTGCTCTCCGTCTTGCGCGCTTCAACGTCGCCGTTGATGAAGAAAAGCCCAAGTGGCAATCGAACTTCTTCACCGGTATGCCGACGCCGGCCGCGGCCATCGTCGTTCTTCTCCCGTTCTATCTCGCCAAGCTCGGCCTCGATGCCAACGTGAGCCGCATCGCCATGAGCGTCGTCCTCGTCTACACGGTGCTGATCGCGGTGATGATGGTGTCGACCATCCCAACCTACTCGGGCAAGCTACTGGGAGAACGCATCCGCCGCGAGTACGTGCTGCCGATCTTCATTCTCGCCATTGGGCTCGTGGCGTGTCTCCTCACGTTCCCCTACGAAACGCTGGCGATCGCGTCGCTCGCCTACCTCGCCATCATCCCGCTGAGTTGGCGCCGCTTCGTTGCCAAGGAGCGCGAGGGACAGCCTCCGACCGACACGGCCACTCAAGCGCAGCCCTCACCGGCCCCAGCTGTATCCCCCGCCGAAGCTGGTCGCGTCGTGGACCTGCGTCCCGCAGAGCCCAAGCGCTGAAGGACGCAAACTGGATTGCAGATCGAGGCGCTTGCCATCCCCGACGTGAAGATCTTGACGCCTCGCCGGTTCGCCGACGCGCGCGGGTTTTTCTCCGAGACGTTCAACGAACGCAACTGGCGCGAAGCTGGCTTCGACGCGCAATTCGTGCAGGATAATCACGCCTACTCGGCGGAAAAGGGCGTCGTACGCGGGCTGCATTTCCAGTTACCGCCTTCGGCTCAGGGCAAGCTCATCCGTGTGACGCGCGGCGCCATTCTCGACGTCGCTGTCGACATCCGTCGCGCCTCCCCCACCTTCGGCAAGCACATCACGGCGATGATATCGGCAGAGAATTGGCGCCAGATTTGGGTGCCGCCCGGCTTCGCACACGGCTATGTCACACTCGAGGAGCACACTGAGGTGATCTACAAGGTGACAAATGTCTATGCCCCGGCCCTCGACCGCGGCATCCGCTGGAATGATCCAGCACTCGGCATCGAGTGGGGCGTCACGGACAGCGCTGCGATCCTGTCGGACAAGGATCGCAAGCAGCCCCTTCTGGCAGATGCAGCGGACCTGTTTTAGGCAAAGCTAGCGGGGCGCGTTCGGCTTGAGTAGCCGCTCCCGCAGAGACATGCCGCCGGCCGGAGCCGGCATCGGCTGCGGTGCCTGTGCGGGGGGAGAAGTGTCGCGGCGCATGAGCCCGCCGCTTGACGACCGCGCAGCGCCAGCCTGCGCAGGCTGTGAAGGAATGTCGCGGCGCATGCCACCTGGCGCACGATGTGCTGGTTCGGCGTGCTCGCTCGCGTCGTAGCGCGGGCCTCCGATATTCATGGCATCTGCAAACATCGCAGCATGGTGGCTGGGATCGCCAGGTCCCGCGCCGGCCGATCGCCAGCGCTCGACAACGTGATCGAGGAAGTTTTCATCGCCGACGGAGCTCTGCCACTTTTCGGAGAACTTGGCAGTCGACGAGCGCGGCAGCCGGTCACGCGCAAGTTCGTCGAACTTGATGCGAACGGGCAAGGCCACGCCGTCGCCGAATGCGAGCGCCTCGCGCTGTCCGAGCGCGGGAAGGAATTCCAGAAGTCCTGAACCCGTATCCGAAATCGCCGACTGAACGATCGCCTGGTCGCGATCATTCGACATGCGCAGCGCGAACACCGTGTTGCACTGGGAAAGAATGGTGGGATCGATTTCCGCCGGGCGCTGGGTCACGATGCACAGCGAAGCACCGTACTTACGGCCTTCCTTCGCAATCTTCGCGATGGCCCGTTTGCACGGCTCAAAGCCCGCGTTCGGATTGAGCGGCACGTAGCGGTGGGCTTCCTCGCACACGAGCGTGACGGGCACCTTGCCCTCGCTCCAGAGCGCAAAGTCGAAGGTCATGCGGCACAGAACCGAGACGACCACGTTGACGATTTCCGTCGGAATACCGGTCAGCTCAAGAATGGTAATCGGTTTGCCCTGCACGGGCACGCGGAAGATGCGCGACAGGATCTGCGTCATCCCGTCGTAAACGGTCAGCGATCCGAACATGAAGGTGTAGCGCGCATCCTGCGAGATCGTGTCGATGCGCGATTTCAAGTTACGGTAGGGAGCAAGGTCACGCTTGTTTTCGAGCTTGCCCATCCGCTCATCGATGAGACCGGTCAGGTCCGAAATACGGTAGGGAACCGGCGTGTCGACCGTGAAGCGTCCATGATCGATGATACCGCGGCGCAGCTTCTGGTTCTCTGCCGCGCGACCGGCCGCATAGCGGCTCTTCGCCATCGGGATCAGCTCTTGCAGGATTTCGATCTCTTGCTTGCGTTCCGGATCGCCGACCAGAACCTCCGTCGCCTCCTCGAAGTTCAAGAGCCACAACGGCAGCTGCATGTTCCACGGGCTGATCACTTCAGCCAGTTCGCCGAAGGCGGTTGCGTATTCGTTGTGCGGGTCCAGAAGCACGATGTGCGCTGCCGGGTGCTGATCGAGGATCGATCGCAGGATGAGCGCCGTGGTGCACGACTTGCCCGTGCCCGTGGTGCCCAGGATGGCAAAGTGTTTGCCGAGGAGGTCGTCTACCCGCACGCGGGCATCGATCGTGGCGTCCTGCCGGATGCAACCGACACGAACCGATCGGGCATCGTTCCCGCAGAAGGCGAGAGTGAGTTCGGCTTTCGTTGCAACGCGCACGCGGTCGCCCAGTCCAGGATACACGGTGACGCCTCGATTGAACGTCGCCGCCTCGCCCGAGGCGTTGCGCCAAAGTTCACCCACGAGGCCAAGTTCTGCGATCCAGATTTCGTTGTCACCATCGCGATGTGCCGGAACCGGAACGCTCAATGCCGAGACGATCGCCAGAACAACGGTGTTGGCGGTATCAATCGCGAGCAGGGTGCCCATTTCCGGGCGGTCCTGAATGTTGCGGATGGTTCCGTCTTTCGGCGTATCGAGAAGAACGATGGCCTTCGAGCCGGTCACAGACACGATGCGGCCGATCGAACCGTCAAAGCTCGAAAGCACCTTGCCCGAGCCCATCGAAATCAAACTTTGCATGACATCTTCCATAACCAATAAGTCCCCAGCACTTACGCCCCGCCGCCGTTGCCGAGGACCGCATCGCGCGCCTCACGAATGTTGAGCGTCGTCGCAGAGGGAAGAAAAATTCCGACTTCGGTTCCGCGACCCTTTTCACTGTCGATCTTGATGTGACCACCGTGCAGCTCGACGAGGGATCGCGCGATCGGGAGACCGAGACCCGTGCCTTCGCGCCAGCGCGACCGGCTGCCGTCCACTTGGCCGAACGCCGTCGTCGCCAGCTTCAATTCCTGATCCGTCATGCCGACGCCTGTATCCCGGATCATCACACCGACCCCGCCATCGGCAAGTCGAATGGCTTCGATCTTCACGGCACCGTCGCGAAGCGTAAATTTGATCGCGTTGGATACGATGTTGCTGAAGACCTGCTGGAGTTTGGTGGAGTCGCCACGAACCAGCGGCAGGTTGTCGGCTACCTCTAGATCGAGGCTCACTCCCGCCTCGCGCGCGGCCGTACGGTTGGCCAGGTAGGTCGCGTGCAGCACGTCTTCGATATTGACCTCTCGTGCATCGAGCGTGTAGCGCCCGCTTTGCATTTTGGAGATATCGAGGATGTCGTTGATGACCGACAGAAGGTGACCGGCAGCGTCGTTGATCAGCTTGGCGTACTCGACGATATCCTTGTCGGCGATCCGTCGCTTGTCGTGCTCGGATAGGATTTTGGAGAACCCGATCATGGTGTTGAGCGGCGTGCGCAACTCATGGCTCATGTTCGAGATGAATTCGCTCTTCACGCGATCGGCGAGCTCGGCCTCGATCCGGGCGGCATGTTCCGCCTCGCGCGTACGCTGCCGGAGGATCGCCTCTCCCACGAGAGAAGCGTAATCCCCCATGAGCGAGCCGCCCTTTTGCCTATTGATGGACCCACGAATCATGAATGTGCCGATGATCAGATAATCGACCTGAGACTATCGGCGAATGGATAAGACGGGGTTAACTGATAGGCCCAAAGGCCACGGATCGATTATCGAACGGTGAAGCGAAACGGCACCGAAACCACCAGCGGCTCCCGGTTTAGGTCTTCTGGCATTGCCGGGAAAGGTGCTGCCTTTTCGACCGAGGCGATCGCCGCTTCATCGAGTTGTCGGTTGCCCGAACTGGTTGCAATCTCCCGCGTCAGGAGCTGGCCGGATGCATCGACGGTGAAGCGAACAACGGCCGTTCCGATTTGACGGGTGCGCGGATTGACCTTCCGCTTCTCCAGGTGCGTTCGCAACTTACCCAAGTACTTGCTGTGTGAGGTGGCCTCGCCACCCGATTTGACGACGCTGGTAGCGCGCTTTTCCTCGACAGCGACCTGTGCCGCCTGCTCGAGCGTTGCGACTTGAGGCGGCACGGGCTCTTTAACGGGCTCAGGCTTGACCTCTTCGATTTCCTGTTCGGGTCCGGTTTCGGAGGCGATGACTTTCGTCTCCTCAACTTCCTTGAGCTCTTTTACTTCCTCGACCGCTGGCCGAGCTTCGCTGGCCTCCATGGGCTCGGCTTCGACCGCTTGCACCGTCGTGTCATCCTGGCCCCACATATCGAGGCCTTCGATGGCGATGCCCTGCTCCACGATGAACTGGTCGTCGCCATCGCCCGAATCGAGCGCTGCCCCGCCTGGCACGGCCACCAGCCATGCCGCGAAAGCGGCATGAGCGGCCAGAGAGAGAAACCATGTGGCGGGCTTGAGAAGCATGCGAGTTTGCAGGGTCCTTCAGATCACGGTGCCGGGGACGGAATGGAAGCGGGAGCCGGTGAAGGTGATCCCGAAGGTGCGGCAGCCCCGGCGCCAGGCTGTTGCGAGAGAAGCGAGACACGGCTGAAGCCGCTCTGGCCCACCTGCCCCAGCAGATCCATGACCTCGCCGTAAGGGTTCTTCTTGTCGGCGCGAACGTACACGACGGCATCGCCTTCCGCCGCGCGCATCTCGCGCAACTTGCCAACGAGCGCGTCGCGCGTAACGAAGTCGTTGCGGATTTGCAGCTTCCCGTCGGCCGTCAAAGTGACCACCATCGGCTTCTTCGACTGGCCCAGCTTCGCGGCCGTGGTCTTCGGCAACTCGATTGGCACGCCCGTCACCATAAGTGGGGCCGCCACCATGAAGATGATCAAGAGCACCAGCATCACGTCCACCATGGGCGTGATGTTGATCTCCGCCATCGGGCGATAGCTGCTGTCCTCGCCGTCTCCCGAAGAGACGTTCGCGCTCATACCCATCAGTAGGCCTTTCCAGCGCGCAACGGTTCCACGCGAGCCGCGGCATCGCCGTGCGGCCGCGAAATCTGCTTTGCGATCTCAGAGATGGCCGCATTGCCGCGTTGAGAGGAGCGGCCGAGCTTCACCGCATAGTGGTTATAAGCCATCACGGCGGGAATGGCGGCCACGAGGCCAAGCGCTGTCGCGAACAGCGCTTCGGCGATACCCGGTGCAACGGTCGCAAGGCTCGTGTCTTGCCGGGCGGCGATAGCGGTGAAACTGTTCATGATGCCCCAGACGGTCCCGAACAGACCGATGAAGGGTGCTGCGGAACCGATGGTGGCGAGAAACGGCAGGCCGGCTTCGATCGACTCAAGTTCACCTTTGAAGCGCATCTTCATGGCCCTTTCGAGCCGCGCGCGAATCTCACTGCGGGCCTCTCCGCGCGAGACGCCGTCGTTGGCCTCCAACTCCGCCGCCGCCAGAATGCGCCGTACGAGGCCATCGGCCTGCGCGGCATCCGTTGCACCGTCGGCCAGATTTTCGAGCGCCTTTACGTCGGATTTGAGCCGCCATGTCCGAATGGACTTTTCGATCACGATTGCCCAGCATGCTACCGACGACAGAACGAGAAGCAGCATCACAGCCTTCACGATCGGATCGGCGGTCGCGATCAGATCCATGATGGAGAGGGTGGTCTGCGGTGAGGCGGTCAAGAACACAGGTTAATCCTTCGCGTTGCGCTGCGCGCCTACTTCGTGATTTGCACGTTGCTGAGCGACTTGAGCGTAATGGCATCGAGGCACTTCTCGACAGGCCCGGTATCGGCCTTGCATTCCATGACGTCGTGCACGAGGAAGCTGCCGATCTTGTCGCAAGGCGTACCGTCGAGATCGAACATCTTGACCGTCTTCTTGGCGCTCTTGAGAGGCGCCAGATCCAGCATCAGCCGGCGACCGATGACGCCGTCGGTATGAAACAGGATCAGGTCGAGCTTCAATGTCTGAAAGCCGACAGATCCGGGATTATCAACGACGGTGTAGACCCGGCATCCTTTGTCCACCGGCTCCAGCTTGTTGAGTTCGACCGTGATGGCCGGCGCTGCTGCTGCGGCTGGCGTGGCTTCACCGGCAATCGCCGGTGCTCCTAAATATGCCGCTGAGGCAAAACACATGAAGAGCGCGCCGAAACCGGCGGATGCGGACTGCACTTTCAAGTCGTCTCTCCCTGTGCGCTCTGGACGGTCTAAACGCCATCCTGTGTTGCGCGTTGGTGGCCAACATCGGCGCCCAAAACGTATTGAGCAGCCTCGCGCAAGCCGGCAAGTTGTTCCTTTATAACCTAACGCTTTTCGCCCCGTTTGACCGGCGCCAAATCAGGTTCTGGTCTGACCTGACACAGGACCTTGTCCCCAAGGTCGTGTCGGTCTTCCGCGAGCCCTGAGATAAAGGTCGAACCTACTGGAGATCAAGGACTTTTCCTAAGAACGATTCCAAACACCTCACACCGCAGTCGAGCACGGGCAATCGGGAAAAAATCCCGATGCTGAGTTGCCACAATGCTGCTTTTTCGACGTTCCGCGGCGCATACGGGCGCTCTTGTCCTTGCGGCCATGAGCCAACTCACACTAACGACGTTTAGGTAGGTCTCCTGAGGAAAATTTCCCCAGCTGGGAAGAGGTTGCGCTTGATGTCTGATCATCTGATCCGTGGCTTGATGGTGATGGGGCTGATCGCGACGGGCGCACCGTCAGCAATGGCCCAGGCGCCAGACACACCCGCCACACCGCCGGCCACGGAAGCGCCCGTCCCAGTTCCGCCGACCCCACCTGCCACCGAAACATCCCCGCCGCCGCCCGCTGCACCGGTGGCCACGCCGCCGCCAGCTCCGCCTGCTGCGACCACCGGGCAATCCACGGCACCCGCCGCCGCGCCGTCTCCGGCACCACAGCCGGCAGCCTCCTCGGAGCCTGAGCCCGTCGCACCCGGCCTGTCGCTGCCGGAAGTCACCGTGCAGCAGAGGCAGCCGGTGAAGCAAATCGCTGGCCCACCAGTCGCCGAAACGCAAATTCAGGTTGCGCCGGGTCCAGTTGTGGGAGGTTCCGCGGGCGCGGCAGCAACGGCGGCCCAAGCAACCGGGACAGGCGGCGGTACCGGCAGCGGCTCGGGCGTCACCCTTTCCAAGGTTCCCGGCGCTGTCTCCGTCGTCACCGGCGACCAGATCATAGCCGACAGAACGCTCCAGGTTCAGGACACGCTGCAAAAGCAGGTGCCAGGCATCCTGCTGACGGATACGGCCGGCGGCGGCCTTCGCCCCGACATCCAGTTCCGAGGCTTCGACGCCTCGCCGATCGGCGGACGCTCGCAGGCCATTGCCGTCTATCAGAATGGTGTGCGCATCAACGAGGCGTTCGGCGATACGGTCAACCTCGACCTGATCCCCGCCATCGCAATCAGCGACATGACGATCCTGGGCGCGAACCCGCTCTATGGTCTCAATGCCATCGGCGGCGCCATCGGCATTACGATGAAGGACGGCTTTAGCTACCAGGGCGGCACGATCGACGCGATGGGCGGCTCGTTCGGTCGCGGCCAGGTCGCGATGGAAGCCGGCGGCAACTCCGGCACAGTCGCGGCCTATGCGGCGCTCGAACTGATCCGCGAGGACGGCTTCCGCGACTTCTCCGACGCGGACATTGAACGCTTCTATGGCGACCTCGGGTTCAAGGGCAGCGCCGTTGAAGTTCACCTGAGCCTGACCGCCGCCCAAAGCAATGCCGGCGTGGTAGCAGCCTCTCCGGTCGACGTTCTCGACGTGGGCTGGAACCGCACGTTCACGAACCCGCAAGAAACCGATCTCGAAGTCCTGATGCCGACCTTGAGCGCCAAGGTTCAGGCGACCGAAACGCTCTCGTTCAGCGGCATCGGCTACTATCGCAAGTTCAAGTCGAACGTTATCGACGGGAATTTGAGTGAGGCTGAAGCGTGCAACGATCCTCCGTTGGATGCAGGTACCGGTCTTGTGCGTTCGATGAGGATAGCGGCCCGGAAAATGTTGAGGACCTCGACGGCAACGACATTGATCTTGGAGACGTAGTTGCCGAATCGCCGCTGGTGACTTCGCCCTCGGCTCCATCGAGCGCATCAACACAGACGCTGAGGGTTTCGGCGGGTCGCTTCAAGCCGCATCAAAGCGCAACTCTTCAGCCGGCCGAACCGGTTCGTCGTCGGCGCGTCGCTATGACGGAGCCAAGGTGCGCTACAATACGTCCAGTGAACTTGGAGAGATTGGCAACCGCTTTGTCGTCACGGGTCTGGCATCTGATCGTTGGTGAGCCGGATGATCTTGCGCCGCGCGAACTCGAGACGCAGGAACGATTATTTCGGCGTCTACTTCACCAATACGATGGACGTCACCGACCAATTCGCCTTGACCGTCGGCGGCCGCTACAATCATGCGACGATCGAGCTGAACGATCTGACTGGCCAGTTCCATGAGCTCGACACGACGAACAAGTATCAGCGCTTCAACCCGATGGTCGGCGGCACGTACAAGTTCAGCGAGATGCTGACCCTCTACGGCAGCTATTCGGAAGCCAACCGCGCGCCGACAGCGGCCGAACTGGGCTGCGCGGAGCCCGATAACCCTTGCCTGATCGAGAGCTTCCTCACCGACGATCCGCCGCTCGAACAGGTCGTTTCGAAATCTTTCGAGTTGGGTGTGCGCGGACAGGCAAGGCCAGGAGACGGGCAGCTGTTCACCTGGAGTGCAGGCCTGTTCCGCACCTTGAATCAGGATGACATTTTGAACGTCGCTGCCGAGGAGACTGGGCGCGGGCTACTTCCTCAACGCTGGTGACACGCTGCGGCAGGGCGTCGAACTCGCGGCGGGCTATCAGAACCGCACGTACTCGGTTTATGGCTCCTATGCCTTCGTGGATGCCACATTCCAGGATGACCTGATCCTGCCGGCAGCGAACACGCCAGTCGGCGCGTTCGACTGCGCCGGACGTGACAGCAGGTCCAGGTCTTGATCCCGACGAGATACCCCAGTGCCAAGCGGTCTCAGACGGCGACACGCTGCCCGGCATCCCGCGCCACCGCTTCAAGGCCGGCTTCGAATACTGGATCACGCCGCAGTGGAAATTCGGTTCTGACTTCCTGGCCGTGTCCGACCAATACTTTTTCGGCGACGAGGCGAATAACAATCGCAAGCTTTCCGGCTATACACGCGTTGACTTGAAAACTTCCTACAAGCTCTCGAATAACGCCGAAGCCTACGGCTTGATCCGAAATCTTTTCGACCGGCGCTACGGGCTCTACGGCACGTTCTTCGACACGGAGGAGTCCGCGGAAGCTTTCGAGGCGGCGGGCTATGAAGATCCGACGGATCCTCGCTCGATCTCGCCCGTCCAGCCGTTCGCCATTTATGGCGGCTTGCGCATCACGTTCTGAGTGCAAGTCACACATTGCCAAGGGGTGGTCGCAAGGCCGCCCCTACGTGTTTTTTCCCGCCGCATTCCCCGCTTTCGTGGCCCCCTCGCCACGCCGCTTGGCAAAAGCCGAGACGTAGACGGGGAACAAATCCTTCCTCTGCTTTGGCGACAGGGAAAAAATGGTAGCGTCCTCGTTGAAAAACGTCCCGAAGCGCAGGATCAACCGTGCTCAATTGCATCCGACAGCTGCCGGCCTTTGCCGCAGCCATCGTGGGTCTCACAGTCGTCTGTGGGAGCGCGGGGTCGGCCATCGCCGATCCAGCCGTCGGCCAATTCGAACTGAAAACGCTGGAGTTTGGGCCGGGCTTCCTCGAATTTCAAAGCCAGAACGCCTGGAGCTTCGGCCAGCCGCGCCGTGAAACCACAATCGTCGATGGCGAGCCCATCTACGACGACAACTCAATTATCAAGCAGCGCGAAGCGCTCGAAATGGAAATGGGTCTCACGCGCCACCTCAAGATGCGCGTCGGCATCGAGTTCGAGCAGGAGCGCTTAGACGATCCCCAATCACCCGCAGAGGCGAATGATTTTGGACCGTTGCAACTCGACGAGATCGGCGCAGAGGTGATCGCGATCTTCATTCCGCGCGACGGCGACGGCTTTGGTTTTGGCACGGTTGTCGAGTTCGAACGCCCCCTCGAAGGCGACGAACAGATGAGCCTCATCATGGGGCCGATTTTCGAGTACGCCACCGGCCCGTGGTTGGTGGCCGCCATTCCCATGCTCGTTCACGACTTCGGCGGCGATCCCGACGAGGATGGCATTCGGGACGAGAAGTGGGACTTCGCCTACGCGGCCCAGGTCGCTTACACGGTCAACGACAATTGGACGCTTGCCATGGAAGCCTATGGCACCGTCGAGCGGCTGGGAAATACTGGGACGCCGGGCGAAGCAACCCTGGCGTTTGGAGACCACGACCAGCACCGGATCGGACCGATACTCTATTACTCGTATGATTTCGGCCGCAGCCTCCGCCCCGACCCCCGCCGCGACGACGACGGAAGCATCGAAACCAGCGAACTGACGGTGGGACTGGGATTCCTGGCGGGCCTCAACGACAATACGCCGGACGGGACACTGAAACTTAGCGTGGAACTAGACTTTTGATCAGGAGATCGAGCGCGGCCGCATCGGCAGGAAACGCGACTCGATCGGGCTCAGACTGATGGGCTTCAACGTCGCTTCAGCAGCGTCCACTTCGCCGATCGCAGCATCGAGCGAGGCGGCGACTTGTTCCAGACCTGGCACCGCGCGGGCATCGTCGCGCATATAGATGAGCGTTTCGCGCACCGTTGAAAGGTCGATCGTCGGCGGCCAGGGGCGATTGCGGGAAATTCGAAACACGGGACGTGCACTCCGGGACAGAACTTAAGCAACGGTAAACGTCTGCCGTGAAAGTCGCAAGAACCGTGCCCGCAAAAATTTCTCAAGCTTAGGCCGCAGTGTCCCGGATCGAGACATACATCAGTCGACTTCGACCGTTTTCGGGAATGGATCCTTTACCCTCATGTCCCAGGATGCCCTTCGAACGGTGCGGCAGAACCCGCCGCAACCGGCAGCATCAGAAGGACAGCGCCGTGTTGGGAACGCGCCGCCCAGGTATCCTCATCATCGTTGAAAACCTCACGGTACCGCTCGATCGGCGCGTATGGCAGGAAGCCTGCGCGCTCCGCGACGCGGGGTACACGGTTTCTGTCGTTTGTCCGAAGGGCGGCATTCATACTGCGCCTTACGAACATCTTGATGGGGTGCACATCTTCCGCCATCCGCTTCCGATTGAAGCGAGAGGACCGTTGGGTTACGTCGCGGAGTATTCTACCGCGCTGTTTTTTGAGTTCGTTCTCTCGGTGAAGGCCTACTTCAAGGTCGGCTTCGACGCCGTGCAGGCCTGCAATCCACCCGATCTGCTCTTCATCATTGGCGCCTTCTGGAAGTATCTGTTCGGCAAGCCGTTCGTATTCGACCACCACGACATCAACCCCGAACTGTATGAAGCTAAATTCGGCCGCCGCGGCGCGTGGCACCGGTTGCTCCACTTCTTCGAGCGTCAGACCTTCCGTGTTGCGGATGTGGCCATCGCCACCAACGAGACCTTCCGCGATATCGCGACAGGCCGCGGCCGCATGGACAAGGACCGCGTTTTTATCGTGCGCTCCGTACCCGACACCAGCCGCTTCCGTCGCGTTGAGCCCAATCCGGCATTGAAAATGGGCCGCAAGCATCTCGTCGGCTTTGTTGGCATCATGGGCAGCCAGGACGGCGTCGATCTGATGGTTGAAGCCATGCATTCAATTGTCAACGAACACGGCCGCAGCGACGTGCAAGCCCTGATCATCGGCACCGGCACCGAATTGCCATATCTTGAAAAGCTGTCAGCCGAGCGTGGTCTGGAAGACTACATCACATTCCCCGGCTTCCAGTCCGGCAACGCGCTTCTAACCGCCATGTCGACCTTCGACATCGGCATCATCCCTGATCCGAAGAACGTCTATAACGACAAGATCTCCATGAATAAGGTCTTGGAGTACATGACGCTCGGCATCCCGTTCGTGCAGTTTGACTTGAACGAGGGCCGCAAGATGGCCGCCGACGCCGCACTCTATGCGGAAGACAACTGTCCCCGCTCACTCGCAACGCGCATGCTCACGCTTCTCGATGATACCGCACTGCGCGAATCCACCGCCGCTGAAGGCATGGCGCGGGCAAAGTCGCTGCTGCGCTGGGATGAAGAGCGCAGCCGTCTGCTTTCCGCTTATGAATGCGCGCTCGGCCTGAAAGTCCGCAATGCCGCTCGTCCCGTGGCGATGCCGGCCCACGACTGAACGGCCTCATCAATTCATCAACTGCGAAGATGGGTACGTCAGGCCCTGGCGGCGCTCTGCACCCGGTTTCGCATCTCAGGCATGACCGCCGCAGCGAAGAGAGCGATCACGGCCAGCGTCACGACCAGCCCTACGCCGCGCAGAGCAATGTCATCCGGCCCGCCCGTCACAGCAAGCGCCCCCGCCGCCGTCAACGCTGCCGGTAGCAGAAACGCGACGCGCCGGGCAAACACGCCCGACAAGCCGCACACCTGCGCGTCCATCCGCCAGGAGACATAGGCGAGTGACGCCACTTCGCCGGCAAATCCCATCGCAGCCACCGCTTCGAGACCATATCCGAGCGCGGCGACCGCGATCGCCGGGATCAGCGCGGCCGCGCGAATACAGCCCGCGATAAGGAACGGCTTGGTTTCCCCCATCGACAGGAGAACCATTCCCGGAACGGCCTGCAGCATGCGCACGGACCACATCGCCGCGAGCCACGCCATGACCCCGCCAAGCCCTGCAAAATTGGGCCCGAAAGCAATCTGCAGAAGCGTACCGCCGAGCAGCATTGCCGTGGCGAGATAGATCGCGGCGAGGATGGTGGTCGCTTCCGTCATGGCTGCGAACCGCCGCGTCAGGAGAGCATCGTCGCCGCGCGCACTGGCGAACAGCGGCAGCATGAGCGACTGCCCGACCTTGGCCGCGATGAGGCCCGGCACCATCGCCACCATGAATGCAGCACTGTAGCCCGCGAGATCCTCGATGCCGATCATATGACCGATGACGATCCGGTCCCCGTGATAGACGGCAATGAGCGGAAAGGCGCTGAGCCAGATCGGCCAGCCAAAGTCGATAAGGCGCCGAATGATTGCGGGATCGAACGCAACGCGATAGCGCCGGCTCGCTATCTGATGCGACACGAGCATCCCAGCCACGGCCTGCGCTATCGACAGCACGACGACAGCGCGGAAATCAGGGATTGCCTTCACCACCGGCCACGTCAGCGCCAGAGCAACTGCCTGCGGAAGCACCTCGATCCACAGGAACGGGCGATTATCGAGGTGGCGCTGAGCCCGCCGCGCATCGAGATGCTGAAAGCCCTTGATGAAAGGAACGAGCGCAAGAGCAGCGATCGACGGCGCCGCGTCCGGAACGGCGAAGAATGCCGCAATCGGAACCGAGCCAACCAGCAGCATGGCCGCGATCACGATGCCGCGCACAATGAGCGCCATATGGTTGGTGGCAATAAAGCGCGCTTGACCTCCGTCACGGGCCTGCACGATGAGCCGGTCCACACCGAGATCGGTCAAATTGTCGAGCAGCTGCAACAGCAGCGTCAGGATCGCGGCAACACCGAAATCACCCTTCGCCAGCATGTGTCCAAGCATCGCGTTGCGGCCGAACGACATGACCTGCGACGCGGCAAAGCCCGACATTAAGAGCGCGCCTTGGCCCGCGATGCGGCGACGGATCATGCGCGAGGTCTTGCGGCTGTCACCCATTGCCATCAAGCCTTACCCGACGAACGCTGGCGAGGCAGACGCCGCAGCAGCCCGGCATATGAGCGCTCGGCAAGGCGACCGGCCTCACGGTCGAGTCCAAAGCCGGACAGACGCAGCAGCGCGCAGGTCGTTTGCATCCAGCGCGGGCGAAGCGCATGGTTCCACTTGACGCGGAACGCCTCCTGCGCCGCGAAGAAATCGGCGGTCTTCGTGCCGCCCGACAGATGCATCAGATGGAAATCGATCACCCATGCACTGTAGCCCGCAACATCCGCGTTGAGACAGAGGTCCGGCCCATAGAAGTGAAATCCTTCCAGGTCCGCCGAGCACCCGACACGCGCACTGCGCTTCACCACAATGAAATTCTCGTCAAGGCTCATGACGCGCACCGGCAGATCTCCGGAGTTGCGGTTCGCACCGTGCGGGTCGGAAATGCGATGCGCGAGCACGCCGGGTTGCAGGCCGCCCGCGTTGCCGGCGAGTGCCCAGTTGGAACAGCGGCTATCGAGATCTGCGAGGCAATGATCGAGCACCTCCAATCCGTCGGTGAGCAACCGCACGTCCTGATGGCACAGGATGACATAGCGGCCGCGCGCGGCGTGAAGGAGTGCGTTCAGACCGCTATATGCGCCACTCTGATCGGGACCTCGGTTGTCGAGATAGAGAAATTCTGAATTCGAACTGTCGAACCCGCCCGCAGCGAACGTCTCGCGCATGGCCGCATACTGCTCGAGATTCGTCACCAGCGTGCCGATCGAGTAACGCGGCGCAACCGCGCCACCGTATGCAGCGGCCGTGATGACCTTCGGTTCTGTCTGATTCACGAGGGGCCTCCCACATGCACGGCGGCGATCGCCAGGCGAAAACGCTCCGCATCGGTCAGGCTCGGCTCCGCAAAGCCCGAACGCCAGTCGTCGCGAGCGGCCCAAACCGCGCGCCATGTGGAAGCAGCCTCGCGGGCCCGCGCGTCATCTCTGATGCGGGCGAGTGTCGCCCACACCAACCAGCGCGTTAGCGGCCACAACATCAGCAGAAATTGTCCGAACGCGACGGTGCCGCGCGGCCAGTGCCGGGCGATGAGCGTCGATTTCGCCGCAAGAAGCTTTATCATCTTGCCGGCCCGCGTTTTTTCCGATGCGCCGCCGTGGTGAATGATCGTCGCCTCCGGCGTCACAGTTGGCCTCGCGCCAATCCGCTGCGCACGCAGGCACAAGTCGGCTTCCTCGCCATACATGAAGAAAGTGGGATCGAACCCACCGAGCGCCAGCCACACAGAGCGCGGGATCATGAGGAAGCAGCCCGAGACGATATCGACTTCGCGCACTGTGTCGCGCGGCCAGCCGCCAAAGGCTTCGGGATTGAACAGAACCGATCGTGGAAACAGGGCGGCAAGCCCCGTGACGCGCATCGCCAAATTCCAAGGCGTGATGCGCTGCCAGCATGAAGCAGGGTTGAGGCTGCCGTCGGCAAAGAGCGTCCGTCCGCCCCAGATCAGCGCGCGTGGATTGGCTCGCGCAAATGCAACGAGACGATCGATGGCGCGGTCAGTGACGACAGTATCGGGATTGAGCAGTAGCACATAGCGCCCGGTCGCATGCTGGGCGGCAAGATTGTTGCCGCGCCCGAAACCGATGTTGTCACTGAGGCGGATCAGCTTGGGCCGGGCCGGATGCGCGGCGATCGCATCCGCAGATCCGTCCGAGGACGCGTTGTCGACGACGATGATCTCATAATTGACATCACGCGTTTCGCGCACGACCGATGAGATCGCGGCGAGAGTTAACTCGCGCGTGTTGAAACTCACGATCAGGATTGAGACGTCGATGCTGCAAGGCGAGGTCAAGGAATAGCGGCTCCGGGGAAAGCGAGCCGCCGTTAAGGATTTGTTAACGGGCGGCACGCGCGGTTCAGCGGCAGAACTGCACCACCATGCGCGCGCGATTTGAGGAAACGATTAACGACGATCGTGCAGAGTACAGCCCAAGCAGCGTGGCGTATGTCGATCGCGCTTTAGGGATCTGCAACCTCATGTCCGTCCTCCTCCACGGCCTGCCCATGGACCAGGCAAACCCGCGAATGAACGCGCCCGCTCGCCGTGAGTTTGACGGCATCATCTGCATCGGTGGCTCGGACTGGTGGTATCATAACCGCGGTCACTTCGATTTTCAGGTCATGCGCCGCTTCGCCCGCACCATGCCGGTGCTGTTCGTCAACTCCCTCGGCGTGCGCGTCCCCGACGCCACCAACCCCGGACAGTTCGTCGGCAAGATCCAGCGCAAGTTGAAGAGCCTCGCGCGCGGCGTCGTCAATGTAGAGAACGATTTCTGGGTTTTCTCGCCTCTCAGCATCCCGGGCCAGACGGGCAAAAAAATTTCGGGATTTGCTCTCGCCCCTCAAATCCGCCTTGCCGCACGCCGCGCCGGCATTACGAGGCCACTGCTGTGGATGCATTGCCCTGCAGGCGCTGACCTGATCGATGAACTGAAGCCCGTCGGTATGGTGATGCAGCGAACCGACCGGTTCGAAGCGTTTCCCGAGGGCGATCCGGTTCTGCTCACGGAGCAGGTCACGAAAATCAAACGCGCCGCCGAGATGATTATCTATTGCGCACCGCATTTGATGTCCGAAGAGGCGGCCGAGGTCCGCAGCCAATTGCTCGTCACCCACGGGGCGGATGTTCAAAACTTCATCGCCGAGGGATCGAAGCGCGCGCCGGGACCGGCCGACGTCGCCGTGATCGGCAAGCCGCGCGTCGGGTTTATCGGCGGTATAGATGCTCACACCTTCGATCCGGACTTGTTTCTCGCGGTGGCCAAGCAAATGCCCACCGTCAACTTCGTGATGATCGGCAGCTGCTCGCTGCCTGAGGGCTGGTGCGATCTGCCGAACGTGCGCTTCCTAGGTCGGAAGCCCTACGACGTCATCTCCCGCTACATGGCGGCCATGGACGTGCTCATCATGCCCTGGAACAAGAGTGATTGGATCAAGGCCTGCAATCCGATCAAGCTCAAGGAATATCTAGCCGTTGGTCGTCCGGTCGTGACAACCGATTTCCCAGCCCTCGATGGGTGGCGCGATCTTGTCCGCGTAGCAAACGACGCCGACACGTTCGCAAGTGCAATCCATGCGAGCCTCAAGCATCCTTATGATCCCGCCGCCGCGCGTGCCCGAGTTGCCGGTGAAACATGGGACGCCAAGGCCGAGATCATCCTGCGCGCCGTGAACGGGCTCGGCCTCGTCTACACGCCGTCTCAAGCGTCCGTCTCCTGGAGCACTGCACTCCGCGCGGTCCTAACTCCGAATTCTCTAAGCTAAATTTAACGGCAAAGAATTCACCAGCGGCGTGCGTGGATCGATCGATGTCGGTCCATCACCTAAATTGTCATGCCGGCAGAGCGGCACCGGGAAGCGAGGGCCGGCTATGCGGGCGGATGAAGCTCGGGTGCCGGGGTCGCATTGGTTGAGCCAATTGCGAAGCGGCACTCTTCACGCGCTTGGTATCGGCCAGCGCACTGCCGAGGCCAAGAACGAAATAGAGCAGCGCGTGTGGCACATTCCAGTAGTGCACCGTGGCGCCGAGCAGACAGATCCCGATGAGCGAAATGAGCCAACCCGCCGATATGCGCCGACGCAGCGGATCGCGGGATCCGCGTCCCCGCGTCACGACGCCGTAACAGATCATGATGATGCCGGATGCAACCAAGAGGAAGGCGGGAATACCGGTGCGGAGCGCAAGAACCAGCCAATAGGCGTCGATCGTCGACGAGTACATCCACTTCGGACGGTCCCAATCCGCCAAGCCAATGCCGACCCATGGGCTACCCCACACATTTTCGAGGCCATATTCCCAGATCAGCATCCGGTAATAGCCCGTCCACGGGTCGAAGGTCGCGACGGAGATGAGGATCTGGACCGGGGGACGGTTAGAGACGAGCAGGACCCCAAGGTAGAGACCAACGAGAATTGCGAGAGTGATCTGCGCACGAAACGGAATAGCGACAGTAAACCTGTTCCAAGCCATCATGGCGCATTGCACGCTGAGGCTTAAAAGCGGTGCCGACGACATTGCGAGGAAAGCAGCCACCCCCATCCCGGTGGCGCGGACATAACGCCAAGTCTTCTTCGGTTCGCACATCCAGATCAGCGCGAACATGGCCGCACAATACGTTCCGTAGTGGATCGGATGATCGAACGTCGAAGCGGCTCGCACGAGACCTTTACGAAATTCGACAGGCGGAGGCGGAGGCCCACCAAGCGCCTTCCGCAGAAGTTCGTGGATGAAATGGGTGCCGGTAAGGGTATCGAGCAGGGCGATAAGCGCCGCCAGCACAATCGAATAGAAGACCATGCGCATCGCGGCTTGCAGCGTCTCCAGATCGCGGATGTAGGCGCGCGCGATTGCATAGGCGCCGAGGCTTTCCAGCGCCGCCGACCCGCCGAAGATAAAGCCAGCTTCGCCACCGTGGTACGTGAAGGCGAAAATCTGCCAGATGGCCAAGCCGAAAAACGGAACGTCATAGATCTTCAGCCGGCAGTCGGGGCGCAGGGCCAGCCGGTAAAGAGCGAACGGAATGAAGATGAGGAAGACAACACGGTGGGCGGACAAGCGCAAATCCCCGACAACGAGCGACAGCTCGGTCGGCGAAATAAAGCTCAGGATCGCCAACGTGATCGGAAGCGGCGTCTTCCTGAAAGCATCCAGCATTGACCGGTTCCTCCCCCTTTGGGACTGGATCGGCGGACTAATAGGCGTTACGTGCCGAAACGACGGCCATGAACGTGCGCGCGATGATTTTCGTATCGAGCCACAGTGACCAGTTGCGGACATAATCGAGGTCCGCTGCCACCCGTCCCTCGACGCTGTCGCGCGTTCGCGTCTCGCCGCGGAAGCCGGACACCTGGGCAAGACCCGTGAGGCCTGGCTTGACCTGGTGGCGATGCGGATAGGTATCGACGATGGCCGCAAAGCGTTCGTCGTGCTCAGCCAGATGCGGACGCGGACCGACCAACGACATCTCTCCCTTGAGCACGTTGATGAGCTGCGGCAGTTCATCGAGGCTCGTGCGGCGCAGGATCTGTCCCACGCGCGTGATGCGAGGATCGCCGGCGGTCGCCTGCTGCACTTCGTTCGTCACAGGCTGCACGGTCATGGTGCGGAACTTGAGCACGTCGAAAGGAGCCTGGTTGCGGCCGCTGCGCCGCTGCTGAAACACAACAGGACCCGGGCTATCGAGCTTGATCGCGAGTGCGATGATCGGGAACAGCGGCAGCGTCACCAGAAGCAGAAGACTGCCCGCGACGATGTCCTCTCCGCGCTTCAGGATGCGCTGCCAATCATCGATCGGCTTTTTTTTTAACGTCGAGGAGGCCAACCGGACCGACAGCCGACACGGTATGCGCCGGGCCATCGTCGAGGAGATCGGACGAGATGTGGGTCACGACATGCAGGCCGACGGGCAAAGCTTCCAGCTGGCGTGCGATCTTGCTGATGCGTTGATCGGCGGACTGCGGGAGCGCGATGATGATTTTGTCGATCTCGTTGCTTCGAGCCGCACGAACGAGATCCTCCAAGCGGCCGGCGAGACTGAGGCCGTCCGGATCGATGCGATCGGTGCCCATGCGGTCGTCGAACACGCCGGCGAAGTGGATGCCGGACGGAACAGCTTCGAGATGCTCCTTGACGCGACGGGCGATGGACCCGGCGCCGAAAACAGCGATGCGTTCGTCGAAAACGCCCTTCTGGGTCAGCCGTGCAAAAAGCGTATTCGCGATAGCGCGGTTGAACAGCAAAAGCGTAAAGCCCGCCGAGAGTCCGACGCTGAACCAGACCCATGCATGATCCGCCCGAAGCGCGTAGGGCATGCCATGACCGAGAAGACCCAACATCGTGACGGCGAGTGTGGCCAACAGTAGACCCGGCCGAACCGGGAAGTCATGGAGCCTCTCGGGCGCATACATGCCGGAGAGACGAAGCATCATGTGCACGATGATGGCTGCCGCGAAGCCCGACTGAACGAGAAGCGGCCAGTCGGCCACGATGCCGCCTGCCTTGCTGTAAATCACCGCCGGCAGCATGAACGCCGCGAGAACGGCAGCGATATCGGCGACACCAACGAGATCGGCAGCCAGCCGGCGCGGCACGCGTCGGCGCGGCGACTGGGTGACGATCTGCGACGCGGCGCGTTCAGGGGCATCCAACGCGGCGGCAATCTGCGGCTCAGCTTCGACAGTCGACATAACAACTCCACGAATGCGTCCACGCCACGATGAGCTGTTGGCAAGGACCTGCAAACTTCGCTGATGATCGTGCACCCAACCCGCTAAAATTTGATTGAAAGAATGGGGCTTTCATTTGCATTTGGCCGGCCATGGGCCAAAACAGGGTTTGGCAGATAGCGCCATTTTCGCAGCATCAGACCCCGGGCCGCATCAAGCTGCCCGTGCGAGCCGCCGCGGCGCGGCCGAACCCATTCGGGTGCCGAGTGAGTAGCTCTCTTCCAGAGCGTGCTGCGCAACTTTGTTCATCACGACGCCGGCGACCTTGCCGTGGTTGAACCCGAGAGACTGAAGTGCGCGTTTGGCGAGCTGCTTCGGCGTCTGCCGCCACGTCGTGACGAACACGATCTGATCGGCATAATCAGCGAGGATGCGAGCATCGACCACCGGCAACAGTGGCGGCGCATCGATGATGACGACATCGAACTGCTGCGTCAGGCTATGAATGGTATCGGCCATGCGGCGCGACGCGAGCATTTCCGGGCGTGCGGTTTCCAGAGGTGTCGGGCTCATGGCCGGCAGGAAGTAGAGGTCCGAGGCCGTATCGTGCAGGATTGCGCTCTCGACCGGCAGACCGTGCACGAGCGTGTCGAGCAGTCCGCGCGTACGCTGCGGCGCCAGTTTGCGCGTCAGCGGCGCCCGCCTCAGATCGCCGTCGATGAGCAGAACGCGTTGTCCGGTCAATGCGTAATGATGTGCGAGATTCGACGCGATGATGTCGGCGCCTTCGCCAGGCAGGCTCGAGGCAAGCATGATCACCCGCGACTTGCCAGATCGGTGCCGCATATCGAGTTCACGCCGGATGCCGCGCACGCTTTCCGCAAAAATGCCGCGTGGTTCGGCCAGTACGAGCCGGATCGATCGCAGCGGATCGACGCCGGGCCCCTGGACGGCGATGGCGGGGACCGACGCGATGTGTGCAACCTCGAGGCTCCGCTCGACATCATCGGGGTGGCTGACGCCCGGCGTCGCGAATTCGAGACCGAGTGCCAGCATCATCCCGAGACCGAAGCCGGCGATGAGAGCGATCAGCACGATTTGCTTCCGCTTGGGCGACGAGGGATGGAGCGGCACATCAGCCTGCTCGACGATCCGCGCATCCGGCAGTTGAAGATCCTGCGTTTCCGATGTCTGCTTATAGCGGCCGAGCAGCGACTCGTAGAGCTGCTTGGACGTCAACGCCTCCCGCTGCAATTCCGATAGTTTGACCGACGCTTCCTTGGTGGCCGCCTCCTGCTCCTTGAGCGTCGTGAGCGACTGGCGTAGCTGCATTTCACGTCGTTCGGCGACGACATATTCATTTCGAAGGTTGGCGACCTGCCGTCCAATTTCTACAGCTAGCTGGCTCTCTGCTTCGGCAATCTCAGCCCGCACCTTTTGCATTTCCGGGTGGCGGGGACCATAGCGCGTAGCAAGTTCCGCCTCTCGTTTGCGCGCTCCCGAGACCGATTCCTTCAACAGCCGAATCGAACCGCTGTCCAGCACTTCAGCAATCGTTGCCGTTCCACCGACCGTCGTTGCAAGGCGCTGCGCATTCTCGTATTTGGCCTTCGCTTCTGCCGTGGTGTTCCGCGCCGTGACCGTCTGCTCCATCAGCCGCGCCAGCTCTTTCTCGGAAAGAACATTGCCTTCCGAGTCGAAGATGTTGTTGTCGGATTTATACATTGCCACTTTGCGCTCGGCTTCGGCCACGCGCTGCTGCATCTCTGCAAGCTTGCCCTCGAGAAGATCGGTCGCAAACCCGCTGGCCTGCTTCTTGTTGGCCAGGTTGTTGGCGAGATAGATCTCAGCGATGGTATTTGCGATGCGCGCCGCCTTGATCGGATCGCCCGCGGTGAACTTGATCTCCAGCAGCAGCGTCATGCGCACACGCGACACCTTGAGCCGCTCTTGAAACGCGGTCGCGAGTTCGTCACGTTCTGGCGTCGCCTCACCGGGCTGATTGCGGCCGACAAGCGTGCCGTTAGGATCCTGATCGAGCCGGCGCTCGCTCTTGATGTGATGAGAGGGCTCCAGCGGCTGCTCTGCGGGCAGGTACCCATTGAGGCCCAATAGTCGGAACACGTGCCGCACCGTCGACTGCGGCCGGAACTCCGGGTCGTCGCGGAGGTTCAAGACATCGATCACTTTCAACGCAATGGCTCGCGACGAGAGGACCTCGACCTCGCTGTCGATCGACGCGCTATCGCCCTTCAGATCCTCCACGACCCCTTCGAACTGAGAAATCGACTTCTTGCGTGGATCGATCTGCACAACCGCAACACCGTCATAGCGGTTCGGCAGCGTCATCGAGAAGGCGATGCCTGCCAGCGTTACGGCAGTCGTAACCGCTCCAATGAGAGGCAGACTCCGGCGCACGGCATTGAAGGCGCGCTCGAGGCTGAATGCCCCGCCGCCGCTTTCTTCCATGCCTGTGTCCATCGTGCCCATCGGGTGGAAGTGGTCCTTAGAATTTCAACGTGCCGCCAACGCGGACGATGCTGCGATCGAAATCGTAGCTGGGATCGTTCGAGTTGCGGTTTTCATAGGTGTAGCCGAGCGTGAACAGCATGTTTTTGGTGTAGTAGTACTGAAGCGAAGCGCCGGTTTCGAACACCTCGTCCTGTCGTGTGCTGCCGATGAAGTCGACATTTGCGAACCCGACGTTTGCGGTCGCAAAGAGATCATGCCGTATCTCGTAGTCGGCCGAAGCGAGGGCTGAGGTTTCGATGCGACCGCTATCGTCCGCGCCGAAATCATCGGCGATCTGGCGCGAAGCAGTGGCCGAAAGCGTGAGCCGGTCCGTGGCCAACCAAGTAACCTGAGCCTCCAGAAGAGACGTCGAGATACTTCCAAGATCCGATCGTTCGTAATCTCGCATGCCGTAGCCGCCGAGCAGGCGCCAGCGCACCAGGGGATCAGTCTCGAAGGCGAGGCCCGCCGAGATCTCGTAGCCTTCCGAATTACGGTTGCCGAGGCCAGGCGCCTCGGGTTCGTTGAACTGCTTGATGCCGCGCAAATTGGCCACGAAGTCGAAGCCGGGAGAAATGCGATAGCCGGCGCGGAGCTGCGCCGCATAGAGTTCCTGATCGCGATAGGCCTGACTGAGCGTTCCGCCTCCAATGGCAGGAACGCTGTGATAGTCGAGTTTTTCAGCCGTTGCCGAGACCGTGCCGTAGAGGCGGCCGACATCACGTGTGAGACCGACAGAGGCGCGGAACTGATCGACGGGAACCGGCTCTGCCGCCGAAAGAGAGGCCGTGATTGCGGAGCGCTCTTCATGGTCGCGCTTGGCGAGCGCACTGACGGAGAACGTATGCGCGTGATCGATGTGCACCGCGCCGCGGGCCGTACCGCCGAAGTTGGCATAATTCTGATCTGTGTTTTCGGCAAAGTTCATGAAGCGGCCGAAGACGGACATATCGAAATAATGCCGTGGCAGCTGCGACTGGATTGTCAGCGTCGGTGCCGTTATGAAGCGCCAATCGGCGATCGGATCATCGGCAAGTCCGTAGATATTGGAGTCGTACGCGATCGTTTCGGTAATCGAGGGATATATGAAGAAATTCCCCATCCGAAAGCCGTCCGGCGCTGCAAACCCGCGATCCGCTTCGGCAACCGTCTGCGCGCCGTACTTGCGCGCCTCCAACCAATCACGCCGCATTTCTTGGCTGGCGATCGTATCGGTGATGAGGTCAGCATTGTAATCGGCGTCGATGGCGAGTGCTCCGCTGAACGGTGCAGCACTGAAAGCTGCAGCCGCCGCTGCGCACGCAAAGGCCTGCGCGTCGCGGCGCGGCCTCCGGTGGTCAGCATGGGTGGAGCTTGGTTTCACAGGTATTCTCGGCTCACTGGTGTTCGATTAGAAGAAGCGCTCGGGAATGCGCACATTATCGCCGGGTAGGATGGTGACTGTGCCGTTCGTTGGAACACGAACCTCGCCCGCTCCTTCACGCGAGACGATCGCGTAGGTCTGATCGGCGCGGTATGTGTAGCCGCCTGCGATTGCGACGGCGTCCCGCAATTTCAGGCCGGTTTTGTAGCCAAACTCGCCACCGCTCTTCACCTCGCCGTGGATGTAGAAGGGGCGGTAGTTTGTGATCTCGACGGTGATCTTGGGGTTTTTCAGGTAGCCATCTGCCAGCCGTTGCGCGACCGTTTCGCGAAATTGACTGATGGTCTTTCCCTGAGCGGGAACTTCGCCGGCAAGGGGCAGCGCCACCTGTCCGGCAGCATTCACCTCGACGGCGCCCGACAGGCTCTCTTCACCGAAGACATTGATTTTCAGCTTGTCGCCGATGCCGAGCCGGTATGAGGCGCCGAGCGCCGAGGGCGTACCCTCGGTCATAAAGCTGGCCGGAGCGGGTCCGATCGTCTCCGCGCAGGCGGAGACAAGCAGTCCTGCCGACATTGCAGCGACACAGCATTTAAACGCACTGACGAGTGACATACGCAAAACTCAAATTACACGAGTGCGAATCCGACGCGGAAAAGGCATGCCGGAGACATACCTCCACCGCACCTTTCAAAAGAGCGCTGTTAGTATTAAAAGCGAGCTAACAAAAATGAGAAAAAACCGCGCAAATTCCGTAATTTACATCTCGTAAGTAATTTCCAGAGTCTCGCGAAACCATTTGTTTGCCATTTCGAATACGGCCGTAAACGCCTCGTTGAGGTGTGCCCCTTATTGTTAATCGAAAGTGTCATGCGGGGAGTTGAACGTGACGACCAAAACTCTGTCACCGGCCGCCCAGCTGGTTTCGGCTTACGAAGGCAAGGCCACCAGCTACTTCACCAATGCGCGCGCCGATTTCGTGCGCCTCCTGCCCCGTGATCCCACCGCCCGTGTCCTCGAGATCGGTTGCGGCAACGGTGCCACCGGCGCCCTGGCCATGGCTCGCGGCCGGGCAGGGCACTATGTCGGCGTGGAATTGATGGAGAGCTACGCCAATCAGGCGCGCACCGTGCTCTCGGACGTTCTCACCGGTGATGTGGAGCGCATGGATTTTGGATGGCAGCCGGCCGAATTCGACGCACTTATCTCTATCGGAAGTGTTGGAGCACCTCGTGGAACCGGGCGCCCTGCTGCGCCGTCTGTCGCGGTTCATTCGTCCAGGCGGAATGGTGCTGGCAAGCTCGCCCAACATCGCCCACTGGAAGGTCCTGCGTGAACTCGCGAACGGCCGTTTCGAACTCACCGATCAAGGCGTCTTCGACCGCACGCATCTAAGGTGGTTCACGCCGGCAACCTTCGCCGCGATGTTCGAGAACGCAGGCTTCCGCATCAATCATGTCGGGCCGGTCAACCCATTCTCGCCGCGCGTCGAATTGATCTCGCGCTGGACGTCGGGCCGCCTCGATCATCTTTTCATGACTCAGATCGCGGTGCAGGGAACGCGGCGCTGAGGAACCGCTAGAGCACCAGCAACTCGGCCTTGCCACCCATCACGTCATAGTCACAGGCAAGCCGCGAGAAGCGATCGCCCACCGTCAGCCGCAAGACTGGATTTTTGTAGCGGGCGTTCCAGAGCGGATGCTCGAACTGCCAGATCGGCACACTCAATCGCGAATTACCGAGCAGGATCTCCGCCGTCTCAGGCTGCTTCCAGTTGACGGATCCGACAGCGACGGGCATGCCGCGCGCGTCCGTTTGGGGCCTTTCGGAACAGGCCGCTTGAGCGTGCAGCTGATAAGCCGCCAGCAGGGCTTCATTCGCGGCCTCGCGGTGGAGCTTGTCTTGAGCCCAAACCTTGGCGGCGACCAGGAGCGCTAGAATGATGACCACCGCGCGCATCGCGGACTTCCTTCGCTGATGTCACGCCCGACGGCCGCCACGAAACGGCGAAGGGGCTGCTGCAACCATTAAACAGTGTCGCTGATCCGGGTGAAGAAAGAGTAAGCCGCTGTGCCGCGCCGCAACGCTCAATTCCGCGCCGCCACAACCCTTGTCAGCCGCCCGCCCTTGCGGCATGAGGGGCGATCCTCAACGAAAGTCGAACCCCGGGTAGGATACGCAACCTATGTCAAAGAAGAAAATTCTGATCACCTGGCCTCTGCCGGATGCCGTTATGGCCCGCGCCCGGGAAACTTATGACGTCATCGCCCATGGCGACGACCCCAAGATCACCATCGACGAGATGCTGGAGACGGCAAAGTCGGTTGACGCGATCCTCCTGACGCTCAACGAAAAGTGCCGCGCCGACGTGATCGCGCGCATCCCCGAGAACATCAAGTGCATCTCGACCTTTTCGATCGGCTTCGACCATATCGACTTGGAGGCCTGTAAGCAGCGCGGCATCAAGGTCGGAAACGCGCCCCACGGCGTCACCGTCGCGACCGCTGAAATCGCCATGCTCCTGCTGCTGGGTGCGGCACGCCGGGCAGGCGAGGGCGAAGCCATGATCCGTCAGCGCCGCTGGCCGGGTTGGCAGCCGCTGCAACTCGTCGGCCAGCGCCTCGACAATAAGAAGCTCGGCATCTACGGCTTCGGCAAGATTGGCCAGGCGCTCGCTCAGCGCGCCCGCGGCTTCGACATGGAAATCCACTACTACGACATCTACCGCGCCAAACCCGACGTAGAAAACAAATACAACGCCACCTACCACGAGAGCCTCGACAGCCTCCTCCGCGTCTCGCAGTTCTTCTCGATCAATGCGCCATCAACGCCCGAAACGCGCGGATTCTTCAACAAGGCCACGATCGAAAAGCTGCCGCACGGCGCCATCGTCGTGAACACGGCGCGCGGTGATCTCGTCAACGACGAAGACATGATCGCAGCACTGAAGTCCGGCCGCTTGGCATACGCCGGTCTCGACGTCTTCGCTGGCGAACCCAATATCAACGAAGGCTACTACGACCTGCCGAACACGTTCTTGTTCCCGCACTTGGGATCGGCCGCTGTCGAAGCGCGCAATCAGATGGGCTTCGAAGCGCTCGACAACATCGATGCCTTCTTTGCCGGCAAGGATATGCCGTTCAAACTGGCCTGAAGAACGGACCGTTAGAGTCTGAAATGGGCCGGGTGGCGATTGCCTCCCGGCTCTTGTTTTTTTCGTCATCACCGCCATGCTGAACCGCATTGAGGTCCGGCCATGAACGCGAAACCGACATCGACCGAACTAACCTCCGCATCACTGCGGCCGCCGGTTCGCACCGGAGTGCCGTCAATCGGCCTCGCTCTGGGCGGCGGCGGCGCGCGCGGCTTGGCTCACGTCGTCATGCTCGAAGCCTTCGATGAACTGGGACTGCGGCCGAAGGTTATGGCCGGCACCTCCATCGGCGCCGTTATCGGCGCGGCTTACGCTTCGGGAATGGCGGCTCGCGAAATTCGCGCCCAAATGCAGGAGATCCTGTCGGGCCGACTTGACCTGATGCGCGATCTCTTCACGGCACGCGCCCGCACGCTGCCGCGCGTCTCTCGCATTTTTTCCCCGATGAATGCTGTGCTCTCACCCCAGGCCGTGCTGGAGATCATCTACCCCGCCCGGGTTGCGCGCGACTTCGCCGGTCTTGAGATCCCCATGAAGATTGTGGCAACCGACTTCTACGCGCTCGACGCGCGCGTTTTTGAAACCGGTTCGCTGCGCCAGGCGGTGGCTGCAAGCATGGCGCTGCCCGCGATTTTTGAACCGATCGTGGTCGACGGTCGCGCTTATGTGGATGGCGGCCTGGTCAATCCGCTCCCCTACGATCTTGTGCGCGAGGGATGCGACATCACGGTTGCGATCGATGTGTCTGGCGTCCCAGTACCCGCTCCTAATCGGGCTCATCCGACCGCCACGGAATCGCTCTTCGCCGCATCCTTCATTTTTGAGCGCACCATCATTCGCGAAAAGCTGAAGACGCAGCAGCCCGATGTGCTGATCCAGGCGGGAACGAGCCACTTCCAACTGCTCGACATCTGGAAAATCGACGACATTCTCGCCGCGGCTATCCCGGCAAAGGAAGACCTGAAGGTAAAGCTCGATCGCATTCTGGGCGCGGAAACGCTACCGATTCAAATGGCCGAGACGCGCGCGCTGCCGGTGCCGGGCACCGAGTCGGCAACGGCCATTGTGACATCGGAACAACCGCGCCTCCTTCGCCGCCTCAAGTCGCTGAAACGAACGCCAAAGTCGAGCCGTTAACCGCGCCTCTCGGCGAAGAACGATTTCAGGATCAGGCTCGCTTGGTCTTCACCGATGCCCGGATAGACTTCGGGCGTGTGATGGCACGTCGGCTGCGAGAACACGCGCGCCCCATGTTCCACGCCGCCCCCCTTCGGGTCCGCAGCACCATAGTAGAGCCGCCGAATGCGGGCGAACGAGATTGCCGCCGCGCACATGGGACACGGCTCCAGCGTGACGTAGAGGTCGTGGTCCGGTAGACGTTCGGACTGCATTGCTAGGCACGCTGCGCGAATGGCCAGAACTTCGGCATGAGCCGTAGGATCGCAGAGTTCGCGCGTCCGGTTGCCGGCACTAGCCACAACGCTCCCGTCCGGTGCGACCACCACAGCCCCGACCGGCACCTCGCCCCGTCCTGCGGCGAGCCGCGCTTCCGCGAGCGCGAGTTCCATGTGGCCGGGCTTCACGGGCGGTGTCATAAGGGCTTCCCGAACGAGCGGTTCGTCCGCCCAATTTGCAAAGAGCCCGCATCTGATGCGCAAACCTTTTTCCGGTCAACGCCCGCCACGCGGAGGCGGTAAAGGACCCGGCCGTCCCGAAGGCCGCGACGCCGCTCGAAAGGATGCCCGTCCCGCCGCTCCCAGGGGCGACCGCCGCGAAGCCTCGAGCGAGGATCGAGGTGACAAGAAGCGCGGTGATGATCGCCCGTCCAAACCCCGCTCATCTAGTCCCCGCCACGGCAAAGTGCGATCCGCCGGATCGCTGCCGTCCGGAGCCCGGCCCGGTGGTCCTCAGAAGGCGCCTGAACCCGCGCCGCTGAGTGAACCTATGCGCATCGCCAAGGCGATGGCACGCGCCGGCCTCTGCTCACGCCGCGAAGCCGAACGCTGGATCGCGGATGGTCGCGTTGCGGTCAACGGCAAGATTCTCGAGACACCCGCATGCGAGGTCGGCCCCGGTGACAAAATAGTGGTCGACGGCCGCCCGCTTCCCGCAGCGGAACCCGTCCGCCTGTGGCGCTATCACAAGCCGAAGGGTCTCGTGACGACGCATCAGGATCCACAAGGCCGCGCCACCGTATTCGACAAACTGCCACCGGAAATGCCGCGCGTGATCTCAATCGGGCGCCTCGACTTCAATACCGAAGGGCTGCTGCTGCTGACGAACGACGGCGCGCTGGCGCGCCATTTGGAATTGCCGGCTACCGGCTGGCTGCGCCGCTACCGCGTTCGCGCACGCGGTCGCGTCACCCAGGCCGATCTGGACGCGCTGAAAAATGGCATCGAGATCGAGGGCGTCCGCTACGGGCCGATAGACGCGACGATGGACACGGTGCAAGGGGCCAATGCGTGGCTCACCATCGGCATCCGCGAGGGCAAGAACCGCGAAGTACGCAAAGTCATGTCGTCGCTTGGCCTCGAAGTCTCGCGCCTCATCCGCATTTCGTTTGGGCCGTTCGAACTGGCCGACCTCGTTCCAGGCGCCGTCGAAGTGGTGAAGCGCAAGCATCTGGCCGAGCAACTCGGTCCCAAGCTCGCAGGCGAATTTGGGCTCACCGAGACGCCCGAGCAGCGCAAGGAGCGCCACACGCGCGGTAAGCAAAAGAGCAACGGCGACGAGGACGACACGTGAGAATCGTCGGCGGCAGGTTCCGCGGCCGCGCCATCGTGAGCCCGGAGCACGAAGGCGTGCGGCCGACGTCGGATCGCGTACGCGAGAGCGTGTTCAATATTCTCCTGCACGGCATCGACGAATTCTCAATTGAAGGCCTCCGCGTCATCGATCTCTTCGCCGGCACTGGTGCGCTGGGCCTTGAAGCCCTTTCTCGCGGCGCGTCCTACTGTCTGTTCGTGGAAGATGGCGCGGATAGCCGTGGCGTCATCCGGCAAAATGTCGAAGCCTTTGGACTGACCGGCAACACGCGCCTCTTCCGCCGCGATGCCACCGATCTAGGGCCCGCGTCTCCCATGCAGCCGTTTGGCCTCGCCTTCCTCGACCCCCCGTACGGCAAAGGCCTCGGCGAACGCGCGATCACGTCTCTGCGCGATGGCAAATGGCTGACGCCCGGTGCCATCGTGATCTGGGAAGAGCGCGCGTCGAGCGAGCTTCCGTGGCCGGAGGGCTTCACGGAACTCGATCGGCGCACATGGGGCGACACGCAGGTCGCCTTCGCCCGCTGTGCTCCTTAGACCGCCCGCAGATCGCGGCCCACGGAAACAGGGAACCGCGAGGTCGGCGCTCCGCTCGCTCGCGCTTCAAGCGCAAGCAGTTCCTGGGGAAACGGCATCTTGGTCGAGCGCAACGCAGCCCCCATGAGCGAGGCATTCGCGTGGAGCGACAGGACATGATGATGCACGTCGCCCTCGACGAACGAACCGTCCATGAGATGCACGATGCCGGCATGAACGGTGCCGACGATCTGACCTTGGACGTAGAGCTCACGGGTCGTGATGTTGCCGAGCACATAGCCGTCCCGGCCGATGTCGAGGCGCGAACATAGGATGTCGCCTTCGAACCAGGTATCGAGTTCAACCTGCCCCGCGGCAACGAAGTTACCGCGCAGGACACTCGACGTCGCAATCTTGAACATGGAACCAACGCAATACGAATGGGTGCCCACCCATCATCAGGAAAGCCCACATCCGTGGTGGAATTTGGGCGTACTCGCTCGCAATTCTTATGCTCAGCGGCGTCCGAACAAGCGCTCGATATCCGAGAGCTTGAGTTCGACATAGGTCGGCCGTCCGTGATTGCACTGGCCCGAATACGGCGTTGCTTCCATCTCGCGCAGCAGAGCGTTCATCTCTTCGGGAGCCAAACGCCGCCCCGCGCGCACGCTCCCATGGCAGGCCATGCGCGAGCAGATGGCTTCAAGCCGGTCACGTAATGCGAAGCCCTGACCTTCCGATAAGATCTCCGCCGCGAGATCCCGCACGAGACCCGCGACATCCGTATCGCCGAGCAGCGCAGGCACTTCGCGCACAGCGACCGCGCCCTGACCGAACGACTCGAGCACAAGCCCGAGTTCGGCCAGTTCTGCTTCGCGTTCCGCAAGTGCGTGCGCTTCGTCGTCTCCCACTTCGATGATGGCCGGTATGAGCAGTCCCTGCCGCGCTACACCGCCGTTCGAAAGCATTGCCTTCATGCGCTCATAGACCAGCCGCTCGTGCGCGGCGTGCTGATCGACGATCACGACGGAGGTCCGCGTCTGCGCAACGATGTAGGTCTCGTGCAGCTGCGCCCGCGCGGCCCCCAGCGGCCGGTCGAGAAGATCGGGTGCAACGGGTGTCGCATGTGCACGCGTATCCGCGCTCGGTGCGTCAAAAGCAGAAAATGGCGCCTGCATAGCTTCCGCGAGGCCGGCAGGCATGAAGGTCTGCCCGCGCTCCTGCGCATAGGTGTTGGAAAACGTGCTCGGCGGCACACCGCCGGCAGAGCGTGCCAGCGTCTCGAGCGTCAACCCGCCGCCGCGTGAACTTGCGCGATGCCCGGCGCCTTCGAGCGCATGCTGGATGGCGCCGATCATCAAGGCGCGGACACGGCCGCCGTCGCGAAATCGAACTTCCGCTTTCGTCGGATGCACGTTCACGTCCACGTCGGACGGATCGAGGGTGACGAACAGCGCCAGCAGCGGATGACGCCCCTTTGGGATGAGGTCGCCGTAAGCGGCTCGCACCGCACCCACCAGCACCTTGTCCCGCACTGGCCTCCCGTTGACGAACAGGAACTGCTGGCCGGCATCTGGCCGATGCAAGGTCGGCAAGCCGGCATAGCCCAAGATACGCACGCCATCGCGCTCGCCCGAGATCGCGAGCGCATCCGCCATGAACTCGCGCCCCATGATGCGCCCGAGACGCTGCAGCAGTCCCTCGGCAGATGCCTCGCAACGCGGCAGACGCAGCCCCGTGCGCTCACCCGTCGTGACGGAAAAGCCGACGTCCGGATGCGCCATCGCAAGGCGCTTCACCATCTCCGAAACGGCCATGTTCTCCGCCCGCTCGGACTTCAAGAACTTCAGCCGCGCCGGTGTCGCGGAAAACAATTCCCGCACCTCAACGCGTGTGCCGGCATTGATGGCGGCAGGCTTCAGCCCGCTCTTCTCGCCGCGCTCCACGACGATCTCAAAACCGTCGCGCTTGGAAGGCGGCCGTGACGCGATCGACAGCACCGCAACCGAACCGATCGACGGCAATGCCTCGCCGCGAAACCCGAGCGTGCGAATATCGAACAGATCATCTTCATTCAGTTTCGAGGTGGCGTGCCGCTCGACGGCGAGCAGCAGATCCTCTGGCGGCATGCCCGACCCATCATCGCTAACCCGAATGAGCGAGAGCCCGCCACCCGCAGTCACGATCTCGATCTCGCGCGCACCCGCGTCGATCGCATTCTCGACGAGTTCCTTCACGACGCTCGCCGGCCGCTCGATGACCTCACCGGCAGCAATTCGATTGACCGTTTCTGGCGCGAGCTGGCGGATGGCCACGGGCGAATCTCCTGCAAGCACTCTGCTTAGCAAAGAGGGCGCGCCAGGGGCAGGCGGCGGCGATGGAGGTCAACAGTTTCAGGCGCCGAGTCTCTGTTTTGTCAGAACTTTTGCCAGTTCCACAGCCGGCTGGTCGAAGGGATCGAGGTCGAGGAGATGCCCGGCCACGATCGTCTCCATCATGAAATGCATCAGGAGGGCGCCTGCGGCATGCGCGTTCAAGTTTGCGACGTCGATCGTGCGCACCGGCCGCCCAGCCTTGTTCAAAGCCTCCGCGATGGCATGGCCCTGCGCATCGACGATATCGCCGATCGCCTTGCCGCCGATGAAACCGATGCCGGCCTTCCCAGCGAGCGCTTTGTCGATAACGGGTCCCGAACCTTTGGGCGACAGGCGAAGGATGGTCGTGGCGATCTCGCGCGGCCCATCCATGAACAACTGCAACTGGCTGTGCTGATCGACCGGACCGACCGCGGGGATGGGCGTCGTGCCTTGCCCGCCCTTGCCGAGGCTTTCCGCCCAAAGCTGAACGTACCAGTCGGCAAGTTTTCCAAGGCGATCGGAGTAAGGCATCAGGACCAGCGATCGAATGCCGCGATCCTTGGATAACGCCACCATCGTTGCCGCGCCGGCGGCAAACGGAATCTCGGCCACCGGTGCAGCATCGAGCATCGGCTGCAAAATCGCCCGTGCCCCCGCGCGAATGCCGCGCGCATCAAGTCCGCGCGCCATCGCCGGCAGCAATCCGACGTTAGTGAGGCACGAGAAGCGCCCGCCAATGCCGGTGTGATGTTCGAGGAGCGGGATACTCAGTGATTGAAAGAGCGCTCGCAAACCATTCGACCGGCCCGGCACGTCTGGCTCTGTAATGCCGAGAAACAGTGACGGGATGTGGTCGCCGAGCCCCGCCGCCTGGACGGCGGAGATCGTCGCAATCGCCTGCGCCAGAGTTTCGACCGTCCCACCTGACTTAGACGTCACGATGAAGCGCGTCTTCTTAAAGTCCGTCGCAGCCAAAAGAGCTTCCAGCGTGCCGCCGTCGAGATTGTCGTAAAAGCGAATTCGAGGGCGGCTGTGCGGCACCTTCGCGGCGGTGTGCGGAATGCCCCAGCCTGCGATCTGCGCCAGCGTTTGCCCGCCGAGGCTCGACCCGCCCGTACCGAAAAAGACGATCGTCTCGGCACCCTCAGAAAGCTTGGCGAGAGCAGCTTCCGCCGCATCGATATCGGCTGTCTCTTCGACGATGCGCAGGAGAGGCAGCGTTGCGTTGGCGTAATCGGCGCGCAGGTGTTCGAGCGCAGCTTCAGCCTTGTTGAACCACGCATCCAGTGAAGCGCGCTCCAATCCATGCGCTCCGATGGAATTTTCGAGGCAGCCAGAAATGTCCTGCACGTAGTCAGTGGTTTCGGACACGAAACTCCTCCTCGAATTCATTTTGGAGACTTGAAATGGTTCCTTGCGGTAACGGGTTTTGCCCCCCCCGCCAAGAGCGAAAACGCCCCAAACGGCGTCACCGTCCCGCCGCTTCAAGGCCATGATGAATTTCCAGAATTCCGATTGCTGATCAGCCGGACTTGGAACCGGCGAAAATGTTTCGCCCTCAGGTCGCAGTTACGTGCTGCGGTGCGCAGCAGCGATGATGCGCAAGATGTCATCAGGCGGCGTGTCTGTCGGTAAACGATTGAAGTCGGCGAGTTGACCGAGCGCCTGCTCAAGCCGTCGGTGAAATGCGGTGCGATCAATTTCGATCGTGCCGAACTGCTTCAAATGCTCAGTTACGAACTGCGTGTCGAGCAGCCGAAAGCCGCCATGAATAAGCCGCGCGGCGAGATAAACCAGCGCGATCTTCGAAGCATCTCGTTCATAGGAGAACATGCTTTCGCCGAAGAACACGCCGTCGAGCGCCACGCCATAGAGACCGCCAACGAGCTGATCGCCGTTCCAGACTTCGACCGTATGACAATGGCCGAGCCTGAACAGTTCACGGTAAAGCGCTCGAATTCGCCCATTGATCCAGGTCGAATCCCGCCCTTCTCGCGAACCGGCGCACCCATCGATCACGCCCTCGTAGTCGGTGTCGATGCGCACCTTCAGGTGGGTCGAGCGAATGGTCTTTCGCAACCGCGACGGCACGTGAACCGCGTCGAGTGGGAGGACCCCGCGGTTCTGCGGCTCGATCCAGTGCAGCGCAGGATCGTCGGCACTTTCCGCCATGGGAAAGATCCCGCAAGCGTAGGCCTTCATCAGGACCTGCGGTGTGATCTCAATCAGGATGTCGTCACGCGACATCGGCGTGAATGCCCCTGCTTTACCATCTCTACCTAGAGTTTAGCGGGCTTCGCCAGAAAATGCGAGCCGGGGCTGACCCGCCGACCAGCTTGAAATCATGCCAAGACAAAGATCCCATTGTGCGCAAGCTCGCCCGACGTCTGATAGCCGGCGTCTTTCAGAACCCCGATGAGATCGGCTTGCCAACTGCCGACGTTGGCCTCCAGGATCACGGAATGGGGGTAGAGACTGCGTGGAACTGAGGAGAGATAGGGAACAAGAACTTTGTCCTCGAAGCCTTCAACGTCGATTTTGATGGCATCGACGTGGTCGAACCCGGCTTCTCTTACGACACCGGCAAGTGTTCTCACCGGCACCTTGAATATGGTTTTGCCGCCCCGCGCCTCACGATCGAGCTGCAGCGAGGAGCCGCCCATATTCGTCTCCTCGAGCGCGAATTCCATTTCCCCGTCCACGTCGGCAATCCCAGCCTGCACGGCAAGTATATTTGCAAGGCCATTTGCCGCCGCGTTGAAGGCGAGGCGCTTCAGAACAATGGCGTTAGGATCGACTGCGATCACGCGCGCATCCGGCCCGGCGTTCTTCGCCACGAAGACGCTATAGGCACCAACGTTGCTGCCGATATCCAGGAACGTGAACGAGGGATGGAGCCGAGCTTTCAGGAAGCCGAGTTCGGTCGGATCGAAGAACTGCGGAGTTACGATCAGACGCTTCTCGCAGGCGTTGTTGCCTGCATGCAGACGCATCTTCTGACCGAGCACTTCTAGATCGAGCGGGTCGCGCCTGAGCCGCCGCATCGCTGAGCGAATGAACGAAGCCGTGCGCTTCCCGACTTTCGTCGGCGGAAGCCGCCCTCCGATTGCAATGAGCCGCGCCTCGAAAGCGGTTGGCTGATAGGTCCCGAACGGGGCATCGCTGTCGGCCACGTCTGCTCCTCGTACCGCAAGCCAATCAGGACTTGCCGAGATATTTTTCCAGCCAGTGAATGTCGTACATGCCGTTCACCACATCCGGGTGCCGAACGAGTTCATGGAACAGCGGAATGGTCGTCTCAACGCCGTCGATGACAAACTCGGAGAGCGCACGTTTCAAGCGCATCATGCACTCGTTGCGCGTCTTGCCGTGCACGATGAGCTTCCCGATCAAACTGTCGTAATAGGGCGGAATGCGATAGCCCTGGTACGCGCCGCTGTCGACGCGAATGCCAAGTCCCCCAGGCGGATGCCAGTAGGTGATCTGGCCGGGCGAAGGACGAAATGTGCGCGGGTTTTCCGCATTGATGCGGCATTCAATGGCATGCCCGGAGAGAATGATGTCTTCCTGCTTGAAGGATAGCCCAGCCCCCGAGGCGACGCGGATCTGCTCCAGCACGAGATCAATTCCGGTAATCGCTTCCGTGACCGGATGCTCAACCTGGATGCGCGTGTTCATCTCGATGAAGTAGAACTCGCCGTCTTCATAGAGAAACTCCACCGTGCCGGCGCCACGATACTTGATCGTCTGCATGGCCTGAGCAACGGTCTCGCCGATGCGCTTGCGTGATTCCGCGTTGATGGCCGGCGAAGGCGCTTCCTCGAAAACCTTCTGGTGCCGTCGCTGCAGAGAGCAGTCGCGCTCGCCCAGATGAACGGCATTTCCAAGTCCGTCGCCGAAAACCTGGATCTCGATGTGGCGGGGTTTGGTGAGATACTTCTCGATGTAAACGCTGTCGTTTCCGAATGCCGCCTTGGCTTCGGAGCGCGCCGTGGCAAACGCCATCGGCAAGTCGTCGGCACTGGTGGCGACCTTCATGCCGCGACCACCGCCGCCGGCCGTCGCCTTGATGAGCACGGGAAATCCCATGCCCTTGGCGACCTTCATCGCTTCCGTCTCGGTCTTCACCGCGCCGTCGGATCCCGGAACCACAGGGATGCCGAGCCGCTTGGCGGTCTCCTTCGCTTGGATCTTATCGCCCATGATGCGGATGTGTTCCGACGTCGGGCCGATAAAGGTGATGTTGTGCTCTTCCAGGATTTCCGCGAACCGCGCGTTCTCCGATAGGAAGCCGTAGCCGGGATGCACGGCGTCGGCGCCGGTAATCTCACAGGCGGCCATAAGGCGCGGGATATTGAGGTAACTGTCGGACGATGTGGGCGGGCCGATGCACACGCTCTCGTCGGCGAGGCGGACGTGCATGGCGTCAGCGTCCGCAGTCGAATGGACGGCAACCGTGGCAATGCCGAGTTCCTTGCAAGCGCGCTGGATGCGCAGTGCAATTTCACCCCGGTTTGCGATCAGAACTTTGTCGAACATGTCTTATCCGGCAGCGGCCCCGGGATGCGGACAGTCAGGAGCGCCAAGCGCAACCGGTCTGCCCTGCCGGGGTCGATGCCCTCCCTTATTCGATGACCGCGAGGACCTCGCCGAATTCCACCGGCTGCCCATTCTCGAAGAAAACCGCCGTCACCGTGCCTGACCTCGGAGCAGGGATCTGGTTCATGGTCTTCATGGCTTCGATGATGAGAAGCGTATCGCCCTGCTGCACCCGGCTGCCAATTTCGATGAAGGGCGCCGCAGAGGGCTCCGGCGAGCGGTAAGCCGTGCCGACCATCGGCGACTTCACGGCGCCAGGATGTTTGGACGGATCCATGGCCGCTGCGGGGGCAGCCGACGATGCAGCGGCAGAGGCGGCGGCGGCCGGTGCGGCGGCAACATGTGACGCGGTAATCGTCAGCGACCGAGCGACACGGACCTTGAGCCCGTCTTTTTCGATCTCAATTTCAGAAAGCCCGGTCTCGTTCAGAAGATCCGCCAGATCCCGGATGATCTTCTGTTCGGGGCTTTGTGCTTCGCCCTTGTCTTTGCCCGTCATGGTCCGTCTCACCTTATTCGGCCGCGGCTTGGCTAGCCGCGGCGTTTTCTTGGTCTTTGACTTTTTGCGCGTCGCGCTCACGCCGCAGACGTTTTGTCGAGGATGCCGCGAACGGCTTCGAGCGCGAGTTCGTAGCCCTTCGCGCCGAGCCCGCAAATCACACCGGTCGCGGCGAGCGACACGTAGGAGTGCTGCCGGAAACTGTCGCGCCGGAAGATATTCGACAGATGCACTTCGACGACCGGCAGTTCGGAGGCCTGAAGTGCGTCCAGAAGCGCCACCGACGTGTGGGTCAGCCCGGCGGCGTTGATGATGATGGCCGACGCGGCGGTCCGCGCCTCCTGCACCCAGCCGATCAGTTCGCCCTCAGCGTTGGATTGCCGAAACTCGATCGCCAAGCCAAGTGCCTTTCCCCGCGACTTCGCCAAAGTCTCGATGTCGGCAAGGGTGTCACGGCCATAGATCGCCGGCTCGCGCTGACCGAGCAGGTTCAGGTTGGGTCCGTTGAGAATATAGACCGGCTTTGTCATGGGACCGAAAATGAGGACGGGCGGGGGCACGGCACTGGACGAGCCAGCCAGCCGGATCACTCCCCAGCCTTGCCCGCCTATTCCGTACAACCCGGGGGTCTAGCAGCTTTCCAAAGGCGACGAAAGAGTTTGAGCCGGCCGCGCAACGATGCAGCAGTGGGAAATCATCTTATCCGCCAGAACTTTGCATGAAAACGCTGCGGTGCCGCAGCCGTTGCCGATCAGCAGTAGGCGCAACCCGACTGGCGCAGGGCGGCGATCTTGCCGGTCAACTGGTCGAGCAGGTCTTCCGGCGCACCGCCGATGGCCTCGTTACCGACCAGAAAATGTGGCGTGCCCGTGATGTTCATCTTCCGGGCCAAAGCCTCGACGCGGGCCAACTCGCCCTTCACCGCGTCCGAATCTTTGTCTGCTTTCAGTTTTTCCACATCCAAGCCGAGCTTGCCCGCGGTCTCCAGCGCAAACGCTTCCGTCACGCGGCCCTTGCTCTCGATCAGTGCCTGATGCAGCTCCCAATACTTGCCCTGGGCACGCGCAGCGAGCGCGATCTTCGCCGCCTCCTCCGAGTCCTTACTCAGAATGGGGAGTTCCTTGAAGACCACACGGACGTTGCTGTCCTTCTCGATGAGTTCGCGGATATTGTGAAAACCACGCTTGCAGTAGCCACAGTTGTAATCGAAGAACTCGACAACTGTGATGTCGCCCTCGGGATTGCCGGCGACCGGCGCGTCCGGATGCCGATAGATCTCCTTGGCATTCTCAGCGACGAGAGCCTTGGTTCGATCGGCCTCTTCCTGGGCCATCTTTTGTTCGAGCGCACCTTGGACTTCGATCAGAACCTGGGGGTTTTGCAGCAGATACTCTTTCACGATCTGCTCGATGCCGCGCTTCTGGGGATCGGTGAACATTGACGTATCGGCAGCCACCGTGCCAACGCGCAACGGGCCAAGGAGCAGGAACCCGGCTGAAAGAGCAACCGCGATGACGAGCGCAGCCACGGCCAAGCGTGACGGGCGTCCCGTCGGCTCGTTGTTCTGCGATGAAGGCGAAGTCTCGGCCATTAGGAAAGCTCATTTTGCTGAGGCGCAGGCAGATGCCGACGCGAGAAGATGAAGTGAGACCCTATTTTATCAGGTCTGCGGCTTGTAGTTCACAATGTCGTCGGCCTTCACCCATTCCGGGCTGCCGGGCTTGAGTGCTCCTTGCGCGCGGCGCGCGAACTCCTGGGCCTGCTTGATGGCGCCGAAATAGAACAATCCTTGCGCCCGCGCCAGTTCGGCCTGCGGGGTCAACCCTTTATCGTAATAGGCTTGGCCCAGCATATTGTACGCCATCGCGTTCTCACCCTCGCGCGTGATCGCCTTGCGCAGAATGGTGATCGCCTCGTCGAGCAAGGCCGGCTGCTTGGATTGAATCATGCTCTGCGCCAGCTGCACGGAGATGAGCGGCGCCTCGCCGTTCGAAAGCTGCACAGCCTTGCGCAGCAGCGGGATCGACTCGGCAAACCGTCCGCTCTTCTGGAGGAAGTCGGCCTTTAGCTCGTAGAAGTAAGGGTTCTGGGGCTCCAGCTTGATCAGCTGATCAGCCTCTGCCAGCGCCGCCTCGAGACCGCCGCCCCCCATGCGGAAACGCGCGGTCGTGCGCGCATACTTCGCGGGCAAGCTCTGGTCAGACGACGGGTACCGGTTGAAGACGGTCTGCGGGTTCTCGATATAACCCGGAGAGCTTGGCGCGCATCATATCGTGACGCAGCTGCAGGGCCGGTGAATCCGTGACCCCGTAGTTCGGACTCGTTTCGACCAGCTGACGCAAGCGCGCAAGACGATCGGTGGCAACCGGATGGGTGCGCGCAAATGGATCCCGGTTCTGGTCTGAGAAAAGTTCCTGCCCGGCGAAACGCTCGAATGTCGTCAGCATGCCCTGGCCCGATTGGCCGGTCGCGTTGAGATAGCTGAGGCCGGCCTGGTCGGCCGCCGACTCCTGAGATCGCCGCTCGGCCGTGAGGCCTCGCATGATCAGTTCGTTGCCGCCCGAAAGCACGCTTTGACCAGCGCCGCCGAGATCCCGGCCGCTATCCCCGCCCGCGACGCCACCAGCCACCATAAGGCCGAGGCCGAGGATCTGCGCGATGAGGGCACGCGTCTGATCCTGTGAGATGCGAGCCCGCAGTGCCGCCATGTGGCCGCCTGCGATGTGACCCGCTTCATGCGCGAGCACGCCGATGACTTCATTCGGCCGCTGCGCCTGCATCAGCGCGCCGGTATGGATGTACACGCTGCGTCCATCGACAACGAACGCATTGAAATTCTCGTTGTTGACGATGCGCACAGCGACCCGGCCGCTTCCAAGCCCCGCCGCCTTGAAGATGGGACGTGCGTAGTCGTTGAGCAGGTTCTCGATCTCGGTGTCCCGGATTAGCGGCAGTCCTTGCGCAACCGCAGGCGCGGGGGTCAGCGCGGAAACGAGAGATGCGGCCATGCCAGCCAGAGCCACGGCGGCCTGCCGCGGCCGAGTAACCAGCGACGCAACCCGGGCCAAAGAGGAAAATCCTTCGCTCATGCGCAACCGTTCGCCCACAATTGAGCCCAAATATCGGCAAGCGCGAAGGCACCGCCGAACGGTCGCAACACAGCCCCGCTTCCTTTAGATAGTCAAGGACTCGGACGAACCAAGCCGCCTTCGGCCACCCCGCATCAGGCTCCTGCCGCCGACGCGACGCCGTGGACGTTTGCGACAGGCAGCCGGGCGGCATTCCACCGCACGATGGCGATTGCCGAAAGCGCGATGGCCGCCCCGCCAAAGACATCTACGAAGTAGTGGCCGCCTAAGGGCACGGTCGAAAGGATGTTCACCGTATTCAGCAGCACGAACGGGACGAACAGCCATCTGTAGTGCCGAACGGCATAGGTGGCGATGATGGCCATGATCGTGTGAAATGACGGGAACGTCACGATCCCCATGGTCTGGGTGACGTCGAAGGTTTGGAACGTGCCGTTTCTCAGGCTCTCCACGTGCGGGAGGTATTCGCGGCATGCCAACGGGTTGAGATGCGAGAAAGGCTCAGCCACCGGCTCGTAATAGACGCATGATCCCAGTGCCGGCCACAACGTTGCGAACACAATGGTCGGAACAATGGTCAAGACGAGCAGCGAGCACAGTTGTGCCGCGTTTTCCCTATCGAGCGTCACGGCGCAGGCAAGAAAAACGATCAGGAACTGTATGAGGCAGCTGTTGTAGGCGACATACATCGCCTCCGGCAGAAGCGGCACCGTTCCAACCCAGGCGTGAAAGCCTACGAAGTCCAGGCCGAGCGCGGCGTCGGCGACTGCAAAGGTGTGGTCTTGCAGCGGCGCAGTCACGGCCTGCCCCATGTATGTCAGAACCGAGCCGCACAGTGTGAAAAGTAACAGGAATAGCCAGCCAGCCATGAAGAGCTGAGCGCCCGACACGGCCCCCTGCCACCTTTGGCCACCAGCCTGGCGCTGCTTTGCCGCCGACAGCGCCAGCAGGATCGCCGCCATCAGGCAGATGAGAAATACTGCCCCATTCAGCTTGCCGACATCAATTTCGAACGGCTGCTGGATGCCGAACCAGACAAAGAACCAAGCATACAGCGCTAGCAGTAGGCTCCACGCCAGCAAGCCGCTACGTCCTTGGAACTCGGTCAAATTTTGAATGGTGCGCATTCCGACTGCTCCCATGAGTGCATCCATGAGTAGTCGATCGCGGTAAAAGGCCGCCTAATGCGAGGGCTTAATCCGCCTTAACCTTTGGACATGCAAAGAGGGGGAGGCAGCATCGCCACCTCCCCCTCTTTGTCGTTGACCGACAACTGGGCTGAAAAATCAGCCGCGGCCGCTGTTGGCGCTGAGCGACACGAATCGAGCGCCGATGTCGACGTGGATGTGGCTCATGTCGCGATAGGTCATCGTGCCACCCGAGTGATGGTTTTTGATCAGCCAGTTGACGATCGCGCCCTTGCGGCCACCGGCATCGAAGTCAATGGCCAGACCGTAACGGTGCTTCGACGGCTTGCCGCTGGTGGCGATCACCGCACCGGCTCGGCAGGTCGATATGATCGAGACGGAGCCGAACTGGCCTTCAATGCGATTAAGGAGAGCACGGGCCTGCGGCTGAAGGCACGACCGCGACGTGCCCCCCGAAGCGTAGTTCGTGAACGAGCGCGACTTCAGGCCCTTCTTGCCGGCGTAGTTACGCTTCTTGCCGTACTTCGCCGTACGCTTTCCCTTCGATTTAGCTGCATAACGGGAGTTCGACTTCACCGTGTAGTTCTTTGCGATCGACGGCCGGTCGGCCCCTGCCCACGTCTTATCCGAGTGCGGCCGGGCTTCGGCACCGGTGGCCGAGAGGGCGACGACGCCAGCAAGGGCGGCGGCGATCGACAGAAAACGAGTGCTCATGGTTACTCCGATTTTTTTATCGTCTGACTGTGCCGGTGTTCCGGCATTCGAGAGAAGATCGCGACAGCTGTTGCTGTTCTTTGAAGTCTTGCCCGAGTTATTCGCCATCGACGGCGCACAGCAACGGTCGAGATAACCTGTTGCCTCACTCGTGTTTGACTGATCCCTCCCCCGTTCGGCATTGGTCTGCTGCGCTGCACACGAGATGCGAACACTGCACGACGACCGCCAACAGCCGGGACCTTATGGTGAAAGTTTGACGCCTAGAACCCTCGGGCGGCGCAGTGCGACCACAAGTGCAAGGCGGACTAGCCGCCGACGCCCAATCGCTTAAGTGGTTCAACCAGAACAAAAAAACCGGGCACGAGGCCCGGTTCTCTGGTCGTTTGCAACTCCCGCGCGTGCGACAGGATCGCTAGGTGCCTAAACGGCGCTGCCACCAGCCCTTGCGAACAGGCTGCTCGCTTACGGTTTCTGAAGCCGCTGCCTGAGCCTGATCTGGCGTCACGACCACCCGCTCGATTTTCGGCTCGCTTGTCGTCGGTTCGGTGACGCGCCGACGCGGAGCGGCGTTCACAACGGGATCGGGCTGTGCGTCAGGCTCGACATATGGCGGCGTACGGAAAGCCGGCGCTTCGTAGACCGGCAACCGTGTGTTGGAGCCCTTGTTGTCGCTTGATTCGGGGTCGGTATCGACGCCGGCTGGACCGGCGAAATCGTCCACGAAGTCTTCCGTTACGTGCGCACGGACGGGATAGCCATTGGCATCTTCAGGGCCGGCACCAGCCGCGCCGTTCTGATCCCGATCACGTCCGCGGCCACGGCGTCCACCCCGGCGCCCGCGACGCCGGCGGCGGCCACCCCGATCACCGTCCCGGCCGCCATCTCCCGCCTGTGCGGGACCACGATCTTCAAAGCTGGCCTCTTCACCGGCTGTTTCGATCAGTTCCGCCTCACCCACGGTCTCCGGCCCGAAGTCATCGCCCTCGTCTCCATCATCGGTGTCGGGCCCATTCGAAACGGCTCGAATCTGCGCCGCGATCGTCTGCGCGTTCCTCGCCACGTCCGCTGCGTTCGCCACCGCGCCTCCCACGACGGCGCCGACGGCGGCGGCCACGGCCACCATCCTCGCCATTGCCATTGTCGCGTGCTTCCCGGCCCTCGCCGCGAGCTTCACCACGCCCTTCATCGCGACCACCGCGACCCTCGCGGATACGCGGACGATCTGGCTCAGCATCTTCGTCATCGGTTTCGCCGATGAACCGAACACCGTCCGAAGCAGCAGGGCGTTCGTCATCGTGGGACTCGGCGACACCGTCGTCTTCGCCTTCAAAGCCCCAGTCCATGTTGACCGCGGTCCGTTCACTCCGGCGTGGTGGCGCATCGGTGCGCGCCTGCGTCTTTTCGATGGTGAAATTGGCACCCTGCAGCTTGTCGCTGGCCTGGACCGAGATCGAGATGCCGTGGTGCGCTTCCAGTTCCGTGATGAACTTGCGCTTGTTGTTGAGAATGTAGAGCGCGACCTGCGCCGTGGTGGTGGCGATCAGCGACGAGGGGTGCCCAGCCATCAGCGCATCCTCGATACCGCGCAGAACGGCGAGCGCCACGCTCTCGGTCGAGCGGATGATCCCCGTGCCCTGACAGTGCGGGCACTGGGTCGTCGACCCCTCCAGCACGCCGGTACGCAGCCGCTGACGCGACATCTCCATCAAGCCAAAATGTGAAATCCGGCCGAGCTGAATGCGAGCCCTGTCGAAGCGCAGCGCATCTTTAAGTCGCCGCTCCACGGAGCGGTTGTTGCGCTTCTCCTCCATATCGATGAAGTCGATGACGATGAGGCCCGCAAGGTCGCGCAGCTTCAACTGGCGCGCAATTTCGTCGGCAGCCTCGAGGTTCGTATTGTAGGCGGTCTCCTCGATCGAGAATTCACGGGTCGACTTACCCGAGTTTACGTCGATGGCAACGAGCGCTTCGGTCTGGTTGATAACGAGATAGCCACCCGACTTCAGCGTCACGAACGGGCTGAACATTGCGTTCAGCTGACGCTCGATGCCGTATTTGTTAAACAGCGGCTCTGCCGAGGAGTGCAGCAGCACATTCTTGGCGTGGCTCGGCATCAGCATGCGCATGAAATCGCGTGCTTCTCCGTGCGCAACGTCGCCGGCAACGATGACCTCTTCCACGTCCTTGTTATATAGGTCGCGGATCGAACGCTTGATCAGGTTGCCTTCCTCGTAGACCAGGCTCGGCGCAGTCGACTGCAGCGTCAGGTCGCGCACACTTTCCCAAAGGCGAAGCAAGTATTCGTAGTCTCGCTTGATTTCCTGCTGGGTCCGCGCAGCCCCCGCTGTGCGAATGATGAGCCCCATGCCTTCCGGCACGTCGAGTTCCGCGGCGATGGCCTTGAGACGCTTGCGGTCCTGCGGGTTGGTGATCTTGCGGCTGATCCCGCCGCCCCGTGCCGTGTTCGGCATCAGTACGGTGTAACGGCCGGCGAGCGACAGATACGTGGTCAGCGCCGCGCCTTTGTTGCCGCGCTCTTCCTTGACGACCTGCACCAGGATCACCTGGCGCCGCTTGATAACTTCCTGGATCTTGTATGAGCGCGGGCGGCGGCGAGGGCGTGAAGGCAGTTCTTCAAGCGCGTCCTCCGAACCCGTCTCGACGGTTTCGGGCTCGGCAGGTGCGGCAGCGACCACTTCCACGGTCTCGTTCTCGACGAGGCCGATGGCGGTCGGAGCATCTGTCTCAGCAGCCGCATGGTCGTCCTGGTCGTCTCGATCGAGGTCATCGCCCTCCAGATCCCCGGGGTCCGCCTCCTCATGATCGTGCGACGGCTCGAACCCGCCGACCACTTCAGGTTCCGGCAAATCTTCGGAAATCAGATCGTCGGCGCCGTGTGCGTCATGTGCCAAGACCGTGTGGCGCGGATCGTCTTGGCCTTCGTCATGATCGTGATCGCCATGGCCGTGATCCTGGTCGTGCTGATCGCGGGCAAGTCCCGGCTGTTCACCGGTTCCAGGAGCCTGCTCACGACGCTGACCGCCCTGCGGGCCGCGCTGCCGGCGCCGCGCCATGCGTTCGGCATGTGCATCCGCCGCCGCTTCCTCTGCCGCTTCCGCTGCGGCTTCTTCTTCGAGAAGCGCCTGCCGATCGGCCATCGGGATCTGATAGTAGTCCGGATGGATTTCGTTAAAGGCCAGGAAGCCGTGGCGATTTCCGCCATAGTCGACGAAGGCCGCCTGGAGCGATGGCTCCACGCGGGTCACCTTGGCGAGGTAGATATTGCCGCGCAGCAGTTTGCGTGCGGCGCTCTCGTAATCGAATTCCTCTACGCGGCCGTCACGTAGAACGACGACCCGGGTCTCCTCCGGATGCGTCGCATCGATAAGCATCTTGTTGTTGGACATGTGCCGAGTTCCTTGGGCGGCGCCGGCTTGGCATAGGGCCGGTAGAAGGCTCAAAGCCTCCTTCGACCATCAAGATGCCGTGGGCGCGCAAAGTGGGTGAGGTTGACGGATGATGGGGTGAAATGTCGGGTTCAAGGCCTTGCGGCCGGCTCCCAGCAGGGGAGTCGCAAGGCCCAAGTGACAAAGCTGCGCGCATGCGCTCTCCGGCTGGGCCAGCCGGGCGGCGCAAGCCATCGGCTCGGGAGAGCGTCGTGGCTTTCGGATTGAGTGCGCTAGAAAAGGGCATTCTCGAAGTTCACGTTGGCCTGCGCCGGCTCGCCATAGCTTGCCGGTAGGCGGGTTCATGGGGCAGGGCACCACGCGTCGCTCATCGCGACAGGCACCTTCAGGGATGCGGCTCTAGGGCCCCCTTTCAACGGGCCCCGAGCGAGCCGCAGGCATGGACAGCGCGTCCGTTCCGTCGCGGCGCGGCCGTTTCGGTTAAAAAAACTTGAGAGGACCGTGGGTCCGGCAACGCTCCTTGGGCTCAGGGAGGTGGCCGCCGCTCGAGAACTCTTCCAGTTCTTCGCCGATCCGCGCGAACACCCGTCTGATCGAACGGCCGGCCAGTCGACGTCGCCGCCCAGATCCTGGCCAATAATTGCGTTTCCACACAATGGCTTAGGGGTCTGGCGCGCGTCTTCCATCGGCTCCGACGAGGCGCGGAGAAACAGAACGCATAGGAAGTGTAACGGGTTCGCGGTCCCGGTGACAAGCGTGTTAAGCTGACCACAGGCCACCAACCGAACGTACAGCCTGGAGCGGAACGGCAAATTATTTGTTAAGCTGCGGCAGATTCTGATCTTTTTCCACAAACCAAGGATAAGCGCAGGAAGATGCCGGGGGGCCTTCCGAAACCTGTTCGAGCCGTTGTCGCCGCCGCACTCGCCGCGGCGGCCTTCCCATGGCTTGGCCCGACCGACGTGATCGCCCAAAGCGAACTGCCTGTCATTTTTCAGTGGCTGGCCACCAGTACGCGCGCCGAAACCGTCGTTGAAAAGAAGACTCGTATCCAGGCAGAACTCGTCCCAACCTCCCACGTCTCCGAGGCGACTGCGGTGGATGTTCTCGGCGATCAGAAAGAGACGGTGTTTCAACTCACGCTCACCCGCGGCGTCACGGCCGAAGTCTATTCATTGGCCCAGCCCTATCGCGTCATCATCGATCTTCCTGATGTCGGCTTCACATTGCCCGCGGATGCAGGACGGGACGGTCGCGGTCTCGTGCAGGCGTACCGCTATGGTCAATTCGCGGAGGGCAAGGCGCGCATTGTGCTCGATACGACCGGACCGGTGACGATTGCCAGGGCCGCGATGACCAACGCTCGCTCGGGGTCCGGCGTCGTACTGACGGTGGAACTCCGGCCCAGCAATGCAGCCGCATTCGGTGAAGGAACGGGCGGTGGCCGCCAAGTGGCGGAGACGACCGCTGCCGCAGCCACCCTCGATCCCGCGCCGGCTGCGCCGCCTAAAGCCGATCAAGATAAGCCCGTCATCGTCATCGATCCGGGGCACGGCGGGATCGACCCTGGGGCGGTGGGCGCGGGTAACCTGCTGGAAAAGCATCTGGTTTTCGCCGTCGCAAAGCGCGTTCAGGAGCAGCTCGAAAGCACCGACCGTTTCACCGTCGTCATGACCCGTGCCCGGGACGTCTTCGTGTCGCTGAGCGATCGTCTGGCGATCTCGCGCAAGGCCCAGTCGGACCTGTTTATCTCTATTCACGCAGACAGCATTGAATTGACCTATGCCCAGTCGATTAAGGGTGCCACGATTTATACCCTGTCCGAACGTGCATCCGATGCCGAAGCCCGCGCGATCGCAGAGAAAGAGAACGCATCGGACCTGATCGCTGGACTAGATGTCGCCAAGGGCGAAGACAACGATGACGTCAAAAACATCCTCATTGATCTGATGAAACGTGAGACGGCCAATTTTTCAGCCGAGTTTTCTCGCACCCTTGTCCGCAGCTTGAAGTCCAATGTGTCGCTTTCGCGCGACCCTGAGCGCGCGGCGGCCTTCAAGGTGCTGCGCCAGACCCACGCTCCGTCAGTGCTGGTCGAGTTGGGATACGTCAGCAACCCAGACGAATCGCGTCAGATGCAGTCGGTCGCATGGCAGGCGAAGGTTGCGGCGTCCATCGCCGCGGCAGTCGAGGCGTACTTTGCCAAGCGGCCGGAAGCCGCCCGCTGACGGGCAGGGACGGCTGAAGGAAGAGCTATGCGGTTGAATATGGTAGCTGGACGACGTGGTGCCACAATTTATGCTATTGTGAGGGTTCGGCTGGGTGACATTGCTGCGCTGCGGCAAGTCGGCTAATCAATCCCCACGACCGAGTGCCACGAGCCTGTCGCCTTAACCGCCGCCGCGTCGTCACAGGATGACGCCAGCGGCCACTCCCGGATCGCATGCGAGCCCCAGTTTACCCGCCACCGGCAGAACCGAAGAAAAAGCGGCGTCGCAAAAGCCTGCTGCTGACCTTTCTCGGCTGGAGCTTTGGGCTTTTCGTCGTCGCATTCGTCGCCGTCTCGGCCGCCGTCGGCTGGCTTCTGTTTGAGGCCTCCAAGGACCTACCGGATTACGAGAGCCTCGCTCGCTATGAACCGCCGGTGATGACCCGAATCCACGCGCATGATGGGTCACTCATCGCCGAGTACGCCCGCGAGCGGCGCATATTCGTTCCCATCAACACCATTCCGAAACGTGTGATCGCCGCTTTCCTCTCCGCTGAGGACGCCCGCTTCTATGATCACGGCGGCATCGACATGCAGGGCGTGGCCCGCGCTGCCATCAAGTACATCGAAACGAAAGCGACGGGCCGTGGCAGCATCCAGGGCGCTTCGACCATCACCCAGCAGGTTGCCAAAAACTTCCTGCTGACCAGCGACCGCACCTTTGACCGCAAGATAAAGGAAGCCATCCTCGCCATTCGCATCGAGCGCGCCTATTCGAAGGACAAGATCCTTGAGCTCTATCTCAATGAGATCTACCTGGGCATCGGGGCATACGGCGTCGCGGCGGCCTCCCTCAACTACTTCAATAAAGAGTTGAAGGATTTGACGCTGGAAGAGGCGGCTTATCTCGCGGCCTTGCCCAAGGCGCCCAATAACTATCATCCGTTCCGTAATCGCCAGAAGGCAACCGAGCGCCGGAATTGGATTCTCGAACAGATGGCCGAGAACGGGTTCATCAAAGATGCGGAAGCGACCGAAGCGAAAGCCAAGCCTCTAGAGGTGAAGTTTCGCCAGTCCGGCGCCCACATTTTCGCCGCCGAGTATTTCGCCGAGGAAGTCCGCCGTTCGCTGCACGCCCAGTACGGCGAAGAAAAACTGTATGCCGGTGGACTCTCGGTTCGCACCACTCTCAACCCGCGCCTCCAGGAAATGGCACGCCTGTCACTCATCGACGGCCTCGTGTCCTACGATCGCGACCAGGGCTGGCGCGGCCCCGTGTCTAAAATCGACATTTCGGGCGATTGGGGCGTGCCACTTGGCGCGATCGACATTCCGTCGGACATTCTGCCTTGGCGGTTAGGCGTTGTTCTCCAGGCCGGCAAGGACAAGGCAGTCGTAGGCCTGCGCCCGTCGCGGCAACAGGATGGTACGCTCACCAAGGATCGCGAAGCGGTCGAAATCACGCTCGCCGAGGTTAAGTGGGCGAAAGTCCCCGCAACCAAGACGACGCCGAAAGCGATCACCGACATTCTGGCGGCAGGCGACGTGATCTACATCGCCCCGAAGGATCCGCGAAAACTCGACGGCGTCTGGTCGTTGATGCAGATTCCTGAAGTCGGCGGCGGGCTTGTCGCCATGGATCCGCATACCGGACGCGTACTGGCTGTGGCCGGCGGCTTCTCGTTCGCCATGAGCCAGTTCGACCGCGTCATCCAAGCCAAGCGCCAGCCAGGCTCCTCGTTCAAGCCGTTCGTCTACGCCGCCGCACTCGACAACGGGTACAAGCCCACCTCGATCATCCTCGACGCCCCGATCGAGATCGATCAAGGCCCGGGGCAGGACATTTGGAAGCCGGAAAACTACGACAAGGAAAAGTCATTCGGTCCGACAACGCTCCGCGTCGGCGTCGAGAAGTCACGCAACCAGATGACCGTGCGATTGGCGCAGGATGTCGGCATGCCGATTATCACCGAGTACGCCAAGCGCTTCGGCATCTATGACGATTTGCTGCCGGTGCTCTCGATGTCGCTGGGTGCCGGTGAGACGACGCTGCTGCGCATGGCCACCGCCTACTGCATGCTGGCGAACGGCGGTAAGCAAGTGCGTGCGACGCTCATCGACCGGATCCAGGACCGCTGGGGCCGCTCCGTCTGGAAGCACGATGCCCGCGATTGCGCCGGGTGCGCGGCGGAGGCATGGGACAATCAGGCGGAGCCCGAGATCCCCGACGATCGTAAGCAGATTATCGACCCGCATAGCGCTTATCAGATGACGTCGATCCTCGAAGGCGTTGTTCAGCGCGGCACCGCCACGGTGCTGAAATCGTTGAACCGGCCGATTGCCGGCAAGACCGGCACGACCAACGAAGAGCGCGATGCCTGGTTCGTCGGCTACACGCCCGATCTCGTCGTCGGCGTGTTTGTCGGCTTTGACACGCCACGCCCCATGGGCAAGGGCCGCACCGGCGGCGGCGTTGCGGCTCCGATCTTCGGCGATTTCATGAAGCGCGCGCTGGCGGAAGAGCCGGCTGCACCCTTCCGCGTACCGCCCGGACTGAAACTGGTCCGAGTTAACCTCAAGACCGGACTTCGCGCCGGCCCTAACGACAGCCAAGTCGATCCTCGAAGCCTTCAAGCCCAACGAGGAGCCGGATGACGCCTATTCGATCATCGGCTTCCAGGTGAGTGACACAGGCACGCCGGCGGGTGCGGGCCCATCGTCCAGCACATCGGACGGAGCTTACTCTTCAGCTAGTGATGCCTGGGCTCCCGTTTCGGCGCCGCCAGGGAATGCCCCGGCGCCCCCGCCAGCCCGTCCTCCCGGCTGGTAGCGCGGGTACAAACGAGACGAGATCTAGCTTTATCCCGCGACCGAACAGTTCCTCTCCGCTTGCAGCGTTTACAGGACCGCAGGCCAGCACTATATGCGTGACGATCGTATTTCCTTCCGCTTCGAAATTGTCTCCGGAGAACATCCTCATGCGCGCTGAAGCGCAAAAAACCGTCGATAGCATCCAAGAAGCGCTCGCGCTTCTGAGGAGGTATCTTTGACCCGGACCAAGCCGAAGAGCGTCTTGGCGAACTGAATCGCCGCGCCGAAGATCCGGCCATTTGGGCCAAGCCTGCCGAAGCTCAGAAGGTGATGCGCCAGCGCCAGTCGCTGGAAAAGTCGCTGACGAGCTTCAAGCGCATGCAACAGGACCTCGAAGACAACGTCACCCTGATCGAGATGGGTGAGGCCGAAGGTGACGCCTCGACCGTCGCGGAGGCCGAGGCCCTGCTCGAAAAACTAGACCACGAAGTCCAGCAGCGCAGCGTGGAAGCTTTGCTCTCCGGCGAAGCCGACGGCATGAACACTTATCTCGAAGTGCATGCGGGTGCGGGCGGTACCGAGAGCCAGGACTGGGCCTCGATGCTCCTGCGCATGTACATGCGCTGGGCCGAACGACGCGGTTTCAAGGTGAAGTTGATTGACGAGAGCCCCGGCGAAGAAGCGGGCATCAAGTCCGCCACGCTCGAAATCGAAGGCGAAAATGCATTCGGCTTGTTGAAGACAGAAGGCGGCGTGCACCGTTTGGTCCGCATCTCGCCGTACGACTCAAACGCACGCCGCCACACGAGCTTCGCGTCCGTTCAAGTCTACCCGGTCATCGACGACACGATCGACGTCGACGTGAACCCCGCAGACGTCGAGATCTCGTTTGCCCGTGCTTCGGGCGCTGGCGGTCAGCACGTCAACCGGACGGAGAGTGCGGTCCGCCTCGTGCACAGGCCGTCGGGGATCGTGATCTTCGCCCAGGAGCAGCGCTCACAGCACCAGAATAAGGACATCGCCTTCAAGCGGCTGAAGGCGAAGCTCTACGAAATGGAGCTGAAGCGGCGTGAAGAGAAAGCCTCCGCCGACCAGGCCGCCAAAACCGACATCGGATGGGGGCACCAGATCCGCTCGTACGTGTTGCAGCCCTATCAGCTCGTCAAAGATCTCCGCACCGGCGAGCAATCGACCGCCCCTGACGATGTACTCGACGGCGACATCGACCCCTTCATCCAGGCCACGCTCTCCGCCCGCATCAAGGGCGGCAACGGCGCAGTCGTTGAGGATATCGAGTAAGGATCACCCGCCTTGACGCGCGGACAGGATCTCGATGCGGTCGCCGGCCTCAAGTTGGCGATCGCCGCGGGCGCGCACCGGAACGAAGGCCCCGTTCACCGCCGTTGCAACGCGTACTTCGCCGAGATTTTCCGTCGAAATGAGATCAGCCAGCGTCTGTGCGTGGGTGACACGCGCCTCGCCATTCACCGTGAGAGATATGGGTTCGCGTCTCTGGGTCACTGTGCAGGGGCTCAACTGAGGAGTTTGCCTTCGAGCTGAATGATACAGCTCTCGATGTTGTGCAGGATCTCCTCCGTGTGAACGAGATCCTTTTCCAGTCGTTCCACGTCGCCAGAATGATCGTCGCTGCTGAACGCCGAGGATAGCCGTCCAAGCGCCGCGAAAAACCCCGACTGCCGCCGGATGCGGGAAGCTACCCTTTCCGCCTTTGCCTCGGCCGCTCGCGCCCGCTTCAATTCAGCCGCAACGCGCCGCTTCAGGAGTCCCGACCTCTTTCTTTTTGTGCCGGAGTTCCTTGATCGCCGACTTGGCCTCAACCGCAGAGTTCACCTTAACCGTCACTTCGGTCCCGGCGATCTTCGCAAACTGCATGTCCCTCAATTGCATTCCGGCTGGTCCCGCGGGGCAGAATAAAGTTGGCAACAAAGCTACAAAGGCGCCGGAGCGGCGTCAGCCGTGACACCGTGCGCATTTCGGACATATGCAACCTATGCGCCGATTAACGTGACCGTAGCACGTCGGTGGACAGATACGTGCGGAACTGAGCTTCATCAATGGGGTTGGTGGGCGTATCTAGCCACCCGCCCGCGGCTGCGACATGCGCGCTCGAACCCTGGTTAGCAGGCGCGCAAGCCGGTATCGGATGGCGCTTCTCACTCGGCAAACGGGACTGGATCACTGTGAACATACTCGGGATCGTCACCAAGTCGCATGACACCGGCCTCGCTCTTCTGGAGAGCGGTCAACCGGCGTACATCCTTGAAGAAGAGCGCTTCAACCGGCAGAAGCACACGCTCGAGTTTCCCACAAATTGCCTCGACACGATCTTTGGCGACGGGCGCCTCTCTTTCGAGGATATCGACGTCGTGACGACGCCGTGGGAGATGGATCGCCTCCGCCCCACCTTCTACAACAACGTCACGGCCAAACTGCCGTCGAGCCTCAACTTGCTGCGGCCGGCGGCGCACCGCGTGCAAGCCTCCGCGATCGTCAATCTCCCCTTCCGCCTTTGGATGGGCCTAGGCAAGCGCTACGGCTACCGCAAGGTGCCAAAGATCGTCCAGGTCTCCCACCACAACGCCCACGCAGCCGTGTTCAACGTCTCGCCATTCGAGGAAGCCGCTGTGCTCGTCATGGACGGCTACGGCGACGACACCTCCACCAGCGGCTACATCGGTCAGGGCACCAGGCTCGAGCGGGTGTGGCAGAGTCACTTTTTTGACAGCCTCGGCATGCTCTATACGTGCGTGACCGAATACCTCGGGTTCAAGGTTTTCGAGGAAGGCACTGTCATGGCGCTCGCCGCCTGCGGCGGGCCGACTTACATCGATCGCTTCCGCGATCTCATCCAGCTTCTGCCGGACGGTCAATTCCGCATCAATCGCGATTACGTGTCGTTCGATACGCACGGCCTCGTGCGTCCCTTCAAGTGGAAGTTCTACGAGACCTTCGGTCCGCCGCGCTCGCGCCAGGACCCCCTGACCGACCACCACCGCGACATCGCCCGCGCGCTCCAGGCCGTCATCGAAGAGACAATCCTCCATATCGTCCGCGACATGGAAAAGCGCCAGTCGTCGCGCAATCTCGTCATCTCCGGCGGCGTTGGACTCAACTGCGTCGCCAACGCCCGCATCCTGCGCGACACCAAGTTCGAGCGGGTCTGGGTGCCGCCCTGCGCTTCCGATACCGGCGCACCTCTGGGTTCAACGCTGTGGCACTGGCACCAGACGCTCGGCAATCCCCGCACTTTCGAGATGACCCACGCCTTCTACGGCAAGGGCTTCACTGACGCCGAAATCAGGGCAGCTCTCGACAAGGCCGGTCTCGCTTACAAAAAGTTCGAGGAGGCCGATCTGCTCCGTCTCGTCGCCAAACTTCTGAGCGAGCAGAAGATCGTTGGCTGGTTCCAGGGCCGCGCCGAGATGGGTCCGCGCGCGCTCGGCAATCGCTCGATCCTGTCGGATGCGCGCGACAACAAGATCAAGGATCTCATCAACGCCAAGATCAAGCACCGCGAGGCCTTCCGCCCGTTCGCCCCTGTCGTGCTGCTGGAGCGCGCGCAAGAGTTCTTCGAGGTCTCCCAGCCCGATCCCTTTATGACTCTCGCGCCGCGCATCCATCCGGACAAGGTGCACCTGATCCCCGCCGCCGCTCACGTCGATGGCACCGGCCGCATTCAAACGATCGAACGCTCCGCGAACCCGCGCTACTACGGCGTCATCGAGGAATATGCCAAGATCACCGGCATCCCGGTCATCCTCAACACGAGCTTCAACCGGCAGGAACCCGTCGTGAACTCACCCGAGCAGGCGATCTCCTGCTTCCACCGCACCGACATGGACGCGCTGGTGATGGGCGACTACTACACGGCCGACCGCAACCCTGAAGCCGTCAAGCGCGCACGCGAAAGCTTCGTCTCGGTTGCGACCGCCGGTAGCGAATAAGGGGTCCGCTTAGAAGAGGTGGCTGTAGCGCTCGATTTCCCACGAAGAGATCGAGAGGTGGTACTCGCGCCACTCGTCGCGCTTATAGCGCACGAACTCGTCACGCAAAGCCGTACCGAGCGTCTTCTCCACGAGCGGATCGGCCTCGAACGCATCGACCGCCTCATCGAGGTTCTGCGGCAGGAAGTCGATGCCGCGGGCACGCCGTGCGTCCTCGCTGATCTCGTAGAGATTGTCGTCGTTAGGCATCCCCGGATCGATTTTCTCGCGCACGCCCTCGAGACCTGCGGCAAGAGCCAGCGTCGCCGCCAGATACGGATTGACGGCCCCATCCGCGTTTCGGCTCTCGCAGCGCCCGCCGCCCATTGGCACACGAATTGAGTTCGTCCGATTATTCGAGCCATAGGAGTTGAACACCGGTGCCCACGAGAACGTCGCCATCGAACCGCGCCGCACGAGCCGCTTGTAGCTGTTCACGGTCGGCGCGAACGTGGCGCACAGCGCCCGGCCGTGCCGCAGAATACCACCAATGAAGTGATAGCCCATCGGCGTTAGTCCGAGCCCGCGCGGATCATCCTCCGGCTTGCACTTGAAGAGGTTCTCTTTCGTATTCAGTTCATAGAGCGACATGTTGAAATGTGCGCCGTTGCCTGTGCGATTGGCGTAGGGTTTAGGCATCAGTGTCGCGAGCAACCCGAGATCTTCCGCATATTGCTTGGCCATCATACGGAAAAACGTGAACCGGTCGCACGTCGTCAATGCATCTGCGTAGGTGAAGTCAAACTCGTATTGCCCGTTGGCATCTTCGTGATCGAACGAATAGAGATCCCAGCCCAGATCGTTGATGGTCGTCGCCATCCGATCGAGCCAGGTGAAGTTGCCCATGAATCCGCGGATGTCGTAGCAGGGCTTGATCAGCTTATCGTCTGGGTTGGGAATCGCGAGCGAACCGTCTGGCATTTTCTTCAGAACGAAGATCTCACACTCGATGCCGAGATTGAATCCGAGCCCCATTTTTGCAGCTTCAGCCTGCACGTTTTGTAAAGCAACGCGGGTCGAGAGCGGATACGGCTTGCCCTTGAAGTGAATGTCGGCCGGCATCCAGGCGATTTTCGGCTCCCACGGCAGCTGTACGAGAGCATTGAAATCCGGGATTGATGCGAACTCGTCGTCGTTCGGCGCCTGCCCCATGCCATCGACGGCATAGCCGGTGTAGAGTTCGGATCCCGCCGCCATGTGGTGCAAGTGATCGATCGGCACAACCTTGCCCTTCTGGCAGCCATGGATGTCCACGTAGGCACCCATGCAGTATTTGACGCCGCGCGCCTTCAGGTCCGTCATCAGCGCGTCGAATTTCGGATCATGAGCCATAGGTGTCCCCCGAAGTGGCAATCGGCGATTAGATCTTGGAGAAGGGCGTGTTGTAAGATGCGTCCAGAGGCGGCGTTTCCTTCATGCCGCGTTGGATCATGTCCGAGAGGTCCTCGACCATCATGGCGAACAGGTCCTCGCCCTTCTTCTTCGTCGCGCGGCTTGGATAGCCGGTGACCCCGTTTTTGCTGGTGCGGTTCACGGGATGCGAAAAGACAAGGCCTTCCGTTCGATCGGGATCGTCCGATGTGGCGACCTGATCCTCGCGCACAATCTCCGGCGCCACGGCGAGCATCAACGATGTCTCCGCGTCATTCGCATGCCAGTCGTCGCCATCGGCGAAGTGGACCGCCTTGACCCGCGGCGTCATTTGTCCGGTGTTGATCACGCAGACCATGAGGTCGTCGAAGGCTGCACGTAGATTTTCAAGCGCGCATCTGAGCGGCGCAAAATTCGTCACGTGCGTGTTGACGATGAAGAGCCGCCGAACGCCCGAATAATAAGCCCAGGTGCCGATCTGCGTGACGAGCGTGGTCATGACCGCGGGGTCGAGCGCGATCGTCCCCGGCCAGCGCTTGCTATGACCGATGGAGCAACCGTAGGGCATTGTCGGCAACATCGGTACGCCGGTCACGTCGGCGACTTTCCGGCAGAGCCTGTCGGCAAGCACGAAGTCCATTCCGCATCCCAACTGGGGGCCATGCTGCTCCGTCGCGCCGACGGGAAGCATCGCGGCACCGTTGACGGCCGCAAGCGCACCTGGAATTTCCGGCCAAGCCTTGTCTGCCCATATCATCGTGCGTCCCCTCTGCTGAAGCGGTATGACGATTGCAAGAAATCGTCATACTGTCGAGAGAGCACGGACCGTGCCAACCGGAGGGATGTCCGCCATGGTGGTGAGAACCACGCGTTCGAAGAGAACCACGGCGTCTCAGCGGCCGCGCGCGAACGACGCCCCACCGCACAGGCGCGGCCCCGTCAGCCGCATCACCATTTCACTGTCGGAAGAACTTCTCACCGATCTCGACCATGTCGTCACTCAACGCGGATTCCAGAGCCGATCTCAGGCAGTTGCGGACTTCGTCCACCGCGCGCTCGTCGATACGAAAAGTGAGATGGGCGACGACGTGATGGTCGGCACCATCACCCTGTTCTACGACCATACAGTTGGCGGTTTGCAACAGCGCCTGGCCGTACTGCAGCGCCGCTACATCGATGAAGTGATCTCCTCGCTCCACGTCCACCTTACGGGCGACAAAACGCTTGAAGTGATCCTCGTGCAGGGCCCCGCGCCCAAGTTGCGGGCAGTTGCTGGTGATATGGGCAAATTGCGCGGTGTGATCTCGGGCCACCTTCAACTCGCCGCCGCCGTCATACCGCCCCTCCATCCCTTGCCCGCCAAAAGTCGGTGAATGACAGTTCTGGGGCCTGTCGCACCGCAGCTGAACCATAACCGCGACGTGAAAGTTCTCGCGCAAAGGTGTCGTTCGCACTACCTAACGTGCAAACGGAAGCTGAGGCGCAGCGCGCCTGACCGGAGGCGATATGAACGAACGGGCTGATGCGACTGTCGGGCTCAAGGCGGCGATCATTCCCGTCACGCCATTCCAGCAGAACTGCACATTGATCTGGGATGAGGCGACAAAGATCGGCGCGGTCGTCGATCCAGGTGGAGACCTCGGGCAAATCCAGGCGGCCATTGCCGAAGTCGGCTTGAAGATCGAAAAGATTCTCCTCACTCATGGCCATATCGACCATGCCGGCGGTGCCGATGAACTCCGCAAAAGCCTCGGCGTAAAAATCGAGGGCCCGCACAAGGCCGACAAGATCCTGCTGGACAACCTCGAAGCTCAGGGCGCCGCCTACAGCATTCCCGCCCGCAACGTCACGCCCGATCGTTGGCTTGACGAAGGCGAGCTGGTCACTGTCGCCGGCCACACTTTCGAGATTTTGCACTGCCCCGGCCACTCGCCGGGGTCCGTCGTGTTCGTCAACAAGCGGCAAAAGTTCATGCTAGCCGGCGACGTCATCTTCCGAGGATCTATCGGTCGCACCGACTTCCCTTACGGCGATCATGACGCGCTGATCAACGCCATCAAGACAAAGCTTTTCCCGCTCGGAGACGAGTTCGCGTTCATCTGCGGGCACGGTCCCACGAGCACCATCGGTGCCGAGCGCCGTTCCAATCCATTTCTTACCTGAACGATCAGTACGGCCAGCTGGCGCCGAGGCACCCGAACACGCCGCATTCCTGCGAGGCGGTGCCATAGCCCTTCATCTCGCCCTGGTACTCGAACATGTCGAGCACTTCCACGCGGAGCGTCTCCGAACAGCTGGCGCGGCAGTATTCCCATGTGCCGCGGGGCAACTGCACCTGAAGCCCGTTGCGCCCCTCCCGCACCCGGCCCCGCACACTGCCGTTGCCGAAGCGGCTGTTCGCAACGACGTAGCCATCCTGGCCGTTATAGCCGCGGTCGCGCCGGAAGCCTGCCTCGGCCGGCGCAATGCTCGCGACGGCAAACCCGGCAACAAGGGCAAAAGATAGGGCTTTCAAGCGAGGGCTGAGCATTCACGGTCTCCAAAGGCAGAGGCGCGCCAAGTTGGTCTTTGGCGCGGTCAACACCGTAAGCGTTACCATGACTCTGCTGGGAAAAGCGTGTCCCAGGTGCCGCGCTGTCCAGCTAGCTGCGTTCCAGCTCCAGGTCCACGGAGCGAAATCCCTGGCCGTCCGTGGCGATCGAGATCAGCTGGCTCTTCCCCTCGAGCGCAATCGACATGGTGGCCTTGATGGTCCCGTCGATCGTCAGTTCGATGCGCTCATTGGAAAACGTGCCGCTCACAGATCCCGTCGAGTTGAATGACCGCTCTTCCCACGACCCGGATATAGCTTGTCCCGCCTGGCTCAGGCCGGCCCGCAAGTCGATCTTGTTCGAGGCACTCGCACACGCGAGCGCAATCCCGAGGCCGGCCCCGGCATCCTTGGCCGTGAAGTAGGCCTTGCAACTCAAAGCTTCCGACTGGCCGGTGAGCAACTGAACGCGCCCGACCCCGCGCCATGTGCCGGCGAGGTCCTGAAAAGAGGTGGCATGGGCCGGCAGGGCGAAGAAAGTAATCGCCAACCCGGTGCTAATCATCTTTTGAAGGCGGGACTGCATGGCTGCGGGTTCTCCTCCAGGGTTCGAGCCAAGCCTCGACAATGTCCAAGATCGGGAGGATGCGGTGCGAATGCGGCCGATGTTTGAGGACAAACTTCATGCTGCAGCGCACATAAAACAGCCTGCGCGCGACCGCCGCGCCCTACGGATAGGCAGGTTCTACCCAGCGGAGTAGGACGCCCACCTCAGACTTGAAGGTATGTATCTTCGCCGAAAGTATGATCCATTCACTTGCCAAAACGACAGCGGACGGGGCGTGACGCCCCGAACCGAAAAAAGACCACTGGGAGACGCCGCGTCCATGGAAGCCAGAGCGAAGAACAAAGTCATTTCCGCCGAGCAGGCTATTGCGCTGGTCAAGGACGGTGATGTCATCTGTACGACGGGCTTCGTCCAGAGCTGCATTCCCGAAGCTCTCCACGCCGCTCTAGAAAAACGCTACGTCGAAACCAAAGCGCCGAAGGGCTGCACGCTTATCATGTGTGCCGGCGCCGGCGATAGCAAAGGTCTCGGCACCGGCCGGCTGCATCACGAAGGTCTTCTTACGCGCGTCATCGCTGCCAACTTCGGCCGCATGCCGAAAGTCGCCCAGGCCGCGCAAGAAAACAAGATCACCGGCTACAACCTGCCCCAGGGTGTGATCTCGAAACTGTATCGCTCGTGCGCCGCCGGCTCGCCCGGTCTATTCACGAAGGTCGGTCTGCACACCTATGTCGATCCGCGTCTCGGCGGCGGCAAAGTCAACGAATTGACGAAGGAAGACATCGTCAAGCACGTTGAAGTCGAAGGCGAAGAGTGGCTGTTCTATAAGGCGACGCCCATCGATGTCGCTCTCATCCGCGCAACGAGCGCCGATCCATCCGGCAACCTGTCGATGGAGAAGGAGTGCCTCACGCTCGACGTGCTCGCCCAGGCCATGGCTGCCCATAACAATGGCGGCGTCGTCATTGCGCAGGTGGAACGCATCGTCGAGCAGGGCTCGATCAAGCCGAAGGACGTGCGCGTTCCTGGCATCCTCGTGGACTGCGTCGTCGTGGCCGAACAGCCCGAGATGCACCGCATGAACTATGGCGTCATGTACAATCCGGCGCTCTCCGGCGAAATTCGCATCCCTGTCGATGCCATGCCGAAGATGGATCTCGACGAGCGCAAGATCATCGCCCGCCGCGCCGCTTTCGAACTCCCGCCCAACGGCGTCATCAACCTCGGCGTCGGCGCACCCGACGGCGTTGCAGCCGTTGCCGCCGAAGAGCGCGTCACGCCCTACATCACCATGACGACGGAAGCCGGCGCCATTGGCGGCGTCCTTGCCGGCGGATCGAGCTTCGGCGCGTCAGCGAACGCCCATGCGATCATCGACCAGAACCAGATGTTCGACTTCTACCACGGCCGCGGTCTCGACCTGACCTGCCTGGGAATGGCCGAATGCGACCAGTTCGGCAACGTCAACACGTCGAAGTTCGGCGGGCGCCTCAATGGCTGCGGCGGCTTCATCGACATTTCGCAGAACGCCCGCGCCGTCGTATTCGCCGGCACCTTCACCGCCGGCGGTCTTGAGGTGGAGATCCACTACGGCAAGCTCAAGATCGTCAAGGAAGGCCGTGCGCGCAAGTTCGTCAACAACGTCGAGCAGATCACGTTCTCCGGCCCCTACGCGAGCCGCAAATCTCAGCCGGTCATCTACGTCACCGAACGTTGCGTGTTCCAGTTGACGCCCGGCGGACTCGAACTGATCGAAGTCGCCCCCGGCATCGATATCGACAAGCACATCCTTGCCCACATGGACTTCAAGCCCATCATCAACAAGCCGATGCCCATGGACCGTCGCATCTTCGTCGATGATCCGATGGAACTGCTCTCGGAACTCCTGAATCTCAAGCTGTCGGAACGCGTGAGCTACGACAGCGACCGCAACATACTCTTCGTCAATCTCGAAGGGTGGAGCGTGCGCAAGAAGTCCGACATCGACGATTTGCGCAAAACACTCGTCGCCGCCTGCGTCGCCGCAGGCCGCCGCGTCAACTCGGTGGTGAACCACGACGGCTGCCGGATCGCCGAGGATCTCTACGACGATTACGCCGAGATGATCCAATACATGATGGACGACCATTACCTGACCACGACGCGCTACACGACGTCGGCCTTCATGCGTTTGAAAATGCAGGAAGCCCTGTCCAAGCGCGGCCTAGCCCCGCACATTTTCGAGCGCAAGGAAGACGCTCACGCCTTCCTCGAAGACCAAGCTGCCGAGTAAGTGCCTTCCACGCGCAGCGGCCGGCTCCGCGACAGCGGAGTTGCCGCGCGCTCACTAAAACGCGCAGCGGCCGATACCGCGATAGCGGAACCGCCGCGCGTACCTCATGCGCGGCGCAGAATACGTCCCATGAGAAAACCGGCCGCCATGAGCACCGCGCCAATCGTTACGAGCGTCAGAGCTGTCGGTGCTCGGCCCGGGCTTTAAATAAGCCCGACGCGGATCGCGCGGATCGTACGCCACGGGATGCGTGCCACCCGATCCAAGCGCTGCGATGTCCCGTGCCTTTGCCTTGCCCGGCAAACCGAAATCCCACGGTTCCAACTTATGACCCTCGAACGCCACACCATCAACGCTGTAGCGATAGCTGAGTGCCAGCACCTCGGTCTCGACGATTTCCGTGATTCCACCGCGTAGGCGGTCGGTCATGGGAATCGTGCGGGTCTCCTCTGTTTTCTCGAGCGTGTTCGTAGCGAGCGTCGCCGTCGTGGTCGGCCAAGACTGTGTGACGTATCCGCGCCAGCTGCCGATTGCGCCGATCAGCGCAAGGACGAGCCCGGCCGACATCAGCACGGTGGCGAACATCGAGGCGCTCCTGCGGTAGCTGTAAGCTGCGCGGCGGCGCTGGGCGGGGGACATGGGCGCGATTTCTCCTCATCGGTCGGAACCGGGGACGCGCACATGAGAATACCAACCGGCAACTCCATCAAGATAGGTGAGCCGCGCGCGTACGCAATGGGGCAAGGCAAACATCCATCAACCGCAGACCACCATCCAATGCATGATCCCAGCCGATGAGCGACGGCTCGCCCGGCGTTCCTGGTTCGAGCGTGGCCGGAATGTGAATGAAGCCGCTGCGCATTCTGGGCTCTGCCCGCGTCGCATAGCGCAGCGAATGAAACAGCACGGCATTGCAGAGGTACCGCCCCGGGTCGGATGAGAGCTCCGCCGGCATATCCCGCAGCATGGAGTGCCCGAACGATGCCGCGCACCGGAACCGTCGCCGACCGCCGCGGCCGGTCGCCGGCAACAAGGATATCCCTGTCCGCGAGCAGCCCGCCGTCATCCGGTATGTCCTTCGTCACGTTGTAGGCATGCGTCTCGATGACGAAGCCGGTTGCCCGCGCTGATACACCAAAGTGCAATGCAACCGCCGGTCGATGTCGATTGAGAAGCTCCGTCAGACGCACGGGGGCTTCTCTCCAGTCGACCGGCAGCACATCAGCGATAAAGCGAAGATGGCTATGCCGCAGCGATGCGTGACGCGCCAATTCCGCCGCAAGATCGGCCGATGCATTGCGCGCAACGCCGGGAAACCGCCCGAATCCCGTCAGCAGAACGACGCTGCCGCCACCTGATGCAACCAAAGGTGCGGTTGAAAAAGAAAGGCTCCGGAACCGCGCGGTTCCGGAGCCTGATGCCTTGGGCGATGCCATGGCGGCGTCAGCCTCCGGTCGAAAGAGCCTGCATGCGAATATCTTCGAAACCTGACACGTCGAGATTTGGTTTCAAGTCACCCGGATCTTTTGCCCGGCGCACGCGCCCGTCGAATTGCGCGCCTTCGGAAATCGCGAGGGTCTGGTGCGTGATATCGCCCTCGACCTGCGCTGTCGGATGGAGAGTGACGGTAGCCGCTCGGATGGCGCCCTTGATGCCGCCCCGAACTTCGATCGCCTCTGCGTTGACCGTACCGACGACTGAGCCTTCTTCGCCGATGACGACCTGCCGGCCATGAATATCGCCGTGCACGTCGCCGTCGATGGTCAACTTATTCTGCGAAATGATCGTGATCTTCTCGCCCATAATCGTGAGGTCAGTGCCGATAACCGACATGCCGTTGCCGGATGAGGAGCGCTCAAACGGCGATCCTGCCGGGCGCGGCGCCGCCGCAGCGGGCGTACCGGTGCCATTCATGCTGGGCATTGAGGGCGGCTTGGGTGGGGCACTCTCGGAACCAGGACCACGGCTGAACACGAATGATTACTCCCTTGCATTGGCAGGACAACGCCCTCGACTGATCGACATCATGCGGGGTTGTTGAAAATATGTCGAGGAGAGTGAACGGGATAATCGGTGCCTGTGGCATCCGGGGCGCGCCTCAGGCGGTGGCGTTGTTTCGGGCCGCCGCGATCACGAGCCAGAGGCAGACCACGGCAAAAGCCCCAACAGCAAAGGGTTCGCCTGCCGCCAACCACGGCCGCACCATTTCGCGCATGACCCCGAACATCGGATTGGTGGCGCCTTGAGAGAAAAACAAATGCCAGAATATAATTTGGATGATCGCGACGACGAAGAGAGGAACCGCGAAAAGCAGGCTCCACCACCGGCTCCGCCCAACCTCCGGTAATCGCTTCCACAAGAGCCAGGTCACGAACGGCACCGCTGCCAATGCAACCGTGGCCCAGCCGTAAAACTCGAACCACCGATGCCGAGGCCGAAACGGAGCACGGCAGCAAGCGCGATTGCGAGAACTGCAATGCGCACGAGGCCGCCGAGGAAGTGCTGATGGGTCATGGAGCGCGTTCTAGCGCGAATTGCGCCGGATACAAGCGGCCGAGCGCCTCAACGGACTAATGGTACGACAAAACACAAAGGGCCGCTCGTTTCCGAGCGGCCCCGTGAGACCGGTCGCGATACTCCGGGGGCATCGGCCCGCCGGCGTCACGGCGCGTCAGGCGATCAGCGGAAGGTGTTCCGACGAAAGCCCTTGCGATCCCGACATCGCAGCCTTCAAGATCCCACTCGACATCGGATCACCTCCTTCCAGTTGTTGAACGATAGGATGAGGTTCTCACATTCGCCCCGGCTTGAAAAGAGGCCGTGTGAAGTCAAGAGTTGATGGTGTGGGATTGGTTGACGGGGCGCTTGAGCGCCTTAGGTTGACCCGCATGCTCGAAAAGCTCCGCATCCTCGAACCGCATCCACACGTACTCGCGTTCTACGATGGTCGCGTCCCCGGCTATCGTTTCGCGCAGGGCGACAACTGGGTGGACGACGGCGCGCTGTCGCTGGGAATTGCGAGCTATGCGATCGTCGACGGCGCCGAGGCCCTGGTCTACGACACCCACGTTTCACTCGCACACGCCCGCGCCATTCGCGAAACTCTGAGTGCACGCGGAGTGACGAAGTTGACCGTCGTTCTGAGCCACTGGCACCTTGACCACATCGCCGGCAACGAGGTCTTTTCCGATTGCGAAATCATCGCGTGCACCAAAACCGCCGGCCATCTCGCTCGGCATCGCAAAGCTATCGAGACCGGCGCCTACGACGGCCCACCCGCCATCTCGCCTCTGGTGATGCCGACACGCACGTTCGACGATCGCTTGTCGCTTCGCATCGGTAATGCCGATGTCGAACTCATCGAATTCGATATTCACAGCGACGACGGCGTCGTGCTTTGGCTCCCCCACACCGGGCTACTCTTGGCCGGCGACACCCTGGAAGACACCGTCACGTATGTGGCCGAGCCGGAAAATCTCTCGCGGCATTTACCCGAACTCGATCGACTGGCGAACCTCGGAGCCACTCATATCCTGCCCAATCACGGCTGCCCCGATCGCATCGCTGCCGGCGGTTATCATGCCGGTCTGATCCGGGCAACAGCGCGCTATGTTCGAGTGCTGCTCGCCATGAAGACCGACGCCAGCCTCCGCTCAACCGCACTCCGCGATATCCTCGCACCGGACCTGGAAGACGGCACCCTCGTCTACTTGGAAGGCTACGAACCGGTCCACGCGCGCAACGTCGAGCGGGTCCTCGCTTTGTGATCAGCCGGCTGTCGCTGTCGTTGCGTTGCGGACGGATCTGCGCTCGGTGAGCATGCGAGCGGCATACGCCATCGCAGCGATTCCCGCCGCCGTGACGACAAATTCGAGCGCCCACGACGTCCCGATCTGCCGCAACACAATCCAGCCCGCAAATGAGAGAATTGTGCTGAGCGCGAAGATCTCCAGCGCATGCCGCCCGCACAGCGAGATCGCACGTGCGACTGGCCGCTGCAGCCAGACGGCCGATCCCGGGATGAGCGATCCAGCCACATAGGCGAGCGCCAGTACGTGCAGAAAACGCCACGCCGAGAGGTCCGGTTTGCTCACGGTGCCAATCAGATCGGGCGGCAAGAGCGGATTGTCGGGCAACCAGGCGATCGGGACCCACGGCGCCGCGTAAAAAAATGAGAAAGACATATAGAACAGAGCCATCGCCAGCACGGCCGAACGGTTGGTCAATTCATGGCTGCGCGCCAGAACCGCCGCCGCGGCACCCGTCGTGAACAGCAACTGCCAGGCAAACGGATTGAAAAACCAGCCTTCTCCCGGCGTGTTCACCGGCAGATTGATCTTGAAGTAGTTTGCCACGGCCCAGATGGTCGCCGACACCGCCAGCGTCGGGACCACACCGCGCCGGAACAGAAGCAGCATCACCGGGAACCAGAGCATCAGCACCACATACAGCGGCAGGATGTTCATCTGGTTAGGCTGATACGTCAGCGACACCACGCCGAGTGCCGCGCCCAACGGGTCGTCTCCGAGGCGCTGCAGGAACATGTTGTGGATGTACGCCGGATCACGAAACACATGCGCGGCCGCGTACAGCATCACCGCCGAAGCGAGCAGAATAGCGATGTGCCACAGATAGATGCGCCCGGCCCGCTTGAACGCCCGCTGAAAGGAGGGCGTCAAGGCCCCGCTATCACTGCCCAGACCATAGGCCAGCGCCGCCGAATAGCCGGACAGCAGCACGAACACCTCGCTTGCATCCGCAAATCCGAAGTTCTTCAGCGTCCCATAAGCCCATGTATTGTCGGGGATATGGTCGATAAAAATGAAGATAAGCGCGAGACCGCGAAAGAAGTCGACACGAGGGTCACGAGGGCGCGTTTGGCGCGCGGGCGGTTCGAGCATGGGTGCGATGGGCCAGGGAGCAAGCGCCAGAATCGGCCGCGTCCGCGACCGTCACCGCAGTGTTATGCGCCTGACGCGAAGTCGCCAATATGCCGGAGTTGGCACAGTGCGGATTGTTGCTCGGTGTGGTGCCGCTGCGTCAGTGCCAAGGTCACCGCGCCGCCGTCGAACTGCGCCGCCAAACGACGCTAACTCTTGCCCTCCGCCGTCACGTAAACCTGCCCGCCCATCTCGCGGAATTTATCACTCATCTGCGCCATGCCTTGTTCCTGCTCGTTTAGCTTTGCCGCGTAATCGCGCACATCCTGCGTGATCTTCATCGAGCAGAACTTTGGACCGCACATGGAACAGAAGTGCGCCACCTTGTGCGCCTCCTTCGGCAGCGTCTCATCGTGATAGGCCCGCGCGGTATCAGGATCGAGCCCCAGGTTGAACTGATCCTCCCAGCGGAAGTCGAACCGGGCGCGAGAGAGCGCATCATCGCGCAGCTGCGCCGCCGGATGCCCCTTGGCGAGATCGGCCGCGTGAGCTGCAATCTTATAGGTGATCACGCCTGTTTTCACGTCGTCGCGGTTGGGAAGCCCCAGGTGCTCCTTCGGCGTCACGTAGCAGAGCATCGCGCACCCGTACCAACCGATCATCGCCGCCCCGATCCCGGACGTGATGTGATCGTACCCCGGTGCGATGTCGGTCGTCAGCGGCCCCAGCGTATAGAATGGTGCCTCCCCGCACTCGCGTAGCTGCTTCTCCATGTTGACCTTGATCTTGTGCATCGGCACATGGCCCGGCCCTTCGATCATCACCTGACAGCCCTTCGCCCACGCGATGGTCGTCAACTCGCCCAGCGTTTCCAGTTCCGCGAATTGCGCCCGATCGTTCGCATCCGCGATGGAGCCCGGCCGCAATCCGTCACCGAGCGAGAACGAGACGTCATACGCCCGCATGATGTCGCAGATCTCATCGAAGCGTTCGTAGAGGAAGCTTTCCTTGTGATGCGCGAGGCACCACTTCGCCATGATCGATCCACCGCGCGACACGATGCCGGTGACACGGTTCGCCGTCAGCGGCACGTAGGCAAGCCGGACGCCGGCATGGATGGTGAAATAATCGACGCCCTGTTCGCACTGTTCGATGAGCGTGTCACGGTAAAGTTCCCACGTGAGCTTCACCGGATCGCCGCCGCACTTCTCCAGCGCCTGATAAATCGGTACCGTCCCGATCGGCACCGGTGAATTGCGCAGGATCCACTCGCGCGTCGTATGGATGTTGCGCCCAGTCGAGAGATCCATGACCGTATCCGCACCCCAGCGGATCGCCCACACCATCTTCTCGATCTCTTCCTCCACCGACGACGAAACGGCCGAATTGCCGATGTTGGCGTTGATCTTCACCAGGAAGTTGCGGCCGATGATCATCGGCTCCAGTTCCGGGTGATTGATGTTTGCCGGAATGATCGCGCGACCGCGCGCAATCTCCTCACGCACGAACTCCGGCGTGATGAAGGGCGGGATCGCGGCGCCAAAACTTTCGCCGTCCGCGATAGCCTCTTCCGCGCGATCGAGCGCCGCCTGCCGCCCGACGTTTTCGCGGTGAGCGACGTAGATCATTTCCTTCGTGATGATCCCCGCACGCGCGAATTCATATTGGGTCACAGGCTGGCCGGGATGCGCGCGCAACGGCGCATTGGCGATCGGAAACACCCGGGCGGCGTGCGCGCCCGTCACGTTGCCGTTGTCTTCGGGCTTGACATCGCGGCCCGGATACGTCTCAACGCCGCCGCGCTCCATGACCCACGCAGTGCGATGGCGGGCCAAGCCATTCGCCACCTCGATCCCCTGGTCTGGATCGGTATAGGGTCCTGATGAATCATAGACGTGGAACGTCGGCTCATTGGCATCGGTCAGCGCGATCTCGCGCAACGGGACGCGCACGTCGGGATGATCTTCCGGAGCGCTGTAGATCTTGCGCGAGGCACTGATCGGACCGGTGGTCACCTTCGGCAAAGATAGATCGGACGCGCGCGTCGGCTTGTTCATGGGGCTCTCCCGTGCGCGCAAACGCGCAACGCTTCAATTCATCACGCCGAATGAAAGGAGAGAGGCCCGGCATGGTTGCCAAGCAATGCGTCCGTCCCTTCGCCGGCATGACCCGGATCAGGTTCGAAGGGTGCTCGCGCTCGATTGCGCAATCTCAGCCGGACGACCGGCGCCCCTCGGAACAAGTTGCATTTTGCCCCGACGAGCGCGCCGACGCAACCCGGTATCGATCAGGCGCGGCTGGCGAGCAGCAGCCGCTCGAAGGCGCGCATGGTACGCTCTTGGGCGCGTCGGTCTTTCATCGACCAGTGCCAAAAATGATGGCTGAGATAGAGGCCATAAAGCTCAAAGACCAGTTGGTCCGCATCCAAACCGGTCGCGAATTCTTGCGCAGCCTTCGCGTCTTCGATAGCCGCCTTCAAGGTTTCAGACCAGCCGCTCATGAACTCTTCAAGCTTGGTGCGCACCCCGGGTGGCAGCGCGTCGCTTTCTGCACTCGCGTGCACGAACGGACATCCGCCTTTCAGCCGCGGACCCCGCGACCAGGAAAGCCAGCGTGCAAAAAGCGCCCTGAGCCGCTTTTCTCCCGTGCCCGCAACCGTGCCGGCCTCGACGACGTCGTGAACGAATAGCGCCGCTGCTTTTTCGATGACGCCGAACTGCAACGCTTCCTTGTCTGCGAAATGAGACAGCAATCCGCTGCGCGACAATTCCAGATCACGCGCCAGATCTCCAATCGACAATGCGGACAGTCCGCGCACGCTCACCAATCCCAGGCTGTGAGAAAGTATCCGCTCTCGCACCGGGTCCATCGTCATCATCATTTCGCCCTCACAATCTCAGTCATTAGCGAACGCAAAACATCGGAGCCCCCGCTGCCGAGTGGCTGGACGCAGTGCGCCCGCCGTCACGGCATACCAACAGGTGCACTGCGGAGAGAGTTGGGCGAAATCTGGATACGGGTGTGAACAAGTAAGACGGTGTGGCCATTGAGCCCCGTTTGCACGCAAGGCATTTGGAAGACGCTAGGCCGCCAGGGCCTGCTGTGCGCCTTGCACCCAACGCGTCACGGCCTCGATATCCGGCGTGTCGCCGTTGCGCAAAACGCGAGCACCGGCCGGCGTCGTCGCGAATGCAAGAACGGCGGCCGACAATGCTACAGGATCGGCATCGGCGAGCTTTTCCGGCGTGTCGTATCCCGCACCAGCAAGCAATTGCGCATGGGTGCCGCGCAAACCCGGCACACGCAAAACGAGCCGCGCCTCCGTCTTCCATCGCTCGACTGTCTCGGCGTCGAAGCGGCCTTCTCCGAGCAGCGAGACGACCGCGTCCGGCTCCGCATCGATGAAATCTTTCACGCTCACAATGCCGCCGAGCGCCAGACGCTCCGCCAGCTTCGGACCGATCGAAGGCGCCCGCTCGAGATCATCGCTTTCAGCGAGATAGCAGCGGGGCACGGTGTTGAGTCGAGAGAGCTCGTCTCGGTTGGAAGCGCTCGATACCGCACCGAGGAGCGCCGACCGCGGCGGGATCTCTACTTTAGCCTCCAGCACCTGCAATTCCGCCACCGGATGTTTCCGCGGAGGCGTGACAGGAGCGCTGTTGTGCGCACCCGCAACGGCAGCAGGCCTCGCGCTCGACGTTGCACGCGACGTCTTGGCGACCGCAGCGGCTGGAGCAAGACGCTTCGCCCGTTCCGCCGCCATCGCTTCTGCGCGCGGCTCAAGGACCTCTTTTTGGTAAAGGTTGCGTACGACGCGGTCGTCCTCCGGCAGCGTCGCCTCCACTTGGCCCGTCGCCATCAACTCGTCGTACATCGCCTGCACCTGCCGCCGCATCTCGGCATCCGCGATTTTCTTTGTGATCCACTTAGCGGGCATTTTGAGGGTCGCCAGGACCGTCTCAGCCGTGAGCGAAACTTCAGGTGGCTCCACAGCGGCTTCCGTGATGGCTCTGTCGAGCACGAGGGCGAACCCTTTGGCCGCGTAAATGAGAAGAGCAGAGACCGCGTCGCGCGCAATCGGATTGAGACCCGCGGTCGGTTCCCTCACACCGGTTTTGAAATCGTAATGCGTAATGAGTGTTTCATAATGTGGGTTCGAACGCTCGGCGCCGGCGATCACATGCGCGCGCAGCCAGTCGTCACCAACAGGCAGCGCCGGCGCCTCGTCGTGATGCTTCGTCTCGCCCTCGGCGCGCAGCCCGTCATACGAACGGTTGATGCTCCACTCCACCGCGCGATGCACGCTGCTTTCCGCATCCGACTGTGCGGTGTGGAAGGGGTGAATCGGGTCGGTGTAATAGTGGCTCAGCACCCCGGCTGCGTAGACCGCGCGCTCGAAGTCTTTTTCCCGCAGCGCCTCGACCAGATGCCCGTACCAATTGGCGGCCTTTTCCGGCGCGCCGCCCCAATAGCTGTCGCGCACGTGTAGCACGTGGTTCTTGAAATCTTTGAACTCGTCGTCCGGGGCCTTCGAGCCGGTCATGTACACGGCGGCGTATTTCAAGAATACACGCCGCCAAGGCTCTGCGTCTCCGCGCGGCAGATACCGTAAGGCATCCAGCGCCAATTTATGATGCGTGCCGTTCGCATGCGCCGCATAGACGATGGTGAAGAGCAATGACATCGCCGAAATCCCACGAAAATGGCGGGCGATGGTCACCGGCAGAAGCGCCGCGCGAAAATCACCCGCGTTTCGTGTGTGATAGCGCGAGTCGCATGTCGTCTCGAACCCTACACCGCAATGCGGCCGGGGATATGTCCCGTACGGGAAGCAAAACAATGGCTGTTAGTCGGCTGCTCCGTTGAGAAGCACGTTTGCCGGCCTGTCGGGCGTCAGCGGCCAGCCGCCTATATACGGTTTGACCTCGACCGTCGTCCCAACGCGGCGCTTGCGCTCCACCGATCGGATCATCTGGCGCAGACGCGGTTGAATCTCCGTACGCCAGCGTGTTCCGTTGAAGACGCCGTAGTGGCCAACTCCAGGCTGCACGTAATGGAAGCGCTCATCGTCCGGCACATTGGTGCACAGAAGCTGTGCCGCCTCCGTCTGGCCGAGACCGCAGATGTCGTCCCGTTCGCCTTCGATGGTGATAATCGCCGTATTCCGGATTTTTGAACAATCCACCCGCTGGCCGCGATGCATCATCCGCCCGTCCGGCAGCAGATGCTCCTGGAACACGGTCTGCACCGTCTGCAGGTAGAATTCCGCCGTCAGGTCCATCACAGCCAGGTATTCCTCGTAGAAATCCTGGTGCCCCTTGACGCTGTCGCAATCGCCCTGAACGAGATTGTTGAAGAGATCCACATGCGCATTCATGTGCCGCTCGAGGTTCATCGTCATGAACCCGGTCAGCTGCATGAAGCCCGGATAGACGCGCCGCATGGCGCCCGCGTGCGGCGGCGGCACAAACGAGATGACGTTGTTCTCGAACCAGCCGATCGACTTGGCCTGGGCCAGTTCATTGACGCCCGTCGGATTGCGGCGCGTGTCGATCGGCCCGCCCATGAGCGTCAGCGACGCAGGCTGCATCGGATCGTCGTTGTCGGCCATGACAGCGGTGGCTGCAAGAGCCGGAACGGCCGGCTGGCAAACCGCAATGACGTGTGTTTGCGACCCAAGCGTGTGGATGAACTCGATCAGGTAATCGATGAAGCTGTTGAGATCAAAGCGCCCTTCGAAGATGCGGCACCTCGCGGGCATCCGCCCAATCGGTGATGTAAACCTCGTGTTCGGGCAGCATGGCCGCCACCGTTCCACGTAGCAGCGTCGCGTAATGGCCCGACATCGGAGCAACGATCAGCACTTTTGGATCGTTGATCTCCGGAGCGCCGTCCGGGAAATGGCGCTTGAAATGGATGAGATTGCAGAACGGCTTGACCGCGACGATCTCCTCGCTCACCGGCACGCCGACGCCGTTGATCCGTGTTTCTTTTAGTCCGAAGTGCGGTTTGCCGTAGCGCCGCGTAACGTTCTCAAAAACTTCACACGCCGCCGCTATAGATCGGTTCATCGGCGTTGCGGAAAAAGGATTGAATGGATTTTCAACGCTGTACTTCAGGGCCTCGGCTCCGAAGCGGAGCGGGCGAACGATGGCGTGCGCTAGCTCGTAAGCGTAATAGTGCATTCCTGGCCCCCAGCCTCTTGTCTGCGCCTGTCGTGCGTTGCGGTGCCGCATAGCACAATGCCGACATTTTTTGCAGCGCAGAAGATCTTGCAAGTCTAAACGTAAAAACCCTATGATCGCCAGTGAATAACGTGCGTGGGCGATGCGCCATCGTACTTAATGGCGACCCCTGTTGCTCTTTTTATAGCCATATTTGGTTTAACGTCCCTCGCGCCACCAGGCGACGGTTAGTAACGTCAGGAGTGCGGCGAGCGCCAAAAGCCCGGTGAACAACGGGAAAATCTTCACCCCACGGGTCAGGTAGGCTTCCCTGTCCTTGAGGGCCATCCAACCTGAGCCGGAAAACACCTTCGCCGTAGCGAGCATGCTGATTCGCGGTACGTCCACTGCCGAGCCGTCGGCCGCGGTCGCCGCCGAACCCGTCCAGAACACGCCGCCCCCCGTCTGTGATGCCAACGGCTGCAACGCCCTATCCGAAGCGGTGACGTCGCTCATCTCGCGAGGATCTTCAGTCCCGGCATGCACGACGGCCGTCAACGGCCCCTCCGGTCCTTCACTGGCGGCCTTATAAAGACCAGGCAACTTCACATCGGCAGTGCCACGCCAGATGCCTGGGCCGGCCGCTTCAAGCTTCACGTCAGATACGGTCCCATCCGCCGCCGTGAGTTGAGCCGGCGCAACCGTTTCGCCCATCGAGTGGCGCTCGAGCGTGATCTTCAGGCCCTTCGCAGACGCGATAAGCCGCTCTTCTTCCAGATCCGGTTCTTTCATCAGCCAGTGCGACAGCCGCCGAAGCAGATCCGAATGCGGCCCGCCACCCTCGAAACCGCGCGCCCATAGCCAGGAGTGGTCCGAGGTCAAAAGCGCCACCCGCCCTTTGCCGCGCTTCTCAAGCAGCAGCAGCGGACTGTCTTGCGCCCCCGACATAATCGTGGTGCCGCGATCCGATTTGACTTCCGCCTGCCGGAACCAGCGGCCCCACGTTGGCGGCTTCCCGTCGATCCCCGCACCCGGCAATCCGCGGGTAACAGGGTGTTTGGCCCCGTCTGCCGTGATCGTGGCCTTGAACGGCTCCTCGAAGACGCGTCCTGTCGGCTTCGCTGGCAGTACGGGTGCAAGCGGCGTGCGGTAGAGCGTCGTCGCTCCGGCGTAATCGTCCCCCGCCGCGACCAGCAGCGCGCCGCCGTTGTTTTCCACGTACCGCGCGATGTTATCGTAGTAGCTGAGCTGCAGGATGCCGCGATGCTCGTAGCGATCGAAGATGATCAGGTCGAAATCCCGGATCTTCTCCGAGAACAACTCCCGCGTCGGAAATGCGATCAACGACAGCTGGTTGATGGGCGTGCCGTCCTGCTTCTCTGGCGGCCGCAGAATTGTGAAATGCACCAAATCGACGGAGGCGTCCGATTTCAGGAGATTACGCCATGTCCGCTCACCTGCGTGCGGTTCTCCTGAGACCAGCAGCACGCGCAAATTCTCGCGCACACCCTCGGCCGCGATCACGGCCTTGTTGTTGACCGGCGTGAGTTCCCCAGGCGCTGTCTCCAGTTCGGCTTCGAGGATATTCGTGCCTGCATGCGGAAAATCCATGGGGATCGTGATCGACCGGCCGATCTCGACGCTGAGCGTTTCATCCGGCTTTCCATCACGCCGGATTTTCAACGTGACGAGTTCTGCTGAGTTGGAATTCCGCCCCGTTTCAATTGCCCGGATCTCGATGTCGCGCGACTGGCCGACGAGCCCATACTTGGGCGCCTTCACGATTTCGATGCGTCTGTCGAATTCATCAGGCCGCCCCGTCAGAAGCGTATGCACGGGAGCATCGAAGCCAAGTGCCTCGGCCTTTTTCGGCACGTCGTGAACCTGACCGTCCGTGACAAGGATGACGCCTGCCACGCGATCCGGCGGAATGTCGCCAAGGGCAACATTGAGATCGCCGAACAAATTCGTGCCCCGGCTCCCAGTCTCGCTCGGTCGCGCGGCTGTGACGTATTTGACTTCCAGATCAGGAATAGCGCCGAGCTTCTTTTCGAGTTCCGCACGGATGGCAGCGGTTTGTTCCGGTCGCTTGTCGATGGATTGGCTCGTGCTCTCGTCCGTCACGACCAGCGCGATGTTCGCCAGCCGCTCGCGGTCTTCCTGGCGCAACGTGGGGTTGGCAAGCGCCGCAATGACAGCGGCGAGCGCCAAGGCTCGCAGGGCGGCGCCACGGCTCCGGCGCAGCAAGAGGAGAACACACAACACCACGGCCACCGCTGCCGCAGCCCACAGCCAGGGTTCCGGGATGAGCGGCGCGAAATCGATCGACCAGTTCATGGATGCGCCCTCATTGCCCGAGCCGTTCGAGAAGGGCCGGCACGTGCACCTGATCGGCTTTGTAATTGCCGGTGAGCGCGTGCATCACGATGTTGATCCCTGTGCGCAAAGCCATTTCCCGCTGCCGCTCGCCGCCCGGCGTCACCGAGTAGATAGGCACGCCCTTTTCATCGAGAGCCCAGGCGGAAGCCAGATCATTCGGGGTGATCATGATGGACGAGACGCCATCGGCCTGGCGCGCACGGCGCTCTTCGCCTTCGGCACCGTCTTCACTGCGATCCTGCGCCTCCACCCATAACTGCCCGCCGTCCCATCTGCCGGGGAACGACTGCAGCAGATAGAATGATTTTGTCAGCACGTGATCTTCCGGAACCGGCTCCAGTCGTGGAATATCGAGCCGCCCGATCAGTCGCTGCAGCGCCGGCCCACGTTCGCCAGCCATCGCCATACCTGTCGGCAGCCCGTTGCCATAATCGCGCGTGTCGAAAATGATCATTCCGCCTTGCTTCATATAGGCGTCGATCTTGGCCAGCGTCTCCTCCGGCAAAGGCTCGGGGTTGTCGAGCACCGGCCAGTAGAGAACGGGATAAAACGCAATCTCGTCGCGCACGATATCGACGCCGCGCGGCTCGCCCGGTTCAACGGCCGTCCGAGCGCGCAAGACCTTCATGAGCCCCGAAAGACCTTGCTTGCTCACTTGATCAACAGCCGGATCGCCGGTGATGACATAGCCAAACGTCACGTTTGCCGTTGCTTCCACCGAAGCTCGGTCCGCCGGCGACACATCCGAAGGCACCGTCTCAATCGGCTTCTCGGCTGGCATCCGCCCCGGAAAGTTGAACCGGCTCGGCAGATCGAAATCCTGTGCTCGTGCGGGCTGCGGTGCGATAAAGGTGATCGCCAACACGAGAGCTGCGGCCTGCACAGCGGGACGCAGCAGCGCCCTGATCCCGCCCATCAGCAGCAGCACGGCGACCACATCGGCAAACAGGAGCGCGAGTGCTGTCAGCAAAAAGGCGGGTTTCAATGGCGTCGTGCCTTCCTGATCATAACCAAGCCGCTGCGCACTATTTGGGGGAGCGGGAAGTGCGGCGAGCGACATCTTCGGCGTCACCACATTGATCGCACGCGGTGCGGACCCCGCGCCATAGTAGCCCGGAGGATGATCGAGGCTTGCGATCGTTTTATCAGCGTCCGACCGCTTCAATGGCTGCGCTGTCGGCGGAGGCGGCTTGAGTGAGCCAAATCCATCAAGGGTCTGCATTGGCGCCAGGGTCTCGGGCGCGGCGGCAGACTGGGGAGCGGACGTATCGGCTGTGGTGGTGCCTCCCTCACTCGATGCAGGGGCTGCCGTGAGCGTTCCCAATTCCGATATTCTCCGCAGCATCTCCACGAACAGCCCTGACATGGGCAGGTTCGACCAGTCGGAGTTCGCCGTGATGTGGAAAAGGATCAGGTAGCCCTCGCCCTTGCGCGTCGCGGTGACGAGAGGCGTCCCGTCGTTGAGCCGCGCCCAAACTTTCACTTCGGGTGTCAGCAGCGCCGGGTCGGCGAGAACCTGCCGCCGCACCGACACGTCGGCAGGAACAGTGAGACCGGAAAACAGGCTCTCCTCGTCGAACGGCGCGAGCGGCTGCGGCGTGGACCAGGACAGCGCCCCGCCGAGTGATCTTCCACCGGCCCGCAAGCCGACCGGAAGCAGATCGTCGCCGCCTTTTTCCAATCGAGTACCGGCGAACCGCACAAGGACGCCGCCTTTCTCCACCCACTTTGCAACTTGCTCCGCAGCTTCTCCCGAGATCGTGCCGATATCCGCCAGCATCATCACGCTGGCGCGGTCTTGAATGATGGTCTTCGTGCCAGAAACGAGGTTCTTCTCCTTCGGCACGATGAGTTCGGAAAACGGCTGCACTGCCCGCTGGATGTAATACACCGGCGCAAGCAGCGGCTGCGCCTGCTCCTGCGCCTCGCCACTGACGAGGCCGATGCGCTGCCACTGCGAGCGCTGATCGAGTAGGTTGACGCTGCCGGCAGAGCGCGTACCTGCAATCTCCAGGCGCGTCACTTGGTTGCGCAGTTCCAGCGGCATTTCGATCGAGGCTGTGGCGGATGTTTCCCCGGTGGCGAGTTTGAACGGCGTCTCGGCTAGTCTCTGTCCACGCGCAGAGTAGGCGTGCACGATGCCCTCGCGCGCGCCGCCTCCGGCCCGAATGATTTTCGCAGCGAGCTTGCCGTCAGCCCCCACCGATGCCGAAAGTCCGAGCGGCTCGCTGCCGGCCTTCACGTCAACCACCGCGAAACGGCCGTCGCCTGCTGCCGTGGCAAGAGCGTCTCCGAATTCAGCCCCCTTGCCGTCGTGATCGAGCCCATCGGTCAGCCAAACCACGTTGGAGGACTGCGCACCGGTCGTTTGCAGCGCCGTCGTGAGGGCGCTCACAAGCCCTGTGCGATCCGGCGCATACGGCTGCGGCTGCAAGGCCGCGGCGGTGGCGCGCGCATCAACCGGCGCTTCCAATTTGATGACCGGCGCCTTCGTCGTCGCCGCCGTCCCGAAGACGGCCACAGGACGACTGTCACCCTCCGCCTCGTCGATCAGCCGCTCGACCATCGCCAACCGCTGATCCCATTCGTCGGCCGACGCCCAACCGTTATCGACGGCGATGACGACGGGCCCGCTGCCCTTGATCGGCGACTGCGCCTGCGGATTGAGGACCGGCTCCGCCAGCGCAAAAATCACCAGAGCCGCTGCGAGTAGTCGGATAAGCAGCAGCCACCATGGCGTTTTGGCCGGCGTCTTTTCCTTATTCTCGATGCCGACGAGGATGCGGGTCGGCGGAAACTCGATTTGGCGTGGCCGCGGCGGAACCGTACGGAGCAGCCAATAGATCAGCGGCAGGGCAGCGAGCGCGGTCAGCAGCCATGGATTGAGAAACGCGAGAGCGGAAAGCCCCATCAAACGGCCTCCGCGCTTTCGGCGCGATAGACCGCGCCCATTTCACCCCCGAGCCGCATGACGAGCGTCAGCAGCGGTTCGGTCGCCGGTCGGTCCGTATGATGCACGAGAAACGACCAGCCGAGCCGATGCGTAAACTCTTCGATCTGCGCCCGATGATCGGCCAGCCGCTTCTGGTACTCGACTCGCAACGTCTCCACGCGATCGGCTAAAAAGCGTTCTCGGCCTGATGCATTGGAGAATTCCGCGCGTCCATCGTACGGCAGCGTTTCTTCCGCCGGGTCGAGCACCTGCACCATGTGTCCGCGCGCGCCAAGCGAGGCGAGCTGCTCGATGCGCTCCCTGATCGCAGGCACGGGCGCCAGAAAGTCGCCGAAAAGCATGACTTCGGCGTGGCGCGGTATCTGCTGCGCCGGTGGACGGCTCTTGTTGATCAGAGGCGACGAGACGTTGGCGATAATGGCCTCGGCAAGTAGCGACGCAATCTTGCGGCTGCCGGATGGCTGCGACATGGCCATCAGACCGATGCGTTCACCGCCCCGCATCAGGAGTTCGGCCGACGCCAGCATCAGAACGACCGCACGATCGCGTTTCGTCACCTTCGATAGATGGCTCTTGAAGTCCATCGAGGCGGAAAGGTCGGACCACATCCAGACCGTATGCGCGGCTTCCCATTCACGCTCGCGAACGTACAGGTGGTCGGACGACGCCGAGCGTCGCCAATCGATCAGCTGTGCACTGTCGGCGCTTTCATACGTTCGGAACTGCCAGAACGTCTCGCCCGGCCCCGAGCGGCGGCGACCGTGAATACCGTGCGCGACCGTTTGAGAAATGCGCTTCGCATCGATAAGCAGGTCGGGCAGGCGCTCGGCGAGGGCATGCGCACTCTCCTGCAGACGGGTCAGCGAGTGACTGTCGCCGTCCGAAGGGTCATCTGCTGTCCAATGGTCTGCGGTGGATGCCATGTGAGGCGCTATCCGGCCTTCGCGGCGAGGCGCGCGATGATGCCGGAAAGGTCCTGGTTATCAGCCCGCGCGGCGAACTTCAGCGCCATGCGGTGTTTGAGAATCGGCTCGGCCAGGGCGACGACGTCGTCGATTGACGGCGCGAGGCGCCCGTCGATCAGCGCCTTCGCGCGCACCGCCAGCATCAGCGCCTGGCTCGCACGGGGACCAGGTCCCCACGCTACATAGCGATCAACCTCCGTGTCGGAACCGACACCCGGACGCGCCGATCGCACGAGCGACAGGATGGCCTCCACGACCCTGTCCGGCACTGGGATCTGGCGCACGAGGCGCTGAATCGACATCAGCTCAGGCCCCGTCATGACGGTCTCGAGGCGCCGCTCTTCGGTGCCCGTGGTGGAATAAAGCATCCGGCGCTCGGCTGCGAGATCGGGATAGGTCACGTCGATCTGCAGGAGGAAACGGTCGAGCTGCGCTTCGGGCAGCGGATAGGTGCCTTCCTGCTCCAGCGGGTTCTGCGTCGCGAGCACATGAAACGGCGTCGGGATATCGTGCCGCTGACCGGCGACCGTCACATGGTGCTCCTGCATTGCCTGCAACAGAGCCGACTGCGTTTTCGGCGAAGCACGGTTGATCTCGTCGGCCATCAGCAATTGCGTAAAGATCGGCCCCTTGATGAAGCGGAACGATCGCGATTTGGACGCCGACTCCTCCAGCACTTCCGCGCCGATGATGTCCGATGGCATGAGGTCGGGTGTAAACTGGATGCGCTTGGCGTCGAGACCCAGCACTTTACCCAGCGTATCGACGAGCAGCGTCTTGGCGAGACCCGGAACACCGATGAGCAGGGCATGACCGCCCGACAGCAGCGTGATGAGCGTGCGTTCAATGACCACATCCTGGCCGTAGATCACGCTCGCCGCTGCCTTGTGCGCGCGCTGGACTTGCGCAGCCGCAGCCTCGAGGCGCGGCACGATGCTCTCATCCGTCGACGTCAGAACTGTCATTGATGCTCCATGGCCTCCGGAAGAGGAGGCGATTGACCTGTCGCAATTGCCTTGATCTGGTGCAAGGTTAGCGGCGGGTTTACCGTTACATACGCAGGGCCCCGCGTACAGGGCCGCGGCAGCCTGCCACCAACCGCGATAGTGGCTGTCCGCAACCCACTTTGGTCAAGTTAAACCTGTGTAACGGGCTTTGCCTTTTCGTTCGTCTCATTGCCCGTGTGGAGACCCCCCGGAATGCCTGAAAACAACAGCGAAAACGATGCCGGCAGTCGTCTCGGTGGACTGGCGGAAATGGTCAAACATAGCGCTGCAACAGGGCACCCCCCTGTTGACAGTTGGAACCCACCCTATTGCGGTGATATCGGTCTTGCCATCCTCGCCGACGGAACGTGGACCTACCGGGGGTCGCCGATCGCGCGCCCGGCGCTCGTGAAGTTGTTCGCGAGCGTCTTGCGCAAGGATGCTGATGGCAAAACTTACCTCGTCACGCCGGAGGAAAAGGTTGATGTCGCGGTAGCCGACGCACCATTTCTCGCCGTCGAGATGGAGGTCTCAGGGTCGCCGCCGCATCAAGAACTGGTCTTCAGAACCAATGTTGATGATGTGGTGACATGTGGCCCCGAGCACCCTCTGCGCTTTGCGGTCGATGATCACACCGGCGCGATCAAGCCATACCTGCGCGTCAGAGGCCGCCTGGATGCGCTGATCACCCGCGCCGTGACCCACCAGCTTCTCGATCTCGCCGTCACGACCGAGCCGGTCGGCGTTCGCAGCGGCGGTGTCTTGTTTCTGATCCCAGACGCCGGAGCCTCAGCGGAACTTGACCGCATTTAGCCCGTTTACGACATTGTTGAGCACGTGCGGTAGCCCTCCCGATCCCCCGTCAAGACTGGGAATTTGCTCTGCGACACAAATAATCTCTTTCTTCCGCCCGCGGACAGGCGTACGCCGCCGCGGCATGCTGCGCCGCGGCAGGAATACTGCAGGAAGTCGACATGGCAAAGTTTGACGCTGCGTCCGATACTACCGGCTCCACCGCCGCCGGTTCGACCCATTCCTCTACGACTTCCGCGAAATTTAGCGCCTTGCTCATTGGCTCCATCGGTGTCGTCTACGGCGATATCGGAACCTCCCCTCTTTATGCCTTTCGCGAAGCGGTTGTTGCCGCGAAAAACGGTGGCCTGGAGGGCCGCGAAGCAGTCCTCGGCGTCCTCTCACTCATCACCTGGGCTCTGATCCTGGTCGTTACCCTCAAATACGTCCTCCTCATGCTTCGCGCCGACAATAACGGCGAAGGCGGCACCTTTGCTCTGATGGCGTTAGGGCAGAAAGCCGCCAAACGGAGCGCCCCGCTGCTGGCGGTGCTGGGCATCGCCGGCGCATCTTTCTTTTACGGCGATGCCGTCATTACTCCGGCAATCTCGGTTCTCTCTGCCATCGAAGGCTTGAAACTCGTTTCGCCGCAGTTCGACGGCTGGATCATTCCGCTGTCGTTGCTCATTATCCTCGGCATCTTCACGGTCCAGTCGCGCGGAACAGCGAGCGTCGCTCGGTTCTTCGGGCCGATTACCGCGGTCTGGTTCGTTGCAATGGCCCTGGGCGGCATCATCCATATCGCCGACGATCACGCGATTCTCGGGGCACTGAGCCCCCATCATGGCGTGGTCCTCGTCGCCTCGAACGGGCTTCTTGGTCTGACCGTTCTGGGATTGGTATTTCTCGCCGTCACCGGCGCGGAAGCACTCTACGCCGATCTCGGTCACTTTGGCCGCCGCCCGATACAATACGCGTGGCTATGCTTCGTGTTTCCGGCGCTGCTGCTGAACTATTTCGGGCAGGGCGCGCTCGTCCTCGCCGAGCCCGACGCCATGGAAAACCCATTCTACAAGCTTTATCCGGAATGGGCGCTCATTCCGATTGTGCTGCTCGCGACGGTGGCGACGATCATCGCAAGCCAGGCCGTCATTACAGGTGCCTTTTCGTTGACGCAGCAGGCCGTGCAGCTCGGTCTTCTCCCGCGCCTGAGCGTTCGCCACACTTCCGAGTCTATGGCCGGGCAAATTTACCTGCCGCAGGTCAATTGGCTGCTTTTCGCCGGGGTCGTCTTCGTCGTGGGTCTCTTCAAGACCTCCAGCAACCTTGCCGCGGCCTATGGTGTCGCCGTCACGGCTGATATGATCATTACATCGGTCATGGGTTTCTTCGTGCTGTGGCGCGTGTGGGGCTGGTCGGTATGGGCCACCTCCCTCGTTATCGTTCCACTCCTTCTGATCGAGCAGGCCTTCTTCACCGCGAACATTCTGAAGGTGCTGGAAGGCGGCTGGCTGCCGCTTCTCATGGCCGTCATCTTGTTCACCGTCATGTGGACTTGGGTACGTGGCTACAAGATTCTCTCTCAGAAGATCCGCCGCGAAGATACCGATCTTACATGGCTCGCCCGCAAACTTGAGGCCAATCCTCCGGTCCGCGTACCGGGCACTGCCGTCTTTCTGTCTGCCGACATCGATTTGGCGCCCACGTGCCTCATGCACAATCTGAAGCACAACCGCGTCCTGCACGAACGCAACATCATCCTCTCGATCAAGACCCGTAACGTACCTCGCGTGGCCCGCCATGAGCGTGTCGAAATAGATCGCTCCGACCCCTTGTTCACAAAGGTCGTCGCTCACTATGGCTTTATGGAAATCGCCGAACGTGCCAAAAATTTTCGAAACCTGCCGCCGAAAAGACCTGAACGTGGAAGTGTCGAACGCATCGTTCTTCCTCTCCCGCCGATCGCTGCGCCTGGCTTCCAATTCCGAACTGCCACGCTGGCAGCAGAGGCTATTTCTCACGCTTGCCCGGTCGGCGGAGGATGCCACGATCTATTACCGCATTCCGATGGACAGGGCCGTCGAAGTCGGAACCCAGGTGGCGGTTTGATTGGGAGCGGTGCGCCACCATATGTTGACCGAAACGATCCTCCCGCCAGGCTGGCGCGTAAAGAGGTCGTCAGTCAGCCAAGGCCACACGCAAACCCCATGAATAACGAAGACAATCGCTTTTCCGCCCGTGCCGCCCGCTACATGAAGGTCGGCACCAACGTCGGCACGGTCGCGGCCAAGGTGGCGAGCCAGCGCCTGTTCGGAATCGAAGGCAACGACAGCGCCCAGGCGGCCGAACTTGCCGCCGCTCTCGGTGGGCTCAAAGGCCCCTTGATGAAGGTGGCGCAGCTGCTCTCGACGATCCCCGAGGCATTGCCGCCCGAGTACGCACGCGAATTGTCCCAGCTCCAGTCGCAAGCCCCGCCCATGGGCCCTGCGTTCGTCCGCCGTCGGATGCAGGCGGAACTGGGTCCCGATTGGCGCACGCGTTTTGGTTCCTTCGAGGATCAGTCCACGGCGTCCGCTTCATTGGGACAGGTCCATCGCGCGACCTCGCACGACGGTCGTCCGCTTGCCTGCAAACTGCAGTATCCCGACATGCAGTCGGCTGTGGAAGCTGATCTTACTCAGCTGAAGATCGTCTTTGCTCTGCACGCGCGCTTCGACAGCGCCGTCGACACGAGCGAAATCCTGAAGGAAATCGGCGCACGCCTGCGCGAAGAACTCGACTATACGCTCGAAGCCAAACACACCCGCCTCTACGGGCTGATCTTCGATAATGATCCGATCATCCGCGTCCCCAAAATCGAACTCGGCCTTTCGACGGGACGCCTGCTCACGATGTCCTGGCTCGATGGCCGTCCGCTCCTGTCCCACAAGCAAGACAGTCTCGAGGACCGAAATCGCATCGCGCAGGCCATGTTCCGCGCCTGGTGGTATCCGTTCTCCCACCACGGCGTCATTCATGGCGACCCGCATCTGGGCAATTACACCGTCTTCAGTGAAGACGGTCGCCCGGCTGGTCTGAATTTGCTTGATTACGGCTGCATTCGCACATTCCCCGTCGCATTCGTCCAAGGCGTTATCGATCTCTACAAGGGGCTACTTGCCAACGATCAGCCGCGCATCGTCCACGCCTATGAACGCTGGGGCTTCAAAGGGCTCACGAACGATCTGATCGAAGCCATGACCATGTGGGCGCGCTTTATCTACGGCCCCTTGCTCGACGATCGCGAACGCACCATTGCCGAGGACACGAAGCCCGGTGAATACGGCCGCCGCGAAGCCTTTGCCGTTCACAAGATTCTCAAGGAGAAGGGTCCAGTCACGGTGCCGCGCGAATTCGTCTTCATGGACCGCGCCGCGATTGGTCTCGGCGGCGTCTTTTTGCATCTAGCGGCCAAGCAGAACTGGTACCGCCTCTTCAACGAAACCATTCAAGACTTCGATCTTGACGCCGTCCACGCCCGCCAGACCGCGACCTTCGCCGAGGCCGGTGTTCCGATTCCGACGTAATGCCGGTCGCCAGTCTAGGTTTTCGGCTGCGCTAGGTTTGCCTTTGTGCGCCTTGTAGGCATTCACGATCGTCAGCATCCCTTCGCGAACAGAGGGCCAGCGGTTGACGAACTGCACGACCGGCCAGGAGATCAAGCGCGTGATCCCTTTCACGTTTCCAAGGCCCGGCGTCGCCGAAACAGCTTCACCGTTCTTGAAAGTCACTTCCGGCGCGAATGTCGCCGTCACGTCGAACGTGCTCTTATAGGTGGTGATGGTGCAGACAACCGGCTGTTCGGGACTTTTGAAGCTGTAGTCGACAGCCGCCAGGGCCTTGTCGATTTCGGAGCGCGCAATGCGCACTGTGAGACGGCACTTGAAATCTTTCACATAGCCGCGCGAGCCTTTTTCCAGTTCCGCGCGCTCCTCCGCAGAAGGCTGCAGAGGAAAAAGGCATGCGATTTCGGGACCCGTCCCGGTTTCGACTTCGGCGAAGCAATCTTCGGAGAGCGCGGGCGCCGGGGCTTTTGATTGGGCAGCAGCAACGCCGCTCCCCAAGGCCGCGCAACACACCGCGCAAACGATCACAGCAAACCGGCCCACTCTACCGGGCATCGGCCGCGACAGGATTGGCAGATTTCTCAACCGGCTTCGCCGGCGCCTTTGCAGTCGCGGATTCGGTTTCCGTTACGGCGGGCTTGGCAGCCTTTTTCGCAGCCCTCTTGCTCACGGCATCTGGTTCCTCTTTCGGACGGCCGTCGGCGTAGTAGCGCTCATCGCACTTCTTGTGCAGGAACTTGTTGACCGACTTCAACATGCTGCGGTGGAAAAGGCCGAGCGTGTCTTCCAGGCTCGCCGCCATGTTCACCGTTGCGGTCACAGCTGTGGGCCCGTCGACGCCGGCAAGATTGATCCAGATCTTGTCGGCTTTCCCGTTCTTGAATTTGAGCTTGGGCGCCAGCCGCGCCACAACCTTCTTTGGCTTTCCGTCCTGCTCGACGATGCACTGAACCTCGTGCTCGGGAACCTGCACGGTGTACTTCGGCGCTGTCAGCGCGCCGATGATGTCGGCTCGGCTGAGCGTAAGGTCGACGGAGCAGCGGGCGTCCCCGAATCCCCAGGATACCGAGCTCGAATTCCCCTTTTTCAAGGTGTCCCTGTCCCAGGTTTTGGTGACGTCGCAATCGAGATCAGGACCGGTCTCGGCCCGCCCGAGGACCATGGTGCAAAGTTTGCGCTCGCACGCCTTGACCGCTTTTTCTTCGTCCGGTGTCGGTTCAAGGGCGCGGGCAGGCGCTAACCATCCGGTCGCTACCAGTGCAACGACCCCGGCGGCCAAGGCGGCAGCAGATGAACGGATCGGCGAATGCTGCATTGCAAAAGCTCCCGGAGCAGGTGAGGCGGCTTTGAGCGTCCTGACAGGGCAATGGGCCGGCAATGAGGCTTCCGGACCTGCATGGCCGCCGGTCATAGCTTCTTGTAGGTCCAAGAGACCCCTTGGCGTCGTGAATTGGAGGGGTGCGGCTGCCCGTCACCGCCTAATTTACGAGTTTAGCCGGTTTGCGGCCCGCTTGCGGCGTCAACGGCGCTAGGTTAGGTAACGCCAGGGGTGAATGAGCCCTTGCAACACATTGTCAGGCAAATTCGCGGGAGGGGAAGACCGAAATGAGCGTCGATACGTCGAACGGCCATCCGGCCATGGACTACAACCAACACAAAGACACCTACAACGCCTTCCTCCGCTTCTCAAAAATCGCCATCGTCCTGCTCGTTCTGCTGCTTGCCGGCATGTACGTCTTCCTGGTCTAAGCCCGGAATAACAGCCTACGGCGGTCCCATCCTGGCATCGCCGCCACCATCTGCGTCATCCACAATCGGTGACGCGGCTCCGGCCGCGTTGCGCATTCGGGAATCTCCATGATCACGATTGCAGTTACTGCGGAGGGGCCGGACGAACCGCGCGTCGCCGTTTCTCCGGAGACGGTCAAGAAGCTCGTCGCCCTTGGCGCCACGGTCAAAGTTCAGTCGGGCGCAGGTCTGCGCTCACGCTTCTCCGACGACATGCTCAAAGCGCAGGGCGCCGAGATCGTTGACAGCGCCATCGCCGCCATCGAGGGCGCCGACATCCTTTTGAAGGTGCGCCGCCCCGGCCCCGATGAGATCGCCGCGCTCAAGCCAAGCGCTCTCGTTGCCGCGATGATCGAGCCTTACAACGACCGCGCTGCCCTCGAAGCAGCCGCAAGTCGCGGCGCGACACTGTTCTCGATGGAATTCATGCCGCGCATTACCCGCGCGCAGTCGATGGACGTGCTGTCCTCGCAGGCCAACCTCGCCGGCTACAAGGCCGTGGTCGATGGCGCGTCGATGTTCGGGCAAGCGCTCCCGATGATGATGACGGCGGCAGGCACCGTGCCTGCGGCGAAAATCTTCATCATGGGGGTCGGCGTCGCCGGTTTGCAGGCCATCGCCACCGCGCGTCGCCTCGGCGGTATCGTGTCCGCAACCGACGTCCGCCCTGCAACGAAAGAACAAGTCCAGTCGCTCGGCGCAAAGTTTGTCGCCGTCGAGGACGATGAGTTCAAGCAGGCGCAGACGGCCGCAGGGTACGCCAAGCCCATGTCGCCCGAGTATCAGGCGAAGCAAGCCGAACTCGTCGCCAATCACATCAAGACGCAGGACATCGTCATTACGACGGCCCTGATCCCCGGCCGCCCTGCACCGCGCCTCATCACCAAGGCCATGGTGGAGAGCATGAAGCCGGGCGCCGTCATTGTGGATCTTGCAGCCGAACGTGGCGGCAACTGCGAATTGACGGTTCCAGGCCAAACCGTGGACGTCAACGGCGTCACGATTGCGGGTCCGATTAATCTCGCCGGTACAGTCGCGGTCAACGCGTCGAGCCTCTACGCCAAGAACCTCCTCGCCTTCCTCGAAGTCCTCATCGACAAGAAGGAAAAGGCGCTGAAGATCGACTGGGAAGACGACATTGTGAAAGGCACGCTCGTCGCCAAAGACGGCAAGATCGTTCATCCCAACCTCACCGGCAACTGACGCTTTCAACCGCTGCAAAGAGCGCGGGCAGGAGACGAAACGATGCGTTCCATTTTCAATCTTATGGCGATGGCTGGACTGCTGGCGCTCGCGCCGACGTCGGCATTCGCCGCTAGCGAAGCGAATGCGGTCAGTCCAGTCGTCTATGAGCTGATGGTCTTCGTGATTGCGGTCTTCGTCGGCTACTATGTCGTCTGGTCGGTGACGCCAGCTCTGCATACGCCTCTCATGAGCGTCACGAACGCGATTTCCTCGGTCATCGTGGTCGGTGCGCTTCTCGCTGTTGGCGTGGCGCTGACGGAAGCCGACAGCGTCTTCGCGAAACTGTTTGGTTTTCTCGCCCTCGTGATGGCGTCGATCAACATCTTCGGCGGCTTCCTCGTCACCAACCGAATGCTTGCAATGTACAAGAAGAAGGACGCGGCTCCGAAGAAGTGAGCCACGTTCTTGGATGCCTCCACATAACCCCATAAGACCGTTCCGGAAGTGAGCCGATGTCCGCGAATCTCGCAGCCCTCCTCTACCTCGCAGCAGGTGTCCTGTTTATCCTCGCCCTGCGCGGTCTATCGAGCCCGGCATCGTCGAGGCAGGGCAACCTGTTCGGCATGATCGGCATGGCGATCGCCGTCGTGACGACCTTGGGTCTGGCGCAACCCTCCTTCATCTCCTGGATCCTGATCCTCGCAGGCCTCGGCATCGGCGGCTTCATCGGCGCGAAGACAGCCCGCGAAATTCCGATGACGATGATGCCCGAACTGGTCGCGGCATTTCACTCGCTGGTCGGCTTGGCAGCCGTGTTTGTCGCAGCTGGTGCGCTCTATGCTCCCGCCGCTTTCGGCATTCTGGTAGACCCGGCCGATCCCGCGCTAGGTGTCAAGGCAGCAAGTCTGTTCGAAATGGCGCTCGGCGTCGCAATCGGCGCCATTACGTTCACCGGATCCGTCATCGCGTTCGCGAAGCTCTCGGGCAAAATGTCGGGCAAGCCGATCATCTTGCCGGCACGCCACCTCATCAATGCCGCGCTCGGTATCTTCATCATCGCTCTGATCTATTGGTTCATGGAGTCGGGCGGATCATCGTGGCTGTTCTGGCTGATCGTCGTCGCAAGCCTGCTGTTCGGCGTTCTCATCATCATTCCGATCGGCGGCGCCGACATGCCCGTCGTCGTGTCGATGCTGAACTCCTACTCCGGCTGGGCCGCTGCCGGCATCGGCTTCACGCTTGCTAACATCGCGCTCATCATCACCGGCGCTCTCGTAGGGTCCTCCGGCGCCATCCTCTCCTACATCATGTGCAAAGGCATGAACCGCCAATTCCTGTCGGTGATTGCCGGAGGCTTCGGCGGTGAGACGGCCGCGGCGGGTGCCGGCGGTGGCGAACAGAAGCCGGTCAAGCTCGGCTCGGCGGAGGACGCCGCCTACGTCCTGAAGAACGCATCCAAGGTGATCATCGTGCCGGGCTACGGCATGGCGGTCGCCCAGGCTCAGCACGCGCTGCGCGAAATGGCCGACCAGCTGAAGAAGGCCGGCGTCGAAGTGAAGTACGCCATCCATCCGGTCGCCGGCCGCATGCCTGGACATATGAACGTGCTGCTCGCCGAAGCCAACGTCCCCTACGACGAAGTCTTCGAACTCGAGGACATCAACTCCGAGTTCAGCCAGGCTGACGCGGTCTACGTGATCGGCGCCAACGACGTCGTCAACCCGGCGGCCGAAGAAGACAAGACCTCTCCGATCTACGGCATGCCCGTGCTGCAGGTCTGGAAGGCCGCCACGGTGTTCTTCAACAAGCGCTCGCTCGCTTCCGGCTATGCCGGCATCGATAACCCTGTCTTCTACCGCGACAATACGGTCATGGTGCTCGGCGACGCCAAGAAGATGACCGAAGAAATCGCCAAGTCGTTGGCTCACGGCTGACGAACATCCACGGATCTTTAACGCTGAATAAGGCCCCGCCGCGAGGTGGGGCCTTTTTGCATTACGGGAACTCACACCCTAGCTCGCGTATTGACCTCCTGAGGCGACATGCTGCCACTCTTCATGTTGCAACACGACTGACACATTTTTTGATCCACGGACCTTAGAATCCGCGTTAGCCTGTTAGTTACGTCTTTCGGCAAAGGGGCACGGCGGTGTCCGCTTCGAAGGAGATGCGCATGGGGTGGACCGCACGGCGAGCCTTGTTATCTCTAGCTGCAGCTATGGGGGTGTGCACTCACCACCGCCGCTTTTGCGGAGCAGAGCGCACGCGAAGGGCTGCAAACTCGCATCAAGATCGGCGGCCAGGAACTCTCCTGCCGCGACTTCCGCGGCCAGACTGTTCGCTCGATCCATATGGATGATTTGGGTGATGTCGCCCACGCGCGGATCGTCAATCGCATGCCGATCATTACACTCAACAAGCGGCGCCTCGATACGCTCCCCGACAAGCTGCAGGTTTTCTTCTTCAATCACGAGTGTGCGCATCACATCCTCGGCCACGTGTTCTATCCAACCCAGACGAGTGAAAACGAAGCCGACTGCTACGCGATCAAGCAAGGCCGCCGCGACGGCTTGCTGACGAGAGACGACGTGGTCGCTTTCACGCCGTACATTGCGGTGAGCCGCGGCTCCGCCTTCGGCCATCTGCCCGGGCCCGTGCGATCGCAGCGCTTGCTTGCCTGTTTCGACGATCCGTCCGAAGAGAACATTGTCGATCCCGCCGGGTTCACACCGCCCCCTCCGCCTGTTCTGGCTGAAGGTCTCCGCTGAGTTTGGCCTCCGCGGCTCAACTGCTTGTATTGGCGAGGGTCTCCTTGCGTTGCGATTGTGCGAGCCGCGGGGGGCTTGCCGGACTTCGGCGCCGAGCGCACAGCTTTTTCATTTGGACAGGCCGTAGATGATCGTCCTCAAAAGCCTCGCTCTTTTGGCCGTTCTCGCAATTCTCGCTCATTTCGGCACCAAGGCAATTCAGCAGCGACTGCTTTACTTCCCAGACACGCGACGCACGACTCCCGCGGAGGCCGAACTGCCCAACGTTGCCGAGCGCGAGTTGGAAATGGCCGACGGCACCCGCGTGCTGACGTGGTGGGGCGCGGCGAAACCCGGACGCCCGACGCTGCTGTACTTTCACGGCAATGGCGGCTCGTTCGTGACCCGCTCCGAGCGCATCCGCAAGTACATGGCGCATGGCTACGGCCTCGTCATGATGACCTATCGTGGCTTCGGGGGAAGCGCTGGCACACCATCGGAAAAAGCCAACGTCGCAGATGCCCTGGAGGTGTATGACGCTGTGCGCGCGAGCGGCGTGTCCCCGTCTGAAATTGTTGTGTATGGCGAGTTGCTCGGCACGGGAGTAGCGGTCCAGGTTGCCGCCCAGCGAGAGGTCGGCGGGGTCATACTGGATGCGCCCTACACCTCGATCGTGGATCTCGCAACGCTTCACTATCCCTACTTGCCGGCGCGCTGGCTGATGACCGATCGCTACGAGACGCTGCAGTCGGCGGGAAGGGTGAAGGCACCCGTGCTGATCGTGCATGGCGAGGCAGATGACGTCATTCCTGTTGAGATGAGCCGGCGCGTCGCCGCCGCGATGCAGGGAACTGTAAAACTGGCGACTTTCCCCGGCGCGGGCCACTCGGACCATTACCTCTTCGGCTCCTATGAGGCCATTTACACGTGGCTGGCAGCTCATTTTCCGATGCGTCCAGCCACAGGCAGCGAGCCAACTCTTCACTAGCTCTGAGTATAAAAGGCTCAGGCCGCGCGGGGATGCCGCGCGGCCTGAAAAATTCGCAATCGTGATGTGAAAGATCAGCCGCCGAACGACGAACCGCCGCCGGCACCGCCGCCGTAGCCGCCACCGAAGCCACCGCCGCCGCCGCCACCAAAGCCGCCGCCGGAAGAACGACCGCCGCCAGGACCCTTGGCACCCGGACCACCGCGCGGTGCGACCGGCTTGGAGGGCAGCAGGCCTTCACGCTGCAGCTTCTTACGGGCAAGTTTGCGCGCGCGGCGCACAGCTTCCGCCTTCTCACGCGCCTTCTTCTCGGAAGGCTTTTCGAAGTAGTTCCGCAGCTTCATTTCGCGGAAAATACCCTCGCGCTGCATCTTTTTCTTGAGCGCCTTGAGGGCCTGGTCGACGTTGTTGTCACGAACGAGAACTTGCAAGAGACTGAACCTCTGCTGGTATCAGGTTGATTTGTTTAGAGAAAAACGAGAACCGACGCCGCGAGCGTTGTTCGCCCTGCAGCCCCGGGGGTATTTCGTGAGGCGGCTTTTAACAAAGGAATTCTGAATTGTCCATCACCGTGCCGGGCCGAGGATAACCTAAATGATGCCCCAGCAACCCGAATTTAGGGTGCCTTCGCCAGCAGCCTATTGACGTGCCCCATCTTACGCCCCGGCCGAACCTCCGTCTTTCCGTAATGATGTAGGAACGCTCCAGGCTCGCCAGCGATCTTCTCCCAGGCAAGAATTTCGTCGCCGATGAGGTTGATCATCTCCACTCCGGCAGACTTCAAACGCGTGGATCCCAGCGGCCAGCCGGCGATTGCGCGAATGTGCTGCTCGAACTGCGAGGTCTCCGCGCCGTCCATTGTCCAGTGACCCGAGTTGTGGACCCTCGGCGCCATCTCGTTGACGTACACATGCTCGCGACCATCGATCGTGACCGCGAAGTATTCGATCGCGAATACCCCGACGTAGTCGAGCGCAGTCGCAATGCGCCGCGCCGTCTCCAACGCCTCGGTCGCGGCTTCCGCGCCCATGCGTGCCGGCGCAACGGAGCGATGCAGGATGTGATTGCGGTGTTCGTTCTCAGTCACCTCGAAAGCTCGGAATGCGCCATCGAGTGAGCGTGCGGCAACGACCGAAACCTCGCGGTCGAATGTAACGAAACCCTCCAGGATCGAGGGCTGATCGAGCATTGCAGCCCAAGCCGCATCCGCATCGCCCCTCGCCAGGATTTTCGCCTGCCCCTTGCCGTCATATCCGAAACGGCGTGTCTTCAGCACCGCCGGTACGCCGGTGGCGTCGATCGCTGTATCGAGATCCGCCCGACTGTTGACGTCATGAAACGGCGCGGTTTCTGCGCCTAACTGGCGAGCCAGCGTCTTCTCGTTGATGCGGTCCTGCGCGCAAGCGAGCGCCTTCGCGCCGGGACGCACGGGTACGATCGCGCTCAAAAACTCCACGGTTGCAACGGGGATGTTCTCGAATTCATAGGTTGCAACACAGATCGTTCGCGCGAAAGCCGTCAGCGCTGCCTGATCGTCGTAGGGCGCAATCGTATGAGCATCGCATACGTCGAATGCGGGGCCGGCGACGTCGGAGTAGATGTGGCACTTGAAGCCGAGCCGCGCAGCCGCGAGCGCCAACATTCGACCGAGTTGCCCAGAGCCGAGAATTCCAATCGTTGAACCTGGGGGAAGCGCGGTCATGGGCGGCGCTCACGCGTCCTTCGGCGTTTCGGCGACCGACGACGTTTGCTTTGCGCGATAGGCGTCGATGCGCCGCGCCAAAGCCACGTCGTTCAGCGCCAGCACCTGAGCCGCGAGCAATCCCGCGTTTGTTGCCCCGGCTTCACCGATCGCCAACGTGCCGACGGGCACTCCGGCTGGCATTTGGACGATCGAATACAGACTGTCGACGCCGTTCAAGGTCTTGCTGACGACCGGCACGCCCAGCACCGGCAACGGCGTCATGGAAGCCGTCATGCCCGGCAGATGCGCGGCCCCGCCTGCACCCGCAATAATGACCTTCAGGCCCCGCTCCTTGGCCGTTTTGGCGTAGTCGCATAGCCGGTCCGGCGTCCGATGCGCTGAGACGATCTTGGCTTCGTAAGGCACGCCCAGGTCAGCCAGGATGTTGGCCGCGGCCTTGAGGGTCGGCCAGTCGGACTGGCTCCCCATGATGATGCCGACGAGAGGGGTGATTTTGGCCATCGGAAGGGTGTCGTCCCCGCAAGAAAGCGGCGGGTCTAGAGGATATCTGTCGGATTTACAAGCACTACGGGCTTCCACGGCGTGCCGACGCGTCGCACAGGTCGCATGTTGCGCTGCATCAGACTTCCGCCCAGTTAGAGCGCGGCGGCCGCGCTGTAGGGTTCGCCGGGGAGCAACGCGGGCAGGCCGGGTTAATGGGCGTGTCCAACTGGGAAAAACTGCCAGATGCTGCACGATCCAAAACTCTTCGAAGTCACGTCCGCTGAACCGGTCCGCCACGCAGTCAAGTCGCCCGACAAGCTCGCCGCCGAACGGCGCGAGGCTCGCGAGCAGGACACGGCCCTCGCAGTGATGCTGACCTATATCGGTGTCCTCGTTTTGTCTGTCTGGATCTGGGGCGTTCAGGGGCTCGTGGGCTGGGCGCTCATGAGCGCTGCGCTGGCGGGACTCTGGGTCCTCTACACCACGCGCGGCATCCGCGGCGCCGATACGGACTGAGAATTGCAGACGCCGCCGCAACGCATATGTCTTAGCGACTGATGGAACGCTGGCCGTCGCGCGCCGAACCGTATTGTATTTGACATTCAAGTGCCCTAATTGCGCTGCCTTCGGTGCGTGACGCGCCGGACGCGTGCGGCTGCCCAGCATAGCCGCGGTCTTCACCGGGAGGATTAGAAACTTGGACAGCGTTCTCATCATTGGCGCGGGAGCCGCCGGCTCCGTCACGGCGCAGAAGTGCGCGATGAACCGCGACGTGTTCAAGAAGGTGCATCTGGCCTCGCGCCGTCTCGCAAGCTGCGAGGCGGTCGCCAAGCAGTGCAAGACGCCGATCGAGATTTCTCAGGTCGATGCCGACAACGTCAAAGAGACGGTGAAGCTGTTGAAGAAGGTCAAGCCGGACCTCGTCATCAACATGGCGCTGCCGTACCAGGACTTGCCGATCATGGATGCCTGCCTCGAAGCTGGCGTGCACTACATGGACACGGCGAACTACGAGCCGCGCGATGAGGCGAAATTCACGTACAAGTGGCAGTGGCCGTACCACAAGAAGTACAAGGACGCCGGCATCATGGCAGTCCTCGGCTGCGGCTTCGACCCCGGTCAGTCGAACATCTACTGCGCCTATGCGCAGGAGTACCTGTTCGACGAAATCGAGACCATCGACATCATCGACTGCAACGACGGCAGCCACGGCAAGTCGTTCGCAACCAACTTCAATCCCGAGATCAACCTGCGCGAAGTCACGCAGCGCGGCAAATACTGGAAGGACGGAAAGTGGATCGAGATCGATCCGCTGTCGATCTCCACGATGATCGATTACCCGGAAGTCGGCCCGCGCAAGTCTTACCTCATCTATCACGAGGAGGAGGAAAGCCTCGTCAAGAACATCAAGGGCCTGAAGCAGATCCGCTTCTGGATGACGTTCTCCGACAATTACATCAAGCACCTTGACGTGCTCCAGTCCGTCGGCATGACGCGCATCGATCCCGTCATGTACAAGGGCAATCCGGTGATTCCGATGGAGTTCCTGAAGGAGCTGCTGCCGCCGCCGTCGTCTCTGGGCAAAGGCTATACCGGCAAGACTTCGATTGGCTGCATTTTCCGCGGCACGAAAAACGGCAAGAAGAAAATCACCATGATCTACAACGTCTGCCATCACGAGCAGGCGTTCAAGGAAACCGGCGCCCAGGCCGTTTCCTACACCACGGGCGTGCCCCCGGTGGTCGGCGCGATCATGATGTTCCAGGGCGCCTGGAAGGGCAAAGGCGTCTTCAACGTCGAGCAACTCCCCTCCAAACCGTTCATGGATGAAATCGGAAAGCACGGCCTGCCCTGGCACGTGAAGGACCTCAAGGTCGCCGATCAGGCCGACCTTTTCAAAGTGAAGACCTGATTGAATTCACGCGCTGGTTGCGCTCATTTCTTGCGCTGGTCGCGCTTCGGCCGGGGCGGCTAGCGCCGACGCCGGTCGGCTACGTGCGGCCACCTGATTGGCCTCACGCGCTGGTCGCGCTCCGGCCGGGGCGGCTAACGCCGACGCCGGTCGGCTACGTGCGCTCAGCGCATCGGCACTGAAGCAAGTGCACCTCTGCGCCGCGCCAACACATGTCATCCCGGGCAAGCCTGCCCCGGCGAAGGCCGGGGTGCCCGGGATCCATTGTGCAGCGATGTCGAGGCACACAACGAGCGACCGAACTTCGCGATCTATACAACCCAAGGTGCATTCCAGCGGCACGGCCACGGTCTCCTTTTTCATTCTCGCCCTCGCGCAGTTACGCGAAGGGGGCGGGGCGGCGGATGAGCCGCTTGAGTTTGTTTTAGTGGTGCGGCCCCCGGACCGCCCCGCGCAGGATTTCTGGCATACGACCGACGTTTCAGCGCGTTCTTCGCAGCCTGCGTTCCAGCAGGTGGCCGGTCCGAGCCTCACCGAGAGCACGTGCGTACGCACCGTCGGCAACTTCTGCACCCCGCCCCACGTCACAAGACGCCTCTTAAGCGACGCCCCCTTTAGTGAGGGACGGAGATGAGGAGGAGTTTAGGGGAGGGGTAGAGGCGGGGATAAGTGGCACACCCAAAATTATCCCGTTCGCTGCGGATGCCGATACGAACTGGCGTTAAAGAGATAGGCGCGCAACAAACCTGACATCTCTCGCCAATTTTGTTGCCGCAACACAGGCGACTGCTTACAAGCTTGCCCTTCTTTTTGCCGACCGTTGACTTGCGCTTGTCATTCGCTCGTCCTGGAGGGGAACGGATGAGCGGCCAACAGTGTGACCACGACCTAACCATCTACCGGATGGGGGAACATGGGTTAGGGCTTTGCCTACGTGTGCGACCGATATCACCCGTTGATAGACCGGCAATTCTTGAAACGCCGCAATGCTCAACCAGTCATTGCACTTGCAATGGATGCTGCTAGGGCTTCACAACTGGTGAGGGCCAGCATTCCAATACAAGCCATAGCGCAGGGAATAAGGAGAGGTGTCCCTTTGAACCACATTACCATCTCAAACCCAAACGTCGGGGTTCAATAGGGCGATCTTGCAAAACTTGATGCGGCCATAACGATCTTGAAAGGTACGCGCCGATGCGCATTGGCGTTGCCGGACCCGAGACCTGAGCATCAACGCAATTATTGTCGCGAGCGCGAAATCCGATCGATGCAAAAGAAAGAACGGATCGACTTACCCCTGGGGGAGTGACCAGGCGATACGCGAGGGTGAGCCATCCGGGCCGAAGTCGCTCCGAAGTCGCCGAGGAATGCGCGCAGGCGCCGCTAACATCATACACTTCATTGAGGGGAGAGGGATCCGTTCAAAGCCGACTCGGATCGACTTTAAACCAAGGCGCAACTTACGCTCACCGTCCGACACACTTTAAGCTCAGCCACTCCTTACTGCAATTCTCTTCGCCCTGCACCGGAACCTCCGTGCACGCGCGGCGTTGCTTTGCGGGATCGAAGGAGTTTGAGCGCATGCGCGGTCTTGGGGCGAGTTTGCTGTTCGCGTTGGGCGGTCCGCTATTGGCGGGCCTCGGTTTCGCGGCGTCGGCCACAACGGCGCGGGCCGCCGGCTGACGCTTCTGGACTGAAACCGGTCGCGGCCTTCAGTTCCATTGCCGATCCTGCGCAAAAGTCGGTCGCGTTGTTCAAGGAAGCAGGCGCTGTCATTCAACATCCGCGCTGCGTCAATTGCCATCCGGCCGGCAATCGCCCGCTGCAGGGCGACGACATGCATCCCCATGCGCAGCTGGTGGTGCGCGGCGAAGATAATCTCGGCGCGATCGCAATGCGCTGCTTTACCTGTCATCGCGAGAAGAACTTTGAACCGGGCCGAGTTCCTGGTCACCCGCTTTGGCATCTTGCTCCCATCGAAATGGCCTGGGAAGGCAAGTCGCTCGGTGAGATTTGCGAGCAGATCAAGGATCCCAAGCGCAATGGCGGCAAGTCCCTCGATGAGATTGTCACGCACATGGCCGAAGACACCCTTGTCGGGTGGGGATGGGCTCCAGGGGGCGGCAGGACGCCGGTGCCGGGAACGCAGGCTGAGTTCGGCGACTTGATCAAGGCCTGGGCCGACACAGGCGCCGTGTGCCCGGCCACATAAGGGGTGCGCCCGTACAACCGAGCTGCACTTTCGCTTGACGAAAGCGGCTTTAGACGAACGGATATGCGCCGGGCCGGAAGCCAAATCCGGCCCGAAGCGTGTCCGGGGGAGCGATGGCATCCGATCATAATGTCGATGAACTGCCGCTGTGGGCGTGGGTTGCTCCGGTGGCAGCGGCGGTGCTGCTCGTATTGAAATTTTCCCACGTCATTCCGGCGGACAGCGGCCTCGTTCTCGTGCTGGCCGCGATCCTCCTTGGCGGCGCGGTCTTCGCGGCGGTGCATCACGCTGAGATCATTGCACTGCGCGTCGGCGAACCGTTCGGCTCCATCGTACTGGCGGTCGCAGTCACGGTGATCGAAGTAGCGCTGATCGTTTCCATTCTGATGGGCGCGAAGGCGGGGAGCGAATTCCTCGCGCGCGATACGGTCTTTGCCACCGTCATGATCGTGCTGAATGGGATCGTCGGCCTTTGCCTTGTCGTCGGCGGCATGCGGCATCACGAGCAGTCCTTTCAGACTGCCGCGTCGAGCACGGCACTCAGCGTGCTTGGAACACTGGCGACGTTCACGCTCGTCCTGCCGAACTATACGCTCGCAACACCTGGAGCGTCGTACAACACAGCCCAGCTCGCTTTCGTGAGCGCGTCCTGTGTAACTCTCTACGCCGTGTTCCTTTTTGTCCAGACGATCCGCCACCGCGACTATTTCCTGGCTGACGCGAGCGAGGTCAACCCGGTGCATGACACACCAAGCAATCGCACGGCCGCGATCAGCCTAGGCTTGCTCGTTATTGCATTGGTGGCCGTCGTGCTTTTGGCTAAAACGCTCTCCCCCGCACTCGAGTTGGCGATCGCGGATGCAGGACTACCCAAGTCTTTCGTCGGCGTGGTGATCGCTGCTGTGGTGTTGCTTCCCGAGGGCATGGCCGCCGTCCGTGCCGCCGCCGCCAATCGCCTGCAGACGAGCCTGAATCTCGCGCTCGGCTCGGCCATGGCCACCATCGGCCTGACGATTCCGGCGGTCGCCGTCTTCGCGATTCTGACCGGAATGACGCTTGAACTGGGCCTTGACCCCGAGGAGACGGCGCTGCTGGTGCTCTCGCTCTTCATTGGAACAGTGACGCTCGCCACCGGCCGCACCACGATATTGCAGGGCGCGGTTCACCTCGTCATCTTCGCCGTTTTCCTCTTCCTTGCAGCCGTACCCTAGGCCCCAATGACCGAAGCCGACATCCTCTCCGTTCGCAACGAGTTGACGGACATCGTCGTGTCGGTGGTGTCCGTCTCGTTCGGCATGGTCTCGGCCTACATCGTGGGGCTGTGGCTCGTCCTGAAGCGGGCGCCGCTCATTCTGCGCGCGCTGTCGTTTCTCGTGTTCTCCTTCGGCCTCGCCTTCATGGGTGCGTTGACGGTCGGCATCCACGAACTGCTGCTGGGCACCGAACGCGCATGGGCCAAGCTCGGCAAGACAGCGACGGAGATCCCAGGTTTCGGCAGCGCGCCGATTGAAGCGCTGGGCCTCACCCAATATGAAGCCGCCGCCGCGTTGGGCGCTCTTGCATTTCTCGCGATCTATCTCGCGCTCTTTATCCTGACGTTCTTCTACCGCTGGCCGGACTCCGATAGCGCCTGAGGCTCCCGTATTTCCTGCAAAACGTGCCCCCGATCGCGCATTTTTCTCCACGAGGCGTGTTTCTAAAGCGGCCAAGACGGCTTAAATAGCGGTCATGAACCCCCGCGAACCCCATCTCCTCGGCCAGAAGCCCGGCACCGCCCCGTTCACCGTCTATGGAACGGAACTGACGTCGCGTCTCTTGCTCGGCACCGCGCTTTATCCCTCGCCGCAGATCATGGCCGATGCCGTGCAGGCCTCCGCCGCCGGCATCGTGACCGTCTCGCTGCGCCGCGAGCAGGCCCGTGGCCGGACAGGCGAGCGCTTCCTCGATCTCATCCGCGCGCTGGATGTGAAGGTATTGCCCAACACCGCCGGCTGCCGCACCGCCCGTGAAGCGATCACGACGGCGCAAATGGCGCGTGAACTGTTCGACACGCCCTGGATCAAGCTGGAAGTGATCGCCAACGACGACACGCTCCAACCCGATGTGTTCGGCCTCGTCGAAGCCGCCGAAGTGCTGGCAAGAGATGGGTTTCAGGTGTTCCCCTACACGACGGAAGATCTGGGCGTCGGCGAACGCTTGCTCGCTGCAGGCTGCGAAGTCCTGATGCCGTGGGGCGCACCGATTGGCACCGGCCGCGGACTGGCCAATCCCTATGCACTGAAAACGATGCGCGCGTACTTTCCCGATATTCCGCTCGTCATCGATGCGGGCATTGGCGCACCGAGCCACGCGTCGCAAGCCATGGAAATGGGCTTCGACGCCTGCTTGCTCAACACGGCCGTTGCCAGGGCCGGCGATCCCGTGTGCATGGCGGAAGCATTCGCCAAGGCGATCGATGCCGGACGCTGCGCATTTGAATCGGGTCTCATGGAGCAGCGCGATATGGCAAGTCCTTCGACCCCCGTCGCCGGCACGCCGTTCTTCGATCTGGCGCGCCAGACCGAGACGAAGCCGAAGCCATGAAGCCGGCCGCTGCGAACCCTCCAGCGCTGTTCTATCCTATCGTGCCCGACATCGATTGGCTGAAGCGGCTCGTGCCGCTCGGCATCAAGACTGTGCAGTTGCGCATCAAGGATCACTCACCGGGCGACGTGCGACGCCAGATTGGCGAGGCTGTCACCCTCTGCCGCGAGCATAGCTGCGATCTGATCGTGAATGATTATTGGCAAGCCGCCATCGACGCCGGTGCCGCCTGTCTTCATTTGGGCCAGGAGGACCTCGTTGCCGCCGATCTCCCAGCTATCCGTAAGGCGGGACTGCGGTTTGGCATCTCCACCCACAGCGAGGAGGAATTGGAAACCGCCCTTGCCGCTGATCCGTACTACGTTGCGTTGGGTCCAATCTACGAAACCAAGCTGAAAGCTATGAACTGGGCACCGCAGGGCGTGGAACGCATCACCGCTTGGAAGCGCCGCATCGGCACGCTGCCGCTTGTCGCCATTGGCGGCATAACGCCGGACCGGGCCGGTGGTGTCATAGCTGCCGGTGCTGATAGTGTCGCTGTGATCACGGATTTCATGACAGCTCCGCACCCGGAAGCGCGCGTCTCACTCTGGCTTGAATGGGCCGGTAATGTTCGCCATCCGTAACGATTCGATTAAAGCAACAGAGGCATCAGGAGAACCCCGCATGCAGCCTGTCGAAGACATAACCTCCACAGTCTCCCGCCGCGCCGCGCTGGGCTTTGCCGCCGCAGCCGTGACGCTCGGCGCCGCCACCGCCCGCGCCGAAGAGGGGATGGACCACAGTCAGATGGACCACTCGAAGATGGACCATTCCGGCATGGATCATTCGATGCATGGCACCAAGCACAAGGCCCTCATCGATACCGCCAGCGCTTGCATCGCAAAAGGCGAGGTCTGCGTTGCGCATTGCATGGACCTCATCAAGGGCGGCGATACCGCCATGGTCGAATGCATGAAGACGGTGTCGATCATGATGCCCATGACCGCTGCTCTCGTTCGCCTGGCAGCTCTCGACGCCAAGCGCCTCAAGGAACTCGCCGCCGTCTGCAAGGACGTCTGTGCCGACTGCGAAGCCGAGTGCAAGAAGCATGCGGAGAAGCATGCCGTTTGCAAGGCCTGCATGGACAGCTGCACCGCCTGCATCAAAGAATGCAAAGCCCTCCTCGACTCGTAATCTCCCGCGCCTTCCGGCCGGCTCCGCGCAGCGGAGTCGGAAGGCGCAATTACAATCTCCCGCGCCTTCCGGCCGGCTCCGCGCAGCGGATGTCGGAAGGCGCAACTCAAACAAGCGCGCGCCAGCCGATATCGCGGCGGAAAAATCCGCCCTGCCAGTCGATGCGATCGATGGCTTGATATGCGCGCGCTTGCGCATCCGCCACTGTACGACCACGCGCGGTAACGGCGAGGACGCGGCCGCCATCGGCAACGATGCGGCCGTCCACGGCTTTCGTTCCCGCGTGGAAGATTTCGACTCCCTCGATCGCACGCGCCGCTTCCAGTCCCCGGATTTCTGTCCCTTTCTTCGGCGTGCCGGGGTAGCCCTCAGCCGCAAAGACGACGGTCAGCGCCGCATCGTCCGACCATTGCAGCTCGAAGCTATCGAGCACGCCGCCCGCGGTGGCGAGCATGGCGGCGAGCAGGTCCGACTTCAGCCGCAGCATGAGAACCTGTGTTTCCGGATCGCCGAAGCGCACGTTGTATTCAATGAGTTTGGGCCCATCCGCGGTGATCATCAGACCGGCAAACAGCACACCCTTGAAGGGCGTCCCGCGCGCGGCCATGGCAGCAACAGTCGGTCGCACAATTTCTGTCATCGTCCGCTCGATCACGTCAGGCGTCATGACTGGCGCGGGTGAGTAGGCGCCCATGCCACCTGTGTTGAGGCCCGTATCGGCCTCGCCGACGCGCTTGTGGTCCTGGGCTGATGCCATGGCGAGCACGTTCTGCCCATCACACAAGGCGAAAAAGCTCGCCTCCTCGCCTTCCAGAAATTCCTCCACGACAACCTCAGCGCCCGCGGCGCCAAACGCACCGGCAAAGCAGGCATCAATTGCCTCTTCGGCCTCCGATCGGCTGCCGGCAATGACGACACCCTTGCCGGCGGCCAGTCCATCCGCTTTCACCACAATGGGAAAGCGCTGTGTCGCAAGATAGGCCTTCGCCGCGTCCGCATCTGCAAATCGCCCGTAGGCGGCAGTCGGGATGCCATGCTCGCGGCAGAGATCTTTGGTGTAGCCTTTCGAACCTTCGAGCATTGCCGCCTTCCGCGACGGACCAAAGTGCGCGATGCCCGCTCCGGCGAGCGCATCCGTCAGACCAGCGACAAGCGGGCCTTCAGGACCCACGACCACGAACGAGACATCCTTCTCCCGGCAAAAGGCAATGACCGCGCCGTGATCGGCGGCATCAAGGGCGACGCAGGTTGCGACCTCGGCGATACCCGGATTTCCGGGCGCACAATAAAGTGTGGTCAGCAATGGACTTTTAGCAAGCTTCCACGCCAGCGCATGTTCGCGGCCGCCGGAGCCGATCAAGAGAACATTCATGTCGGTCAAGTGCTACGGTTGTCGTGCTGGGTCAAGGGGTTGATACGCCACGAAAGCCAGCCACCTCGCCCGGAGTATTGATCCAAATCACAGTGACAGCAGGCGTTCGCCAATAGGCCAATGCTTGTCGGGCGGGTCATTTGAGCGCTGGCCTGCTATCCTTGGCAAGCAGCTGCCTTTCCCGGAATAAACCGTACGAGGATTGTCGTTAATGCAGGACACCAGCGCCAAAACATGGGCAAAAGCCCGGGATGGCTGGCCCGGCACGCTGCTCGGCTGGCTTGGCAGTCCGCGCGATGAAGGCGACGACGAAACCGGCATGTCCCCTGGCCGCGTTCCACCCGCCGAAAGGCGACTGCTGGCGCTCGTTGCATTCGGTTTCGCTCTGATCTTGATCTGGTGGTGGTGGGATCGTGGGCCGGAAGTGAAGGTCGTTCCCGTCAGCATCGGAAGCGCTGCAGCCGTCGTCTATGCGACAGGCATCGTCGAGCCGGTGAACTGGGCCAAGGTCACGGCGCCGTCTCGAAAACGCATCATCGACATCTGCAAGTGTGAAGGCGAACCGGTCAAGAAAGGCCAAGTCGTCGTTCGCCTCGACGACGATGAAGAACAGGCGGTGTTGAGCGAGTTCGAATCGCGGCTTACGCGATTCAAGGAAGACGCTGCGCGCCTCGAAACGCTTGTAAAACGCAACTCGGTCTCGCGTGTGACCCTCGACGACAAGCTGACGCAGGTGCGTGAGTACGAGGCGCGCGTGGCCATGCAGAAGGACCGCATTTCAGATCTAGCGCTCAAATCGCCGCTCGACGGCATCGTCATGCGCCGCATTGGCGAGGTCGGCGAGATCGCAGGCATCGGTGAGCGAGACACGCTGCTGTGGGTCGGCGAGCCGAAGCCGCTGAAGATCATCGCCGAAGTCAACGAGGACGACATCTTGAAAGTCGCGCCGGGCCAGCGCGTTCTCCTGCGCCACGAAGGACACGAAGGCGCGCCGTTGCCGGCAACCGTGGACCGCATCACGCCGAAAGGTGACCCGGAGAGCAAGACGTTCCGCGTCCACTTGAACCTGCCTGACGATACGCCCCTGAAGGTTGGCATGAGCGTCGAAGCCAACATCGTGGTTGCCGAAGTGCAGGACGCCTTGGTCGTCCCGGCAGAAGCAATCGCGTCCGGTCACATCTTCAAACTCACGGGCGGTCGCGTCACGCGCGTTCCCGTCGAGGTCGGCATCCGAGGTACGGATCGTGTCGAAGTGAAAGGCGCACTCGCTGCAGGCGACCTGATTGTCTCGCCGCCGGTCGCCGATCTCGAAGACGGAGACAACGTACGTCCCACCCGCGCTGATCAGGTGAGCCGATGAAGCTCGTCCTCGACATCGCACTGACCCACGTCCGCTCGCGCCTTCGCCAGACGCTTGTGGGCCTGATGGGCGTTGCGATGGGGGTCGGCTTTTCGGTGATGATGGCAGCGCTCATGGAAGGCTCGCAGCGCGATTTCGTGAGCCAGCTCGTCGACGCCTTGCCGCACATCACAATGAACGACGAGCGCCGCGAGCCGCCCCGCCAGCCGGCTGAGGATCATTACCAAGTCGTTGCATTTTCCGGCCTCAGCACCATGGCGACGCGGCCCGGCATCAAAAACCCTTACGCCATCATCGCCTCCCTCGACAGCTGGCTCGACGGAGCGGTCGCGCCGTCTGTCCAGGCGCGTGCCGTCATCCGCTACGCCAGCCGCGATACCGCCGCCAACGTCACCGGCATCGATCCCAAACGCGAAGTTGCGGTCTCGAAGCTGCCCGAACAAACGCGCGGTGGCAGTTTGGATGATCTCTACCGCTCATCGAACGCGATCATTCTTGGCGACCGGCTGGCCCAGAAGATTGGCGCCCGCGTCGGCAACACGATCGCCGTAGTGTCAGGCACGGGACGTGTCCTCTCCTGCACCGTGGTGGCGCTGCTGCATTCCGGCATCAGCCAGACTGACGAAACGCAGGCGTACACGCTGATCAAGACCGCGCAAATCCTCGCAGGTCAGACGGGAATCGTGAATGCGATGCGGATCCGGGTCTCGAACATCATGCAGGCGATGGATGTCGCCAAGCGCGTCGAGGCCCAAACGGGATACAAATCCGTGTCCTGGCAGGAAGCCAATGAAGACCTTCTGTCGGCATTCGAAGTCCGCAACTTCATCATGTACACGGTCGTCGGCGCGATCCTGTTGGTTGCGTCCTTCGGCACCTACAACATCATCTCCACTATCACGCACGAGAAGACGCGCGACATTGCCATTCTGAAGTCGCTGGGGTTCACCGAAAGCACCGTCCGCTCGATCTTCCTCATCGAGGCATTGATCATCGGTTTGGCTGGCACATTGGCCGGTTGGGCTTTGGGCTACGGATTGTGTCGGGCACTTGAAACCATCGAGTTCAAGAGCCCATTCATGGATGCGACCCACCTGCCGCTGTATTACACACCCACGCACTATCTTCTGGCGGGCCTCGTCGCCCTTGCAGCCTCAGGCATCGCCGGTTATCTGCCCGCCCGCAAAGCGGCCCGCGTCCACCCCGTCGAAATCATCCGGGGAGCGTCATGACGATCCAGCTTCCCGTGACCACGCCACTGATCGAACTGCGCCACGTCACCAAAACGATTGGCGACGGCGTCGAAACGACACTCGTCCAGGATATCAATCTCGCCATCCAACCGGGCGAGTTTGTAGCCGTAACCGGACCCTCCGGATCAGGCAAAAGCTCGCTTCTGTATCTTCTGGGGCTGCTGGACGTGCCGACGTCTGGCGAAGTGCTGATGCAGGGCCACCACGTTCCCGCCAGCGACGAGGCTGCGAGGGCGCGCTTGCGGCTGAAGCTCCTGGGTTTCGTGTTCCAGTTTCACTTCCTGCTGACCGAGTTTTCAGCGCTCATGAACGTCATGTTGCCGATGCGGGCGCTGGGCGAAATCAGTGAACACGCCATGAAAGAGCGTGCGATGAAACTGCTGACGTCGCTGGGTTTGGAGGCACATGCGCACAAACTGCCGGGACAACTTTCCGGCGGTCAGCGCCAGCGCGTTGCGATCGCGCGCGCGCTGGCCAACGGGCCGCAAGTGATCCTCGCCGATGAGCCGACGGGCAACCTCGATACCGCGTCCAGTGAACAGGTGCTGAGCGTTTTGCGCCACCTCGTCGACGACACCAAGCGGTCAATCGTCATGGTGACACACGATCTGCAACTCGCCGCCCGCGCAGATCGCCAGCTGCGCATTGTCGATGGCCGCATCGTGACCTGAACGTCACTTCAACGTTTTCAAATATTCGATGATGGCCTTGCGGTCGCCGGCATCTGACAAGCCCGCAAAGGTCGCCATGTTGTTGCCGGGAAACAGGCTGTTCGGATTAGCGATGAACTGATCCATGTTCGCATCGTCCCAAACGACGTCGGTCGTCTTGAAACCTGGCGAATAGGCAAAACCTTCGACACTACCGGCCTTGCGGCCCATGACGCCATGCAGCGCTGGGCCGAGGCGATTGTCGCCGGGCTGCACGGAATGACAGGTGCGGCAGTGGTTGTTGAATGCAACCTGCGGATCCGTCCCACTGGGAGCCGGTTGAGCGACGGCGGCCGCAGCAGCCACGAACGATCCTGCCATCACAGCAAAACCGATCCAACCTAGCGCATAGTGCATCGTGTTCATGGCAGCGCTCCTGAACCGGACCTACTGGCTTCGTCCAGGAAAACGCCTTCAGCGACGCTGAAGTTCCCCTCCTCTGTTGCCATTGGTTCTGGGCAGGTATAGTTCGCCCTGACTTCTGAGAGGACAACTCGTGGCCGACCTGACGCCCCAGCCCCTTCGCAATGCGCCCGAGTATTCCGTCGGCGAACTTTCGAACGCGATCAAGCGCGCGCTCGAGGACGGATTCGGCCACATTCGGTTGCGCGGCGAAATCTCGGGGTATCGTGGCCCGCATTCCTCCGGCCATTGCTACTTTTCGCTGAAGGACGACAAGGCGAAGATCGACGCTGTCGTCTGGAAGGGCAACTGGAGCCGCCTCAAGGTTAAGCCCGAGGAGGGGATGGAAGTCATCGTCACCGGCAAGGTGTCGTGTTTCCCGGGTTCATCCAAGTACCAGATCGTCATCGAAGCTTTGGAGCCGGCAGGCGCTGGCGCGTTGATGGCGCTCTTGGAGGATCGTAAGCGTAAGTTCGCGGCCGAAGGCCTTTTTGACGAATCCCGCAAGAAGCCGCTGCCGTTTCTACCGCGTGTCGTCGGCATTATCACGTCGCCGACTGGCGCCGTGATCCGCGATATGATGCACGGCTTCGAAGAACGCTTCCCCACGCATGTGATCGTCTGGCCAGTGCCGGTGCAAGGCGAAGGCAGTGCCGCCAAAGTCGCGGCCGCAATCCGCGGCTTCAACGCGATCCAATCCGGAGGACGCATCCCTCGTCCGGATGTGCTCATCGTCGCCCGCGGCGGTGGCAGCCTCGAAGACTTATGGGGCTTCAATGAAGAGATCGTGGTGCGCGCCGCCGCCGCAAGCACCATTCCGCTCATCTCGGCGGTGGGCCACGAGACCGATTGGACGCTGATCGACTTCGTCGCTGATGCTCGAGCACCCACGCCGACAAAAGCAGCCGAATGGGCGGTTCCGAAGTATTCCGAACTCATGGCCGACGTTGCGGACCGCAGCCAACGCCTGCGGATTGCCTGCCGTCGTATGCTGGAAACAAACCGCGCGCACCTCAAGTCCGCAGCGCGCGGATTGCCCCGCCCAGAGGATCTGACGGCGCTGCCCCGCCAGCGCTTCGACACGCTCGATCAGCGATTGCCGCGCGCGCTCCTCGCCAATACGCGTGCCCACACCATGCGGCAGGCCAAGATCGCGGCACGGTTGACGCCCAGCCTCTTGCGTACGCTCGTCGAGCGCCGCGACCGGCGCCTTGGTGATGGGTTCGCGCGCGCCCGCGCGGCCCTGACACGGATCGCTGGCGAAAGGCGTATGCGCTTCGAGCGAATTGGAGGCCGGTTGCGCGTTGAGGCGCTAGCCAATCGCCTCGACCAGAAGCGACGGGCACTGGAGGGACAGTCGAAGCTGTTGACCTCGTATAGCTACCAGGGCGTGCTGGCCCGCGGCTTCGCAATTGTCCGCGACGAGAAGGGCACCATGGTGCGCCGCGCATCGGGCCTAACTCCGGGCCGGTCGCTCGAAATCGAATTTTCAGATGGCAGGACCGCCGTCGATGTCTCCGCCGGCACGGCGGGCAAGGCAACGCCTGCGGGCGGCACACCCGCGCCACCTTCCCGAAAGAAGGACGGCACCCCGCCACAAGGCTCACTGTTCTGACACGTCCCGCGGCACGTGCCTGCGCCAAGTGGGGGTCGCTGCCGCACCCGTCTTGTTCCCGCTCGGCAAGGACATTAGACATAGCAGACGGATCGAAAAGCCCCGGAACAGGTGCGGGGAAGGAACGGCAATGAACAGGTTAGAACGATTGTTTGGCGGCGGAACGGAAGCGCGCGTGCGCTACTTGGCCGGAGAGTTCCAGGTTCTCTCAGCCGGAGACTATGTGCGCTGTGCAGTGACCGGCGCGCGCATCGAATTGCAGAACCTCAAATACTGGAGCGTTGATCTGCAGGAAGCCTACGCAACACCCGAAGCTTCGATGAAACGCTTCCTCGAAACTCAGCCCACGGGCTGAAGTGCGCTTCGCCGCCGCGTCAACGCCTCTAGAACGAGGTTGAGCAGTCGATCCTCGCCGTCATCATGGAATGCCGTAGAGATCGCAAGCGGCCTAGCTGACCGAGCAAGTTCGCCACGCGCGCCCGACGCTCCGGCTAGTCTGACAAGATCTTTTTCAGTGGTTATCAGGGTCGCCCCAAGTCGCTGCGCGGCGGCCAAGAGATCCGCCGCTTCGCCATCGGTGAAGGCATGGTGATCGGCAAAGCTGCGTTCCTGGACAAGATGCGCACCCAATTGCTGCAGCAGTTTGAAGAAGCGCTGCGGATTGCCAATTCCGGCGAACGCCACGACAGGCGTGCCAGTGAGCCAGCTGAAATCGCCGGCCGGCGCCTGATGGGCCGATATAATGGGGCCACAAAACGCGGGCGCGATGGCCCGCGCGATGCCGTCGCGATCGTCACGCCGTCCATTGACCACAACGACATCTGCATGTGCGAATTGTAGAGCGAGAGGCGCCCGCATCGGCCCTGCCGGGATGACCAGACCATTCCCAAACCCGCGCGCCCCATCGACCACGGCGATGCGAAGATCCTTGGCGAGCGACGGATTTTGCAATCCGTCGTCCATGATGATCAGATCTGCATTGAGGTTTTCGACGATGGCCCGAGCTCCCGCCGTGCGATCTGGAGCCACCATGACGCAAGCCGCCCGCGCCAGCAGCAACGCTTCGTCGCCAACGTCAGCCGCGCCGTGTCGCATCGGATCGACGACGGTCGGACCGCGCACGCGCGACCCGTACCCCCGTGTAAGAAAAACGGGCGTGAACCCCCTCCCGATGAGCCGGTCAGCGACGAGCAGCGCCAGCGGCGTCTTGCCGGTCCCTCCGGCCGTAAAATTTCCGATGCAGATGACCGGAAGCGGGCTCTTGGTGCTGGGTGGCCTTTGCATGCGATGCGCGGCGATAGCACCGTATAGCGCCGCTGCTGGCGCTAAAACACGCGCGGTCAGCGTCGGCTGCGGGAGATACCACCACGACGGTTCACGAGACGGCACGGCGAAACCCTTGGTCCGCCGTCTCCGAAACGAGCTCAGGCAGCGGGACCGCCACGGGTGCCGGCTGTTGCTCTACCGCAGGAAGCAATGGAAGCAGCGCCTCGACAGTCTTGTCCAGCGCGCCACCCATCGCCGCGAGCGCGCCGTCAGCGGCATGATGAGCCGCCTCACGCGCGGCTTCGTCCCTCAGCAGCCGCAAGGCGGTGTCGGCAATATCGTCGGCAGCCTTGACGGTGGCGACGGCGCCCGCCGCGTCGAGAACGCCATAGATATCGCTGAAATTGTGCCGGCTCGGTCCACTCATGACGGCGCAACCGAGCCGGATTGCCTCGATCGGGTTCTGACCCCCGTGCTCGACCAGCGACCCGCCAAGGAAGACGACGCGCCCCAATGAATAGAACAGCCCCAGTTCACCGATCGTGTCGGCGAGATAGATGTCCGTCGCGTGCGTGGGATCGGCGCCGGAGGAGCGCTGCGCCACGCTGAGGCCAGCGGCGCTGAACTCGGCCGCAAGTTTCGCGCCACGCTCCGGATGCCGCGGCGCGAGGATCGTCAACAGCTTCGGCATGGCCTCGCGAAGGCGCAAATGCGCTTGTGCGAGAATGCGCTCTTCACCCTCGTGTGTACTGGCCGCGACCAGAACCGGCCGGTCACCGATGATCTGCCGCAGCCGCTCAAGTTCTACTGCGTCCACGGGTGGGGCCGGTGCATCGATTTTCAAATTGCCCACGTTCATCGTCTGCGGGGCACCGAGTTGCCGGAAGTTGCGCGCGAACAATGCATTCTGCGCCAGGACGAGCCGGAACTGTCCGAACAGCTGCTGGGCGATGCGCTTGCGCCGCCGCCACCGCCGGCCACTTCGGCTGCTCATACGCGCGTTGACGAGCACCAGCGGAATGCGCCGTCGCGACGTTGTGAGGATGAGATTGGGCCAAATCTCGCTTTCGGTAAAAATCGCAAGTGCCGGTTTCCAGTGGTCGAGAAAACGTCCCACCGCCTGTGGCGTATCGATCGGGACAAACTGGTGAATTGCTCCCGGTCCGAGCCGCGTCGCCGCGAGGCCAGCTGAGGTGACTGTTCCCGTGGTCACGAGTACCGTGAGGTCCGCGCGCGCCTCGTGGACCCGATCGATCACCGGCAAAACGGCAATGAGTTCTCCAACGCTGGCCGCATGGATCCATGCGACCGGTCCGTCTGGTCGGGCACGCTGGCTCCGGCCAAGTCGCTCATCCTGCCGAGCCGGATCCTCCTTCCCTCGTTGCGCACGCCGCGCCAGAATTCATCGGAGCGATGGGAGCCAAAAGGCGGCTCGCACCACGATAGGCTCGGAGCGACAATCCCGGTTCTGGTGGCGGAAGTGACGGATCGGCGGAACGTGGTGTCGATTTCGCTGGATCGGCACCCGCAAGCGCATAGGCGCGTCGCGTTGCGGCATTGAGCGCTCGTTCCACTGACTGGCGGATGTCTTCGAGGTGTTCCGCGCTTGCGTCTCGCGGCACGTAGATCGGTTCGCCGTAGACGAACGCCAACTTTGAGAATGGCAGGTTGATCGTCAGGCGGCTCCAGGTGTCGAGCACCAAGGATCTTGAGCTGGCCACTGCCAGCGGCACGATGGGCCGGCCGCTCATGCGCGCGAGCGTGACGATTCCCTCGCCACAACGCCGAGCCGGCCCCGGCGGCACGTCAGCGGTCATAACGAATGACTTGCCGTTGGCGAGGCACTGAAGAGCGGCGCGCAATGCGCTGGCCCCGCCGCGATCCTTTTTCCGATCACCCGCCCCCGCCCCGCGCACGAGTTCCACGCCCAGATTTTCCATCGTCGCGCCGATAAACTCTGCATCCCCATGGCGCGCAACCATGGCCGCCACGGGCACATCCGGACGGTGCATCGAAGCCATCATGAACTGGCCGTGCCACAGCGCGACTATGCACGGATGATCTGAACTCAGGCGGTCGATGATGCCTTCAGGTTCGGCGATGATGTTCGAGGTGCGATGGACGAAACGCACGAGCCTGGCGAGTTGCCGGCCGGCGAGACGTGCAGCGCTCACCTTGTCAGGCGACTTGTGTGCCATTGATGCTATGAGCCCCGGCCCCGGCGGGCCTGCGATTGCGGGTCGCCGACGGTAAAAGTCTTTCGGCTGGCTGACCCTTGTGGGCGCGCTCTGAAGTCCTCTTGTCTCAGGTTACCGCAGCGAATATCAACCGAAATCATGTGCCCGCCGGCACTTATCGACCGCTGCAGCAGGGGCCTGCGGGTGGCACGGACCACAAGTCGTGCAAAGAACCTGCCTGCTTTCCGGCTCTTTGGCGAGCTATCGCCTCTAAAAACGGTCTGCAAGCTATCATGCTGGGAATGTGATCCAGAGAATGCGGTTTAACCTCAGAAAACGGATGAAGCGAGCGCTGCGCAAGAGCGCCATGAATGCGCGCTCGGAAGTTTCTGCGCGCGCACCCGAACCCTTGCGCCGGGCCCTTGCTCCGGTCGTCAAGTATACCGACATGTTGCTTTTTGATCATTTGTTCGTGCGCCTCGTGTTCCAAAACCGCCACAGATTAGGGCCGCGGGCGTGGCGGGCGGCGCAGCCCCTGCCTTACCAGTTGCGAAGGGCAAAAAAGCTTGGCGTCAGAACTGTCGTTAATCTGCGCGGCAACGAAGATAAGCCGACAGCGAAAACGGAACGCGCGGTTTGTGAACGCCTGGGTCTGGCCTACGTCGATTATTGCCTGCGTAGCCGCGATGCGCCCTCCCGAGACGAACTGTACGGCCTGCGCGATCTTTTTCAGCGGATAGAACATCCCATTCTACTGCATTGTAAATCAGGCGCTGACCGAGCGGGCCTTGCCAGCGCGCTTTATCTGCACATCGTGGAAAATATGCCGATCGAGAAGGCCGCTCGCCAGCTGAGCTTTCGCTACGGGCACATCCGGTTCGCTGATACCGGCGTGCTCGACGCGTTCTTTGATCAGTATCTGGCCCATTCAGCGCAGAACCAGATCGACTTTTTCGACTGGGTCGAACGCTATTACGACCCACGGGCATTAAAGCAGTCATTCCGCAGCCGGAATTGGGCCAATCGCATTGTCGATGGATGGCTGCGCCGAGAGTGACGTCGCTCAAGCCCCGGGCGTTGCCGGATCGAGCAGGCGATGCAAGTGGACCACGAAATATCGCATGAGAGCGTTGTCGACAGACTTCTGCGCGGCCGCCTTCCACGCGGCATGGGCCTCGGCATAGTTCGGGTAGATCCCAACGATATCGAGACCGTGCAGGTCACGGAACGTGACGCCGTCGAGCGATTCCAGTTCGCCTCCGAAGACAAGATGGAGCAATTGCGGGTTCGGCGCAGTTTTTGACATGCGATGCTGATCCGGTGTGCGAAAGCTAACCCGGTGGTGCCGGGCGGCGAATGCAAGACTCACCGGACGAGCCGGTGAAGCTCTCATCGCGCCTGCGGACCGGCGCCATGACCTCGATAAATTGCCTGAGCCGAACACCAGGAAGCAACGGCGCGAAGCGCCGCGCCGCCAATCGTACGATCATGCAGGGCAAAAACGAATGGCCAGGGCGCTAAGGCAGGGTCGCCCGCCTGTCGGCCAGGGCGCTAGGATTGGCAGCCTGCCCAACCCTTTTCTATTTCTCGAAAATGGCCAGTTCGAGAGCCAAGGTGAGCGCCAATAGCAGCATCACCAGAACCCAGAGTGCAACGGCGTCCAGACGAGGTTGGGACATTGCCTCCTCCCAGAAATCTCACGCCTACATCTTCAAAGATGGCACTCCTCTTCTGGAAAGTCTAAGCAAATCTCCCCGTTATCAACGCACTCACCTGCAGCGCCCAGGTTGGAAGCGTTGCCTCCAGGGCTGAAGCTGCAAGCCTGTTTGATCTCCGCACGGCAATTGTCTAGCGTCGGATTGATTGATCTCCAGAAGGTTGCGCATCGCCAGATGATCCTGTCACCCTACAGCCAGAACCTCGATAAAAACCCGGCCAATTACCAGCCGCTGACCCCTCTGACCTTTCTCGAACGTGCAGCTGCGGTGTACCCGAATCATCCGGCGATCATCCACGGAATGCAGCAGTTCAGCTGGAAAGAGTTCTACGGGCGCTGCCGGCGGCTCGCCTCTGCCCTGTCGCGGCTCCAGATAGGGCCGGGCGATACGGTCTCGGTGATGCTGTCGAACACACCTCCGATGTTGGAGGCGCATTACGCGGTGCCCATGCTGGGCGCGGTGCTTCATTCCCTGAATACACGCCTCGATGCGCCGATCCTCGCTTTCCAGCTTGATCATGCGGATTGCAAGGTTCTCATCACCGACCGCGAGTTTGCCGGCGCGATGGCCGAAGCCCTTGCGCTCGCCAAGGTCCGCCCCATCATCATCGACTACAACGATCTGGAGTTCCCGCAGACGGGACGCGCCCTATCGCATCTCGACTATGAGACGCTTCTCACAAACTCGGATCCCGAGTTTGCGTGGCGCATGCCGGAAGACGAATGGGAAGCCATCTCGCTCAACTACACCTCCGGCACGACCGGCAACCCTAAAGGAGTCGTCTACCACCATCGAGGCGCGGCGCTGATGTGTTACTCAAACACCATCGCCACCGGAATGGGACGACATCCCGTGTACCTGTGGACGCTGCCGATGTTCCACTGCAACGGCTGGTGTTTCACCTGGTCGTTGGCGATGGTGGCCGGCACGCACATCTGCCTGCGCTGGGTGCGGGCGAAGGCGATGTACGACGCCATGGCGGATTATAAGGTCACGAACATCTCCGGCGCGCCCATTGTCATGGCGACGTTGCTTGGGGCAAAACCAGAGGAAAAACGCGAAATCAGGCATCGCGTGTCGTTCAATCACGCCGCCGCACCGCCGCCGCAGGCGGTCCTGGATGCCATGATCGTCGCCGGCTTCGATCTCACCCACCTCTACGGCCTCACTGAAACGTACGGCCCCGCGACGATCAACGAGTGGAACACCGAGTGGCTGGCGCTGGATGAGGAGGCGAAAGCCAAGAAGCGAATTCGTCAGGGTGTGCGCTACGTCGCGCTGGAAGATCTCACCGTGATGAACCCCGAGACCATGAGCCCCGTTCCCGCCGACGGCGAGACGATGGGCGAGGTCATGTTCCGCGGCAATATCGTGATGAAGGGCTACCTCAAGAACGCCGAGGCCACGGCGGAGGCCTTTGCCGGCGGCTGGTTCCATTCTGGCGATCTCGGCGTCTTGCATCCAGACGGCTACATCCAGCTGAAGGATCGCTCCAAGGACGTCATCATTTCGGGTGGCGAGAATATTTCGTCCATCGAGGTCGAGGATGTCCTCTACAAGCATCCCGCCGTCGCCGCCTGCGCGGTCGTCGCCAAACCTGACGAGAAATGGGGCGAGACTCCCTGCGCCTTTGTCGAGTTGAAGACGGGGGCGACCGTATCAAAAGAAGAGATCGTGACGTGGTGCCGCGAAAGGCTCGCCCATTACAAGGCCCCGCGCCACGTGGTGTTCACGGAGTTGCCCAAAACCGCCACCGGCAAGATCCAGAAGTACCGCCTCCGGGACCTCGCCAAGGACGCCTGAGCCGCAGCCTCCGAAAATTCTCCGACGGGTTCTTCCTCCAGCATCGTTCGATGAAGTGACGCGGCGTGCTTCGGTCCGCCAGGCACCCCCCCTCAGTGCCTCGCTCCCCCGCATGGGCGGTCCGGACGCGCCGCGGCTCGAACAAGGAGAACCCGATGACACGTAATGGAAAAATTCTCGCGGGCGCCGCCGTCATAATGACGCTCGGATCGGCCGCCGCTGTCGCCCACCGCCATGGCGGCTGGCACCATAAGGGCCCCCACGGCTGGGGTGGCCCGCATGGCATGATGGGTCTCGCGGGTCCGCTGTGCCGCGGCAACCCGGCAGAAAAAGCAGACCTGATGATGGTCCGCCTCGAATACAAGGTGAACCCCACCGAAGCCCAGAAGCCGGCATTCGATGAATTGAAATCAGCAGTGAAAACCGCCGCTACGAAGGTCGCAGCGGCCTGCCCGCCGAAGCCCGAAGCCACGGCCGATGCTGACAAGAAGCCGGCGGCTAAGGACATCACGGCGCGTCTGGCCGATACCGAAGCACAACTCGCCGCTGCCCTCGAAGGCATGAAGATTGTTCGACCGGCAGTCGAGAAACTCTACGCGTCGCTCGATGACGCACAGAAGAAGGCCGTATCGGAGATCGGCATGGGCAAGCGCGGCAAATGGGGCCCCCATCACGACCGCTGGGAAAAGCGCGGCGGTGACCGCGATGGTCCTGGCCGCGGCCCCGGTCGCGGACAGGGCCCTGATGACGGAACGTCGGAGCGCGAAGGCGATCTCTAACCGCAGCGCCGATTGATAAGCGACACGAGACGCCGAAGCCCGCTGGTCAAACCGGCGGGCTTCAACTTGGAATGCAGGTGAATGCAAGTAACCGTCGTCCTGCAACGGTAGGCGGCCGTTTTTGGCCGTAGCCGGCTGCAGCCGTATCGACCAGAAATACAAAAGCCGAACTCCAGGGTGGAGCCGGCTTCAAGGACCTCAGTGTCGAGAGGCAGTCGACAGTCTATCAATCTCTTCTTTGATCTTGAGCTTCTGCTGTTTCATCCGCCGGATCACAACGTCATCGGATCCAGGTCTTGCCATCTCCTCGCAAATTCGGCGATCGAGCTGCCGATGCTTCTCTGCGAGTTCGTGGAGATGTGCGGATAACGCCATTTAAGCCTCCTTCGATCGTTGAGCCATCAAATCATGCCAGAGAAAATGTGGCTTGTAAAAGGTGCACAGTGGTCACCATTTCATCTTTATGAAGAATTGATCTTGGGGCTTGATCCTTTCGCAGTTGCGCAATGGAGGACGCGCCGTGGTCGGCTTCTCAGACCCAAAAAGCCACGGCGCTGGGCTCGGGGCGCGCTAAGATGTTGCAGAATTGGGAAAGAGGCGTAAAACGCGCCGCGGGGGAAGCCGGGCTTTACGGTATCGCCTGAGCTAGTGCGAAGAGGCGCCATGGTGCGACACAGCGAAGGGGAGTTGCGCGAGGAACTCGTGCGGCTGCGCAACGAGCACCGCCTGCTCGACGAGGAAATCGTCGCTCTCGAAGCTATGGGGGGCCACGACCAGCTCAATATACGCCGTTTGAAGAAAAAGAAGCTCGCGCTCAAGGATCAGATTACAGCCGTCGAGGACCAGTTGCTGCCCGACATCATCGCATAATCGGCCCAAGCGACATAAAGCAGAACGGGCAGCCTGTGCGCCGCGTTAACGATCGACGGGGGACGCTTAATGCTGCGGCTCAGGTTTTCATCCAATGCGTCCGATCGAAAACTGGCTCTATCCGACACCGCAAGGCCTCTACTGCGAAGCAGGCGATTTCTATATCGACCCGCCACGTCCGGTCGATCGCGCGCTGATTACTCATGGGCATTCCGACCACGCCCGCCCCGGCCACGCTCACGTTCTTGCGACGCCTGAGACCATCGCGATCATGAAGGTGCGCTATGGCGCAGCCTGCGCTGGAGCGTTTCAGTCGGCGCACTTGGGCGAGCATCACACGATCGGTGATGTCACGGTCCGCTTCGTGCCGGCAGGACATATCCTCGGATCGGCACAGATCGTCATCGAACGAGGAGACTGCCGTGCGGTGATATCCGGTGACTACAAGCGCGCACCGGATCCGACGTGCCGCCCATTCGAACTTGTGACCTGCGATGTATTTGTGACCGAAGCGACGTTCGCGCTACCTGTCTTCCGTCACGAACGTGCCGAGGACGAAGCCCGCCGGCTGGTGCAGTCGATCGCCCGGAATCCGGAACGCACACACTTGCTCGGCGTCTATGGTCTCGGAAAATGCCAGCGCATGATCGCGCTCGTCCGGCAGCAGGGCTACCACGATCCCATCTGGCTGCACGGCGCGCTGGTCGGCCTCACCGCACTGTTTCAGGATCTCGGAATCGATCTGGGTGACTGCCGCCCCGCAAGCACGGCGACCGATGCCGAACTGAAGGGCGCGCTCGTGATGTGCCCACCCTCAGCGCTGATGGATCGCTGGTCGCGACGCATGGGCGAAGACCCCGTGCGTGTCTTTGCATCCGGCTGGATGCGGGTTCGGGGCCGCGCCCGCCAACGTGGCGTCGAGCTTCCTCTGGTCGTTTCGGACCACGCTGACTGGCCTGAACTTCTCGATACCATTGTCGAAACCGGTGCCGAAGACGTGTGGGTGACGCATGGTCGCGAAGACGCACTCGTGCATCAATTAAGCCTGATGGGCCGCCGCGCACGCGCGCTGGACCTGGTTGGCTACGAGGACGACGCGGAGTAGCCCATGCGTGCGTTCGCCGAAGTTCTCGATTGCCTGTCCACCACGCAGAGCCGTACCGGCAAGCTGGCATTACTGACCGATTACCTGCGCTCCGCACCTGATCCGGACCGCGGCTGGGCGCTCGCAGCCTTGACTGATGGTTTGCCGCTGCGCATCGGATTCCGGCGGATCCTTTCCGATTTGATGGCGGAACGCACCGACCCGGTGCTTTTCAAGCTCTCACGGGATTTCGTCGGCGACACCGCAGAAACAGTATCGTTGATGTGGCCGACACCGGAGAACATCGTTGAGCCACCGCGCCTCGGCGAAGTCGTCGACTGGCTTCTCAGCGCGAAGCCGTCGGAGCACGCGGCGATCATTGCAACCATCCTGGACCGCTGCAATGTTCGCGAGCGCTGGGCATTTCTTAAACTGATCGGTGGCGCGCCACGGGTCGGCGTCTCGGCACGCCTTGCCAAAACAGCAGTCGCCCAGATCGCCGGTCTCGATGTTTCGGCAGTCGAGGAAGTCTGGCACGCACTGAAGCCGCCCTACGCTGAGCTTTTCGCCTGGGTGGAAGGGCGCAGCGAACGTCCCGATCCCGGCAATGTCCCGGTCTTCCGGCCCATGATGCTCGCCCATCCCGTGGAAGACGCCGATTGGCCAACACTCGATCCGAACGACTTCGCCGCCGAATGGAAATGGGATGGCATCCGCGTCCAGGTCGCCGCCAAGGCGGGCGATGTGCGCGTCTACTCCCGCACAGGCGATGACATCTCGCCGGCATTCCCCGAAATCCGGTCGGCCTTTGCGCAGTTCGATGTAGTCGCCGATGGCGAGCTTCTGGTTGTTCGGCAGGGCACGGTCGCGCCTTTCAACGATCTCCAGCAGCGACTCAACCGAAAGTCGGTGACGGGGAAAATGCTGCGCGAACATCCGGCTCACCTTCGGCTCTATGATCTGCTGTTTGCGGGCGGTGAGGATATTCGCACGCTCGCCTTCGATGATCGCCGCCGCCGTCTGGAGGAGTGGCACGCAGGCGAGCGACCTCTGCTGACGGATTTGAGCGCGCTCGTGGAATTCGATACATTTTCGGAACTCGAAGCACTCTGGCGCGGCGCCCGCGAGGCCGGCATCGAAGGCCTGATGCTGAAGCGCCGAGCAAGCCCCTATCTCGCCGGCCGCCCAAAGGGCCATTGGTTCAAGTGGAAACGCGCGGCCCTCACGCTCGATTGCGTGCTGATGTATGCGCAGCGCGGCTCCGGAAAGAGATCTTCGCTTTATTCGGATTTCACGTTCGGAGTTTGGCGCCCGCGCGAAGGCTCCAACGAACGCGAACTGGTGCCGGTTGGCAAAGCCTATTCCGGTTTTACCGATGCCGAACTGCGCGATCTCGATCGGTTCATTCGCGCCAATACGACGGAAACATTCGGCCCCGTTCGCGCCGTGGTGCCAAAGCTGGTGCTCGAAATCGCATTCGATGCGGTCCAGCCATCGACGCGGCACAAATCGGGCGTCGCGATGCGCTTTCCACGCATCCACCGCATCCGCTGGGACAAACCCCCCGAAGACGCCGATCAACTGGAAACCATCTTCGCGCTGATTGAGCGCCCCGCCGCTTGATGGCGAAACTTGTGCGGCGCCGGAAGGGAGGACATCCGGCGCCGCACGACCAAAGCGCTTCCGGGGGGAACAAAGCGCCTGGAAACTTACGTTGTAGAATTTAGAGCGTGATGGACGTGCCGCCGCTCACTTCAATCGTCTGGCCGGTGACCCATCGCGAGTCCGGTCCGGCGAGGAACGCCACAACATCGGCAACGTCTGGCGCCTGACCGATCCGCTTCAGGGCTTGTGAGTTGATCGTCTGCTGCGCTCCCTCAGGGCTTTTCACGAACCCCGTCATATCAGTTTCAATCACGCCGGGCGCCACTGCATTGACGGTGATGTTGCGTTCACCCAAAGCACGTGCGAGCGCCTTCGTGAGATTATCGATTGGCGGCTTCGACATCGAATAGACCTCGACACCGGGGAAAGGCAGTCGCGAAACCACGGACGTGGTGGAGATGATCCGGCCGCCGTCGTTGAGCCGAGGAATAGCGGCCTGCGTGATGAAGAACAGCGCTTTCACGTTGATGTTGAATACTTCGTCGAACTGCTCCTCCGTCGTATCCGCGAACGGAACGAACGGCGCGACGCCTGCATTGTTGACGAGAATGTCGAATTTCGAAGTCGCCGCGCTTGGCGAGTTCGCCGTCGAGCTGAGTGAAGTAGTTTGGCCGCTGCACCGCGTTCGGTAAGGTCGGCGCCGACGGCGAATGCATCTCCGCCTCGTGACTTGATCGCGGTGACCACCTCTTCTGCGGCTCCGGGATTACGGCCATAATGAACGGCGACGGTGGCGCCATCGCTTGCCAAGCGCTCCGCGATCGCGCGGCCAATGCCGCGGCTTCCTCCTGTGACGACAGCTATTTTTCCTTGCAGCGGCTTTGACACGGAAATCTCCAAGTTATTGAGCAGGATAAGCCTCGCCCTTAGGCGGGCGGCGGGCCGGTGCGGCACCGTCCTTCAGGCAATATAGCCTGCTATTCCATTAGTTCAAGAATATCGAACTATTGAATTATCAACTCTTCGTGGTCATATTTGCCGCATGCAAAGGCCGTTCGTTCATCCTCCGATCGAGTCGATCACGCTCGAAGGCATTCTCTATGCCCTCGCCGATCCTGTGCGCCTGGAGATCATCCGCAGGATCGGTGCGGGAACGTGCGCCATGAACTGTTCCGCCGCCGCGCCTGAAAAGATGGCCAAGTCAACCCAGTCGCATCATTTCCAAATTTTGCGAGAAGCCGGTCTCATTCGCTCCGAACGCCGAGGCGTAGAGGTCATCAACGTATTGCGCTGTGATGAAATCAGGACGAAGTTTCCAGGACTCATTCCCGCGATCTTGAAAGCTGCCGACCAGCGCGACGCCGCCAATTCGACTTGAAGTCAGAGGCCCACACATATGTTCGACGGCTTCGCACGCGGACGAGCGCAAGTCGGTGATGTGGATGTCGCCTATGTGAAAGGCGGCAGCGGTCCGCCTGTTCTGCTGTTGCACGGCTATCCGCAGACACACGTGATGTGGGCAAAGATCGCGCCGTTGCTGGCGGAACGGTTCACCGTCGTCGCCGCCGACCTGCGCGGCTACGGCGACAGTTCGAAACCAGTGTGTTTGGCAGATCGCAGCAACTATTCCTTCCGCGCCATGGCCGCCGATCAGGTGGCGCTCATGCGCAGCCTCGGCTTCGACCGCTTTCATGTCGTCGGACATGATCGCGGTGGCCGCGTCGGCCACAGGATGGCGCTGGACGAGCCCGAGCGCGTGCTCTCGCTGGCTGTACTCGATATCGTGCCCACCTATGCCATGTTGATGGACACGACTCACAAAGTGGCCACCGCCTACTGGCACTGGTACTTTCTGGCCCAACCCGAGCCATTCCCCGAAACGCTGATCGGCCGCGACCCCGATTATTTCTTTGAGTTCTGCCTCGTCGGCTGGGGCAAGGTTGCCCTCGATGAGTTCGATCCCGCGCAGTTGCAAGCCTATCGCACCGCGTGGCGAAACCCCGCAGCCATTCACGGCTCCTGCTCCGACTATCGCGCGGCTCTGACGGTAGATCTGGCGCACGACACCGCGGATTTGGCGCGCAAAGTGTCATGCCCTGCCTTGGCTTTCTGGGGCACAAAGGGCCTCATGCATCAGCTCTTCGACATGGAAGCAGAATGGGAGAAGCGCCTTTCAAGACCACAATTCGCGACGCTTCCGGGGGGACACTTCTTTCCCGATCAGTTCCCGGAAGAGACCGCCGCCCGGCTGCTCGCGTTTCTCGAGGGTGCCGCCTGAGCCTCAGCCGAGCCGGCGCCGGAAGTCATCATATCCATACGAGCGCAGCACTTCGTAACGCCCATCCTCGTGCAAAACCGACAGGTCCGGGAGCGGCGTGCCGTTGAAGGTTGTGTTCTTGACGAACGAATACTGCATCATGTCCGTGAAGATCAGCCGGTCGCCGACCTTTAGCGGTTGAGCGAACGAATACTCGCCGATCACGTCGCCGGTCATACACGTCTTTCCACCGAGAACGTAGGTGTGCGCCAGAACGCCGGCCTTCTTTGCGCCGATGATGATCGGCGTGTACGGCACCTCCAGAACGTCGGGCATGTGCGTGGACGCTGACGTATCAAGAATAGCGATCTCCTTCTCGTTCCGATGCAGATCGAGCACGGTCGCAACGAGCCAGCCCGCATTGACGACGAGCCCCGCACCCGGTTCGAGGATCACGTCCACGCCGAATGCCTTTCGGAAATCTTGCAACGCCCGGATCAGCGGCTCGAGCTTGTATCCCGGCCGGTTGATGAAATGACCCCCGCCGAAATTGACCGCCTTCACCTGCCGGATCTCATCCGCGAACGTCTCCGCCACGTGCTTGATGAGACCCACGGACCCTTCTTCGCGCGCTTCGCACAATGCGTGCGCATGCAGAATGTCGATCTCGCCCCACGGGATGCCGGCGCTCTCAGCCTTCGTGGTGCCGAAGCGCGAGCCGGGAGCGCATGGGTCATACAAGTTGCCGCCTAACGTGGCCATCGAGAAGCCGGGATTGATGCGCACGCCGACGTGACGACCAGCCGCCTTCGCCGTCGCCATGTGCTTGGCAAGCTGACCCGGTGAATTGAAGTAGATGTGCTCGGCGATCGTGACCAAACGCTCCACTTCGCCCGGACCGTAAGCCGGCGCGTAGACGTGAACCTCCTTGCCAAATTCCTCGCGGCCCATCCGTGCTTCGTACTCACCCGACGCAGTCGTGCCGTCGAGCGTGTCGCGCATCAGCGGAAACGCCGCCGGCATGGCCCACGCTTTCGTCGCCAGCAGCATCTTGATGCCAGTCTCGGCTTTCAGCCGCGCCGCCGTCTCTAAATTGCGCTTGAGGCTTGCCACGTCGAGCACATAAGCCGGAGTGTGTAGGTCGGCGGGCAGGTTCGGCGTGGTCATCGGCTGTCATAACTCCGCAGCGAATTGGGACGAGCGCGCTATATGGCACCGGCCAGCCTTTTGTTAAAGTGCTGTTGGGGCTTGTGACGGCTGTGAGCCGAACTCGTGCCGAAGCGGGAAACCAGAAGGGAAAGCATGTCGAGTAGCGGTTTTGCGGGTCTTCGCCGGAGTGTGACGCGGCGGGAACTGATGCACGGCGCCTTTGCCACCGCCGCAGCCGGCATGCTGGCCCCTATCCGCGCCAGCGCTGCGACGGGCGCCAGCCTCAGGAGCGATCCTTTCCAGTTGCTCGGCGTAGCCTCCGGCGATCCGCTGCCCGATGGCGTCGTGCTCTGGTGCCGCCTCGCGCTCGATCTCGAAGATGGCAAGCGCTGGGGCCTTTCCGATGATGCCTACCGCGTCGAGTGGGAGATCCGAGATACGGAGCGCAGCGGTCAGCCCGTAGCCGCGAGTGGCACTGCCATCGCCTCGGCCGACAGGGGCTACGCGGTGCACGTGGAAGCGACGGGCTTGAAGCCTGCCACGCGCTACGCCTACCGCTTCACGCTGGGCGACTTTTCCGCCGAAGGCCAAACGCTGACGGCGCCTGCCGCAGGCACGACACCCGACAAACTCCGCTTCGCCTTCTGCTCTTGCGCCGAGTACGAGTTTGCCTTTCCGCACGCCTACGAACTGATGGCACGCGACGAGCCCGACTTCATCGTCCATCTCGGCGATTACATCTACGAAGCGACATACGATCAATTCTATCGCTTCGACGCGCCCGCTCCTGCTCGCCGCCCCGGTTGCGACAATCTTTCGGAGGGCCAGAAGCGCGCCCGCTTCCTGAAATACGACCGAACGGCGAAAGGTCAAAACGCTGTCGCAGTTCCGTCGCCGGTATGCAGAGCATAAGAGCGACCCCCGCCTGCAATACGCGCACCGAAACTGCCCCTTCATCGTCACCTGGGACGACCATGAAGTCGAAAACGACTACGCATCTGATTTCTCCGAAGTCCGCGAGGCAGAAGAATTTGTGCAAACGCGCATCGCAGCCTACCGCGCCTACTTTGAGAATATGCCGGTGCGCCTTTCGTCGCTTCCGGTCATCGCTGAGCGGCGGCAACTCTATCGCGCCTTCGACTTCGGAAATCTTCTGCGCCTCAACATGCTCGATGAGCGCCAGTACCGCTCTGATCAGGCCTGCGCCGCTGGACTACGTGGCAATGCACGCACGCTTTCGCTCGGTGAATGCCCCGAGATCGAAGCCATGATCGGCGCCGACGGAAAAGCGCGCGAGATGCTGGGCAAGGAGCAATCGCTTTGGCTGGAGCGCCAGTTTGCAACATCAAAGGCCACTTGGAACGTCCTCGCCCAAGGCGTCATGATGGCCGCCATCGATAGTCGCGCGGACTGCAATTTCAAGGAGCCGAAGTCGGAGACGATGATCTGGACGGATGGCTGGGGCGGTTACACCGTGGCGCGTCAGCGCGTGGTGGATCTCATGGAAAAGTACCGCGCGCGAAATCCCGTCGTCCTCTCCGGCGACGTGCATTCGCACTTCGTCACGCGCGTGCTGAAGGATTGGAAGGATCAGAACTCCGCCTGCGTCGCACCCGAGTTCACGTGTACTGCTATCTCTTCATTTCTCCGCAATCTCGAACCCTGGGCCGGACCCGGCGGCGGCAACGAGCGCACCATCGTCGATCTCGACTGCCGCCATCACGGCTATACGCTGTGCGACGTGACGAACGAAACATTCGACGTCACGGCCAAGCGCATCACGCCCAACGCGCTGGCTCCCGATACCGGCGCCGTGAAAGCGGAGACGAGCTATGCCTACCGCGTGACCGCAGGTGATCCCGAGCCGCGCAAAATCTGACCGCTAGTTTGCTATCGTGACCTCGAACACACGCCGGTTTGTTTCACCCGACGCAAGCCGCGCTTCGACAGCGAAACGGTCTGTTCCCGCTGCTCCCGCGCGAGCGGTGTAATAAACTCCCGTTCCGGCAACCGTCCGACCAGCACAAGTTCCACCGGCCGAAGCCGCAATTGTCGTCTGTTGACCCGGCCTTAACGTGATCTCGCCCTGTGCTGGCGGGTTCGTCACCGTCACTTGAGGCGCGGCAATTGCCGCACACGCCGCATCCCATCCGGCGAAAACGAAAACCCGCGCCGGCCGGCCGGGGACGACAGGAGTGGTCCGTGTCGCCGCGTCGTTCGTTGGAACATTTGCGTCCGCAATGGGTTGTGGCACGGTCGAATTGGAACAGGCCGCAACCATCAGGATCATTGTGAGACCGGCGGCACGGATCAGGTCGGAGAACATGAGGACTTGCTGGGGTGATGTTGTGTGAAGTCGCCTGCGAGGGGCGTCACATTGCCATGGCGACGACTTCCGGACTACGCCCTTGAATGCATCAATTGGGGATGACCCATGCAGAACGGCCCATCGGATGAACGGACGACGGCCGGCGACAGACCTGCCCGGATGGGCGGGCGCCGCTTGCCTCACCTGATCCGCTTTCTCGGGCTCAACATGGCAATCGGTGTCGCGATTGGCGTCATCGTCGCGTCTGCGATGATCATGAGCAACCTTGCTGGCTTGAAGGAATTGCTGATCGAAACGAGGGAACCCTTCATCGCGATACTGCTGCTCTACGCTTTCAACGCTCTGACCTTTGGCAGCGTAGCCATGGGGGTCGCCGTGATGACGATGCCCTACGACGGCATCTGCGACATGCGCGATCCCAATGACAACAAGGACGCCGGTCCATTGCGCTAAACCGTCAACGTTGATGGCAGCATGAGCCGGTAAGGAAGCATCGTTGACCGGACGAAGCCGAAACTCTCGTAGAAGCCACGTGCCGGAAGGTTGTCGTTGTCGGTCAACAACGTAAGACGCTGCGCACCGTCGGACCGAGCCTGCGCGATGATCGCAGCCATCAACCGCTTGCCCGTGCCGTTGCCACGCTGGCTACCGACCACGATCACATCTTCAAGTATTGCGACTTTGGCGCCGAGATACGTCGAAACCGAGTAATGCAGCACGCCCATGCCCACGACGTCGCCTGACGCCTCCGCCACCACGATCCGCACGCTATCTTCGCGATCAAATAGAAGCGCAAGTCCACGCGTTTGCGCGGTCCGGTCCGGAGCGAACTCGCGTTCTTGTGAAAACAGTTCCCCCAGCAGCTCGGCCAGTCTTGGAATATCGCTGCGGGTCGCCAGGCGCGTGACGGACATTGATGAGGTCTCCTGGCCGGGCTTGCCGCGCTCCGGCCTCAAATGTTACACAGTTACATGCGCCGCTCAGAACCGGCCAAACCGCTGCCGCGAGCAGCCCCTTGGGAGTGAAACATGAAGCACGTACTCGCAACCGCGATCATTGCGGGCGCAGGTCTCGCACTGGCCGGTGGGCCATCTGCGGCGGCCTCGCTGGTCTCGGCCAAGAAGCTCGAAGTTAACGTCGAAGAGGCGAAAGCGGAAGCCGAGCGCACGGCGCTCTGGGCCAAGATCGGCGGTTGGTGCGCCATCGCTGAGTGGCATCCGGCGATCGCGAAGTGCGAAGAATCTAAGGACGGCGAAACCGAATTTCGCACGCTGACGCTCAAAGATGGTGGCGTGATCAAGGAGAAACTCCTGGAGAAGGGCACCACCAGCTATAAGTACGAGATCACCGAGAGTCCGTTGCCGGTCAAGAACTACACCGCGATGTTCTCGGTCGCCCCCGACGATGACGATCTCGATGAAATCAACGTGCTGTGGTCGGCGACGTACGATTCAAACGGCGCCGAAGATAAGGAAGCCCGCAAGGTCATCGACGGGATCTTCAAAGCCGGCATGGATAACATTAAGGCGACCAGCGTCGCCGCGGATAAGAAATAATCGTCTCGAGATCACCAAAAACGAACGGACCGGGAGATGAAATCTCCCGGCCCGTTTCCATTTAAACGAATTGACTGCTTAGAAACCGAAGCCGAGATACATCCCGGGCCGGCGTGCCAGCGGTACGGATATCCGTTCCATAGCCCAGCCGCCACGATAAAAGCCTAGCCGTATCATAACAGGCCGGTAATGATCGACCATGCCGCTAATGCCGATGCCGCTAACCGCGATGGCGCCAATGACGACCGCGCCAATGCCGGCCACGGTAATGACGACGATGAACCTGCTCCATCGGCTTCGCGTCAGTCTTAGCAGCTTCCGTGGCAATGCCTGCGCCAGCCAGTGGCGCAGCTTGCGACGGAACTGAAACAGCGAATGCGCCCATAATGGCCGCAGCCGCAAGGGCGAGTTTGACCTTCATGCCCATCTCCTTGAGTTGCTAATTTACGCATGTCCCCGTGTGAGAGATGAACTAGTTAGACTAGGGTTTGGTTGCAAGGGTAAACGCGGCATTTGTTTCGCTAAGTGTTTGCCCTGAATTGTGATAACCCGAAAGCATCAGAGTTATGACGATTAATTGCAAAGTCATTTTGATAACCGGCGCTACCGCCGGGATCGGTTCCGCAATTGCGAAGACATGCTCAGCACGCGGTGCATATGTCCTCATCACAGGACGTAACGATGAGCGCGGTGTGCAGGTTTGCGAAGACATCGTGAAAGCCGGTGGAACCGCGTATTTCCATCGATCAGATGTTACGGACGCTTTTGCTGGCGAAGCGGCGGTCGAAGCCGCAGTTGCCAACTTCGGTCGCCTCGACGGTCTCGTCAACAATGCCGGGATACTGATCCAAGGTGATGCTTTGACCTGCAGTGATGACGACTGGGACCGCGTGATGTCCACAAACGCCACAGCCGTGTTTCGCCATGCACGCGCTGCGGTGCGGCAGATGAAGCTGCAGAGCAGCGGCGGCGCCATCGTCAACGTCGCCTCTGATTGGGGTCTCGTCGGCGCGGAAAATGCGGTGGCGTACGCCGCCAGCAAAGGTGCGGTGGTGCAATTGACCCGCTCCATGGCGCTCGACCATGCCCGGGATGGCATCCGCATCAACGCCGTTTGTCCGGGTGACACCGACACCGCGATGCTCGCGATGGGAACCGACGCTGTCGAACGCCAACAGACGCTGGCGCAACTGGGCGCCGGTCTTCCCTTGGGTCGGGTCGGCACCCCGTCCGACGTCGCCGCTGCGGTCGCTTTCTTGCTGTCCGACAACTTGTCCTTCATTACCGGAGCATGCCTGCCGGTTGATGGTGGCAATACCGCACGCTGAGCAGCAGGATTTTTTCCCTTTGCTGGTGGCGGGATAGCTGGTTTTCCGGGTCAGTGTCCCGTTCAGCATTTGACTGCGCTCAATCTTGCCCTAGGATGGCTGCGCCGGGATGTCGCACCGCAACAATACGCGTGCGACCGGGCGCCACGGCTGCCAGGGAGCGCGACGCATGGCTTCGGTGAATGACTGGCCGGACGTTCGAACGGTCACCCTCGATGATCTTAATGAAGCTGTGGTCGCTGGCATTGCCGATTTCCGCGCCAATCCTGGCTACGGCCTCGCCATCGGCTCGGCCTTCGCGGTCGCGGGCTGGGCGCTGTTTTTTGCGCTGGCCGAACTCGGACTTCCATTCCTCATCTATCCGGTCGCCATGGGCTTTGCGCTCGTCGCGCCGTTCGCCGCGGCCGCGTTCTACGCCGTGAGCGATCTGCGAGAGCGGGGCGAAACCGTCACGAGAGCCGCCGTACTTCAGGGGCTCAACCGTGAACGCCACCGTCGCGATCTCGGCTGGATGGCCCTCGTCACCTTTCTCGCACTGATCCTGTGGCTGGAAATTGCAGCTGTTCTGACGTTCGCATTCGGCGGCATCAACACCTTCGATACCGATTATCTCGCAAAGATCCTCGATAGCCCCTCCGGCTTGGTCTTCCTCATAATTGGTAATCTCGCCGGCGCGGCTATTGGCTTCGCGGTCTTCGCCATAACGGTCATCTCCTTTCCGATGCTCTACCATCGCGACACGGATTTCATCACCGCGATGGTGACGAGCGTTCGCCTCGTCGAGAAGAACCCCATCACCATGCTGGCCTGGGCGGTCTTCATCGGCTTCATCGTTGCGCTCTCGGTCATGACGGCGTTCCTGGGGCTGCTGATCCTTCTTCCGATTATCGGCCACTCCACATGGCACCTCTATCGCCTGTCCGTGGAGCCGATCCGCACCACCTACGCCGTACCGTCGGTCGAAACACCGGCCGTCACTCACGCGGCCACTCTCATCCCGGGCCGTCTCGTCGAGGGCTAAACCTCGAGGGATGCGTTCTGGTTTAGCAGTGCATGAATTCAGGTCCTTCATAGCGAACTGCCCCGGTCGTCTCCCGCGAACCGGGGCATTCTTTTGCCCGCCGGAGTAAATCCTCCGCGGGGGGAGTGCCACATCCCTGCCCACCTTTGCCGGCTTTAAACGCGCGCGATGTTCACGCGTCGCGCTGGCCGCAGCACAAGACCCCGAGGAAACATCATGCGCCACTCTCTCGTTTTCATCTTGGCCGCTGCTATGGCCGTGACGAGCGCATCCGCCGCCGATCGCCTGTCGTCGCTGGCCGGCTCTGAATGGGGTTTCGAGCAGGGTAGCGACACTTACATCCAATTCTCGGAAAAGGACGTGTCGGGCTTCTCCGGATGCAACCGCTTTCGCGGCACGTACACGTACGCCGATGGCAAACTCTCGTTCGGTCCCCTCGCTGGCACCCGCATGGCCTGCCCGCCCGAGCAGATGGAGACCGAACGCAAAATCCTCCAACTACTGGAGACGACGAAAACGGCCGAGGCCACGCACAAGACGCTCACACTGCAAGACGGAACGGGAGCCACGCTCACCACGTTGCAACGCAGAGACTGGGACTGAACCCGTTCTGCTCCCAATGTAGCTCCGCAGCACCGAGCGTGCATAAGAGGCCCCATTGCAAATCGATGGCACTGAATCCCTGCCTTCCGGCCGGCGCGCCGCAGGCGTGTCGGAAGGCGCAGACATCACGCTCACCGCAGCACTCGCCCCCGTCGCGGCTCTCCTCTTCAGCGTCGCGCTGCTGCTGATGGGCAACGGCCTCCAGGGCACGCTGATCCCCGTGCGCGCCAACCTCGAAAACTTCCGCGCCTTCGAACTGGGCCTGCTCGGCACCGCCTACTTCTTCGGCTTCACGGCGGGATGCCTGCACGGCCCCGCGCTCGTACGCCGCGCCGGACACATCCGCACCTACCTCGCGATGACATCCGTTGCCTCCGGCATCGCGCTGCTGCATCCGATGATCGTCGAACCCGTGATCTGGTGGATCCTGCGCATCATCACCGGCTACTGCTTCGCCGTCCTCTACATCATCATCGAAAGCTGGATCAACGAACGCGCCGACAACCGCGTCCGCGGCACCGTGTTCTCAGTCTATACGATCGTGAACCTGACGGTGATTACACTCGGGCAGCTCATGCTGGGCTTTGCTGATCCGGGCTCGTTCGTCCTCTTTGCCGTCGCATCCATTCTGGTCTCCTTCGCAGCCTTGCCCGTGGCCTTCACGGTCGCCGCCCATCCGAAAATGGTCGACAGCGTACACCCGCGCCTGATCGAACTGGCGCGCATCTCGCCTGTAGGCACCGCAGGCTGCTTCGCGGTCGGCCTTGCCAACGGCGCGTTCTGGACGCTCGGTCCCGTCTTCGCCGCCAACGCTCGCCTGGACGCTGCCGGCATCGGCCTCTTCATGAGCGCGGTGGTAATCGGCGGCGCAATCGCGCAATGGCCGCTCGGCGCGTTCTCCGATCGGATGGACCGCCGCTTCGTGATGCTCGTCGCATCCTCCATTGCGCTGGGCGCGGCGATCGCGCTGATGATCCTGCCCGACGCCGACCGCAACTCGATGCTGCTTGCCGGCGCGGTGTTCGGCGCGGGCGCCTTTCCGCTCTATCCGCTCGCCGTCGCGCACGCCAACGACAACGCCCGCCCCGACCAGTTCGTCGAAGTCTCGTCGGGACTGCTGCTCGTGTTCGGCATCGGCGCGGCGATCGGACCCTTGCTCGCCTCTCTAGCTCGCCACGTGATGGGCATGCCGATGCTGTTCATCTTCACCGGCGCGGTGCACACGGTGCTGATCGCCTACATCCTCTGGCGCATGAGCCTGCGCGCCGCCCCGCCGCCCGAAGACCGCACGGATTTCAACGCCGCCGCCATCGCCGCCTCAACCGTGGGCTCCTACGATCCGCTGCCCGACGCCGCCGCTGCTCCGGTGCGCTAACCTCCGCTCGCATCCGGCCGGCTTCGCGTCAGCGAAGTCGGATGGCGCAATCACCTCCTCCGCCATCCGGCCGGCTTCGCGTCAGCGAAGTCGGATGGCGCAATCACCCTCCCGCCATCCGGCCGGCTTCGCGTCAGCGAAGTCGGATGGCGCAAATGTTCAGATGCAAATTAAAGACGCGCGTTTCAGCGCCGCGATCTCCGCTCGAAGTTCGAAGATCAGCCGCTCGTGCTTGTCGGGATGTTTCCGCCGCCGTGCCGCGTTGAGCGTGTCGATGTAATCGTGCCCGACCCGAACCTTCGCCGCCGCCACGCGCTTGACCAACCGACGGCGCGCGCCGCCGCCGACGTCGGCCTCCGCACGACCCGCGCCGGTCTGGGAACTACAACTTTTCGGCTTCGACTGATCGGCCATGAGCGGGGGTTCTCCAGTGATCCTTCGCCGCTGTGCGTGAAGCGAAGGGGGCGGGGCGGCGCATGAGCCGCTGAGGTTGGGTAGTGGTGCGGCCCGTGGACCGCCCCGCGCAGGATTTCCGGCATACGATCGACGTTTCAGCGCGTTCTTCGCGTCCTGCGTTCCAGCAGGCGGCCGATCCGAGCCCCGCCGAGAGAGGATGCGACCCTCCGTCAGCGACACTGCACCCGGCTCCACGTCACAAGACGCCTCTTAAGCAACGCCCCCTTCACGGAGCCGGGATGCGGGCAGTGTAGGGGAGCGGGGAGGAGCGGGGATAAGTG
>CAVPTI010000019.1:0-17094 GCA_963708775.1 uncultured Alphaproteobacteria bacterium | reverse complement strand
GTTCCTTGCTCATGGCCGTTTTTCCTTTGTAGGTCAGCTCTCCTGATTTATTACTTTTTTTCGCTGAGCCGCGTGCCGCGCCGCGACTGCATCGTGCACCTCGACGTCCAGAAGCTGCGCCGTCAGTGACACCATCCGCCGCTCGTCGCTATCAATATGCCCGTCCGCATCGGCAATCTCCCAGAGTAACTGCACCATATGCATTCGTGCGTCCCGGTCGAGGCTTCGATGCAGTACCCGCGTGAACTGGTGCAAATCTATCGCGTCGCGCTCGCGCGCCTCTGCTACCTCGATTACGGAGTCAACCTCGGCTGGCGTAAGGTCGAATCGCTTCCCAAGCACCCGTTTCAGATGAGCCGTTTCTTCCGCACTTTGCTTGCCGTCTGCCTTTGCGCAGTGCGCGAGCAGCGCCGCACTCGCAATCTCGATCTCGTGAGCATCGAGAGTCTTGTTCTCGCCTTCGTTCAGAATGCGATTGAAGAAGCCTTCGATCTTGCGAAGCATAGGCGCATCCAGTTATCTGCGTGTCGTTCTGCCGAAGGCACTTTGCTCGAAGCAGACAGGTGCATATCCGGCACCCGAAACCATCTGCTCTGAATGACGATGGTTGCAGTCAACGGTGTCTCAACTCACCGCACAAACTACTCTCACATGCGACCATAAACGGACCAAGTCTTTGCCCGCAAGCTCCGTCCTCGCCGATTGGCTATTGGAATCAGAGCAAGCAGATCAATGGGCTGGCGGTGCCTGTGCAGAGAAGAGCCAGCGCCTCTGGTCGTCTAATCGCGTAATCATTCCGGGACGTCTTTCAAAAGCGGGATCGTGGGTAATTTTCGGCAGGACCCCGACCGTCCAGCCATTGACGTCTTCATGCCTCGTCTTCTTCAGGTATGAGGGATGGAAAAAAACTACTGCCGGCCGTGGAAACGGATCAACCGAAGACCTAAAGCGCGAATAGTTGGGGAGATCGGGCGCGGGTGACGACGGCATTACAGAATCATCGTTCATGCGAGCTAAATGTTGCGGACTGTGCTCGTAGCGAGCAGACGTGCAGCCACCGGGGAGCCCTGCAGCACCGCTCCTCAGATACCTCTTCGGAGCATGCCCCCATGAACCGCATCCCACCTTTGCCCGCTCTCCTTGCCATTGCTCTATTGACACTCCCTGCGCAGGCCCTGGAGGTCAGCACCGGCAAAGCTCGAATTATCGACGGTGATACGATCGAGGTTGCAGGTACTCGCTTCCGTCTGAAGGGAATTGATGCGCCTGAGCGAGGCCAGATGTGTCAGGACATTCTCCAGCAACCGTTCGACTGTGGCGCCACCGCCGTTCGCACCCTGGTCGACCTCACGAAAGGTCAGAAAGTGACCTGCGAGGCGGTACGCCAGGACAGATTCAGGCGGACCATCGGCACCTGTCGCCTGCCATCCGGACTCGAACTCAACACTGAGATGCTACGTCAGGGGCAAGCCGTGGCATTCGGACGTTCCTTGCGCCGCCACAGAGCTGCCGAGGATGAAGCACGTCTTGCGCACGCAGGGCTCTGGGCGGGCACGTTCGAAGAGCCAGCGTGCTGGCGGGCTCAGCGGCGAGGTAAAGAATGCCGTGATCGACTGCCAAAGGGTTGAGATAATTGATTTCGCCATGGCGCCGCCTCGACCGCTGCGTTGAAAGTGCCGAGCGTGGAACGAGTGCTCCGTTGTTGTGGCAGAAATTGCCGGCGCAGAAGGGGAAGTGGAGCTTTTCGCTACCCCTCTGCTACCCCGAACACAGCTTGCCAGAAGCGAACGATTGATCCGGCTGCCATTTCCGCGCTGGAGCACACTCTTGAGTGGAGCATGTTGATGTTAATGGCTTCTAGCGCGGAGCCTACCACCACGTCGCTACCAGCCCGAACAGGATCATCAGCGGCAGGGCGAACAGTAGCACCGTCCACACGGTCAGTGCGACTCCGAGAACGAGGCCTGCAATGACAACGAAAGCGAGCGCGGCCGCGAGCATGATGAGCCAGGCGCGCCATCCGGTGACGACGGTCGGGACTCCCAGGGAGGGCGAAGGCCCGCACCCCTTTACCATAGCCTCTTCGTGCAACCCGAACGAACACCGCATCGTGTTCATCACCAAGGAGCTCGGAGATCACACCGGCAGGTTCAAGACGGTCTTGAAGACCGGCATGCCCGTGATAGTCGAAGGCCCGTACGGCTGTTTCAACTTTCTTGACGAGCATGCCCGCCAGATCTGGATCGGGGCCGGCATTGGCATCACCCCCTTCATTGCCCGTATGCAGTGTCTGGCCCGTTCGCCGGGCACGCAGGAGATCGTTCTTTTCCATCCCACGTCGGATTTCGCTCAGGATGCCATCGACAAGCTAACAGCCGCCGCCGAGGCCGCAAATGTCCACCTTCACGTCCTCGTCGACGCCAAAGATGGGTTTCTCAACGGTGAGCGCATCCGCGCTGTCGTGCCGGACTGGTGTACGGCGAGCATCTGGTTTTGTGGTCCTCCGAGGTTCGGAGAGGCGCTTCGCCAAGACTTTGCCAAGCACGGCTTTCCGATCGCAGACTTCCATCAGGAACTATTCGAGATGCGTTGATCCCATCAAGAGATTGACACGGCTCCGCAGAGCGCGAAGGAGACCCTCCAGGAAAATCCCCAAGTCACAAGAGTAGTGGGTCATGGGATTTGTATTATCTGGGCGGATTGATTTTGCTCCCTAAATCCGGGGCGGGACGCTGCGCTTAGATAGCGACGGCTGCTCGCGCTTGTCTGTAAACTGTGTCACCACAGAACCTGTGTTGGCTCCTGCGTGGCGACGTTGTTCTGCGCCGGCTGACAAGCACGCCGATCATCGTCCCGAACACGAGCGCGACCTGCGTGGGGCCCCTAATGCTCGCATCACCAAAGAGATAGTACGACCCCGCCACTACGAAAATGAAAGACGATGATGGCTTCAACGAGCATCGGGATCCTCAATTGTTCGATCTCGGTCATCTAATTTCCACTAATTGCGGGCAACGTCACGACTGAGTGGGCTCACAAGCAAAGTTGCCGACCGGCTAGCGGCTGCGCTTAGCAGTCCACCGGCTCCCGGATGATGGGACAGGTCATACAGTGCCCTCCACCGCGCCCACGACCGAGTTCTGCCCCGGTAATTGTGATGACTTCGATGCCTTCCTTACGAAGCAACGTATTGGTGTACGTGTTGCGATCATAAGCAAACACGACACCTGGCGAGGCGCACACAAGGTTGGCGCCGCTATCCCATTGCGTGCGTTCCCGAACGTAGGCATTGCCGCCTGTTTCGACAACGCGCATTTTCTGTAGCCCGAGCGCCTCGGCAACAACATCGACGAAAGGCTTTTCATCCTTTCTTAATTCAATGCCGCTGGGCGTGTCCGCTGGCCGATAAGAATAGGCCGTAATATTGTTGACGATATCAGGATACAGCAGGACACAGTCTCGGTCTGCAAATGTAAAGACGGTATCAAGATGCATCGCGGCCCGTAGCTTCGGCATGGCAGCGACGATGACCCGCTCAGCGGCTCCCTGTCTGAACAAGGACGCTGCAAGCTGGCTTATTGCTTGCCGAGACGTTCGTTCGCTCATGCCTATCAGCACGTTGCCCTTACCAATGGGCATAACATCGCCGCCTTCAAGCGTGGCCAATCCGTGGTCCTGGGTCGGGTCGCCCCACCAGACCTTGACCTTGCCGACGAAGTCCGGATGAAACTTGTAGATCGATGTTGTGAGGATCGTCTCTTCATGACGCGCCGGCCAAAAAAGCGGATTGACCGTGCAGCCGCCGTAGATCCAGCAGGTGGTATCGCGCGTGTAGAGCGTGTTCGGAAGCGGGGGCAGCAAGTATTCAGTAATACCGGCAGCCTCCCTGACAACCTTGAGCATCTCCCCGCCTGCAATCTCGGGAAAATCGTACGTTGAGAGACCTCCGATCAGGGTCTCCGCGAGTTTGCGGTGTGTCAAGCCCTCAAGGTAGCTACGAATTTCATCGACGAGACCAAGCCCAACCTGGTTCGGGATCACCTGGTTATCGAGAATCCATTTCTTCGCTTCAGGAATTGCCACCGTCTCGGTCAGAAGATTGTGCATTTCCACAACATCGATCCCGCGGTCCCGCATCTTCTGCACGAAATCGAAGTGATCGCGTTTGGCATTCTCAACCCAGAGGACATCGTCGAATAGCAGATCATCGCAATTGCTGGGCGTCAGCCGCTGGTGCGCAATGCCCGGTGAACACACCATCACCTTGTGAAGCTTGCCGACCTCCGAGTGGACGCCGAAAGGCTTATTTTTCGTATCGGTCACACGATCCTCCGCGATTTCAGATCAGATTGTGATGTATCCCGTTGCGAGCCCATGAACCGCGATCAGCGCAAGGACCACGACCACGCCGAAGATGAGCCATTCGAACGGCCGAAACAGAACCTTCCCCCTGCTCGCGACGCGTCTAGATGTAAAGGATTGTGCCTGGGGCGTAGAGAAGGCCTGACACAACGGTGAACTTCCAGCGAGCGGCGTAAAGAAGAAAGGCGGTATAGATCACCGCCACAGTCGCGAGAATATAGTTTCCTTTGCGAGCTTCGGGGCGAACTTCGTAGGTCTCGCCACCCTTGACAAGCCGAAAGCCGTAAAAGGCGAAACATCGTGGTACAGGGCAGCGGGCTTGCAAGGCTGCTCAAGTCATTCTGGCCGTCGCACGTTCATCACCAACGCTGCCCGCACGATATCAATGGTTGGCGGCTCGCTGTGTGACGTGCAGATCCTGGCAGGGTATAGTGTGCTCAGCACCACGCAGCGCTGTATTGACGCCGACGCAGTGGCTCAGAAGCGCGTAGTGATGTGACCTTACCCGGCCATCGCCGACGCATCCAAAGAACACTACGACCGCCCAACAACCGAACAGCGTCTTGTGCGTCGAGCATTGCGTTCCAAATGGAACACGCACGTCCATTTTCACCGAAATCCGAGGAATTCCAACATGGCTGATCTACAGGCACGTGAGAAGCAGCTCAGAGAGCGCCTAGCCGTGTTGGAAGAGCGACTGCACCGCATCGAGGCTCATCTCGAGCAACCAGCTGACAAGAATTGGGAAGAGAATGCAACGGCGTCAGAGATGGACGAGGTCCTAGACGAGTTGGGACATGCGGGTAATGCCGAGGTGCAGGCCATCTACGCGGCGCTTGAACGATTGAAATACGGCACTTACGGGAATTGTGCCCGGTGTGGAGCGACGATTTCCGAAGAGCGGCTCAACGTCCTACCACATACGCCGTTGTGCAAGACCTGCGCACGCGAAGTCTCACAGAAGAGATGAGCTCGGCTACCGTCCAACGCCGCCGACAGAAAGATACCCTGCATTCGACGCACAAACTCAACAGTTGGCCAGTGATGAAATGACGCGCCACGGCTGGCATGCCGCATCGTCCTCGACGGCCTGCGGGGCGAGGTCTCCATCGCCGAGCTCTGCCGGCGCGAAGGCATCGCCGAGAGCCTGTACTACAGCTGGTCGAAGGAATTCCTGGAAGCCGGTAAGCGGCGCCTGGCCGGCGACACAGCGCGGTCGGCGACCACCAGCGAAGTCAAGGATCTTAAGCGCCAAGCCCTCGAGCTGAAAGAAGTCGTTGCCGAGCAAGCCCTCGAGCTCCGACTGCTAAAAAAGCATGACCGGGGATGGGGAGACGAGGCATGAGATACCCCGCGTTCGAAATCATCCGCCTCGTCGAGCAGTCTCACATACCCGCACGGCGCACGCTGGAGAAGTTCGGCATTCTGCCCGGCTCATTCTATCGCTGGGTCGATCGCTATCAAACCGGCGGATCAGCCAGCCCGGCAGCGACGATACGCCCGATTGAAGTAGTGATTGTAATTGCTGTTCCGCGCTGAGCTGCCCATGATCAATCCGGTGCCAGCGCCGATCGCCGCCCCGGTGCGCGCCCCTCTTCTGCCGTTCGCGATCCCACCAATCGCCGCACCACCGCCCGACGCTAACGCAGTACCTCCTAGTACCCGGCCGCGAGATTTACGGGTGGCATAATCGTGCGCATAGTTTTCGCAGAAACTTGGAGAGCGAGCGGAGGCGGGAGCCGACATGAACGGCAATCCGAGGATTGTGGTTATGATCGCCATTCCGACACTGATTGACACGGTGAGACGCATTGAGATTCTTCCTTTTTTACGTCAACTGCGCGCTGAGAACGCTGTCAAACTTGGGCAACATTTTGACTATCCGACAAAATGTGTCGCGACCTGGTCAGTTTTGCGTTCGCTGGGCTCTCTCCAAGCCGGAACGTCACTAAAAAAAATAATCACTTATTAGCGTACTAGGAAGAAATTCGACTATACGCGTTTTGTCGACTGCTGTCGTGACCATGTTCGTTGGAACCCTGTTGACCCCCGCCCTGGCTGAAGACCGGCCAACCCCGATCGCTCCGCCGAAGACGATGGGTGATGAAGGTAAGCTTCCCCCAACGGCAAAAAGGTGCCGCTCCCGAGATGGGGGCGACGGTCCCCGCTCAGATTGGCGCACAAAAGAGGATTGGCGATCAAGCAAGGCACGTTTCCTGCGACAAAGGGCATGAGTGGAGCCACACCGCATATGAATCCGCCCGCCGCTCCACCAGCCGATAAGTATGGCATGAGGTGATCTGGCGGCCCGACGCGGCCGCCAGATTCCATCCAAATCAAAAAGCTTCGCTTAGTGTCAGCGACGCAGCGCGTCGAGTATCCTGTGTCGCGCAATACAAACGACTGTCGCAGTTGTGGGCCACTTCAGATGGCATGCGAAAGACTGCTCCTGCTCTGTGCGGCCATCAAAACTCGCTAAGCGGATTAGCAAAGACAAGCATGAAAGGGGCCTTGTAGGCAAATGATCGAGAAGCTGCGATCACCGGTCCTGCTCCATCGCTTGGGGGAGTGCGCCGCAATAATGGATTTAAGCCGCATCGTTCGATTGCATTAAATCAATTGGATGCTTATGCTTTTAATGCTCATCGACCTTTGAACGCCGGGGTTCTGGGCGCAAAAAGATAAGGCGTTTATCAATGGGAGGAATCAATGCGCAGCATAAAAGTGCTCTTTGCGATGACCGCTCTAACTCTTGGCTGCAGTTCAGTTTCGTTTGCTGCAGAGGACGCTCCCAAGCCCGCCGCCTCCGCTGCGATCAGAACGTGCTCTGCAAATAGCGCCGATCGCCTACAATCGTGCTCAGTGTCTTGCCCTGAAGGTAAGACCGCGACATGTGTTGGCGGTGCGCAAGGGGTTCAAGACGTGGATTGCACGTGTAAGTAAGTCTCTGTCAATTGCGACTGTGAGCGGTGGCTTCGCAAGAGGTCGCCGTTTTCATTTCCGTTATCGTATATGCGGATCAACGGCTGAGTGTCATGCCTTTGACGCCGACTGCCACGTTGACACCCGTCTGAACTTGGACGCTCAGCGGTTGCAGGACGATTGAGTTGCTGGATCCGCCGATGAGCGCATTTGCGCCGACTCCAACTCCTACGGCGGCATTGGCAGCAACACCTGCATATCTTCCGGCCAACGCACCCGTCTCGGGATTATCCGTCGATGAGAGAACCGTCCAAACCATCGTATTTCGACCCTTGATGCCAAGGTCGAGACCAATTCGGGTAATTCTTGCAGTGTAGTTTGCTCGAGCCCCGCCTTTGACCCGTTCAAAAACGCAATCCATGCGTTGGCTAGATCCCAAGATCAACCCAATGCTGCCATTGCCTCGGCATGTCAGAGTCCCCGCAACCAAACGGGCATCTTGAGCACTGGCAGTGACAGCGGAACCAGCAATTATGACGGCACCTACGACAAGAGAGCTTACGCTAATTCGGCTAAGCATCGGACACGACCTTCATAGCTGCTTACCACCCAATCACGGCACTGCGTGATCAAGTATTCTAACATCTGTCGTCGCGCAACTCTCTTGCGTCGATCGGCGGGCGAACGAACAGGGTCGTACCGTGCGCAGCCATCATGACAAGTTCGCAACGCCTACATGACCAATGAAAATCATTTGTCCATGCCATTGAAGCCTTCATGCAAGCCGACAGGCCGAGACGTAAAGAGCACGATCTCAGCGCGATAGAGCGAATGGTTCGAATCCGACTTGCCAAACAGCAAGTTGGCTGAGCACTGTCCGGGTGGCAATGTTGATGAACGTAGCGGCGGCAGCTCGCGGGCATTAGTATTTGCCGAAGCGGCCAATTTTTCCTGCCTCAATCAGTCTTTGCCTGATGCGATGAACTGCAGTGCATGGGACGACTATGCTGACGCCTAGGGATGGGGCGGTGGTTTGATCAGTGTCCGAAATTTGCTGGCAGTCGTGATGGTGGCCCTTTCTGGCTGTGCCTCGCCGCCGCGTCTGCCACCTTTGCCTTTGGCCCTAGCCTCGGAGACGAACCCATTCGATATTCCAAACGCCCGCTACTATCCGGATACAGACGGAAAGCGATTGGAAGCACTGGGCAGGATTTCAATTGAAAGAGAACGGCGCGCGATCGGCGGAAAGGCGCCGACGTATCAGCTTCCTCCTGCAAATTTCCTCGCCATTTCGGGCGGCGGCGACAATGGTGCCTTCGGGGCCGGCTTGCTGTGTGGATGGAGCGAGCGGGGCGATAGACCCAAGTTCAGGCTCGTCACAGGTGTCAGCACGGGCGCGCTGTCGGCACCATTTGTATTCCTGGGCTCAGATTACGATCATGCGCTGAGACAAGTATTTACGGCGACAGAAGCTTCCGACATTTTTGAGCCACGCAAGGCGATGATAGCGGCAATCAGTGCCGACGCTTTGACCGACAGCGCGCCCTTGCGCGGCATGATTTCACGCTTCTTAGATCGCCAAATGCTTTCACGGATCGCCGAGGAGTACTCCAAGGGCCGGCTACTTTTGATCATGACGACCAACCTGGATCAGGGGCGCCCGGTGATATGGGACATCGGAGCTATTGCGGCGAGTGGTCATCCTAAAGCGCGTGAGTTCATCGTCGATATCCTCATGGCATCTGCTGCGATCCCCGGCTTGTTCCCACCCGTAATGCTGGACGTGAGCCACGGCGGAATGGAATACCAGGAAATGCATGTCGATGGTGGGACGACCGCTCAGGCATTTCTCTACCCTCCGACGTTCGATCTCAATCGGATGGCCGGTCAGAATCGTGTGAACCGCGAACGCGTCGCCTATATCGTCCGCAACGGCCGACTTTTCCGGGAGGAAGCCGACGTCCAACGTCAAACGCTATCGGTCGCCACTGAAGCCGCCTCAGCAATGATCGCGGCAAACGGCACCAACGACACCTTTCGCATTTACCTCACGACCAAACGGGATGGCGTCGGTTACAATCTCGCCTACATCGACGATGACTTCACGGAACCCTACAAGGGTCCGTTTGATCGCGCCTACATGAATAAACTTTTTGAATATGGCTACGACCTGGGTCGCAAAGGCTACCAGTGGCACAAGGCTCCGCCGGGGTTCGGGGAATAGCGCTCCTCTCGGCCTTTTCGTCACAATCAAGCGGTCGCGCTCACTGACGTGATCCGCACGGCATACATGCGAGCATCGCTACGCTTCCGGCGACGCATCAGCAAACCACGCCCAACGAGGCGGCGCACAATATCTGCCAATGTGGAGCGATCGATGCCGGTGTTCTGGCACAGCGTCGTTTGGCTCGGATCTTCAAGTCCATCGACCACCGACAGAACGACATACTGCCGAGCTGTGATGCCAAGGTCGCCGATTGCCCGCGAAAAAAGATCGTCTGCGAGCTGCCCGGCCCGATGGAGCAAATGGGTAGGGCTGTTGGTAGCAGCTTTCATGAAGACCTGCGGGATCGAAGGCTTGTCAAGACGAGAACCGGGCTTCCTCGCGGATTAAAACCGGCTAGCCCGGATCAGCGATCCGTTCGGCGGAATTCAACGCGGCGGTTGATGGCGCGGCCAGCCAACGTCGCATTGTCGGCTTTTGGCTTTGTCATGCCATGACCGACGGATTGCAAGCGATTTGCTGCGACGCCGTTGCTGATTAACGCCTGTACGACGGAATTCTGCACGTTGACGAGAAAGACGCATGTTGTGTTCGGCCCCGCCGGTCGAGTCCGTATGGCCCGCAACGAGAATGGTCCAGCCTGGGCTTTGCTGCAGCATCACAGCGATTTCGCGCACCAATTGCGCCGTCTCGGGCCGCAACTGAGCGCTGTCGAAGTCGAACAGCAGGCCATAGACGTCGTAAGTGCCGAGCGTATCGAGCGCTTGCCTCATCTCGGATTGCAGACCAAGACCGGCCACGATGCGTGTGACCCGATTTGTCCTGGGCCTTCTTTCCCAGCTGAAATTTAGCGTCGATTCAATGAGGACTGGGTTGTTGACATCGTTGGCGACCACAAACTGGCCGGTCCCGGTGCGATTACCCGAGCCGCAGTTGACACGCGCCTGAACCGTCGGCACGTCCAAAATTCGATCCTCGATGATTACCGGCACTCTCACATCGACGGCGGTTGCCATCAGACTGCACTCGATCCGGTCGAGGTTCTCGGAGTGGATGAGTGTGAGATTGGCCCTTCCGGTCGATCTCAATTCCCGAAGGATGTCCGATGAAAGTCCCAGTGACGTCGATCCTGGAATGACCGTTGGCATTCTTGCCGAATACCCAAGGACATAAGTGCGGGCCGATTGCCGGTCGCGGACAAGGATATCGCGGCGGGTAAACAGGCCGCGGGTACTGCTATATTGAAGACCAATTGCTTCCGGAGTGGCGGTGATGATCTCTGTTCTGGCGTCCGCGTCTTGGCCAAACTCGTTGGTGAAATTCGTCGTGATCATTTTGCCCGGGTGCATCACAAATGGCCCAGCGCTTTGCTGCGCATTCGTTCCAGCGGGCATAGCGGCACAGACGAGCAGTAAGACGCAGAGAACCAGCCGGCAAGACGCGAACATGTAATAGCTTCCCCTCGAACTCTACACGGAGCCGTCCATCGACGAGGAACCGCCTCACGCACCGTGTCCAAAACAAACAATTACCCGAGATCCGTACCTGAAAGTCGCTCCCCCTGTCCAACAACTAATGCTTCGAGAGAGGGAGCCTCTGCCTCGGGAAGCCGCACTTGTTGTCTTGAATGTCAGATGAATGACCGACCTTCGCAGCCGACGAGTGCCAAGGCGAACTACCAGCAATCAACTGACATGACGACACGAAAAAGGGGCACCTAAGCGCTCCTAATCTTGCGTGTCGTGGAACGGAAGCGTCGCCTTGGACGTCTTCAAGATGTCCATGGTAAACTTCGAAGGTGCTTTTCCCCTTGGATGAAAATGTCCGGCGAGGGGAGCGGCCGCGTCTGCCCGCGCCGTGTTTCCCTCAAGACCGAAACTCGATCTTGTCCATCGACATGCGGAGCGTCAGCTTTTGCCGTTGCGATCAATTCGGCTGAGAAGGAATTTGAATAGAGACGCGATTGCCCCGAGCCAGATCGCATTGGCTTTAATTCGCGCGGCGCGCTAACAATCTAAATAATATGTCGGCACCTCTACAGCGTTCCGAGAGGCTGCGGGTCGAATTACGTTTTCAGCCGCTGTCGCTCGGAGAACGTCGCGGCGCCAGGAGTGGCTAACTTGGTTGGGATTGACGATGAAAATCATGCGGTCACTTATCGGGCTAATAGCAGTGGGTGCGATCGCGGCACTTGGCTGGTTTGTAACAGCGGCAGCGTCGTCCGAACCCGATCGCACCGTTCTGCCGCTGGCCGAGCCACCCCGGCCTATGTCCACGGAACTCGACGTTCGTAACGCAACGCCGCCGCCCCGCTTTGAGGTGAAAGCACCGGCAGGCGCACCCAATGTGCTATTAATCCTGATCGACGACCTCGGTTTCGGAGGCACAAGTGCGTTTGGCGGACCCGTTCGGACGCCAAGCTTCGACCGCGTGGCGCAGGAGGGGGTATCTTTCACCAATTTCCACACCCAAGCGACCTGCTCCCCGACCCGTGCCTCGATGCTGAGCGGGCACAATCATCATGCCGTGAACATGGGTGGCATTGCCGAAGCGGGCACTGCGTTTCCGGGCAACACAACTCGCATTCCACTCGAAACGGCATCCATCGCCGAAATTCTGAGGCTGAACGGTTACAGTACGGCAGCCTTCGGCAAATGGCACCAAACACCGCCCTGGGAAACAAGTATGTCCGGGCCTTTCGACCTCTGGCCCACCGGCCAGGGCTTTGAGAAGTTCTATGGCTTCATTGGTTTTTCGACCAATCACTGGTCACCCGCGATCATCGATGGAACCAACCGCATCCAGCCGCCGAAGACTTCCGGCTACAATTTCATGACTGACATGGCCGATCAGGCCGTGAACTGGATCAGCTTCCAGCAGGCCATGACGCCCGATCGGCCCTTCTTCCTTTATTTCTCGCCAGGCGCCGTGCGGGCTCCGCATCAACCGCCTGAGGACTGGACTCAACGCTGGAAAGGCGCGTTCGACGAAGGCTGGGACGTGATGCGCGAGAAGAGTCTGGCGCACCAGATCGCCCTCGGTCTCGTTCCTCAAGGCACAAAACTGGCCCCCCGTCCGGATCCGATTCCGGCCTGGGACAGCCTGACTGCGGACGAGAAGCGCCTTTACGCCCGGCAGGCGGAAGTCCACGCAGGCTTTCTGGAATACACCGATCACGAGATCGGCCGAGTCATCGAAGCCGTTCGTGCGACGGGTGAACTGGACAACACGCTGGTAATCTTCGTGGCGGGCGACAACGGCACCGGTGCGGAAGGCGGCCGCAATGGCACCGCGAACGAATTCACCTATTTCAACGGCGTGCAGCCGACGGTGGAAGAACTGCTGCCCTACCTGGATGCCTGGGGTGGACCGGAAACACTCCCTCACATGGCTGCGGGATGGGCGCAGGTCTTCAATTCGCCCTTCGGCTACACCAAGCAGGTGGCGTCGGACTTTGGCGGCACCAAGGTCGGCACGGCGATTCGCTGGCCTCAAGGCCGTGTGCCGGTCGGTGGAGGTTTCCGCACGCAGTTCACCCATGTGATCGACGTGACCCCGACCATTCTGGAGGCGGCCGGGTTGCCCGCGCCAAGGATCGTCAACGGCACCGCGCAGCGTCCGATGGACGGGGTCAGCATGCTCTACGCCGCCAAGGACCCCGCAGCCGCCGGACAGCACGAGACGCAGTACTTCGAGATGTTCGGCAATCGCGGGATCTATCACAAGGGCTGGTATGCGCGCGTGATCCACAACCCGACCTGGGAGGCGCAGCCCCGAACCTCCATCGCCGACGGCAAGTGGGAATTGTACGATACCCGGTCGGACTTCAGCCTCATCAAAGACCTCGCCGCCCAGGAGCCCGAAAAACTCGCGGAGCTGAAGGACATGTTTCTTGCCGAGGCAATCCCAAACTTCGTCCTTCCGATGGACGATCGTACGCTTGAACGTGCGATCCCCGCGCTGGCCGGCCGACCGGACCTGATGGCGGGACGGGCGTCCCTCGCTCTGTCGGAGGGCATGACGGGGATTCCTGAGAACGCGTTCCTCAACACCATGAACAAGTCTTTCAGCGTCACCGCCGATGTGGTGATCCCGGCTGGCGGCGGCCAGGGCGCAATCCTCGTGCAGGGCGGGCGGTTCGGAGGGTGGGCGCTTTACATGAAGGATGGCGTGCCCGCGTTCCACTACAATTTCCTCGACAGGGAACGCTTCACCATCGAGGGCGGACAGGCCCTGCCGCCGGGGGCTGCAACGATCCGCTTCGAGTTCAATTACGACGGGGGCGGACCGGGCCGGGGCGGGACCGGGAAGATATTCGTTGACGGCAAGCTGACCGGCGAGGGCCGGATCGGGCGCACACAGCCGCTGCTGTTCTCAGCGGACGAAACCGCCGATGTCGGAATCGACCTGCAAACCCCTGTTGTGGAAGTAGTGGGCGCCGGCGAGGACAACCGCTTCTCCGGGCGAATTCCGCGCGTGACGGTGGCACTTACCCCGTCTCCGTGATGAGCGCAAAAACACCCCGGACTTTCCCCAGCACAAGGTTACACCGTTGAACGACATCATCACCCGACTGCGCATCCGAGGGCTGGGGATTGCTACCAAGCTGGCGCCGGCGCCGACGCCATTCATCTTTACCGGACCAGGGTCGTCCGCCGAACTCGTGGGGATGATCGCCGACCGCGGATTGCGCTCGGTCCTGGTTGTGACCGATGCGGTCCTGTTGGATCTGAAGGTGGTTGATCCCGTGCTGGCTGCACTGAAGACAGCCGGCATCACCGCCCACGTCTATTCTGATGTCGAGCCGGATCCGACGATCGCCGTGGTGATGAATGGTGTTGCCCGCCTGAACGATGCACGCGCCGACGCGGTGCTGGCGGTGGGCGGGGGATCGCCGATCGATGCGGCCAAGGCGATCATCGCCTGCAGTGCACGGGGCTGCAGCCCGCAGGCGCTGGACGGATACTTTAAGGTACGCAAGGCGGTACTGCCGTTCTTCGCCATCCCGACCACCGCCGGCACGGGCTCCGAAGTCACGGTTGTCTCGGTCATCTCCGATCCGGAGGCACAGCGGAAATTCGCGATCGTGGACAACAAGCTAGTTCCGGTCGCCATCGCGCTCGATCCAAACCTCATGCTTGGGCTGCCGCCGGGCGTCACTGCCGCCACTGGAATGGACGCGCTGACGCATGCGAGTCGAATCGTATCTCTCCACCTTTGCCACGCCGGCAACCCGTGCAATGTCGTTGGGGGCAACGCGCATCATCGTCCGCGACCTGCCCAAAGTGTACGAGAACGGCCGTGACGTCGCTGCGCGTCAATCTCTTGCTGTGGCGTCCTGTCAGGCAGGCCTCGCCTTCACGAAAGCGAGCGTTGGATATGTCCATGCCATTTCGCACCAGATCGGCGCAGTTTACCACCTGCCGCATGGGTTGGTGAACGCGGTTGTCCTGCCGTATGTTCTGGACTTCTACCTCGACACGGCCGCGGCTCCCCTGGCAGAGCTTGCACGTGCGTGCGGGCTAGTGGGGGCTGACGAGGACGAAAACACATCCGCCCGGATGTTCGTCGCCGAGCTGCGCCGGTTGAATGGCTTGTTGGGTATCCCCGCGACGCTGGACAAGATCGATGCCAAGGACATCCCGGAACTGGTGCGCCGCGCGCTGGCCGAGGCGCACGGCACCTATCCGGTTCCAAAGTACATGTCGAATTCCGACTGCCTTGACGTGATCAGTCTGGTTGCTGGACGCAATACTGTGCAGAGCCTCGGATGAGGGCCCGCCAACATTCCAGAAGCTCACATGGTTTCGGCTTCGGGAAGGCGAACAGACGCAGGCTGCTGTCGGGGGCTTCAGAAATCTGGGTCGTGCCGAACGGTCACTCAGAATGGAGAGAGCCTATCTATGGAAATCCCGACTGAATTCATCGACTGCCTCGCGCGCCAGCGCGCTGCTTATTTCAAGGACCCGGTCCCCAGCGCCAAGAGCCGCCGTGCCGATCTCGAATCATTGCACCGAATGCTCACAGAACATGAAACCGCGATCGTGTCGGCGATCGATGCGGACTTTGGCGTACGGTCAGCCGTCGAAACGCGGCTGCTCGAACTGTTTCCAGTGCGGGAAGGACTTCGAAGCGCGATCTCGCATCTGGAAAAGTGGATGCGTCCACAGAAGCGGACGGTCGACTGGCTTGTCTTTCCCGGTGCAAGGAATCGCGTGATCCCCCAGCCTCTGGGGGTTGTCGGCGTCATCGTGCCTTGGAATTTTCCCAATCCAGCTCTCGTTCGGGCCGCTCATCGACATCCTGGCTGCCGGTAACCGCGCCATGGTCAAGATGTCGGAAAACTCGGTGCAACTCTCCCGGCTGCTGGTTGAGATCAGCCCCCTCTACCTGCCACCCGACAAGCTGACATTCTTCGAATGCGGCGGACGGGGCCCAGCATTCTCGTCGCTGCCCTTCGACCATCTCGTGTTCACAGGCTCGAGTGCAACAGGGCGTGCCGTCATGGCCTCGGCCGCCGCCAACCTGTGCCCGGTGACGCTGGAACTGGGGGGCAAGGCTCCCGCCGTTGTCGCCCCGGATTTCCCGATCACCACTGCGGCCGAACGCATCGTGTGGGCGAAGTGCATCAACGCCGGCCAGGTCTGCGTCAATGTCGACTATCTGTTCCTGCCCGAGGACAAGGCCGACGAGTTCGTCGCCCATGCTCGCCGTCTTGTGGCCGCGAGATATCCTGATCTCAACAGTTCCGATTACACTACGATTATCAACCAGCGCGCCTATGACCGCCTCACCGCGATGCTTCAGGATGCAGGTGAAAAGGGGGCCACCGTGGTGAACCTCGCTCCCGACCAGAAGCCGGACATAGCCCGGCGCAAGTTGTCGCCGCACATCATTCTCGACGTCAATGAAGACATGACGATCATGCAGGAAGAGATCTTCGGGCCCCTTCTTCCGATCAAGACCTATCGCAACCCGGAGGAGGTCATTGAATACGTGAACAGCCACGACCGGCCGCTGTCGTTCTATCCATTCACCAACGACAAGCGCCTCGTCGATATGTACATCACCCGCATCATCTCGGGGAGCGTCGGAGTGAACGAGGCGATCCTGCAGGTGGGGCAACACGACCTCCCTTTCGGCGGCGTCGGCGCGAGCGGCATGGGGCACTATCACGGCTACGAGGGATTCCTCACCTTTTCGAAACTCAGGCCTGTGTTTCAGCAGGGACCGATCTCATCGATCCAGCTCGCACTGCAACCGCCGTACGGCACGCGCGCAAGGCGGACTCTCGATTGGATGTTCCGGCTCAGAGGCTGACGATTTGGACCTGTATTAAAACTTTCTTGAAGCCTGCAATTTGTCGAGAGCAAAAGGCCCGAGACAACCCATCACTTTATGCTTTGCATTGCTCATTGAAGCTCACCGCTTGGCTTCGCACGATGCAACATATTTGTTGCACACCTGCATTTGTCGGCTGGGGGTCAGAAGCACGCCGGATTTAGCCCGGTTCTTTCGTCCGCTCGTCATTCACGAGCCGTCCTCATTGCTCGAATGCGATCCGCCACTCGCGGCTATCTCCAGAC
>CAVPTI010000018.1:0-26866 GCA_963708775.1 uncultured Alphaproteobacteria bacterium | reverse complement strand
CACAAAGTTATTTTCGCCTAGCCCAAACAGCGGAACGGTACTCTCGATGCGGTCCCGAGCGGGTTATGGGTCTACTCCCATCTTCAAGAACTGTGTCTTGCATAGGTCCCAATCAGAACGGACTCGGCCAACACGTGCCCCTGCATTGCGTCGAGCACGTGTTGCTTAGTCGGCGACGTCAGCGTGCCGAGTTCCGTGTCGAGCGCGTACAGCTTGTGTACGTATCTGTGTCGGCCGACCGGTGGGCACGGCCCTCCGTAGGCTTTGCGCTTCCAATCGTTGATGCCATTTTTCGCATGCCCCGGCAGAGCCCCGACGCCTTCAGCAAGTTCAGTCGCATTCGCCGGCAGGTCGTACACAATCCAATGGACCCACGTCATTGTTGGAGCCTGCGGGTCGGGCGCATCAGGGTCATCCACAATGAGCACGTAGCTTTGCGTCCCAGGAGGCGCGCCACTCCACGCGAGCGGCGGTGAAACATTCTCACTGTCGCATGTGTACCGCGCCGGGATTGGTCCGTTTTCCACAAATGCGGGGGACGTCAACATGAGCGACATGGTCATGCTCCTTTCAAACGACCAGGATTTAAACCCGCCACGCCCGCGAGGGCTGCCAGACCGATTTTAGGCAGTCGATTTTGTCTGCGCCGAGCGTATCCAAAAATACTCGGCTAGGTTCTGCGCATTCACGTAACCTCTCAGGCGCCCCTGCTGGTCGACCACGCCAACGGCCGGAGTGTCGCCTCGCATCAGAATCTTTATTATCGGATCCAGAGCGCTATCCTCTAAAACGGTCGGTACGTCCTTGGCCATGATGTCGAGCACGGGCGTACTTCCTCCCGTGGTGGACAAGGCTGCGATCAGCGCCTCTCGCGTCAGCACGCCCCGGAGCGCCCCCGGTCCATCGACGACAGGGAATTCCTGCTGTGACGTCCTCAGCAGCAGCGCTGCGGCGGCATCCACGTCGGCGTTTGTCGGCAAAACCTCGAAACTCTGGATCATCGCGTCGCGAACGATGTGGCCGCGCGCGTGGTCCTTCATCTCCACGAAGTTCGCCTCGCCGGAGGCCGCGAGAAAGATGAAAATGGCAATCAGGATGAGGAACAGATTCCCGAGCAGCCCCACCACGCCAAAAAGAACGGCCAGTGCCTGTCCGAATGTCGCTGCCATGCGAGTGGCCCGGGTGTAGCCAACTTTCAACGTCAGGATGGCCCGCAGGACCCGGCCACCATCCATCGGAAACGCCGGGATCAGATTGAACACAACTAAGACAAGGTTCGCGATTGCGATCTGCTCGAGAAGACCGGGCTTTGGTGCTTCGATCTGCGCAAATCTTTAAAGATCGAGCTGGTCTCCGAGGAGCAAAATCAAGATCGTCGCAATCACCAGATTGACGGCTGGACCTGCAAGAGCCACGAGGATCTCCTCCCGCGGCTTCTCCGGCAAGCGTTCCATCGAAGCAACTCCTCCGATCGGAAGCAGGGTCACATCGGGCGTCGCGATTCCGAATCTTCGGGCCATCATGATGTGGCCGAACTCGTGAAGCACGACACAGGCAAAGAGAACGATGACGAAAGCGATGCCGGTCAGGGCGCTCCAGGCACCGCCATCCATGAAGCGGACCGCGCCGATCCAGATCAACAGAAGAAAGAACGTCGGATGAACCCGAACTGCGGTCCCCGCGACATCGAACAGCTTGATCGAACTGTTTGCAAACATCCGCAAAATCTGCGCGCCGAGTGATGGCTTGGTCAATAGACGATACGGCCGGAGGATTGGTTACCTCCTTGAGATCAAGACCCCATGGTGCATTTGACTGATCTGCCAAGTGTTCTGACGTCCCTTAGCTAAACGGCTACACCTATGGCCAATTGACCGTAGTCAATGCTTTCTCGGGCATCCGGTGGAGAATGTTTAAATCCAACGTATCGTCAGTGAACGTTATGAAGTGTGCCATGAAAGTCAGAGACGCGATGCACAAGAAAGTGGAATGGGCGCAACCAACTGAAACCGTACAGAATCTGGCGAGAAGGATGCGCGAATTCGACATTGGAGCACTTCCTGTAGGCGAAAACGATCGGCTGATAGGCATGGTAACGGATCGCGACATCGCAGTTCGTGCAGTTGCAAATGGACGAGATCCTTCCAAGCTGACCGCGCGGGAAGTGATGTCGACAGGAAATGTGTACTGCCGTGACGATGAAGATCTTGAAGACGCCGTGCGCATCATGGAGCAAAAGCAGATTTCGGCGCCTGCCGGTGATCGATGACAAGAAGCGGATGGTGGGCATGCTGAGCCTCGGCGATATCTCGCATTCTGCCTCCCGGCAACTGACCGGTGAAGAAGTAGCCGCCGTATCTGAGCATCATTGAGAAGGGCATTCCGTCGTGACTTAGTCCCGGTGGAAATGCTACCGGGGCCAGGCTCCGCGTAGAATTCCGCTATGACCCGTCCCAAGAGCAAAGTGTCAGATCGTTGATTGCTGAAATCCTGGATCAATAAAATCATCGCGACGTTTAATGCGCGCGAGGAACGGACTGTCTGCCATGCAGAGCCTGACCAACCGAGCTGTCGCATCCAAACTGCGCGAGATGGCCGAAGCGCTCGAATTGCAGGAGGCCGACGGATTTCGCGTCCGGGCCTATGTTCGCGCCGCCGATACGATCGATCAGCTGGTGAAACCCATTGAGGAGGTCTTCGCGGAGGGAGGTATTGAGGCTCTGGATGCCTTGCCCGGGATCGGCCGCGGCTTAGCCTCTGCGATCAAAGAAATGCTGGTCACCGGGCGCTGGAGTCAACTCGAGCGGCTGAAAGGCGACCTCGAACCTGAACTGCTCTTCCAGACGCTACCCGGTGTCGGTCCTGAACTGGCAGCTAAGATCCACGACATTCTCGATGTCGACACGCTTGAGGCTCTGGAGGTCGCAGCACACGATGGGCGTCTTGAAACGGTTCCCGGCGTCGGTCCGCGGCGAGCTACGGCCATCCGGATTGCACTCAACGAACGCCTCGGGCATCGCCGCGTGCGGCAGGCCGCTATCGCCCCGGATCACCATCATGCTGCGCCGGTCGCCATGCTGCTCGATGTCGACCGGGAATATCGCGCTAAGTCGGATGCGGGAACACTGCGCAAAATAGCTCCGAAGCGCTTCAATCCGACAGCGGAGCCGTGGTTACCGGTCCTGCACACCCGTCGCGGCGACTGGGAGTTCACCGCTCTGTTTTCCAACACCAAGACGGCGCACGATCTGGGTAAGACAAGCGACTGGGTTGTTCTTTACTACCACAGGAGAGGAGCGCCGGAGCAGCAGTGCACCATCGTGACGGAAGGATCGGGCCCCTGCTCCGGTCAGCGTGTCATCAGAGGACGCGAGCTGGAATGCGCCCAGTATTATGCCCGACTGAATTCGGACAGCCCTCCAGTGCGGCCGCTCTGATGTGAGCGTGCCGTCATGACGATCCATAACTCTGACATTGCAAAGATGTTCTAAACGCTCGCGGATCTCCTCGAAATTGAGGGCGCCAATCCGTTTCGCATTCGTGCCTATCGCCGTGCCGCAGAGGTTATCGAGGATCTTCCAAAGAATGCAGCGGACATGCTTCGCGCCGGCGCTGACTTTGAGGACCTGCCCGGCATTGGCGAAGATCTGGCAGGCAAGATGCGAGAGATTATTGAAACCGGGCATCTCAAGGCGCTGGAGGCGGTCGAGGCACGAACGCCGTCGACACTCGCCACGCTCACGGCAGTTCCCGGTCTCGGCCCGAAGCGCGTCCATGCCCTTTATGAGAAGCTTGGGATCAAAACGTTGGATGGACTGTCACGCGCGGCAGCAGCACACAAGATCCAGGCCCTCAGCGGTTTCAGCGAGAAGCTCGAGACGAAGATTAGCAATGCGCTGAAAAAGTCGCGCAGTACCGAAACCCGGATGCGGATCCCGACGGCGACCGAAATCGCATCCTCCCTCCTGACTTATATGGGTGACGCGCCGGGCCTCCGCGAAGTCGCGGTAGCCGGCAGCTACCGGCGTTGCAAGGAAACAGTCGGCGATCTCGACATTCTTGCGGTGGGCCAACGACCTAAAGCCATCATCGATTATTTCCTCACATACGACGAGGTTGCGACGGTATCGGAAAAGGGCACCACGCGGGCGACGGTCATACTGCAGTCCGGCGTTCAGGTCGATTTGCGCGTCGTGCCGAAGGAAAGCTTCGGCTCCGCTCTTCACTATTTTACAGGCTCGAAAGCCCACAACATCGCCATCCGAAAGCTCGGCCAGGCCCGGGGATTAAAGATCAACGAATATGGCGTCTTCCGTGGAGCCAGGCGTATCGGCGGCCAACAAGAGCGAGATGTCTTTTCCGCCGTTGGTCTTCCCTACATTGATCCGGAGCTGCGAGAGAATCGCGGAGAAATAGAAGCGGCCGCGGCAGGGCAGCTACCCAAGCTGATTACCATTGCGGATGTGCGTGGAGATCTGCATGTGCACACGACCGCTTCGGACGGGAAGAACGATCTGCGCGAAATGGCAGAAGCCGCAGTGCAACACAGCTACCGCTACCTTGCCATAACGGATCACACCAAGCACGCCACGATCGCGCACGGTCTGGACGAGCGGCGCCTCTCGAAGCAACTCGATCAAATCGATCGGCTGAACGAGGAGCTCGACGGCATCTGCATCCTCAAGTCCGCGGAGGTCGACATTTTGGCTGACGGCTCGCTCGACCTGTCCGACCGGATCCTGAACCGGCTCGATTTCACAGTCGGAGCAGTCCACTATAAGTTCGATCTCGACGAAAAGCAGCAGACCGAGCGAATCTTGAAGGCCATGGACAACCGACACTTCACAATTCTTGCGCATCCTTCGGGGCGTCTTTTGGGAGAACGTACTTCGCTTTCCGTAAATCTCGAGCAAGTCGTTTCAGGCGCGAAGGAGCGTGGGTGCTTTCTCGAACTGAATGCACACCCGGCCCGTCTAGACCTCGACGACATTCATTGCAAAATGGCGAAGGAAATGCGTGTCTTGGTCTCGATTGCGAACGACGCCCATTCGATTATGGGGCTTGATATGATGCGGTATGGGATCGGACAGGCGCGACGAGGGTGGCTTGAGCCGAAGGACGTCCTGAATACAAGACCACTCCTGCTTACGCACCATAGTCAGCCGTGATCTGGCCACGTGAATCAGAGATTTGAAGAGCTTTGGCAGGAAGATGCGCCATGGCTCGCAATCGGGTTCAGTTTCAGAAGGGCCTCTCAGAGGCCGAGTTCGATGCCCTCTACGGATCGGAAGGCAAGTGTCGGGCAGCGATCATCGCCTGGCGTTGGCCCAATGGCTTCGTCTGCCCGCACTGTGGAAGTCGCCGGCACAGCCACATCGCCACCCGCGACAAGTTCCAGTGTTCGGCCTGCCGCACGCAGACTTCGCCGATTGCGGGAACCATCTTCGCGGCCACGAAGGCGCCGCTGACCACATGGTTCCGGGCCATGTACCACCTCACGCAGTCCAAGCATGGAATCTCCTCGATTAAGCTCGGTCGGCGTCTCGGTGTCACGCAGACCACGGCCTGGAAGATGAAGACGAAGCTGGCCGAGGTCATGCGCCGCTCAAGCGACAGGGATCGGCTGCACGGGCGCATCGAGATGGACGATGCTTATCTGGGCGGCGAGCGTTCGGGCGGAAAGACGGGACGTGGCAGTCCTGGCAAGACGCCCATCATCGCTGCCGTCGAGACCACGGACGACGGCAAGCCTAAGCGGCTCAAAATCCGACGCATTGCCCGGTTCAAGCGCAAGCGCATGAAGTCACTGGCCAAGCGCTTGATCGCGGCGGGCTCAACCGTGGTCACGGATGGCCTTGCCTGCTTCAAGGGCGTCACAGATGCTGGGAGCGATCACATGGTCATCATCACAGGGTCGGGTCGCTGCGCTGCCCGCCACCCCGCCTTCAAGTGGGTGAATACGATCCTCGGCAACATCAAGAGCTCCATCGTGGGCACTTACCGTGCTGTCCGCCGCAAGCACATGGTGCGAACGCTCGCGGAGTTCGAGTGGCGCTTCAACAACCGAACCCACCTCGCGGCTATGATCCCCGTCCTCGGACAAGCCGCGGTGAACACGTGCCCCGTCACCTATGACGATCTCAAATGGGCTGACTATGGTGCGTAAGCGGGAGACCACTTGCCGCTCTGAAGCGACTTTTTCGGCGCTGAAGTGGTGGCGTCGCTGGTAGCAGCGCTGCACCCAATACCAAGCCGACACAATCATAGAAGGCGCCATGGACGAATACGGCTCGTCCGCTTTGCAGCGGTGGGTCGTTTACTATTCTTTAAAGCTCCGCGGTTCTCGAGCCTGGAATGAGAATTACGAAGATCGCAAAAAAGGACTGATCCGCATCCTGGACGAGGAACACAAAAATCCGCCCTTGAATATGGATTGGAATTCCTACCGTCAGCACCTGAATCACCAGGGCGTCACAGACCACGAATCGACCCCGTTGAGCCGAAGTACTGTAAAATACTGAGCGAGCAATAGCTGACAGGCGGCGAAGACATGATCGCCCATCACACCAAGGCAGACATCTTAGTCTGGCCTCTCCCGCAGGATCCATTGTCCGTTCAGTTTCCGGTAGCGCTGCTTCACCGCCGCCCAGGCAACACGGTGTGCAACTTCGTCCAGGCGCCAGGATTCTTTAACTCTGTAGGATCCACGCGCTGTTAAAGGCTGTGCGAAAAATGTCCTGGGCATGAGGGGGCAAGTGCAGCTTGATTGATGGTGGCAAATCGTCGTTGGTCGCGTACGGCATGACCGCTGCTCCAAGAGCTGTCACGATGGGTAAGGCAGCATTCCCTGAGCTGACACCTCATCCGATGCTCACCCTTCAGGCCAAAACTAAATGCCTCTCGGAACCAGCAGCCACCCGCTTCAGTCCAAGAATTGCAGCCATCGACGACCTACGCCATCACTGCCGGGGCCAGAGCATAAGGCCAATATCGACGAGAAGATCCAGCGTCATCGCATAAATTGTTAGAAGGGCTGCATTGAGCTGGAATGTCGAGACGGCGAGATTACCGCGAGAATAGTCGACAAGGACGTAAAGTAAGATCACCACGGGTAACAGCGAGGAAAGCATGTCAACCAGCATCTGGCGCCGTGAGGGTGGATGGTAGAAGATATGAGAGACCATCTGCAGGACCAGATAGGTCAAGAGAGCATACATGAGCGTGAAGGACGATGTCAGATACCCTTCCTCGGTTGGCATCCAGCCCGCTGCACCAAAGAAGAACACCGCGATTGCAACAGCAGCAATTACGGAGGCACCGATACTGAAATGATGTCCCTTGAAAAGCATCTCAATCATCGTCACCCCCGTCCCTAGTTGGCCACAATGGAACAAGTGTGCGAGATGTGGCACCTCCAGCACTTTGCGCAATATCAAGTGGCCATCCATTTTGGCCCTCTAGCATAAGTTATCAAAGGGACTCAGCGGACTTAGAGGCTTCAGACCGATAATGATGAGCCGAATCCGTATCTATCACGCCATTCTCGCAACCCTATCTGTCCTTGCATATCTGACAGGCGAACTGGGGATTATTCACGCGTGGCTAGGCTACGGTGTGGCTGCGGTCATCATGCTTCGGCTGCTCTGGGCCCTGAGCGGAGAGCGACAAGTGGGGCTCATGCGGTTCTATCCGTCGTTCGAAGGGCTGAACTTGAACAATGCGCTTACCCACCCGGCCATCAGCAAGAGCCTTCTTCTGGGTATCGCCCTGAGCTTGCTTGCCGCGACCGGTACGGGGATTGCACTCGATCAAGGAGATGCCCTAGGCTTGGCTAACGCGGACTTGGTTGCTGGGGCTTATGCTGACGACAACGGAGCCAAACATGGCCGCGACGAGGAGGGGCTGCTGAGCGAAGCGCATGAGTTCTTTGCCAACATAATGCTGCTCTTCGTCGGCATGCACGTGGCCTATCTCCTTTTTTTCAAGAGGCCCTTAGCCAAGTATATGTTGTTCATTGCCAGTGGAACGAACACCAAGAGACCCATCTGATTAGCACTGGTTGGGTTACATTGTCTGTTTCTCATTATATGTGCGCGGCGCCACGCCCCTAGCCCGTTCAAAGGTGCCACAATGTATCGCCATATCCTAATCGCAACGGACGGGTCGGAGCTGGCGGATCGCGCAGTAAGTCACGGCCTGGCGATTGCAAAAGCCTTTCAGTCGAAGGTCACGTTTGTCACCGTAACCGAAATGTATCCGACCGGTTTCTATTCCCCGGTTCCTTGGCCGGCTGACATCGCCCGTTACGAAGACAACGCGAAAGGCAGCGCCGATCGAATCTGGCTCGTGCTCAGAAATCCGCCTTGGACCTCGGTCTAAGCTGCGACACGGTGCATATTGTTGACGAACGTCCAGCGGATGGCATCTTGAAAGCCTGCCAAGATCGAAGCTGTAATCTCATCGTGATGGGGACCCACGGAAGAAGTGGATTACAGAGAGCCCTTCTTGGAAGCCAGGCACTGAAGGTCGTGACCCTGAGCTCAGTGCCAGTCCTGCTGAGCCGCTAAGCGTGAAATGAAAGAGAAAGCACCGGTTCTGCCATTCCTATTCTCCAAGTGATTTTCGGGAGGTCTTGGAGCCAACAGAATGCGGGGCAGAAGGACGGGACGAAGCATCAATGAACCCCGGTAAGATGGGCGATCCAGTGACGTGGCAGCAAGGCGACGGAATGAACCACGTGATAACAGATCGTTTCGTCAGAAGAGCTTTATTTACAATTGCAGTCGCGGGCCTGTCTGTGGGCACTCTCGTCTGGATTTATGGGTACGGGGTTTGGGCTGATCGCCTTTGGGCCATTGCAACTGTACCGGTGATTATTGGCCTTGCGATCTCAATAGTGCGAGATCTTCTTGCGGGCCGACTTGGCGTCGATGCCGTTGCGTTCATCTCAATGTCCGCGGCAATTCTTCTAGGCGAACCTTTGGCCGGTGTTGTCGTCGCGGTCATGTATGCGGGCGGCAATCTTCTGGAGGATTTCGCTGTTGCTCGCGCCGAGCGCGATTTGAAATCCCTTGTCGATCGTGCGCCTCGGCTTGCTCACAGACGTAACGACAGCGCGATTGAGGATGTGCCGATTGAGCTCGTTGTAATTGGCGACACCATTCTCGTTCGCGCCGGCGAGGTCGTCCCTGTCGATGGCATCATCTTGGCGGCTAGCGCCACGATCGACGAAGCCGCGTTGACCGGTGAACCGATACCCGTGACCCGCAACATGGGAGAAATGGTCCGAAGCGGCACCATCAACGCCGGAGCAACATTCGAGCTCAGGGCGAGTGCGACCGCTGGCGAAAGTACCTACGCGGGCATCGTCCGGCTTGTTACTGCCGCGCAGACGGCAAAGGCGCCGTTCATTCGCCTCGCCGATCGTTACGCTCTCATATTGTTGCCTGTCACGTTGGCCATCGCGGGCAGCGGCCTGGCTGCTTGTCTGGCGACCCGATACGAGGACTTGCCGTGCTCGTCGCCTCAACCCCATGTCCGTTGATCCTTGGCGGCACCTGTGGCTTTTATCGCAGGAGTTTCGCACGCGGCCCGGCTCGGCATCCTCATCAAAGGCGGTGGACCGCTCGAAGCGCTAGCCAGAACGCATACCGTCATGTTCGATAAGACCGGCACATTGACCGTTGGAGGAGCTCGTCTCGTTGCTGTTGAGACGGCGCCTGGAGAGAATTCCGGATGAAGTGCTTCGGCTGGCCGCCTCACTGGAGCAGGCCTCGCAACATGTTGTCGCCGCTGCAATCGTCAGGCGGCTATTTCCCGGGGGCTGACGCTCGATGGTGCCCGACCAGGTGCGTGAGACCATGGGCTCGGGCCTTGAGGGAAGGATCTCGGGCAGAGTGGTCAAGGCTGGTTCGCGTCAACTCGTATGTGGACCTGGAAGCCTGATGCGTGGGCCGTCCGGGCCCTGCGCCGCGCGTCGTGGCGGTCCGCCCTGAGTGTCTTCGTCTCGGTCGACGGGCGCGTGATCGGCGCCATTCTCCTCGGCGATGAGCTGCGTCGTGAGACCCCACGAGCTGTTCAATCCCTGCGCACCGCCGGCGTCCGTCGAATTGTCATGGTCACAGGCGATCGGGCAGATGCGGCCGAGACCATCGGCGCCGCTCTCGATCTGGATGCCGTGCTGGCCGACCGGGAGCCGTCAGACAAGGTGGACGCGGTCGCTTTCGAGCAGCGCTTGCATCCGACCCTGATGGTGGGCGACGGAATCAACGACGCCCCGGCGCTTGCAGCCGCGGATGTTGGCATTGCAATGGGCGCCCGCGGGGCCAGCGCATCGTCAGAGGCAGCCGACGTCGTCATTCTCGTCGATCGCCTCGATCGTGTTTCCCAGGCCGTCCCATTGCACGGCGTGCCCGACGTCATCGCGATCCAGAGCATCACTGTCGGAATTGCGACTTTCGGGCATCGCCATGATTGCGGCGGCGTTCGGCTGTCTGACTCCGGTCGCCGGCGCCTTGACCCAGGAAGCGATCGATGTGGCCGTCATTCTGAATGCTCTGCGCGCACTGACGCCGGAATGGCGGCTCGGTCGTGAAACCATGCAACCGGCAGCCGTACGGGCCCTGCAACAAGAGCACTGTTAGCTGGACGCTTCGCTTGACCGGCTTCGTGAAATTGCCGATGCGCTCGATGATGCGCCCCCCAGGAGATCGCAGCGGGTCTCATTCGCGAAGCTGCTGGCTTCGTAACATCAAGGTTGTTGAGCACGAGCGCGATGATGAAGGTCGCATCTATCCGCGTCTCGCGAAGTTTCTGCATGACGGGCATGGCCTGGCCGCGATGAGCCGGGCACATCGTGAGATCCTCCACCTCGCACGGTTGCTGACGCGGCTTTCGGAAGGCCTTAAGCCCGAGGACGCTGATCGCTATCTCATTCGAGATGCGCAGCGAGTCATCGAGTCCATCGAGTCCCTTGTGCGCATTCACAATGCGCAGGAGGAAGATATCTACGAGCATGCGACAACGGGTTGACCGCTGTGACGCGGCCTTTATTGTCATTTTCTGACAGTGGTCGTTTAAACTTCCGACCGGACAGGATCTGCTGACGGACTTCCTTGCTAATTCTCGCCACCGCCCACCTCAGATCGCTGCGACAGCCATCGACAGAAGTTTGCGAACTTCTCCGGCAACCGACTTCAACTCGGCGTTGTCGATCGACTGCATCGACGCGATGGGATCGATTGCACTGACTTCGACCCCGTCCGCAACCTCTCGCAGAATAACATTACAAGGCAACATCGCTCCGACGCGCGGTTCGATCCCGATGGCCTGGTGGGCCATGCTCGGATTGCAAGCGCCGAGTATACGGTAAGCCGGCATTTCAACGTCGAGTTTCTTCTTCATCGTCGCCTTGACGTCAATTTCTGTCAGTATACCGAATCCGTGCTCAGCAAGCGCCGCGCGGGTACGCGCGTCAACTTCATCAACGCTCGCACCAGAGATCATTCGGTCAATCGTGTAAGACATTCAGGAGCTCCCTCACTTCCCGAGATACTTGATCAGTGCAGCGATGGACAGAACAACGAGCACAATGGCAAGAAGACCGAAGAGACCCCCAAGGCCCATACCAAAACCCATTCCATAGCCCATTTCGCCGTTGTTCATTGGCTGCTCCGATTTAAAATCGCTTCGGTCATCCAAAGATCTGACAATCGCGCAGGCACGGTTGAGGCTGTTTAGTCTGTCTCCACTGCACCGGTTTCAACAGAGCATAACACACCGACCACCTGGCCACCCTGCGCCCGCTTTGCAAATTTCGGGTCGGGCTATTGTCAAACTCTCGACCGCAGGCAAGGGCATGGCACGGAATGGCAAGTCGACTAAAGAGGTCATCCAGGCATTGCCGATCTCAGCCCTAGCGTCGATGACCGCGCGTGCGGCGGCGAGCGCCCTTCACGCTTCGAGCACGTATTGCCCGGGCGCGTCGCAGACAGGTGCGTAGCCGCACGCGGGTGACCCCATCGGCGGCGGCCGCACCGGTTGGCCTGACCGCGCAGCGAGCCACTCGACCCACGCCGGCCACCAAGAGCCTTCGCGCACCGGGACCTCAGCCATCCATGTTTCGGCGTCGGGGTGCATGTCGGCCTCGTGATGAGTTGCGATGCGGTAACTGCGGTTGCCATGGCCCGGTTCGGAGACGATGCCGGCATTGTGGCCGCCCGTGTCAGCACGAACGTGACCTCCGTGTCGGTGAGCTGGTCCATTTGTAGACCGAACGCCAGGGCGCGACGTGGTCGGCTCAGGTGCCGACGCAGAACATCGGCACCCGGATGTTGTGGATGCGCGATCGGCCGCCCGTCCACCTTGTAGCGGCCTTCGGCGAGTTCGTTGTCGAGGTAGAGCCGCCGCAGGTACTCCGAGTGCATGCGGTAGGGCAGGCGCGTCGATCCGCGTTCCAGGCCATCATGTCGGTCATTGGCGTCCGCTCACCAAGGAGATACTCGCGCATCATGCGTGACCAGACGAGATCGTTGGAGCGCAGAAGTTGGAACGCGCCCGCCATCTGCTCGGCGTCGAGAAAACCCTGCTCCCACATCATGTCCTCGAGGAACCGCAACTGGCTCTCGTTGATGAAAAGCTGCAATTCGCCGGGCTCGGTAAAATCGACTCTGCGCGGCGAGGAAGGACAAGCGTGGCGAAGCCGGCGAGGAGCCGTTGCGCGCCATGGCCGCGGCGGCGATCGCCAGGAGTGTACCGCCCAGGCAGTATCCCGCACCATGGACCTTGGCATCGGGCACGATGGCGGCAATAGCGTCGAGGGCCGCCATAATGCCGAGACGGCGGTAGTCGTCGAGCGAGGTGTCGCGCATCGGTCGGGCTCGGGATTGCTTCCACGAGATCGCAAAGACCGTGTAGCCGCTGTCGACGAGATACTTGATCAGCGAGTTCCGCGGCGACAGGTCGAGAATGTAGTATTTCATGATCCAGGCCGGCACGACGAGTACCGGCTCGGGCTGGACCTGCCCGTCGACGGCACATATTGGATGAGCTCGACGAGTTCGTTACGCAGTACGACTTTGCCAGGCGTGATGGCGACGTCGCAACCCGGCGCGTATGCCTCCGCGCCGACGGGCGGACGGCCGCCCTGAAGCCGGTCCCAGTCTTCCGCGAAATGCTGCCACCCGCGCACGAGATTGTGGCCGTTCTCGCGCAGAGTCCGGTCGAGAACGTCGGGGTTAGTCATGATAAAGTTCGACGGCGCAAACACGTCGAGCACTTGGCGGGCGGTGAATTCCAGCATGCGCTGATGCTGGATCGAGACGCCGGGCACGCCGGTCGTCGCCACGTGCCACCACTGCTGGGCCAGAAGATGCGATTGGGCATATACGCTAAAGGGCCACTTGCCCCACGCGGGCGAAGAGAAGCGCTTGTCTTGCGGCAGCGGCGTGACGCAGGGCGCGATGCCGGGCGGCTCGAAGGCGCAACGGGCCGCGAACTGCTGCAAGCGCATCCACTTGCGCCACGATTTCTCTGCAAGTTGAAGCCGCTTGCCGGGAGAGGCCGCCAGATGCGTCGCCCAATCGAGATAGGCGCCGATGAGGGAGGTGGGCGACAGGCCTAACGTCAGCTTCGCGATGGAGGCGTGGGTGGCGCGGTCGAGGAGTTCAGCCAAGGCTGTGGAGGAATAGGAATCGCGTTCGGCCAGAGAGGGTTCGCGGCGCTGCCAGACTGCGGCGCGGGGCACGTCCGAAGCAGCGTGCACATCTAGCGGCGAGACTGGCACGGGCGTACGCGGAAGATCGAGGGGAAGTTCCAGCTCATCAGCGTCCGAGTGGACGGCGAGGGCATCGGCGGAGACAGCTTTCAACGGCACGATTACGGGGCGGACCATGCGAGCGAACTCCTTTCCCATGAACGGAGGATGACGTCGATTTCAAAATTGAATGCCCGCCACCATACCCGCCCGCGTGTCCCCTCCGGCTTGAGTTGAATCAAGCGCAAGCCCTCACCGTAGGTGTAATTGGTGGATTCATAGGCGCGCTCGGCCGTGGCCGCCCGCTCCCCAGGCCACGCAGTGGGCGCTCCCGGACAACGAAAAACGGGAGGCCACCCTGCCTTGACCAACCGCAAGCTTCTCAGCATCATCCGCGATCAAGACGCTCTCATCATGAACGAGGGCGACACGGTGCAGGGGCGTGCACGGCGATGTGCCGGAAGCGAACGGGATCCGTTCTTGTGATCCACGACGAATTTGCCAGCTCGCCGGCATATTCACCGGGCGCGATGCGGTGCGCGCATTGTCTCAATGCTGCGATCCGGCCCGGACACCGCTGTCGAGCGTGATGACGCGATCTCCCGTGACGATCACGCCGCGCTCGCGGGCCATCGACGCGCTGCGGGTCATGTCCGACAGCGGATTTCGGCATCTGCCCGTCGTTGAGAATGGCCGATCGGCATAGTGTCGCGCGGCGACTTCCTCGGCGCGGAAATCGAGCGCGTGGACGAGGACGAAGCGCTCGAGGGTTAACGGAAATGGGAGCAGCTAGAGGGCATCCTCCAGCAGCGTTACGGGTATGCCAAGGACAAAGCTAAGGCTGAAATTGAGCAGTGGTTGAAGGGCCTCTGACCGTCGTCGTCCAGAGAAGTAGACGGAGGGCTCAAGGCTGAGCCCTCCTTCTTGTGGTTAGATTGCTGACAGGTCTGCGACTCGATTGAAACTTGGCTACCATTCCGGCGCACGGCAGCAGGGTGGGGGCATGGACACTTTTTTGCGGAGATCGTGGTGCGATCCGAAGTTCAACGGGGTTGAAAACTTGAGATAGAATTCTCCGATGGAGCGGGACAACCGCCAAACTGTTTGTTTGAGCGCCGATGCCATCGCGGCGCTGGCCGGCTATCTGACTGGCATTCTCTCGCTGAACGAGTGTTGCGTAGCTAATCATGATGATCAGCTCGTTTAGGAAGTGGCCGATCAGAAAACTGGCGCCGATCGCCAATTCGGCCGGGCTCAAAAGGGCTCTTGCAAGGACGAGAGCAACCCCGACATTTCGGACTGCGCTTTCGATCACCACAACGGACCGCTCGACATAACCAAGTCCAACCGTTGTCAAATGCGCAAACAGCATGGGGAGCACGACGAAGATGATCGCACTCAGGCCGATTTCTCTCGATTGGAACTTGGTGGAACGTGGTGGGAAGTTGGCGCCCATTCAACACGCGCCCGGAGGCTGCCCGAGATGGCCAGATGCACACGAAAGTTATGACTGCGGTTATTGAACGCTTTACGGTTTCTTAAGCCAAGGAGCAAAGTACCCGGCCCATGGAATGCTTCTCCTTTGCATGCTCACCTTCGATGATACCAACGCTACGAGATAGCATCGCGAGGAGCATGATCGGCAATCGGCGCACGCGGTGACATCCGATTGGCATGGGCCGGTAACTGGCTAGCCAAGAGTTTTTAACCGAGACCGCAGTTTCTCGATTTCATCCAGAAGGTCGAGTGCCAGCGCCACGCCAGGCGTGTTCAAGCTGAGATCATGTTTAAGGCGCTTCGCCTTGGCGACACGGACAATGCTGAGGCTGGCAAACTTCCAGTTCGGTCCCGTTTCCGCTATTGGCTCGATCACGGCATGCTCAACCAATTCAGAGATCCATTCGGCTTCGACATTGCAGACGAGGCAGAGTTCCTCGATCGTGCAGGCCGCGCCCGTCTCGATGATCTCGGACGGAATGGTGGATGAGGTCTTGCCGGTCATGGTGATCTAGACTCCGAACTTCTCGCGCGGATCGAAGGAAAGTTCACGCGCCATATCCTCGTAGATCTGCTTCGCCTTCTCAGTGTCGGCCGGTGGCAGAACAATCTTGAGAACGGCATAGAGATCTCCCGGCCCGGCCGCTGGGATGCCACGGCCTTTGACGCGTAGCTCACGCCCTTGAGGGGATGCCGGTGGGATCTTCAGCATGATCGGTCCCATCGGTGTCGGTATTTTCACGCTGGCGCCAAGTGCGGCCTCCCAAGGCGCCAACGGCAGATCGAGATAGAGATCACGCCCCTTGACCCGATAAAGCGGATCGGGGCGGAACTGGACCTCGAGATAAAGATCACCTGCCGGGAGCCGGCCGATCCCGGGAGCTCCCTGGCCCTTCAGGCGAATATGCTGGCCCTCCGTAACGCCCTTTGGAACTTCGACATTAAGAGTCCGATCCCGGAGCGTGACATGGCCCGTTGCATCGATTTCAGGCACGCGCAATGAGATCGCGCGTATGGCCCCTTCAAGAGCATCGCGCAATTCGATGAGGATCTTGGCATGGTGATCCTCACCCCGCGCGTGAAACTCCGCGCCGCCTTGGTACGGCTGCTCAGGCCGACGCATTCTGCCAAACAACGCATCAAAGAAGGCGCTGGCCTCTGCGCCGGAGGGCCCGGAGGAAGCGCCGGAGAACTCAAAACCAAGATCCCAATCCGGCGGCGGGTCGAACTCTTGGCCCGCCTTCAGATTTTTGCCTAGTTGGTCGTAGGCTGCGCGCTTCTCAGCGTCGCCGAGTACCTCGTAGGCCTCGCCAATCTCCTTAAACTGCGCTTCGGCGCCCGGGTCCTTGTTGATGTCAGGATGGAATTTGCGGGCAAGCTTGCGATAGGCTCGCTTTACCTCGTCCTGTGTCGCGCTCCGCTCCACACCTAGGACGTTATAATAGTCTTTGAATTCCATGGAACCTCGCGCGAAGGAGATCCTCGTGGTCGATGAGACCGCTACTCCGTCGTCTTTCCGTCGAAGTGCTCCTTCGCGGCTTCCGCTTTAGCCTTTGTAGTGGCTGTGAACTTGTCGTGGTGCTGCGGCGGGCTATAGAGCGTATAGAGCTTCAGCGGCTTGTGATTGGTGTTGATCACATTGTGGCGCGCGCCAGCCGGAACAAGAAACGCGTCGTCGCTCTTGATTTTCGTCATCTTGCCGTCGATCCAAATCTCACCTTTCCCCTTTTCTACGCGGAAGAACTGGTCTCCGCTCTGGTGGACTTCTTCGCCAATTTCCTCACCAGGCGCCAATGACATGAGAACGAGCTGCAGGTTCTTACCCGTGTAGAGCACGCGCCGATAATCGCCGTTATCTTCCGTCAACTCTTCGATGTCGCCGACAAAGCCCTTCATGCCCAGTACTCCTGATCAGCCGTCACTGTGCTCAGTGCGTTTAACGAAGCCGAGTACCTCAAGTCGCGTGGCCATTCACAGTTGTGACCACGAAGGCGCTCACGACATCCGAAGCACTAATTCTTCTTGATGGTCACGTCTGGGAGTGTGATCTCGACCGTATTCTGTCGGCTTTGATAATACAGATAGCCCAGCACGGCCACGCCTATGATCAAGGCACCAACGACCATATTCTTCATGGTAGTCATTCCTCTTCTTTTTTCGCTTCTCATATTCAAAGTCAGATCAGAAGCCCGATCCGGATCGAATCTAGCGGCGGACGTATCGGCTAGACTTGATTGTCGCGAACCACTTCCGGTTTTACCGAGATCAACCGCTCGATTGCTTTCACCTTGCTTTTCACGAATAGCACGTTGGGAATTTGGATCGTCTCTTCATTCGCTCCACCGATTGTGAGCGTCAGGTCGCCGGCGCCTAGACCTAGGATGATGTCATGGAACAGGTCTTGTCCCCGCCTCTCAAAGACGAGACCATTGGTGTCGTAGCTGCGGGCTTGGCCACCGATCAGTCGCTCTTCGACCATTTGTCCTGGGCGGATACGCCAGACGGTCAGCCGATCAAATACGAAGAAGGCAAGCAGCCACACAAGCAGCAGCGCGGTCGAGAATAGCAGGTAAAATCCCATGTTCGCGCGTGCCGAGAGTTGCGGGATGATCCGCAGGATATCATCCCACCATCCGAACCAAGCAAAGAGCACGACGAAGAAGGCAAACGTGACGACGGAAACAACGGAATAGATCCCGCGAAGTTTGGTGGTTGTAAAGATGATGAGCAGGATGAGGACGGCGATAAAGAAGATGCCTGGGTTGTTGCTTGGGTGAATGCGTTCCACAAACTCAGGTACGATCGACACGTCGCGGCCCTGCACGTAGCTGATCAGCGCCATCGCAAATCCCGCGACCCACGCCGGCCACCAATAGAAAATGTTGGAATGGCTGATGAGCTTGATATCGGGCAGCGTCCGCGCAGAATGAGGGGCAAAAGTCTCCCGAATGTCTGCGTTCTGGTTATCTTGACGCGTACTCATAGGCACTCCTTCCGCTGCCAAAGGCCGATCCAAACCCTGGCTCCGTCGTGTGCGCTCGCAGCCTCGGGACCACGGAGTGCCGGAATGCGCTGCGTGTTGTGAAACTCGACGCTGAGAACGCAGCCTAGTCAGCCGCGGCGGACAATTCCACCGAGCAACGCAATCACGGCCAGAATGATGAAGACCCAGAATAGGAGTCGTGCGCCTTCCATGGCGACGCCCGCCACGCCGCCAAACCCAATGGCAGCCGCGACCAGAGCGACGACGATAAAAATGACCGCGTAGTGCAACAAACCATAATTACCCATCACTCACCTCACGCGTTCTCTGGCTCGCGCCAGACACCAGCCGAAATTGGCAGAGAATTTTGCGCGCGGACCGGACGAGCGGTGGGAGGCCGCCTGCCGGATCCACAGCGATAGTATGTCTTCAATAAGGGCCACCACGAACCTCGGGGGATTGGCTCGCGAGAATTGAAAGGACCGCCCGCAGCTTTTGTGGACACGGAACAAAAAAGTATATCGGATTTTGCACCAAATAGCGCGTTGATTTGCGTCAAGTGCCTGCCAGCTGGATATCAAATTGAACGAGCAGTTGTCGATCAGACAAATGGCACGGTGGTTCAGACTTCATCCGCCCACACTCGGAAGCCCTCAAGCGTATTGGGGCCAAAGGTTGTGATGATCGCGACGTCTGCTGCATCTCGCCCGCGCGCGATGAGGACCCGTCCGATGCGCGGAACATGGTTCCTCGGGTCAAAAGTGTACCAATGGCCATCGAGAAATGCTTCAAACCAGGCCGCAAAATCGCCAGGCGGATAGGGAGGCTGCGTGCCGACGTCACCGAGATATCCCGTGCAGTAACGGGCCGGGATATTGAGCGCACGGCAGAATGCTATGGCCAGGTGGGCGTAGTCGCGACAGACACCTTGACCCTCCTGGTAAGCCTCGGACGCGGTCCGCGTCGGGCGCGCAAATTCGTAGCCGAACGTGATGCGCTGATGCACAAAATCGCAGACGGCTTGCACGCGGCCCCAACCCGGTTTCGCTGCGCCGAACTCGGTCCACGCCAAGTCCAGAAGTTTGTCGCTGTCGCAGAAGCGGCTTGGAAGAAGGAAGACGATGGCTTCATCCGGAAGCTGCTCAACGGGTACCTGGGCCGCATCCGCAACGACAGGATCGGGAAGTCCCAAGTCGCGTATGATTGCATTCGATGAGATCTGCACGGGTCCAGCCGGAGCGACGATCCGGCTGCACCAATTGCCGAACCCGTCGCGGTAGCCGGAGATCGGTACGGAGGGACTGATGATAATGTGATCCGGCACCTCGAGGTCGGAGGCACGGGTGTAGTGGATGTTCAGCATCAGTATTGCTGGGGTCGCTTGCGGAAAAGCATATCGAAGCTCATAGCCGACCCGATGCCTCATCCTGCCATCTCCGAACGGTTGGGGTAACTGAGGCCATACTAGGGTGAGACCTCCAATTTCCAAAAGAGCAACCAGTGTCACAGACCGACAGCGCAGCACAATTGCGATAGTATGCCGAAACCGTCGAACCGAAACACTGACCAGGAGAGGTCAATGGCCATCCTCACCACAGCCGTTATGAACTTGATCGTCATTCTCGCAATTGGGATTATTGTTGGCCTTGTGTTCAGCCGCTACGGCCGCAGCTGGCTCGGCAGGCAGGCATCGGGCGCGACCGGCATGGGGGACGTCACCTATGCTCTTGTCGGGATCGCGGGCTCCTTCATCGGATTTCACATCGCTGTCATTCTCGGTGTCTTGCCAACACCGCTGATGCTGTATCTTGCCGCCATTGCTGGCGCGGCGATTACCATTTGGCTGTGGCGGGAACGATGAGCGGGCCAGAATGTGACCAGTGAATAGTCGAGCCGGGCTCACTTCGCCCCGACCAAACAGGCCCGACCATCGCCGTCAGGCCCCACGCTTGATGCACATCATGGATGACGGCCATATCCTCGGGCAAGGAGATCCCAGGCAATCACGTCAAACGAGGAGCTAGGAGTAAGAGATGCGCAGAACCATATGTGGAACGCTCACTGTCGCTGCCCTTATCGCCTCCGGGCTGTCGGCTCAGGCGCAGGCTCCCGACCCCGGGGTCGAGTTGGCATTTATGCCCAGCACGATGACGGTCACCTCTGCTCAACGAGGGGGGCAAGTACGTCACCGTCGACATGAAGCACATTCCGCAAGGAGGAACATGCCGCATGGATGAGGGCGCCACGATCGCGCGAGTGGGCCCTGGGGCTAGCCCTGGAACGACACGTGTTCGCTACGCCGCGGCTCAGGTCAGCACGGGTGGATGCCCGTTCATGACGGCTTTCGATTTGCCCGATGCCGATTACGCTGCTGCCAGAGCAAAGTTTGTCCAGATGGAGGACGACGCTTGGAAAAAGGTCGACGACGTGAAGAAGGACCTCGGGGACAAATGGAACGAGGTTACAGGGACTAAGAAGACGAATTGATCGTCGCGCCAGCGATCAACTTCGGCGTCATTTTCTGCCAGCTAGACGCCGCTGCCCCGGAAAACCAGAAGCATGAGCGCAGGTGTGCTCATGCTCTTTTTGCGTCATCGCTTCTGTGGTCAGATCCGCAATCTGCCTTTCGACACTGCACCAGCCAAACTATTTCTTTTCCGGGATGCTCACCCATTATCCCGGACTTCACATCTCTCAATCTGCCGATGCGGGGACGTCGGAATGACAGCGGCATCAGGTCGAGGGGTTAGACCTGATGCCGCTGATCGAGGGTTGCAGCTTTGGAGTGCCAAAGTGCTGATGCTGTCCTGTCGGGGGGGAAGGCAGCATCTCCCAAGGAAATCGACCGGCGGGGGGCCGGACGATTAGTCGAGTTCGTCGCGCAGATATCGTCTGGCATCCAGACTCTGGAAAGTACTCAGCGACCTCAGAAACTTCTCGTCGAACCGCCAGAGGCATTCAATGGAGAAGCCACGTTCGGCCCAAACCTTGAGTCAACGCTCAGGGTCGGACGGCAAGTTGATCTAAAATTCTGCTCCAAGTTTCATTCGAGACTGCGCTGCGGGGCACGGCTTGCCCCATGTTCACTGTAGCTGCTGGGCCAGCCTGCTGAATTCCGTGTTCGAGATGTTCAAGATCGAGATACTCGATCTCCCGCCTTCAGCCCAGCCGCCGTCTCGGCAGTGCTGACCTTTGCGATCTCATCGTTCGACATGAGCTTTAAGATAGCGTCTCGGGAAACGTAGCTGGCGCGTTGAGCTTCTGACATTGTGTGGCTCCGTTGAGATGTCTTGCCGTTAGATCCGCCCGAGCAGCATGAGAACGAGAAGAATAATGAGGATCGTGCCGATAACGCCGACACCTCCATGGCCGAAGCCGTAACCGTAGCCTCCGAAGCGGCCACTGAAGCCACCAAGCAGCAAGATAATGAGAAGAATAATGAGGATGGTACTAAGCGGCATGCCGATGCTCCGGTTGAACCGTCGAATGTTGCAGGGGTAGAAGGCTACGGGATTTCGCTCAAAATAACCCAGGGAAGAGACCGTAGGTTCTCGCCAAACAGCTTTTGCGAGGATCTGATAGCCAAAGCTAATGGAGTTGGCTGAACGGGGCACTGATTTGGATTAGCTTCGATGCTTATTGGCGTCGAGGTCGCGATCAACAATCGGGCTCTCCTCGGGCTGCTCGTAGCCGGCGAGGGCCTTGAGCCGCTCGGCATCATGGAAGACGACTTTGTGGTCGTGGAACGTCAGTAACTCGCGCTCGCGCAACTGCCGCAGCACACGGTTGATATGGATGGCACTCAGTCCCAGTGCATCCGCGAGGAGGTACTGACTGAGGGGACAGGCAAACTCCGCGTTCGTAGCAAGGCCGACCAGCCGCAAGCGATCATGGAGTTCAAGGAAGAAGTGAGCCGTCCTCTCAAGCGCGTCGCGGCGCCCAAGGCTGGCGAGGTGCTCGACCACCACGGCCTCATCACGCGATGTCGCCCACAAGATCGCAGCGCCGAGATGGGGGAACTCGGCAAAAATGCTCATCATCTGTGAAACCGCAACTCGGCTGACGACAGCGTCGGTCAGCGCAGAAAACGAATGATCTGCGGTACGAAGTAATACGCTTCGCAGTCCGACGCAGTCTCCTGGAATGGCAAACGTGATGATTTGCCGGCCGCCATTGGACAACAGCTTAAAGCTGCATCCCCATCCTGATTGAAGAATATAAGCGTCGTGTCTCTTGTCGCCTTGGCTAATGAGTTCCTTGCCCTGGGGAAGGTGAACGGACGTCGATTGAAGTTCAGCAAGACACTCCTGCTCGCGGTCCGACAACCGAACAAAGGTGTTGAGTTTCTTTGCGAGGAGACCGCCGTCTTGCGTCATCTTAATCGACCTTAAGGAATTTTTTTAACCGGTCGCGCACTCATCGGGGAACGACAGCATACGTTTCAAGGATGTTCGATGGCGCGGCGGGTCACAAACTATAATGTTGGCTGATCATTGAAACGATACTGGCAGCCAAAGGAGGTTACCAGCTGGTCCAGGAAATCGAATTTCCGCTAGCCCAGGTTAGTCGTCGCTTCTGCCGATAGGGCTATTATTTAGCGATTAAACAGCGGATTTGCGCCACAGTTGGAGTAAGCGACAACCAATGACCCATCCGACAGACCTGACTAACATCGCCTCTGGCGTGGCGGCGCTCTCGATCTGCGAGTCCCTGCTGCTTGCCTTGGGTGATCTTGAAATCATGGGTGAGAAGGAAGCTCTCGGCGTCATCGACGATGCGGCATCCGCTCATCGCGGTGCCGGTGCCGCAACGCAGAATGCCGCACTGCATCTCGAGGTAGTTGCCATCCTTGAGCGTATCATTTCCGGCGGAAACTCAATCCGCCGTCCTTGATCCTCATGCATGCCGATATCGCTCGCACTGAAATGAACAGCAGAGTCGGTCAGCGAGCTGGCGGCGTCAGAGCCATTTTGACAACGAAGTCAAACTCAGAGGTGCGTCAGTGGAAGAGCGTGCGCGATCGAATGAAGAGCCTCAGCGATATCCGCCTGCGTGAGGAAGACTTGACGGCTCTCTCCTGTTCGCATGACTTCACTTGCCAAACCCATTCTCCAAGGCCGGTCGACCGGCAGGCTGGGAACAGTCTTTGTGGTCGACGACGACCGAGCGTGCCGCGACCGCGTTACGTGACATGCTCCAAGACGACGGATATGTCGTGGAGGCCTTCTCGAGCGCTCCTCATTTTCTGGAAACATATCATCCCTATAAGCAACGCTGTCTTCTCGTCGATGCGCTGTTGCCTGGACTGAGCGGCATTGACTTGATCCAGCGTCTTCGGGCGATGGGCGATCCGATTCCCGCAATTGTCGTGAGTGGACACGCCGACGTTTCGATGGCCGTTCGAGCGATGAAGGTGGGCGCCGTCGATTTTGTCGAAAAGCCGGTTGGACGCGACGAACTGCTTGCAAGTGTCCAACGGGCTCTCGGGTTCATTCGAGGAGACCGCAAGGTTCATAGAATTTCTGAAGCTATCGGCCATTCGGGTAGCGAGTCTGACCGATCGGCAGCATCAAATCTTGAACCTCATCCTTGCCGGGCATCCCGCAAAGAACATCGCTGCCGACCTCGGTATCAGTCAGCGAACGGTTGACAATCATCGCGCCGCGATCGCGATCAAAACGGGCTCGAAGTCCATGGCCGCCCTTATGCACACGGCAATATGCGGTCACTGCAGCCTCAATAGCTTTACTGGCGCTATGCCCGACCATGGTCAGTGCGTCACAGCTGAGTACTTTCCGAGTCTCCAACGTTCGACCCCCAGTGCATTAAGTTATCCAAGAGCTGGAACAATCGGTGCCATCTCCGCGTCCGCTGATCGGAGGCAGGAGCCTCACCGGTTTTAACTCGCAAAGCACCAAGCACCTCGAAGGATAGAGGGGACAGAACGTCCTGTAAAATCGAAATCAGCCCAAAGGAGACACAAATGAATTGGGATCGCATCGAAGGTGACTGGAAGCAGCTTACCGGCAAGGTCAAGGAGAAGTGGGGCAAGCTCACGGATGACGACCTCACCGTGATCAATGGAAAGCGCGAGCAGCTGGAAGGGAAGATCCAGGAGCGCTACGGCTACGGCAAAGATCAAATCAAGAAGGAACTCGACGATTGGTCGGGCTCGCTATGAGAGGTGCCCTTTGCGGGAACCACCGAACACGCGATGAATTAGAAAAATAGTCGAATTTTATTCACTGGAGAACTTTCATGAAAACTCTTTTGGCCGCTACGGCCCTAGCCCTGCTTATTGCCGTCCCTGCCTATGCTGAGACTGCGACCACGACTCCCAAGACTGAAGCAGCCCCCCAAGGAGCCGCGACAACCACCATCCCTGCAGTGAAGTTCTATTCTGAGCGCGGCGACTGGCGTGCCAGCAACCTGATGGGATTGAAGGTCACAAACGTGGCTAACGAGACCATCGGTGACATCAACGAAATCCTGTTCGACAACGATGGCAAAATCGCCGCGATCGTCATCGGTGTCGGTGGTTTTCTCGGTATGGGTGAGCGCCACGCAGCCGTCGAGTTTAGTTCTGTTCAGCTGACACGTGACAAGAACAACGCGCCTCTGGCCCGGGTCAATGTCACGAAGGAGCAGCTAAAATCGGCTCCCGAGTGGAAGTGGCAGGCTGCCAGCGTTAACTGATCTAAAATGCTGAGTTGGTGACAGCCGAGGCATCGACGGGATGCCTCGGCTGCTTGGATTCCTGGGAGGCGTCGTGGCGGTAATCCAATCCCGATATTGCTTTGGGACCGCGCATGTATCTCTTTCAATGTTAACTCAGATCAGCGCACCGGCAGACTGGCCCCTCTACAATAAAAAAATAGTTCAGCCCAATGGAGAGAAGCCCGATGAAGGTCAAAGATGCCATGCACAAAGGTGCCGATTGGGTCAGCCCCGATATGCCCCTTTCTGAAGTAGCCATAAAGATGCGAGACCTCGATGTCGGTTCGATCCCGATCGGAGAGAACGACAAGCTGATCGGCATGATCACGGATCGCGACATTGCGTGCCGCGGTGTTGCAACTGGCAAGGACTGCACAAAACTGACGGCACGCGACGCGATGACCGAAGGCATTGTCCATTGCCGTGAAACGGACGATCTGGATGACGCCTTGCGCATCATGGAACAGAAAAAACTGCGTCGGCTGGCTGTGCTTAACGATAAGAAGCGGCTGGTCGGAATGTTGAGCCTCGGAGACGTAGCCCACTCGGCTACACGAGCGCTCACGGGCGAAATGACGGCGGCCGTGGCCTCGCACCATCCCTGACGTCAGAGCAGGTCGATACGCGTCAGATGCCGCGGAACGCGCGCCGTGAGAAATTTCCGTCGCCGGCAATTTTGGCTAGCGTTCGGTAGCCGACAAAAAACGCCATCGTGGGTTCGCACGTATTGGAAAACGAGTGAGATAAAATGCGGAACGGTTCATTGGAAATAACATCATAGATCCCCATATAAATGTAAGTGGGCGACAACCGCGCCCGGTGGAACTCAAAGACTTTGAAGCAGGAAGGAACTTTCAATGCGTAGGACGCAATTTAGTCTCGCGATCATAGCGGGGCTCTTGGCCGTAGGCCTCACCGCCCCGGTATCGGCAGCCCCCATTAGCGCGAGTGCGGCTGCTGCCCTGCAGTCCTCGACTAGTGCCGTCGAAAAGGTCCATGTGCGCCGCTATCGCCATTGCCACGGGCCGCGTGGCCATCGTTGGTGCCATGGCGGATATTACGGTTACGGTAGTGGGTATGGCGGCTATTACCCCTACTACAGTCCAGGTATCAACCTCTACTTCGGTCCTGGTTACCGGCACCGTGGCTACCGCGGCCACCATGGCGGTCATGGACGACGTCACTAAATTGGAATGAGTGAGAACGCTTGAGAAAGATTGCCCTGACCAAAAGTTGGGGCGATTTTTTGGGCCATCCGATGGGACTAGGCGTTGCTGTCTGTCGGCGGGTCGAGTTCAGTATGATCGTGCTTCGTGGCCCGGACATGATTTCCGATCGGCGGCTGTTCTTTAAGTCGCCCTTTAACTTTTTGGCGCCGCTCTCTCTGCTGCGCGGACGTATGGAATGGTGATGCGGCGTAAGAGCTTCGCTACGTAGCGAGTGAGGTGCGTGATGATGGAACTATCGAATGATCCGCTGGCCGAGCTGGAGGCATTCATTGTCAATGCCGCCCTGGCGCGCAACCAGAAAAGCCAGAAGCTCCATGATGAGCACGCCGCTCGAGAGAACCAGCGCGAGAAATCTCTAGCAATCTGGAAAGAACGAAAGGTGGCGCTCGCTTCGATCGTGCAGGTCATCGATCATATGCTTAAGCAGCATGGATATGACGGTCTTGCCATGGGTGAGCTGGAAGCGAAGCACTCAGATATCGACAGAGTCCTGCTCAAATTTGCGCATGGTGTGCGGGACTATTCGAAAATTCTACTGTGTTTGAAGACGTCGGGGGAATTCACGTGTGCGATTGAGACCGCCCACAATCAGACGGCCACGATTAGTGTCCCTGTCGAACAACTCAGCGAAGATCGACTGAAGTCTGCAATTGCTGAGGCCGTGGAGCAGTGTCTTGCCCGCGATAT
>CAVPTI010000017.1:0-113207 GCA_963708775.1 uncultured Alphaproteobacteria bacterium | reverse complement strand
ACAACCTCAGATCTCTGTCAATCGCGAAACGAAAAACTCTGCGCCTCAGCAAAATTCCTTTTCGCTGGTTGCGGCTGAGCGTGTCGAAGTACTTAGGAGTACCTTGCAAGAGATGTCGTTTCGGTTGCCGAAGCGAGGGTGGTTAGAGTCCGTTTGTGGCCCATACCGCCTAAGCTTATTTGGCCGCTTCTGGTGGTTGAGCAGGCATTATTTCGTGACTGCTAGACAAGCGTTCGCTCAAGCGGCCCCCCGTGCAAAGCCGAACTCCAAAACTTATCCCCGCCCCCACACGTCATTCCCCTATCCTCGCCTCATCCCACCGCATTCGGCAGGGAATAGGCTCGAGCTGGGATCCTGTTTGCGGAGGGGAGCGGAACGGAGCGCCAGCTGGGTCAGTCAGCCTGGGGGACCGCTGCCGGCGGGGGAGTGAGAACCCCGTTCAACCTGTGTTGAGATGCGCGCAGGGTGGTGGCACCGACGCTTCGAAAAGGGGGCCCACCCCCGTGGTCCGTGGTGAGGCCGGTGCGTCGCATCAGTCTCTACAAACAATTTCGAAGCGTGCCGGCCTCGCCCCCTGCCTGCTTGACCAAGCATCCCTGCTACCGGTACCACGCAAAAGGTTGTATAGATCGCGCAGCGTCCCCATATCTATCGGATCACCGGCCAACAGCCACATTGCAGCGCGCGCGCCCCCCGCGCTACGAACCCATGATGAGCAAGCCCACGAAAGCCCCCACCCCCCGCAAGCCCGCCGAAACGCACAAGACCATCCATGTACGCGGCGCGCGCGAGCACAATTTGAAGAATGTCGATCTCGAAATCCCGCGCGACGCGCTTGTCGTGTTCACGGGACTGTCGGGCTCGGGCAAATCCTCGCTCGCCTTCGATACCATCTATGCCGAAGGCCAGCGCCGCTACGTCGAAAGCCTGTCGGCGTACGCGCGCCAGTTCCTCGAGATGATGCAGAAGCCCGATGTCGATCACATCGACGGCCTCTCGCCCGCCATCTCCATCGAGCAGAAGACCACCTCGAAGAACCCGCGTTCCACCGTCGGCACCGTCACCGAGATCTACGATTATCTGCGCCTGCTGTTCGCGCGCGTCGGCATCCCCTACTCGCCCGCAACCGGCCTACCCATCGAAAGCCAGACCATTTCGCAAATGGTCGATCGCGTGATGCAGTTGCCCGAGGGCACGCGCCTTATGATCCTCGCACCTGTCGTGCGCGGTCGCAAAGGCGAGTACCGCAAGGAACTGGCCGAGTGGCAGAAGAAGGGCTTCCAGCGCGTCAAGATCAATGGCGAGGTCACCGAGATCGGCGACGCGCCCAAGCTCGACAAGAAGTTCAAGCACGACATCGACGTCGTCGTTGATCGCATCGTCGTGCGCGCCGATATCGCCTCGCGCCTGGCGAACTCGTTCGAACAAGCGCTCAAACTTGCCGACGGTCTCGCCATCGCCGAGTTCGTCGACAAGCCGCTCGGCAAAGCCGACACCGAAGGCGCCAACAAATCCAAAAACGACACGCATGAGCGCATCGTGTTCTCCGAGCGCTTCGCCTGCCCCGTCTCCGGCTTCACCATCGAGGAAATCGAACCGCGCCTGTTCTCCTTCAACGCGCCCTCCGGCGCCTGTCCGCAGTGCGACGGCCTCGGCACGGAATTGCAATTCGAAGCCGAGCTCGTCGTCCCCGACAGCTCCCTCTCGTTGCAGGAAGGCGCCGTCTATCCATGGGCGAAAACCGGCGCGACCTCGCCCTATTACGAGCAGACGCTCGAAAGCCTCGCCAAGCACTACAAAGTTTCGATGAAGACGCCGTGGGAGAAGCTGCCCAAGCACGTGCAGCTCGCGATCCTGTTCGGGTCGGCCGACGAGGAAGTCGAATACACGTATTGGGACGGCGCGCGGAATTATAAGACTTACAAACCCTTCGAAGGCGTCATCGGCAACATCGCGCGCCGCTGGAAGGAAACCGACAGCGAATGGGTGCGCGAAGAACTCTCGCGCTACCAGTCCGCCCACCCGTGCGAAGCCTGCCACGGCTATCGCCTGAAACCGCAGGCGCTCGCGGTCAAAGTCGGCGGCAAACACATCGGCGAAGTGTCGGAGATGTCGATCCGCGCAGCCAACGTCTGGTTCGAGGACCTGCCGAAGACGTTCACAAAGCAGCAGACCGAAATCGCGACCCGCATCCTGAAGGAAATCCGCGACCGTCTGCAATTCCTTGTCGATGTCGGGCTCGATTACCTCACCATGTCCCGCGCCTCCGGCACGCTGTCGGGCGGGGAAAGCCAGCGCATCCGCCTCGCTTCGCAGATCGGCTCCGGCCTCACCGGCGTGCTCTACGTGCTCGATGAGCCCTCCATCGGCTTGCATCAGCGCGACAACGACCGCCTGCTCGGCACGCTCAAGCACCTGCGCGACCTCGGCAACACCGTGATCGTCGTCGAGCACGACGAGGATGCGATCATGTCCGCCGACTACGTCGTCGATATCGGTCCCGGCGCCGGCATCCACGGCGGCCGCGTCGTCTCACAAGGCACCGCCGCCGAAATCATGGCCGACCCGAAATCGCTCACCGGCCAGTACCTCACCGGCGCGAAACTTGTTTCACCCCCGAAAACCCGCCGCAAACCCGATCCCAAGCGCGGCCTCAAAGTCGTCGGCGCACGCGGCAACAACCTGCAGAACGTCACCGCCGAAATCCCGCAAGGCCTCTTCACCTGCGTCACCGGCGTCTCCGGCGGCGGCAAATCCACGTTCCTCATCGACACGCTCTTCAAGGCGGTGTCCCGCAAACTCAACGGCGCCCGCGAGCATCCCGCGCCACACGATCGCATCGAGGGCCTGGAACACTTCGACAAGGTCATCGACATCGACCAGTCGCCCATCGGCCGCACGCCGCGCTCCAACCCTGCGACCTACACCGGCGCCTTCACGCCGATCCGCGAATGGTTTGCCGGCCTGCCGGAAGCCAAGACGCGCGGCTACGAACCCGGCCGCTTCTCGTTCAACGTCAAAGGCGGGCGCTGCGAGAAATGCCAGGGCGACGGCGTCATCAAGATCGAGATGCACTTCCTGCCCGACGTCTACGTCACCTGCGAAGAATGCAAGGGCAAGCGCTACAATCGCGAAACGCTCTCCGTCACCTTCAAGGACAAGTCCATCGCCGACGTACTCGACATGACCGTCGAAGAAGGCGCCGACTTCTTCAAAGCAGTCCCATCAATCCGCGATAAACTGGAAACGCTCGCCCGCGTCGGCCTCGGCTACATCCATATCGGCCAGCAGGCGACGACGCTTTCGGGTGGCGAAGCGCAGCGCATCAAGCTCGCAAAGGAGCTCTCCAAGCGCGCCACCGGCCGCACGCTCTACATCCTCGACGAGCCGACCACGGGCCTCCACTTCCACGACGTGGCAAAGCTCCTCGAAGTGCTCCACGAGCTTGTCGATGCGGGTAACACCGTTGTCGTGATCGAGCACAACCTGGAAGTCATCAAGACCGCCGACTGGATCATCGACCTCGGCCCGGAAGGCGGCGACGGCGGCGGGCGCATTGTGGCCGTCGGCACCCCTGAAGACGTAGCCAAGGTGAAGGAAAGCTACACCGGCCAATACCTCAAAGACCTCCTGGCCCGCCGCCCGACACCCGCAAGCGGCCCCATCACCAAACCAAAGCCCGCGAAGAAGAGCGCCTGACGGCGCGCACGATTCCGCAGTTGGCTCCGAGGTCGATGGTGTAGAATTGATTTTGAACCGCCGTTCGGAAGGATCACCGATGCGCGCCCTCGCCTGTCTCCTCGCGATAGCCTTCGCCGCGGCCGGCGTCACATCGCACGCGCGCGCCCAGACCCCGGATCGCGGCTACGGCGGACCGGAAACGGTCGGCCCCAACTTCTCGACCGGCAAGCAATCCGCCCCGCCCGACTATGGCAACGGCCCACCGAAACAGAAGTCGTATCCCAAACCTCAGCCGTCCAAGAAGGCCGCAAAGCCCGCAAAGCCTGAGGTCAAAGCCGCGCGCAAGCCGACGTCCAAGCCCGAACCGGTGGCCAAGAGCGAACCCGCAAGCACGGCGACCGAGGTGCAAGACACCGCCAGCAGGCCCGCAGCCGAGACGACACCTGCCGGCGACAGCGCACCGAGCGCCGCAATAACCCAAACCTGCCGCCGCTTCGATGCCACCACCAGTACCACCCTCGAAGTGCCCTGCGATTGAACACCGACGCGCTGCATCTCGGCTCACTCAGAGACTATCCCGACACGCGCGGCGATTTGTTTTGTCGCGGCAGCAGTTAAGGGTGATTGCGCAGTCCCCGTCGGGGGCGCGTTGCGGTAAAATCCGATTCGCACCGCTTCGCAGGACCCAAATCGCAATGACCGTTCGCTTCACTGCCGCCGCCGTCTGCCTCGTCCTCGGCGCGGTTCTCATGCCACCGGCTCATGCGCAGGATCGTGACCTCAAAACCTGGGGCGGTCCACCCAACCTCGGTCTCGATTTCAAGACCGGCAACTCCTATGGCGTCTCCGATTTCGGAGCGGATAATCCGGCAGCAGAACCCAAGCGTCGTGTCACCCGTTCGCGCGGCGGCCGCAAATCGAACCCGACCGAAACCGCGCGCGGCACCCTCAAGAACCCGCCGCTGCCGCAACCCAATCCCGCGCGCCTCGCAGCCGATCCCTCATCGACACGCACCGCAGCCACAACGGCCGGCACCGCCACCGACGCCTCGCCCGTCGAAACCGGCACCCTCGCCGAACCCCTGAACCTAGGCCCCATCCCCTGCCGCAAATACGACCCCACGACAGGCAGAACGATCGAAGTCAGGTGTCGGTGAAGATGGTCGATCGGCTTTAGCAGGTCGCTGAAAAACCCACCTGACAGGCCGCATTGACTGTGATTCCATTCCTCGCGCGGCGAAGCGGGGAGGCGCAGATGCGGGGATCGGACGAGCGGACGGGGTCGCTGTTCAGCTTTGTGGATCTGGAAGAGCGGGTGCCAAAGCGGCACCCGCTGCGCAAGATCCGCGAGATCGTGAATGATGCTCTGGCCGCGCTCGACGGCGAGTTCTCCAAGCTCTACGCCTCCGAGGGCCGCCCCTCGATCGCGCCGGAGAAGCTGCTGCGCGCCTCGTTGTTGCAGGCGTTCTACTCGGTCCGCTCCGAGCGCCAGCTTATGGAACAGCTCGACTACAACCTGCTGTTCCGCTGGTTTGTCGGGCTCGGTGTGGATGAGCCGGTGTGGGTTCCGACTGTGTTCACGAAGAACCGCGACCGCCTCTTCGATGCGGAGGTCGCGGCGAAGTTCATGGCTGCCGTGCTCGCCCACCACGAGGTGAAGCCGCTCTTGTCGAACGACCATTTCTCTGTCGATGGCACTCTGGTTGAGGCGTGGGCGAGCCTGAAGAGTTTCCGCGCTAGGGACGGCTCGGACGAGCCGCCTAGCCCGGGGCGCAACGGCGAGCGCGACTTCCATGGTGAGAAGCGTAAGAACGACACGCACGCTTCGACAACCGATCCGGACGCCAAGCTCTATCGCAAGAGCTCCAACACGGCCGCGAAGCTCTGCTACATCGGTCACGCGCTGGCCGAGAACCGGCACGGCCTCATCGTCGAGGTCGACGCGACGAAGGCGACGAGCCGGGCCGAGCGCGAGGCGGCCCTCGTCATGATCAAACGATATTCGCCAGGCAGTGAACGGCGCCTGACGCTTGCTGCCGACAAAGGCTACGACACACGGGGCTTCGTCGCTGCGTGCCGTGAGATGTGCGTGACGCCGCACGTTGCGGCGAAGGTCAGACTCTCGGCTATCGATTTCCCGCACGACGCGGCACGCGGCTACGCCGTGAGCCAGCGAAAACGAAAGCTGGTCGAGGAGGCGTTCGGCTGGGCGAAGACCATCGCCGGCATGGCCAAGGTGAAAGTGCGCGGGCTTGGCCGCGTGCGGCACTGCTTCACGCTGGCGATGACGGCCTACAATCTGATCCGGATGCCGAAGCTGCTCGGATGGACGGCGGAGTGAGACCGGAACTGCCCGACCGGTGTTCCGACCCGATTCCAAAAAACCACCGATCCGATCCCCGAGGCGAGAACCCTGGCCCTCTCGGCCCTTATTTCAGCGGCCTGTTAGAGTTCACGGTCCGCGCCGCCCCTCCGCTGTCATCCTCGGGTGAGACAGCAAATGCCCTCACCCCCTCAAACATTTCTCGCCCAGCGCATCGCCAGTGTCGGACGCCAGACGCCGAGCACATAATTGGCAATCGAGATGGCAAGGATTGCGAACAGCGTCGTCCACTCGCTCGAGATGGTCGCCGCCAGATCGCCCTGCAGCGGTTCGCCCGCCGCGATCTTGGCCGAGATGCGCGCCGCATCCGCGCCCTTGGCCTGGATGATGGCCAGCGTCGCCTCGAACATCGAAATGCCGAGCAGCGCCTTCACCCACACCCAGCGCAATTCCTGAAACGGCCGGTGCACCGCCATCGCGAGCAGACCAGAGACGAGAGAAATCCCGAGCGCCGGCATGATCATATACTGGCACACCGCCGCAATCGTCTGGCGCATGTCGGCGTAATCCTGCGCGCTGCCCTGCGGCGCATAGAGCAGGATCAACGCATACGCGACGATGCCGCCGACGATCCCCGCCGACGATACCGTGTGCAAAAACTTCATCAGTTGCCGCATGGACCGAACTACGCTCCCGCGCCCACGATCGGATCGACGTTATGCCGTCGACCTGCCCCCCTCCCTACTCCTGGCGGCAGGACGAGAATGCCGCTGAGCCAAGCCAGCGTCAGCGCTTAAACCGCCAGCACCGACTTGATCTGGTCCTCATACTGCTGCACCGCCTCGAGCGCCCGCTTCGTCATGACGGGATCGGCGTTCGTCGCCTTGGAGAAGCCATCGATCGCCTCGCGCGCGTTGCTCATGATCCGGGTGGCCGCTCCCTGCGGATTAAGCTCGCGCTTGCAGTTCGCCTGCAAAAGCTGCGTGAGGATTACGCCCGTCGCGAGCGCCAAGCCCGAAAGCTCTTCGTTCTGGCGCTTCAGCGTTTCAATTTCGGAAGTGAGGCGGGTCACATCGGTCATGGTGGCTCATCCCAAATAAAGCTCAGGGTCGGATCGGACTTTATCGTTCTGCCCGCGTGCTACCTGCTGTCGTTCGAGAGTGCAACCCTGAGCACCCGCGCCGCGCCGATACGGATCATTCCTGCGGCAGACTGCCTCGAATTGTGGCAGCCCAGGATCGGAAGTTCCTATCACGCCCGGTTTTTGACCCGGGACAGGTTGAATTAAAGGCAGCAGAACCGAAATCTCTCCTTGTGCGAGGGAAAATCGCTTCGCATCGGTCGCATGAGTGACCAGAAAACAACCATGACCTAGGGGACTAAGATGATCCGTACCACTTTTGCCGCCTCTGTTGCCTCGCTTGCATTCGCCGTTCTGGCCTCGGCCGCTCATGCAGCGCCGGTTGGCGCCAATAACCTGAACTTCATCAAGTCGCAGTCGCCGCTCATTTCGGTCGGCGGTCACCAGGTCTGCCTCAAGGCTCAGTGCCCCGGCCGCTCGCGGATCATCTGCGGCTGCAAGAAGCCGGTTCGTTGATGACCTCACGCCGTGCGCCCTCCGCCAAGACTGTGATCTTGGCGGAGGCTGCACCTCTTCTTTTGTTCTTGAGTAAAACATCCCCGCCGCCATCCGGCGCCACTGCTCGCCAGTGTTGAACGCGCATTGCAGGGGACAGTGGCAGGCCTGCACTTGCTAAGCCACCGCCCCAAGCGCACGCTCGAACGATCCATTCAAATTTGGGAGTTCGAGCCATGAAATGCTCAATCGTTGTCGCATCCGTCCTCATGATAGCCGTCGCCTCGACGGCCCAAGCCGCCGATTGCAAGCCGTTCGGTGGGGTCGGCAACGGCGTCACGGAAGGCATTGCCAAATTCATGGCCGATGCCGCCGTAAAGAATATCATCGAGAATAAGGGGTTGAAGCCGACCGGCGAGATCAAGCACACCTGCAAGTCGGCCATGATGGGCTCAGAGTGCAGCGCCCGTCAGATGGGCTGCAAGTAATCATCCTGGCGAAAAATTGCCGACGCGCGGGAACGAAACTCAGGCTGAGCCGTTCTTACGTCAGGTTCATGCGTTAGCGCACTGATCTGAGGGAGTACCGAAATGAAATTTGCTGTTCTTGCCGTGTGCCTTGCGGCCACGCTCGCCGCTGGTTGCCGGCGCGAAGAAGCCACCCCCATGTATGAGCCCATGAAGCTGGGCGGGGCGACGCAGAATTCGACGTCGCGCTGAACGAACTTCAGCGTTCGACGAGTGGGCCGGGAGCGGAAACGCTTCCGGCCCACGTTGGTTTTGATGGGTCAATCTCGGTTCGAGGCGATCGAAGGCCGCTTAATCTTCCGACAGCCGCGGCGCCTTCCGATACGTTTTGCGCGACGGCCCATCCGACTTGTACCCGTACGGCGCAGGCGCGCGCGCCCGCCAATCCGGCGTTCCACTCAAAGCACCGTAGCGGTCGAGCAGCTCCGCATCCCGTTCGCTGACGGGACCGCCGGCACGCGCATTTGCTCGAGCGCTTTCAACTTCCCAATAGTTGTCCGCCTTCGCACCGCTGGCCAGTGCACCCAGAACGGCAACGGTGGCAATCACCAATCGCATCTGACATCTCCTCGAAATACGGACCCTGCGGATTTGAACCCGGGCCACTTTTGATACGTGGAGATGGCGATGGCGGCGGCCGCTGAAAAGGCGGGTCTCAATGCCGATTACAGCGATTTAACGCACTGACCGGCCAAGTTCCTCGACCTGCGTGAGCCAGCGTTTGCGTCCCGCGTCACCGATCATCTCGACGGACCCGATCACCGTCGACCGTACGGGATGAACGCCGACGAAACCGAGGATGTTGCGCTTGAGGATCTCGACCGCGTGCGGCCGGAACCACCAGCGATACACCAACGCCGGCATTCCCATCGTCACGATGATGCGCGCGGATTTTCCTTGCAGCGGCGTCGCGAACGAGCCGGCCTGAGCGCCCGGCAGCACATCCGGCTGTAGCACCCGCTCCAAAAAGCCCTTCAGGATTGCCGGCATGTCGCCGAGCCACAGCGGAAAGACGATGACAAGATGATCCGACGCCATGATCGCTTCGTGCGCGGGCACGAGATCGGGCTCCAACGGCTGCAGACGCGCAAAGCCCTCGTGCAGAATGGGATCGAATGTCATGCGCGCCGTAGTGAAGACATCTACGGTATGACCGGCGGCGATTGCCCCGTTACGATAGGATTCGGCCAGAGCATCGCAAAACGACGGGCTCTTCACGTGCCCTACGATGATGGCAATCCGCGCCATCGCAACCCTCGCACGGAAATATCAGAATTTGGATCGCGCCACCGGGCAGGATTTCGGAATGCCGGACATGTGTCCAGGCTGTTCTGCGACCAGTCTGACGAAGATCGCAAGGACTTCATCGCGGGTGGCATCTTCGACAGCGCCCGCGCTCACCTGTTCGCGGGTCCACATCCAACTCTTCGCCGGATCATGCCGCATCGCCCAGGCGGGAAACAACCGTTGCGCGGCCACTTCCTGGACAAGAATGGTCGCATCCGCATGCCGGTCATCACGCTTGATCTTCTCGTAGAGGGCCTGGACATCATCCCGATCGCCCTCGAGCAACTGCAGATAAAGATCCTCACGGCAGACCAATGTGCCGGTGATATCCTTTTCGGCATTGTACCGTTGCGCTGTCGTGAGAATGTTGGCGAGCGTCAGGTCGTCGAACCCAAACGGATGCGAAGCGTAGATCAGCCGCATGAGCGTCATTGGTGTTGGCTCCCGGCCTCGATTACCGCGCCGGACCAGACCGGCAGCAGGCCCACATTAGCATGCACTTGGCTCCGAAGCGCTGCAAAATTAAGCGCCACCGCAAGCAGGGAGCACTCCATCGACTCCGCCGCTGCAGCAACCCCATTCATACATTCTTCACCGTGTCGCAGCGTGCATCGGCGTGGCCCCGCCCAAGCGTCATCGATGGAATATGGCTTGCGGGAAGACGCTCGAAGCCGGCGGTCTGTTCCGCACCGGCACAACCTTGTTCTCGAAAGCCGACGATCATGAGCGTTCAGATCGAAGCCTCCCGCGTTGCATGGGTGGATATCGCCAAAGGCTTCTGCATCCTCCTCGTCGTGATGATGCACGCTACCCTCGGCGTGGAAAAGGCGACCGGTCAGGACACCGTGCTCAACGGTTTCATTGAGTGGGCAAAGCCTTTCCGCATGCCCGACTTCTTTCTGATCTCAGGCCTCTTCCTTGCCGCGCGGATCAACCGGCCCTGGCGCCCCTATCTCGATAGCAAGGTCATCTATTTTGCCTATTTCTACGTCCTCTGGCTGACCATCCAATTCGCCGTAAAGGCGCCCGGCATGGTCGCCGAAGACGGGGCCGGCACAACGTTGACCGCTTATCTCAACGGCCTCGTGCAGCCCTGGGGCACGCTCTGGTTCATCTACATGCTGGCGGTATTCTTCGTCACCGCGAAGCTTCTCGCTGGGGCGCCCAAGGCTCTCGTCTGGGCCGCTGCTGCAATGATCTATTTCGCAGCCCCTCACACGGGCTGGCTCATCGTCGACGAGTTCGCAGCCCGGTTCGTCTTTTTCTTTACCGGCTATTGGGCCGCCCCGTACATCTTCCGTTTCGCCGACGAAGTCGCAGGTCAGCCGCCCGCGATCGTTGCCGGCTTTCTGACGGCCTGGGCAGCACTGAACTGGCTCGCGGTCGAGAACGGCCTCGCCTTCGCAACGGGTCTGGACTTGTGGGTCTCTTTCGCGGGTGTTGCCGCCGTCGTCGCCTTCGCCGTGCTGCTCGTGTCGACACGGCTCGGCCGCACTCTGGCAATGCTCGGCCGCAACTCGATCAAGATCTATCTGGCCTTCCCGCTCTTCATGGGACCGGCCCGCATCGTGGCGTTGGAATTCGGCGCCGTGATCCCCGACTGGGCCGCAGCCTTGATTTCGACCTCGGCCGGCGTGGCCGGTGCCCTAGTCCTTGCTCACCTTGTACAGGGGACCCGCTTCGCCTTCCTCTTCGCCCGTCAGGCCACGTTCTCGCTCACGGCAACGTCCGATGCGCAGGCAGCGCCCGCACGCCCCGTTGCCGCCGTTTAACCTGGCGGCGTCGGCGCCGGCACAAATGCCGGTTCAGCCGGTGCGGTCGTAGGAACGGCACTTTCCGCGACGGTTTTCAAGTTAGCGAGACCACGCTCGTAGTCCTGGCCGATCATCGCCTCCACATCGACACCCATGACGGTGCACAGCAGGCGCTCCACAAACCCCTGGTCGCCCGTCATGGACCAAACCACTTCAGTCGCCTGATCCTTGGGTTGGAACTGGAATCCGACGGTGCTGGTGCCCTCCATCGGCTCGACGAAATCCAAACGAATGGTGATCGCCTCGGCAGGCTTGGCCTCGGTGATGGCCATGGCCCCGCGCCCAACTTTCTCGTTGCCCGCCCAGCGCATGATGGCACCCGGGCCCGACGTCGGCCCCTCGAACGAGACTTTTGAATTGGGATCGAGCTTCGCCCATGGCGACCACGCTTCCCACTTAGCCAAATCATAAACATGACCGTAGACGTCTGCGGGCGCGGCCGTGATGACGGCCGACCGCTCGACACGATAGGTGGCGGGCTTCATCCCGACCCACACGAGCAACGCCGCCAGCGCCGTCGCCAGAACCAGTAAGATTGTCCGCAGCATTGCCGCCTCCCCAAATGCCTTCCACTCGTTTCGCTCATCAAACCGGGCAAACCGACAAATTTGTGAACGCCCTGTCCCACCGCGTTATGCTCAGATGCTGCGCGTAGGGTGGGATGCCGTCACGTTGAGACTGACAACCGGACATGGCTGCTTGAGTTGGCTCCGCCTCTCACCCCTTGCGGGTTGCGCGCTCATCGCCGCCTGCACGGCGCCGGGAGGTAGTGCAGTCGTCGGCTTACCTCCTGAGGAATTCAACCTGGCCTATGCTGCGGGTTACGACATTGCCGCCGCCGAACGCTTCGGTGAAACCATCGATGCTGGGTTGGTGCGCTACAATCTGGTGGAAGACGTCAAGCGTCGGGGTCTGGGCGATGGGATCGCCGACAAGACCGGACGCGCTTTCGACAAGACCCGGTCGGAGTTCGCCCGTAAGCTCCAAGCCCGGCCCGACTACTGCGTCACCGAATACGCCGTTTCGCGCGACACCCTTGCGCTTTATCGGAAAGGAGAGTTCTCTGCCGCACGCTGAAGACCTCTGCGGCCATCGTCTTTTGGACACACCAGTACGCAACAGCGTTCGGTACGTTCGATTCCCATGCGAACCACAAATCGAACCGGAGCTCTACGTCATGCCTGCCCGCCGTCACCCCATAATGCACGTCGCCGCCGCGGTGGTCAGTCTCGCCTTCGCAACTGCCAGCGGCGGCCCTGCACACGCCGCTGATTATGCCGGGACGTGGGCCGCGGATCTGGCAAACTGCAAGACGCCGCAGGACAGTACGGATGCTCCGCTGGTTCTCTCGTCGAAGGGCTACGACCAGCACGAAGCCCATTGCACGTTCAGCGGCCTCAAACCGAGCGGCGCGGGCGAGTGGGCCGGTAAGGCTGCCTGCAGCGTCGAGGGCGACAGCCAGTCCTTTGACGTCAAGCTCACGGTGTCGGGTGATACCCTGACCTTGACCGAGGACGGCGCATCGCGCGATCTCCTGCGCTGCCCCTGATGTGGATCAGATCGGTCGCGTTCCTTCATCTTAACGATGGCTGAGGTTCGACCGGCCCAGGAACATCTGGCATATGTGCCGCGGCGAAACCGCCGCTCAATGGAAATATTTCTGTTCCCTACGAAACAGACGCAACCTTCTAGTTGAGGCAATGTTACCTAACCGTCTGTCACAACTACGAATTGTGACTTGATTGTGGCAGACCTAAACCCCACGTCCTCTCTAAGTATGGAGTAAGAGGATGCTGCTCGCCAATAAAGGCCAGTTTGCCGTTGCACGTCCTGCGCAATTGCGCGCAGACCAGAACACCGGCGGCCTGGAAGGGAAGCGCCGGATGATTGCGCATGGCGAAAGCCTCTTTACACCGGGCACATCGCGCCGATCGGCTTTTCGCGTCGAGTCCGGGGCGCTGTGCCATTACGTCGTTTGGCCAGACGGCACCCACGACGTGATTGAATTCGCCTTCCCCGGAGATATCGTCGGCCTCGGATCGCTTGGCGAGCATGTGTCCACGGCACAGGCGATGGTTGATACTTCGGTCGCCGTCATCAGCGACGAGGAACTTGATCACGCGCTGGCCGCTGATGCCGCGCTCGCGTCGCGCATGGCGTCGGCAACCGACCGCGAATTCGATTTTCTGCGTCGGCGAGCGCTGCAGCCGGGCCTACGGCCGGTCATCAACCGTTTAGCTGCCTTCATCCTGGCCGTTGGCGGTGCCGCGTGCCGTTCCGGCGACACGCACCTTGATGTCGGGAACCAGGGCATCGCAGCCCTATCCAGCCAGCTTGAAGTTCCGGCTGCGGAGATCGAATCCGCACTCGCAAAACTGAAGGCGTGCAAGAGCGTGAGCGTGCGCGACCAAACTGTTATCATCCTCGATCGCGACGCTCTGGAAGTGCTGGCGGATGCCTGACTCCCGCCTGCGCACCGCCCGAAAGCTTTGCTTCGATGCCAACGGGTGCTAAGCACCCGCAATGAAAACGTCTCTCTCCGTCTTTGTGCTGTTTGCAATTGCGGCCCCGGTCGCTGCTGGCAGCGCTGACCCCATTGACGAGCAGGGTGCGCGCCATGGCCAGGCGATTGCGGCAATGGCAACCTGCCCGGGTGCAAAGACCACCGTCAAAGTGGCCGAACTCGCCGCCGCGGTTGCCCCCGACGATCGCGAGGCCTTCCAAGCAGCCAGCAATCGTATCATCGAAGCTTGGCAGAAAGCATTTGCCTGCCAAGACGTTGACCCCGCTCAATCTCCCCGCGAAATGAACGGCTGCCGCAAAGCCAAGATCCTTAGTTGTACAATGACGTGGCGTGAGATCGGTCCTGAAGGCTCCGCCCTCCCAGGGCTCCTGGACTTCGCCCCCTCCAACGATTGATGCGTTGCAGCATCATTTCCGATGAGCCGAACCGAGACCTGGGACGTATATCCGGGAAATCATCCCGGAGGATCCTGATGTCCGCACGTCGTCTCGTTGTCTCTCTCGCCGCCGCGATCTTTGCCCTCAGCCTTCCCGCGAATGCAGGCGACGCGCCCACTGCGCAGCCAGCCAAATTTGGCGATCTCACTAATCCCCGCGACGCTGGCATCCGTTACGGTCAGGCCGCAGGCATGGCGTCTGTGTGCCTCGACATGAAGCCGACGGCAAAGGCGGAAGCCCTGTCCACCACATTCACCGGCGAAGACTTGGAGAAGTTCAAGGTGCAGGCCGACACCGTGCTCAAGTCGTGGAAGAAGACACTCGCATGCGCCCACACGGCCGATCCCAATCCCTGCCGACTTGCGCACCAGATGAGCTGTAAAGAAGGCTACAAGGAAATCGGCCCGGCGGGCAGCGTTGCGCCCGGCCTCGTCGAAATGTCGAAGGCCCAATAGGTGATGCGGGTGCTTCTTGCCCTCGTCGCCGCTGCGGGAGTAGCGGGCACTGCCACTGCGGACAACGGTGCAAAGGTCGAACCGCTGACTCTGCTCGAAAATGGCAAGATCGCTGGCTGCGGACTGATGTCGTCATCCGCAATGGTGATCGGGGAAGTCATTGCATTCCGTGAGGGAAACGAGACCGCATTCGCTATCCGCGCCCGCCCGATCCCCGGCTCATCCGCCGTAAAGTCCGTGCGGTTTGCGACCGCTTCGCACGACAGCGCCAGTCTGTTTCCGGCCTCGGCGCCCATCGGTGACGGCATCGTAGAAGCCCGAACCATCCTTGAGGGCTTTACCGGCCCAAGCTTCGCCCAGGAACTGATGGTCATGGGTGGTCGCTTCGAAATCGCAACCGTTGATGGACGCACGATCGCATACGATCTCCCGCGCCCAATTCCGCATCGCGTCCGTCAAGCCTATCTCACTTGCGCTGGCGACCTGTTTCGGCCCGAGGACGAGTAGCCAGTCTTCCCCGGCTCCTCGAATAAGCGCACTCTCATTCGAGGGAACCGGCGAAGGACGATGGGCATGACCGACACGAACGCGCTTCGCGTAGGCCTGACTGGCACGGCCGAAATCACGGTGGAATACGAGCACACGGCGGAGCATGTCGGTAGCGGCTGCGAAGCTGTCCTGGCTACACCGGTAATGATTGCGCTGATGGAATCCGCAGCCGTTGATTGCACCGAGCATCTTCTGGAGCCGGGATATACGAGCCTCGGGATCCGCATTGCCGTCGATCATGTGGCGCCTACGCCGATCGGACGCACCGTCACCGCGACCGCAGAACTCGTCGAGATCAAGGGCCGTCGCCTCTTTTTCCGCGTTACGGCAGAGGATGGTGTTCGCCAGATCGGATCCGGCGAACACGTGCGGGCCACGGTTGCCGTCGAGGAGTTCCGCAAGCGGCTGGTCGAGCCCGCCACCTGACCAATGGTGTGCCGTGCGCTCCTTCGCGGAGCGATCAACACGACTTGACAGAAACACGGGGCAGCACTTTCGCAGCGCCACCCCGTCCAGTTCTCATGTCAAACGCGCTCGCTCGATTACTCAGCCGCGAGCGCCACCGGCTTTCCCCCGCCCAGCCGATCAAAGCCGAGCGACGCGGCCACCGCCTGATGCATGATCCGCCCGCCCTTCACATTGAGCCCGGCCGCCAAATGCGGATCGCGATCGAACGCGGCAAGCCCTTGGTCGGCGAGTTTCATCACGAACGGCAGCGTGGCGTTGTTCAGAGCCTGCGCCGAGGTGTTCGGCACTGCACCTGGCATGTTGGCGACGCAGTAGTGGATGATGCCATCGACTTCGAACGTCGGATTGGCGTGTGTCGTCGGCTTCGAGGTTTCGAAGCAGCCGCCCTGGTCGATCGACACATCGACAAGAACTGCCCCAGTCTTCATTGCGCGCAGCATGGCACGCGTCACGAGCTTGGGCGCGCTTGCTCCTGCGACCAGTACCGCGCCGACGACGACATCAGCGGCCAGCACTTCGCTCTCAACCGTCGACATCGTGGAGGCGAGCGTCCGCACCCGCCCCTGGAACAATTCATCGAGTTGACGCAGACGCGGCAGTGACCGGTCGAGAATGGTGACGTCCGCGCCAAGCCCCGCCGCCATGCGGGCCGCATGCGTGCCGACGACACCGCCGCCGAGCACCACGACCTTCGCCGGCTTCACGCCCGGTACGCCACCCATGAGAACACCGCGGCCACCCGTCGGACGGCGCAACGCAATCGCCGCCGCCTCGATCGATAGCCGGCCCGCCACTTCACTCATGGGCGCGAGCAGCGGCAGACCGCCGTTGGCGTCCGTGACGGTTTCATACGCAATGGCCGTTGCGCCAGAGGCCAGGAGACCATTGGCCTGCTCTGCATCCGGGGCAAGGTGGAGGTAAGTGAAGAGAATATGGTCGGGGCGCAGGCGCTCCCATTCGACCTTCTGCGGCTCCTTCACCTTTACGATCATCTCGCTCTGCGCGAAGACTGCTTCCGCGTCGGGAAGTATCTTAGCCCCGGCATATTCGTAGGCATTATCATCCGCAAAGATACCGGCGCCCGCGCCGGACTGGACGAACACTTCGTGGCCCTTTGCGGTCAGTTCGCGCACGGATCCCGGCACGAGGCCGACCCGGTACTCGTTGACCTTGATCTCTGTGGGAACGCCGATCCGCATGATGTCCTCCTGGGAGCAAATCTGATGCGTTAAATGTGATCACGTTTTCGCGCCGGAGGTCGGCTTTTTAGCTGGCAATTTTCGCGCAAAACGCCGATTATCTGCGTCAAAGGCATTCTAAGGGCAGAAAAGCGGCGCACATGAACCTCGACGCGCTTGATATGGCCATTCTGAGCGCTCTCTCGGAAAACGGACGCCTCTCCCAGGTGGAACTGACAGAGCGGGTGCCCTTGTCCGCCACCGCGATTGCCCGGCGTATCAAAACCTTGGAAGAGAAAGGGGTTATCGAGGGCTACCAAGCCCGGGTTAGCCGAACGGCTCTGGGGCTCGATATGACGGTGCTCGTCCAGATCAGCCTAAAGAGCCAAAGCGAGGATCTGCTGGCGGCCTTCGAAAAAGCCGTCACCGCAGCACCCTCCGTCGTCTCGTGCCACCTCATGTCGGGAGAAGACGACTATGTGCTCACCGTGCTCGCCCGAGATTTGGCCGACTACGAGCGCATCCACCGTCACGAACTCGCGCGCCTTCCGGGCGTCACGCGCCTCCGCTCGAGCTTCGCATTACGCGAAGTCAAATCGCGACCTCTTCCCGAAACGCTGCTGACCCGCGCGCGGGGTTAGCCTTTTGGTCCATCGAGCAGGAAGTTCCGCCCCGCCTCCCCATCCGGCTTCGGCAGAACCTCCGCATCGTCCTTCAGATTGACGCCGGAAAGCTTCCGCTTCACCGCCTCCGACGCGAGGTAGTGCAGCTTGTATGCAGCTTCCGCGTACGACAAACCCTCGGTCCGAACATTTGAAATACAATTGCGATCCGCGTCCGTGAGGCCGACCTTGGGATTGTAGGTGAGATAGATGCCGAGACTGTTCGGAGACGACAACCCCGGCCGCTCGCCGATCAACATCACGACCATTCGCGCTCCGATGATCGATCCGATTTCATCACCCAGCGCCACCCGACCCTGCCCCGCGACAATCAACGGCGCACGCGTCCACCCCGCCTTATCCGATACCGGCAGCATCGCCTCCAGGAACGGCACGATGTTCTTTTCGATAGCGAACGCCGACAAGCCGTCGGCGATCACATACGCGACGTCGAACGGCCCTTTCACATCGGACACCAGCTGTGCAGCCGAAGCAGACGATAGACGCCGCCCCAGGTCCGGCCGCTGCAGATATGTCGGCCGATCCGGTGCCGCACTATGGACTTCGATCACCGGCCCGAACCGTCGCAGATCCTGCGCGAGTTTGGACAAATCGATGGCGTGATGCACGGCACTACGCGCCCTCGCATGCGCGAGCTGGAACGCGAGATGCTCGGACGTGGGAACGCTCACCCCTGTCCGGCCCAGCGCGATGCGCGCGGGCGTATGCTTACGCAGATGCGTCCATGGATTGGAGATGGTGATCGTCTTGTCGCCTTGGGACATGATCTACTCCGCAGCGATGGCGCGGCGAAACGCACGCGGCACATCTGAAGTGAGGGATACATGATCGCCCTCCGCGAAAATCTCCTGCGCCTTCAGCCACGCCTCGAATTCCGGCGCGGGTTTAAGCCCGAGCACGCGACGCACATAGAGCGAATCGTGGAACGACGTTGTTTGGTAATTCAGCATCACGTCATCGGAACCCGGGATGCCCATGATGAAGTTGATGCCCGCGACGCCTAGCATGGTGAGAAGAATATCCATGTCGTTCTGGTCGGCTTCGGCGTGGTTCGTATAGCAGATGTCACATCCCATCGGCAGACCGAGCAGCTTGCCGCAGAAATGATCCTCGAGCCCCGCGCGGACGATCTGCCGACCATCGTAGAGATACTCCGGCCCAATGAAGCCCACGACGGTATTGATCAGCAGGGGCTTGTATTTGCGCGCCACCGCATAGGCGCGCGTTTCGATCGTCTGCTGATCCGCCCCGTGATGCGCGTTGGCGGACAGCGCACTTCCCTGCCCAGTCTCGAAATACATCACGTTGTCGCCAACCGTACCCCGCTTCAACGAGAGCCCGGCTTCATAGCCTTCCTGCAGGATCTTGAGATCGATGCCGAAGCTCTTGTTGGCCGCCTCTGTACCGGCGATCGACTGGAACACCAGATCGACCGGCGCCCCCCTATTGATTGCCTCGATCGTCGTCGTGACATGAGTGAGGATGCACGACTGCGTCGGGATCTCGTAACGGCTGATGATACCATCAAGCATTTCGACGAGTGTCGTCACCTGACCGATGCTGTCGGTCGCCGGGTTGATCCCGATGACCGCGTCGCCGTTACCGTAGAGCAGCCCATCCACAATGCTTGCCGCGATCCCCGCGGCATCGTCCGTCGGATGGTTGGGCTGCAACCGCGTCGCCATCCGTCCTTCGAGCCCGATGGTGTTGCGGAACTTCGTCACCACGCGGCACTTCTTGGCCACCATGACGAGATCCTGTACGCGCATGATTTTGGAGACCGCCGCCACCATCTCTGGCGTCAGCCCGGCCGCGAGCTTCGTCAGCGCCTCGGTCGTCGCGTGATCGGACAAAAGCCAGTCGCGAAACCCGCCAACCGTCAGGTGAGCGACGGCCTTGAAAGCCATCTTGTCATGCGTATCGATGATGAGCCGCGTCACCTCGTCGGTTTCGTACGGCACCACCTGCTCTTCCAGAAAAACGGTCAGCGGCACGTCAGCCAGCGTGATCTGCGCCGCCGCCCGCTGGGCATCCGTCTCAGCCGCGATGCCGGCAAGCTGGTCACCGGATCGCAGCGGCGATGCTTTGGCGAGAAGATCCTTGAGGTCGTCGAAAACGTAACGCTCCCCGCCCACGATCTGTGCGAATGAGCCCATGTCTCAGCCCTCCATACGGCATCCATGTTTCCGAGGCACCCGATGCCACTATCACAGATGCCCGCTGCCGACTTCAAGCCTCGCTTACACAGGCGCCATATCCAGGCATAACGCGTGACGAAAGCAGCGCATCACCCTACTGTCCACGAACGTCGCAACACCGTCGATGAGCCCAGATAGTAACCGATGAAAACCGATACGCCCCGCCCAATTCGCCTCGATGACTACCGCCCGTCCACCTATCTCATCGACAAGGTCGAGTTGGACATCGCCCTGCATCCAACCGACACCCAGATCCGCTCGAAACTGACGATCCGACCAAATCCGGCCCACCGCGGCAAGCCCGGCGCGCTCAAGCTGGATGGCGAACATCTTAAGTTGCAAAGCATCACGCTCGACGGCAAGCCGCTCACGACAGGCCAATACCGCCAATCGACGACGCGCCTGACGCTGCCAAAAGTCCCCGACGCCCCCTTCACGCTGGAAACCGTTGTCACCGTCAACCCGGAAGCCAACACCGCGTTGCAGGGACTTTATCGGTCGCGCGGTATCTTCTGCACCCAATGCGAGGCGGAGGGCTTCCGCCGCATCACCTTCTTTCTCGACCGTCCCGACGTGCTCTCGGTCTACACGACCCGCATCGAGGCGGAAACCGCCATGGCGCCCGTCCTCCTGGGCAACGGCAACCCCGTGGCGACCGGCAAACTGGACCGCGGCAAACGCCACTTTGCCGTCTGGCATGATCCTCACCCCAAACCCTGCTACCTCTTCGCCCTCGTCGGCGGCGATCTCGCAGCCATTCGCTCCCCCTTCAAGACCATGTCCGGCCGCAAGGTCGACCTCGGCATTTACGTGGAGCATGGCAAGGAGGCCCGCGCGGAATGGGCGATGGATGCCTTGAAGCGCTCCATGATCTGGGACGAAAAGCGCTTCGGCCGCGAATACGATCTTGATGTGTTCAACATCGTCGCTGTGTCGGACTTCAACATGGGCGCAATGGAGAACAAGGGCCTTAATATCTTCAACGACCGCCTGATCCTGGCCTCGCCCGAAACCGCGACAGACGCCATGTTCGAGGCGATCGAAAGCGTCGTCGCGCACGAGTATTTCCACAACTGGACCGGCAATCGAATTACCTGCCGCGACTGGTTCCAGCTCTGCCTGAAGGAAGGCCTGACCGTCTATCGCGACCAGGAATTCTCCTCCGACGAGCGCGACCGAACCGTGCAGCGCATCCACGATGTGCGCCAGCTGAAGGCGACGCAATTCCCCGAAGACAACGGTCCATTGTCCCATCCGGTGCGGCCCGACACCTATATCGAGATCAATAACTTTTACACGCCGACCGTCTATGAAAAAGGCGCCGAGCTCGTGCGCATGATTGAGACGCTGCTTGGTGCGGAACGTTTCCGCGCCGGCATGGATCTCTACTTCGAGCGCCACGACGGAGATGCCGCGACGATCGAAGACTTCCTCAAATGTTTCGAGGATGCATCGGGCCGCGATCTCTCCCAGTTCAGGCTTTGGTATCTCCAATCCGGCACGCCGGAACTTGTCACATCGCTGAATTGGGATCGCGCCACAAAAATCGCCTCGCTCAAGGTCGAGCAGATGCAGCGGCCCACAGCAGGTCAGCCTAAAAAGCAGCCGCTGCACATTCCGCTGCGCGTCGCGCTGCTGGGCAGCAACGGTCAGCCGATTGATCTGAAGCTCGACACCGGCGATGCCGTCCCGGACGGCGTCCTGCACGTTACGAAGCGCACCGAAACGTTTCGGTTCGTGGATGTTCCCTCGCGCCCCGTCCCATCGCTGCTGCAGGGCTTCTCAGCTCCGGTTCGCCTGACGATCGACCTCTCGGACCGCGACCTCGAATTTCTGGTCGCCAACGACACTGATCTCTTCAATCGATGGCAATCGGCCAACGTCTACGCCACGCGCACTCTCATTGCCAACGTCGAACTGCTAAAGGAGGGAAAGCGCGCCACGCGCGGCCTCGCTTTCGCAAAGGCCCTTGGCCTCGCCATCGCCGACAAAAATTTGAACCCGGCTTACCGCGCCGAGTTGCTGCGCCTGCCGAGCCAAGCCGACATCGCACGAGAGATTGGCCGCAATGTCGATCCAGACCTCGTCTACCGCGCCCACAGCCATTTGACGAAACTCGTCGCCACCACTCTTGGCGAAGAACTGGAGGCGATCTACGGCGGATCATCTCCGCGCGGTCCGTTCTCGCCCGATGCGCGCAGCGCCGGCAAGCGCGCCCTGCGCAACGCCGCCCTCACGCTGCTCACAGCCCGCGCAGAACCTCGCGACCTGAAACGTGTGTGGGATCACTTCCGTAAGGCGACCTCGATGACCGACCAAGCCCACGCGCTGGTTTTGATTTCGAGCCTCGACGTGCCCGAACGGGCCGCAGCGTTCGATGCATTCCACGACCGCTGGAAGGCCGACCACCTCGTCATCGACACCTGGTTTGCGGCCCAGGCGCAATCGACCTTGCCGGACGCGCTGGATCGCGTACGGGATCTGACAGGCCACCCGCTCTTCAGCTACGCGATGCCCAACAAAGTTCGCGCTCTGATCGGCAACTTCGCCCTCCAGAACCCGCTCCAGTTCAACCGCACCGACGGCGCCGGCTACCACTTCCTCGCCGCCGAAGTCCTCAAGATCGATGCTTTGAACCCCCAAATCGCCGCCCGCATGCTGGGTTGCTTTCGGTCGTGGAAATCCCTTGAGCCCGGCCGTCGGGCCCAGGCTCGCAAGGCGCTGCAAAAGGTTGCAAAATCAGAGAGTATTTCCCGCGACGTTTTCGAAATCGTGACCAAAATGCTCGAGGCCTGAACATAACGAATACAAGTGCTTGACCCCATTTAATCTCCCTCGACACGTGAGTTGCGAATCAGTGATTCTGACCTTGCGAATCGGTCTGAGTAACGGCCGAAGGCACTGGGCAGAACTGACGACAATATGGCGAGGGGGATGGGATGGCGCGGATTGAGTCCGCCTGTCCAGGGGACGAGTCTGCGCCTGCGCAGGCTTCGCAAACCGGGCTGGCCACGTGGCTGAAGGATTCTCGACTGAAAGAGCAGTTTGGGTCTGATCTCTGGTTACAGACCGCCGCCGGCTTGCACCTCATGGCGATCGCGGGCGCCGTCGTAGGCCCATCAAGTCCGCCACTGCCGCTGTTTCTGACCGTGACCGGCTTGGCCCTCGTTGTGCTCGCACTGACCCGCTCGCAAATCCCATCCGTCGCTGATGATGTGTCGTCTGCCGGCGATACCCGTACCATCGATCTGGAACGCCAGTCGCAGCGCCTCGTTGAAATCGCCGATACGGCTCGCCGCGCCCGTCGCGAGGCGGAAATGCGCGGTCACCTGTGGGCCGAACTGACTGCCCGAATGAGCCACGAACTGAGAACGCCGCTCAATGCCGTCATCGGCTTCTCCGATCTGATGAGCGCCGAACTCTTCGGTCCTCTCGGGCACGACCGCTACCGGGACTACACGCGCCACATCCGCGAGTGCGGCCGTACACTTCTGAAATGTACCGAAGACACGCTCGCCCTGACGTCATCGCTTGCTAAAACAGATGGCGCCGAGCCGGTCCGCACACTTCAATTGGATGATCTTGTTCGCGAAGCCACTGAATTCCACGCGCCCGAAACAACAACCCGCGGCCTCAAGCTGATTGTTCCCGCCTCGTCGAAATGCAGTATTTTGGGTGAAACACGCCCGATGCGGCAAATCCTCATTAATCTGTTCGCTGAAGCGATGGACCGGGCGCGTCGGGGTGGCTCCATCATTGTCGACGTGCGAGAAGACGCGGAAACAGTTTCGCTGTCGATCACTGTCGAGAAGGCGCTGCCGCGCGCCGATGTCGGCCAGGCGCCGCTGCCGGTGTGCATCGCACGCGTGCTCCTAGAACAGCAGGGCTCCAGTCTCGTGGAAACGGACGATCACGAAAGTTGGCAGGTCACGACCTTCTTCGATCGACCGACCCAGCCCGACTTCTTCGCCGCAACACAGAACTGAAATCTCATGGAGTTTCCGGCTGGCTCTCCGATGTGTCATCGGACGCGCCGTCCTTGTCGGACTTAGCCTTTCGTCGCTGTGGCTTCTCGAGCCGCCGCGTCCACGCTTCGGCAAGCTTCTTCCGTTCGTCGGGCGTGAGTTCCCCGATCGACCTCAAAAGTGCGGCACTACCCGCGTCGCGCATGCGGTTTTCGGCCGAAGCAATAGTGGCCAAAGCCGCTTCCAATTGCTCCGGCGTATAAGACGGAGAAGCAAGCACCTCCGCCGCTTTCATTCGGGCGACGCGCAATTCCGCTTTCAAATCCTTGAGACCCTGCCGCGCCTCCTTGAGATGCTGGCGCACAGCATCGCGCCGCTCCGGCGGCAGATCGCGTGAAAACCTCATGATCCCAAAAGCCGTCTGCGAAGGCCCCCAATGTCCGGGTCCCGGCGGACCCTTGAACCAGAGCGCGCCGAGCCCTCCTATGAAAAGTAGGTTCAGCGCCAGGGACCCAATGAGCAGCCAGCGCCGTCCGGCGGACGGTGCGCTGGCATTCGCAGGCGTCACGGAGGCGTCGCTCAAAGCAGATCCTCCTCCGACACGTCAACTCCCGTGGTCCCCAGCGCAATAGAACTCACGTCGTCGGCCTCGCTAGCAGACAGCGAAGCAACCGAACTCAACGGCGACAGGTCTAGCCCAGTCCCCTCCAGCAAACCCTGTGACACCGTGAAAAAGCCGATCAGTAGCGCCGCCGCCATAACCGACAACTCGCGCCAGAGCGTGCGCGCCTGAGCAGGTGCTACGGGTTTTGCTGCGCGCGGGGCGAACGGCACCACAGTCGGAGAGGGCCCCGGCATCGACGCAAGCCGTCCACCCGTCTCAGCTTCGAAGCGAGCAAGCAGCCTATCCTTGGCGCCCTGCGCGGTCGCCAGAGTCACGATGTCCGGTGCAACATCAAGCAAGCGGTCGAAAGACGCTTCCTCCGCCGCCATCGCCGCAGCATCCGGATCACCGGCCACAAACGCCTCAAGCTCAGCGCGATTGGCAGCAGGCCACCGCGCCCGGTCCGCGCCATAGGCACTCAGAACCGCTTCGAGCCGCCGCAACTGATCTGCCTTTGTCATTCGCCGTGTCCTTGCCTTTGCAGTGTCCGCCGCCGCCCATTGCTGCTCAAAGTCCGTCGCCGGGATCATTGCGCAACGCTCTCCATTCGGCCGCGAGCGCCACCTTCAACGTCCTTCTCGCCCGAGCAAGGAGCGAACTCGATCGCTTCCGCCGAGACCCCCATCATACCGCCCACCTCTTGCATGCTTAGCCCTTCGTAGTGAAACATCGTCAAGGCCAACCGCTGCCGATCGGGAAGCTGGCGTAGCGCATCCTCGACCCTATCAGCCAACTCCTGCTGCTCCAAACCACGGAGCTGATCAGGAGCCTGCGGCTGCTCCGGTGGCTCGTCGGTGACATCGAAGCGGCCGCGCACGCGCAGCTTGTCGATGGCGAGGTTCGATACGACCCGCTTCAGCCACGGCCCCACTCCGGCCGGACCGACCTCCAGGCCCTGCCCCTGCCGCCATAGGCGAAGCAACGCCTCCTGAGCCACATCTTCCGCCTCCGCTTCATCGCGCAGCAAGCGTCGCGCGAGCAGGACCAGCCCAGGCATGTGACGGTCGACGAGCAACCGAAACGCAGCCGGGTCATGTGCCGCGACGCGCACCAGGAGGGCTTCATCCTCCCGATCCGCGCCTCGTCGTCCGGTACCAGGCTTACTGCCCGGCGTCGCGTCACCCGCTGCCACTCTAAACTCCGGCTTTCGCCCGCCGGCCCATGAAGATTGCGCAAATGTTGCACTCTTCAGGCCACGAACGCCAGCCTCACCCTTGCATGCCGCCGGCTTCGAGTTAGCGTTGCGACCATCTTTGCCGTTCGAGGGGGGGCAAGTCTGCCGCGGTGATACGTCCATCGCGATCGAGATCGAGGCGCAGGAAGCGGAAGCGCGCATCGGCCGTGTACTCCTCCAACGTCACCTTGCCGTCACCATCGCGATCAAGTGCGTGCAGCCGCTTGCGCTTGGCATATGCAATTTCCTCGTTCCGGCAGGCCTCGTACTCGGCCTTCTCAACCGCGCCATCGCCATTTCGATCGTAAAATGAAAAAAGCAGCTTCTGCCTTTCCGCCGATCGTTGAGGGCCGCGGCGCTTACCGCCCTCGGCCTGGTCTGCAGGCTGAGCCTCGAATTTCTGTTTGGTGAGTTTGTTGTCGGCATTGGTATCGAGGCTGACGAGTAAACGCTCCAGTCGGCGCTCTTGCCGCTGCTGACGAAAACCAAGCGGCGCCGCGCCAAGCTCCAGCGCGTCCAAAGTACCGTCGCTGTTCTTGTCGCGCTTCGTGAACGCCTCGACCCGGCGCTTCAAAAACTCATCGACCGTTACAGCCTGATCCCGATCCGCGTCGAACCGCTTCAAACCGCCAGCGCCGCGCTCAGGCGCCGCGGCCTTGGCGGCCGCTTTCCCGTCCTGATCACCCACAGCAGCCAGCGCGCCCGCCGCCCCGGCGACCGTCAAAAGCCCCGTCAATAGAATGCCTGCCGTCCAACCCATACCGTCCTCCACCGGCTGATCACGGGACCCAGCGCCCCGCATTCAGAGGGTTCAACGGCGTGGCTTGCTTGTATCCGTCGCGTCCGGAGCAGATTTTCTTCGATTTACACGACAAGCCGATCGAAACGGGCATGGTTCGCGGCTAGGATATCCCTGAGTTTCAATTCCAGAGCCTCGAACGAGGGGCTGTCGCCCGCCCGCGCTGCCAGTTCCTTCAGCCCCTTTGGCGCCACCGCCGGATCAAAGATCCCGTCCTGGCAAAGCCTGAGCACTTGAGTGAGATCGTGGATCAGCCGCGTGCCTGCAATCAGCGCTTCTGCCTCTCCTGCATCAAGACACCCGGCGGCTCCAAGCTTCTGGAAGGCGACACAGGTGTTCTGGTCCAGCACCTGCGGTTGCTCAGCCGCATGCACCAGTTGCAGATACTGAGCGATAAACTCGAGGTCCACGAGTCCGCCCCGAACTTGCTTCAAATTCCAGATATTGTCGGTGCCTTTCTCAACAGCGATCCGGGCTCGCATCTCCCGCACGTCCGCCGCCACTTTCGCCCGATCGCGCGGATGCACCAGCGTCTCACGGATTGCCGCCTCCACGCGCGCACGCAGATCGGGCGCCCCGCTGACCACCCGCGCCCGCGTCAAGGCGAGATGCTCCCACGTCCACGCCTCTTTGACCTGATAATCAACGAACCCCGACAACTGGGTAGCGACAGGCCCCTTCTGGCCCGAAGGCCTCAATCGAAGATCGACGTCATACAGCGTGCCTTCCGCCGTGGGCGCGGTGAGCGCTGTGACAAGCCGCTGTGTGAAGCGCGCATAGTACTGTCCGGGCGCAAGCGGCCGCTCGCCGTCTGACTGACTGACGGCCGGATCAAAATCATAGACAACAATAAGATCGAGATCCGACGACGCTGTCATCTCGCATCCGCCAAGCTTGCCCATCGCAATGACGGCTGCACCGCCTCCGGCGACATGACCGTGCGACCGCACGAGATCCGCTTTGACGACCGCGTGCAGCGCCGCGATCAGTCGATCGGCGAGCAGCGCATAGGCTCCACCCGCTTGATTGGCATTGATACTGCCTGAGAGGATGCGCACACCGATCAGAAACGACTGTTCGCTGCCGACGACGCGGGTGCGATCGAGAATGTCTTGCTGATCGGTCGCATTCGCCACTTCCGCAGTAATGGCAGCATCGATCTCCGCTGCCGATGGCAGCACAGCCAGCGCTCGTGGATCGATGACCGCATCCAACAGCCGCGGCCGTTTCGCCAGCGCCCGCGACAGGCGCGGCGCCGTGCCCATGATGTCCGCGACGAGACGCAACAAACCGGGATTAGCGCGCAAAAGGGAAAACAGCTGCACGCTTCCGGGCAATGCCGCCAGAAAACGGTCGAAACCGGCGAATGCACGGTCAGGGTCTGCGGTCTCGGCAAGGGCCGTGACGAGGGACACCTGCACTTCCGTTAGAAGTTCACGCGCGCGGGCTGACCGAACTGCCGGATAACGACCGTGATGCCAGCCACGCACCGTTGCCAGAACTTCCGAAGGTTGCGAAAAGCCGAGCTTCTTCAGGTGCGCGATGGTCTCCGGATCATCGCGTTCGCCCGCGAAGACCATGTTGGCGCCATCTCCCGTCAGTTCGGGTGCGTTTTCGAAAAGCTCCCGGTAATGCGTCTGCACACCCGCGAGCGTCTCCGTATAGCTGCGCGCGAAGTCATCAATCGATGAAAAACCTGCGAAGCGCGCAAACTGCGCCAGTGCCGCCTCGTCGGAGGGAATCTCATGTGTCTGCTCATCGGCGACCATCTGCACGCGATGCTCGATGCGCCGCAGCTCGAGATAAGCCTCCGTCAGATCAGCACGCACCTCAGGACGAATCCATGACCGCTCTTCGAGGCACAGGAGCGCGTCGAGCGTTCGACGCACACGCAAATCCTTCTGCCGCCCGCCGGCAATCAATTGTTGCGTTTGCGCAAAAAACTCGATCTCGCGAATGCCGCCCGGCCCGAGCTTCACGTTGTGGCCGGCAACGCCGATGCTACCAAACCCACGAAAAGCGTGGATCTGCCGTTTCATCGCGTGAATGTCGGCGATAGCTGCATAGTCGAGATAGCGCCGCCAGACAAACGGCGCAAGTTCAGCCAAGAGCTGCTCGCCAGCCTCGATATCTCCCGCAACCGGACGCGCTTTAATGAGCGCGGCACGCTCCCAATTCTGCCCGCAGCTTTCGTAGTAGATCATGGCCGCTTCGGTGGAGAGCGCCACCTGCGTGGCCCCTGCGTCCGGCCGCAAACGCAAGTCGGTTCGAAAGACATAGCCGTCGGCCGTACGCTCGTCCAAAAGACGTACGAGATCGCGCGTGATGCGCACAAAAAAGGGCGACGGCTCGATCCCGGCCTTCAGCCGCGCACGAGAAAGATCGTAGAACACGATGAGATCGATATCGCTGGAATAGTTGAGTTCGCCGGCCCCATACTTGCCCATGCCGAGCACGATATAACCCGTATCCGATCCCGCGCAGGACGGATCGACGGCAATGTCCCCACGGGCGGCAGCTGTGCGAAACAGGAAATCAACGGACGTACGGGTCGCGGCGTCTGCGCACTTGGTCAACGTCTCGGTGACCATCATGACCGGCCATACGTTCCCGAGATCGGCAAGTCCGGCGAGCAGCGCCACTTCCGTCTTGTAGACGCGCACGAGACGCATTGCGGTCGCCATGTCTGACGCCGCTGCCATCTCCGAATACAGTTGCTGCGTCAGATGCGCGAAATGCTGCACCGGGTCAGCCGCAAGAATGCGCTGCAGCCTAGAGGGGTCCCGCCGGATCAGAGCTTTGAGGTAGGGAGACCCTGCAAACACGCCGGCGAAGAATTCCGCGAGCCGCGGGTCCGCCATCATATGCGTCAATGCGAAGAGTGCCTGATCCGGCTTAATTTCTTCACACAAGGATGAGACGTCGTCGCGCCCCCGCCCCTGCTCATTGTCGAGGGGCGCGTGAACCCATGCGCTTGTGCAAATGCGATCCGCCAAAGCCTGGCGCTGTGTACCGGCTGCCTGCACGACGTCTCCCTCTGCTCCGGGGCCGGCGTCTTTATGCGCTGGTCCCCTGGCGCGCGAGCGGCAGCACGAGCACTGCCCGCAGACCCGGCGCGTTGTCTTCGAGACGTACCGTGCCATGGTGCAGGCGCGCAACCGCTGACACGAGACTGAGACCGAGACCAGTGCCCGGCTTGGTTCGGCTCGCCTCCAATCGAACAAAACGCTTGAGCGCCCGCTCCCGGTCGTCGGCGCTGATGCCGGGACCGCGATCGGCCACAACAATTTCGACGTCGTGGTTCAGTGGCCGCAGCGATACGCTGATCTTTCCAGCCTCACCAGCCGCATCCGGACGTCCGTACTTGATCGCGTTGTCGATGAGATTGGCAACAGCTTGGCTGACGAGATGCCGGTTGGCGACGATCTCGGGCCCATCTCCCACATCGACCGTGAGTTCGAGGCCCTGCTCATCCGACACCGGCTCATAGAACTCGGCCACATCCCGCACGAGGCTGCCCAGGTCGAACGCTTCCGTCGATCCTTCCAACGCCCCAGCCTCCAGACGGGCAACCAGCAGCATCGCATTGAAGGTCTTGATGAGTTCGTCCGCCTCCTCAATGATCCGCTCCAGACCGGCCCGGTACGCATCGCATTCGCCACCATCGCGCAGGGTTGCTTCCGCACGATTGCGCAACCGGCTGAGCGGTGTTTTCAGATCATGCGCGATGTTGTCGGAAACTTCGCGCAATCCGCTCATCAGTTGCTCGATCCGATCGAGCATCATGTTGAGGTTTTGAGCCAGCCCATCCAATTCGTCGTTGCTTCCCGCCAGCGGCACACGCTGCGTCAGATCTCCGGCCATAATGGACCGGCTCGCCGCGTTGATTTGATCGATCCGATTGAGAAGCAGCCGTCCGGCGCCGAGCCCGCCCGCCAGACCCGCCACTGAAAGCAAACTGAAACCGAGCAGAAAAACCGTGCGCATGCGGTTGGCAAACACGCGCTGCTCTTCGATGTCGCGACCGACAAGAAGACGCGTGCCGTCGGGAAAGAGTACCGGCAACGCCACTGCCAGACGCTGATCGCCAGCCTGTCGCTCATAGCGAAATGTGCCGCCTGCTTCACTTTCCAGTTCGGGGGGAAGTCTGCTGAGGTTGCCCGCGCGCTTGCGACCGGTCCGATCTGCAAAAAAGTAAAGCCCCGGCCCCTCCGGCCGCGCGCGCGCCTTCACAGCTTCCGCCACTGATGCCGAACCGGCCGCCGCCTCGATGTGGCGCATCTCCTGCACTTCCGCCCGAAGGCCGGAAAGAACCTGTTCGGTCAGGAGATTGTTCGTTTGCCAGAAAAGAAAGCCGACAATGCCCGCGGCGGTAATGAGGAACGCCGCTATGCTAAACGCCGCCAGACGAAACGGGGTCGACGTCCAGGCGGACGCGCCGAGCCTATCCAGCACCGTCACGGACCATGTAGCCGGCGCCCCGCACCGTGTGCAGAAGCGGCTTCTCGAAGTTCTTGTCAATCTTTGACCGAAGTCGCGAGACATGCACGTCGATCACGTTCGTCTGCGGATCAAAGTGATAATCCCACACGTTCTCAAGCAGCATCGTGCGCGTGACGACCTGCCCGGCGTTCTTCATGAGATACTCGAGGAGCCGGTATTCCCGCGGCTGCAAAATGATCTGTTCGCCGCCGCGCGTCACACGATGTGAGAGCCGGTCAAGAACGAGATCGCCCACCACATACTTCGTCACTTGCTCTTCCGGCACCGCACGCCGCGACAGTGCCTCGATACGCGCCAGGAGTTCGGTATAGGCATACGGCTTGGTCAGATAATCGTCTCCGCCCGCGCGTAGACCTTTGACCCGGTCGTCAACGTCGCCTAAGGCCGACAGGATCAGCACCGGCGTTCGCACTCCGCCCGTGCGCAGCGTCTTCACGACCGAGAGCCCATCGAGCTTCGGCAGCATGCGATCGACAATGAGCACGTCATAGACGCCGGTCTCTGCAAGCGAGAGACCTGTTTCTCCATCCCCCGCCAGATCCGCCGCGTGACCGCTCTCTTTCAGCGACTTCTGGAGGAACTGGGCCGTTTCGCGGTCATCCTCGATCACCAGAACGCGCATGCTTGTCGGTCTCCCGGCCGCGGCATCCGCCCGGCTGCTTTCGTCGATGGCATCTTGCATGATCCGCCTCAACAGGTCGAGGCGGCCAAATTCCATGGAACCACCCATTGGAATACCGGCCGCCTCGGTTGATGTTCAAGAGTTGATCAAGAATACAGGGGATTAACCCTTATCCTTCTCCTTGCCGCTCTTCGCCGTATCCTTCTTTAACTGCACGGCGACGAAGCGGGTCCGGTCTTGAGACTTGACGCTGAGCATAACCGCCGATCGGCCCATCTCCTGCACCTTGGCGATTTCGCTGGCGACGTCCGCCGGCTTACCGACCGTCTCACCTTGCACCTGCACGATGACATCACCCGGACGCAGACCCTTCTCGGCGGCATCCGACGATGGCTCGACCTCGGTGATCGACACGCCTTCTGCGTTATCGCCCGTAACCGGACCGACGGTCAGCCCGAGGAGATCGAGGGTCGTTTTCTCGACTTCCTTTTTCTGCACGGGCTTACCCTGCTCGAGCTTTGCGATCTCGTCCGGCGATCCGGGGAACATGCCGAGTTTGACCTTCACGTTCTCAGGCTTGTTATTGCGCCAAACCTTCACGTCGACCGTGGTGTCAGGCGCATAGTCGGCGATCTTGCGGGCCAGGTCGCGGCTGTCGGCGATGTCGTCCTCGTTCACTTGCAGGATGGTGTCCTGCACTTTGAGCCCGGAGCCAGCAGCCGGACCATTCGGCGTGATCTCGCTAACGAGTGCACCCTTCGCTCCCGGCAAGCCCAGAGCTGAAGCCGTGTCGTCGTCAACGTTCTGGATCTTCACACCCAGCCAACCGCGGCTGACCTTGCCGCTCGACTTCAGTTGCTCGATAACTTCGATGGCCGTCTTAGCAGGCACCGCGAAAGCGATGCCGACATTGCCGCCCGAAGGACTGAAGATGGCGGTATTAACGCCGATCACATCGCCGTCGAGGCTGAACGTCGGACCACCGGAGTTGCCGCGGTTCACGGCCGCGTCGATCTGCAGGAAGTCATACGGACCCGAACCGATATCTCGGCCGAGAGCTGAGACGATACCCGCCGTTACCGTTCCGCCGAGACCGAAGGGGTTGCCGACCGCAATCGCCCAGTCGCCGACGCGCACCGGCTTGTTTGCAAACTTCACATGCGGGAACGTCTTGGTTGATTTGATCTTCAGGAGCGCGAGATCGGTACGGGGATCGGTGCCGATAAGCTCTGCATCAATCTTCTCCTGATCATCGAAGCTGACCTGGATCTTGGTCGCGCCATCGACAACGTGGTTATTGGTAACCACGTAGCCGTCGGCCGAAATCACAAAACCCGAGCCCTGCGCCTGCTGCGGCGGCTTGGGTGTCTGCGGTGCGTTGCGGAATTCCTTCGGCAGCCGCTTGAAGAACTCATAGAACGGGCTGTCTTCGGGAATATCAGGGAAACCTTCCGGCAGGCCGCGGGGATCAGTGTTCTCGGCTGTCTTGTCGCCGCCGCCCGCAACCACGGAAATCGAAACCACCGACGGCTTCACCTTCTCGATGAGATCGGCGAACGTCAAAGGCGCGCGGCCATACGGCGTTTCGATCGTCGGCGCATCGGACTTCAGCTGAGCAATTGCGGGGGTCAAGGCGGGCAGTGCGGTCATGAGACCAAGACCTGCCACGGCGCCGGCGATAGCAATCCGGCGGCGTCGCGGCATCAAAGCTGGCGCGGGATTTGCTGAACGGGCACCAGACGGACTGGCAGGATTAGGCGTGGTCATTGGGGGAACCTCCATCGAACGAGCCACTCAGGGCGTCCAACTTGACTTATGTGATGGGGCCTTACGGCTGCCTTTCGGGCGCCTTAAGAGTTGTTAATAAACGACGCTCCGGTGACGCCAGAGCCAACGTCTGCGATCCAGAGGCCTTGAGATGCGCGTAGGAAAAAGCCTTTGGGCAGGCCTCGAAGCTCCGGTTAGGGCGGGAGTTTTTCTCGTCTCCTCAGTCTGGGTCATCGCACCATCGGTTGCCGCTGGATCCTTGGCTGGCTTTCCTGATCCGAAACGGGAAAATGCCTCCCCTCTGATCCATTCCATTGCCGTTTTCGGCGCCGACGACCGCACGCTGCTGCCGTCGCGATTGAAGGCGCTCGAGGCCAAGATCGGCATGTTGTACGAACCGCGGAGCAGGTCTGTCTGCACCGCCTTCTGCGTCGATGAATCCACGGTCGCCACTGCCGCCCACTGCATTTATCGCACGCGCGGCGAACGACCTCTTCCGCTTGCTAACGTCACCTTCCGCCTGTCGTCCATGGGCAAAAACACGAAGGGTGTCCGCATCGCTGGCGCCGCTCGAGGTGCCGCCGCCCAGAACGTGATGACGGGCACGACCAGCCTATCGACGAAGCCACCCATCGACGCCACCCGCGACTGGGCCCTGGTTCGTCTCGCCGCGCCGGCATGCCTGAAAGGCGGACTGCCTCTTGCACGCCGCACGCCTGCGGAACTTTCAGCGAGCGAAGGCGAGCGTCCTATCTACCAGGTCGGCTATCACGGCGACTTTGGAAACTGGCGGCTGACGTTCAGCCCGCCGTGTGCGGTACGCCGTCCGAGCCTAAGCGAGAGCGGCCGCATCATTGCCAGCGACTTCGCCGATGCCAGTGCTCTAATCCTGCACACGTGCGATACCGGCGGCGCTTCGTCAGGTTCGCCGATCTTGATGGACGGCCCACGCGGTCCCGAAGTCGTCGGCATTAATGTCGGCACTTACCTGCAGTCGCACGTGCTGACACAGGCGGGCGAAGTCTTGCATCGCTACCGGTCCGACACAGTCGCTAACACCGGAGTTTCAACCCTTGCGTTCATGGATCAGCGCGACCACTTCGCCCGCGCGACGATCCTTCACGAGCGCGCTGACATCCGGCGCATGCAGCGTGCCCTGAGCCAGTCGGGCTATTATCCTGGACCGCTGGATGGCCGCTACAGCCCCGACCTGCGCGAAGCGATTGAAAAATTCGAAGCCGCCGAGCGGCGTCCGAAAACAGGGCTCGCCAGCAGCGAACTGCTGCGCCGCCTCGAGACGGTGGTGGCCGGTCGAGGCGGTGATCCACGCTACGAGCCTTCATCGGACCAACTGGAAACGGGGAGCGTCCCGCGGCCCCGCCCCTCAGGTCCTTAACTCGATGACGTGTCTGGTCCGCGCGTCGATTTGATCAGCCGGTCGAGTTCTTCTTCTTCACGCGCAGACAAAGGCGCTGCCGTCGCGACAGATGCAGCCGGTTGCGCACGCATGCCGCGAAGTATGACGACGATCGCACCTGCCAGTGCCAGGAAGGGCGCGATCCAGAGAAGCAGCGTATGCGTGTTCATCGGCGGCTTCAGAAGCACGAAGTCGCCATAGCGGGCGACCACATAGTCGATCACCTGCTGATCGCTGTCACCCGCCACCAACCGTTCCCGAACCAGAACGCGCAGATCCTTGGCCAGCGGAGCGTCACTGTCGTCGATCGACTGGTTTTGACAGACGAGACAGCGCAAGCCCGTCGATAACGAACGCGCTCGCCTTTCAAGGCTTGCATCGGAGAGAACTTCGTCCGGCTGAACCGCGAACACCGGAGGCGCACAAGCAGCCACGAGAAAAACTGCAGCAATGAAGGATGAAAGGCTCGCGCGCCAGCGGCTTCCCATAGACGCTACTCCGCTGGGACGGCAGCAGGCCGCGATCGCGCCCGCTGTGGAGCGCCGACCCTGAGCCGGCGATCGGTCAGTGAGATCATGCCGCCGATGAACATAATGACGGCGCCGATCCAGATGAACCGAACAAATGGATGAAAGTAGAGCCGCAATGCCACCGCGCCACTTGGCTGCTCATCGCCCAGTGCCACGTAGAGGTCACCAGTCCAAGCTGGATAGATGCCCGCCTCTGTCGTCGGTTGTGGCGGCGCGTTGTAAAGCCTCTTCGAAGGCAGCAGTGTCGTGACGGGCGACCCGTTGCGCGTCACGTCAAACTCCGCGATCTGCTCCGAATAGTTAGGCCCCTTTGTCGGCGTGATACCCTTAAAGAGCAGATCGTAACCCGCAACCTCGGCGCGCTCGCCCGGCTTTAGCGCCAAGATCTTTTCCGTCTGGTAGGCACTCGTACCGACGATGCCAATCACCATGATGCCGATCCCGGCATGGGCGAGCGCAGTGCCGTAAGCCGAGCGCGGCAGACTGATGATACGACGCAGGAACTCGGCCCGCCCGACGTCACCGAAGCGCGCCCGCGAAAGGAGGTCAGTGATCGCGCCGAACAAAACGAACAGTCCCAGTGCGGCGCACAGCGGCGCAAGCCACGGACCCGGTCCACTCAGTGCCGCTGCCGCAATCGTCACGAGCACCGCAAGGCCGCCGGCGAACGCAAGACGCTGCGCCACGGCGCGCATATCGCCGCGCTTCCAGGCAAGCAGCGGCCCGAACGGCATGGCAAACAGCAAGGGCAGCATCAATGGAATGAACGTCATGTTGAAGAACGGCGGACCGACCGAGATCTTCTCCCCTGTTATTCCTTCCAGAGCCAGCGGATAGAGCGTGCCGACGAGAACCGTCGCGCACGACACCGAGAGCAGGACGTTGTTGAGCACGAGGCTGCCTTCGCGGCTGATCGGCGCGAAAAGCCCGCCCTGGCGCAACGCTCCGGCACGCCATGCAAAGAGCGCCAGTCCGCCACCCGTGAAAAACATCATGATCGTGAGGATGACGATGCCACGGTCGGGATCGACCGCAAACGCGTGCACCGACGTCAACACGCCCGAGCGAACGAGAAACGTGCCCATCAGCGAAAGAGAGAACGTGAGGATGGCGAGCAGGATCGTCCAAACCTTCAGCGCGTCCCGTTTCTCCATCACCAGAGCCGAATGCAGGAGCGCTGTCCCCGCCAGCCACGGCATGAACGAGGCGTTTTCGACCGGGTCCCAGAACCACCAGCCGCCCCAGCCAAGCTCATAGTAGGCCCACCACGAACCCATGGCGATGCCGAGCGTCAGGCACATCCATGCCGCCAGCGTCCACGGCCTGACCCAACGCGCCCAAGCCGCATCGATACGGCCTTCGATCAGCGCAGCGACGGCAAACGAGAAAGCCATCGAGAAGCCCACGTAACCCGCGTAGAGAAACGGCGGATGAAAAGCGAGGGCGGGATCCTGCAGAATGGGATTGAGGCCACGCCCTTCAAACGGGGCCGGATCGACGCGCTCGAACGGGTTTGACGTGAAGAGCATGAACAGCAGGAACGCGATCGCTATTGAAGCCTGTACGCCGAGCACATTAGCCCGAAGCGTCGCCGGAAGGTTGCGCCCGTAGAGAGCCACGGCTGCGCCGAAGAGGCCCAGGATGAGAACCCAGAGCAGCATCGAGCCCTCGTGGTTACCCCATACGCCGGCAATCCGGTAGATCAGCGGTTTTTCCGAATGTGAATTGTCGGCGACGTTCAACACCGAGAAGTCGGATGTGACGAACGCGTGCATGAGCGCGAGGAAGGAGATGACGAGCAGGCTGAATTGTACGACCGCCGCGCTGTCACCCACCGCCATGAGACGTGCATCCCGCACGTGCGCGCCCCACATGGGCACAATCATCTGCGCTGTCGCCACGACCAGCGCAAGGATCAGCGCGAAGTGTCCGATCTCGATGATCATACGTTTCTCCCCTGGACCGGCAACGCCGGATCTAGCTAATAGCCCGCGCCGCTTTTGTGCTGTGCGCCGGGACCGAGCTTCACGCCCTTTTCTTCCAGCGATTTTGCGACTTCGGGAGGCATGTAGTTTTCATCATGCTTGGCGAGCACCGTGTCCGCCACGAACAATCCGTCCGAACCGAGCTTGCCTTCGGTGACCACACCTTGACCCTCGCGGAAGAGATCCGGAAGGATGCCGGTGTACTGAACGTTGACCTTCGCCAACGTGTCCGTCACAGCGAATTCAACCGTCGTACCCTGACCGCGCTTGACCGAGCCATCCGCCACCAAGCCACCAAGCCGGAACCGTGTGCCAGCTTCGATTTTCTTATCTGCCACGTCGCTTGGTGTGTGGAAGAATACGATACTTTCACGGAAAGCGAACATCACGAGCAGCGAGGCGATCGACAGAATGGCCACGCCCGATCCAATGAGAACGCCGCGCTTCTGTTTGCGTGTCATTTCTTCTCTTCCTCCGCCGCAGCCTCGATGCCGAGTTCGGCTGCAGCAGCATTGACTTGTTCCAGCGCCGCCGCGTCGTCGCCGAGCGCCCTGCGCGCATCCGACAGCGCCTTCGCCGCGTCGTCCTTTCGCCCGAGAACCATATACGACCGCATGAGCTGTGCCCAACCGGCCGGATCTTTACCATCAGCCGCTAGCCGTCCGGCGAGCCGCGCCACCATACCCTCGATCATCGCCTGCTGCCCGGCCGCATCGGACGGCATCCCACCGCCTGGCACAGCGCCACCGGACATCCCGCCCGAAGCCGGCGGTTCGACCGTCTCTCCACGTGCCAAACGTTCTACGGCGGAAATGCGAACTTCGATCGCCGATGTCATAGCGGGCGTCATCTGTGGCGCTTTGATGAGCGCGCGATAATCGGCCAATGCCTCCGCGAACTGCCCGTCCTGTTCTTTGGCGAGGGCAAGCCACATCCGCGCGTCCAAACGATCAGGCTCAAGCGCCAGAAGCCGCTCCGCTGCCGTCTTGGCATTCGGATTGACGATTCCGTTGTTTGCCAGAATCTCGGCCTGCACGAAGCCGGCCAGCCGCTTTGGTGTCTCGCCAAGAAGCCGGTTCGCATTGGCGAAGGCTTCAGCCGCCTGACCGTATCGCTCCATACGAAGGTAGACCGGGCCGATGACATCCCACCCGTTGCCGTCTTCCGGCGCCGACCGCAACCGCTGTTCCACGCGGGCGATCATGGCGTCGACCTGACTGCGCGCCGCATCCTCCGCAGTACGGCCGGCGTGGGGCGTATCCGGCAGACCGGGCGAGCCTAGTCGGGCATAGAGAATGAGCGCCAGAACCGGAATGGAGAGAGCAGCGATACCAACGACACGCTCTGATCCTCGCGTAGCCGCCCTCACGACACCGGCATCGGCATCCGCCGCGCGGGTGAGCATACGACGGCCAACTTCAGCCCGCGCCGACTGCGCCTCCGCCTCTGAAAGCAAGCCGCGTGCGCGATCCGTATCGATTTGCAGGAGCTGGTCCGCATAGACGGCAACATCCGCATCCGCCGAGCCCGCCGCAGCCTCTTGGGCACGCCGGTAGCTCCAGAGAAGCGCGCCGACGACTCCCGCGGTCAGTATTGAGAAAAATACCCAGAGCAGCATGTCTGATCCACGGGTGAATGAGTGTGGCTTGGATAGGAGCCCCCCCACCGGGTGACAAGGCCCAAAGCATGCAAAGCCCTTCTGTCGCGGGCGATCGAAGCTCGTTGAACAACGAAAAAGCCGCCGGAGCCTTTCGGCTCCGGCGGCTTACAGTTCGGTAACGTCAACCCACACTCAAGGTCAGGTTACGTTGGTCCACGTCCCATCCGCGTTCCGGCAAGCCGTTCCCGTCATCGATTGCGGACGACCTTCGATGTAGACCTTATGGGTATAGTCGCGGCAGTCGTTGCCCGCGCGCTTGTAAGGACGGCTTGGCACCACCTCCCCGTAGCGCCCGTTGTCCGGATTGCGCCACTGCTTGGCCACGCCCGATTGCCCGCGCTCCAGCGCATCGAATTCTGCCTGCTGGGCCAGCATACGGTCCTGTTCATCCATGGACCGGCCAACCTCGCTGCCCACGACACCGCCGATTACGGCGCCGATCGCAGTAGCGGCGACACGTCCCGATCCTTTGCCGACTTGATTGCCCAGAATTCCGCCCGCCAGCGCGCCTACGGCGAGCCCGGTATCGGCCTTATTCGGACCTTCTCCGCTGCATCCTGCGACAAACGCAGGGATCAGAGCCAAAGCAAGGTAGCGCGACTTGCGCATCAGTGGTCCCCTTTGTTCCTGCCGTAACCATTGCGCCAGGGAGGTACGACACCCCCGTCCTCCGGGCAAGGCAGGCCCGCATTCAAGCCGAACGATTACCATCTCGAATTCGGGCGAAAGTTCGAACTCCAGCCCTCAGGTTATGCAGAATTATCAGCCCGCCGCCGGCAGTTCCAGTCGCGCCTCCAGGCCTCCGAGTTCGCCCTCACCAAGCTTCAAGCTCCCGCGGTATTGCTGTGCAAGATCGGTCACGATTGATAGCCCCAATCCCGACCCTGGCTTCGTCTCATCCAGCCTCAGGCCCCGTTTACCCAGCTTGGCGCGCTGTTCTGGGGGCAGGCCCGGCCCATCATCTGACACGATCATGATCAGCCGCCGCCCCTCCCGCGAAGCCCCTTCATGTTGCAGGATCACCTCGAGCCGAACTTTCGCGTTGGCCCACTTGCAGGCGTTGTCGAGAAGATTGCCGACCATCTCTTCCAGATCTTGCTTCTCACCTTGGAACTTGGCCCCGGCCTGACACTGGAAGTCGATCTGGATTTCCCGGTCGCGATTGATCCGTTCAAGGGCCCGCACGATCGGCTCGATCACTGCCCGTACATCTGTTGCGCGTCCGATGACGCCCACGCGTCCTGCCATCCGCGCCCGCTCCAGATACAAATTGATCTGGTCCCGCATAAGCCCGGCCTGTTCGGCAATCTTGTCGCCTACGGGCCCCTTGTCCTCCCGCGCCTCGTTGGTGATGACCGCAAGCGGTGTTTTTAACGCATGAGCCAAGTTGCCCACCTGGGTTCGCGCCCGGTCCACGATATCCTGGTTAGATTGGATGAGCGCATTGAGTTCCGTCTGCAGTGGTTCGATTTCCGCCGGGAGCGTGCCTTCAAGGCGCATCGCGTCACCGGATCGGACAGCCGCCAGACCTTGCTCGATGCGGTGCAGAGGCAGAAGTCCGAAGCGGACCTGAAAAAGCGTTGCCGTCACGAGCCCCAGTCCGGTCAATGCAAGCGCAATGGCAAGGCGCGTCTGGAAGTTTCGGTTCCGGATTTCAAGCCACGCAATTGGCCCCGCCACACTCACCGCATAGCGCGGCGCGTCCGGCTGGTGCCCCTTGGTGTCCACAATCTCAATGACCCGGATGGGCTCGCCAAGTGGCCCTTTCGTGTTCATCCAACGTTGACCGAGTTGATCGGGCGCAACCTTGGCTTCGAAGGGCGACGGCAACACTGCCGTCGCCAGTGATGCAGACACGAGTTGCAAAGCTGTCGGATCATCCAGCGGCTTGATTTGCCAGTACCAGCCTGACTGTATCTCTTCGAACAGAGGCTCATAGCGATTGAGCGGCGCCACCGGCTCCGAGCCACCACTCAGAAGCGCATCAACGGCGATCGAGTTGACGAGCTTTTCCAGCCGCTGATCGAAGTTGGCGCGGACGTCCTCGCTGTATAGTTTGAAAATGATGTATCCGGCGATCGGAAGAACGACCGCGAGCCAGGCGGCAGAAGTCGCAAACAGACGAAAAGCGAGCGAGTTAAACCGCATCGCCGCCCTGACCCATGCGGTACCCGAGCCCACGAACCGTCTCGATCACTTCCATTGGCAATTTCTTGCGCAACCGGCCGATGAAGACTTCGATGGTGTTGCTGTCGCGATCGAAATCCTGCTCGTAGAGATGCTCAACGAGCTCCGTTCGCGACACGACCCGACCGCGATGGTGCATCAGATACGCAAGCAGCCGGTATTCATGCGACGTGAGCTTCACTTGTTGCCCGTTGCACGTCACGCGCGCCGTCTTTGTATCTAGCCGAACCGGCCCGCACTCGATTTCACTCTTCGCATGGCCCGACGCACGCCGCACCTGCGCGCGCACACGCGCCAGCAGTTCCTCCATATGGAAGGGCTTCGCGACATAATCGTCCGCACCCGCATCCATGCCGGAGACCTTGTCGCTCCACCGGTCGCGCGCTGTAAGTATGATCACCGGCACGATCCGGTTGGACCGGCGCCATTCCTCCAGCACTGAAATGCCGTCTTTCTTTGGTAATCCCAGATCGAGGATGATGAGATCGTAGGGTTCGGTGTCGCCGAGAAAATGCCCCTCCTCACCATCAAATGCGGTATCGACCGCATAGCCCGCATCACCGAGCGCCCGGACGAGTTGCCGGTTGAGATCCTTATCATCTTCGACGACGAGTATTCGCACGGGTGCCGGTTCCTTGGCCTTCAGGTTGCAGAGCCGGTTTAATGCAATTCCGGCCACCAGCCTCGATTATAGAGAGGAATACGGCGTTTCCTAGCGGCTGAACGGCCGCTTGGCGTCCACGATGACGCGAGAGTGCCGCCCATCCCCTCCGCGTATCAGAAGCCGGTAGACATAGGTCTGGCCTTGCATGCAGAGCGTCACCTTGACCAGATCTCCCTTAAGCCGCTTCCGCGCAAGCGCCGTAACCGCTTCAACGCTCGCAAGACCTTCGGATTTGACCACTGGCACGGCCGTCGACCAATCCTCAATGCAAACCTCGTCCGCCTCCGCGGCATGGACTGGCACCGCGAGAGCCAACGCCAAAGCAAGGTGTCGGAAACGGAGCATCATGGTGAGTGCGTTGAGTGGACAGCCGGCAATAATTCACCCGACACTACACCAACTCGACTGAACCCCGCATGAATGTCGCGTGCTAAAGCTTCACATTCATCTCGCGACGAACGAGCGGAGCCGTTGCCCGGGCCCGACCATAGAGCGTCATGAGTGTGCCGATGAATGCGGCAATCGCCTGGACGATCGCGCCAGCATCGCTTCCGATCTGACGCACGGCATCACTGGTGATGTCGAGCCCCACCAGCGGCCCAAGTGTCGGCAGAATGGCTGCGGCCGCAGTGACGAACGCACCCCACACTGTGAGCGAATGGCCCCACCACTTCGTCGACGTTGCAGTATCGGTCATGGAAGCGTCTCCTTGATTTGCAGGTTGAGGTTTGGACTGGGAGTTGAGCGCCCGCGGCACGGGATCAGCGGCCCGCCGGGAAAGGGCCGCAGCTTTGGTGGCCGCCACGCGATTGAGCCAACCGCGGCCGAACCGCCAGAAGTGCGGTAGCGCGCGATAGCGACGCTCGCGTATGGCCGCATAGCGGTTGATGACGCTGTCGACGTTGGCCGACTGGAAGGCCCGCCGTGTTATCGGACCGATCTCACCATCGGCTTCCACATTGAGCGCCTCCTGCAGAAACCGCGTTGCCCCACCGACGCCGTGGTTCACTGCTGCATCGAAGTGAAACAGATCAAGTCCCGCAGGAAGTTCCGCGGAATAGGACGGCAGCCAATAGCGCTTCCGGTAGATTGCGCGCACCGTCTCTGGATCGATTGATCGCAATCCCGCAATCAGCGACGACCGTGATGACGCGTCGACCGTCCTGCCGACGTAGGTCGCATACGTTCTCAACGTGATGCCGAAGTTCGTCGGCCCGCCGGGATCATGCGGGTCATCGCTAAACCCGCCCTCCATCTTGAGGACGTGGGTCAGCGCCGCTTCGAACCGTTCGTCGTCGCGATCCTCAGCAGCAACGGGTGGCGCGTCGTCAGAAACAGAACCAGGCCATCTGAAGCCGAGCAGCCGCGACCGCGGAAATACCTGCACCGTCACCGCGTTCCGCTGATTGCCGCCGAGCAGCACGAGGCCATTGTCCGTTTCGCCAACGACGAAACCTACGTGCCCCAGCGCGACATTAGAACCGCGCGACAGCACCGCCACGCACCCCGTCCGCGGCGCTTCGAGCGCATCACCCCAGACGAGATAAGACCGCGCCCGCAGCGATCGCGTTGACCGATGCCCCGACCGCTCCAGCATGGCCCCCGCGAACGCCGCGCACCATGCCGTCTCATCATCCGCGATCGTGCTGTGTCCGGCATCTCGGAAATAACCCACGATCCGCGCATTGTCCGCTTGTGCCGGCTATTTCTGTTTGCCCAAGCTCCCGCCACGCCGCGGCAAGCCACGGCGGCTGATCGTGTATTGTCATCGCCTGCCCTCACACGATCGCTGATCGCGCCGACCCGGCGCGGCCGTTGCTACCGACCTGCCGCACGCGCACACTGACCGCCGCCTGCGGCGAACCAAAATCCAGCGTCTGCTGTGCTGAGGTGTAAGTCGCCGAAGGCGCAGTGCTTGCGATCGTCCGCTTGACCGTCGTTCCGTCGAGAATATCGACCTCGTATCGCTCATCGCTTTCCGACAACGGCACCTCGCTGACTGTCCAACTGTCGCCGCCGATGCGCGTCCGGCGGATCCACGATATGGCGAGATCGCCCGCTACGCGCTGCCCGCGCACATGCGCCGGCGCATACGGCCGCGCCCCCACCCCACGGAACGCATGAGTGATCGGCACATAAGCCGCATCGCCCACACTCCGATTTGCGGGTCCGTATCGCCAGTTCAACTCCAGATCGATGTCCGATGCCGTCAGCGGCAACCGCACCATCGTCTCGTCGAGCAGCACGAACGGGGCGCCTGCTGCCAGAGGCGCACGCATCGCGTGTTCGCTTCCCGCCTGCCCGCGCAAAAGCCCCGTCAGCTCGTACACCCCCGGCGAGACCAAGGTTGCGCTGAGAAACTGGAACACCTCCCACTCGCCCTCGGGCGTGCGAACGGCCGCCAGATTTCCGCCCGCAACGCACTGCAGCAGGCTGATCGAGACAAGTTGCGCCTCGCCGACATCCACGCGCAGCCGCGTGCCATCAGTCGAAAACACCGAGCGGTCCCGGCCCCATCGCCGTCACCGTCACACCCATCGTCGCGCGCGACGAGGCGATCCCGCGCAAGAGGAAACCCGTAGCCTCCGGCGATGAGTAGATCGCCACACCGCCCGGCCAAGGGCTCTGCGATGCCGCCACATACCCCGCCGTTTCGGGCTCGTCTCCGCGCAGAAGCGGCAGGTCGAGAAAAAATGCAGCCGGCTGTCCCGCATAGACGTCCGGACCCGTCGCAGGATCACGCGCGCCCGAGGGCGATCCGAGATACACGTCCGGATCGAACGATCGCCCCTCGATCTCACGCGCGCCGTGATCGCCGATCTCCGTCACCCGGATCTGCCGCGACTGACCGGCCACCGTCAGCGTCAGAACATCGCCCGCCTCGACCGCCAGGCGGCTCGGTGGCAGTGTCAGCGCATAGCGTTCGCGCATCGACCAGCTCTCGAAGAGCCAGGTTTCCGACAGCGGTTGCGCCGTCAGTGCATCCAGGACGATCGGCATCTCCGCCTGCGCCACGCGGCCCGACGAGCCCGCCAGCCGACGCGCCTCGGCAACGGCAGGCTGATAATCTCGCTCGCCGTCGATGTAGCTGATCTTGGCGCTTGCCGGCAGATCCGTCTCTTGTCCGCGCGTCACCGTCATGAGCGGACTGCCCGGCCTTGGCTTCGACGAGATCCCCCGCCGCCACCAAAGCGCTCGGCGCACTTTGCCCGCGTGGGCGAAACGTGACCCGCCCATCGCTCTCCACGACATCGAAGAAGTACGCGAGTTCGAGCGGCTGCAGCGCTTCTCGTGCCGACATGACACGATCGATCACGTACCCTTGCACGGTCCCTGGCATTGCCGCGATCGATCCGCGATCGAAGCCATAGTCTTCGAGCAGCGCGGCCAGAGTTTTGTCGAGTGCTCCACCCGCGAAGCCGCCCATTGAGCCAGTGCCCCAGCGCCCAGTTCGCCCCATCCCCCCACACATCGAGTGCGGTCGGGAACGCCGGATACGGCCGCGCATCCCAGCAGTACGGCAGGATGTGATCGACACTCACCATCCGCCCGCCGTACACCGCCGAGATCGGATTGGCGGCTGGTGACGAAATCCGGATCGTCCGGATCGAACGCTCGAGATCATCGCATCGATCGTACGACGCTGGATGAGATCATCCCGTGTGCCGCGCGAGAAATACGGCAGCGCGTTCTCCGAACTCTTTGGATCGACGAAAACGTTCGGCTGGTTCGCGCCCTTGTCGACCGCCGGACACCCGATCTCCGTCAGCCAGAACGGCTTCGATTGCGGCACCCAGGCTGTCGGCGTCGCTGCTCTCCACACCGCCCGGCCGATCGTAATGCGGCTTTCGCCCACCAGGCCTCGATATCCTTGAAACGGAACACCCAGGGCTTGCCGCGCCCCGTCCGTGATCGGCGTTCGGATCTGCGCGCGCGCGATCGCGCCGTCGCTGGCATAAAACCAGTCGAAGCCTTCGCCGCCGCGCACGTTGGCGCGCAGATAGGCCGGATCATGGATCGACCGCGCACCCGGCGACGACAGTCCAGCATGGTCCATCCCATCACGCCAATCCGCCAGCGGCCAATAGCAGTCGATGCCGATGGCATCGATCGACGGCCGACGCCCACAGCGGATCGAGATGGAAATAGACGTCGCCGCTGCCGTCGCCGGGCTGGTGCCCGAAGTATTCCGACCAGTCGGCCGCATAGGGAACCTTCGTCCCGCTCCCGAGAATGGCCTTCACATCGCGCGGCAAGCGCCACGAGCGCCGCCACGAACGGATAATCGGAGGCGCGAACTGCGCACCGTCGTCAGCCCGCGCAACTCCGATCCAATGACGAACGCCGATCACGCCACCCGCCGCCTTGGCCAGATACGCCTGATGCAGCACCATGCGCCGCAGCGACCACTCCACCGGCCCCGAATAGACGACGGTTTTGCCGCTCAACGCAAAGTGCCCCGGCGCCGCCGTGCCGACGAACGCCGCAATCTGCGCCGCAGCCGTCGCGGTCTTGTCTGGCGTGCCCGGCCGACCCGGCGCCGGATGACACGTAATGCGCCCGCGCCACGGATACGCTCGCCTGCGCCGGCCCCGCCGTACGGATCCGGCAGCGTGTTCCCCTCCGGCACATCCATCAGAATGAACGGCGTCAGTGATCACTTCGAGCCCGCGCTCCTTGAGATCGCTCGATCGCCGCGACGACCGTTTGATCGGAGGGCGTTCCGCCATACGCCGACCGACCTTCGCGCGTGCTCACCACATAGGCGCCGGCCCGCGCTCACACCCGCGACCGACCACTCGATCGGGCCGTCGCCTTGCTGCGTCCGCTCCACGCCCGGCTTCAATCTGACACTGCCCCGCGCGCAGATCGGTCCCGAACCAGCTCACCACCAGCGACACCGCACGCGACATTCGGCAGCGCCGTCTGCATCTGATCGAGCGCCACTTGCCAGTCCGTTTCACCCGCAAGCGTGTGCACATTCTCCGCTTGCGAATGCCCGAGACCGAACGTCTGCGAAACCGTCTCGGTCGCATAGACGAATTCACCCGATCCCGGGATCATCACGACGCCGCGGATCTTCTCATCGAATCGATCGACCGTGCGGCACGACTTCGAAAGACAATTGCGGGATACGATTACCGAAGTCGGCAATCGGCAGATCGCTCGAACACCACGTACGCAACACCGCGGATAGGCCGGCGCTTGCATCTGCACCGACGCTTCGCGGCTGATCAACTCGTCCGGCGCCTGCATCTCGCTGCCCGTTAGAACCGGTACGTTGGCGCGCGAGATCGAGTTCGCGTCCATCAGCCCAGACCCGCCCGATGACTCGCGATCTCGCCCTCGCAGAGCGCCACGGCAAAGCTCGCGTAGTAGCGGTACTCGACGTACCGCGTTGCGCGCCACCGGCCTGCGCCAAGCCCTTTGCCGCCGCCGCCCGCCGGACGACGTGACGACGCTTCTCTTCGAATCGTGTCGGCCCAGATCACCTGCCCGCCCAGCCGCGCGCGGCCATAGACACGCGGCATCGGAGCGCCTTCGGTGGAGGCCGTCACGATGCAGATCGCTGCAGCCGCGGCCCTTCTACGCTGCTTGCCGCCGCTCGCTCCGAACAAGCGCATTGATCGACGTACGATCCCGCCAACGCGCCGATCTGCGAGCCGATCGCTGCGCCCGACAGCGTCGCGCCGAGAAAGTGAAATGCCGGCCGGCAGCAGCGCGCCGCCGACCGCCGCGCCAACTGCGGCCAATGCCAAGCGTCGCCATCAGGTCACTACCTTCGCTGGATTAATCGGGAAACCGGAAGACTCCAGCGATGCCGCCGCCGCCACCATGGCGTGAACGCCACTTCCGCGTGCCGCAGTGCCTTCCATCGCGTGGATCATCGACTGCGGCGTGCGTCAGGATCGCCGCGTGCTTCGCCACGCGTCCGGCGCCGCATGCGAAAGACGATGCACGTCGCCTGGCTCGCGTTCCGTCACGTGGCAACGCGCCCAGATGGCGTGCCGCCGCTTCGAGCAGTGTTTCGCACCCGTCGGCTTCGCGCCCAGTCGCGCGAATAGGCCGGCGGTGTTTCCGGCTCCGCGCCCGTGGACGCTCGCGAACACCCCGCGCACCAGACCGAGGCAATCGGTGCCGACGCCCTTGACGCTCGCCTGATGGTGATACGGCGTGCCGATCCAGTTCGCGCGCCGCGCGACGACGCCGCGGTCCGCAATTTCGGCGTCCTTCATGTCATCGCCTCACGACTCCCGCTAGGACGCGCACACAGCCGGTCAGGAAATCGTTGCCCGGCATGTGCGGAAAGCCTCGATAGTTCGACGATGTTCGCGAACTTCGCCCGGCACATGTCGTGGGTGCTTGTCGCAGCCCGCCGTCACCGTGAATGTCATGGCCAACCGTCAGCGGCCAGCGCACCGGTTGCCATAGCTCGACCTCGACCACGCCGCCGATATGCGCGTGTGCCGCCTCACCTCGTTCCTCTGTCCTGTCGCCGCGCCCAGATGTGAACGTCAACGAGCCCGCGCGTGAACCAGTCTCTTGCATATGCCGCGAATCCCGATAGCCGTGAACCGTCGCTCAGACAAAACGGCGCCACTGTTCCCTGTCGCCCTGTATGCCGGCCCTGTCAGAGCGACGCCGCAGCGCGCATCTCCAAGATCGGCATCGCAGGTGTATTGAAAGATGCGCCCCTCGGCTGCTGGAGATAGTGCGCACAGCCCCCGCACCTCGGCAGCGAAGGCCGGTCCGCTGCGCTTGACCTCGCCGAGGACTGCCAGCGCGCATCAGCACGCGCGCTCGCAACATCCGCCCAGTTAACGCTGAAAATCTCCACCTCCGCGTCGTCGTAGATACCCGCCGGCCAGATCCGCCTCCGCTAAGCTCTGCCGAAGACAGCGCACTCGTCATCTCGAGATTGTCGACACTCAAGCCGACTGCATCTCTTGCACTCTCGCTTGCCGTCGAAGCCGGCAGCCGCCTCGAATGTCGTACCGTCGAACGTCAGATCGCGATCATGATCGGTGAAACCGAGCAGCAACGCCATCATGGCGCGTCAGCCGCCAGCACCAGCACAGCGTCGTCGCACCGCTCTCGATGTGCGCCTGAAGCGCCGACGATAGGTCTTCATACGCGTATCTCGATGATCGGGATGTTCGGGAATGGCACCGTGACGGAAGCCCTGCAGGTTGATCTCCAGCCGGTCCGTGTCGAACCGCGCCGGCACGTCGAATGCAAAGCCCGCTGTGATTGCCGCTCCGAGCGCCGGCACATGTCCGGCAGGAATGTCACGCTGCCCGTCGCATGATCGATTGCGTAAGTGCGTTCCCGGCCATGCTGTCGAGGCCATCGACCGCCACCAGCACACTGCCATCGACCGGGCTTCGTGATCGCTCGCGCGTCCAGGGCGCGAACGCTGACCATAGGTCTTGCTCAACTGGAACACGGCCGTGCTTCGCCGTCGCCAATCCCGATCGGTTGATCGAGCCGCTGTCGCCATCTGCTCCGGCGGACAAGATTTCCAGTCGGCGGGATCGCGCCAGCGGAAGCCGTGCAGACGCCCGCGCCGCTCCTCGAAGAACGCGATCACCGCATTCAGATCGTCGAGCGATCTCACGCCGTAGCCCGCGTTGTAGTTGCGTCGCGAATCGGCCCAGCGTGCATTGCGTTCCTCGTGTCCCGAGCCGAGCACGACGACATCGGTGCGACGTTCCGGACCGCCCTGCGACGCTCGCGAGATTCCGGTCGGAAATCGAACTTCGTGAAAGCTCATGCGCGACCTCCCGGATCCTGTCTGGACATCACAGATTGCGCTGCCCATACGCGACCGCGCGCGCCAGCATCGCCGCCACCTGCGCTTTCCGAGCGCCGGAAGCTGTCGGCGTCGGTCGTCGTCACGTTCATCGTCACCGAGATGCCAGAGCACCGCCGCTCGTCCACCACTCCGAGTCGACCATCGGCGCCGCGCGCCAGCGGCATGATCGCCTCCGCACCGCGCTCGCCCGCAATTCCCATGCGCCCTCGCATTCAACGGAAACCCGATCGGGCTCTGGATCACACCACCGCTCGCGAACGGTACCGGCATCCCGCCCTGTAAGGCTCCGCCATTGGCGAAGCCGAAGCCACCCTGGAGCAGCTCTGACAGCACGTTGCCGATGCCTTGCTCCAGCGGCTTCATCGCCGCCTTCAGCACCATGTTCGACAGACTGAGCGCCAGCGACTTCAATACGTCGCCGAGAGCGCCCCTTGATGGCGATGCCCTCGAAAGCATTTATGAGAGAGTCGCTGAACTTGCGGCCGAGCGTCGTCCCTGCGCGTCAACTCCTTCTGAAGCTCGGAGGTGTCGGTGGTGATCCGCACCATCCACACCTCGCTCGTATCTCGATCGATCATGGCTGCTCCTCGCTTCATCGGGGAATCGTTGCATCAATCGCCAGCAACATCCGACCGCGTCGATGGCGGCGCGCTCGATCCACGCTGCTAGCCACCGCCGCAAGGCTGCGTCCAGCTCGCTTCAGCGTCATGCTCCAGAACGCGCGCGGCTCGAGCCGTAACAGCCCGAACGACAGCCGCCATCACGTCGTCCCAGGGAAAGGGCTGCGGTCACTCTCAGCCTCCCGCCCCTCGCCGATACGGCCTCGACTTGGCGGCTCGGCCGGCGAACGTCGCACGTCAGCAGTCGCGCCACCACATCGATGAAGCCCGCGGCACCGCCCTCGTTCGCCATGCGCGCGACATCGTCGTCGGCAACGTCGTGCCCCGCCCCTCGCAGCCCCGCTCCGATGATGCGCACCGCATCGCGCGCCGAGATGCGTCCTGCTTCGAACCGCATCGCCAGCGCCAGCATGTCCTCGTCGCCGAACGCAGCTTCCAGCTCGGCCAATGCGCCGAGCGTCAAGCACAAGCGGATATGTCCTGCCGTCGAGCACGGCATCGATCTCGCCACGGTGCAGTTGCCATTCGCCACTCCTAACGCCGATCTCAACCGCTCAACCACGCCGCAGCGGCGCTAGCACCAAATAATCAAAAGCCGTAACGTCAATTCGCCCGCGCTTTCGAGCGACAGCTCGAACGCCACCTCGCCATCGTGCCGCCCCGTCAACTCGAACGACGCGATCTGCATGGCGCCCGTCACCGTGCCGAAATCCGGAATCACGACCTGCCATCGCGGATCGTGCCGTTGAAGACGTAGACCGCGCACGATCTCGTCCGACGCGGCGTCCTTGAAGATGCCGGAACCTGTCACCCTCACCGACTTCACGCCCGCTCCAGCCGAGCAGTTCCGCGCCATCGGCCGGCAGATTCCTAATGCGTCACATCCACCGTCTCGGTGTTGAACGCGATAGCGCGCGAGCGTAGCCCCGCAACGGTCGTGAAAGAAAGTCCCGTCCCCATGCTGTCACCTTCAGCAGAAGGTCCTTGCCTTTTTGTGCTGCCATGCCCTGTCTCTCTTCGAGTTCCATTGATCAGCCGACTTGCCGTTCAGTCACGGCTCGTCACCACGCGATAGCGCCGCGTGATGTTTCGCCATCCGGATCACGGCGCGCATCTCGGAGTACTCGTGCCGCAGATTGACGATACGCGTGGTCGGTCAGCACCGAGCGCCTGCTCGTGCAGCAGACCTCTCCAGCACATCCGATGATCCGGTGCACCTCCTTTCGTCCGTTCAGCACGCGACCAGACCGTGAAGTGTCAACGACGTGCTCGTGGCCATCGTCGGTTCCTGTCGACCAGTCGCGCGTCGAGCTTTGTCCGAAGGTCACGTACGGCAGCTCGGCGCGTTGTGGCACGTCGTCGTAGACACGCCCACCGCCGAGCAGTGCCGACAGCGGCGCGTCTGCCGTCAACGTCTGCGATAGATCGCCCTTTTGCAGTTCCAGTCCGGCACTCGTCATCGTCACTTCTCCTCGCATCTGGTGCGAGAATTTCCTGGCACCTGTGCTCGGCGTCCGTGCTCCGCGCCGCCGCCCTCCGCTGCCAGCCGCGCGCGACACGCTGCAAGCCGCCGCGCTGAACCGCCGAGCGCGCCGCCACCCGTATCGTCACTCCGATCTTCATAGATCGCGCTCCTCGCACAGGCATTTCAGGAAACGATGCGACTCTCGCCACTGTCGAAGACGGCGCTGATCTCGAAACATGCCCCAGCGTTGAGCCGGAAGCGCAGTCTCCGGCTCGCACCCGACGCGATGGCGAACCCACATCTCGTGCGTGACCCGCCCGTGCGAGTGATCCGCCGTCCTCCACGCTCTCAAGCCACCCGACGGCCGCATGGATGCAGCCCACAACTCCGCGATTAGCGCCCCACGTACGTCGACCCGCCGCCACAGTCCGTCGTCGGTACGGTCGATTGCTCCAGCGTCAGGCGATGACGCAATCTCCGCGATCGCGGATTCGTCCATCATCACGCGCACCGCGCATAGGGGCTCAGAAGCGGCCGGCTCACGGCTTGCGGATCCCGTACTGCGGTGTGCCGATCTCGAACGGATCACGATGCTCGTACCAATGCGCGACCAGCAGCAGCAGCGCTTGCCGGATCGGCTGCCGGCACGTCGACCGCCGCAGCGCCGTATCCCGTCAATGAAATCGATCTCGATGCCGGCCGCCGCGCGTCGCCGGCTTCAGCCAGCTGCGCTCTTGCCGGAATGAGTCCGCGGCGGCCGACCAGCGCCACTCGTAGTTGTACGAGCGGTGGACGACAGTGCTCGTCCCCTCGCCATGCGCGAACCCGGATCGCGCTCACGGCCGTCACCGGCGACATCGGGCAACTTCGACGATGCCGTTTTCTGGCCAGCGCATCGAGAACCAGGCGTCCAGGATTGATCGATCAGCGCCAATCCGAGCGCCGCCTCGATATGCAACCGCGATGTCAGCACGAGGCTCGCGATCAGTGCGTCCTCGCTCGTTCGTCATCGATGCGCAGATGCGCTTTCGCCTCGTCCAGCGACCGGTTCGACCGCCGGTCCACTGCGATCATCATCAGCGCCATACTGGTACATCCCCGTTCCTGCTCTCCCCCGAAGCAGCAGGACCGCCACCGGCTTCACCGGCAACGATCCCGCAGCATCCGCGCGAGGGGAGGAGCACCGCGCACGGAAGAGAATGCGAAGGCGCGGCTGCGCCAACCAAAAAACGCAAAGCGCCCCACACAGAAACGTGCCCCGCGGTCTACCCCTCTCCGTCTTAACGAGTGTGGGCCAAGAAAAGCTGCGCCCCCACGTAGGGCGAGTCTCTCTCCATTGAAGCGAACGGGCCCGTGAGAAAAAGCTAAAGCGAAAACGCGAAACACCCAACACACAAACGTGCGCCGCACAAAACACGCTCCCGCGCATCCGGCCCTAGCGCCTACGCGCTCGAACACCCAGAATAAGCAAGCGTCGGCTCAAGCCCCGGGGATAAGGATCGATCCGCGCCAGTGCCGCGCGGCCGCGGAGGGTCAGTCCGCGCTAGCGATGCGATCATCCCGATCAGCGACTACACGGCGAACTTCAGCAGCTTGATCGCGTCGAAGTCCTGCACGCCGCCGCCGACGCGCTTGGTCGTGTAGAACAGCACGTAGGGCTTGGCGGAGTAGGGATCGCGCAGCACGCGAATGCCGACGCGATCGACGATCAGGTAGCCGCGCGCGAAATCGCCGAACGCGAGCGAGAGAGCTGTCGGCGGCGATGTCCGGCATGTCCTCGGCTTCGGCGACGCGGATAGCCCAGCAGCGCGGCGGCTGCCGCCAGCTCTGGCCGGCGGCTGCCACATGTAGTTGCCGTCGGCGTCCTTCATCTTGCGGATCGGCGCCCTGCGTCGCGCGGTTCATGACGAACGTGCCGTTGGCGCGATAGCCGGCCTTCACCGCTAGACGAGGTCGATCAGCTTGTCGGCCGGGTTCGCTGGCCGGGAAACGCGCCGGCGGCGCCGGTGGCGATGATAGCCGAGATTGCCCCAGGTCCAGCGACGCATTGGCGACCGTTGGTGTAGGCGAGGAAGCCCTTCGGCTTGTTGATGCCGTCGCCGGTGACGAAGGCCGTGCCTTCCTGCTCGGCGAAGGCGACTGCGCACCTCCTCGGCGATCCACTGCGTCGATGTTGACCGCGCTGTCGTCGAGCAGCGCCTGCGTCGCCGCCGGCATGGCGTAGAGTTCCATGGTCGGGAACGACAGTTCGGCCAGCGTCGGCGTGTTGGTCTGCGGACGCGCCGCCGTCTCGCCGACCCAGCCGGTGGCCGCAGCCGGTCGTCGCGAACGGCTTCTTGTAGACCTAGCCCGAAACCTGGCGGACGCCGGCGATCGCGCGGATCGGCGAGATCGTCTTCAAGCGCGCGTATTGACTGCGCGTTCCGGTCTCCTGCGGCACGAGGTAGCCGCCGTCGGGATCGGAGCCGACCGACAGCGCCTTTTCTTCGAGAGCGTGCAAGTGCGCCGGTCTCGCCCTTGCGGACGTAGCCCTCGAACGCCGACTTGTGTGCGAGGGCCGCGACGGAGCGCGGCGTCGCCGTTCGCCCGAGCGGCAGGCGGGCCTGCTTGAGAGTCAGCGCATCCATCGTCTTGCTCGATGCGGTCGAGCTTCTCGGCCGTCACGGCATCGTCCGCGCCACGCCGCTCGATCTCGGCGAGGCGGCGGTCGTTGGTGTCCTTGAAGGCCTCGAAGGCCTGCATCAGCTCGTCCATGTCGCGGCCCAACCCGGCCTTGGTTTCGAGTGCGTCCATCATCTCTCGATCCTTGTCACGTGGTTGCAGACTCGATGAGCGCGGTCAGCCGGCGCAGTCGGCCGGAGCGGTCCGCTGTCTCACCGCTCGTGTCCGTGCCCGCATCCCGCTGGGTCCTCAGACCCTCCTATCCCGACCGCATCACCGTCCGGGCAGCCGCGCGCGTGAACCCGGCTTCCCGCACAAGCCAACGCTCGAATTCGCGTTCCGTCGGGATGCGTCCGGCGAACGGAGCGGATTTGACGCCGAGCACCCGCGCGCCCGGCAGCATCGGAAACGTCACGACCGAGATTTCCCACAGTTGCAATTCCAGAATGCGCCGGACGCCGGTCCGCGCATCGCGCCGCGTCCGCTTCGCCTTGAAGCCGATCGACAGCCCGTCGATGGCGCCCGGCCCGCATCAGCGACAGAACCTCGCGCGCCTTCTCCGTCTCGAGCGTCAGCCGCCCGCGCACCTTGAAGCCCAGCGACATCTTCCTCGATCCGCTCCCACACCCCGATCGGCTGGGCCGGATCGTGCTGGATAGAGCATCCGCACGCCTTGCGCGCCCCGCTCCGAGAAACTCTGCCGGAACGCGCCAGGCACGATCACGTCCCGCGCCAGGTCCTCGCGATCGAACAGGCTCGCGTAGCCTTCGAATACGCCGCTCGCATGCCGGCCTCCGTGAGGTCAAGCGCGGTGAACTTCAGCTCCGGCGCGGCAACGCACACTGTCGGCTCTCGCATAGTCTTCACCCCCTCCCTCATGCACTGGTCTCCGGCGGATAGCCGGCCGCCTCGCGCTTTTCGTCGCGCGTCAGGAACGTCGCACGCTCCAGCCGCCCCCACAGCGCCTCGCGCTCGAACGTCAGCGCCTCGACCTCATCGAGATCGGGGTTCAGCTACAGCACCCGCCGCCGAATGCCGGCGCCAGCCAGCCCGTCAACGCCTTGCGCCGTGCGAGTCACCAGCGGCAGCACCGTCTGGCGCCAGAACGCGCGCGTTGGCTTCCTGGTAATTCGAGTAGGTGTTGTCGCCCGGAATGCCGAGCAGCATCGGCGGCACGCCGATGGCCAGCGCGATCTCGCGCGCCGCCGCGTTCTTGGCCTCGATGAAATCCATGTCGCTTGGGCGAGAGCGACAGCGGCTTCCAGTCGAGCCCGCCTTCGAGCAGCAGCGGCCGGCCCGCTGCTTGGCGCCCTGGAAGTTCGCTTCCAGTTCCGCTCTTCAAGCGCTCGAACTGCTCGGCCGTCAGCCGCCCCTCGCCGGCGCCATAGACCAGCGCGCCGGAGGGCCGCGCCGAATTGTCGAGCAGCGCCTTGTTCCAGCCCGCCGCCGTGTTGTGGATGTCGATCGCGGTCGCCGCCGCCTCGATCGGGCTCAGGCCGTAGTGATCGTTGGCGGGATGAAAGAGCTTCATGTGCAGGATCGGCGGCACGCCGGCCGCGCGTCGCTCTGCCCGCGAACCGCACGCTCCGCCCGCCGCCGTGTATTCGTAACCCCTCCGGCCAGCCCTCGGTGCCGGGCATCACCTTCATGCGGTCGGGGCGCAGCGCATGCAGTTCGCGCACGCGCATCGTCGAGCGTCACCGCCTCGGCATAGGCGTTGCCCGAGACGAGCAGATAGCCGTACCAGCTCTCGAAGAAATCCGCCGACGTCTGTCCAGCGTTGGGATGCGCGATGAGATCGAGCAGCGGATGCGCGTCGTGCTCGTGCCGCCCTCGTAGAGAATGAGCGGGATCGACGCCGCCGCTTCCGCGATCATGCGCACCGACCGATAGACGATCGCGTTTTGCATGTAGCCTTCGCGCGCGAAGCGTCTGATAGTCGCGCGGTGTCCAGACCGGCCGCCCCAGCGTCTCCACCGCGACCACCGCACCTGTGCGCGTCGCCTTCTCGTCGCCCGCGGAAGGCGGTGCCGTCAGCGCGTACGGTGACGCATGCCGCGGCCCCGCCCACAGGTGAGCGAGCCGATCCGTCCATCGAGCCATGGTGTATCCTTCAGATTGCTTTTCTGAAATCAGCGTCCGCGCCAGGCGGCCGGCTCCGCGACAGCGGAGTTGCCGGGCGCAAACTCAAAACTCCGCGCCAGGCGGCCGGCTCCGCGACAGCGGAGTCGCCGTGCGCAACTATAAACTTCGAATTCCAGGCCGCGCCAGCGGCGTGAGTTTCAGATCCGTCAGCGCCCACACGAGCGCATCGAGCCGATCAGGACTGCGGCCGCCCGCACGCCCGTCACCCGCAAACGACATCATCTGCACCTCGAGTTTTTCAAACCGCCCCACATGCGCCACGCGGCCCTCGGCATAGAGCGCCGCCACCGGTTCCGCGCGCAGCCACTTGCCGCGCGTCGCCGTCACCTTCCGCACCGGCACGTTCTCATCCATCTGCTTCAGGATCGCGACCACGAGATCGCCGCCCTGGTTCGTCTCCGCCACGATGTGGTCGGCCTTGAAACTCATGATAAGCCGCCACCGCCGCCCGCGCCCACACATGCGGCTCGCGCCCCTCGAGCGTCAGATCGGCAAGGACGAACGCTTGGCCCTGCTCGTCTTCGCCCGCCACCACGATCCCGCAGGCATCCGAAGTTTTCGTCGCCGTCACCGGCGGATCGACCGCCACCACGATACGCCGCAAATCGCCCGCCGCGCTCACGCGGCTCGCCTCGATCCAATCGCGCCGCCACAGCGCACCCTGCTCGCCCTCGACGATCTCGCCCAGCAATTCCTGCCGCCCGAGCACCGATCCCTGATACCGCCGCTCCATCTCCGCGACGAACCCCGGCGCCAGATGCTCCGCGTTGTCATGCGTCGCAGCCCGCATCGTCACCGTCGCGGCATCCGCCATCAGCGTCTTCAGGAACGGCAGCGGCCGCGGCGTCGTGGTCACGCACACTCGCGGCGTCGCACCCAATCGCAGCGCGAACTGCAGCATGTCCCAAACCTGGTCCGGCTCGCGCCACTTCGCGATCTCGTCACACCAGGCGAACTCGAATTGCGGCCCGCGCAGACTATCCGGCGTCTCAGCCGAAAACACATGCGCCACCGATCCGTTGGGCCATACGATGCGCCCGTTGGACGCTTCGAACACCGGCCGCTCGCTCTCCGGATGCACGCTGAGAAGCCCAGACGCGCCCTCGATCATCACCCGCCGCACGTCGGCGAACGTCTCACCGATCAGCGCAATCCGCCGCCGTTGAGGAACAGCACCAGACGATGCGCTCACCTGCCTGTCCCATAAACCCAACGCCTGCGCGCGAACCCACTCCGCCCCCGCCCGCGTTTTGCCGGCGCCACGGCCGCCGAGCAGCAGCCACACGCGCCAATCGGCGCCAAACTCCGGCGGCAGCTGATCGTCCCGCGCCCAGAACCGCCAGTCGAAGTAGATCCGGCGGATCTGGGCGTCGGTGAGGTCACTCAGACTTGCCGGTACCGTCGAGCAATTTGGCGCTGAGCCGCTCAAGACGCTCCGCAATCTCGCGACGCATCCGTTCGGCTTCGGCACTGTCATTATTCTTGCCTCCGTCGGACGTCTCAGGCGCTTTCTTCGGATCGGCGATGTCGGTCATCCGCTCCATCGCCGTCATCGTCGACGTCAGCGCCTTCGCCGCGCGTTCCTGTTCTTGTGCCGTCATGTTGGGATTGTTGACCACGTTGCTCTCCATCTTTTCCAGTAGCCGGTCGATGATGCGATAGAGCCGCTCCATGCGCTCCGCGTGCGTTTGCACTGGCCTGTCGCCCTCGACCGAACAGCCAGTTCCTTCAATCACCAGATCGCTGATCGCGGGCTCGACCCGCAGCAACGGTGGCGGTCGTGCAACCGGCGGTGCCACGTCCGCGGCCGACTTGACCACGCCCGAAGACCGCATCCGCCAGTTCTCGAGCGCGATCCGGTCATAGAGCTGATGCCTTTGGATCCCGAACCGCGCCAGGATCCGCGTCACCGGCTCTGGCGTGTCCTCATACGCCACACGGACAGCTGCCCAAGCGTCGTCATCGAGGACCACACGCGGACGCGCCATGCGGAGCCACTCCAGTCTTCATCGATGCTGGGATAGAAATGCGAACTGGTGCGAGCCGCGCCTCTCGACGAGCCGCGAAAACAAAAACGGCCCGAATGCATCACCGCATCCGAACCGCCCGCAACTCTCGCACCATACAAAAAACCTACACGACGACCGTCACGCTGTCAAACACAAAATTGCAAATAGCCATTTATAATCAGATACTTAGGCGGCCTTGAAGAACCCAACCCTTCAGTTTATCGCGCTCCGGTGATGCGGGGATAAGTCGTAAACACGCGATGATGCCCAACCCGACTGACTGACCAAACCGAATCCTCTTCACTCCGCCAACAAGGCCCCGACCGGCATCATGCTGCTGCGAACCCGCGCAGCTTTCGTCGTCGGTTACAACGCAGCGGTTGCAGCCGGCGCCACATCACGGTCGCCGAGCCAATGGGCAACATCAGGTGATCCATCGTTGGTGCGCGGACGATCTAAGGAATTGATCTTCATCAACGAACCCGGTCGCGGTATCGTCCAACGATCTCGCAGCACGGGCGCGTCCTCGAACGCACACCCGTATCAATGGGAGGTTCCAATGCGTACGCGTTCTCTAAGTGGCCTTCTCCTCGCACTCCTGGTCGCGGTCGCAAGCATGACGGTTGCCACCGATCGCGCCGACGCACACCGCTATCGTGGCTGGGGTTGGGGTGTCGCGGCCGGCGTCGCCACCGCAGTTATCATTGGCAGCGCCTACCGCCATCGCTACTACCGGCCCTATTACGGCTACGCATACGGCGGCTACCCCGCCTACTATTATAACGACGGCTACTATAACGACGGTTATTATGACGACGCGTATTACTATCGCCCTTACCGCGTCTATCGCCCCTATCGAGCCTATCGCCCATACGGGTATGCCCGCGCGCGGGCGTACTACAGTCCCTATCGCGGTTATGGGGCCCGCCGTGCATACCGGGCGCACCGTGTGTACCACCGCCGCCGCTAGTCGAGACGCGGAGAGCGACCTAACTCTCACCGTCCTCGAAGTCTGAAATGATGTACCGGACGAAGTTGTGTGCCCGCACACCCTTCTCCGACCGAGCGAAACCGCGCACCGAGATTCCAGCTTGGTGCACGGTTTCCGGGTCGCCGGAAATGAGCGGGTGCCACCATGCCAACCCAAGGCCTTCCTTCACGCGCCGGTATCCACACGTCGCCGGCAGCCATTTCAGCGTCCGCACCTTTTCCGGCGTGAGATTGATGCAATCCGGCATCTTGTCGAAGCGGTTTTTGTAATCGGAGCACCGGCACTGCCCGATATCGAGCAGCGCGCAGGCCAGGCGCGTCAGCACGATTTCACCCGTATCCTCGTCCTCGAGTTTGTTGAGGCAGCAACGCCCGCAGCCGTCGCAGAGCAATTCCCATTCCGCAGCCGTCATCTCCTCCAGGGACTTTGTTTCCCAAAAGGGCTTAGGCTCGACACTGTCTTTGACCTTGACACGTTCGGACATGCCACGGCCCCCTCGCGCCTCTGGGGCGGAAAGTGCTAGATCTGTGGCCTCGGATCGCGAACGATTCCGCCGGCCCTGCCCCATCTTGGCCATGTCGTGCTGCCCTTTTGTCGGCGCCGCGCGTCTGCCCTCGAGTGGTCCCGGTTCAATGGGCCCGGTTGGTATATCGCGGCCTTGGTTCGAGGATCGCATCCTCGAGAGAAGACGTCATTAGCGAGGCGGACGAGTTTGAGCGACTGGTTTTTCAAACAGGGCGGCCGTGACAAGCTCTCGAACCTTCTCGGTCTCGACGCCAAAATCAATTCGACCCTGTCGGAAGTGTGGTCGCGCATCCGCGACGCCTGGAACGCCGGCCAGACCTTCTTTGCCCGTTTTCAGCTGACCGGTTGGAAGCGTCTTTTCAATGAACTGGCGTCCGAAGGTTTGACATTGGGCGCCGGCGGCTTTGTCGTTCTTTTCGCGCTCGCTATACCCGCCTTCAATGAGTTCGATGAAGGCAAGTTCCTGACGGGCCGCTACAGCGTCAAGTTGCTTGATAAGGACGGCAATGAGATCGGCAAGCGCGGCATCCTGCACAACGATGCCGTGCCGCTCGAAGAAATACCCGAAAGCGTCATCAAAGCCACGCTTGCCACCGAAGACCGCCGCTTCTTCGAGCACTACGGCATTGACGTGCTCGGTACCGTTCGCGCGCTCGCGGAAAATCTCCGCGCCAACGACGTCGTCCAGGGCGGCTCATCGCTTACCCAGCAGCTGGCAAAGAACCTGTTCCTCTCCTCGGAACGCTCCCTGGAACGCAAGATCAAGGAGCTGTTCCTCTCCTTCCTCCTCGAGAGCCGCTTCACCAAACGTGAAATCCTCAAGCTCTACCTCGACCGCGCGTATATGGGCGGCGGAGCCTTCGGCGTGGAAGCTGCTGCACAGTTCTATTTCGGCAAATCCATTCGCGAGGTGAACCTCGCAGAGGCAGCCCTTCTCGGCGGGCTCTATAAAGCACCGACGAAATACGCCCCGCACGTCAACCTGCCCGCATCCCGCGCACGTACCAACGAAGTTTTGCAGAACCTCGTTGAAGCCGGGTTCTTTACCGCCGCAGAGGTCCACGAAGCGCGTCTCAATCCGGCGAAAATCGTCGAGGCGCGCACCACCGACAGCCCGGACTGGTTCCTCGATTACGCCTTCGAAGAAGTGCAGAAGCTGGCGGAAGGCAAAGGCCAGTATGTGCTCACGGCACGAACCACGATCGATCTGTCGATGCAAAAAGCTGCCGACGATACGATCGTTCCCTTCATCCGCCAGCGCGGCCGCAGCCTGCGCCTCAACTCCGGCGCACTGGTCGCCATGGAAACCGACGGTGCCGTACGCGCCATGGTCGGAGGACCCGACTACGGCGAAAGCCAGTTCAATCGCGCCACCAACGCCCGCCGCCAGCCAGGATCATCATTCAAGGTTTATGTTTACGCCACCGCACTCGAACGCGGCTACAAACCGACAACCACCGTCCGCGATGCGTCCCGTTCGTGCGGCCGCTGGAGCCCATCCAACTACGGCGGAGGCGGCGGCTCCGGCTCGCGTCTGCCGCTGTGGATGGCGCTCGCCAAATCCTTGAACACCGTTGCCGCCGAACTCTCCTTTGCCGTCGGCCGCGAGAACGTCATCGAAATGACCCAGCGCCTCGGCATCAAGGGCATTCGCAAGACCTGCTCTATGGCGCTTGGCGACTATGGCATCACACCGCTCGAGCACACTGGCGGCTTCGCCACGTTCGCCAACGGCGGCAAACGCGCCCTGCCTTACGCCATCACTGAAATCTACAATTCGAAGGGCGAGCTGATCTACAGCCGCGAGCGCGACGAACCGGCACCTCCGCAGATCGTGAAGCCGGAAGTCGCCGCCGGCATGAACTGGATGATGAACAAGGTCGTCACCGACGGCACCGCACAGCGCGCCGGCCTCGAGTTTACCCATTCGGCAGGCAAAACCGGCACGAGCTCCGGCCCCAACGACATCTGGTTCGTCGGATTCACTGGCCGCTATGTGGCCTCAGTCTGGCTCGGCAACGACGACAACCGGCCCATGGCCAACGGCAACACAGGTGGTCAGATCGCAGCGCCCATCTGGCACGACTTCATGGCCGTCGCTCATAAGGATATGAACATCCCGACCATACCCGGTCTCGATCCGCATCCCGCCCAAGTCGCCGAACAGCAGCGCATCGCCCAATTGCGCATTACCGACCCGGCGCTGGCCGCCCAGTTGACGGGGGAAGCGGAAGCTCAAGCCAAAGCCTCGCGCCGTCTACCGGATGCGGCCCGCGACGCTCTGCGTCAGATGGCAACCGATTTGCGCAAAGCTGCTGGCTTGACCGCAAAGCCGGCCGGGGGCAGCGGTGGCGCGCCGGCACCACCCGCCCCGGCTGGCAAGCCGGGTGATCGCGCAGCCTTGCCTAATTCCGCCCCTGGCCGATCCGCGGGCACCGACACGCGCGCGAGCGGGGTCGTGCAATGATCCGCACCTTTTTTGATGGCATGCGGTTCGGCGGCGGCCTTCAGACGCTGCCGCAGCGGCTTTTCGCCCGTGCCGCCCCCGGTGCTCGCTCGTGGACCGCGAAATTGCGCGGCACCAGCTTTTGGCGTCATCAGGTCAAAAAGCGGATTGCGATTTTCCTGCGCCTGCTGACAGACTGGGCGCTGTTCATTGTTGTTGTGCTCACCGGCGGCTTCGGCAGCGCCTACTACATGATGGATGTCGGCTCTCGCCTATCCACAGTGACCGAGGGCCCTTGGACGGTGTGGACCACGGCCGCGCGGCCCGACGCCGACCCGTACACGCGCGCCCACTATGCACGCCTTGGCGCTCTTCCGCTGTCCAGCGAAGTCGCCGAAACCTGGCTCGCACGCCACGACAGCAACGGCAGCGCTTTGCATTCCTCATGCGACTACGAGATGACCCTGCGGCCGCCGGAGTCCTCCTGGTGGAGCATCGCAGTGTTCGATCGCGACGGTCGCCTTATCCAGAATGCCGCCGAACGCTATGCGTTTACCAGCGACACCGCAGCGATCTCTCCCGACGGCCGCTTCGTCGGTTTGCTTTCGCGTTCGGCCGGAGGTGGCAACTGGCTGCCGACCAGCGGTGCGGGAAACCTGAGCGTCGTCTTCACCGTCATCGACATGAGCCTCGCCACCGGAACCGGCGACGAGGCGCGCGACCTCTCCGCCCGCGTCCCCACCATTACCGCCAAGGGCTGCCGATGAAGACGATCCTTGCCCGACTGCGCAAGTTTGATCCGCGGCTCGTGCTGGCAGCCCTCTTCGCCATGGCCATCCTGCATGTGGCGACGACCTTCGCCGCGCCCAGCATCGCAATGTCGACGGCTTGGGATCGGCTCGCCCCGGCGCTCAAATCCAACACGATGGTCGTATTCCCGCCCATCACGCCCGACACCCAGCCGTTGCCCTACCTCGCCCCCGATACGAGGGTCGCCATGTGCCTCTTCGATACCCGTGGCGGCAAGGTCGCGATCACCGCATCCCTGCCGGCGCCCGGCTGGACGCTGACACTTTACGATCGCACCGGTGCCGCCATCTATGTCGCCGCCGGTCGTCCCGATCAACCAACAGCGATTTCCCTTCTGCTCGTGCCCGACGATGATCGCTTCATGGGTCTGACGCCGGAAGCGCAAGGCCGCCGCTCACCCCGCCAATCGCAATTGCAGGTTCAGGCCCGAAGAGGCCTCGCCGTGCTGCGCGCGCCCGATGCAGGCTACGCCTACTGCGCCGTCAACGAAGCGGAACTGAGCCGCGCCACCTGCCGCAGTCTCGCCGACAAGCGCTGATCGTTCTCACTTGGCGCCGCGTGCCTTGCCCCGCCCGCCGCGCGACGGCCTCGGCGATGGCTCACCCGGCTCGGCGGCGCGCTCATAGCGCACGCCCGGAAAAATCACGATCTCACCCCCGGCGAACGTCGACGCAGCGCCCGGCACAACTTTCTCCTTGGAACCGGACCCTCCGGCGAACGCGGGACGAAACGCGAGCACGTTGCTCATCGTGAGCCTCCCCGAATGATGGTAATTCGACCGCATCGCCCGAATCACACACTCAATTATCTTAATTCGAGCTCTTAACGAAACGTTAATGCCGCGCCGGCTCACACCGCCGGTCCCATGATCCAGTCGTCCAGAAAATGCCGCCCGTCGCGCGCTTCCACTTCCACGATCCACACATCCGGATCGAACGAGCGCTGCCGCTCGAGAAACGCATCCACCTCTTCGTCCGCCACAGCCCGCCCACCGAGCACCGGCATCATCGGCCGATCCGACTGCGCCTCATCGAGCCCTGCCGGCGCCGGCCCGAACAGCAGCGACGTCCCATCCAACCGGTTGACGCGCACGAAGATAGCGCCTGCATCATCGTCGCCGTGACGCACGACGACGGCCATCACCCCCTCGCCCGCCAATCGCCGGATGTAAGCCTTGATCCAGATTCCGGCCTTGAGCCGCATGCGCAATGATCCTGCAATGGGCAAGTGGCAACGCGCGACGGGTGACCGCGCCTCAGCGCCGCTCGGCCGTCCGCGGCGCCGTTGTGCTGAGCCGCGTCAGCCGTGTCAGCAAGTCCCCCGAAATGCGCCCGGTATCCGGCATCGCCTGCTGCTTCTCGAACGCCCGGATTGCGGCAATCGTCGACTCACCCAAACGGCCATCGGCCCGCCCCACCTTATAGCCGAGCTTGCCGAGCGACACCTGCACCGACCGGATCAGTGCGTCCGCCTTCGGCCCCGGTGCCAGCGATGCCGCCGTCGCAGTCCCCTGCCGCCCGTCTTTGATCTTCGCCAGCAGCACATTGCTGGGCTCCGCCGTCAACGGCAATCCGTTATCGACTTCATAGGCGAGGATGGCCGCTTGTGTCACCGGCCCCGCGATTCCATCCGTGCCGCCCGTCTCATAGCCCTTCGCCGCCAACGCCATTTGAACCGCACGCGTCGTCTGCGTCGGATCGGCCGCGCCGGGCGGTGAGACCACCACGCGCTGAGCGATCCCCGGCGTCAACGGTCCAGAGTTCGTCGGCACAGGCCCGCCCACACGAGACGCCGCGCCAGCCGGGGCTCCCGCAGGCAACTCCGGCCGTGCTTCTCCTTGATCGAGTTCCGGCACCGCCAACGCCGCCGTTTCACGCACCGCGCCCCACATCCCGCTGCGGTCGGCGACGTGATCCACGCGCGCGCCGGGCTGCATCACCGTCAGGTTGATGGCCATCGCGGCCGACAACACCGCGAACAGTGCCGTCGCCAATCTCGAAATGCGTGCCGACATGCTCCCTCGAGGTCCATTGTGAGCCTGACGGGCGCGAGTATCCCGGGCCCGCGTTAATGCCTCGTTAACCGCACGCTCCTTTACGCACCCTTGCTGCAATCCATAAAATTCAAATCAAATGCATGCACCCGCCGTTGCGGTTCTTTGATCGCCATGAGCTATGGTTTCGCTTGAGGCGCATCAAAGCCTCGCACCGTGTCTTCAGGTATTGAACGCAGATGCCTTTTCTTCGAACCATCATTGTTGTTGGTGCCGTGATAGCGCTCCTGCCGTCGGATAGGGCGCAGCAGGAACGGCTGCAGCAGGCTGCTGTCGACGCCGCCAACTGGACGGTGACGTTTTGCGAGCGCAACGCCAAGACGTGCGAAAACGCTGACGCCGCCTGGGATGTTTTCAAGACCAAGGCCGAGTTCGCTGCCGGCGTCGCCTACGATGTGGCCATGACGCACGTCTTCAAGGCTTACACCGACACCGCCGCAACGGGAGGCGTGGAGACTTCCGGCATCATCCATCGCGGCACGTTGACGTCCCGCGACCTCCAGCCAGGCTGGCGCGGCGCTGAACCGCGCCGTTAAGACACGTTCAACGATCCCTCAGTCCTGCCCGTGTCCTGCCGGTGCCTTGCCCCACTCGCCTATTGCCCTTAAGTCCTGCATGAAGGGTGCCGCTTGTCGGTCACCGCCACAGGATCCGGCATGACGTTTTCCGAACTCAAAGAAAACTTCTCCCTCGTCGACGACTGGGAGGATCGCTATCGCTACGTGATCGAACTTGGCCGTGCGCTGCCGGGTCTGCCCGATGCTGCAAAGAGCGACGCGAACAAAGTCCGTGGCTGCGCCAGCCAGGTCTGGCTCGTCACCAAGCTGACCCCGCGCGACGGCAAGCCACCCATCATGCACATCGAAGGCGATAGCGATGCCCACATTGTGCGCGGCCTCGTTGCGATCCTGCTGACGATCTACCAGGACAAGCCCGCTGACGAGATTGCCGCGCACGATGCCCTCAGCGATTTCGCCGAGTTGGGCCTCAAGGATCATTTGACGCCACAGCGTTCCAACGGCCTCGCGTCGATGGTTGCCCGCATCCGCGCCGAGGCCCGCGCGGCGGTGTCTCAGGCGGCCGACGGTTGATCCGCCGGCTTACGTCTCCGGATTGCTGAGCGACGGCCGGTAGTCCGGCGCCCCCCAGTGCCGCGCCTGCCGGCCAGTCCCCGCACGCCCGCCGCCTTCGAAGATGCCGTAATGCCGCGCCAGGCTCGTCAGCGCGATCTGCAGCACGATTTTGCCGGATCGCTGCGGCCACCCCACGCTGCGCTCCAGATCTTCCAGACCTTTGAGAAAACAGCACACATCGACGAGAATGCTGGCGAGTTCCGGTCCCACCGCCGACAGCGCGCGGTTCACCCGTTCGCGCGCAGCCAGAACATTGTCTGCAATGTCCACTCCGCCTCCGGATGTCCCGCGCCGACCGCCGGCCGCCGCACCGAGTGCCGCATCCCAGCTCGCCGTCACGCGTGGACCGAGCTGCGCGAACGAGAAATCCGCCCGCAGCCGTTCTCCCGCCTGGAACTGCGCGTCGCTGATCAACGCCGAACCATCCTTGCCACGCCGCCGCCGCAGCCACGCCAGCGGGCTCTCATCCGCGTTGAACCCCGGCCGCGCGTCACGCGGTGGCGTGATGTCCCGCTGCACGGCTCCGCACGTCAGCCGGCGCACGGCATCTCGCCCCTTCGCCGATAGACGCCAGCACGCGCCCCGTTCGTCCTCTTCGATGAAGCCCGCCCGGCGCGCGCGTTCGAAGTCCGCCCACACCACCGTTCCCGCGGGTTGCCCATCCTTGATGAGCGCGAGGGGCTCCACACATGCGCGCCCAGGAAGCGGCGGCGCGACTCACGACGCACGATCGCTGCGCCAGCTTGCGCAGCATCTGGCTGAGCTGCAAATGCGGACCCGTCTCCGTCATATCCCCCTCCTCCATCTCCTTCGCCCCCCTCATGATGCGGCCCGCGAATACAGAGCGCCCGACGCTGCGCCGTTCGGTGTCAACCGGTAGCGCACGATCGCCTCGAGGAGATCGAGCACCCGGTCGAACCGCCGATCATCGCGCAAATCCTCGATCCGTGCGCACGCATGCGCCACCGTTGTCCTGTCGCGCGCGAAGATGCGACCCACATCCGTCAGGCTTTGCCCGCACGCGACATGGCTGAGATACATCGCGATCTGCCTCGCAAACGCGATCCGGGCCCGTCCCCGCGTCACCATTCCAAATTCTTCCGCCAGCACGCCGAACACCTGACCGACACTTGCTTCGATGACGACGCGCATGTGTTCGGGAGCCTTGACTGGCGGCGGCGCGCGCCGGCTCACCCGCCGCAGGACCAGACGTGCCTTGCGGGGTGATCGACTGCGCAACGGGGCGCTGTCATTGAGAAATACAATGGCCGGGATCTTGCTGATCGTATCGCCATCGAAACGCTGCATCGGAACACCTCGCGAAATGGATCGATGGCGGAAGCCTAAGCGCACACGCGCGCTGCACCTCTCGATTGATAAGGCGTCGGTGAACGGCGGGGATAAATAGAAATTTTTGCCGGTTTAATCCTGTGGCGCGCCGGTTATCCCCGCCCGCTACCCGCATGAGAGGCTCGCCCCGTTGCCTTAACGGGAGCACTCGCATGCACGACCGACCGCCGCTGCCGCGCGTCCGATCACCTCTCACGCAACGCGAGACCGAACTGATGCGGCTACTGCCGCTCTGGCCGCACGAGGTGGCCGATCAAAGCCCCTCAGGCCGCCGCCGGATCGTAGCTTTGCTGCGCCGCGCGCTTCGCGCCGAACGCAAGCGCGGCCTCGCCGGCCATTGGACCTACGATCTGTCTCGCCACGCCCAACTGCTCGCCCTCTACCGCGCCGAATGCGAAACATGAGCCGATCGGAAAACGATGCTTCGACGGCGCGCTAACTCGTTCTCGCACGCGTGCAACAGTCCCTGACTAGGCGGGACAGATTATTCTCACGGGCATGGCCTAAGATACCGGCTGCTCTCGCTACGGATCAATCCCGCTCCTTGCGCGTCCCCAGACCCATCTTCTTGGCAAGGTCCGAGCGTGCGCGCGCGTAATTCGGTGCCACCATCGGATAGTCCGGCGGCAGACCCCACTTCTCCCGGTACTCGTCCGGCGACAAGTTGTAGTGCGTCCGCAAGTGCCGCTTCAGCGACTTGAACTTCTTGCCGTCCTCCAGGCACACGAGGTGATCGGGCATCACCGACCGTTTCACCGGCACCTTCGGCTTCAGTTCATCCCGCTCCGGCGGCGGAGCCGATCCCGTCACACGGCTGAGTGCCGCGTGCGTCTCGCTGATGAGCTGAGGTAAGTCGTTGGCACTGAGAGTGTTTTTGCTGACGAATGCCGATACGATGCGCGCGGTGAGTTCCACGAGACCGGGCTGGTTTTGATCTTCCATTCATCTCTCCCATCGCGCTCTTTGTTGTCACTCCACTGCGACCGCCAAGTATTCATGTCAAGAGGATGCGGGTCTGACCAGAGACACAACAGTGTTACCGCACAACTAAACTTGGATAAGTGAATAAATTTTGCTTCAACGTCGATGAGGTCCCGCCATGGGCTGGCGTTCCGGCAGGTCGTCTGGCCAGCGCCGCCGCGAGCAGGTAGGAACCACCTCCGCTTTCGCCGCGATCCCCTTGCACCGTTGCAATCCATCCCGAGGTACCCGTGACCCTTCTGCCCCCGCCGCTTGCTGCCGAAAAATCTCACGTCATCTCCTGGCACGGGGTGACTTTGGAAGATCCCTTCAACTGGCTGCGCGCGGACAACTGGCAGGAGGTCATGCGCGATCCGTCCTCCCTCGACCCGGAAATCCGCGCCTACCTCGAAGCGGAGAACGCGTATTCGGACGCTGCCCTGGCCGACACCACCGAGCTTCAACACACGCTGTTTGAAGAAATGAAGGCCCGCCTCAAGCCCGACGATCGCACCGTGCCGAGCCCCGACGGGCCGTTCGAATACTTCTCGAGCTTTGCGGCCGGTGGCCAATATCCTCGGCTATGCCGCCGTCCGCGGGGCGGCGGGGACGAAGTGATCCTTCTCGATGGCAACGCCGAAGCCGCGGGCAAAATCTATTGGGACCTCGGCGCGGCCACCCACAGCCCCGACCATACGCTCGTTGCCTATTCGACCGACGACAAAGGATCCGAACTCTACACCGTCCGCATCCGCGATCTTTCGACGGGACAGAACCTGGCTGACGAAATCCCCGACACGCGCGGCGACATCGCTTGGGCCAACGACAGCCGCACGCTCTACTACATCCGCGTCGATGCCAACCATCGTCCGCGCGCCGTCTGGCGTCACACGATCGGTACGCCGTTGAGCGCCGACGAACTCGTTTATGAGGAGGCCGACGAGAGCTTCTTCCTGGCGCTCGGCCGCACTCGGTCGCGCGCCTTCGTGCTGATCAACGCCCATGATCACCAGACGAGCGAGTTTCACGTCCTGGACGCCAACGATCCCAAGGCCGTGCCGCGGATCATTACGCCGCGCGCGACGGGTCATGAGTATGACGTCGAGCATCACGACGACCGCTTCATCATCACCACCAATTCCGAAGGTGCGGAGGATTTCCGCGTCGTCGAAGCTCCCGTCGCCGATCCGGGCTTTGCCAACTGGAAAGAACTTATCCCCCACCGCACCGGCCGCCTCATCATCGAGGTGTCCGTCACCCAGCACCACATCACGAGGCTGGAACGCGAAGACGGGCTGCCGCGCATCGTCGTCCGTCGCATCGCCGATGGCGCCGAGCACCCGATCGCCTTCGCCGAAGAGGCCTATTCGCTCGGTATCGCCGGCGGCTATGAGTTCAACACAGCGAACCTGCGCTTCACCTACTCCTCGATGACCACCCCCGCCGAAACCTACGACTACGACATGTCGACCCGCACCCGCCTCCTCCAGAAACGCCAGGAAATCCCCTCCGGCCACAACCCCGACGACTACGTCACCCGCCGCCTCTTCGCCCTCGCCCCCGACGGCGAACACGTTCCGGTTTCGCTGTTGTATCGAAAGTCGACACCGCTTGACGGCAGTGCCCCTGCGTTCCTCTACGGCTACGGAGCCTATGGCATCTCTATGCCAGCCTCGTTTTCGACCGGGCGTCTCTCTCTCGTCGATCGCGGCTTCATCTTCGCCCTCGCACACGTTCGCGGCGGCAAGGACAAGGGCTATCGCTGGTACAGGGAAGGCAAGGCCAAGAAGAAGGTCAACACCTTCACCGATTTCATCGCCGCAGGCGAAATGCTCGTTGCAGAAGGCCTCACCTCACGCGGGCGCATCGTCGCGAACGGCGGCTCCGCCGGCGGCATGCTGATGGGCGCAGTTGCAAACATCGCTCCGGATCTCTTCCTCGGCATCATCGCCGACGTTCCCTTCGTCGACGTCCTGAACACCATGCTCGACAAGGATCTGCCGCTCACGCCGCCGGAATGGCCCGAATGGGGCAACCCCATCGAGAGCGCGGAAGACTTCGCCACCATCCGCTCCTATTCGCCCTACGACAACGTCACGGCCAAACCCTACCCCCACATCCTCGCGACCGGCGGGCTCACCGATCCGCGCGTCACATACTGGGAGCCGGCGAAATGGGTGGCGAAGCTGCGCCGCATGAACACGAGCGACAAGCTTCTTCTCTTGAAGATCAATATGGGCGCCGGCCACGGCGGCGCATCCGGCCGCTTCGAACGCTTGAAGGAAACCGCGCGCGATTTTGCATTCGCGCTAAAAATTTCCGGCAAGGCGGCGCCAGCAACCTGAGTCCACAAAAAAGCGGCGGCGTCTCTTTCGAGGCGCCGCCGCATTTTCTCAGAAGTCGTTAGAGGTGATCCTTATTCCTGGATCAGCACGGTCTTGTCTTTGCTCGACTTCGTCACGATCGTCACCAGCGAGTTGCCGATCTCGTTGAAAGCCGTCTTGAGCGCGTCGCCGTCATAGGGGAAGTAGTACTTCTCCGGCGAGGCACACGCGATGAGCGTTTTACGTGCGGGGTCGTTGACGTTCGTGCTCATGTCGAAACCGATCGTGTAGACGGTGATGCCCTTGGCCTTCATCTCAGTGCAGATTGCGATGGCCTGAGCTGACGCCGTAGGACTGGAGTAGTTGGAGTTATACTCGCCGTCCGTCATGATCACCGCTGCCTTGATCGTGTTCGTGTTGTCATACTCCGCCACGTCCAGATGACCCTCACTCCAAAAGCGGTTCCATTCCGGCGACAGCATGTAATAGGACCACGCCGTGCCCACATGACCCGCCGTACCACTGAGAGGCACGAACGTATCGATGCGATCCTTCAGAGACTGCTTTTCGGTCGTCATCGTCATGATCTGGGGAATGGTGCAGTTGTTGGTCGATGAAGAATACTGATCCGGCAAGTTCGTGCTGCTCGGGTTGAACACGCCGACGTAGGAACCTGAACCAGGTACTGCATCCGTGTACCTCTCAGCGCCCTGGCGCTCAGTGACACATGTCCGCAGAAGACGCGTCACCATGCGCGGGACCACCTGTGCCAGACGCGCGGGCGTCCAGTACTCCGTGGTGTTGCCGTTGCAGGCGGGTCGTGTAGTTATCGCGGCAGAACTGCTCGGCCTGCGAATTGGTCAAGCTTGCATACTGCGTGAACGACCGCACGCGGCTGCGGCAATTGCTGAGGGACAACCAGCCGGAGACATTCGGATCCGGCACTTGAAGGGTCGTCGTGTACCGCTTTGGACCTGGATTGTCGGGTCAAAGCCAGTCGCAGCGGAAGCATACGAACCGATATTGACGCGATCGGAGAATGGAACGAGGCCGACGCGACGGTTATCCACGGCTAGATCCTGGGGCATGATGATGTCCAGGAAGTCTTTAGCGGCCGTCTTCATATCCTCGATTTTCACTGTGCCGTTTGCCGATGTTTCATTCATCGAACCCGAGACGTCGAGCATCAGCGAAACTTCAAGGTCCTTCGTGCCCTCCAAGCTGTTGGACGCCACTGCACCCTTCGTGAACACCTGAATATCCATCTCCTCGGTCCCGAGCAGGCTCAGGAACGGCGTGTCGATCGTTGTGCGCAGCACTGGGCGGACCGACGATGTCAGCGGATCAATCACAGAGCCGTCCACGTGAACGATGCGGGCGCCGATCGAACCCGCGCCACCGGCATTTTCTTCGCGAGCGCGAACCATGCCGTCTTTTTCCAGACCCTGGTCGATGAACGAAAGAAGCCGCTGCTGCCCCTTGTTGACGTCACCAGTCTCTCGATACTCCATGAGACCGGCTGAAGTCGCCGCATCCGCAACGATCTGCAGCTGCGTGTGCAGGCGGTGTGCGCGACCGAAATCGACAGCCGCACCAATGGCGCCGAGGATCGGCAGCATGAAAAGAGCAAACAGGATTGCGACGTTACCGCGCCGGTCCTGACTGAAATTGATAAGCTTGAGTGACATAACGTGCTCCCACTTCTGAGAATGTGGATGCACATTGCTCCGCCATTATTCCGGAAATCCTCACAAGATCGTTCGAATTGTTTGCAACTGCCGCTAAAGGCAACTGAGTTGCGATGCTGATGAAAAGACATTTTTTCACGGAATACGAATTGGATCGAAAATATTCAGAATTTGTAAACCATAGCGATTTGAAAACGGCCCAGCATGTGGTCAAGCAGTCCCAAAAAAGGAAAAAGGCGCAGCCCTCGCTGCGCCTTCTGAAATCCAAATAAAAAGGGCCGCTTTCGCGGCCCCTTCTTCTCTGCCTATTTCTAGGCCGCCTTGTCCTTGAAGGCCGTCAGCTTCTTATCCTCCTCGACGTCCCGTGCTGCTCTAAGAGCAATGCCGATGTAACGAACTCTTCCACCGAGCTTGGCCTTCTGAACTCCCAGTTCGCCAAACTCACGTCCAAAGGTAGGCAGTGCGAGCGGTTCCTTTTCCTTCTCTTCACACCACGCGCAGTACTCTTCGTACAGTTCGGTTGCCGTCATGCTGGAACCGTCCTGCGTCTGGACACTCTCCTTGTAGAAGCGCTCCACATCGGTTTCGGGAGCCATGGGTACGATACGCTGAGTGGCCGGCGCCGACCTGTTGTCGTTTGCGCCAGAACGCGGCTTTGCAGAAATCTGCACGGGCGCCGTCTCACGGACGGGGGCCGCCACCGCTGCCGCAGCGGTGATTACAGGCGTGGCAATCGTTGCCATGACAGGCGCGGCCGGAGCCATGTCGTCATACATGCGCCACTGACTGAAGGCGACGTACATGCCGAAGCACGAGCCGACTTCAAGAAGCAGAGCGATGAAAACTGTCATCGCGATCTGCACGGTATCGATGCTGAGACCCGACAGCTTGGCGAGAACCGCAGCCTGCGGATCGGCCTCGGCCATAACGGCCGTGCCCGAAGCAGACGACAATTTGCCGGAGAGTTCGCTGATGCGCCCACTCAACTTATCGGCCTCACGACCGGCGGCAAGCTCCGCCGACAATCCGTGATACGACTGGCAGAAATCACGTCCCTGCTTGCCGGACACGTCTGTGCAGCCCTTGGTCCAGACCCATGGGCGCTGGTTTTGGGCGTTGTCGATCTCGCTCTGCACGACGCCGATCGGACGATGCTGAGGCACCCACCCGAGCTGCTCCTGTGCCCGCGCCAGATCCGAGCGCAGATCCTTGTAGGTCTGGGCCTCAACGGCACGCTGGCCTGTTGTGTCCAGACGGTTCAACGCTGCGTGGCCAAGCGCCGACGTCAGCGAGTAAGCGGTCATAACGATACCGACCACCGCGGCCGCAGCTGCCTGCGACCACATCCTATTTCTGATAGCGGCGAAGAAGAAGAAGGGAGTAAGTGCTTTCAGGCAGTCTGCGGCGGCGGAGGCCGAACCGTAGATCATACCGTCGAGCTCGGTCTTCCCGAGACTGTAGCCGAAACGCCAGTTCATCGCAGCGGACACGGCGAGTAAGACGCCTGCTGCGAGAACGCCTAGTACACCCATGAGGTGTCGCATAGCCCTCTCCATTGCACGTGAACCTGTCGGATGCTGGAAACCCCCGCATCCCGGTTCGCTTTGTCTTGTTGTCCGTGAGGGAAAGAACGGAAAGCCAGCCAGAGCACCTGACACGAGCCCCTTCTCGTCTTCGACTGCAGGTCCGTTTGAGCGTGCCGGAACCATCCCCAAATGGCGTCCGGCGCGGACTGCTTCGATGACGGGAACGACCTCGAGACCTGCTGGACCTTCAACCTTATCCTCGTCTTGTTCACAGGCCGAACTGCCGCTAGAGCCAGCCGGTGGGAAAACTCAAGACGAAGGGCCGAAGCAAACAAGTGTCGTACGCGACACACTCCCCTCAAGGTTGAACGCTATGTGATTCGAAATCTTTTGTTAAGGGAATCAGAACTGTAGCCAAAAGCACCCCAGAAACGATCCCAGATGGTGGCACGCGTGACACAGATCGTCATCACCAAGCCATCCACAACTCCCGCCCGCTTTGTTCAACGGTTATCCCCAATTAGCCCGCGTCTTAGTCGATAAGCTTGCGGTTCACTTGGCAGCCGTCCGGGGATAGCAGGTCACCGCACGAGACCATTCCAGCCTGGAGGGCGATCTGTTCAGGCAACCTCCGAAGTCAAACAACGACTTATCGAAAATTCAACGCTTTCGGCGCGCCGCTCTATCGGCTAAGTTTCGTTAACGTCCACGCAATGGCCGACTGACAGACCTCTTTTTGTCGCCCAACTTGCGCGCGATCAGCCCGGTTCGAGCGAACGTCGCAGGACCCAAGAACACGACCCGGCTTTCAACCGTGCGAAAGGCGACGTCCGGAGAACCTTTCGAGGCCGGAATTGTTGTCAGTTAAAGATCACCGCAGGCCTTGGTTCAGGAGTCGGCCTCGATGCAGAAAATATTGGGATTGCTGACGCTGGGCGGCGGACTGGCGTTTATCATCACCGAAATCGCCCCCTCCCCGAGCGAACGCGAAGAGCAGCTCGCTGCCGTCAGTCGGATCGTGGCGCGCGCGACCATCCTGGAGCCGGAAACGGTCCCCGCCGAACATCCGGGCCTGCGCCGTCCCGTTGCCTCACCGGCCGCACATCCCGTCGCGACTGATCCGTCGATTGCAGTTGCCAACGCTCCACCAACCGCAGCCGCGCTTCCAGCCGTTTCGATAGCCAACGAAGCGGCGCCGCGCACGCCGGTCACCTCTGCGGCGAATTCGAAACCGAGCGTCCAGCGTCAGCTCGCCCGCCAAATTCAGGCCGAGCTGAAGCGCGTCGGCTGCTATTCCGGCCGCCTCGACGGCAGCTGGGGCGATCGCTCCCGGAGCGCGATGGCTAACTTCATTGCTCGCGTCAACGCATCGCTGCCGACCAACGAGCCGGATGTATTTCTTCTTTCCCTGATCAAAGGCCAGACCCAGGCCGTCTGCGGGCCCACTTGCGGCGGCGATGAAGTGCTATCCGGCGGCCGCTGCGTAGCCCAAACGAGTGTTGCGGAAGGTCCAACAACGACAGTGGAAGCAGGCGAGCCTGACCCGGTTGTGGTCGCCGCACGCCCCGATCCGCTTCCCGGCCGGATGTCGATCGGCGGCCCGGTTGCCGCTCAACCCGGCGTCCCGACACCAGTCACCGGAACGACGACCATGCCCGGAGCCGAAACCCTGCCCTGGCAACAAGACCCGCCGCAGGCTCAGCCCTCCAGCACGATGGCAGCACTCGAGCCGGATGACGAGGCCGTCTTCAATCCCCCGCCGGTACCGCCCAAAGCAGTCAAATCAAGAAAAGCGTGGTCGCCCCCGCCAAAACCGGTGAAGCGGCGCTACTCCTCGACGCCGCTCCGTGCAGCAGCTATTCATGCACCCGCTGGGCCGCATGTGAGACGCTATCGGTTGCCGTCAATGGTGCTCGCGACGATCCACTCGAGATAGTCTGCCGAACCGCCCGTCCACCGGCAGGATCATGAACGCCGGAGTTGTATACGGGTGCCGTTCCTTGGCGGCAGCGATCGCAGCGTCGGCGAGCACGGCCCGCGTCTTGATGATCATGACGCACTCCCCACTCCGTTCGACGGCACCTTCCCACCGGTAGATCGAAACCATTCCAGGCAAAATGTTAACGCAGGCCGCAAGCCCTGTTTCGACAAGTGCCCGCCCTCCCGCCTCCGCCGTTTCCGGATCGGGATAGGTGGCATAGATCAGAACGGCCTTGTCGTTCGGGTCCAAGTAAGCGAGCCTTCGCGAGCTTGACGGTGGTCACCGTTGGGCAACCTGCCCTGTGCTATTGCGATGATAGCCTAAATCCCCGACCGTGAGCGATCCACCAGCCTGCATGAAAAAGCTGTCCAACCCCTATGATCGCATCGCCTTCGTCGCCAGCGACGTGCCTGAGGCACGTGCCGCGCTCGAGGGCCTAACCGCGCGCTACGGCAACGCCAAGCCTGCCGATGCGGAAGTCATCGTCGCGCTCGGCGGTGACGGCCTCATGCTTCAAACGCTCCACCGCTACATGAATGACCGCATTCCGATCTACGGCATGAACCGCGGCTCGGTTGGCTTTCTCATGAACGAATACAGCGAGGACGATCTGCGGCAACGCCTTGCCGCTGCGCAGGTGACGCGCGTGCATCCCCTGTCGATGGTTGCGACGGACGTCCACGGCAAGGCCACCAAGGGTCTCGCCATCAACGAAGTCTCCCTCTTCCGTCAGATCCATCAGGCAGCAAAACTATCCATCTCCGTCGACGGCACGCTGCGCCTGGAGGAACTCATCTGCGACGGCTTGCTCGTAGCCACGCCCGCCGGCTCGACTGCGTACAACCTCTCCGCTCACGGCCCCATACTGCCGCTCGACGCCAAACTGCTGGCGCTGACGCCGATCAGCCCCTTCCGCCCTCGTCGCTGGCGCGGCGCGCTGCTGCCGGATAACGCCCGCATCACCATCACCGTGCGCGAACACGAGAAGCGCCCCGTGAGCGCGGTCGCCGATCACATCGAAACGCGCAATGTCGTCCGTGTCGAAATCGAGCAGGCGCGCCACATCGACCTCTTCATGCTCTTCGATCCCGGCCACTCCCTCGACGAGCGAGTCATAGCCGAACAGTTCCGGTTTTGAGACCGACGCGAAGACGGGCGGCTGCATTCTGAATATCTGTTGACTGGCTAACGGGCAGCACCGAAGCTGCGATTAAATCAGTTCGGGATCTTGCAGCCGATGGACGAACTTGCCACCATTTTCAGCGCCAATAACATCCCCGGTCATATCTCCTATATTTTAATCGCGATATCATATTGGCTCACCGACATTTTCTGGCTGCGCGTGATGGCCATCGTCGGTCTCTCGATGGAGATCGTCTACTTCCTATTCTCGGGAGGCGATCTGAGGACCGGCATCGGATGGGACCTCATCTTCATCGCGATCAATGCCTATCAACTCTATAGTTTGATGAAGGACCGACTGGCGCTGCGCCTGCCAGCGGAGGATCGCAATTTGCTACGCGAAGTGCTGGCTGGGCTCGACGATGGGCAGATAGCCCGTCTGCTTTCTGCTGGGGAGTTTCGGGACCTTGAGGCCGGTGTGCGTTTGACGACGGAGGACGATCCGCTGTCGAAGCTGTATTTCATCTGTACCGGAAACGTAGATGTCACGATTGCGGGACGCGCTGTATCTAATCTTGGCCACGGCAGCTTCATCGGTGAGGTTGCTTTTTTGACCGGCAAACTGGCAACAGCCACAGTTGTGACTAATACCCCGGTAAGAGCGCTCATTTTCGACGCTGGGGAACTTGCCGTGCTCTTCAAGAATGAATCCGAAGTCGCGGGCATCGTCTATCAGCTTCTTGGCCGGCAACTCGCTCATAAGATGAGAGTGAGCAATAGTTACATTTCCTCGGCGGCGAGTGTCGAAGCGTGAGGGAGTGCTCTGGCACATGCGATTGCCGGGCCAATAGCTGAGCACTGCAGCCTGTACGACGACTACAGCCGACCGTCACGTCCAATGAGATACGATCTCCGCGAGGACGGGCCGCTCCCGCTCGGCCGGCTTCTCCTTCGCCGTACCGATATGCACGAAGCCGGCGATGCGTTCGTTTGCGGCCAGGCCAAAGCCTTCAGTGAACGTCTTCGAGTACGAGATCCATTCCGTGATCCACGTCGAGCCGTAGCCCAGCGCGTTGGCGGCGATGCACAAGTTCATGCAGGCTGCCCCTGCCGATAGGATCTGCTCCCATTCGGGCGCGCCCCGAGTTTCCTTAACGCGTGAGACGACGGCGATGACCAGCGGTGCCCGCGTGAAGCGTTTGCGTTCCGTATCGAGCCGCACATGCGACGGCGGCTCCGCCTCTTCGCGCCGGCAGGCTTCCGCGGCGAGTTCCCCGAGTTTCTCCCGCGCCGCGCCGTCAATAATGACAAATCGCCAGGGCGCGAGCTTCTTGTGATCAGGCACGCGGGCGGCGATCGACAGGATGGTCTCGAGTTCCTCAGCCGACGGCGCGGGCGCCACCAGGAGATCCGGCTTCACCGAACGGCGGGTTTTTAGAAGTTCGATCGTTGGATGCGTCGGCATGGGCCTCGTCTCACATAAAATCCGAAAGTTGCAGGGGCTATGAGAAGCCCCGACGGCACCCTCGCTATCCCAACCCGCCCTCTGGTACAATAATGCACTGCTTCGCTGTCGCACGGCCGAAGTCGCCGTTTGTTGTCCTTGGGAGATCTGCACCCGTGTGCTTCATCCGCCGTTTGCGCATGACCCTGCTGGCGACGTTTGCGGCCGTGCTGGCCCAACCGGTCGTTGCTGAACCCGCACAGCCGGTTTTGATCATCGTCGATGGCTCCGGCTCGATGTGGGGCAAAATGGAGGGCGACGCGACTGCCAAACTGTATGGCGTGCGCGATCTCCTGCGGGAACGGCTTCTCGTGGCCCCCGCCCAATCCCGCATCGGTCTCGGCTCCTTTGGCCACCGCCGCAAAGGCGACTGCGGCGACGTGGAACTCATCGCCCCCATTGAGGCCGGCGGATCGCAAGGCACAATCGCCGCGCTCGATCAGCTCAACCCCAAGGGTAAGGGCCCACTCACCACAGCCGTTCGAGAGGGAGCGAAAGCCATCGGCGCGGGCACGGGCGGCCACATTATTCTCATCCACGACAACGCCGACAATTGCAGCCAGGACGTCTGCGCCGCCGCATCCGATATCGTCAAATCGAACCCTGGCCTGAAAGTTCATGTCGTGAGCCTCGGCCTTTCCAAGCCGGAGCGAGACCGAATGCAGTGCCTCGCTGCGACCACTAAGGGCCTGCAATTCGACGCCACCAATCAGACCGATATTGCAACGGCCCTGACGAGCATATTCGAAGCTGCCGGCCTCGATCCCGCCGCGACCGTTGCCGCAGTGCCAGCCGCCGCGGCCGCCCCTGCAGCCGCCGCCAAAGGTCCCCCCGGCCTGCGTCTCTCCGCATCGCTGTCGGAGAAGGGCGGCCCGCTCGACACGGCGATCGACTGGCGCATCACCAAGTTGGGAGAACCCGCCGATTCAGCCCCACTCGTTGAACGCAAGAGCCGCGAAATCAACGAAACCGTCGAGCCCGGCCGCTATTCTGTTTCCGTCACTCACAGTTTGATCCAGCGCAGTTTCGACGTCGAGGTCGGCGATGATGGCCCCACAGTAAAGCGCCTCACACTCGACGGAGGCCGCATTGAAGTCGCCGCCACCGCGAGCCGTCAGGGAGATCAATTGAGCGCGCCGGTGATGACGATCTCCACCGCCGCCACCGATAACGCGACCCCAGGTACGGTCCTGTGGCTGGGCCGCGAGGCAACCGCCGATCTCGTCGTCCCGTCCGGCAAGTACATCGTCGAAGTCGCCGACGGCCTCGCACGCACGCGGCAGACGGTTGATGTTCCAGCCGGCGCCAGCGCGCGCACCAATCTCGTGCTCGAGACAGGTCGCCTTGAATTGACTGCAACGGCTTTTGCCAACGGTCCGACCCTCGATCGCGTGCTCTATCTCGTCTTCGCAGATGATCCGGCAGCACCCCAAGGCCGCCGCGAAGTTGCCCGCTCAACCGCGCCCGTTGCCGCCTTTACACTCCAGGCGGGCACCTACTACGTCACCGCCCGCCACGGAGCCGGCGAACATCGCGAACAAGTCGCCATTTCATCGGGCGATGTCGTCAAGCGTATCCTCGTGCTCGACGTCGGCAAACTCACCGTGAAACCAAACCTGACCGACGCTGCCGCCCAGTCCGGTCGGGCAGTCGTGACCCGCATCTTCGAAGAGACCGGCGAAAAGCGCCTCGTCGGCCAGAGCACGGCAGCAGCACCTGTCTTTGTCCTAGGCGCAGGGCGCTATCGTATTGATGCCCAGATCGGCATGTCGAACATCCGCGCGAACCGTATTGTCGATCTCGCTCCAGGAGCCGACGTCTCAGCCGACCTCAAGCTCGATGCCGCAGCCATCACGCTCGCAGGCGTTAGCGGAATGGCCACTCAGGCGGCCTTGCGTGACCGCTCTGGCCGAGTCGTCTGGCGCTCCCGCGCCGGAGATGGTTTTCGCACCGTCGTCGCACCCGGCGATTACCTGGTGCAACTCGACGGCGGCGGCGCCGAAATCGAAAAGCCGATCAGCGTCAAAGCCGGAGAGAAGCTGACAGTGGATATGACCACACCCTAGCGGGCAAACCGCGTCGTCGCCGCCCTCTGCCACACTTCGACCATCCTTGACCGACCAATCAGAGCAGGCTCAACAGCGCACCGTCACCCTATGTCTGATTTCGACAGGAAACCCGTGCCCCCGTCCCGCAATGAATTCCTCGCTTTCATCGCGTGCGTGGTCGCTTGCGTTCTGCTTGGCCTTGCAGCGCATGCGTCAAGCGCCCTGGCGCAAGTCGCGCCTCCTGGCTCTCCTCTGGAAGGTTGGGACCTGAGAGATCCGCCAGCAGCTACACCTCCAGCCGACAATCTCACCATCGTCCCTCGTACCGGCGAAGGCAGCGAAGCCGGAAGCCAGCCGATCCAGCTCATGGCTCTCCTTACCGAAGACGGACAGCGCATTGAACAAGGTCTCGTGTGGCGCGTGTATGAAGAGACGAACCTCGCCGAACGCCGCGGCAAACTTCTTTTCACCGAACGCAACGCCACCCCACTCGTCGCATTGAAACCCGGCAACTACATCATCAACGCGGCATTCGGCCGTGCAAATCTGACGCGCAAGATTGCCGTGACCGACGCACCGGCAACGGCTCCAAAAGTGGAGAAGTTTGTACTCAATGCCGGTGGCCTGCGTGTCAGCGCAATGATCGGCAACAAACCCGCTCCGCCCGGCTCGGTCTCCTACTCGATCCTCACCGATCGCGACCAAGCCGACGACCGCCGCGTGATCCTCTCCGTCTCCAAGCCGGGCCTCGTCGTACGCCTGAATGCCGGCATCTATCACATCGTCTCCACCTACGGCGACGCGAATGCGATCGTGCGGAGCGACGTCACCGTCGAGGCCGGCAAGCTGACGGAGGCCTCGATCCAGCACACCTTCGCGAAAGTGTCCTTCAAGCTTGTGGAACGCGCCGGCGGCGAGGCACTCCCGGATACGCAATGGACGATCCAAACGCCCGAAGGCGGCATCGTGAAAGAAAGCGTCGGCGCTCTGCCCGCCCACACGCTGGCACCCGGCACATACACCGTCGTTGCCCGCAACCAGAACCGCGCTTTCCGCCGCGACTTCACCGTTCAGGACGGCCAGAGCACCGAGATCGAAGTCTTGTCGCAGTGATCGTCAGAAGTTAGTGAGAATCCAGTCCGTCGGACACCGGTTTTGACGCATGAGATCCGCCATCCGGTCCTGATCCATGCGACGCCCGGTTTCGTGGAACATCAGCTTTGCCATCTGCCAATGCTCACAAGCGGACGTCATATCACCGTCGCTGCGCGCCAGATCGGCAAGCTCGATACGAGCTTGCGCGTGCACCACCGGCAACTTTGCGCGTCTTGCAACCAGCGCTGCCGACTGCAACAGCGCCGCCGCTTCTGAGCGCGCCGATCGCGCGATCAACAATTTCGCCAGAAGCACACTGTCTCGCGAAAGAGCGACATCATCGCGTTCCGCCTTCGCGGCTTCGACCGCCAGAACGAGAGCGTCCTCCTGTTCTTGCGGCGAAAGGGTTGGAGGAGCGACAGCCTCCGGGAGGAAAGCCGGCTCAGCACCAGGGGCGTCATGTGACACAAGGTGGCTGCCGTCCCAGCTCGACGCCGTCACTGCCATCACACCCAGCGTCTCGCCCTCGCCGGGCTGTGGAACCCCGCCAGCGGGACCACCACCGACCGCACGCTCTTTTGCAGTATTCGCGTTCCGAATGTCCGGTCGCCCCAGACCGTCCGAATGCCCCGCCACGTGAGTTGCCCGCCACGCCGCCAGGGCGAGCAGCAACCACGGCAGGCTGAGCAGCAGCATACCAGCTGCTCCATCTAACGAAACGCGGATGTCCATGGCGCCTTCGCCCCCGTATGCTGCTCTAGCGCGTCGCTGCCGGCATGCTAGCGGAACTGAGGCGCGATCATGAGCCCGCCACCGCTCCAAAGATTGTTTGCCCCCCGCGGCAAATTCAGCCGCGATTGCTCCCCAAGTGTTCGGTTGAACATTTCCCCATAGTTCCCGACACTCGCAATCACTCTTTCGGTCCAATTCGGCGGCAATCCGAGCGATGCGCCAAGCCCTGCATCAAGGCCCAGGAATCGGCGCAAAGCTAAATCGGGCAAGTCTGGACGATCACGAACGATGGCGCTCGACAGCCCCAGCTGTTCCGCCTCGATCAAGGCCAGCAGCGTCCAATGGACCACCGTCAGCCACGGATCGTCCCCCTGGCGCACGAACGGGCCCGTTTGCTCCTGCGCCACGAGTTCTGGAAGTATGAAATGCTCGCTGGGCTTCGTCATTGTGGTGCGCTCATGCGCAAGCGCTGCAAGATCCCCGGTCAGCAACGTACAGGTGCCGTCCCTGTAGGCCTTGACCGTGTCTGTCCATTCGTTGCCGAGAACGAGTTGAAAGCGCATTTGCCGCGCCTCGAAGAACGCAGCCACCGCCTTCTCCGCCGCTGTCCCGCGCTGAACGCAAATCGACGCCCCGGACACTTCGAGCACACTCGACACACCAAACGAGCGCGGAACGAGCAGGCCCTGCCCGTCATAGAAAAGGACCCCGGCCGAGCGCATCCCGAGATCCGCCTCGCGTGACAAAGTCAACGCGGTGCCCCCGAGGAGGACATCGATCTCGCCGGCCGCGAGCGCGCGCGCACCTTCAGCGGCACTCACCGCTCGAAATTTGACGTGGTCCCGCTCGCCGAAGACCGCCGCCGCGAGTGCGCCGCAGAATTCGATTTCGAGACCGCTCCAGCGGCCGTTGCGATCGACAGCCGACAATCCCGGCAAGCGATCTGAGACACCACAAACGACGTGACCGCGCTCGCGCACCGTCTGCAGCACACCGGCATCGGCCGTGGTCAGCGGGACCAGGACCACCATGGCGACAAAAAAGAATATCACGGCGCGAAAACGGGCCCGCCTGAGCACGATCATGTTCGTGTCGATCCTCGTCAACGCGTACCCAAACCCGCGCCTGCCAGTTCGGTCATGACGGTTGAAGCTCTCCAGGTGCCGTTCGATCGTGCAACGTCATTGTCCCTCAGCCTTGTATGAGCTGTTTCGGCACCCTCGACAAACAACCCCAAACCTGACCTTTGGGTCAAGGGCTTGACCCGCGGGCTGAGTTGGGTCACACGGCCCGGCGGACAAGCTGCGGCTGGATACGCGGCCCATTTCACGGCAGGATCGGCAACGCCTGAATGCGGGACCTGCCGGGCCGAAAGTTGTAGCGGGATGAAAGATGGGCAAAATCGACGACGGCGAGCACGCCGACACAGCCCCGGCGACCGAGGTGGTCCATCTTGGCCGTGATCCTTTCGCCCAGCACGGCTTCGTCAACACGCCGGTTTATCGCGGCTCAACCGTCCTCTATCCGACGCTGGCAAGCCTCGAAGCAAAGACCCAGCCCTACACCTACGGGCGCCGCGGCACGCCGACCGTGCGCGCACTCGAAAGCGCGCTGACGTCGCTTGCTGGTGGCGCCGACACCAAGCTCACAGCATCCGGCTATCAGGCCGTGACGACGGCCCTCCTCGCCTTCGCCCAATCCGGCGATCACATCCTGATGGTCGATACGGTCTACCAGCCGACGCGCCAGTTCTGCGATCACCTTCTCAATCGCCTTGGCGTCGAGACGGAATACTATGATCCCCTGCTCGGCGCGGACGTCGCAAAGCTCTTTCGCCCAAACACGCGCCTCGTCTACGTCGAAAGCCCAGGCTCTCAGACCTTCGAGATGCAGGACATCCCTGCCATCGCATCCCTCGCGCGCGAACGGAACATTTGGGTCCTCGCCGACAACACCTGGGCCAGCCCGCTCTATTGCCAGCCGCTTGTCCCTCGGCGCCGACGTCGTCATCGAAGCCGGCACCAAGTATCTCGTCGGCCACGCCGATGCGCTGCTGGGCTTCATCACGTCCAACGACCGCGCCAAGAGACACGTCGAACTCGCCGCCGGAAACCTCGGCGTTTGCCCCGGATCCGAGGAAACCTACCTCGGTCTGCGCGGCTTGCGGACGCTCGATGTTCGTCTTGCGCGCCATCAGGAGACCGGCATCCGCCTCGCCCAGTGGCTGCAGGCCCGCCCGGAAGTGTCCCGCGTCTTGCACCCAGCCTTGTCGGACGATCCCGGCCATGCCCTTTGGAAGCGCGACTTCAAAGGCGCAACGGGTCTCTTTTCCGCCATCCTCAACCCCGTTCCGAAACCTGCCCTCGCCGCGTTCCTGGACGGTTTGAAACTGTTTGGCATGGGCTATTCCTGGGGCGGCTACGAAAGCCTCGTCATCCCATTCGACTGCGGGACCTATCGGACCGCCACACGCTGGTCCGTGCCCGGACCGGCACTCCGCTTCCACGCCGGCCTGGAAAACTTTGACGATCTCATCGCCGATCTCGCCGCCGGCTTCGACAGGATGAAAGCGGTCGCGTCCTAGAGGGCACTCAGCGCACGCCGCCCATCCATCCTTTGATAAGCGGCGTCAGCGCGAGCAGGAACAGCGCCGCCACGCCGACGAAAAGCGCCTGATCGAAGAAGAACCGCGACAGCGCCTCCGGATCCGACGATTGGAAACCGGCACCGAGCACGCCCGCCAGCTTGTTGCCGAACGCGCTGCCGAGAAACCAGATCCCCAGCACAAGGCCGGTCGCGCGCACGGGTGCGAGCTTTGTCATCGTGCTGAGGCCAACCGGGCTCAAAAGTAGTTCACCGACGGTTTGCAGGAAATAAAGCCCCACCAACCACAGCGGACTGACCTTGCCGGCCGCCGTCAGCATGGCCGCGGGCACCATCAGCAAAAACGACGAAGCAAGGAAGCCCAGCCCCAGCGCGAACTTCACCGGGCTCGACGGCTGCGACTGCCCCATCCGGGTCCACAGCGCCGCGAACACGGGAGCGAGCAGGATGACGAACAGCGAATTCAGTGCCAGATACCACGCAGACGGAAACGTGATGCCGCCGATCTCGTTCAGCGTCAGCTTGTCGGCGAACAGCGCAATCGACAATCCCGCCTGCTCGAAGATCGCCCAGAAGATCATGGCGGCTAGGAAAAACACCAGGATCGCCGCAATCCGTCGCTGCTCGTCCGTCGGACGCGTCGCAAACCACACGATCGCGACAACGGGTGCCGCCAGAACCACGGCCCGCAGCCATCCGTAGCCCGGCCAATCCGAAGCGACCATCGCTGCGGCGAGCAGCGCCGTTCCGCCGATAATGCCAAGCGTATCGCGCCATGCATGAGTATCATGGCCGCCATCATCCGCGCCGACCTCGGCTCCCGCACGCGCGGACCGCTCCGCATCGTCAAACAGTTGCGACTGCCTGACGAAGACGAGCAGTCCGAGCGCCATTCCGATGCCGGCCGCGGCGAACCCATAATGCCAGCTGGACGTGGGATCGAGCCCAGCCGACGCCAGTCCTGCCTTGAACCCAGCGCCTTGCGCTAGATAGCCCGTCACGAGGGGGGCGAGAAACGCACCGATGTTGATCCCCATGTAGAAGATCGAGAAGCCGGCGTCGCGCCGCTCATCATCGCGCTCATAGAGGCTGCCGACGAGCGCCGAGATGCTCGGCTTGAACAGGCCCGTGCCCAGCGCTACCAGCACGAGCCCGGCGTAGAACGTGGCAGTCGCATGCAGGGCCAGCGTGAAATGCCCGAGCGCGATGATCACGCCACCAAGCAGAACGGCCCGCGTGGCACCAAGCCATCGATCTGCAATGAACCCGCCCGGGATGGCGAGCATATAGACCGCCATCGTATAATTGCCGTAGACGACCGCCGCTTGCGCGGTCGTAAACCCCAGCCCGCCCTGTTCCGGCGGCGTCACCATGAACAACACGAGCAGCGCTCGCATGCCGTAGTAGGAAAACCGCTCCCACATTTCGGTGAAGAACAACGTCCGCAAACCACGCGGCTGACGCACGCGCGCCGCCAATACAGAATCCCTCAACGCCGCCCCATCCGCCACGTCCATCGTCCTTCATCAAAGGACGCTGACTGTCGGCGGGACAGCGAAGGGGTGCAAGCACGTAGATTGTCGGCGACGCGGTGCCTCAGGCGGCGACCGCATAGGAGACCCAGACGTTGGGCTCCGCATAGCGTCCCTGCTTCCGGTCGAGATCGATTTCGAGCGGCACCAGAGCGCCCGCAACCTCATAAGAGCCCGATTGCTCGAACCGCTGGTTGGTCCAGTTCTCCCAGAAGCCGACCGGCTCCTCCACCACCATCGACCGCACGCATGGTCCAATGACCCGGCCGCCCGATGCGACATGGCTACGGATCCACGGATCGTAGGAACGGCCCCGTTCGTCCGTCCAGGTGATGTAATCCTCGATGGCAACCCGCGGGTGCCGCGCCTTCAATGACGGCCGCACCGGAGCCACGAGACCCTTCAATCCCCGCCGCTCAGCCAAAGCGAGCAACTCACGGATCATCAGGCGCGCATAGCCCTTCTCGCGATAGATGGCCGGTACCGAGATCGCGAGCGCACCCAGCGTATCGGCCTCCTCGGAAGGTGCGCGGGTCGCGGCCCGTTCCACCACCCAATCCCAGCCCTCAGGCGGCAGTCCGTCGATGCCGCGGCAGGATAACGGCACGCAGTTGGCAACCGCAACGGGATAGCCGCGCTCCTCGTCCACAAGGCAGAGTTGATAGTCCGCATAGGTTTCGAGAAGCCCCGCGTACATCGCATAATGGGCCCGCGTGTAGTTCAGGTATCCCAGGTCATTCCAGGCCGCCTGCTCGATCGCGTTCGCGGCCTTCTTCAATTCCGGGCATTCCGCACGAGTTCGCACAACGAGATTGGGCATGATGTCCTCTCCGGACGGCGAGCTTTTCCAACCCGCGCCGCATGGTTAATCAAACATCAACGGATATACTTAAGGTTGTGCTCAATTGCAAGTTGTAATCTGATAAGGGCAACCTGCGGCAATTTCCATCGCCTCGCCACTCTCGCCAGCTCGACCGTAAGCCAAATTTCAACTTTCGCGTGTATTGTCGAATCTGGAGGGACTGACATGCATTCTACCGTAACCCACAGACCGAAATCGGCACGCAGTAAGGATGGCGAACTGCGCCACCTCATGAACCTAACGGCGGCCGGCGTCACGCTCGCGGGGGTGATCCTCTTGTCAGTCATCCTCTACGCGGCGTGGGCCGCCAATTCTTCCGCCAGCGCTCGCGAGATCGCCCTATTCGGCAACGCGCTAAACCGCAGCATCCTGCGTATCTTGAATGAGCAAAAGAGCGTGGCGTGGTGGGACGAGGCCTATACGGCCGTCACGAGCGCCGAGCCCAACACGGAATTCCTCGAAAGTGAGTTCGGCATTTTCCTGAGCGAAACCTACGGGCACGACATCGTGGTCATCCTCAACCCTGAGAATCAGCCGATCTTCTTGTATTCGGGCGGCGCGCGCAGGAGCGCTGACGAGTTTCATCGATACCGCGATGTGTTCGCGCCGGTCTTAGCCGAGATCCGGCAAGTCAAGGGCCGCAGCCTCCGCAACCGTCCCGACCTTTTCGGCGCAGATCAGAGCAACTACCGCACGATCGGTTCCCCATTGCAGACCGCGCGGTGGACCGGCCATCTTCTGACGGTCGACGGCTCACCCGCCGCAGTTGGCGCACTGACGATCCTGCCCAATGTCGATACGAGCCTGCTGAAGCCAGGTAGGCCGCATGTGCTCATCAGCGTCAACATGATCGACGAAGCCTACCTCCAGGAGCAGGGTCGAAGCTTACTATTGACGGATCTCACCCTGGGCAAGACAGCGAACACCGGGTCGGCCTATGCCGGGATGCCGCTTGAAACCGATGACGGCAAAATCGCGGGCTGGGTCAACTGGAAAACCGAACGGCCGGGAAACTCGCTCACCTCGATCATACTGCCGCTCGTGGCCGCCGGCTTCATTGCCGCCGCCGTACAAGCGTGGATCATGCTGCAGCGCCTCCGCAATACCTCCAGCCATCTCGCCCAGCAGGAGAAGCGGTCGCGATATGCAGCAAAGCACGACGCGCTCTCAGGCCTGCCCAACCGCGCCCACTTCGCCGAACACTTAGGCATGGTGCTCGCCGGCATTGATCCCGACGGCATGGGCCAAACCGCGGTCATCGCCTATCTCGATGTCGACCGGTTCAAGGAGGTCAACGACACGCTCGGCCACTCGGCCGGCGATACCCTGATCCAGGAAGTGGCAAAACGCCTGCGGATGCACGTTCGCTCCGGCGACTTCATCGCCCGCTATGGCGGCGACGAATTCGCGATCCTCTGGAGGTCGGCGGATCCCAATGCCGCGCAGTTGCTCGCAAGCCGGATCGCGCGTGCGCTGCTGCAGCCCATCGAGATCGAAGGCCAGCCGATGACTGTCACCGCTTCCGTCGGCATCGCGATCTCGCCAGAGCACGGACGCACCGTAGATGAAGTCATGCGCCACGCCGACATCGCCCTGTATGAGGCCAAGAACGCCGGCCGCAATCGCTCCATTCTCTTCAGCGCCGACATGGCCGAACAGGTGGAACAGCGCCGCGCCGTCGAAACGGACCTTCAGTCCGCCATCGCCAATGACGAACTCGATGTGGCCTACCAACCCATCGTGAGTTGCGAAACCGGGGCCATCGTCGGCGTTGAAGCGCTCGCTCGCTGGAGCCACTCCAAGCGCGGCTTCATCTCCCCAGGCATATTCATTCCGATCGCCGAACAGGCCGGGCTGATGCCCATGCTCGGCGAACGCATTCTCGCCCGCACAATGCGCGACTGGCACGCTTGGCCGCACCTGGAGGTCTCCGTCAACCTGTCCCCGCTCCAGTTCCGCCAATCCGACATCGTCTCGATCCTCGACCGTATGGTTGCCGAACATAAGGTCGATCCCTCTCGCTTCGTGCTGGAGATCACGGAAGGCGTACTGATGGATGCGGGCGAACGCACGCGCGAAGCTCTCGAAAAGATCCGCAGGCTCGGCTTCCGCATGGCCCTCGACGATTTCGGCACCGGCTACTCCAGCCTCGCCTATCTGTGCAATTTCCAATTCGACAAGATCAAGATCGACCGCTCCTTCGTGAGCGGCCTCGCCCGCTCGCAAAGCGTCCGAACCATCGTGCAATCGGTCATTTCGCTCGGCACTGGCCTCGGCATGAAAATCGTCGCCGAAGGCGTGGAAGAGAAAGCCGAAGCCCGATCCATGACCGACTTCGGCTGCACGGAAATGCAGGGCTACTACTTCGCCAAGCCGATGCCGCGCACGGCTCTTGAAACTTTTCTCAAGACCTACAAGCCGATGCCGGTTTTGGAGGAAGACACGACGCAACGCATGGCGGCGACCGCTTAGCCGAATGACTTGCTGCGGGGGCGGCTACAGGGGGACACATGACAAGCGCCGGCGAAGCCACTGCGGCGATCGCAAATCTGAACAACAAGGACGCCGACTGGAACGCCTTCGATCCGGAGGGGTACTTTCAGCATTACTATGGGGATCCTCACCCTGACGATGATGCGCTGACGTACCTGGCTGCTCGTGCACTGCGATCTGTCGCTTGCTCTTCTCGCTCCCTCGATATCGTCGACGTGGGCACCGGGCCGAGTTTGATCCCGCTTCTCGCGGCCCTCCCTGTCGCAACCCGGCTGACAGCATGGGAATATTCAAAACCAAACCTTGAATGGCTTGCAAAAGAACTGACCGGCCCCACATTGCGCCCGCAGTGGCAACACTTCTGGCAGCAGGTGAAAGCAGCCCACAGTCTCGATGGAGCGAATGCAAGTCCCATGCTGCCGCACGATCCACTGCCGCCTCTCGTGCAGCGCACGCGACTCCTGCGCGGGTCGATCTTTGATCTTCCACCGCGCACGTTCGACGCCGCAACCATGTTCTTCTGCGCGGAATCGATCACATCCAACACACATGAATTCCAAACCGCCGTATCCGCTGTCACTGAGACGGTCCGGCCCGGTGGCCTGATCGCCGCTGCCTTTCTCGCTGGCTCCTCGGGCTACGAAGTGTCGGGACGACGCTATCCCGCCGTCGCAATCGCCACCCAAGACATTGCAGCCTGCCTCGTTGCGCGGGTCGAGGCTCTCGAATTCACTCCGATCGGCCTCTCGTCATCCGAGATCCGCAGCGGCTACTGCGGTGCCATCTTCGTCACCGGCCGCATCGCCGCCTGAGCAATTAGGCCAGCGTTGCCCGGTCGTAGCCACGAATCAGCGGGATATTCACTGCGAATCACCACAACGCACACTGCGCGCCCAGGGGCGAATCAGGCCATGCGTTAAGTGAGACGTGGACCGTCACGGGACACGAGCAGCATCTCGCCAGGACCACACATGACCTTGCGCGAACACTTGAAACTTTCCGCGCTCTGCCTTGTAGCTGCCGCCGCCAGCGGCACCTTGGTCACGCTGCTGCTTCCTGCAGCGCAGATCGTATCACCCCCACAAACGTCGAGCATCATCCGCTCCATCCCCGTCCAGACCTCCTCGCTTCCCACGCCACGCCTCAAGCCCGGATATTCAACGAGCGCCACAATCGAAGAAACGTCCTTAGAGCGCTTCGGCTTCGTCCCCATCCACGCCACCGACGAACTCTTCACGGCGCTCGCCGAAGAAGAGATCGCAGCGGAAGATGCCAGCACGTGGACATCCGAGACGACCGTCGCCCTCGCGCCGCCGAGCATCGTGCGCCTGCCAAACGAGGCAACACCCCCGTTGCCCTGGCAGAACGAGACAGCCGTGCGCAACCGGCCCTACACGCTCACCGAGCGCCTGCGCGAGATTGGTCCTTCGGCGCAAGGGCGTCTGCATGAGAAATTCGTGAATGCGAAGGCCCCGTGGCGGCCATCCGAGCTGGCTCTCGTGGCCATCAAGGACGAGAAAGCACTCGAACTCTACGCCAAGCCTGCCGCCGGTTCCTGGACCTTCATCCACCGTTATCCCGTCTTAGCGGCAAGTGGCATCACCGGACCCAAACTGCGGCGCGGCGACAAGCAGGTGCCGGAAGGCGTGTACGGCATTTCATTTCTCAATCCCAACAGCCGTTATCACGTCGCTCTGCGCGTCAACTATCCAAACGCCTTCGATCGTCGAATGGGTTTGAAGGATGGCCGCAAGGACCTTGGCGGCGATATCATGATCCACGGCAAGGCCGCGTCGATCGGCTGCCTCGCGATTGGCGACGCAGCCGCCGAAGAGCTTTTCGTCCTTGCCGCGGAAACCGGACTGCAGAACGTCAAGCTCGTCATCGCACCGACAGACTTCCGCAAAAACCCGATGCCCGAAGTGCATGACGGCCAGCCGCCGTGGCTCCCTGCCCTCTACACGGAGGTCGCAACCGCGATGACCCCGTTCAAGGCGCCGCCGAGTGGCGGCCTCCTGTCGCTCTTCTCTAACTGAACGCTTCAGGCGCCTCAGGGCTCGCGCAGTCGATCTGCTGATCTATGTCAGCGTTTGCGGGCCCGGGAACTCTCATCGCTCACCCCCAGTTTGTGCGGATCTGCGCACCTGCAGGAGGAGCATCATGTCCTCAATTAACACCGACTTCGATACTCACGTGAAAACCTATCGGGGGTTCGTGCGCGGGCTGCGCTATGCCGCCGCCACTGCCGCGGTCACGCTCATTGGGCTCGCCTGGTATTTGCTTTAGGGTCGCTGCATCCGGTCTCGACTTTTTCCGTCGCGCGACGATCACGCGCCATGATACTAAATGACGACAAAGAGACCGGAGTCATTCCTGATATGAGTTCACAGGTAAGCCCCACGGGCTGCGGCGGCAGCCTCCAGGGGATGAACATTCTGATTGCGGAAGACGACTGGCTGCTTGCCGACACGCTGGCAGTTTTGCTGGAGGAGCAGGGTGCGCGCATTATCGGACCCTCGCCAGAAACCCGCAGAGCAGCAGCTCTCTTGGAGAGCGCTCAAATTGACTTTGCTCTGGTCGACATGAACCTCAGAGACGGGTTTTCTGATGAGTTGATCGATAAACTTCGCGATCGCCAAATCCCGTTTGCGATCGTCACCGCATATCACAGCTTGCCAACGAATGCCGGCGAACACGCGGTAATGACACTGCACAAACCCCTTGATCACCGGGTGCTGTTCAATCTCCTAAAGAAACACATGCGCGGCCCTAACTCCTTGAGCCGAGATCGGTAAACAGAAAGGTCGAACGAGTGAACTTCTATCCCAATGAGCGTACGATTTTTTCATAGATGGTCCGGACCTGCATGGCATCGCTCGTTCGGCGGGACTGGATATCGACTTCCGCAAACTGAAAAACTTCTTTCAAGAACGCTGCCATCTTCTCAGGGCGTTCTATTACACTACCGTTGTGGTGCAGGATCAGCACGCTACGATCAAGCCACTCGTTGACTGGCTCGACTATAACGGCTTCACGCTTGTCACGAAGGAGGCGCGCTTGCGCACCGGTCCTGATGGCCGCCAACATATCAACACCAACATGCGTGTTGAACTGGCCGTCGACGCTCTCGATCATTCGGACGCGGCGGATCATATTGTGTTCTTCACCAGCGACAGCGCATTTTGCCATCTGTTGGGCACACTGCAACGGCGCGGCAAACGGGTAACCGTCGTCTCGACCTTGAAGAACAACGGGGCGACCGTCGCTGATGAACTGCGCCGCCAGGCCGATCAATTCATTGATCTTGTGGATTTGGCCGCGGACGTCGGCCGCGTTCCGCGCTCTAAATCAGAAGACCGCACGCCGCAGACCCGCCGCTCCGACTACGTCGATCCCGATTTAGACGTCGATGCCGACAACTAAGTCTCCACCCATTGATCCTAAAACTCTGCCTCCGCAAACGGGCTCCGCATTGCTCCCGGCAATTCCCGCTTGGCTCGATCGATGGATGCAGGCCGTCATGGCCGCCCGATCGACCCCAGTTCCACGACGAATACTGCTCTCATGCACGTTTGTAATCGCTGCGCTGATCGTACGCTTGACGATTCTCCCGGATCTGGCCGAGCAGCCGACGTACGTCCCGTTCCATATCGCGGTGATTCTCGCAGCGATCTTTGGAGGCACAGCGGGATGTCTCACCGCCGCGGTTCTCAGCGTAGCGGTCGCACATAGCCTCTTTTTTTCGCTTGATAATGCCGTCGCCTACGCAATGTTCGCCACCTTTCTGGGCACCGCTGCACTTCTCACCCTACTCGTAGAAGCGCTTTTGACGGCCCAGCACCGGTGGCTTGCCGCCCAGCAATCCCTCGCGAGTGATGCGCACCTGCGCCTGTTCATAGAACAAGCCCCCGTCTCAATGGCCATGTTCGATCGAAACATGCATTACCTCGCCGTCAGCCGCCGCTGGCTGGCGGATTATCAAATTGCCGAGCAGGACATCACCGGTCGCTCGCACTACGAAGTCTTCCGCCACTTGCCGGTTCGATTGCGCGAGATACATTGCCGCGCGATGGCTGGTGAAACGCTCCGCTCCGAGAGAGATGAAATCATTCTCAATGATGGAACGGCCCGTTGGGAACGCTGGGAAGTCTTACCGTGGCGGCTCGACGACGGTCGTGTCGGCGGCATCACGATCTTCACAGACGACATCACCGGGCGCGTTCTGGCTGAGTCCGAGCTGCGTGAGAACAAAAAGCAGCTCAACCGCGCCCAGTCGGTGGCGCGCGTGGGCAATTGGCGAATGGTTTTTGCCACCGATACCCTGCAAGGTTCCGCTCAGACCTTTGATCTTCTGGGTCAGCCCGCGCATGCGAAGCTCAGTTTCCAGATGCTGCTTGACCTCGTCCACCCCCCCGATCGTGATCGCGTCAGCGCAGCACGCAAGAGTTCCTTGAGAGGTGAAACCTACGACATCGAGTATCGCTTCGTCGTCGCCGACAAAGTCGGCTGGATGCGCGAGCGGTCGGAGCCCGAATGTGATGGATTTGGACACCTCATCGGGGCCTTCGGCGTCATTCAGGACATCACCGATCGCAAGATGATCGAACAAGACTTGCGCAGCAGCGAAGAACGCCTGCGCCTCGCACTCGATGCGGCCGGCATGGCCGTGTGGGATTTCGATATCAGAACTGGACAAGACGTTTGGAATGATCAGTGCTACCGAATGCTCGGCTACGAACCGGGAGAGATCGCTCCGTGTGCCGAATCCTGGATGCGTCACGTCCATCCTGAAGAGCGCACGAAGATTTCAGAGAGCTTCAACGTCTCTCTTGCGCAAGGCACGGAGATCAGCAACGAACACCGCATCATCGATCGCAATGGCGTACAGAAATGGGTTGCCGTCCGTGGCCGCTTCGCATGCGATGGCTTTGGCCGGTCAATCCGATCTTACGGCGTGATCACGGACATTACAGATCGCAAGCAGGCCGAGGAACGCGACCGCCTCCTCACCCTCGAAGTCAATCACCGCGCCAAGAATCTGCTCGCCGTTGTACAGGCTGTCGCGTTCCAAACCGCACGCCAGCACGAGGGGCCGCGTTTTGTCGACTTCTTCAACAAGCGCATCGAAAGCCTGGCAGCCAGTCACGATTTGCTAGTGAATTCCAGGTGGCAGGGCGTGGCCGTCGCGAACCTCGTCCGCGCGCAGCTTGCTCATTTCGATGGCCTGATCGGCTTCCGTATTTTCTTTAGTGGACCCGATGCCGGCTTGTCCCCCGAAGCCGCGCAGGCCATTGGCCTGGCGCTTCATGAACTCGTCACCAATGCCAGCAAGTACGGTGCTCTCTCCACCGCTGAGGGTGTCGTCGAAATCAGCTGGAATGTCGATGACCAGCTTGACGGCCGGCGCTTTAAGATGAGCTGGTATGAAAGCGGCGGACCACCGATCCAAGCACCCGAGCGGCGCGGCTTTGGCCATTCTGTTCTCGTCAACATGGCCGAATACGCACTTGCCGGCCGCGTGAGCCTGACCTACCCGCCCGAAGGTTTACAATGGCACCTCGACGCGCCGGCCGCAGTCGTGCTTCGCCCGACGGCTTTTCCCAGTCAGCACACCAGTTCCGAACCTGAGAGCCAAGCGGTCGCTAACTAGATTTGCGCGAACGGCTGACGCGGCTGTGTGCTGTGCTCTTCAGTGAACAGCGTCGAACCTTCTTCCGAACTAAATTACCCCTGTTGCGAGCGTGCGGACTGAAGCCCCTGCGGAAAACCGCTCCGATTTTGATAGTTCTGCCGCGCCCGCGTTGCCCGTGCCGGCCGCAGGCTGGAAGCGACTGGGTCTCGTCATGAACAAGGGGTTGACCATCAAAACCGGACAGACCCACGTGAACCGATGGACGGATGATCTGTTGGAGCGCATCGACCGTGGTGAAATCGATCCGTCCTTTGTCATTACGCATTCCGTAGGGCTGGATCAGGCGCCGGAGATGTACAGGACATTTCGAGACTGGCATCGCGTTCATCCTGAATTTCAGGATCCGTCACGGTATCGTAGCGGATGTCTTCCTTGCCGTGCCAAACGAGCGCTTTCATTGGCGGCCCCATAAATAAACAAACACACCGCGCCCAACGTCTGCCCGCTCTCTTGGTTCGAAAGATCACCAAAGTTTCTGAGGTGGGAAAACGCCAATCGAACGTCGTCTTCGACGGCGGGCTACCTGACCGAGCCTCGTCAGTACAAATCACACCCGCGCGACGCTACATGCCGCCGCATTTTCGCTCCGTCGACCGAACAGGAGATCGTGTATGATGAAGAGACGATGGCAAAACAACCCATGCACGCTTCACACGATCATCCTGGGCAAGGACATCAAACTTGCTGCGGCGGGACACAACCTGCCCGCGATATCGCGTCCGCAAAACCGGAGAGTGTGAAAGACCCCGTTTGCGGCATGTCTGTTGACCCGCACACCGCGAAGTACCGTGCGGAGCACGACGGCCATACATATTATTTTTGCGCCGACCGTTGCCGGACGAAGTTTATCGCCGACCCCAGCGCATATCTCACGGAGCGCAAGCCTGAGCCTGTGATCGAAGGCGCCATCTACACCTGCCCCATGCACCCGGAGATCCGTCAAGTGGGTCCCGGCTCATGTCCAATCTGCGGCATGGCACTCGAACCCGAGATCGTATCGAGCGACACCGGCCCCAATCCTGAACTTGCAGACATGACCCGTCGCTTCTGGATTGGTCTGGCGCTCACCGTGCCCGTGTTCGCTTTGGAGATGGGCGGACATTTGACCGGCCTGCATCGGTCACTAGGACAACAGAACTCGAACTGGATTCAACTTCTTCTTGCAACCCCTGTCGTGTTGTGGGCCGGCCGGCCATTCTTCGAACGCGGCTGGGCGTCGTTACAAACGCGCAACCTCAACATGTTCACGCTGATCGCGATGGGCACCGGCATCGCCTGGATCTACAGCGTGGTCGGCACGCTCGCGCCGTCGCTGTTCCCCGCATCCATGCGCGCAACCGATGGAGCCGTGGCAATCTATTTCGAAGCCGCCGCCGTCATCACCGTTCTCGTGCTGCTCGGCCAGGTTCTGGAACTGCAAGCTCGCGAACGAACAAGTGGAGCCATCAAGGCCCTTTTGGATCTGTCGCCCAAAATGGCGCGGCGCATCAACGCCGACGGCACGGACGAAGACGTGACCTTGGATCAAGTCGTTGCCGGCGAACGACTGCGCGTCCGCCCAGGTGAACGTATTCCTGTCGATGGAGAAATTCTGGAAGGACGCAGCGCCGTCGACGAGTTGATGGTGACAGGCGAGTCGATGCCTGTAACCAAGGCCCACGGCGACACGGTCATCGGCGGAACGATGAACAAGTCTGGCGGCTTCGTCATGCGTGCCGACAAGGTCGGTCGCGAAACGATGCTGGCGCAGATCGTACAGATGGTGGCGCAAGCGCAGCGCAGTCGAGCCCCCATTCAACGACTTGCCGATCAAGTTGCGGGCATATTCGTTCCTGCCGTCATCCTCATCGCAGTGCTGGCCTTCGCTGCATGGTCAATCTGGGGACCGGAACCTCGCTTCACCTTCGGCCTCATCGCAGCAGTTTCCGTCCTCATCATCGCTTGTCCCTGCGCCCTCGGCCTTGCAACACCTATGTCGATCATGGTCGGCGTGGGCCGCGGCGCCCAATCCGGCGTGCTGATCAAGAATGCCGAAGCGCTCGAGCGGTTGGAAAAGGTCGACACCCTCGTGATCGACAAGACCGGCACGTTGACCGAAGGCAAGCCAAGCGTCGTGGCCATCCGAACAGCGGGCACGATCGACGAAACCGAACTCCTGCGCCTGAGTGCCAGTCTTGAACGATCGAGCGAGCATCCGCTTGCTGAAGCGATTGTCCGGTCTGCGCAAGACCGCGGGCTGACCCTTGCACCGGTCGAGGACTTCGACTCTCCGGTTGGCAAGGGTGCACTGGGGATCGTGGACCGCCGCAGCATCGTGATCGGGAATCGGCGGATGATGTCGGACAGCGGAATCGATACCGCAGCGCTGGAATCCCTCGCCGACGAAATGAGGCAGCAAGGTGCGACTGCGATTTACGTCGCAATCGATGGCGCACCGGCCGGCGTCATTGCGATTGCAGATCCTATCAAGTCCACCACGCCAGCTGCGATCGCGGCGCTGCGCGAATCCGGCATCCGCATCGTGATGCTGACCGGCGACAACGCAACCACAGCGCGCGCCGTCGCACAACGGCTAGGCATCACCGACATCGAAGCTGAGGTCCTTCCGGAAGACAAAGGCCGGGTTGTCGAGCGGTACCGGTCAGAGGGGCGGATTGTTGCAATGGCCGGTGACGGCGTGAACGATGCTCCGGCATTGGCAGCGGCCGATGTCGGCATTGCGATGGGTACGGGCACGGACGTTGCGATGGAAAGTGCCGGCGTGACGCTGCTCAGGGGCGATCTCAACGACATCGTTCGGGCGCGGCATCTGTCCTCGGCGACGATGGCAAATATCCGCCAGAACCTGTTTTTCGCGTTCGTCTATAACGCTGCCGGCGTCCCGATCGCGGCCGGTGTCCTCTATCCGATCTTCGGCATCCTCCTCTCGCCCGTCATCGCCGCGGCAGCTATGGCGCTGTCGTCGGTCAGCGTCGTCGGCAATGCCCTGCGCCTGCAGCGCGCGAAGCTATAGCGATGTCGCGGCCGTGTCGGCGGATGCCGACACGGCTCAAATTATTGCAGCCGCCTCACACTGGCTCCAGCGGACGCGCCCACCGTGCCCAGTGCTTTAGCTGACCGCTTTAGCTGACCGCTCTAGCTGAGTCCTCTAGCTGACCGCCCGCAACGGCGGGGGCGCGCTCACCGTATCGCCGACCGACTGCCATTGCAGATCGCCGGCGTAGCGCCAGGCAAGACGTCCCTCACTGTCCATTGCGAACAGAGTGAGCCAGCGGTTGTCGAACAGAGCTTTGACGCCTGGATGCCGCTTCAAGATGTCCACCATCGCCTCGCGCGGGGCCTCGATGCACACAGACAGACGAACCGGCTCATGCATGAAGCGCTCGCCGTCGTGCACTGACTGCCAGGGCAGCCCAACGCGCAGAGCGCCGCCATTGCCTTCCACCACGCCAATCCCGCCGGTGATGTTGTGCAGGAGCTTGTTGCCCCCGCCGAACGTCTGCGGCGACACCGTCGAGCCGTAGTACTGAAGGCTGATCCAGCTCGCGACTACCACGGGCGCCGTCATAATAAGCTCGAGGACCTTAAAGCCCTTGTCCTGAGCCAAATCGTAGTCGTGGAGAAAGGCGCGGCCGTCCAGGCGCAGACCCTGCGAGCGCGAACGCGGCGCCGCGATAAACGCCTTGCACCCGGCCAGCCCCCACTCCGGTCTGACCTCGGCCCAATCCCGGCTGCGGCTGATGACTTTGCTCTCCCTGCTCGCGCGTGGAAGACGCAGCATGCGCTCGGTGCGCGCGAGCGTCCCCGCTGAGGCAAGCCACGCTTTGGCCTGCAAAAGATCCGCCGCATGCGCCGAGGATGGCCGATCCTTGTCGTAGAGCGTAACCTCATCTGTGGTCGTGTCGTGCAGCGCGCCGACGAACAGCGTATCCGCCGGAATTATGATCCCGCGGCCCACGAGTTGCTCGCGCACTGCGCCGTCGTTCAAAAGTCCAGCCAGGAGCCGCGCATTGACCTCACCCGAATAACCGCCACAGGCCCCGCAGTGGAGCGCGCTGGCGTGCGGGTTGTTCGTCACGTTGGCGCCATGTCCAGCCAGAAGGACAAGACGCGCGAAGTTCTCCGTCAAAGACATTGCGCGAAGGATCGTTTCCGCAGCCGTCGTGCGTGCTGCAAGGTCCAGGTCGGGCGCAAGCCGCGGCGCGGGATCGTTCGGAGCGCCATGTGACTTCAGACCCAGCGCGTCTCGCACCAGTTTGGCGACATAAACGGGCCCTGTTGCCTCCACAAAAGCGAAAGACGACACGGCGGCGAGTTTGAAGCGGCCCCAGGCTCGCGAAGAGCGGGCGCCGATGCGGGCCGTGTGATCGTCGGCAGCGTCGGCGGAGTTGCCCGAACAGCTCGACACACCTGCGTTGAGAAGAACCGGCAACCGGTGCTCATGTACGTCGGAGGCAAATCGGCGATGAGACGTCGCCACGCCGAAGAAGCCGGCAAAGCCGAGCGTCGTAATGCCGGAATTGACCGATTCCAGCGCGCGCCGGAACACTTCCGAGCGCACGTCGATGCAGAACGCCGCTTGCAACGTCGGACGTGCGGCCGAGGGCTTGAGCACACGCGTTGCCAGAGTGTCGGCGAGCGCCCTCTGGGCGGCCAGCTCTGCGGCCTCCTGCAGGATCACGTCAACGACTTGCGACCTCGTCGGCGCGACTGGTGCCGCGTGCGCGTGGGCGACATCCTCCCACGATGAGCGTATCGTGCCGCCATACTGATTGAACAGCGCCTCCTCCCACAGAAGGCGTATGGCGAGAAGTTCGACCAGCGTCGTATCGGTCGAGCCGGCAAGTTCAGCCTGCCACAGCCGGTAGCGCGCAACGTGCGCCCATCCTCCGAGCGACATCAGAAGGCTATGGAAGTACGTTTCGAGCGCCGCCGGTTCGAGACCCAGCGTGGCGGCCGCGCGCACGAGGACGAGGTTCGCCATTTCGGGTGCGTCCGCGATGAATGAGGCGAACCCGCTGAGGCCGATGATCTCGGGAGTCAGGTCTTGTGTGGCGAACGCACGCCATGCCGCGAAGGCCGACTTCGCGCGCGGCGCTGACCACAGGGCCTGTCCTTCGTCGAAGTAGGCGGCCGCCCATGCCCCGAACCGCTCGTTGACGAGTCCGGGCCAGTCCGTACCGCTGGCTTCGGCGGCAAGCGACGCGATGTTGGGAAGCGCGCGCAGGGGCTCGCCTGGTTCACGCGCCGCCGCCTTGAGTGCTGCAACATCGGCCGGCCGAAGGTGCGGCGGCTGGGCTGCGAGCGCTGCGGTCAGATCGTCGTCGGTGATCGCGCCCGATGCGATCCGCTCGCTGTAGTAAGCGCGTGGCATGGTCACCGGTGTACCGGACACACGCGCAAGCCGCGCCGCGACATGGGCCAGGTCCTCACCTGTTTGCCCGAGGTATGGATTGACCGCCACTGTCGCTGCCAACGGCCATGCGGGTGGTATGGCCCTGATGGCAAGCTCGGCTGCTTCCGTGATCACGCGGCTCTGAAGAGGAGTGACTTGCGAGTTGGATGTCATGATCGTTGCTCCATCAGGCTCGACTCAGGCCGGCCGTTTGGTGGACCAGCCACCAAGCAGGCGATCGACATAGGCATTGGCGTAGAGGCCGTTCGAAAGATGCACGCGCAGGCTCGCAGCGGCCGGGTGATGGCTCCACAGCGGGAAAGCCGATTGGATCAGCGCCACGAACCCGAAGGTGAGCAGCGCGATCACGATCATCGCCCAGTCCAGCGGACTGGCCGGTGGCGTTGCCGGTAGCGTGCCTGAGGTGAGGTGAATTGCGGCAGCTTGCAGCGCGAAGTAGCCGGCCGCCGCAGCGGTGGAATACACGACCATCCGCTGCGTCAATTCCCGCGGCGCCGCATCCGCCAGACCCTGCACCAGAAGATAAGCAACGCCGAAGATCAGGATGGCGCCCAACGCGATTGCCTGCGGCGACTTGTCGGCAATACCGAAGCCAAGCCCGACGAGACCGTACATGACGAGCGAAATCGCAAACGCTTTGCCGATTGTCCCTGCGCTCGGCGGCGCCACGGGTCCGGGGCGGCGGTTTGCTGCGATCAGATCGACGGCCGAGCCCGATGCCAGGAATGCGTGGGCCTTGTAAAGCGAGTGAGCCACGATGTGCAGCAGCGCAATGGGGAAGAGCGCCAAGCCGCACTGGAAGATCATGAAACCCATCTGAGCCACTGTCGACCACGCCAGCGACGTCTTAACCGCGGGCTGGGTCAGCATGACTAGCCCGCCGAACAGCGCCGTGAAGCCGCCGAGAAGGGCCAGCGCCGCTAGTACGCCGGGGGCCGCCAGCATGACGTCGGCGAAGCGGATCAATATGAAGCCGCCGGCATTGATCACGCCCGCGTGCAGAAGAGCCGAAACGGGGGTTGGCGCTTCCATGACCTCCGTCAACCAGCCGTGCATCGGGAACTGTGCCGACTTCAGAATGGCGGCGAGTGCGATCAGAACAGCCGCGGCGATAGCATACGCTCCCCCTTCGCCGGTCCGGGCCTCAGCAAGGATGCTCGCGATATCGGTCGTTGCATAGCCGTAGGCGAGAACACCGGCCGCTACCAGAAGCGACAGGTCGCCGATTCGGGCGGCAACGAACTTCTTGCGCGCCGCACGCTGAGCCGCGATCCGCTCGGGATAGAAGAGGAGCAGTTTGTGCAGGAACAAGCTCGTGGCGATCCACGCCACGGCGAGTTGAAAGAGATTACCCGCGCTCACAACCATGAGAACGCAGGCGAGGGTTGCACATAGCAGCGCTGTGAATCGTCCCTGCCGCTTCTCGCCGTCGAGGTAGGTCGCAGAGTAGCGAACAACCACCCACCCTATGAACGTCACCAGCAAAAGCATGATGACGCTCACCATGTCGACACGCACCGACAGGCCGATGCCGCCAATGCCGGCAAGCGGGGTGGTGAACGCACCCTGCTGACTGAGCAGCCACGCGATGCCAGCCGCTCCGATGAAGGCGGCCAGTGCAGCAATTTCCGCGAACAGAACGCTATTGCGCGGCCGCCACTGCTTACCGGTCGCAGCGACGACGGCCGCCAGCGTTAAGGCCGTGGCGGGAAGAAAGGGAAGAGCGCTGGTCCACATCTCTATCTCCGGGGCGATGAATGCACGCCAGCCTCGTACCAGCAGGAGTTGACTTCGCAAAATACAAATATTGAAAAAGAACGTTCTACTTATTCAAACGATGGGATATGTTGCAGGTCAATGCCGCCGCGGGCGGTACGTCGTGCCGGCGATCGCAGCCAGCAGATCGTGCCGTCGGCACTGTCACCCGAACGTGGGATCTCCGACGTGCTGAACTTGAACTTTCACCACCTGCGCATCTTCTGGGTGATCACCCAAGCCGGTGGTCTGACCGCTGCGGCTCGACAGCTCAACGTCTCACCCTCCACCCTCTCCACGCAGCTCAAAGAGCTTGAGGAGCGGATGGGCAGTCCGCTGTTCGTGCGGGAGAACAAGAAGCTGACGCTGACGGAGACCGGGCGCGTGGTTCGTGATCATTGTGAGGTCATTTTCAAAACGGCGAATGAACTCACCCGCGCCCTTCGAAGCGACAGCACGCGCCGCAAGTCGTCGCTTCGGGTGGGATCGCTCGCCACGCTCTCGAGAAACTTCCAGCTTGAGTTTATCCAGCCGCTACTCGGCCGGGCCGACGTGGAGATCGAGCTGCGGTCAGCATCGCTGGCAGACTTGTTGTCCGGGTTACGCGATCACACGATCGACATCGTGCTCTCCAATCTCCCCGCACCCCATGCGGCAGAGACAGGATGGCATAGCACCCTCGTCCACCAGCAGGCCGTGAGCCTGATCGGGCGGCCGCAGGAGGGGCAAGGCCGTGTCAGGTTCCCCGATGTGCTGCGTCACATGCCGGTGATGGTGCCGAGCGCGCAAAGCAATATCCGCGTCACCTTCGATCTTCTTATGGCCCAACACCACATCGAGCCCAACATCATCGCCGAAGTCGACGACATGTCGATGCTGCGCTTGCTGGCCGGATCGCGCCCCGCGCTTACGCTGGTCCCACCCGTCGTCGTACGCAATGAGCTGAGCTCGGGCGTCCTCGTGGAGCGGTGCCGTATTCCAGACCTGCAAGAACGATTCTACGCCATCACCCGCGAGCGCCGTTTTCCAAACCCGCTCGCGCACGAGCTCCTCGCCGCGACTCAGCGCCTTTCCCAAATGGCGCGTCCAAGGCGCGCCCGGCCCTAACACCTGGATGGTGCGCTGCACGTCGATTTGTCCGGTTCACTTGTGGTGACGGTATCCGTGCCGTGCCTGCAATTGAGTTCAACGCGAACAAAAAAGAAAGTCAGTCGAGGTGACCAGATCACGGAGGCGGCATTTCTGCTTTCTCCCGATTCGCTGAGATGCTCGCTATCCACGGGGAGAGCTGTCGGATCATCTTGCCAAATACATCATCAAGTGCTGCGGCAGCTTCAGACGCGTTTGTACCCTTCAGCTCCGAAGACTCGCGAAATACTTTGGAGCCAAGATTTTTTCCGTCAGTTGATATCAACTTGGCCGACACGTCGAGGTCTGCCGTCGGTTGGGGATTGGCCGAGACGGACAAGTTGCGAATGTCCAACACGAGCTGCAAGTCAGACTGAAGCCCATCGATATTTCGTGTCACAGACCGGAAGCAATTCGAGTTTTCAAGGCTTTCGATGATCTTTGTTTGAACGAGCGCAGGCATTGTGTCGGCAAGCAAGCCTTTATCGAAGGCATGCGGGTCCGGAAATGTCCCCATTAGGGGGATCTTATTTGTGCTGATCCCCGTTAACGCCGCTGGCTCGGGAACCGTGAGCTGCAAATCAGCTGTTTCCGCACATGTTGGCGCACCTGCGGGCACGGTCAGACTGTAGACGGGCGTTGGAGGTGCCCCCGCGGAGCCTCCAGTCATGCGCTCCAAGCCTGCAAGAATGCCATCTATGCGCTCGGAGTTTCGCGATAAAACATCCGAGAACGTGCTGAAGTTCTTTACAGCAGTGTGTAGCGGTTCAGCGTTTTCAGACATGACCTTGTCGAAGCTCTTCAATGTGCTCGTCGCCGATTGCGTCAATGTCTGACCGGCATCAGGCGCCGCAATAAGGAGAGGCGGAAGCCCGTCATTGGATGTCGGCGCAGGAGCGTTGGGGCTACCTCCGCTCAAAACGACGACCGGAGCGCCGGTCAAACCTTGAAAGTCCATTCCGACGGAAGAGTTGGTTCGAATGGGTGTGGCAGCGTCTACTGCGAGAGTTGCCATCACGATGTTAGGCTGCTTCTTATCCAATTCCAGGGATGTGACTTCGCCCACGCGCATCCCGTTGAACAGCACGTTCGAGCCGACCAGCAATCCGGACACCGATCCATCGAACCGGACACGATAAGCTGATCGTTGACCAAGACCGCCCGCATTCTGAATCCAATACACGAACGCGAACCCCGCCAGAACGACGACGACGGTGAACAGCCCAATCAGTGCGTAACGTGCTCTTGTTTCCATGGTTTGAACTCATTTGACGGTTGAGAGGCGGCTGTTGAGAGCCGCGCCGCGGCGCCCCCGGAAATAGGCCTGCACCCACGGGTGGGGCGATTGGATGATGTCCTCAACAGGCCCCGACGCCACCACCTTCCCGTCCGCCAGGACGCCAACGCGATCACAGACGGTATAAAGGCTCTGGAGATCGTGCGTGATCATGAAGACGGTCAGCCCCAAGGTTTGTTGCAGTGTCTTGATGAGACTGTCGAAGTCGCCAGCCGAGATCGGATCAAGGCCCGATGTCGGTTCGTCGAGAAAGACGAGCTCCGGGTCCATGGCCAAAGCTCGCGCCAAGCCGACGCGTTTGATCATTCCGCCTGATAGCTCCGACGGCAGCTTGTCGTGGTCGCCCGATTTCAGTCCAACCATCTCGAGCTTGACCCTCGCCATCTCGTCCAGCAGGCGCGGAGACAGGTCGAGGAACTCGCGCATAGGAAACTGGATGTTTTGAAGGACACTCAACGACGAGAATAAAGCCCCCTGCTGGAAGAGAATGCCCCATCTTCGCTCTATGGACCGCCGCTGAGCGTCCGTAGCCTCCGTCAGGCGCGTGCCCAAGACATCGACCGATCCCTCTCGTGACGGCACAAGACCGATGATCGTGCGCAGCAGAACGGATTTGCCGCTGCCTGAACCCCCAACAAAGCCGAAGATTTCACCGCGGTGGACATCAACAGATACATGATCAAGCACGTTGCGGGCGCCAAAGCCGACAACGAGGTCCCTGATGCGGATGACTGGCTCGGTTGTCATGGTTCACATATCGATCGATGCAAAGAACACAGCAAATAGCCCGTCCAGGACAATAACGAGAAAGATAGCCTTGACGACCGAGGACGTCGTCTGCAGTCCAAGCGACTCCGCGCTGCCCTTGACTTGCATGCCTTGCGCACACGCAACGAGCCCGATCACGAGCGCCATGAACGGCGCCTTGATCATCCCAACCTGGAAGTGAGTCACGGAAATCGCTTCCCTGAGCCTGGCGACGAAAATATCAGGGCTCATCCCCCCATAAAGCCACGCAACCAGTTCACCCCCGTAAAGCGCGGATATCGAGCCCAGAAATGTGAGGATCGGAAGCGCTATGACCAGAGCAACAACGCGCGGAAGCACGAGGACTTCAACGGGGTCCAGACCCATGGTCTGCAAGGCATCGATTTCCTCTCGCATTTTCATGGAGCCGAGCTCAGCCGTGTAGGAACTTCCCGAGCGACCCGCCACCATGATGGCGACGATGAGAACGCCGATCTCTCGTAGGACAAGTATTCCAACCATGTCGACGACATACACGTCGGCACCGAACTTCCGGAAATGGAAGATTCCCTGCTGCGCAATGATGCCACCGATAAGAAAGGTGATGAGGAGGATGATCGGAACCGCTTGCCAGCCGACCCTGTCCAAATGGTGCACGGCAGAGGTGAGCCGGAACCGGCTCGGCCGAAGGAGCGTGTTGAAGATCGCCGTGCAGAGTGCGCCTAACATTTCAGCCAGCGCAACGAGGTCTTTCCATCCATCCGCTACGCCATGTCCAATGGCCTCCGTGTAATCGACGAACTTGTTCGTCTTTGGCCTGGCAGGCGGTGGTGGCGACCTGGAGGATATCAAAACCTCGTCGAATAGCGGTTGAAGATGAACGGGCAGGTTGACAACATGAGGGGCCGTGGCCTCCCCGGCGCGGGGACGCATCAGGCGAACAAGTAGTAAGGCGCCATAGGTATCGAGCGCCAAGACATCCTTCATATCGATAACTGAGATAGCTTCATCTCCGACGGCTGCTGCCGTTTCATCGACGAGCTTTTCCAGGTGGTCGATGTGCGCCACCATCCAGTTGCCACTTGCGCGAAGCTGTAGCGCAAGCCGCGTTCGCACGAGCGCCAGCCCGGGCAGTCCGGTGTCAAGAGAATTTACTGGCATAATCTGCATCTCGAACACTGCGGGGCTTTCACAGCGGGCTTTCCCTAGAATTTCAAGATCGCCGGCCACTGCTGGCCAAGGGACTCACAGGCGGATGCGCTATTGGGCTGCAACGACTTCGATCCACCTTGACGAGTATCAAAGTGCTCAGCACCACTCGAATACCACCGAACTATTCTGAAGGGTTTCCTAAGTGAGCCGAGCCGGGGAACGATAGAACCACGATTTCGCTGCCTCGGTCGCCACGATATACCCTGAAACGACCGCGACTACGGTGCCCATTTCAAATGGTCGAGAGCGGCACAAATCCAAACACTGAACTCACAGCCCCGAGAAACGGGATCGCGAGGGTCGCGGCAGCGACTGCAAGTGTTGACCACAGCAACAACCGACTCGGCCTGCTGCGAAATGCGGGCTTGTGCGTCCGCAGAACGAGAACGACGGCAAGTTCAGTCAGTAGCGAAATCATGAACCATGAGGTCTGGAACGTCGCCTCGTTCGCATGGAAGACCAGCAGCAGCACCGCGAACGTCAACAGATCGAACGCCGAGCTGATCAGTCCGAAGACGACCATGAACTGCTGGATTTCCTTGATGTTCCAGCGCTGAGGGCGGAGACGCGTTCCGGATCGACATTGTCGCTCGAGATCGCGATTGACGGCACGTCGGAGAGAAAGTTGTTCAGCAGAATCTGCTTAGCGGCGAGCGGCAGGAACGGCAACAACGGCGTCGCCAGAGCCATGCTGACCATGTTGCCGAAGTTTGCGCTGGTAGTGATCGAGATGTACTTGAGCGTGTTGGCGAAGGTTCGCCTGCCGTCCTCGACGCCTGAACGCAAGACGTCCAGATCGCGACTCAGCAGGATGATGTCCGCACTTTCGCGCGCGACATCCACGGCCTCCTCAACCGAGATGCCGACATCGGCCGCATGCAGGGCAGGCGCATCGTTGATGCCATCGCCGAGATAGCCGACCGAGTGCCCGGCTCGCTGCAAGGCGCGGACGATCCGCTCCTTCTGCTGCGGATCGATTTCGACGAAGAGATCGGTGCGTGGCGCGAGATGCCACAACGCCTCATCCCTGATCGTCGCCAGCTCTTCGCCGGTAAGCATCGATTTCGCATTGAGGCCAACGGCCTCCGCCAGATGGGCCGTCACATAGCGATTGTCGCCGCTGATGACCTTGATGCGGATTCCGAGCTGGTTGAGATCGTGGATCGTGCGTCGTGCATCCGCTTTGGGCGGGTCCAGAAAGACAAGAAAGCCGCGAAACGTCATGTCCTGTTCGTCATCACGGCTATAGTGTGCCTTCGCGGCGACTTTCCGTGTCGCCACGGCCAGAACCCGGAAGCCCTCGGCCCCCTTGGCCTTGAAGACCGCCTCGAGTTCTGCGCGCCGCTGTGCATCCAGCGGAACCTCCACACCGTCGCGGTCCAGCGATGAGCAGACGTCCAGCACATTCGCGAACGCGCCCTTGGTGACGATGAGATGCTGCGAAGGCACATCATTCTCTGCCACGACGATGGTGAGGCGACGGCGAAGGAAGTCGTAGGGGATCTCGTCGATCTTGGAGAAGCCGTGGATCGTCAGCCCGGCCGCCTCGCCCGCGGCCACGATCGCGGCATCGAGCGGATTCTCGATGCCGGTCTCGAATGCCGCATTGAGAAAGGCAAGCCGGCGAACTTCGTCCGAAGGGCGATTTCCTGCGTCGAGGGCGTCGCTCAAGACGATCGTCCCCTCGGTCAGCGTGCCCGTCTTATCGGTGCACAGGATGTCCATGCTGCCGAGGTTCTCGATGGCATCCAGGCGGCGGACGATGACGCCTCGCTTGCTCATGGCGCGGGCGCCGGCGGAGAGGGTCACGCTGATGATCGCCGGCAACAGCTCCGGCGACAGGCCGACCGCGAAGGCCACGGCAAACAACAGTGACCCGATCAGCGGGCGACCGAGCAGCAAGTTCACCGTCAGCACAAACAGCACGATGACAACCATCACGCGAATGAGCAGATAACCGAACTGCCGCACGCCGCGCGCGAAATCGGTCTCGGGCGGTCGCGCTCTGAGCCGTGCTGCGATCGCGCCAAATTCGGTCTGTCGACCGGTCTTCACGGCCAGCATCTTCGCCGTGCCGCTACGCACCGATGCGCCCAGAAAGACTGCATTCGTCCGGGCCGCGATTGGTGCATCCGGCGAAATTACTCCAGGCCGCTTTTCGACGGGGAATGACTCGCCCGTCATGCTCGCTTCGCTGACGAGAAAGTCCTCCGCCTCGATCACAAGGCCATCGGCCGGGATCAGATTGCCCGCCGAAAGAAGGATGAGGTCGCCCGGCACGATCGTGCTCACGGGCACCGTCTGCTCCACCCCGTCACGCACCACACGGCACATCAGCGCCAGACGGCGCTTTAGTTCTTCGACCGCCGTCGATGCCCGGTATTCCTGAAAGAAGCCGAGGAGCGAACTGCCGAGGACGATCGCCAGAATGATTGCGGCGTCCACCCATTGTTGCAGAACCAGCGAGATCGCCGCGGCGAAAGCCAAGATGAGGACGAGCGGGCTCTCAAATTGGCGCAGAAGAAGGCGAAGTGCGCTCAGGCGCGGCGCATCTTCAACGCTGTTGGGGCCGATCAGGAGAAGCTGCGCGGCAGCTCGATCGGATGACAGACCTCCGGGACCCGAATGCAAGGCCGCAGCCAGCGCGGAAGCATCTTGGCTCCAATATGGAAGAACAACGGTTGAGCCACTCATCTACTTGTCCGGCTTCCTATGGCATATAGTGCGACTTCGACCGGGGCTTCGCGAATTTAGGCGGGCGAGGTGGTCAACTGCTGAGCACTACTCGCCCAGCGATCGCTAAATCTGCTGTTCTACGAATTTCTATCTCGGGCGCATTTCTAGCAAGGCAATCGCTATTTGCAACACTCTTCTTTCAGGCGGCCCACATCATTCTGATGCGACCGAAGAACTGGCTGAAGTTCAGCTTCGGCCGGTGGTTGGAGCAAGCATCAACGCGCATGCACCAAGTACAAGCTCGCAACAGCTCTCGCCAATAAACTTGCTCGCATTGCTTGGAGCATCCTGCGGAACGGTGGGACGTTCGACAGTCATGTACGCACGGCAGAGGCAATCTAGCCGGCACCAGAAAGTTCGCGACTGAGTTGACTGTATGGAATGGATCAAGAAACGCCCGCAACGTCTGATGACCCCAATGGCTCCTTGGAGCCTTTCCGCAATGAGACCACTGGCGCGTGCGTATTCCCATCATGGCCACAGCCCGCGAGCCGATAAAACAGGCCGGATACATATTAGCGACTTCCGATCTCCACGCGTATATCTCTCTTGCGGACCGCAGCCGGTCCATACATTGGGGTCAAAACCGCCACTCGATTCGCATCTCGTTTTAGATCCGGTCTGCTGCTGAAAGCTGACCTTGCCGCCGCTGTACGCCGGTGGCAGGCCGCAGCTTACCAATCTGTATGAAAGGCGCGAGATGGCGGAAATATTATAGCGCTAATGTGTCTTACAAATGAGGTGAGCGGATGGCGTGCAGTTCGCCGATCCCGCCGCTTTCCATCAGGAGTTCATGATGCGAGCCCTTCACTACCGAACCTTCGCGTGCGTTGCGATGATGGCCCTGCTGCCGACAGCTGGAATAGCTGCGTCGGGCAACTACGCCGACCTCGTCAACCGGGAAGTGCTTCGCATTTGTGCCATCCCGAGCAACATGCCCTATACCAACGACAAGGGCGAAGGCTTCGATAACAAGATTGCGGAGATCATCGCAGCCAATTTGAACGTTCCGTTGTCGTACACTTGGTATCCGGGCGGGTACGGTCTGATTAGGAATACGCTCACGGCAAAGCGCTGCGACATGGTCATGGGGACGGTTCAAGAAGACTCGACGACCATGAATACGAACCCGTATTACCGATCCACATATGTTCTGGTTTTCCGCAAGGACGCGGACCTCGATGGAGTTCACTCGCTCTCCGATCCGCGGCTCAAGGGCAAGAGGTTGAGCAATCAGGGCGGCCCGATCGGCAACTTCATCGCGGCGAACGGACTAATGGCCAACGCCAAATCCTACCTCATGAACGTGGACAGACGTTACAATGATCCCGAGAGGGAAATCATCAACGATGTCCTCTCGGGCGACATCGACGTCGGTGTACTTTGGGGACCTTATGCCGGCTACGAGATGCGCGAACTCCGTGACCGTCTCAACGCAAGCCCTATCCTCGAAGAGCACGAGGGCAACGCCAAGATCGAATACCGGATCAGTATCGGGGTCCGTCCGACAGATTCCGCATGGAAGCGGCAACTCAACGAAACTCTTGCGAAGCATCGGGCCGAGATCGACAAGATCCTGCTCGATTATGGTGTGCCGCTCGTCAACGAACAGAACCAGCTGATCACAGCGCCTCGGGCGGCCCCGCCGGCCGCATCGGCGCACGGTTAGCGCACGTTAGATCTCAGCGGGGGTGAAGCGCGAGGTGGCGCCATGTTCATCGGAACGACACTCTCTCCTACGGCTTCGGAGCGGCGATCCATTCGTAAAGCCTCCTCGCCTCCTTCCGTCGCTGCCTCCCGGTTGACTGAGGCCAAATCGGGAGCCTTGGCGCCGATGAAGCGGCTGGCACCGGGCGCAGAACTACCCAACGTCGTCTACCTTTCGGTGGCGCTTTGCTTTGTTTGGCTCTTGCTGGCGGCTTGGTTCGCATTCGGCCGAGACCGAGAGACTGATTTCTCTTTGGCCATCGTCTTCGTCTTTTTCGTCGGTCGTCGGTGGTATTCTGTTCGCGATGCGCCACACGGTGCGACAGCAGTTGCGGAACGATCCGGTGAGCACCGAATCGTTCGCAGGCTCTTCCGTTGATACTGCAACAGGCCACCTTCCTGCTGCGGACGCTTGGATCCAAATTCTTATCATTCCGTTCGCGCTCGCTTTGGCGGCCACGGCTATCGGTGCGGCGTTTCTCTTCGAAACCTGATGTGATTTTTGAGATGACAGGTCAGGCTATGCGATCCACTTCGCTCCTACTGCTCGCGCTTCTTGGGCTCGCAGGACCGGCTCGGGACGGCGGGTCTCGTTCCAAACTCGACACGCCAGTCGGGGACCTGTCTTGCCACGCGGCAGTTCGCTACGAACCAGCGTCGGACAGCGACGCTCATGCCATCAATTGCATATACGTGTCGTCGACGGCAGCATCGGAGGCGATTTACACGGGGTCATTCAATACAGAACGTACCGCTGACCTCGTTGGCGACCTGCCGACGCATTGGATCGTTCGATCTGCGCAGGACACGCCAAATCCCCGCGCCAGTATCGGCCAGACATTTTCTAGCGAGGGTGGACCCGCTGAGGGTCGCGTCCGAATCCTGACAGGCCAGGACGACGAGAGCGTCCGGCTTGAACTCGATCCCTTGGTCGGAGGGAAGCAGCCCAAGTGGACGACGGCAGTCATGATTTTAACGCTCGTCCGCGCACAGGCATGACTGTCGCCACTTCGCTCTCAAAGTAAGTGCTGAGATGGCCTGCTTAGCGCCAAGTTGGTAAGGTGTGTCATGTGGCAGATTATTACACTGGTTCTTCTTGCTACTTCTGGAGCAGCGCATCCGGCGTTGGCCCAGCCGGATGATGGCCATTGGCGAATGCACGATTGGATGGGCTGGGGCGGCGGCGTGTGGCTCGGTCCGCTGTGGATGCTTCTTTGGCTCGCGGTCTTCATGGCGATCATCGTGGCATTGGTTCGTTGGCTTGCTCCGATCGAGAGTGGAACACACACGTCTCCAAGATTGGCTCGTGACATTCTGGACGAGCGATACGCCCGCGGGGAAATCGATCATGACGAGTATCTGAAGCGCCGCGAGGATATCTCCAG
>CAVPTI010000016.1:0-16605 GCA_963708775.1 uncultured Alphaproteobacteria bacterium | reverse complement strand
CATTGACGACATCATCGACCCCGAAAAGGCACCAGGTATCGCGCTCGGCGGCTGCGCGTTCGGTCTCGTTTGGCACCCGACCGGTCAGATGGACGCGCGTTCCTGTGACGTCCACACCGATCTGACCAGCTTTCACGAAAGGGTCCCGCTCCAACACGGCGCGGACGGCTTCGACGATAAGATCCGAGCTGTCTTCTTCCGGCGGGTCGACCTCGATACCGTTGAAGACATCGCGCACGCCTGGAACCCACCAGGCGATGACACCGGCAAGGCGTTTTGACGACAGGCCCGGCACACGTCCGTTGAGGACAACTATTCCATCCGCCACTTCGATTTCGATCGCCCCGACGCCACTCATCGGCACTCCACGCATGAGATGACATTCGTCGCCTTCCCGTTCGCAAATCTCAAGCGCCCTCAGGCTCGACTCTGCGATCAATGCGTTGCGTACATGAACCCGGATTTCCTTGTCGCTCATCGGAGTCGCGGGGCGAACGTGAAGGCGATCCACGATGCAGGTGACGGACGGAGCAATGGCGGCCACGTGCTCCAGCGCGAGCTTCTTTGCCGCAATACTGTTTACTTCTCCGTCGAGAACAAGGGATCCATCAGGCTCGATCCTGAGATCACGAAGATGAAACGATGGACCAAGCAGACGCTCGCTCCTTAGCGTCCCGCGTACCTTGGCGAGAAGTTCCAGGATCTCAGCATGCGTGAAGGAGCCGTTCGCTGCGTCATTCATAGATCACCAGTTCTTCCTACTGCCGGCCTCGGCCGACCAACTTCTCACTCGATTTCCAATTCTCTGCTTCGCCGCCCTCACGCGAGGTGGTGCTTGCCGATCGGATTGACGATGGTCGCCTGTGGACCTTTATCGCCCGTCGCTTCTGAAAACCGCGCTTCCTGACCGATGGAGAGTTTATCGAAGTTCCCGCCTTCCACACTGTTGCGGTGGAAATAGATCTCGCGCCCGTCTGATGCGGCGATGAACCCGTGGTCGCGCTCGGGGACAAGTCTAAAGATGGTACCGTGCGGGGGCGCTTCATGCGTCTTAACGTTGCCTTCCCGTTTCCGCACGAGATCCTGTAGCTGACGCCCTGCCTCATTGAAGGCATCGGTGATCGTTACTTGGACGTCTTCGTGCTGGCCGGTCGCCGCCGGATCGCGACTGACGGCTATGTCAGCAGCACCTGGAACGGTGAGATGTATGCGGAGAGCGTAAGTGTCACCCTTGTGGTGCCGATGTTGCGGGCGCCCGACCACGACACGAGCCGAAGTTATCCGATCGCAGAAGCGTTCGAGCTTGGCGGCCTCCTGTCGAACGCGTTCGTCAATGAAGTCGACGTGAACGATGTGCTCGAAGTGAATTGTAGCGGCACCTGCATGGCAGAAACTCCCAAAGTTACGACCTGGATATAAAAGGCTCTTGCACTCCGGGAAGGCACGTGCGCCCGCCCGGAAGCCAGCCGCTAGTCGCGATCCATCTCGATCTCGGAGCGCGAAAGTATCTCGCAAAGTGCCGCGACAAGCCCATGAGGCTGATGATGTTCCGAGCGCGTCATGGCGTCATCAGCCGAAAGCCAAGCGAGGGCTTCCTGCAATTCCTCCAGGCTTGCGCCGGTGCCGATGATATCAAGGACGACGCTATCATCGACTGCTGAGCCGACAACACTGGCCGCCTCTTCACGGGTCATGGGGATGCGATCCTTAACCATTTCTCTCTACTCGGCTGACCGAGGGTTAGCATGTGCGAAGACGGTTGCCTTCTCGGTCATCATCGTCCTTGATCCTGCCACTCAGGTCATCGGGCAGCGTCACAGACGGCCGGACCTTAAGCGAACCATCCGTCGACTTCTAAAGTTCAGAACGGCCATTTCGCCGTGACTTTCGGGCAGGATCAGTCGGGAAGTGGCCGTTCGCACCGATAAGCTCAGTGATGAGCTGAAACGGCCGCTGCGACTTCACCTGTGATCGCGCGCGAGGCCGCATGAGAGATATCGCCGAGGCTCAACATTCCAACCATTCGCTTTTTATCGTCGAGGACCGGCAAGCGACGGATCTTTTTCTGTTCCATGATACGCGCCGCATCCTCGAGTTCCTCGCTGTCACGACAGAAGACTATGCCCTTTGACATGACGTCGCGCGCCGTCAACTGCGTAACGTCCTTGCCTTCGGCCACTGCGCGAACTGTAATGTCCCGGTCCGTCACCATCCCGACCAACCGATCATTCTCGCCGACCGGAATAGCGCCAATATCAAAATCGCGCATCTTCTTGGCCAGGACTGTCAGGGTCGTCGTTGGGGCAACCCACTCAACATGCTTATGCATTGCTTCCTTGACTTTCATGACACTCTCCAAAGACGTACCTACACTTTGCACCAAACAACGCTGATATTGGCCAGGTACATGGAAAAAAGTATCGGTCGGCATCCATATACCACTCTACGCGATGCGAGGGTTCATCTACTGCTATCAACCTGAACCCACATTGATCTATGCCAACTTGTATTCCGCCGATTCGTTGTGCCAACGGGCTCATCGACATAGCCAGATCCCGAAGGAAATTGCGCGGTCCAACAATGACAGTGAAAAGAAACTCGGAGTACTCATTAGCTTCACTTAATATTTATGCAGGAGCCCGTTCGCACGAGCATCCAGCACAAAAGTAGACCCGCTCCGAAGAGCTGAGCGAGGGCGAATGCCAGAATTGGGACCCGACTTCGGGGTCGCTCCAAATTTGGCTATGCTCCAAACATCAGGTAAATTGACATTGGGCGCTCAAGGCGGAGTGTGGAAATTCGAGCTGTACTGGGAAACGTATGATCGAACCCCTCCTGCTTACAGCCGCGCGTGTTCTGACGTTTTTCGGACAGCAGCCCCTGACAAATGCGAGCGGCTTCTTCTTCGAGCGTTGCCAGCGACTGTTCCTGGTGACGAGCCGGCACGTCATGATCGACGAGCCAAGCAACCATTTCCCCGATCGCATCGAGATCGAACTGCACGTCGATTCAATCAACTTGTGCAGTTCAATTGGGTTCTGTATCCCGCTCTACTGTGATGGGAAAAACGTCTGGCGTCAGGGCGTCGACTCGGCAGGTGAGATCGACGTTGCTGTCATTGAGCTTGATAGGGCGGCGTTGCCGAAGGCCGCAGTCTACCCGCGTTTAGACCTGACCACCTTCACGATCCGACCATGCACATCGAGGTGGGTATTCGCTGCTGATCGTCGGGTTCCCGCTTGGATTTCACGACACGCTGCACCATATGCCGGTCGTCCGCCAAGCTGTGATCGCATCGTCGTTCGGCCTGCGTTTCCAAGGCCAGGGTTATTTTCTTACCGATGCCCGCACCCACCGTGGCACGAGTGGCGCGCCCGTGGTCATGAGAATATTCGAACCCGGTTCGCGACTGGGCGACCTGCCTTGGAAATTGCTCGGCGTCCACTCTGCAGGCTTGGATGTTGGTACGCGTAACCTCACGCTGGACGAAGCGCTTGGTCTCAATTGCGCCTGGTACGCCGACATCCTGTTGACGCTCACCGAAGCCTGAATTTGGGTGCGTTGGGGCTCATGGTCGTTCCGACACGCAGCGGTTGTACGGAGAGAGTCCGCGAGTACACGGCTACGAATTGGCCTTCACCAACCAAGCCTCCGCTTCCTGCAGCGAAAAAGAAAACCCAGCACCGGGGATGTCGGAGGCAACCCGCAGAGTCTTGAGCCACGCTGACGAGGCAGAACCGCCCGTGATGCGGGCCTTTCCCCACCTTCTCCAGTCGATAGCCCTTGCTTTGAGCAAGGCGACTGACTTGCTTTTCCTGCGTGTTGCTCATCCGCTCCCTCCTTTTGAGGGCGATGGGGTCAGATACGCGCCATCTCTTGTTTGCGCTATGAGCCCTTCTTGCCGCCGCTCTTCGATTTGCTTGTGACCATCGCTGGCTGCCCAAAGGCACCAGTTTGTGCTGGAGCCTTCGGCTTCTCAGCTTTTGGTTTTCGCTTCTCGCGACTGCCCTTCTGCTCACGGTTTGCCATGACGCGGGTCCTTTCATCGGAAGTGCGAGGCAGGCGGCGCTGGTGCCCTGATTTAAGAGAGGCCATCATAGAGCAGTTGAAAGGAAACAGCCAGATCGGGCTGCAGGTTGGACCTGTTCGTCGCCGAATGCCTTTGGACAGTTAGCGGCGTGGCCAAAGCGGTTCGTCTTCTCTCTCGAGCTCATGCTGGTAACTAACCTACTCCCAGTATCCAGCCTTCGACGCGCGCCGTTGCCACTTGTTCAGGTGTGAGATCCGGTGTGAGCAAACTTGCGAGATGTCCCTCGCGGTCGGCGCAAGAAAGCCAAGCAGCAATCGTGAAGGCATCGTGCTGGTCAGGGGTACGGTTCTTGATTGGAAACGTGGTCTTCCACAGAGCGGGATAAACCTCTGCGATTGCCGATCGCCCTGGCAGGATGTCCCAACCATCGAATGGCCAGAAGTGCACGCGGGAGCCGACGCGCTTCCGGATGTAACGCAGCCAGGGGATGCCAGCGTGGGTGGACTTGGCCACTGACCCTTGAACATCGAAATGAAAGACCGACTTGGCGGACGCTCGTTCTTCTGTGAGCCTTCGCCATCGAGAGTGGCCCATTCGGCCGGTTCCCTTGCCAACTAGGCCCTCCCGAACGAAGTCCACATAAACGTGGTCCGCGTCCGTGGGCCAGTGGCGATGGAAATCGTCCAGGAAGGTCGGCCAGTCGAGCTTGAGGCCATGAGCCTTGAAGTAGTCCAATGGGAACGAGAATCCATGGTCGATGCCCACCAGTGTAGGCACATCCTCGGCCAATCGATCCACCAACCATTCCGCGATGCCGCGTCGTGTCCAATACTTGCGAGGAGAGGGTGGCGGCAGCACCTCGATCGGTCCCGCATCGCTCTCAGCCATATAGACGCGCAAACCCTTCAAGCTGCTCGTGGGGGTCTGGGCTCCTGAATAGTCGATACCGATGTAGCGAGCGAATTTCATCAGGTTTCAGAACCAGAATGGAAACCGGTGGTGCTCAGCATTTCAAACTCGTTGGTCGAAGAATATGCGTGTCTTTAAGGGCATCAACGAACCCTGAAGAAATCCCTTCGCTTCGCTGCGGGATTGGCTCCGCCACCACTGATGATGATCTATAGGAATGACAAAGGTGACACTGGAATCTAACTTTCTTCCTGAGAGAGAAGATAGAAAAAGTTAGAAACCCGTGTCACCTTTGTCATCCATGGGTCCAAACAACCCCTATTTGCACACACTTACCGGGAGGGGCGGAAGTTCAAGTTTGGACATAACACCCGGAGAAGGTTGATACGCTCAGAAGGGCCAACGTCCCCCGCATCATCACCAGCCGGCCCTGCCGAGCCTTCGCGCCTCCCATGCACTCTCAAATTGTCCATCAGCGAGCAAAGTAGTCACGGACTTTGAATTCCATACTTATCTGGAGGCAGTGTGATGAGTGCACAGGTTCATCCATATGCCGGCACCGGGAAACACATCGGCAGCTACTATGCTGCATCCGCCAATCCCGCGCCGAAACGGCCTGAACTGATCGGAACGCAAAGCATCGATGTCTGCGTCATCGGAGCCGGCTATACGGGCCTGTCGACGGCGATCCATTTGGCGGAGAAGGGCCACAAGGTGGCGATCATCGAAGGCGCGCTCGTCGGGTGGGGTGCATCAGGTCGCAATGGCGGCCAGATCGTCAACGGCTTGAATGCTGGCCTCGGGACGATCCAGCGGCGCTTTGGCCCGCAGACCGCCAATGCGGTCGGCAAGATGCTGCAGGAAGGCGGCCAGATTATCCGCGATTTCATCCAGCGCTATGACATCAAGTGCGACCTGAAAAAGGGCAACCTCTTCGCCGCCTACACGTCCAAGCAGATGCTCGAGCTCGAGGCCAAAAAGAAACTCTGGCGCCAGCACGGTATGGATAACCATGAGATGGTGGACAAGGCTGGTATGCACAAGCACGTGCAATCAGACGTCTACCTGGGTGGTATGATTGATCATTCAGGCGGCCATATGCATCCGCTCAATCTGGCACTCGGTGAAGCCGCCGCCTTCGCGTCTTTGGGCGGAGTTATTTACGAGCATTCTCCGGTCGTCTCCGTGTCACAGGGTGCAAACCCAAGTGTGAAGACCGCTAAAGGCGAAATGCGTTGCAAAACGCTTGTGCTGTGCGGAAACGCCTATCTGGGCCATGTCGTCCCCGAACTGACCTGGCGCATTATGCCATTCTCGACACAGGTTATGGCAACCGAGCCGCTGGGCGATCGCGCCAAACAACTGTTGCCAACAGATCTATGTGTTGAGGACATGCGGTACATCCTCGACTACTACCGCTTATCGGCTGACAAGCGGCTGCTGTTTGGAGGCGGCACGGTGTACGGGGGTACTGATCCCGCGGACATCGAAGCTAAATTGCGGCGTAACATGGATAAGGTGTTTCCGCATCTTAAGGGCGTTAAAATTGACTACGCCTGGAGCGGCAACTGCGCACTTTCCTTCACGCGCGTACCGCAGATGGGCAGGCTCAGCCAGAACACGTACATCGCCCATGGATATAGCGGACATGGCATCTGCGGCTCTCATCTTTTCGGCCGCATCCTCTCGGAGGCGATCAACAGCGATCTCACTCGCTTCGATGTTTTTGCGAAGTTGCCTTCGTACCCGTTCCCTGGTGGGCAGACATTGCGCGTGCCGTACTCGGTCGCTGGATCCTGGTGGTACGGCCTGCGCGACCGGCTCGGCGTATGATCAATCAGCAATCGCTAGCACACGGGTCCCTTTCCCAGTTTAGTATTGTAATGGGTCCATTGATGACAAAGGTGACATGGGTTTATAACTTTTTCTATTCTCTCTCAGGAGAAAAGTTAAATTCCAGTGTCACCTTTGTCATTCTAATAGATATTTTGGGATGGCGGAGCCAATCCCGCAGCGAAGCGAAGGGATTTCATTAGAAGTCTAATCTGCTCTAACGAAGCTTAGCATCAACCGTCCACTGGTATTCAGGGCTTTTGCCCGCGGGACAAATATAGGTTTCGCACTGCTTATCGTACAAGAAGTCCTCTCTCGAGAACGTTTCATTGGCTACTGGAGATATTCTCGCGGCGCTTCAGATACTCGTCATGATCGATTTCTCCTCGAGCGTATCTCTCGTCCAGGATGTCGCGAGCCGACCTTGGAGACGTTTGTGTTCTACTCTCGATCGGGGTGAGCCAGCGAACCAGTGCGATAATGACGGCCACGATGACCGCGAGCCAGAGTAGTATCCATAGGGGACCGAACCACATTCCGCCGCCTCCCCAACCCATCCAATCATGCATTCTCCAATGGCCACCATCCTGCTGGGCCAACGCCGGATGCGCTGCTCCAGAAGTGGCGAGAAGAACCAGTGTAATAATCTGCCACATGACACACTTCACCGACTTGGCGCTAAGAGGGGCATTATAGCACTTACATTGAGAGCGAAGTGGCGACAGTTAAGTCCAGCAATTCGACCGTGGCGAAGCTCTCGAAGTCGGCTGAACATCGCAATCTCGATTTCTCGGTTCCAGTCTAACGTGGACTTGGCGACACCGGATTCGTCGTTAAGTGGCGGGGTCAGGTAGAAAAAGCCTGCCTAACTTTACGCGACGATCGCCAACTTTATGGCACAGCAGGCGGAGCATCGCGGTCTCGGAGTACCACGTAGATGGCAGGGATAACGAGCACAGTGAGCAGCGTCGACGACATGAGGCCGAAGAGCAACGATATTGCGAGTCCTTGGAAGATGGGGTCAAACAGGATAACGGCCGCTCCGATCATTGCAGCGAGTGCGGTGAGAAGGATGGGCTTGAACCGGACGGCGCCCGCTTCGAGCAGAATTTCGCGCAGTGGCCGATTCTTGTCTGGCGAGTGCCGGATGAAATCGATGAGCAAGATCGAGTTGCGCACGATGATGCCGGCGAGTGCGATGAAGCCGATCATCGACGTCGCACTGAAGGGCGCACCGAAAATCCAGTGACCGATCATGATGCCGATCAATGTGAGCGGTACGGGTGTGAGGATCACGAGCGGCAGCTTGAGCGATCCAAACTGGGCCACCACTAGGATATAGATACCCAGGAGTGCTACCCCGAAAGCCGCACCCATGTCGCGGAACGTGACATACGTCACCTCCCACTCGCCATCCCATAGAATGTACGGCTTCGATGTATCCTGCGGCTGCCCATGGAATCCAACGACAGGCTTTCCAAGCGTACCCCAATCGTGGCTCTCGATTTTCTCGTTAACCGCCAGAATGCCGTATATCGGCGCCTCAAACTCTCCTGCCAGCTCCGCCATGACCATTTCAGCTGGGTGCCCGTTGTGACGGAAGACAGGATAGGACGCTTTGCCCTCCTCGATACGAACGACATCGCCCAGTTCAACAATGGAGCGTTCGCCGGGGAGAGCATTGGCTGGAACGGGCGTCGACAGCGCGCGCTCGTTGAGCGCGAGATCCGTTTTTGGAAGTTGAACGGCAATTTCTACCGGGTGCCGCCCCCCGCCACGGTGAGAGTAGCCAACAGGGACGCCGCCGAGATAAGCCTGTACCGTATCGTACACATCCCGTTCGTCGACTTTGTAGAATTCCAACTGGTCCTGCTGGATGACGAGGTGCTGGCGAATGCCCTGCACGCCGAAACTGTCGTCGTCATCAACAATGTATGGCACCGAACGGAAGATCTGCCGCAGCTCGGTCGCGACCGCGCGCCGCGTTTCGGGATCCGGTCCGTAAACTTCGGCCAGGAGCGTCGCAATAACAGGCGGTCCCGGGGGAACCTCCACGACCTTCACCGAACTCTTGTCAGGAAGTGCCATCCCGTTGAGCCTCTGGCGAACGTCGATTGCGATCTCATGACTGGCGCGAGATCGTTCGCCTTTCGGCGTGAGGTTGAGCTGAAGATCCCCCTGCTCAGGCTCACTGCGAAGATAGTAGTGGCGGACTAGACCATTGAAGTTGAATGGAGCTGCGGTTCCTGCATACGCCTGAATCGATGAAAGCTCCGGCAGGGCCGCAAGTCGTTGCGCGGCTTCATTCAGTACGCGATCCGTCTCTTCGAGTGACGTGCCTCGCGGCAGATCGACGATGACCTGCAATTCAGATTTATTGTCGAACGGCAGGAGCTTGACGGTGACGAGCTTCGCAGCGACCAGCCCCATCGACAAGAGCGTCGCGAGTCCAACAAGAATGAGGAATATCAAAGACCGCGCCTTCGTGGCGAGGATCGGCCGGGCGACAGACTTGTAGAGCGATCCGAGCTTGGATGAGGCATGCTCATGACTTCCTGGGCCCTCATGTGGCGAGCCCCCGAACCGGACCATCAGCCATGGCGTGACGATCACAGCAACGAAAAACGACAGGATCATCGCGGACGACGCATTCGCCGGTATGGGGCTCATATACGGCCCCATCAGTCCGGAAACAAACAACATTGGTAGCAAGGCTGCTACGACTGTGAGTGTTGCTACGATGGTCGGGTTTCCGACCTCGGCGACTGCCTCGATTGCAGCTTGCACGCGGCTCCGGCCGTCGTTCATCCCCCAGTGGCGCGCAATGTTCTCGATCACCACAATTGCATCATCGACCAGAATGCCGATGGAGAAGATGAGTGCAAACAAACTGACGCGATTGATGGTGTAGCCCATCATCCATGAAGCAAACAGCGTCAGGAGAATGGTGATCGGAATGACCACGGCGACAACACCTGCCTCCCGCCATCCTATGGCGAATCCAACGAGGAGGACGATCGAGACCGTCGCAAGGCCCAGGTGATAGAGGAGCTCGTCTGCCTTTTCGTTCGCGGTCTCGCCGTAGTCCCTCGTGACGACAACTTCGATGTCGCTCGGGAGCAGGTTGCCCTTGAGCTGATCGAGCCGACTCTTCACGCGCTCCGAAATAACAACGGCGTTCGCTCCGGCCCGCTTTGCGATCGCGACCGTAACGGCCGGAACTCGCGTCAGAGAGCCATTTGGAGACTTGCGGAAATGCCACGCCCGGCGCTCGAGCGGCTTGGCTCCGACCACGATGTTGGCGACGTCACGAACATAGACCGGCCTGCCGTCGCGCGTTCCAATCATCAGAAGACCGATGTCCGGAACGCCCGATAAGGTTTGACCGGCGGAAATCGCAACGCTCCGGCCGTTATCTCGCGTCCGCCCGGCGAGGAACGACCGGTTTGCCTGCTGAACTTTCCCAACGAGCTGCTGCAGCGTCACGCCGTAGAGGGACAGCTTTTCCGGATCTGGCTCCACGCGAATTTGGTCCGGCCGGCCGCCGACGATGAAGCTCAGTCCCACGTCATCGAGCTTGGCGAGCTCAATCTGCAGGTTTTCTGCGAGGTGATAGAGTGCGTTGTCTTCATACCGGTCCGCCGCTTCCGGCCGCGGCGTGAGCGTCAGCGTCAAGATCGCGACATCGTCGATGCCGCGGCCAACGATCAACGGCTCGGGAATTCCGATCGGTAGGCGATCCAGATTGGCGCGGATCTTCTCGTGCACGCGCAGAATGGCTTCGTCCGCCTTCGTGCCGACGAGGAAACGAGCCGTCACCACGGCTCTGTCGTCTGTCGTGCTGGAATAAACGTGTTCGACGCCGTTGATCGCCTTGATGATCGTTTCCAACGGCTCGGAGACGAGACGCACCGCATCTTCCGCCTTGAGCCCATCGGCCCGCACCATGATGTCGACCATCGGCACGGAAATCTGCGGCTCTTCCTCCCGCGGGAGAGCGAACAGCGCAATCAACCCTAGAGCAAGGGCCGCCAGGAGAAACAGCGGCGTTAGCGTCGAGGTGATGAACGCTTGGGTCAGCCGGCCGGACACACCAAGGTTGGGTGGAGGCGCGGGGGTCTGTTCAGGTGTCATGGCTTCACGATGCGGTCGCCGGGCTTCACGCCCGAGAGGACTTCGACTTCATCCGCTGAGCCTGAACCGCTCAACGATTGGCCCAGCTGAACCACCACATCGATGGGCCGGCCCTCGCCGTTGAGGAGGCGCACGTAATCGAGTCCGAATCTCTTGAATGTCAGATCTCTTGGAAGCACTAGCGCCTGGCGTTTACCCGCGGAGATCAAGACGAGAGTGCGCTCTCCGACGTAGTAGTCGCCAAGTCCTGCAACCTCGGCGTCGGCAATGACGCGGCCCGATTGGATTTCCGGATAAACAAGCGAAATGCGTCCCTGTGAGACGGTCTTGCCGTTCGCCGTCAAATCCGCGCTGCCCCAGCTGCAAGGAATCCCCCGCGCGCATGTACTTGCGCGTGGCGCTCCGGAACTTCGAGCCGCAGAAGATACTCGTTCGCAGCGATGGTTGCGATACTCTCTCCGGCCATCACCACGCTGCCTTCGGTGACGGGCACGCGCAAGACGCGTCCGCCGGCGGGAGCGAGAACCTGGCCTTCCTCGGCCTCCTTCAGAATGACGTCGCGCTCGGACCGGGCGGCCTTGAGGTCGTTGCTCGCGACGTCGAACGCGGTCTGTGCCTGATCGAGTCGCGCCTGAGCCGACACCCCTCGACGGGTGAGTTCGACGGTTCGCTCCAAGTCCGCCTTCGCTGTCGTCACTCGGGATTCCAGTGCAACGATTTGGGCGTCGGAAGCTTTGAGCCGGAGGGCGATCTTGGGATCAACGACGGTGCCAAGAACTTTACCCGCCTCGACGAGATCGCCCTCGGTGATCAAGAGAGTGGCAACGGTTCCCGGTGTCCGCACGCGTGCATCTATGACCTTTTTGCTGCGCACAGTCGCGAGAACGGACTTGAGATCCTCGATCTCGCGTAACTGAGCCGTCACTTCGACAGTGGGGAGGGTTTGTGCAGCTTCTCCCGCAGCATCTGCGTACACTCTCATCGGGAGTGACGCAGCAATGAGCGCGAGAGCGAGGCGGAAAGGCCGAAAGGCTGGCACAGTGATCAACTCCAAGCATTGCAGTTCTGCACTGCGATTTTTCCTCTAGCGGCCTTTGACCGTCGGCAACCCGGCCTGCTTCCAGGCATTGATCCCGCCCGCCATGTGAGCGCGCAGCGGAAGCCCCGCCTTCGCAGCCATCTTGTACGCCTTCGCAGACCGCATGCCCGAGAGACAGTGAAACACAATAGGTCTTTGCGCATCCCGCGGCAACGCGTTCGGGTCTAATGTCGAGAGCGGATGCAGCACCGCACCCTCGATGCGATCGGCAGCATGCTCCGCCGGCTCGCGCACATCGACAAGCAAGATCTCGCGATTGCCAAGCGCAGTGCGGATTTCCTGCGGGGACATGGTCGGCGTACGGCTGAAGAACACGGCTCACTCCCTTCCAATGCGCCGCTCTCAGGCGCAGCCAGACTTTATGTCGCTCTCTACCGGCACATACGTGATTGAGTACTTGCGCATATACGATGATACTTATATACAGTCAAGCGAAGGTGTTGTCCTTGAGGAGGGGCAGAAATTGAGCCAGCTCAAACAAGTCGCATGCCCGTCATGCGGAACGGGAAATCGGCTTCCCGCCGGGCGCGATCCCGTGGCGGCCAAATGTGGGCGGTGTGGGTCTTTGCTCATCTCGGACCATCCCATTGACGTCGACGACGACGGCCTTGCTCGTGTTCTGGAAGGGACAAAGGGCACGGTTGTGGTCGACGTTTGGGCTCCCTGGTGCGGCCCCTGCCGGATGATGGCGCCGAACTTCGCTGCCGCAGCGAAGGAACTCGCGGGTAAAGCCATCTTCCTGAAGATGAACGCCGACGTGTGTCAGTCGCCTGCCAAGCTCGGCGTGCGCGGCATTCCGGCTCTCTTCCTCTTCGAAGACGGAAAAGTACATGCCCGCCAGGCCGGTCTGATGTCGGCCGAGGGAATCGTGCAGTGGATTGAAAGCAATTAGGAGATTTCGATGACTCTGGACCGAGCTGTCCTCGCTTTTGCCGGCTTTGTTGTGCTCGTGAGCGTAGCCCTCGCGCACTTCGTTCATCCGGCTTGGATTTGGCTGACAGTATTCGCCGGCGCAAACATGATCCAGGCGTCAGTCACGGGGTTCTGCCCGGCGGCGCTAATTTTCAAAGCGCTTGGTGCGAAACCTGGCTGCGCGTTCAAATAATGAAAGGGCACCGGCTGCCGCTGAACGGCAGCCGGCCCTCAACGATCATCAAGACCGCCATAAACCTCGCACAGAACGCCGATCAGTTTCTCAGCGATGGGATCGGCCAAACGATAGTAGATCGTCTGCGCGTCGCGCCGCGTTGCGACCAGCCCGTCGGCCCGAAGCTTGGCGAGATGCTGGGATAGAGCCGACTGACTGAGATTGACGTATTCTCCCAGTTCCGTGACGGACAGCTCCGCGTGGCTCAGTCGGCATAAAACAGTCAGTCGCTGCTCGTTTGCCAGCAGCTTGAGTAGGCGGGCGGCTTCGGTCGCACGCGGCTCTAGTTGCTGCACGGGCTTGGTGCTTGCGCTGCGCGTTTTGGGCTTGGCCCGGTCTGTCTTTGTATTGGGAAGAGCTGCGGATCGCTTCATCGCGTATCTCGTCGGAACGCCATATCTAGACCGCTAAATTAGATGTTTCGAATAAATACGCAAGTTCGAAGTCTGCAACGAGAGCCAGTTCATTGAGCGCAATCAAAGACAGCGCCGTGGCTGAACTTAAAATTCGCAACAGTTAAGCGAAGGAGGAAGGCCATGAGGCGTTCTTGGTTAGAAATAGTAGCTGTAACCCTAGCCATAAGCATGGGGTGGCCAGCGCTTGCACAACAAGGTCCGGTCGCGGCCGCCTGCACTGAAGACATTCAGAAGTTCTGCGCTGACAAACAGCACGTACAGGGACAGGTGCGGGCATGTCTGGAGGCCAACAAAGACAAAGTGTCCGATGACTGCAAAACGGCACTAGACACGACCGGCCCAGGCAAGGGCAAGAAGCCAGCGCAGTAAGGCGGCAAGAGCGACCACGTTGTCATGACCTTTGGTGGGTGGCACAGGGCACTTGTTTGCATTTTCAAATGAGCGCTGTTGGTCCACTCACCGGTCCGGTTTCCGGTCAAGTCTGCTTGCGGACCGAACTCGCCTTTCGGTGCGAGAGCTTCAGTTCGTGAATGGGGAGATTGGTACGACAGCTCCGGAATGCGCAGCGAACGTAGGTTGGGTCTCGTCTCATGCGTGCTCATGACCCCTCCTGCTTACGCACCATAGTCAGCCGTGATCTGGCCACGTGAATCAGAGATTTGAAGAGCTTTGGCAGGAAGATGCGCCATGGCTCGCAATCGGGTTCAGTTTCAGAAGGGCCTCTCAGAGGCCGAGTTCGATGCCCTCTACGGATCGGAAGGCAAGTGTCGGGCAGCGATCATCGCCTGGCGTTGGCCCAATGGCTTCGTCTGCCCGCACTGTGGAAGTCGCCGGCACAGCCACATCGCCACCCGCGACAAGTTCCAGTGTTCGGCCTGCCGCACGCAGACTTCGCCGATTGCGGGAACCATCTTCGCGGCCACGAAGGCGCCGCTGACCACATGGTTCCGGGCCATGTACCACCTCACGCAGTCCAAGCATGGAATCTCCTCGATTAAGCTCGGTCGGCGTCTCGGTGTCACGCAGACCACGGCCTGGAAGATGAAGACGAAGCTGGCCGAGGTCATGCGCCGCTCAAGCGACAGGGATCGGCTGCACGGGCGCATCGAGATGGACGATGCTTATCTGGGCGGCGAGCGTTCGGGCGGAAAGACGGGACGTGGCAGTCCTGGCAAGACGCCCATCATCGCTGCCGTCGAGACCACGGACGACGGCAAGCCTAAGCGGCTCAAAATCCGACGCATTGCCCGGTTCAAGCGCAAGCGCATGAAGTCACTGGCCAAGCGCTTGATCGCGGCGGGTTCAATCGTGGTCACGGATGGCCTTGCCTGCTTCAAGGGCGTCACGGATGCTGGGAGCGATCACATGGTCATCATCACAGGATCGGGTCGCCGCGCCGCCCGTCACCCCGCCTTCAAGTGGGTGAATACGATCCTCGGCAACATCAAGAGCTCCATCGTGGGCACTTACCGTGCTGTCCGCCGCAAGCACATGGTGCGAACGCTCGCGGAGTTCGAGTGGCGCTTCAACAACCGAACCCACCTCGCGGCTATGATCCCCGTCCTCGGACAAGCCGCGGTGAACACGTGCCCCGTCACCTATGACGATCTCAAATGGGCTGACTATGGTGCGTAAGCGGGTGACCTTGCTGATGTCACGGCCGCCCGAAATGGTTTTGGTCGCCTTTGGTCGCAGTCGCTTTTCGCACCATTCTGTTAGTCGTCCAAACGCTAATGGATAGAGCTTCGTGCACGGGTTGCCGCCTCGGCACGCTGCGCCAAAAGATCAGGTTATGCTGATGCGTGTCGCGTGAATTACCTGCGCACCTTCGTCGATGAACTCTACCTTGAGTTCGGATGGAGAAACGTGAGCTCGAATGAAGCCCAGCTTAGCCGCCCAGAAGCGCGTACCAGTGGATGGGTTCGGGGCTTTGAGTTGAGCCGCTGAGCCGCAAACAAAGTAGTGAATGCCGGAATTCACGTGATGCTGAAGGTTGTGGTCGTGGCCGTTGAAGTAGGCCCGCACGCCGTATTTCTCAAGCAGAGGCTTGACGCGTTTCACCAGTTCGGGGGAAGCTCCATGCGGCCCGGCTGAAAAAATTGGGTGGTGACCTATGACGATTTTCACTTTTGCGGAGCTGCTGCGCAGCGACTTATCCAACCAATCGAGTTGAAGGTCCGGATCAGCCCGATCGATCCACTTGGTCCAAAGTTTGGGGTAATCTGAAACGATCGGTGTCGTGTCGATAAAAAAGAATTCGGCTTGGAGCGGACCAGCCATGGGTTCAACATGCTGGTAATAGCGGGATGGCATTACCCAGCGAGGACTTCGATGCGCATAGGTGATCTGCGCGTCTTCGTTGCCCTTGTAGTCGTGGTTGCCCAGGACGGAATACCAAGGGCATTTCAGCTCGTCGAAGTCATAGACCTTCTCAAATAATTCGGCCCACAATAAATCGTCTTCGTCGGCTACGCCACGTGGATAAAAATTGTCACCGGTTGAGATCACGAACCGGGGTGGGGACATGCTCGCGATCTGCTTCATCGCACGGGCTACGCGACGTTGGCCTTCGGACCTTTGGCCCCAGTCTCCCAAAACAAGAAATTCAAAGCCTAACTCAGATCTTGCTTGGCTCGGACGAGCGATCGCCAGCGATGCTGACGCTAACAAGCCCAGCTTTGCGAACCTTCGGCGGGTGAGTATCATGCTATGGGTTCCGAAGATCTTGAAAGATGATAGGCGATGAACTGCGTAGAGCGCTAACAAAGACGTTGGTTGGTTCAGCCTTCAGATTTGATCGATGACCAATTGACGTTTTGTCGCAACTTCGCTCGCAATCACAGTGAGCTCCGGGTTAGCCACCTGCTGCATCCCTGCACGTGGATCGATTGCGGCAACTTCGACGCGGCCACCGCCCAGATCCTGAACAATCAAATTGCAGGGCAGCATGGTGCCCACCTTGTCCTCGGCGTTGAGGGCCCTGTACGCCAAGGGTGGGTTGCAGGCTCCTAAAATGCGATACTGGCGAAAATCAACG
>CAVPTI010000015.1:0-243422 GCA_963708775.1 uncultured Alphaproteobacteria bacterium | reverse complement strand
CCACTCGAGTCTCGCAAACGACGCCGGCGTGTCGGTCGACACGGCACGCCGCTGTATTGCCATCCTGCAGACGAGCTTTGTCGTCTTCGTCCTCCCGCCACACCACCGCAACTTCAACAAGCGCGTCGTGAAGACCCCGAAGCTGTTCTTCCACGACACCGGCCTGCTCTGTCATCTTCTTGGCATTCGCGAACCAGCCCAGCTCGTGTCTCACCCGCTGCGCGGCGCCCTGTTCGAGAACTACATCGTCGCTGAGGTCGCCAAGGCATTCCTGCACCATCGGCGCACGCCGCCGCTGTTCTTCTGGCGCGACCGCACCGGACACGAGGTCGACCTCGTCATCGAGGCAGGCGACACGCTCTTTCCCGGTCGAATCAGAGTCGACGCAAACTCCGGTGCCAGAGCTGATGGACGCGCTTCGCTGGTGGACACGAACATCTGGCCGTCCCGTGGAAGAGGCCACGCTTGTCCACGGTGGTTCGGACGCCTACACGCGCAACGGGATCGCCGTCCGCCCGTGGTTCTCCGTCTGAATCCCGCAAGCGGGTCGCGCCTCCCCGGCGCGCCGCCATTCGCATGACGCCACGTTTGCCGACAACGGCGCAATCGTGCGCTCCGGCGCGCGGCGCGTCGCCTACTTCGTTCCGCGCGCCCGAACGCGAAATGCAGCGTGCCCGGGTAGGTCCCCGTCCGTCCGTTCACGAGGTTCAGCTGGCTCTCGGGCCCGTAGGCCGACGCCGCGTGGAACTTCGTGCCGATGGGCGGGATCGCGTGCATGAACGAGATGTCGCCCTCCGGGTAACGTCAGCGGCGGTCATGCGCGGGTCCTTCGGCGCAGTCGGCGTCAGCATCCGCAGGTACAGGCCGGGCGTTTCGGCCACGACGGTGATCGGCAGGCTGCGCGTGCCGATGGTCGCCCAGTAGAGATCCGCGAAGAAGCCGCGGAACTCCGGATAGTCCCACGACTCGCCGGTCACGGTGTCGTTGGCCGTGTTGGCCCACACGTCGAAGCCCATCCCGTCGAGGCGGTTCTTCCACACGCGATAGGCCCGCGCCCGAGCCACCGCATGTCGGTGATCTGATCGGCCGGCGCATCGAACGTGATCCCGAAGTACGGATGCGATCCGCCGGGCACGCGCAGTTCGTAGTCGAGCGTCAGCCAGCCGCCCGGGCGCACGCGCCAGCGCGTCTTGCGGAGCATGCCGTCGTAGGTCGCCTCGACGATGTAGTCCGTGGCCGTCGGCGCGATGGGCGAACGTCTTCAGCGGGCCGTCGCCAGGCACGGCGCGAGGGCCGTTGGCGAACGGGACCGCGGCGTCGTTCACGCGCACGGCGGCGAGGCGTCCCGTGCGTCTTGTCGAAACGGAACTCCGTGCGTCCCGACGACACGACCAACTCGTCTGCCGTTTCGCTCGCGACCGGCGCCGCGCCCGCCGCGTCGACCGCGCGACGGGTGATGTCGCCCTGCCCGCGCAGCATCCACCGCCAGACGTTGACGAGCCGTCCCGTGGCATCGGTCGCGGTCAGCGACAGCGCATCGGCGTCGCGCCAGTCCGGCGGAAGGCCCAGATCGAGCGTGCCGTGGCCGCCCGGCGCCACGGCGGGCGCCGCCGCGCGTCCCTTGTGGCACCGCGTGTCCCGCCTTGCCGTCGCGCGGCCCCGGGAACGAGAGCAGCTCCCAGTCGAACGTCACGTCCTTCAGGTTCGTGAACGTGTAGCCGTTCGCGACCGGCAGGCGGCCGTCGAAGCCCGTGGGCAGGCGGCGCTCGTCGATCACGACCGGCGACCAGAGCGACCGGATGGTGAAGAAGCTGGCTTCCTTCTCGCGGTGCGGCCCGAGGATGCCGTCGGCGCCGTAGTTGCCGAAGGCGTCGATGGCGCCGTTGCGATCCGTGCGCACGAGGCCTTCGTCGGCGAACACCCACAGGAAGCCGCCGGCGCCGAGCGGGTGGGTGGCGATGGCGTTCCAGTAGTCGCGCAGGCCGGCCCCGTGGCCGCCGTCGTAGAGGCCGTGCATGAACTCGGTCGGCATGATCAGGTCGGCGCCGTGGAAGAACTTCCCGGCGCAGCAGTCCCACGGCGCATAGTGCAGCGTGTCGATGCCGTTGAAGGCGTCCCACGGATGCAGCACGGTGCGCTGCTGCGGATCCTCCTTCGCATAGTCGCCGTCGAGATCGGTGTTGAAGCCGCCTTCGTTGCCGTTGGCCCAGAAGACGACGGACGGATGGTTCACGTCGCGCCGCACCAGTTCCTGCGACCAGGCCGGGGCCGACCTCGTTGTCGTAGGCCGCCTGCCAGCCGGTCAGTTCGTCGATGACGTAGAGGCCCAGTTCGTCGCACGCGTCGAGGAAGTGGCGGTCGGGCGGATAGTGCGACATCCGCACCGCGTTCATGTTCATGTCCTTCATCAGCCCGACGTCGCCGATGGAGACCTCGCGGCTCGTCGTGCGTCCCGACTCGGGCCAGAACGAGTGGCGGTTGACGCCTTTGAGCAGCACGCGGCGCCCGTTGATGTAGAGGCCGTCGCCGCGCCGGACTTCGAACGTGCGGAAGCCGAAGCGCTCGGTGAGTCGTGTGCTGCGCGCGGTCGCCGGCCGTCAGGGTGAACGTCGCGCGGTAGAGGTGCGGGGTCTCCGCGCTCCACGTGCGGGGCGCGTCGGCGCGGGTCGTGAGCGTCACCGTCGTCTGGCCGGGCGCCACGTCCGCGGTGAAGGGCGGGCCCACCGGCGTGCCGTCGAGCGTCTCGATGCGCCCCGTCAGGCGCGCGGACGGCAGCGTCGCCGTCGAGCGGACCACGGCCGTGAACGCGCCGTCGGCGCGCGCGTCGATGGCCACGCGCTCGATGTACGCCTGCGGCACCGCCTCCAGCCGCACCGGCCGGTAGATGCCGCCGAGCACCCAGAAGTCGCCGTCGCGCTCGGCCCGGTTCACCGAGGCGTTCGCCGAGTGCTCGCGCACGGTGACCTCGAGCAGGTTGGACTGGCCCGCGCGCACGAGCGGCGTGATCTCGCGGCGGAACTCGTAGAACCCGCCGCGATGGACGGGACCGGCGGGCCGGCCGTTGACCGTGATCTCGGTGTCGGTCATCGCCCCTTCGAAGACCAGGAACACCCGCCGGTCCTTCCACGCGGCCGGGACGTCGAACCGGTGCCGGTAGCGGCCCTCCTCGACGGCCTTGTTCTTCTCCTGCCCGTACGTGTACGTGCCGAAGCCGTGCATCTCCCAGTTGGAGGGCACCGGGATCGTCGTCCACTCGCCTTGGCGCCGGCCGGCGCTGACCATGAACTCCCACGGCACGTGTGATCCTTGTCGGTGCCGGAGAGGTAGCGCGTCTCGGTGGCCGGGCGCCGGCCGGCGGGGCGATCAGGCAGCGGCGGGACGAGGCCGAGCAGGATGGCGAAGCAGCGCGGCGCATGGAGTCCTCCGCGCGCATCTTACCCGAGGCTGGCCAACCCGGGCGGGCGGTGAGCTTCGGTGTCGGCCCCTTCTGCGGCAGGCTCGCCGGGCCTGTGAACCGCGGCCGCTTACTTTCGCATCCGACGACGAGCCGTCCTCACCATGCCAACGAGGGCGGTGCCGAGCAGGAGCACCGATGTGGGTTCGGGGACGGGCGTCGCGGGCTCGGCGTACAGGAAGTCGTCCATCGCCACCAGTTCGTCGTTAGGCGTTTCCGAGCACGCCATTGGAAACGATGGTATTGAGGCCTGAGGTGAGACGGACGCGGCTGATGCGCTCCCCGGCATTGGCGGACGAGCGCCAAGGAAGCTCAGGCCCTGGTTGCCTTCCGACCAGAGACGAACCGACGAGAAGATGAGCGCGTTGCTCTGGTCGAAGAACTCCATCTTCGTGAGGTTGGCGACCTCGACGTCGACAAAGACCGCCCCCGAGGCGCTGGTCGTCGCCGCAGTGGTGGTGCCAGGCACGAAGAACGACACGTCAGTGATTGGGCTATTTAACTGCGGTGAACAGTCGCTGAGCGCTGAATACCTGGAAATCGCCCGGGAAACCCGAAGCGGGTTGGGCGTCGTCAGGCCGGCGTTTGCGCTGACCAGGAAGCCGGTCCCCGGCGTGCTGAATACGGCCCCCCGCGGAGAATTGACGTTGAAGAAGTCGGCGGGCAACGGGTTGGGGTCGCGCTCGGGTCGGGCACGCCATCCCAGTTGATTTCGCGGCGGAGCCCGCCGGAGGAGCCGTTGGCGCCGGCCACCCGCCGCCGCCGACGGCCACGCGAAACGCGTCGCGGGTGGGGGTGATCGCCGACGGATCGCGCCAACCGATTCGAACGTGAGAAACGCGGCGCTGCTGGTGCCCGCCATCAGGGCCATCAGCGCCCCGGTCAGTGCAAGATGCCGCGCCCAGGACTCGGCCGTGCGGTGTACACTTCATGGTCAGGCTCCTTCGGGGTTTCAACCCGAGCGTGTTCACAAAGATTCCCCGAAGGCGCGCGCTCCAGTGATCCGCCGCCCGTGCTCAAGATCGCCCAATCGTCGGGAGAGTGTGCTGCGAGGAGACGCCGTTATCGTGCCACGGACAAATGTTCAGTTCTACTGGTGCATTGAGCCAGGCATTCTGGTGCAGGTCGCCTGAAGTCCTCGTGCGGCCGAGACAAAAGGGGTCTCTGGCGCCGTCTTCTGCAGAGGAAGCCGGGAAGGCAACACGTCCAGGCTCGCGGGGACCCTGATGCCCGCGGGCACCTACCGTGACATGGCGACCAACGGCACGCGCCTGCATTTCATGTCGGGCGAGGTGGCGCTCAACGCGACGCGCACCAATAGGCCAGGAAGGCGGTCAGCGTTTCACCGGCGGGGAGGCCGTCATCAGATCCACGAACATCTTCGTGAACTTCGGCAGGTCCACGTCCACCTGCGCGTGCACGAGCCGTACGCCCGTGGCGGGCTTGAGCTTGTCGGCCCAGGTGAGCGTATGCCCGTAGCTGGGGCCGTGGCTGACGTCCACGTCCATGAAGACCTCCCGTACCTTCGTGATGATGCTCGGATCGAGCCACGCACAGGCGGCGAGCTCGTCCCACAGGTAGTAGCGCTCCTTGAGTACTTGGCGATGTACTGGGCCGCGAGGCTGGACGATTTCGAGATGGCGTCGAGCATGTCCTGGGTGAACATGGCCTTGATGGAGACGTCGACGGTCGTCACATCGACTCGCGGCCAGCGAGCCCGAAGCACGATGCGCGCAGCCTCCGGGTCGAACCAGAAATTGAACTCGTGGCGCGGGCTCGTGGCGAACTCCGGATCGTCGGTGTGCGGATTGAGGCTGCTCCCCATGATGACGATTCCCCGGGTCATCTCGGCGAACCTCGGTTCAATCGCGACGGCCAGGGCAATGTTGGTGAGGGGCCCGGCCGCATAGATGGTCACTTGTCCCGGATGCGCGCGAACCTGGCGGATCAGGAAGTGCGCGGCATCCTCCCCCAGGGGCTGCGTCCGTGGCGACCCTTCGGGCAACGGTGGAATCTCCCAAGGACCGTGCACGGCCTTGTCTTCGACGACGCTGCCCGCCGGAAGCGCGAGATCCGTCGTCAACCGGCCCCACGCGCCCAGCCACACCGACCTGCCCGTCACCTGCTCGGCAAGACGAGTCTCCTCCTGTGTCCGGATCAGCGGAAACACGGCCCCGGGAACGACCGGGACATCGGTGCGCTCGATCAACTCGAGCATGCGCAGCGTGTGCTGGACTTCCACGTCCCGCCAGGCATTGCCGGTGACGACCGTGATTCCAAGCACCTCGACCTCCGGCGACTGCAGGAGGACCATCATCGACATCTGGTTCGAGCCGGCTGGTCCCGAGGCGTCCTGGTCGATCAGCACGAGACGTCTCTGCGCTTCAGCAGATCTGGAGCGAACAGCGAGAGGGCCAGGAGGAGAATGACGAGGCGCTTCATGCCGGCCGAGTCTACTATCATCTCTACACTCATGCCCATGTGCCGCTGGACGTCCGTGTTCGTGGTGGGTCTCGTTCTTCTGGGCGATGGTACCGGGCCTCGCGCCCATGCGGTCGGCGTCGTCGGCGCCCACCAACCACCTGGGGATGGTACGCCGGCCCTGGCTGATTCGACAACGCTCCTTTTCTACACCCACCCTGCCGAGAAGTGGGAGAACGCGCTCCCGGTGGGAAACGGCCGGCTGGGCGCCATGGTCTTCGGCAAGACCGACGAGGAGCGGATTCAGCTCAACGAGGAGACGTACTGGTCGGGCGGGCCGTATTCGACGACGGTCAAGGGCGGATACAAGGCCCTGCCGGAGATCCGGAAGCTCATCTTCGACGGGCAGCTGATTGCGGCGCACCGCCTGTTCGGCCGCGCCTGATGGGCTATCCCGTCGAGCAGCAGAAGTACCAGTCGCTCGGGGCGCTGGTGCTGACGCTGCCGCGCCGCGGGCCGGTCGACGACTACCGCCACGAACTCGACCTCGACACCGCGATCGCGACCACCACCTACGAGCAGGACGGCGTGCCGCTTCACGGCGCGAAGTCTTCGTCACCCCTGTCGACCAGGTCATCGTCGTGCGCCTGTCGGCCGACGCGCCCGGGCAGGTGTCGTTCTCGGCGCAGCTTCGCGGCGAGCGCAACCAGGCGCATTCCAACTACGCCACCGACTACTTCCGGATGGACGGCTCGGCACGGACGGACTCATCGTCCGGGCAAGTCGGCCGACTACCTGGGCGTCGCAGGAACGCTGCGCTACCAGTCGCGGCTGCGGGCGATGCCGCGCGGCGGCGAGATGAAGGTGGACGACGACACGCTGACGTCAGCGGCGCCGACGAGGTGTTGCTGGTCCTTGCGGCGGCGACGAATTTCGTCAGCTACAAGGACGTCAGCGCGGATCCAGTCGCGCGCGTGAACGCGGTGATGACCGCGGTCGCCGGCAAGTCGTTCGACCAGATCCTGGCGGCGCACGTCGCGGAACACCAGCGCCTGTTCCGGCGCGTGACGATGCGCTTTCCGCGCACGCCGAACTCCGATCTGCCGACCGACGAGCGGCTGAAGGCGTTCGACGGCAGCGAACGACCCCGATCTCGCGGCGCTGATCTTCCAGTTCGGCCGCTACCTGCTGATCTCGTCGTCGCGGCCCGGCACGCAGCCGGCCAACCTGCAGGGCATCTGGAACAAGGACATGAACCCCATGTGGGATTCGAAGTACACGACGAACATCAACACGGAGATGAACTACTGGCCGGCCGAGGTGGCCAACCTCAGCGAGACTGCGCCAGCCGCTGTTCACGGATGATCAGGGAACTGACCGACCAGGGTGCCGACGTGGCGCGCGAGCACTACGGCGCCGCGCGGCTGGGTCTTCCATCAGAACACCGACATCTGGCGGGTCGCGGCGCCGATGGACGGCCCGAGCTGGGGCGGCTTCACCACCGGCGGCGCGTGGCTGTCCACGCACCTGTGGGAGCACTATCTGTTCACCGGCGACACGGCGTTCCTGCGCGAGTACTACCCGGTGATGAAGGGCGCGGCCGAGTTCTTCCTGGACTTCCTCGTCGCCGCATCCGACGCACGGCTGGCTCGTCACGAACCCGTCGACCTCGCCCGAGAACTTTCCCCTCGCGCCCGGCAACGACCGCTTCTTCGACGAGGTCACCGGCTCATGAGCCCGGCACGTCGCTGGTCGCCGGCTCGACCATCGACATGCAGATCCTCAGCGACCTGTTCGGCTACGTCGCCGAGGCGGCGGAGGTGCTCGGCACCGACCAGGCGTTCCGCGCGCAAGTGCTCGACGCCCGCGGGCGGCTCGCGCCGATGCAGATCGGCAAGAACGGCGACCTGCAGGAATGGCTGGACGACTGGGGCCAGCGCGAGAAGAGCCACCGGCACATCTCGAACCTGTACGGCCTCTATCCCGGCAACCAGATCTCGGCGCGGCGCACGCCGGCGCTCGCCGAGGCGCGCGCGTGTGGTCCTCGAGCAGCGCGGCTTGCCGGGCAACGGCTGGGCCTCGGCCTGGAAGGCCGCGTGCGTGGGCGCGCCTGGGCAACGCGCGCGAAGGCGATGGACAACTTCGTCTACGCGATCAAGACCTACACGACCGACAGCCTCTTCTCGATCTGCTCCAAGGCCATGCAGGTCGACGGATCATTCGGCATGACCGCCGCCATCGCCGAGATGCTGCTGCAGTCGCACGAGGGCGAGTTGTCGCTGCTGCCGGCGCTGCCCGACTCCTGGAAGAACGGCGAGATCAAGGCCTGCGAGGCACGTGGCGGATTCGAAGTCGGTCTCGCGTGGAAACGCAGCACGTCGAGCGGGCGACGATCACGTCCACGCTCGGACGCACGTGCCGCGTGCGGTCTGCCGTGCCACTGCAAGTCGCATCATCGGGCAAGGCCGTCGCGGTTTAGCGTCCCGAGTCAGGCGTCCTGGAGTTCGCAACCTCCCCGGGTGGCGTCTACCTGCTGACCGCAGGGCCGCGGTGACGGGGCTCGCGTGGCATGGCCTTCACATCCGCTTCAGGGCAGCGGTGGCCGCCTCGACGAACTTCGCGCGTCGCTCGGGGGCGTCGGCACCGCAGGCCAGCCGCGCCTTCCAGTCGCTCGGCCACTCGAGGTCTGTGTGCGTGGCGTCTGCGAACACGACCACAGTGGCCCGTTCCGCCGAACGCGCGCTCGATACCCAGGGCGTTGCCGTGGGCATTGCAGCGTGAGGGTGCGGCGCGCAACACCAGCGCGCGGGCGCTGCACCTTTAAGCAGCGGCAGCGTCTCGCCCTTGCCGTCACGATCCACCGGGTCGAGACCGATCCAGAGCAGTGATGCGTTCGCTTATGCGTCCGCCGCCAGTAAGGTTGACAGCCCTCCCGCCGAGAAGCCCACGACGCCGACGCGTTGCTCGAGACGATCGGCGTAGGAACGAGTGTCGACAGCAGCCAGTCGACCAGTTCACTCACCGCGCGTCCGTTCCGCTCGTGATCGACTCCACGCGGGCAGGTCGGGCACGGCCACCAGGAATCCCTTCACCGGCCAGGTGCCGCCCCCAACCCGACATGTTCGCGCGCGACCTCCAGAACCCGTGCGCAACGACGACGAGGGGGCGAGGTCCAGGGGTGCTCGGCCGATGAGATCGAATCCCACGCGGCCAGCGGCGAGGGAACCTCCGCTGCTCGACGACGACGCTTGGCGCTGCGGGCGCGACGGGGCCGGGGTGGACAGTGCGCACGCGCCGCGAGCGCCGCAAGGCACGTAATCCTTTGCAGATGTAGTGTCATGGCGATGCGTTTCGGCGGTGAAGGGCACCGCCGCCCCGGTTGAGAGGTCGACGCCAGCCGAGCGGTCGTTCCGCGCGCTGACACGCAACGGCGAGGAGTCTGACGCCGCCCGCCCTACTTTCTTCAACATGGTCATGAACGTCAGCTTGAAGCCGTCGGGATCGGTGATAGAGAACGTGCGCATGCCCCAGCCGTCCTGCGGGTCGTGATCCAGGTGCCCGCCGCGCACCTTGATCGCGGTGGCGTATTGATCGATGCCGGGCCCCGTCATGATGTACATTTCGCGTGCCCTGGCCCTTGACGCAATCGCGCCCCATCTTCCAGTCGTCCTGGCCGATGTTGATCGTCACCGCGCCCGACGCAATCTGGGCGCCGCGGAACTGGCCGTCGCGTTTCCAGCGTTCCTTCACCGTGAAGCCCAGCACATCGCCGTACACTTCACGCTCGCTGCGGCGTCATTCGCCGTGAACCCGGGCGCTACGCTCAGCAGCGCGGCGCCGCTCCTGGCGGGCGCTGACGTGGCCGGCTGTGCTGCACGGCGCTTGGCCGCCGCCGGCCTCGCCGTCGCGCGCTTCGCCGCTACCGGCTTGGCGGCTGGTTTCCTGGCTGATTTCTGCAAGGGCTTCTTCGCAGTGGGTTTCGCCGCTGCCTTCTTCGTTGCCTTCTTCGCCATGAGTGAGTCTCCTGTGGTGAAACGAATACGTGTCTGAGCCCGTCCCCGCGCGTGCGCCTCAGAAGTGCTTGAGCGGTGCCTTGCCGATCGCGAACACGTTGAAGCCCATCGCGAACAGGCGCTGGTGGTCGAGGATGTTCCGGCCGTCAAAGATGAACGCCGGCTGTTTCCTGGCAGCGAGGATCCTGGCGTAGTCGAGATCCTGGTACAGCGTCCCACTCGGTCATCACGGCCAGGGCGTGCGCGCCCCCGCCGCGGCCCGATACGGGATCGGGCTCGAAAAACTCGACATCGGCCGCCTGCGCCCCGAGGTCGAGGCGCGCGTTGTCGAGGGCCTTGGGATCGGTGATGACGACCTGCGCGTGCTCGCCGAGCAACTGCCTGGCGACGGCGATGGCGGCCGATTCGCGCGTGTCACCGGTGTCGGCCTTGAACGCGAATCCGAACAGCGCGATGCGCTTGCCCGCAACGGTGTTGAACATGTTCGCGAGCATGTTGCGATAGGCCGCCGTGACGTTGGCTACGTCGACATCCATCTTCCATTGCACGTTGAACCACGTCATGGCGCGGTACACTTGATCGACGCCGCTGGTGGTGGCCGTGACGTAATAGTGGTTCGGCGCGAGACGGCAGGCGACGCCGTCGTCGATAACGACACCGGCGATGTCTGTCATGAGCGTGTAACGCGCGCGGCCGACGGGCTGCTTTTCGTACGCCCACGTGTACATGCGGTCGATAAAGGCGGCAGCATCCGGACCGCGGATGTCGAGGCCTCCGAGCGTCGACACGTCAATAAGACCGGCGGCTGTGCGCACGGCCCGGACTTCATCTTCGATGGCGCGCGCCGCGTTTTCCTTCGCGCCGTAGTACGCGGGACGCATCCACAGACCAGCTGTCATAAACTGCGCGCCCAGTTCCTCGTGGCGGCGGTGCATCGATGTGAGGCGGGTTGGTTCGAACGCGCGGCCCGCCATATGAGCAAACTTTTCCGGGACGAGCGGTGGGCGGTAGGTGGTGGTGCCGATCGCCTCGAGCGGTTTGCCGGTGACGGCGCCAACAACGCGGATCGTGTTGAGGTTCGCGTGGCGGCCCTGACTGGGCCCGAGACCGGCGGTGGAGTAGCGCTTGACGAGCTGAATGTCGTCGTAGCCGTCCTTGACCGAATTGATGATGTCCTTGACGGTCAGGTCTTCATCGAAGTCGATGAATTCCTTACCCTTACCGCTCTTGAAGATGGGGTAAGGGTGCGTGATGGCGGCAGCACCTTGATCCGTAATGTCGGGCAAGCCAACAGCAGGTTCGCCTTTGATGCGGCTTGCGGCGGTAGCGCCTGTAGATTGCGCTTGGGTGGCGACCAGCTTGGGCGACCACACTCCGGCGGCACTGCCCGCTAGTGATACTCCGATGGGCGGGTTGATCGCCCGGTGCATTTGTATCGCTTCGTCGAAGACGACCTTGGCGCCGGCGTGGCTTGCGAGGTTCAATGCGGGTGCGCAGCCGACAGAGATCAGCACGCAATCGCACGTAATCCAGTCGGTCACGTTCGAGGTCTTGCCTTGGCCCGTGATGGCGGCGACCCCGATGCTTTCAACGCGCAGATAGCCTTTTGCATCGACGGGGGTGGCGTTATTGACGATGCGGATGCCGCGGGCGCGTGCGGCTTCTACAGCCGGAGCGGATGTGGTGCCGAGATCGACGATGGCTGCGACTTCGCCGCCGGCGTCGAGCATATCGAGTGCGGCCTCGTAGCCGAATGCATTCGATGTTGCGATCACCGCGCGGTTTCCTGGGCGCACGCCATACAAACGCATCAGACGTTGAGCGGCGGTGGCGAACAGGATGCCGGGGCGGTCGTTGTTACGGAAGACGATCGGCTGATCGAAGCTGCCGGCGGCGACGATCGTTTCGTGCGTGCGTATTTTATAAAGTCGGTTGCCGCCGATCGCTGCGACCCAGCCATCAGTGAAGAGGCCGGAGACCACGGTATCGGTGAGGATCGTGAGATTTTTCAGGTTCCGCGCTTTCGCGACGAGATCACGGCGTAAGATATCAGCGGCTGTCGCGGCTGTCGCCGATGCGTCCGTAGAGAAGCGAACCTCCAAGCTGCGACATCTCTTCGATGAGCAGCGTATCCGCGCCGCCCTCAGCCGCCGCGATCGCCGCTTCGAGACCAGCGGGACCGGAGCCGATAACGACAACGTCCGTGAAGAGGTAGGATTTGTCATAATACTTGTGGTCGGCGCGGGGATCGAGGGTGCCAAGGCCGGCCATGATGCGGATGGGGCGCTCGAAGTATTTCCATATGCCGGCGGGGCGGAAGAAGGTTTTGTAATAGAATCCGACGGGCAGGAAGCGCGAGAAGTAGTCCATGATCGAGAAGGCGTCGCGTTCCAGCGAACCCAGATGATTGATGGACTTGACCGCAAGCCCCGGGGATATCGGGTGAAGGTCGGCGCGGACGTTTGGTTCGTCGGCAACTTGGACGAGCGTATTCGCGTCAAGACCGTTCATCGTTAATGCACCGCGCGGGCGGTGGTACTTGAACGAGCGCGAGAGCAGGACCTGGCCGGCGCCGTAGAGCGCGGAGGCTATGGTGTCGCCGTGATAGCCGTTGAACAGCCGTCCGTCGAAGGTGAACGACATCGGCTTGGTGCGGTCGATCAGAAGCCCGAAGCCGGGCTTGTCGATGCGGCCGGTCGAATGTCCGCTCATGTGGAGGTCGCTCCGGTGTCGGCGCCGCCGGTGACCGATCTGGCTGCAGGTTCGGCCTCGTCCGGTGCAGCCGCAGCGCTCGCCGCCTGCTGGCGGGCGAGGAATGCGTCGTAGGTCATGGTCTCGATGATCTCGTCGGTAATCGTATTGCGGCGGGCGATGAACCAATAGTTGGTGGGCGCGTGCAGCCACCACTCGGTGATTTCGCCGGCGAGGTTTTCTTCCAGGAAGAGATACTCGGTCCATTCCGCGTCGGTTGCGGTTGCCGGATCCGGCATCCGCTTCATCTCACCGCCCCAAACGAACTCGGTGATGTTGCGCGGCCCGTTGAGCGGGCACTTCAGAATTTTCACGTTTTCTTCTCCCTCAGTGACCGACCGACGCTGCACCCTTCTCGCCCACGAGATCGAAGGTCGAGAAGCGAGACAGAGCGAAGGGTTTGAGAAGATCGGGTTGGCGGCCGGTGGCGACGCATTCGGCCATGCGCTTGCCGCAGACGGGGGTGGCTTTGAAGCCCCAGGTGCCCCAGCCGGCGTCGATGAAATAGTTCTCGACCGGCGTCAAACCCATGACCGGCGAAAAGTCTGGCGTCATGTCGGCCATGCCTGCCCATTGCCGCAGAATGCGGAGTTCGCCCATGAAGGGGAACAGCTCCAGCATGTGGCCCATGAGGCTTTCCTTGAAGTCGAGTGTGGAGCGCGAGGAATAAAGGCCGTATGGATCGGTCGCGCCGCCCATGACCATTTCACCGCGTGCCGATTGCGAAATGTAGACGTGGAGCGACCCTGACACGACGATCTGATCGAGGATCGGCTTCACGGGTTCAGACACGCACGCCTGCAGCGGAATGGTTTTGATCGGCAGCTTGAGGCCTGCCATGCGCGCGACGTGCGAGGAAGAACCCGCAACCGCCTGCATCACCTTGGCCGCGTGAATGACGCCCCGATTGGTTTCCACACCAATGGCGCGGCCGTTCTCGATCAGGATCTTCTTGACTTCAGTCTGGGTGTGGACTTCCACACCGCGCTTCATCGCTTCCTTGGCGTAGCCCCAGGCTACAGCGTCGTGGCGAGCGATTGCCCCTGGCGGATGGTAGAGCGCGCCGAGAATGGGATAGCGCGCGTCGTCGGTGACGTTCATCGTCGGACAGATGCGCTTCACTTCGGCCGCGTCGATTACCTCAGAATTGACACCCATGTGCTTGTTGACTTCCGCGCGCCAGCGAGCCGTGCGCATCGCGGCGTCGGTGTGGGCGAGCGTGAAGTGCCCGCGCTCGGAATACATGACGTTGATGTCGAGTTCGTTGGAGAGCGTCCGGAAGAGTTCGACCAATTCCTTGTAGAACGCCACGCCTTCGGGCGTCAGATAGTTAGAACGGACGATGGTGGTGTTACGGGCGGTGTTGCCGCCGGCGAGCCAGCCCTTTTCCAGCACGGCGATGTTGGTAATGCCGTGATCCTTCGCGAGGTGGTACGCGGCGGCGAGGCCATGTCCGCCCGCGCCGATGATGATCACGTCGTATGTTTTCTTGAGATCGGGCTTCCAGCGGAAGTGCGGGTCGTCGGGATGCTCCCGCGACAGCGCATATTTCAACAATGCGAACGGCATTCAGATGCTCCGGCGATTACCCCGGCGAAATGACCGGCACAGGGGGTCGTCCAACTCTGGTGACCATGCCCCCAATTGTTCCCAAAGTGCAAGAAATTTTCCGCCTGTTCAAGTTTTGACAAGTTTCTGACTGTCCGATCTGCCCGTTTTTGTTGCAGCGCACTGCATGAAAATCGTGACTCTCGTCAATTCCATAGGCACTTCAACTTGACATGTCGCGGCACCGTGCCGCAGACTTTCCGCTCAATAAAAATAGATTGCCTGACAGGCAACATCGTGTGGGCCGGAATCAACTGGCCATTCTGGGGAGGTGTCCGTGCAACAAAAAGCAATCGACCCGCGTGTAGATCGGATGTTCGGCAAGGACCGGCTGTGGGCCATCGTGGCTCTCGTGGCGGTCTGGCTGCTCTACACATTCGTCTTCTACTTCCTGATGCCGCATCTGAAGGACGAAGCGGTCATGGCGGCCCTGCTGATCAGCGGCGGCCTCGTCATGCTGTTCAATGCTGCCGCCATCTACGCAATGGTCAAGCACTACAGCGAGGACCGGACGCACATCTACGGCCTCGACCTGCACTACCTCGACATCATGAACCAGCGCAAAGGTTGAGGAGTCGACGATGAACCATGGTGATTACGTGCCTCCGCGCCAATCGGCTCTGGGGCAATTCTTCGACAGCATGTTCTTGCTGGCTCTTGTGTTCGCCGCGCTGTTCGCTCCGATTTATCTGGGGCTCGCTGGCGGCGGCAAGACTGAACTCGAGATTGCCGACAAGACGACGTGGAGCGGGCTCGGCCAGAATGCAGTCATGCAGGTGGGTTGGGAGAAGCTCGGCTACACGCCCGAGACAGCGGCACCTCTCATCATCTCACGCTTCGATTACTCGTTCGATCTGCTCGCGCTCGGCGTCACGGCTCTCGTCGTGATCGGGTACTTCGTGTTGGTGGTCGCGTTCTCCAAGAGCGAATACCGCGAAGTCATCGCCGAACGTTTTGGCCGCAGGGACCGGTGAGGGAAACGCCATGCCTGATATCAGCACGCTCAACAACTATCAGCTCATCGAATACGGCGCCTGGGGCCTTTGTATCCTACTCGGCCTGTGGATGTTGTTCGATACACTGAAGACCGACATGACCTATTCCGAGGATCTCCTGACCTCGTCGCGTGAAGGTGAAATCGAAGACACCCTCGTGATTGACCCGACGCATCAGGGAGGTCACCGGTGACACAGACAACAACAATTCATGGCGAGAAAATCTCGCTGCTACGCGTTCTGGGTCCAGGCCATGTTTGGGCGCTCGGCGTCGGCATCGTGCTCGTCGGCGAATACATGGGCTGGAACTTCTCCGTCGGCAAAGGCGGCGCGATGGCCGCTCTCATCGCCTGCTGGGTCGCCGGTCTTCTCTATACTTGCGTGGCCATGATCGACTCGGAGGTGACATCGACCGTCGCCGCCGCGGGTGGGCAGTATGCGCAGGCCAAGCACATCGTTGGTCCGCTCATGGCCTTCAACGTTGGCCTATTCCTCGTATTCGCCTACACGATGCTGGAGGCGGCCAATGCCATCACGCTCGGTTATCTGATCCAGACGGTCGGCGGCATGATGGCGATGACGGATGCGGCGGGTGAAGCCCTCGTGCTTCACGACAAGCCCTTCATCGTGCTCACCATCATGTTCCTCGCCTGGCTCAACTACCGCGGCGTTTATGCCACGCTGACGTTCAACCTCGTCATCACGGCGATTGCGTTCATCGCAATCATCATCCTGTTCTTCGCGGTCAAGCCTTGGACCACGGATGTCCTCAAGCACGAGGAACTGCTGACCGGGTTACCCTACGGCTGGATCGGCGTGATAGCGGCCTTGCACTTCGGGCTCTGGTATTACCTCGGCATCGAGGGCACGTGTCAGGCGGCAGAAGAGGTGCGGTCTCCGGCGCGGTCGCTGCCGCTCGGAACGATGACCGGGATCATGACGCTGCTGATCGCGGCGACCATGACCTGGTTCATCTGCGCAGGTCTGATGCCGTGGGAGTATCTGGGGCAGGCGGTGACGCCGCTGTTCGATGCCGCGCGTCTGATGGATTCGATGCCGCTGATGGTGCTGTTGTTCATCGGCACGATCTTCTCGACGCTGGCTTCGGCCAACGGCTGCATCAACGATGCCTCGCGAGCCTGGTTCTCGATGGCGCGTGACCGGTATCTGCCGCAGTGGTTCGGGGCCGTGCATCCGAAGTATCGCACGCCCTATCGCGCGATCGTGTTCCTGGTTCCGGTGGCGGTGCTGTTTGCCTACTACGCGCCGCTCGATCAGGTGATCACGTTCTCGATCCTGTCGGGTCTGCTCGGCTACACGTTCATGACGTTCAACGTGATCATGTTCCGTCGCAAGTGGCCACTCGGCTCGATCGACCGCGGCTATGTTCATCCGATGCATCCGCTCCCGGCGCTCGTGCTGCTTGTTCTGTGCAGCGCGACGTACTTCGCGGTGTTCCTCGGGTACGGCACCCAGCTGATGGCGATGATGCTGTTCTTTATCATCGCGTCGCTGTGGTTCCACTTCCACCGCTATCGCTACGTGCGCCGTGGCGACCAATTCTCGATGCCCTGGCCGCGCCCGCAAGGCGACTACTGACCCGGGTTCGAGATGTGGCCGCGGCGACGTAGAAGCGCCGCGGCCACCTGCAACTGACAGATCAAAACAGTAGAGACCATGACTGCTGCATTCATCTTCGGGCTCATCGCGTTCGCAGCGGTGATGGCAAACCTTGCGCTGAGAGACCATCGCCGCGCGTTGGGCGCCCGTCGGCGGCTATTCGACGATTGCCTCGGGGTGCTCGAGGCGGAGCAATGGTCGGCGGGCGGGGATGGCTTTCCCGCGCTCGAAGGCCGTGCGTTCGGACACGATGTGAAGGCGGCGCTGATACCCGATACCATGGTGATGCGGCGGTTACCGCAGCTTTGGTTATCGGTGACAATGATCAAGCCGCAGCCTCACTCGCCGTCACTGTCACTGCTGGCGCGGCATAGCGGAAACGAGTTCTATGCGGTCACGCTGGATCTCCCGCGGCGTATCGAGCCGCCGGCAGGGTTGCCGCTCGACGTGCTCGTACGGGGTAGTGGGCCGATGGCAGAGGCGCTGTGTCATGAACTGGCGCCGGTGCTCACCAAGCTGCTCTCCGACACACAGGTTAAAGAGGTGACGCTGACGCCGAAGGGTGTGCGGATCGTCCGGCAGGTCGCGGAGGGCCAACGTGGGGAACATCTACTCCTGCGCCAAGCCGTGTTTGGAGACGTGACGGTGGAACGGGCAGAATTTCATGCGAACACTGTCGGATGTGGCGGTGCTTGTCGCGCAGCGGGATGCGCACCTGAAAACGGAGGCCGCCTGATGAGGAAAGCGCCTCCTCATCCGTATGCCGTACTGCTCCTGGCCGTTTTGATGCCGGGTGGCGGGCATGTGCTTGCGGGGCAGCCGCAACGCGGCTTCGGCTTTGCAATTTTTACACTGATCCTGGCCGCGATCAGCTGGCATACGACGACGCCGGAGCACTCTTTCATAGGCCGGGCGGCGTTGGGGCTTTTTGTCTGGGCCATTTCAATCCCCGATGCCTATCGGGTGGCGCGCACACAGTACGAGCTTTGGGCGCGTGGGCACGGGTGAATGCTTTCTGCTGGCCCGTGGTCAATGTCTACTCTCAGGAAAAAACTATTCTTGCCAGTTGAGAATTGACGGGGAAGTTGCTACCTTTCTTTGAAAGACGTCCAAAAAGGAGGACCCCGGTATGTGTGGGATCGTCGGATTGTTTATCAAGGACAAGGCGTTGGAGCCACGGCTGGGTGAGCTGACGGCGCAGATGCTGGCAACGATGTGCGAGCGTGGGCCGGATTCGGCGGGGTTCGCGGTTTATGGCGAAGCTGAAGACGGCAAGGCCAAGCTGACGGTGCAGTCGGCAAGTGCGGATCAGGATTTTGCGGGACTGGATGCGGCTCTGTCGAAGGCGATCGGCGCGCCGGTCGAGATCGAGCGGAAGTCTTCGCATGCGGTGTTGACCGTTCCTGCCGACAAGGCAGAGGCGGCGCGCGCGGCGATCAAGGCTGAACACCCCGGCGTGCGCATCATGAGCGCGGGCGAGACGATCGAGATCTACAAGGAAGTCGGCTGGCCGACGGATGTGTCGGATCGTTTCCATCTGAAGCAGATGTCGGGGTCGCATGCGATCGGGCATACGCGCATGGCGACGGAGAGCGCGGTGACGACGCTCGGCGCGCATCCGTTCTCGACGGGAGCCGACCAGTGCCTCGTGCACAATGGTTCGCTGTCGAACCACAACAGCTTGAAGCGCAAGTTGAAGCATGACGGCATGACGTTCGAGACGGAGAACGACAGTGAAGTCGCGGCTGCCTATCTCACGTGGCGCATGAACCAGGGCATGAATCTCGGTCAGGCGCTTGAGAAGAGCCTCGACGATCTCGACGGCTTCTTTACGTTCGTGGTCGGCACGAAGAATGGCTTCGGCGTCATCCGCGATCCGATCGCGTGCAAGCCTGCGGTCATGGCCGAGACGGATCAGTACGTGGCGTTCGGCTCGGAGTATCGCGCGCTCGCCGGTCTGCCCGGTATCGACACGGCGAAGATCTGGGAGCCGGAGCCGGCGACCGTTTATTTCTGGGAGCGGTGAAGCATGCGCACGATCGATCTTGCCGTTACGCCGTTGCGCGAACTCAACTCGGAGCTTCACCGGCAGTCGGAAGGGACCAACGAAGCGGAGTGGGAAGTTCTCAATCCGCGCGGTCTGCATGCCGTCGCCGTCGGCGTCGACGCGCCAATCAAGGTCGCGGTTCGTGGGCCGGTCGGCTACTACGGCGGCGGCATGAACAAGAAGGCCACCATCACGATCCACGGATCGGCTGGGCCGGGAGTTGCGGAAAACATGATGTCCGGCAGCGTCGTCGTGAAGGGCGATGCGAGCCAGTATGCGGGTGCAACGGGGCGTGGCGGATTGCTCGTGATCGAGGGCAACGCGGCATCGCGGTGCGGGATCTCGATGAAGGGCATCGATATCGTCGTGCGCGGCAACATCGGGCACATGTCGGCGTTCATGGCGCAGAGTGGGCATCTCGTGGTGCTCGGTGATGCGGGCGATGCGCTGGGTGACTCGATCTACGAAGCGAAGCTGTTCGTGCGCGGCAGCGTGAAAAGCCTCGGCGCGGATTGCATCGAGAAGGAGATGCGGCCGGAGCACCACGATCAGCTGGCGGTGCTTCTCGACAAGGCCGGCATCAAGGACGTGAAGACGAGCGAGTTCAAACGCTATGGTTCGGCGCGCAAACTCTACAACTTCAACATTGATAATGCGGACGCATACTGATGACGTATCACAACCCGCCGACCACGCCGCGCAAGTCCGCCACGTTCGACGATTACACGCTTTCGGAGATCCGGCGCGCAGCCTCGACCGGCATCTACGATATCCGTGGTGGCGGTGCGAAGCGGAAGGTTCCGCACTTCGACGATCTGCTGTTCCTAGGCGCGTCCATGTCGCGCTATCCGCTGGAAGGCTACCGCGAAAAGTGCTCGACGAGTGTCATGCTCGGGACGCGGTTCGCGAAGAAGCCGGTGGAACTGAAAATCCCGATCACGATCGCGGGCATGAGCTTCGGCTCGCTGTCGGCGCAGGCGAAAGAGGCATTAGGGCGCGGCGCAACAATCGCCGGCACTTCGACGACGACGGGCGACGGAGGTATGACGCCGGAAGAGCGCGGACAATCGAAGACGCTCGTTTATCAGTATCTGCCGTCGCGCTACGGCATGAATCCGGACGACTTGCGTAAGGCGGACTGCATTGAAGTCGTGGTCGGCCAAGGTGCCAAGCCCGGCGGCGGCGGCATGCTGCTCGGCCAGAAGATTTCGGATCGCGTCGCCGAAATGCGCACGCTGCCAAAGGGTATCGATCAGCGCTCGGCCTGCCGTCATCCCGACTGGACCGGCCCCGACGATCTCGAGATCAAGATCCTCGAACTCCGCGAGATCACCAACTGGGAAAAGCCTATTTACATCAAGATCGGTGGCGCGCGTCCCTATTACGACGTTGCGCTCGCCGTGAAGGCCGGCGCTGATGTGGTTGTCGTTGACGGCATGCAGGGCGGCACGGCTGCCACGCAGGAAGTCTTCATCGAACATGTCGGGCAACCGACTCTGGCTTGCATTCGTCCTGCGGTGCAGGCGCTGCAGGATCTAGGCATGCATCGCAAGGTGCAGTTGATCGTATCAGGCGGTATCCGCAACGGCGCGGACGTTGCCAAGGCGCTGGCTCTCGGGGCGGACGCCGTTGCGATCGGGTCGGCGGCGCTCGTGGCGCTGGGCGACAACGATCCGGCGCTAGAGGCTGAATACAACAAGCTCGGCACGACGGCCGGGGCTTACGATGATTGGCACGAGGGCCGCGATCCGGCAGGCATCACCACACAAGACCCCGAATTGGCGATGCGGCTCGATCCGGTTCGCGCAGGCCGCCGTCTTGCGAACTACCTGAAGGTGATGACGCTGGAAGTGCAGACTATCGCCCGCGCTTGCGGCCATAACCACGTGCACAACCTCGAGCCTGAAGATCTGTGCGCGCTGACCATCGAAGCGGCCGCCATGGCGCGCGTGCCGCTCGCTGGAACAAGTTGGATTCCTGGACAAGGACAGGGCGGTTTATAACCGCCCTTTCTTTTTGCACTTCGTAACAACAAAAAAATCGACATCCTGCCCGACGTGCCCAAGTGAAGGAAACGGCCATGACACAAGATCTCTCATCCCTGGCGAAAGACAGGGGCATTCGCTACTTCATGATTTCCTTCACCGATCTGTTCGGTATGCAGCGCGCCAAGCTCGTGCCGGCAGCCGCGATCGCGGAGATGGAGCGCGACGGTGCGGGCTTTGCCGGTTTTGCGACGTGGCTCGATATGACGCCCGCGCATCCCGACATGTTCGCCATGCCTGATGCTTCGGCGGTCATTCAGCTGCCGTGGAAGAAGGAAGTGGCGTGGGTCGCCGCAGATTGCGTGATGGAAGACAGCCATGTCGCGCAGGCGCCGCGTGTGATCTTGAAGAAGCTTCAGAAGCGGGCCGCGGATAAGGGCCTGTACATGAAGACAGGCGTCGAGTGTGAGTACTTCCTGCTCAACGCCGACGGCACGAAGATTTCGGATGGGCTCGATGTGGCGTCCAAGCCTTGCTACGATCAGCAGGCTTTGATGCGTCGCTACGACGTGATCTCCGAAATCTGCGACTACATGCTCGAACTCGGCTGGGGCGCATATCAAAACGACCATGAAGACGCGAATGGCCAGTTCGAGATGAACTGGAACTTCGATGATGCGCTTCTGACGGCGGACCGGCACTCGTTCTTCAAGTTCATGACGAAGTCGGTGGCCGAAAAGCACGGGCTACGCGCGACGTTCATGCCGAAGCCGTTCACCAACCTCACCGGAAACGGATGCCATGTGCATATGTCGGTGTGGGACAAGAGCGGAACGCAGAATATGTTCCTCGACAAGACCGACGAGATGGGTCTGTCGGCGCAGGGATACAACTTCCTCGGCGGGATCATGAAGCATGCCGAGGGTATGGCCGCGATCACCAACCCGACTGTGAACTCGTACAAGCGCATCAACGCTCCACGCACGCTTTCTGGTGCAACGTGGTCGCCGAATACGGTCACGTGGACGGGCAACAATCGCACGCACATGGTTCGCGTGCCGGGCAAGGGCCGTTTCGAAATGCGACTACCAGATGGTGCTGCGAACCCGTACCTGCTGCAGGCCGTCATCCTTGCGGCGGGCCTCGACGGCATCGATACGAATGCGCATCCCGGTCCGCGCTACGATATCGACATGTATCAGCTGGGCCATACGGTGAAGGATGCGCCGCGTCTGCCGCTGAACTTGCTCGATGCTATCCGTGGCTTCGATCAGGACACCGGCCTCAAGGCCGCGCTGGGTGATGAATTCTCAGCCGCCTACATCAAGTTGAAGACGGCCGAGTGGAACCAATACGCGGCGCATCTGACCGATTGGGAGCGCGCGCAGACGCTGGATATTTGAGCAAGAAGTTAAGCGGTAGCAGAATTGCGGGCAGCCCGGCAGCGATGCGGGGCTGCTTAAGTTTTGAGGCAGGTATTGGACTTGCCGCTGCTGTGTTTTTGATGGTCAGTCCAATTTTTTCCTGGCGGCTTCAAGCCACTCAATCCCAGCATTGGCCAAAAAGTTCACACGTATGCGCGCGGACGCTGCCCGGTCGGTCGCTGAAATCGTTGCGTCGTGAGCATAACCATTCCTCTCAATCCTGCTGCACGAACGCCAGCGCCTATCACTCAAACGCGAGAAATCGAAATGGCTTAGCGCGGCTTTTTCCGCTTGCAACACGCGAACCTATCCGGGCAGTTTGGAGATTGGGGAACGTCTTCCTTACCCCTACGAGGAGGCGAGCATGAAACTGAAAACTGCCTTTGCAGTGATGGTTCTTTTGTTCGCGCCTGCCGCCGCGTCTTCGACATCGAAAGCAGCCCTGATCGGCGGCTCTGCCATTTCAATGAAGGCTGCGACAGTCGATATCAGCGCTGTCTCGAAGGTCTACAAACGGCGGCATTATCGGCAACGTCATTATCGCCGGCGTTACACGTCGCGGCGCGTATGGCGTCCGCGTTATTGGACGTATCAACCTCACTATAGCCCGCCCCTGCTCTACGATTCTCCCTACTACTACTCGACGAGTCCTTACGGCTATCCATTCTACGGCCGCTTCGGTTCTCCCTACAGCCGCTGGTATCGCGGCGGCCCGTATCTTGGATACGGATGGTGAGTGTTTTAGTAAAACCCCCCGTTGTCATGGCCGGCGACGAGCAAAACTCACTCCGCCGCCACCACCGCTGCGGGGGCGGTGACTAAGATGGGCTGCGCGGGGAGTGGGCGGACGTTCGATGTGAGGCGGCGCTCGGCGAGCAAGTGGGCGAGTGCGCGTTCTGACAAGGCGGTGATCGTGAACAGCGGATTGACGCCAAGCGAGCGCGGGATGATCGAACCGTCGATCACGTAGAGGCCATCATGCACGGCGTTCGAGCCGCGGCCGGGCGAGGTGTCGAAAACTTCCGACTTGTGGTTGACCACGCCGTCAGTGGCTTCGCGGCCCATCGCGCATCCGCCAAGCGGGTGAGCCGTCGCCGGCTGATGGCCCATGACGGTGCCGGCGAGCGGGTTCTTGACGTAATCGCCGCCTGCACTTTCGACCACGGATCGGAGGGCTTCGTCGAGGCGGGCGTAGCAGGGCTCGTTCTGCGCATCTTTCCAGGCGAGAGCGAGCTTGTCGCCGTCGAGGCGGAAAATTCCGGAGGCCGTGTCATGCGAGACGGCGAAATAGGTTTGCAGGCTTGCGAACGGACCCTTGTACACACCGCTGACAAGGCTTTGCAGCGCGCCGAGCAGGCGGCCGTTGGGCAAGAACATCACGGGTAGCGACGGCGCGACGGCGGACGGCACCGCGCCTTCCTGGATTGTCAGTTCGTGATCGAGATTTTGCGCGTCGCGGAACTCGAGTTGTCCGGTGACCGATGCGCCGATTTCAAGTCCTTCGATGCGCGGCGGATAGCCGACGCCGACAGAGTTGACGATGGACTTGGCGCCATAGCCGAAAGCGATGATGTCGCCGTTTGCGGAAAAGCGATGGCCCACGCGGTCCGAAATGGCGAGGCCCTGGTCGCGCGAGCGCAGAAGGATTTCAGTGGAGCCGAGTGTGCCGGCGGCCAGTACGACGATGGCCGCTTCCAAAATGATGTTGCCATCCCTGCCGCCGGTGGGTGCGGCGTGAACGCGCCAGCTGCCGTCATGAGACTTGGCGATATGGCGGACGGTGATCTCGGTGAACATTTCCGCGCCGTGGCGGGCGGCATCGGGAAGGTAGGTGAGGGCGACGGTGTTCTTGGCGCCGACGTTGCAGCCGGCGCAGCAGTCGCCGCAGCGGGTGCAGGCGGGTTGCGCGATGCCGGCTGGGTTGACGTTCTCTGCAAAGCTGACCGCGACCCGTGGTGTGACGAGATCGCGATTCAATTTGCGGCCGGCCTCGGCGAGCACGCCGAACTTGGTCATCTCCGAGGCACGAGGATCGCTTGCGGGACGCAGCCATTCTTCGGCGCGCGCGTAACCGCGATCGAGGCCACCATCCTGGCGGATCTGCCCTGGCCAGATTTCATCTTCGAAGACGCGGCGATCGGGTCGCAACGTGACGCCGGCGTTGACCAAGGAGCCGCCACCGAGGCCGCGTCCGACGAGCACATGCATGTCATCGCCGATGCGAACATCGAACAAAGCGGTGTCGGGTCCGGTTTTGAAGTTCTTGCCCTGAACCTGGAAGTCGTTCTTGAGGTCGGGGAACTTGGAGGGGAAGTTGCCGGTGAGGACTTCGCGGCCGCGTTCGAGGACGGCCACTGATTTGCCGGCGCGCGCGAGGTGAGAGGCTGCAACGCCGCCGCCGTAGCCGGATCCGATAATGATCGCGTCGTATCGAGATTTCAACGTGTCGAGCGGGCGCGACAGTCGGGCCATGGTTAACGTCTCCCCCCTTGGAGTGGGGGTAGGCTTATCCGGTTCGCCAGGCGCGCGCACCTCCTCTAAGCGTATTGTTGGCCGAAGCGTTACCAACCCGCCACGCACTGTGGAACGGATCTGCGGTTTCGACATGTTGTCTTCAGAAGCGTAGTCTTCAATTGGACGCCACCGGGCCGTACGCTGAACAATTTCGGCCCCATTTAGAGAAAAGGAACTGCCTATGCACGTGACGATCGACGATGCCCAGAACATCATTTTGGCAGCGCGCAAAGCCGCCGAGAAGACGAAGACCAAGATGTGTATCGCCGTGGTGGACTCCGGCGCCAACTTGAAGGCGTTTCATCGCATGGACGATGCATGGGTGGGATCGATCGACATCGCGATCAAGAAGGCCAAGACGGCGGTGTTCTTCGGCATGCCGACGGGTCTGATCGGACAGCTTTCGCAGCCGGGTGGGCCGTTGTTCGGCATCGAGCATTCGAACGATGGGCTGATTACGTTTCCGGGCGGGCTGCCGATCGTGGACAAGGATGGCGTGCTGATCGGCGCGGTGGGTGTATCGGGCTCATCGGTGGAGAACGACAACATCGTGGCGGAAGCGGGCGTGAAGGTGATCGGCGTTTCGGAAGTGCCGGCGCATCCCTGGCGGACGTAAACGCGAGATACGATCACGACAGCGGAGCCCTCTCTCACGGCGTGAGAGAGGGCTTTGTCGTATTCAGTCGAAGCGCGGGAGCTGGCGCATGTCGAGGGTCGGCGCGCCGGCGCCGGTGTAGGTGCTGGAGGGAGCGCCCTCAATAGCTGGTGGCGTGGGCGGGAGGGCGAAGCGGCCGTCGGAGGACATCGGCACACCGGGCGCCAGTGTCGTGGGACGCTCGATGGCGGCTGGATCTGTTGATGCCGGTTGCGGCTTGACGAGGGCGTGCATCGCGATCCACGGCAGCGCCATGACAACGGCGACCATGAGAAGCTGAATGCCGACATAGGGCACCGCACCCCAGTAGATCTGCGAGGTGAGGACGGGCTGCGTGATCTTGCCGGTGACCTTGTCGGTGTAGGGTTCCTTCGGTGCGACAGAGCGCAAGTAGAAGAGTGCAAAGCCAAAGGGTGGATGCATGAAGCTCGTTTGCATATTGACTGCGAGCAGGATGCCGAACCAGACGATGAAGGGGGAGACGTCGGCGACGGTTTCGACGATTGCGCCGCTGGGGTCTTTGGCTGCGATGACGGCGAAGCCCATGGACTTCGCGATGGCTACGGCTTCTGGCGCGGTTCGGAAAATGGATTCTGCGGCGGGCTTGAGGAGGGGCACGAGGATGAAAGCCAGCTCGAAGAAGTCCAGGAAGAAGGCGAGCAGGAAGACGAGGACCATGACGGCGATGAGGAAGCCGTACATGCCGCCGGGAAGTGAGGTGAGCAGGTGCTCGACCCAGATGTGGCCGTTTACGCCATAAAACGTGAGCGAGAAAATCCGCGCGCCGATGAGGATGAACATGACAAAGGCGGAGAGTTTGGCGGTCGCCTCGGTGGCTTGGCGTACGATGTTCCAGTTGAGGCGCTGCGGTTCGCGGTTGGAATAGCGGTTGATGCCAGCGAGAAGCAGCGCACCGACTGCGCCCATGGCGCCGCCTTCGGTGGGCGTGGCAAGGCCAATGAGGATGGTGCCGAGCACGAGGAAGATCAGCATCAGCGGCGGCACCATAACGAAGGTGACGCGTTCGGCGAGCGGGGAGAGGAAGCCGCGTCCGGTTTGGCGGAGGATCAGTTTGTTGACGAGGGCGACGACGAGCGCGATCAGTATCGAGAGGGCGAGGACCAGGATGAACAACTCCATGGTGCCATAGCCGGAGTTCCAGAGGAGTCCCGTGCCCACGCCGCCGGAGAGAGCTGCCAGGACGCCGAGCGATATCAAGCCGCGCGAACCATCGGGCTTGCGGTGGGCGATTTCCTCGGGCGGTAAGCCAGGGCCGGCCGCGGGATTGATGCGGCAGACGATGAAAACGTAGAGCGCGTAGAGGCCAGCAAGCATCACGCCGGGCAGGAGTGCGCCCTTGTACAACTGGTCGACGGAGCGGCCGAGCTGATCGGCGAGCACGATGAGGACGAGCGAGGGCGGAATGACCTGCGCGAGCGTTCCGGAGGCTGCAATAGTGCCGGAGGCGAGACGGCGGTCGTAACCGTAGCGCAGCATGATGGGCAGCGAGATCAGGCCCATGGAAATGACGGAGGCGGCGACAACGCCGGTGGTCGCGGCGAGCATCGCGCCGACAAAAATGACGGCGTAGGCGAGGCCGCCGCGGATGGTGCCGAACAGCTGGCCGATGGTTTCCAGTAGGTCCTCGGCCATGCCGGAGCGCTCAAGGATCAGCCCCATGAAGGTGAAAAAGGGGATCGCGAGCAGCGTGTCGTTGCGCATCACTTCGTAGATGCGGCCGGGCATGGAATTGAGCAGCGGCCAGGAGAGTGAGATGACTCCGTCGGAGTAGGGGGCGAGTTCGACGCCGACGACGAAGAACATCAGTCCCACCGCGCCGAGCGAGAAGGCAACTGGGTAGCCGAGCAGCAGGAACGCGACGAGCGCCGCGAACATGAAAGGCGCAAGGTTCTGCGCGAGGAAGACGGCCATGATCGTTCGTTGCCCCGCTCGCGCTATTCTTTAGGTAATCCTGCGGCCGTCACGGCTTCGTGGTAGCCGCCCTGTGGCCTTGGCTCCGGTATGTCGCCACGCATGATGGCGATGCGCTTGATGAGCTCGGAGAGGCCTTGCGCAAACAGCAGCGCGAACGCGAGCGGGATGAGCGCTTTGATCGGCCATTGTGGCAAGCCGCCCGCATCTTTGGATTGCTCGTTCTGGAGCCACGAGATCGCGGCGTAATGGTAGGACGTGTAGAGGATGAGGGCTGCGGTCGGCAGCAGGAAGAAGACGTGACCGATGATCTCGATGATGTTGCGAGCTCGCTGCGAGAGCTGCGCACTGACGATGTCGATGCGGATGTGATCGTTGTCCTTGAGCGTCCAGGGAGCCGCGAACAGGAACGCCAGCCCGAACAGCCACCACTGAACCTCGAGCCAGGCATTAGAACTGGTGTCGAACAGTTTGCGAATAATGGCATTGCCGGCGCTGATGATGGCGGCGATCAGAATCAGCCAAGCGACGTGCCGGCCGATCCAGGTATTCACCGCGTCGATCGCGCGGCTCAATCCAAGTAGTGCCTGCATCCCTACCCCGTTTCCCCATCGGCACGCCGGTGCCGCCTCCCGATTGCCGCACCCTTGTTTTCCGGCCCACCGGTGCTTTCGTATACAGGCGAGCCTTGGTGACTTCCAGCGCGGCCTCTCCTAGTATCCGGCCTCTTCTTGGCAGGGTCAGCCGGCGCACGTTCTCAGAGTGCGCGCGATCCGCCTTACCCCCGACGATCCCAGGAGCATGGAATGGCAGTCGATAAGAACAAGGTCCTGGACGCGCTGCGTCGCGTCAAGGGGCCGGACCTCACGAGCAATCTCGTCGACCTGGGGCTCATCTCCGAGGTGCTGATCAAGGACGATCGCGTTTATTTCTCGATCACTGTCCCGGCGCATCGCGCGCAAGAGCTGGAGGCGTTGAGGCAGGCGGCCGAAAAGGTTGTCAGCGGTCTTGATGATGTGGCGGGCGCCACGGTCGTTCTAACGGCGGAGCGCGGTGGAATGACTGCGCCGCCGCCTCCGCCGCTCCCCTCGCGTGCGGCCGCGTCGCCGGCTCCTGCCGCCAGCAACGTAACGGAGCATCCGCGTGTGCGTGAAGCGCGTGAAAAGGGAACCACGGGTGACGGGGCGGGTGCGCGCGCTGCGCCAGCCGGACCTGCGCCGACGATCACCCCGCGTTCGGCGCATCAGCCGCTCGGCATTCCCGGCATCAAGCATCTGATCGCGGTGGCGTCGGGCAAGGGCGGCGTCGGCAAATCGACGACGGCGGTCAATCTTGCGCTCGGCCTGCGCGCGATCGGGCTCAAGGCCGGCATCATGGATGCGGATATCTACGGGCCGTCGCAGCCGCGACTGTTGGGCTTATCCGGCAAACCGCACGTGACGGAGCAGAACAAGCTGCGGCCGATGGAAGGCTATGGGCTGAAAGCCATGTCCATGGGCTTCATGGTGGACGAGGGCACGCCGATCGTGTGGCGCGGGCCGATGGTGGTGCAGGCGCTGAACCAGATGCTGCGCGAAGTGATGTGGGGCGAACTCGATGCGCTGATCATCGACATGCCGCCGGGCACGGGTGACGTGCAGCTGACGATGGCGCAGCAGGTGCCGCTGTCGGGCGCGGTGATTGTTTCAACGCCGCAGGACCTGGCGCTGATCGACGCGCGCAAGGGGCTCGCCATGTTCCAGCGTGTGAATGTGCCGGTGCTGGGGCTCATCGAGAACATGAGCTATTTTCTGTGCCCGAGCTGCGGGACGCGCAGTGACATCTTCGGACACGGCGGAGCGGAATTGGAGGCGCAGAAGCTTGGGCTGCCGTTCCTCGGCGGTGTGCCGCTGCACATGGAAATCCGCGAGCGGTCGGACAGCGGCCGGCCGATTGTCGCCACCGCGCCCGATAGCCCGCAGGCGCTGATCTATCGCGAGATCGCGGCCAAAGTCTGGGGCGAGGTGCAGAAGGCGGCGGGTGCTGCCGAGAAGGCGCCGGATCTGATGGTGTCGCCCGGCAGCGATGTGCTGCACGTGGCGTTCGAGGGCGGTGAAAAATTCGACCTGCCGGCGGAGATGCTGCGCGTGATGAGTCCATCGGCGGAAGTGCAGGGCCATTCGCCGGAGCAGCGCGTGACGGTCGCCAAGAAGAAGAACGTGCGGATTTCGGAACTGCGTCCGATCGGCAATTACGCGGTGCGGATCGTGTTCGACGACAAGCACGATACGGGCCTGTTTACGTGGGATTACCTGCGCACGCTCGGCCGCGAGAAGGACAGCCGCTGGGCGGAGTATCTGGCGGAGATGGAGAAGAAGGGGTTGAGCCGCACCTAGCTCTTATTCGCAGTTGCATTGGGTGCATCAAGAATGTCGAGCAGCCGGAGAGGGGGGTGCTCTCCGGCTGTGGCTTGCTTGGCTAAGTGGGGAGACGTATCACTCGACCGAGCAAGGGACTTCGGCCGTCGTGCCGATGGCGGGAATGAACTTGCGACAGGTGGACGGCGTGGCTGCGACTTTCATCGGGGCGGTGTCCTTTGTTTCGATCTCTGCGGTCTCTGCTTTCGCCGGTGCCGGCTCCGAGGCATCGGCCAGTTTGCTCGCCTTGGCAGCGGCGCGGGCTTTAGCGATCTCGATCGACTTCTGACGCTTGGCGGCGGCGATGGCGCGGGCCTCGGCAGCACGCTTGGCGCGGAGCTTGGCGGCATACGCTGGCGAGGGCGTGCTGTAGCTTGCGCGGGCACTATATCCCCCGTGTCCGCCACCGCATCCGGCTTGGGCGGCGGCGGTGAGGAGGAGCGATGCCAGGATGGCTGCGGTGACCGTTGCGACCAAAGACTTGAGCATCATGGCGGTGATCCTTCGGTTTGAAGAGTTGTTGGGATCACTCTGGCAGGGTACCGGAGGGCGTGCTGTTCCGAGTGTGACAGGATGGTATTGGTTCGCTCGCTGCAAACGCTCCCCGCAATGGGGAGAGGTTGTCAGGCCTAAAACAAAGGCCGCGTCACGGGTGTGACGCGGCCTGTTTGCTTGGCCCACACTCGGCAAGCCGGTGTGGGGCTCGATTAGGCCGCCTTGCGGGCGACTGAACCGCGGACGGTGGTGACCGGCTTCTTGAAGCGGGCGCCGTCGGTTGGAAGGCGCAGCTTTTTCACGACGGCTTCGCGGGCGTTGAATGCATCCGCGAAGGCCGTGAGTGCCATCTCGGGGCGAAGAACGCCCTGGATGTCGATTGCGACATAGCCAGTCGAAGGCCAGGCCTCGATGGCGATGCGGCCGCCAGTGAACGACACGGTGCCGGTGACGGCGCCGGTCTTCGGCTGACGCTTCAGGTCCGACGACGTGACAGAGAGGCGCGAGAACGCAAGAGCGCGTCCCACGGCCCGCTGCACTGCGCGGACAGTGCCGATTTCACCGGCGCCAGTCAGATCGATGGCGACGGTTTTCAGCGATACGGTATCGGAACTTTCGGTCCCGCAATCCACGCGCTCATCGCGCGTTACCACAGCGAATTCTTCCTCTTGGGCGGGGCTTGAACGAGTTCAAGTCCATCCCCAATTGGAAGAGGGCGTCATTAAAGGCCATGTGACCCTCCCCAACCAGCAGATAGATTCAACCCGTCCGCTCCTTACCTTAGGGGTGTGGGGATTGCTCCTTGACCTTAGGGGCAGGTGGACGAACGGAGAGGGGTGCATATGAGGCCAGCGCCCCCCCTGCGCAAGAAAAAAATGACCCCAGGGGCAAAATATATTGCAGATGCGTTTCACGTGCCCTTAACGCGGTTCTGCAAGGGGTTAGCTCGCGTCTTGCAGTGCAGACTTTGCCGGCTACGGTGCAGAATTTTTGGTTGTTGATTGCGCCTTCCGACTCCGCTTGTGCGGAGCTGGCCGGAAGGCGCGGTTATTGGGCAGTCTCGCCGCCGCTGCCGAATAAGCCGCGCAGGATTTCCTTCGTATCCTTGCCTTTGAACTGCTTGCCGATCTCCTTGATGGTTTCGACCGCTTTGTTCGGGTCTTTGAGGACACCGCCAAGATCGGGCGCGAACTTTGGCTTTTCCCAGGGACCCTGGACTTTCAGCGGGATTTCCAAACCGCCGATGTCGATCGCGCCGCCCTGGCCGCGCGCGTCGGCGACGATCTTCGGCTTCAGCGTGTAATCGATGGAGCGGTCGCCGAGCTTGACGGCGCCTTCGCCGGTGACGCGGATCAATGGGCCGACGAGCTTCAGGTCGGAGTTGCGGGCGACGCCGTTGTTGATGGCCCAGCTCGAGGTCATCGAGCTGAAGTCGGTCTTCTCAGTCGGTGAGGAGGAGAGGCCGCCGAGTTTGCCCTGGCCGATGTTGCGCAACAGGCCCGGGATGTTGATGCCGACGATGGCGCCGTCGTTGAAAGCAATGTCGGCGCTGCCGCCGAGGGAGTTCATGATGGCCGCTTGCGTTTTGCCCTGACCGGTGACACCGGCGGCGATCTTGGCTTTGCCGGCGAGCCAGTCGAGGTCGGCGGCATCTTTCAGGAGCGGGAGGCCTTCGACGCCCTCTAGCGCGACATTCGTCGTGATGCGCGGGTAGGCGAGGTCGGAGGCGTCGATGGCGACGAGGCCTTTGCCGCGGCCGCCGTAAAGTTGGACGTCACTGAAGTCGACCCGGAGGACGCCGGCCTTGAGGTTCGCCGCAACGTTCGACTGGCCAACTTTGATCTCTTTGTAAAAGAGGCGGCCGACGGTGAGACGGGCGTCGGCATCAACGACGTTGAGGAGCGAGAAGTCGTAGGCCTCGGTGCTCCAGCCGGAGCGCTGCGTGAAGCCGCGAACTTGAGGTCCGGTCGCCGGCGGGTTGGCTTTCAGAAGATCTTCAATCGACTGCGGAGTTTCCGGTGTTGCCGGTTTCGCAGTGGGCTGCTCGGCTGGGGCTGGCGCTGGTGGCGGCGATGTCGCAGTTGGCGCGCCCAGGATGGCATTGAGGTCGAGTTCGGCGAACTTGAGGTTGGCCTTCAGGATCGGGCGAGCGCCGCCTGTGGTGACCGCGATGTCGCCGGTGCCTTTCGTGCGGTCGACGGCACCCGTTGCGCCGCTGAGAGTCCACGTATTGTTGGCGGCCGAGAGCTTGCCGGTGACGGCCAGCGGCCGATCGGGTGCTTCGGCGGGCTTCTGCCTTTGTGCGAAGGCCAGCAAGCGATGCAGCGACGGGGCGGACAGCGCGAGGTTGCCATCAAGGTCGGGGGCTTCGCTGAAGCGGACGCTGCCATCGTAGCGCAGATCGAGAGGGCGGCCTTTGATGTGCGCGATGAGGCGCGCGGACGAGGACCGCAGGAGTTCGTTGGGAGAGGTGATTTCGCTGGCCAGAGTCAGGGTATCGTTGCGCCAGCGGAAGGTCCCGTCGACTATGGCGGTGCCGTCGAGCGATGGCGCGGCGATTGTGAGATCAATGCCGGAGACCGTCTCAAGGGCGTTGGAACGCAGGTCGGAATAGAGAACGGTGCCGCGCGTGATGCGCACATCACCGAGGGTGAGTTTCTGCAGCGTGGGGGACGGGCCTGCGGGGAGAGAAGCAGGGGTGTCCGATACGATACCTGGATCAGGTTTTGCCTGCGCAAACCGAACTTCTGCTTGTTGCGGGAGCGCGGCGGCAAAATCCCAACTCTTGCGGCCGCTGGCGTCGACTTGGAGACTGAGCACGGGCTCTTCGAGGCGCACATCCTGCACTTCGACTTCGCGCTTCAGCAGCGGCATAAGCGCGACGCTGGCGGTAAGGCTCTTGATGGTGATCAGCGGCGGTGCCGTCATGCCGGGCGGTGCCGACAGCGACACGTTCGACATGCTGACGCCGAGAGACGGGTAGAACGTGAAGGATGTCGGGCCCTTGATAACGAGATCGCGGCCGGTCTCGCTTTTAACGCGCTGCACGATCTGGTCGCGGACGAAATCAGCAGGTCCGGCGATGTAGAGGGCGGCGGCACCAGCGCCGGCCAGCGCGACCACCACCATCAGAACGATCGCCAGAATCTTCAAAATGCCAGTACCGCCGTCGTCATCGGGGGGGCCGGGGCGATAGCGGTTCGCCGGTGGCGGAGGCGGCATGCGTCCAGCGGGCGGCGGTCTGTAACCGGGGGGTGGCGGAGCGGGACGATGATGGGGCTGCTGGCCATAACTCGGCGGGGGCCCTAATTCCTGGCCCGGCCGCACGGCGCGAGGATCGACTTCCTCGCTGGGACGATAGGCGCCGAGGCTCGGCGGTTGGGCTGGCCGTCGCGGAGGTTTATTCGACGTCATGAGGGCCTCGACGGACGCGCGCGGATGCGCGGTGGTGCGGCGCGATCAAATTCGAAAGCATCGTTGCTGCCAGACTTGGGGCTATGAGCTTCTTGGAGCAAGAGATTTAGCGCCGCGGGCGTCGCGTACGCACCGCTTTGCTCCCGTTTTGAGCCTAAAGGCGGCAGCGGGCACGAATGTGTTCGTGCGTGTGGCTTCCAACCCGGCCGATTGGATTCATATGCAACCGGAAGCTGAGCTCATAACGGGGCGAAACTGGACGGGATTCGGCTAGTAAAGTCAGTGCGGTAAAGCAAATATCATCCACAATTGCGCCATCCGGAGGCCCTGAAATCGGCGATCGAATCTCTAAATTCAACCTATGGATGAATCCAAGTATCGATTGTCTCTTCGCCGGCCGGTGGCGTTTGCGCTGGGTGGCGTTGTTGTGTCCCTGGCGCTGGCGGCGAATGCCAACGCTCTCACCTGGTTCGGCAATTCCGAACTCTCCGGCACCGCATCCGTGATCGACGGCGACACCATTGATATCGATGGAAAACGTGTTCGCCTCGAAGGAATTGATGCTCCCGAAACGGCGCAGGTTTGCCGCCGAGCGAATGGCGGGGAATGGTCCTGCGGACGGGCGGCGGCGGATGCACTTGCTGAGTTGGTCGGCGACGCGTCGGGTCACGTGCCGCGAGGAGGGCACGGATAAATATGACCGCGTCCTCGGCGTCTGCTCTGTTGAAGGCGTGGAAATCAATGCCGAACTCGTGCGGCGCGGGTACGCGTGGGCGTTCGTCAAGTATTCGGAACGGTATGTGAAGGAGGAGGCGGAGGCCAAGGCGGCCGCTGCCGGCATTTGGCAGGGCGAAGCTGAACCGGCTTGGATCTACAGGCAAAATCGCTGGAAAGTCGCGGAGGGAGATGCGCCTCAAGGGCTGTGCCATCAAGGGCAACATCACGGAGAACGGCCAGATCTATCACATGCCCTGGAGCCCCTGGTATGGGCGGGTGAAGGTGGATCTCGAGCGGGGTGAGCGCTGGTTTTGCAGTGAAGCGGAAGCCCAGAATGCCGGGTGGCGCTCGGCAGGACTTCGTTGATCGGTTGAATATGCTGCCGCCTCCGCGTTGACAGACGGCGCGGCGCGGGGGATTCTGTCCACGAAGATTTCCGCTCATCCGAATTCTCGCGAGGACAATATGCGCCTAAGCGCACGGTTCATCAGTGCATGCCATGCCACCGCTGCGCTTGCCGCGTTCACCGCGGGCGTTCTGGGCTCGAATGGAGCCTTCGCGGGTCCGGCGTGGGATGGGATCAAAGCGGAGGTCTACGGATCGCGGGCGCTCCTTGATGGATCCGCGGTGATCAAGTTCAGCGCACCGTACCGGCCGGATGATGTGATGGCGGTCCCTCTTGCGGCGGACGTGCATCTGCCGAAGGGGCAGGCGATCAAGTCCGTCTCTTTCATCGTGGATGAGAACCCTTCGCCGGTTGCAGCCGTCTTCCAGGTCGGAGGTGCGCGAGAGCACGTGGCGCTGACGACGTACATTCGTCTCAACCAGCAGTCCGATGTCCGCGTCGTCGTCGAGTTCGGCTTCGGGCGAACTCTTCATGGTGGAACAGCTTGTGAAGTTTGCCGGCGGACAGGCTTCGTGTTCGGCTCCTCCGCAGGGATCGCCGGAGGAGATCGCAGCGAACATGGGCAAGATGACGCTTGCGCTGCAAGGACCGCGGGCCGTGTCGTCCAATTCGGTCCAGCGTGCGGAATTCGAACTGAACCATCCCAATCACACCGGCATGGTGCTGGACCAGATCACGCTGTTTTATGTTCCTCTGCTGATGGTGGAGCAGATTGAAGTTAAACAGGGTGACGACGTGGTCCTGACCATGGCCGGCAGCATCACGATGAAGCAGAACCCCAAGTTTGCCTTTGATTTCACGACTAACGGCGCAACAGAGATGACGGTGACCGCGCGCGATACGAGCGGCGCCGTGTTCTCACGCTCGTTCCCGATCGGACCGGCGAGCTGATCGCCCGGTCGGGCACCGAATGAAAAAAGAACCGGCGAAATGCAGTCATTGCATTCGCCGGTTGCTTGATTTCAGACGCGCGCCGGACGGTGGGCCGTCTCGGGTGGACGCAGCCGCTCGTTCTAGGCCGCTTCGCTGAGGACCGTGAGCTTGCCGCTCACTTCCTCAATTTCGGCCACGTACTCGGTCCACTCCTGCTTGTCTTCCGCCGTCTGGGTCGCATCAGCGATCGATTCCTTGAGATCCGCCGCCGCTACGCCGAGGGCGTAGATCAGCGTCTCGACCTCGGAATTGCTCAATTCGATCATAGGCATCGAAAGTTCTCCACGTCAGGTTGGGAGCGCAACACGTTGCGGCAGCCGAATAGCTGTCCCAACGAATCGTGCCTCAACTGCATAAATGACTCGCGCCTCGTCTCGAACAGGAATTGGCGCTGTTATTGCGAAAGCCCGGCGGCTGATGTCATGAAGAATGGCGCACCCGGCAGGATTCGAACCTGCGACCTTTGGATTCGGAATCCAACACTCTATCCAACTGAGCTACGGGTGCATCCGGGCCGCCGAGGCGGCCGGGACCTGCTAGATAGCTCATTCGGGTGCCGCCCGCAAATGCCCGAACATGCGGCGTGACGGGTGGCCGGGTCGAAATACTGCGGAGCCAAAATGCCTGACATGCGTCCTCCCCGGCCTGGGGAACGGTCGATCGAACTTCCGAGAGGGTTCGATGCCTCCCTCTACTTCATCGGGCGTATCCATACGCCCTGGAACACGACCGGCGCGTGTCCCAAGAACAGCGCGGCGCGACGGGAGGTGCTGGCGACCGTTGACCTCGACCCCCGCTATGCCGAAGGGCTTGAGGGCATCGAACTGATGTCGCATCTCATCCTACTCTATTGGCTGGATCGATCGGCGAGAGACCTGATCGTTCAGGCGCCGAGCCATGCGCCTAAGCCGCGCGGGGTATTCGCGCTGCGCTCACCGGTGAGGCCCAACCCGATCGGCTTGTCTGTTGTGGAACTTGTCTCCGTCGCAGGAACATCATTGACCATCCGCAACATCGATTGCGTGGATGGTACGCCGCTGATCGACATCAAGCCGTATTTTGCTTCGACCGACAGCGTGCCTGACGCGCGGCGGCCCTGATCACGCTTTCGGTGTGGCTAGCGTGGACCTGCCGGTCAAGTCGTGGTGGGCTTGCCGAAGGTGCCGCCGCCGTATGCTTGGCGGTTCCTCAAACCAGCGATGGCAGGCGCGGGAAAAAGCCGACAGCTCCGAAAAGCCGAGCAACAGAGCGATTTCGTTCAAGGGCAGATCCGTGTCGCGGAGGTAGTCTTCGGCCAGTTGCCGGCGGGTGGTCTGGAGCAGGTCTTCGAAGGAGGTGCCCTCCGTGGCGAGCCGCGCCTGCAGAGCGCGCGGGGAGGTTCCGTCCTCAAGAGCGATGGCTTCTAGCGTCACGTCACCATGGCCCAACTTACGAGAGATGATCTTTTTGATGACGTGCGGGTATCCTTGCGCAGTGCATCGCTCACGGAGCATCCGTTCGCCCAAATCCTGCAGAAGACTGAACAGCTTGGGATCAGCCGTCGCATTGCGATGATCGAGCGTATTCGTAGCGATGAACAGACGGGTTTCCTTCGCTGCATACGAAATCGATGGACCGAGTACACGATGCAAGAGAGCTTTGCAGGGGAGTTCCGGGCAAGCCAGTTCAATGTGGACAGGGTCCCAACTGCCACCGGCTGCGGTGCGCAGACGAGCGACGGTCGCTCCAGTTGCAAAGAGGAGATATTGCGTTGCGCGACTCTGCACCCGGGGCACAAGGCGCCAAGTCAGCGTGGTTACCGCGCCATCGTTTTTCACGGCGATGGCGACCGGGTGAATAACGAGCGAAAGGTAGCGCACGATCACATTAAGAGCATCCCGGACGGATGCGGCGTTTCGCAGAAGATATCCGTAGGCACCTGTTTCGCCGGGGTTGAAGGCTTCGGCCCACTGCGCCCCAAAACATGGGGAGGACGTCGCCAGCGCGGCCGCGTCGAAAATTGCGACGATCTTTTCCAGCGGTACCTCCGAGTGCTCACTCACAAGGGTATCGGGGCACACGTGCGCTGCTCTCAACACGTCTGAATACACAACACCTTGTTTTTGCAGGAATATCTCCATCCCGCGCAAGATCGCCGGGTTCACGTATGGTCCTATGCTTAACATTTCGCCGCTCTCAGACACTCGGTGCGGAACTAATTGCCAGCTTGGCGCTTTTATAATGCACCCACTTCTGACCATCCGGTCAAAAACCAGAACACTGGGTCAATCGGCTGATGATCCAAAGTCCTAATCTCACACTCGGGAGCGGGTGAACAATCTCAGCATATATTGAGAGAAAACCGCCCGCTGAAAAAGCAGTGCGATTATGAGGAAAGGTTTCAAATGAACGCTCCTGTCAATCTCGTGTCAACGAGCACAACTCACCTATTACATCGCGCTGGTCAGTTGGCTGAAGATTTGTTTGCCCGCTCGATCGGTGAAATAGGAATTACCGCGCGCCAGTTTGTCGTGCTGTCGGTGGTCGACGGTCTCGAGGACCCTAGCCAGACAGCGCTGTGTGAAATTTCGGGTATCGATCGATCAACACTGGCCGACATCGTTCGCCGGCTGGTTTCGCGTGGACTGTTGTCGCGTCGCCGGACGAGGCAAGATGCTCGCATGTATGCGGTACGGATAACGCCGGAAGGCAAGGAAGTGCTTCAGCGCGCTTTGCCGATTGCTGCCAAAGTCGACGAGTTGCTGGTGGAGTCGCTAAGTGCAGAACAGCGGGAAGAATTCAGCACGTACCTCCAGAAGGTTGTATCCAGGCAGGGGCCGAGGGAAACTGGCCGAGACAGAAGTGCTGAAAACGAGTTGAGGACCTAAAGCCGGGCCGGCCGCCGATCTATATGGGCACCGCTGTAGAGAAACGGCGGTGCCCATATCGCTTCAGGGGGCTTGAGCGAAGTGGCGGTAAGCTAGGGCTAGCGCTGGAAGGCGTTCTGCCTATAGTCCGCGCTTGATGAGCACGTCCCAGCCAGTTCCCCGATCCGCCCCGCCTGCGACCGCCGATGGCTCAAACGAGCCTGTCCCGATCGTCAAAGGAAGCCATGTCTACCTGATCGACGGGTCGGGTTTTATCTTTCGCGCGTTTCATGCTCTCCCACCTCTCACGCGCCCGTCGGACGGGTTACCTGTGGGCGCGGTACACGGCTTCTGTACCATGCTGTGGAAGCTGCTTCAGGAGAGCAAGTTGTCGGAGGCGCCGACACATCTTGCGGTGATTTTTGACGCAGGCCGCGAGACCTTCCGCAACAAGATCTACGACAAGTACAAGGCGAACCGGCCACCGCCGCCTGATGAACTCGTGCCGCAATTCGCACTGATCCGAGACGCAGTGCGGGCGTTTAATGTGCCGTGCATCGAGCTTGATGGGTACGAGGCCGACGATCTGATCGCGACTTACGCACGCGATGTCGTCAACCGAGGCGGCGATGTGACGATCGTCTCGTCGGACAAGGATCTGATGCAGCTCATTCGTCCCGGCGTGGTCATGCTGGACGGGATGAAGGCGAAGAAAATTGGGCCCGATGAGGTCCTGGAGAAGTTTGGCGTCCCGCCGGAAAAGGTTGTCGATGTGCAGTCGCTCGCGGGCGATTCGACAGACAACGTGCCGGGCGTGCCCGGGATCGGAGTAAAGACCGCGGCGGAGCTGATCAACGAATACGGCGATCTGGATACGCTTCTCGAGCGGGCGGGTGAGATCAAGCAGCCCAAACGGCGGGAGAAGCTGATCGAGTTCGCGGAGCAGGCGCGGATCTCACGTGAGCTCGTGACGCTCATGGACAATGTCCCTGACGCAGAGCCGGTCGAGAGTTTTGGCATTCGTGATGTTAACGCTGACGCGCTCATCGGCTTCTTGCGCGTGATGGAGTTCAACACGCTGACGCGCCGCATTGCGGAAAAGCTGGGCGTTGAGGCGCCGGCGCCGCTTGAAGCCTCCGTTGGATCGTCAATTGCAAAAGCAAAGGCAAAGGGAACGGGTGAGGCGCCTCATGCGCCGCCGTCGCCGATGGGGACTGCTACTCCGCCGGAGGGCCTTGGCACTCCGCTTAGTGCGGTGGAAGCCGGGCGGACAGCGGCCAGGGGTGTTGCGTTCGACCGGGCAGCGTACAAGACGATCACCACGGTGGAGGACTTGGAGGCGTGGGTCGCTATGGCCCGGGCGGCCGGGCGCGTGGCGTTCGATGCGGTGACGACGAACCTTGATGCGATGCAGGCTGAGGTGGTCGGCGTCTCGATGGCTGTCGCGGCCGGAGCTGCGTGTTACGTGCCAATCGCGCATGGCAAGATTGGCGCGGATCTTTTTGGTGAGTCGGCGCAACTTCCAGGCCAAGTCGCGCTGCGAGATGCGCTGGAACGGCTGAAGCCCCTGCTCGATGATCCGTTCACTCTGAAGATCGGTCACGACTTGAAATTCGACGCGCTGGTCATGGCGCAGCATGGAATAACAATCGCGCCGTTCGACGATACGATGCTGATGTCATATGCGCTCGACGCGGGCCGCGGCGGACATGGCCTCAACGAGTTGGCAGAGAGGCATCTCGGACATTTGTGTCTATCGATGGACGACGTGCTTGCGCATTCGGCGGGAGCGAAGAAGTCCGCGAAGACGTTCGGCGGAGTGCCGATCGACAAGGCGACGGAGTATGCGGCGGAAGGTGCCGACGTGACGCTGCGTTTGTGGAGTCTGCTGAAGCCACGGCTGGCGGCGGAACGCGTGGCGACGGTGTATGAGACACTGGAGCGTCCGCTCATTCCGGTGATAGCGGCGATGGAGCGGGACGGCATCAAGGTCGACCGCGAAATATTATCCCGACTTTCGGGAGCGTTCGCGCAGCGGGCGGCCGAACACGAGGCGCTGATCTATGACCTTGCAGGCAACAAATTCAATCTTGGTTCGCCGAAGCAGCTGGGTGAATTTCTGTTCGACACTCTAAAGCTTCCGGGCGGCAAGAAGACCAAGACCGGCCAGTGGGAGACACGGGCCGGCTTGCTCGACGATCTGGCGCAGAATGAAGAGCTGCCCCCTGATGCACGACGCCTCATCGATACGATGCTTCAGTGGCGTCAATTGACGAAGCTACGGTCAACCTACACCGATGCCTTGCCGAGTTATGTGCAGGCAACCACGGGGCGAATTCATACGCGCTACGCGTTGGCGGCAACAACAACGGGACGGCTCTCGTCATCCGATCCCAATCTGCAGAACATTCCAATCCGCACGAAGGAAGGTCGCGAAATCCGCACGGCCTTCATTGCTGACGCAGGCTGCTGCCTGGTCTCCGCCGACTATTCGCAGATCGAGCTGCGCGTGCTTGCGCACATTGCGAACATACCGCAGTTGAAGACGGCGTTTGCCGAGGGTCTCGACATTCATGCGATGACCGCGAGCGAGATGTTCGGCGTACCGCTGACGGAGATGACGGGCGAGGTCCGTCGGCGCGCGAAGGCGATCAACTTCGGCATCATCTACGGAATTTCCGCATTCGGGCTTGCCAACCAACTTGGGATCAGCCGCGAAGAAGCGGGTGCCTACATCAAAACGTACTTCGAACGGTTCCCTGGCATTCGCGACTACATGGAGGGAACAAAGACGTTCGCGCACGCGAACGGATATGTGGAGACGATCTTCGGCCGGCGCATTCATTATCCGGAGATCAATACGAAAAATCCGTCGATGCGGGGTTTTCTGGAACGGGCAGCGATCAACGCGCCAATCCAAGGGTCGGCGGCAGATATCATTCGGCGGGCCATGATCCGTGTTCCTGAGGCATTAGCGGACGCAGGCCTGTCTGAGGCGCGCATGCTGCTCCAGGTGCACGACGAACTCGTTTTCGAGGTGCCTGCCGGTAAAGCAGATGCGCTCATCGAGACGGCGAGGTCTGTGATGGAGCGCGCGGCCGAGCCTGCGGTGCGGCTGTCGGTTCCGATCCATGTCGATGCCAAGGCAGCCGGAAATTGGGAAGCGGCTCATTAAGTTTCGCCAGGAGGGCGGCGATCAGGATAACTCGCGGGGCTCCAAAGAAAATCTGATCGGATTCTCACGAACTTGCGATTTGAACGTGTGGCCAGCAATCGGTACACCACAGTCACTGAAGCCGGTCGGAGATCCCGGCATCGAAATTTGGAGGAGATACACCATGAAGACCTGGACCAAGCCCGCCGTTCGTGAGCAGGAAGTCGGCCTCGAAGTGACGTCGTACCTGCCGGCAGAGATCGACGTTATCTAAGCGTCGGTTCGGCTATCGAATTTAAACGCGGTGGTTGCGAGTGCAACCACCGCGTTTTTCGTTCTGAGGGCCCAATGGCTCAGATCGCCATCAGTCGGAGTTGGCGAATTGATCAGGAACTCTGATTAAGACATCACGTACTTGCGATTTGTGGTTATCGGAACTTGCGAGTATGTTTTCGACATCGGGCCAGGGAGATTGGCCCCAATTTGGAGGAACCATCATGAAGACCTGGACCAAGCCCGCCGTTCGTGAGCAGGAAGTCGGCCTCGAAGTGACGTCGTACCTGCCGGCAGAAATCGACGTCATCTAAACGTCGGTATCACTTGTAGAATTCGAAACGCGGTGGTTGCGAGATGCAGCCGCCGCGTTTCTCATTTGGCCGGGTGTCGACCCTGTTCACGCGCCTCTAAGCGTAAGCTTGACTTCGATCAGTAATGCGTCGGTAGTCCATAAGGCACTCTGATGAGACTCTCACGCGATTGCGATTTGTAGTTATGGAGCGCCTTGCTTATATGTGATGCATCCCACTGAGGGAGTTTCAGTGGGGCAATTGGAGGAATACATCATGAAGACCTGGACCAAGCCCGCCGTTCGCGAGCAGGAAGTCGGCCTCGAAGTGACGTCGTACCTGCCGGCCGAAATCGACGTCATCTAACGTCGGTTCGCCTAAGCGGTTTATTTGGTGCGGCGGCCCTCACGGGCCGCCGTTACTGTTTTGGGGGCCTGCCCGGACGAATGCTCCAGGCGTCTCGATCCTGTCGATCCCGTTTGGTAGGCTGTCGCCAAATCGGCGTTCATTTCTCGGCAGACGGTGGCTTAGCGCATGAAACGGCTCGAAGATTTTGGACGACCCGTGGCGCTGGATGAGATTGCGCGGCTGTTTTCTGAACGGGTGGCAGCAGCGGACCTCGAAGGGTGCGGCCCTTTCCGCGATTGGGTTGAGCAGATCCTCGTCGATCATCCGGAAAAGAAGGCGCTTGTGTTCGATCCGGGCGCGCTGATCGAGGACGACCTCATTCTGGAAACGGATGCGGAGCCCTTTACCGACGGTTTTAGCTGCATCGTGGCGCTGGGCGACCTCATCGTGACCGGCCGGATTTTCAACTCAGACGTCGAAAGTGGACCTTCCTTGCTGGTCGCCGGCAGCCTGAAGGCAGGCGATATCATCAAAGCGGCCTCCGCAGTGGTGGTGCTGGGGTCCGTCACCGTCGATCGGCTGGTTGTTTGTGACGGAGACAACGGGGTGTTCCTCGTTGGTGGCAATCTGAGTGGTGAAGCGTTGATCGATTGCGACCACGAAATTCTGGTGGTGGGCGACGTAACCGCGACGATCGCCAGCGACGATCTCGGGAATATGCGCGAGCTTCTCGTTGCTGAGGTCTTTGAGGACCCCGAGGATTTCACCAACGAATGGCCTGAAGGGGATCTGATCCGGGAGCGATTGCTTGCTGGATTGCCGGTTCTACGAACGACGGCCGGCTGAATTCAGGCAAATCACCGACGCCATTTTGACCGTCGCCTGCCCAGTGGGGCCGGCCCGCGATCGCATTTGCGCGATCAAAACCCCGTAAATTGGGGATTTTCAAACTCTGGGGCAGGGCTTAACCGCCCGTTTACTACGGGCTGAGACCTTCGTCGCAAGGGTCATCTCCCGTTCCGCGTGAAGACCGCTGTTGCCATCTGCCCCGCGCACGCGATCACCGGACCACCGTCATTCCGATCGATCTTGACTGCTCGGGCCCAGCCGTCGCCGCGCGCGACCCGAAGGACACGTGAAATGTCGAGAACGGAACCGGGTTACCAGGATTTTGAAGCTGCCGCGGCGGACGCGCGCGAGCCCGGGCTTCCCACCGAACTCTGGTCGCTCCTAAAAACTATTTCGAACCAGATCGACGAGGCCGATCAGCGCCACACGGGTCTGCTGCAAGATTTGCGTGATCGGTTGGCCGTACTGAGCCTTGAGGCGGAAGATGCCCGGGCGTCCGTGCCCGCAAGTGCTGCGCCGGTTTATGATCGGATCGAAAGCGGACTTGCCGAACTCGCGCAGCGGATCGACGCCATGGACGAGAGCGTCGAAACTGCGTCGCCCGCGTATGCGGCGCCGGCTGCCCTGCGGTCAGCCTTGGGCTCAGCCGGCCTGGAAGAGCGCATGACCACTGGACCGACGGCGATCGATCCTTTCGACGTCGTCGGCGACGACGGCTGATGGGGCGCCGTGGGATGCTTCGGATGCCGAAGCCTTGACGCGCATCTACGAGGAAAGCGACGCAGCGCTCGTACGGATCTCTCCACGCTCCGAGACCCCCTCGCGTGATCGCCGTTGTTGCGCCTGAGACGGCGTCCGGCTCGGTAGGACAGGCAGTGATGCAGGCTTATGCCGCTGAGCCGGCCGGTCATGGCGCCGGGGTGCTTCTCGATGACCGGGCGTGGCTCGATCAGCGTCTGTCGGACATTGCTGTGCGGATTGAACAGTCGCTGGCGGAAATGCGGCCCGACTTCAGTGTGGACAGCCTCGGTGTTCGCTTTGACGCCTTCGAGGAGCGGATGGGGTCCGTGCTCGGGGATGTCGCCACGCGGACGGACGTCGAGAGCCTGCGTCTGCTCGAAAGCCAGATCCAAGAGCTTGGGTTGCATCTGGAGCAGACAGAGCGCCAGCTCGGACGTTTGGACGGAATTGAAGAGCAGCTTCAGGCCGTCATCGATCATCTTTCGGCAGATTTCGCACCAGGTGGGGAAGTAGCCACTGCGATAGGGCCTGATCTGAAGTCGCTGGCAAGTGCCACTGCGGAAGAAGTCGCGCAGCGCTTCGCATCCTCGATGGGCGCGGCTTCCGACGACACCCGTATCGACGAGCTTGGTTCTCTCCTGCGCAGCATGATCCATGACCGCCGCCAGTCGGATGAGCAGACCTATACTATGCTCGATACGGTGCAGCAGGCGATGATCCGTCTTCTCGACAGGATCGATGCGTTAGAGATCTCGCAAGTTCATGCGCACGAGTCGCGGATTTCCGCGGCCGCACATCCTGTGCCGATGATGGCGCCACCTTCCGTAGCGGAACCCGATGTCGTTCATGATTTCGGGGCGCCAGAGCATAGCGAATCTTCACCGACATTCGGCAATGCCAAGCCGTCTGTCGTCGCGGCTCAGCCCTTCGTCGCCGCTGCACAGGTTCAAATCGCCGAACCGTCGCCCGTCGATAAGCTGCGTCAGGATTTCATCGCGGATGCGCAGCGGGGCAAGGCGCGCGCTGCAGCCGCCGCTGATAGCGTTGCGGAAGTGGCTGTACCGGCGGCGGCCGCAGCGTCAGCACGCGCGATGCGCGGCCCGACTCGTGGTCAGACGCAACCATCGGTTGCCAATCCGGATGCGAGTGCGGCTGGCGGGTCGTCGCGCAAGCAGCGGCTGACAGCTCTGGCGTTGTGCCTCGTCATTGCGGTCAGCGGCGCTGCGTTGCTCTCAAAGAGGTCAAAGACGCCTGCGCCGGTTGAACCCGCAGCGATGACAGAAACGATGCCGGCCACAGCGGTGCCGGCTCCGACCGAGAGCGGTCCGGCGGCTCAGGGTGAAGGCGGATCCATAGACGTCCCCGCAGCTGAAGCCCCGGCACCTGCGCCAAGCGAGGGCGCGGGCTTCGAAATTCCCGCCGATCGGACGGATACGGTTCCGGTGCCCAGCTCCCATGCCTGAAGCCGCCGCGCCTCAAGCACCGGCCGGCGGTGACGTGATGCAAAATCGCTTGGAGCAAGCTCCGGAGGCGCAGCGACCTGCACCGCAGGGAATTATTTTGCAGAATGGGGCGCGTAAACCGACTGCACCAGAAATCGTGCATCTGCAGTCGCAACAGAATGTGGCCGCACTGTCTTCGCGGCTGGGGGACAATGCATCGCGGCTTTCCCCGGCCGACCTGATGCCGGAAGAAGTTGCCAAGTATGCTGTGTCGCCGATTGCCGCCTCAGCCGGTGACTTGGAGCAGTTCCAGGCCCAGCCAGCGTCGCTGTCCGTTGCGGCGCTTCCCGGCGAGAACGTCGATGTCTCCGTGTCGAGCGGCTCGAAGACGGTAAGTCAGTTGTCGTTGCCGCCTGCCACCGTTGGGCCGCTTTCTCTAAGGCTTGCAGCGGCGAATGGCGATCCCTCGGCGGCATTCGAAGTTGGCGCACGGCTCGCAGAAGGCAAGGGAACGAGCCAGAACTTCGCGGAGGCCATAACCTGGTATCAGAAATCGGCGGCGCAGGGGTTCGCGCAGGCCCAGTATCGCCTGGGTACGCTGTATGAGCGTGGTCTCGGCGTGAAGGCCGATGTTGCGCGGGCCCAAAGCTGGTATCAGCGGGCCGCCGAACAGGGTCACATCAAGGCAATGCACAATCTCGCGGTGCTGAGTGCTGGGCGAAGCACGGGGGCTCCCGATTACATCACTGGCGCGCGCTGGTTTGAGAGTGCTGCAGAGTACGGCCTCTCCGACAGCCAGTACAATCTGGCCGTCTTGCACGAAAATGGACTTGGGGTGGCCAAGGATCCCGTCCAGGCATTCAAATGGTATGCTCTGGCCGCGCGTGCAGGCGATGGGGAGGCCGCGCGCCGCCGTGATGCTCTCAACGCTCAATTGACGGCTGACCAACGGTTGCAGGCCGAGAATGCGGTGGCGTCGTTTGCACCAAAGCGGAGCGTGCCAATCATCAATGACGCTCGGGTGGCCGGCGAGGATTGGAAGAAGCGCCAAGCCGGCTGATACGGCTTGAGAAAAAGCGGCATTCGCGCCACGCTGGAGCGCTGCCGGTCACGTTACCCACGGGAGCCGGTGGCATCAGCCGTCCGGCTCCTTTACGTTGAGGTACATACTTTGCTGTGGCCGGCATGACCGCAGCGTCCTCGCATGAGCGCCCCACATCTCATGAACATTTATCTACCCATTGCGGAAATGTCCGAGAGCATCCTCGTTCTGCTCGGCATGGGTGCGGCGGTGGGGTTCATCTCGGGGCTGTTCGGGGTCGGCGGTGGATTTCTGATTACGCCGCTTCTGATCTTCACCGGCGTGCCTGCTCCCGTTGCGGTGGGGACGTCGACGGCGCAACTCGTGGCCTCGTCGGTATCGGGGGCGGTCGCGCAGTACAATCGGAACAACGTCGACATCAAGCTCGGGGTCGTGCTGTTGGGCGGCGGGTTCCTCGGCACGATTATCGGCGTCGAAGTGGTCCGAATTCTGCGTCAGGCAGGGCAATTCGATCTCTTCATCGCGCTTTGCTACGTGCTGTTCCTGGGCGTGATCGGCACGCTCATGCTGATCGAGAGCTTGCAGACGGTTTGGAAGGCACGCGCCGGTGTAACGCCGTCGATGCGGCGGCCCGGCGAACATAGCTGGGTGCACGGCCTGCCACTGAAGATGCGGTTCCAACGGTCCAAGCTCTACATTAGTGCCATCCCGCCGTTCTTGATCGGGGCGTTCGTCGGGTTCTTGGCTGCGATCATGGGCGTCGGCGGCGGCTTCGTGATGGTGCCCGCGCTGATCTACTTGCTCCGCGTGCCCACGAACGTCGTCGTGGGGACGTCTCTTGTTCCAGACCGTCTTCGTTGCGGCTGCTGCCACCATCCTCCACGCTGGCACGCTTTTGTCCGTCGACCTGGTGTTGGCGACGATCCTGATGATTGGCGGAGTTGTCGGTGCGCAATTCGGGGCATCGGCCGGCAGTCAACTCAAGGGCGAGCAGTTGAGATTGCTTCTTGCGGGAATCGTTCTGCTTGTTTGCCTGCGAATTGGCTGGGACCTCGTCGTCACCCCGGCCGAGATCTATACGCTGGCACCGTCGGCAGGTGGGTCATGAACCGCTTGGTTATGATCCTTATGCTCGTTCTCGGGGCGGCAGCCGTGAGCTGTGTGGGGCTTGCGTTCCAAGATCGTCCGGCTTTCGCGCAAGCACCTCCGTCGAAAGCCAAGAAGAGAGTGCCAGCGCCGCCTGTTGCTGTGTCCAATTTGCCGCCGGAAAGTGTGGAGGCCGATGTTTCGACGCGCACGATTGCGGTGACCTCCGGGTACTCCGGGGCCGAAATTCTGGTCTTTGGAACGATCGAGAACAGCAGGCAGCCGAGTGCGGAATCGGGGTTCTATGATGTCGTGGTGGTGGTGGAGGGTGCGCCGGAAGCGTTGATGGTGCGCAAGAAGGGCCGCGTCGCGGGCTTGTGGGTCAATACGTCGACGTTCAACTTCAACGCCGTGCCCAGCTACTACGCTGTCGCGTCCACGCGGCCGCTCGAGGAATTTGCGGACGCGACGATCCTGGATGAGAACGGGATCGGGCTTGATGCAGTGCGGATGGCGGCGGCAGCCGATTCCGCGATCAGGGTGTCGAGTGAGGACCTCATCGCCTACAAGTCGGCGGTGACGCGATTGAAGCAATCGGCGAGCCTCTTCAAGCGTGATGACTATGGCGTTGTGTTCACGGGTCGCAGTTTGTTCCGGTCGACGATCGGGCTGCCTGCAACGGTACCCGTTGGCCCACTGACGGCCCGGGTGTTTTTGTTCCACGAAGGCAAACTGCTGAGCCGGTATCAGTCACGAGTGGTTTTGGAGCGCGAGGGAATTGAGCGGTGGCTCTATGCGTTCGCCTTCGAGCGGCCGTTTCTCTACGGCTTCGTGGCAGTGCTGCTGGCGCTTGCGACGGGACTGCTGGCATCGGCCCTCTTCCGCCGCCGCATCGCATAAGCTGCAACGTCAATCCGGGCGAAGCAGACGGGGGGCTACCGGATAGAGGCCTTCCTGACCGAGCATCCAGACCGCCATTCCGTCCGATCCGAAGATGGGTTCGAATGCGTCATCCAGAATGTTGAGGCCGCCAGCGTAGGTGCCGAAAGCGGGCATCACGAGGCGCAGACCATTGGCGACGAAGCAGGGACGGCGGAAACTGTAGCCATGCAGCGAAAGCTTTGCTGCAGGATGCAGGTGCGCGGCGATCTCGTGCGTGACGCGGCCATTCGAGGGTTCATGGCGAAATGTCAGGCCTTCGACGACGAGATCGTCACGAACGTGGCCGCCCAGATCGCGGGCGATTTTCGGGTCATGGTTGCCCGTAATCCAGATCCATTCGCGATCTTCCTGCAGGATTCGCAGGCTGTCGCGGTCTTCTTCCGAAAGCCGCGATGCGCCGGCTTCGTCGTGGAGGCTGTCACCGAGGGCGATGATGGTCTGCGCCTGATAACGGTCGATCGCTTCGGCGAGGCGCGTCAAGGTTTCGCGAGTGTCGTAGGGCGGAAGCATGATGCCCTTGCGGGCAAATGAAGACCCTTTCTCAAGATGGAGATCGGCGACGATGAGCGCGTCTTCGGCCGGCCAGTAGAGCGCGCCGGAATAGTCTGCGCGGAAAGACTTGCCGCAGATCGAGACAGGCTGGTCATTGAATTCGCCGGCGTCGAGGCGCTCGGGCTTTAGGGCGAGGATCGCCATTGGATTTGTGTTCCCCCGTCGTCGTCTTCAGTCGAGCAGGCTCTTCAGGCGTGTCGCCGTTCGTTGCGGTGCGAATGAGATCTTCTGCCGCTTCGCGCAACAAGTCTTCGCGCGCGAAACGGGCCACCGGCTCTTTTCCGATCTCCAGAAGGATCGGGACGGACAGTGGCGACACACGGTCCAAAGCTTGATGCCTGATTCGGCCTTTGATGCGGCTAAGGAACTGACCCAGGCGGCGGATGTCGAGAAGACCCGTCGCTGCGTCGTTCCAGGCTGCTTCGAGCAGGATGTGCCCGGGCTCGTGTTTTCTCAAGACGTCGTAGACGAGATCTGTGGACATCGTGACCTGGCGGCCGGTCTTCTCGCGGCCGGGATGGCGGCGTTCGATCAACCCGGCGATGACGGCGCAGTAGCGGAAGGTCCTTTTCATGAGCAGGCTCTCCGCGAGCCAAGCGTCGAGGTCGTCGCCAAGAATGTCTTCTTCGAGCAACCTATCGAGGTCGAGTTTGCCCTCGGCGATCATGGCGGTGAGGTCGCAAGCGGCCCACACGGAGAGACCGTAGTCGTTGGCGACGAAGCCGAGCGGTTTGGCGCCCCAGCGGTCGAGGCGACGGGTGACGCAGCATGCCGAGGGTTTGATGCGCGAGCCGGCCTTCGAAGGGGTAGATCACCATGTGGTGGCGGGAGCCGCGGGGAAAGGTTTCGATCAGAACTTCGTCAGAAGTCCGGGATCGCGGATTTCTCCCGCTGCAGAGCCAGCCACTCCGCGACTGGCAGCGGCAGGTTCGACCAGGATTGTGGATCGGCAATCATGGCGCGCACGCGTTGGGCGAGGTGGGTGGAGAGCGGGAACTTGCCGCCGTTGTAGCTCGGGATCATGGCGTCGGGGGCATTCGAGCGCGAGCAGTAAGCCTCGGTTTCCTGCATCCCCTCGAAGCGGAGGATCTCGCCCGCAAACACGAAGGTGTCACCGGGCGAGAGCTGTTCGACGAAGTATTCCTCGACTTCGCCGAGTACACGGCCACCGGCGAAGCCGGACGGCTGGCCATTGGCTTTGGATCGCGCGCGCGATGAGGCGCAGCTTGATCATCGGGCTTTCAACGATGGTGCCGACGTTGAGGCGGTACTGGTTTGCAAGGCTTGGGTGAGCGAGGCGCAGCTTGCCATCGTCGGTGGGGCGCAGGCGGGCGAAGCGTTCGTAGGCGCGGAGCGCATAGCCGCCGGTTGCAACGAAATCGAGGATGCGATCGAAGGTTCTGCGATCTAGGCGCGCATAGGGCAGAGCGGATCGGACTTCGGCGAAGAGGTCGTCAGCGGCGAAGGGGGCCGAGCAGGCCATGCCCATGACATGCTGGGCCAGGACGTCGAGGGCGCCGTTACGATCGACGATGGCATCTTGTTCGCCGGCCGCGGCAGCTTCCAGTGCGGCCCGGCATTCCAAGACTTCGAACCGGTTCGCCGGGACGAGCAGGGCCTTCGATGGCTCATCGAGGCGATGGTTGGCGCGACCAACGCGCTGGATGAGACGGCTCGCGCCCTTCGGTGCGCCGATGTTGACGACGAGGTCGACGTCTCCCCAGTCGATGCCAAGATCCAGCGTCGAGGTCGCAACGACGGCTTTGATCGCACCAGCAGACATGGCTGCTTCGACCTTGCGGCGCTGCTCGGCCGAGAGGGAGCCGTGGTGCAACGCGATCGGCAGAGCGTCGTCGTTGATGCGCCAGAGTTCTTGAAAGACCAGTTCGGCCTGCATGCGCGTGTTGACGAAGACAAGCGATAGCCGGTGAGCCTTGATTGCTTCGTACACGGTGCCGAGTGCGTAACGGGCGGAGTGGCCGCCCCATGGCACAGGGTCGTCCTGTTCAAGAATGGTGATGTCGGGGGCGACGCCGGGGGGCGTGATCACCACATCGGCGAGGCGGGTGGCTTCGTCGGGTGTGATCTGGTCCGCGAGGTAGGCGCGCAGTTCGGCGGGGCGGGCCACCGTGGCGGAGAGGCCGATCATCATGAGGTTCGGCGCAAGCCGGCGGAGACGGGCAAGGTCGAGCGCCAGCAGATCGCCGCGCTTGGAGGTGGCAAGCGTGTGCAGTTCATCGAGGATGACGGTATCGAGTGCGCCGAACAGGTGGGGCGCGTCTTCGTGGCTGAGGAGCAGGGCGAGTTGCTCGGGCGTCGTCATCAGGATGTCGGGCGGGGACTGACGCTGTCGCTGGCGTTTGGCGGCGGACGTGTCGCCGGAGCGGGTCTCGCACTTGATCGGCAGCCCCATGTCGGCGATGGGCGCCATGAGGTTGCGGGCGACGTCGACGGCCAGTGCTTTCAAGGGTGAGATGTAAAGCGTGTGCAGCCGGCGGCCGGGGGCGTTGGCGCGGGTGCGGCGGGCCGTGAGTGAGATCAGGCTCGGCAGGAAGCCGGAGAGCGTCTTGCCGGCCCCGGTGGGAGCAATCAGCAGGGTGGAACGCCGCGCTGCTGCTTTTTCGATGAGCGCCAGCTGATGGAGACGCGGTTGCCAGCCCTTGGCGGCAAACCAGCCAGCGAAAGGAGCAGGCAATGATTGGCTGGCGGACTGCGCGGCGGGCGGGCGCTTGGCGGCCGAGGTTGGTCGCTGGGGCGCTTCGCCACGCGGTCTTTTCTTGCGGAGCGCTTCGGGTGACGGGGACATCGGTTCTGTTACGCAGCGGCGGACGGGATGGGTCGCTCTTCTAAAGACCCTGTGCTATCAGGCGGTTCTGAGACGAACAGGAGTAACTTCGCTATGGACCGTGACACGATCTTCGGTGGCAGCCCGTTTGCCGTCCTGATCCGGCTGGCGTTGATCTCGATCGTGGTTGGCGTCGTCCTGAGCGCACTCGGCATCAATCTTCGCAACTTCTTTGACCGGATCAACGAGCTTTTGCGGGCAATCTACGACCTTGGGTTCGGGGCGGTCGATTGGGTTTTACAGTATCTGCTCCTTGGGGCCATTGTCGTGGTGCCGATTTGGGCGATTGCGAGGGTCGCAGCCATTTTGAAGAAGCCGCAGTAGTTAGCGGTCGAGAGGCTTGGCGGCCCATTCGGCGGCGCGTCTGCCCCGCAATTCACCGATGTTCTTTGCTCCAGCGTGGCGCACGGCGGAGGTCAGGCCTTTTTTGATTTCGCTGATGAGGCCGGGCCCTTCGTAAATCAGGCCGGTGTAGAGTTGAAGAAGTGACGCGCCGGCTTCAATCTTGGCCAGTGCGGTTTCAGGGCTATCAATGCCACCGATGCCGATCAGAGGAATTTTGCCACCTGTTACCTCGTGCACTCTGGCGAGCATCACCGTTGCGCGATGAAACAGCGGGCGCCCGGATAATCCGCCAGCTTCACTTCTTTTCACATCGCGAGCGCCGTGGCGCGAAAGGGTGGTGTTGGAAACGGCGATGCCGTCAACGGAATGCGCAAGTAGCCGCTCGGTGATCGGCACGATGTCGTCCTCGGCAATATCCGGCGCGATCTTCACCACGATCGGACGCTTGGGCTTGCCCTCTGCGATCTTCGACGAGCGAGCGACCATCACGCGGCCGATCAGGTCATCCAAGGCCGCGGGCGCCTGCAAATCGCGCAGGCCGGGGGTATTCGGTGAGGAGATGTTGACGGTGAACATCGTGGCGACATCGTAGAAAGTTTCGATGCCGCGCACGTAATCCTGGGCGCGGTCTGTCGAATCTTTATTGGCGCCGACGTTGACACAAACGATCCCGGCGGGATGGCGGGCTTGGAGGCGTACGAGCGCCGCGGCGTGGCCACCGTTGTTAAATCCGAGGCGATTGATCAGGCCGTGGTCGCCGACGAGGCGGAACACGCGCGGGCGTGGATTGCCCGATTGAGGCAGCGGCGTGATTGTTCCGACTTCCGCAAATCCGCAACCGAGCCCGAGGACGGCGTCTGGAACGCGGGCATCCTTATCGTAGCCTGCCGCGATGCCGATGGGATTTGGGAAGCGAAGTCCGAACAGTTCTGTTGTCAGTTCCGAAGGTGTCGGAAGACGCGTCGCGCGGATAAAGTCCACGCTCCAGCATGCGGAGTGAAAACTCGTGCGCATCTTCGGGCTCCATCGCGAAGAGCGCACCTCGCGCCAGACCGTAAAGGCTTGTAAGCATTACAGGTCGACTCCCGGTGCCCGCGGGACGCCGTCTTCTCCCACAATCATGCGGTGTTCCCACAAAGCATTTGCGGTTGCAAGCTCCGCATAGAGATGCGGAAACAGCGCGCCTCCGCGCGATTGCTCGAGGCGCAGTGCATCGCCCAGTTTTTCGGCAACGAAAGCAATCAACAGCAGTCCGCTCCGATTTTTGAAGTGGCGCGCTGCCGTGCCTTCGACCTGCTCGGCAAAGGAGAGGTGAATGTAGCCGTCGCGCTGATCGTCAGTGGAGCCGCGATAGAAGCCTGAACGCTGTGCTGCACGCCAGTCGGCTTCATCGACGATCTTGTAGACGATGTTCGACACCTGCGTCCGCCTCACTTTTTGCCCGATGAATAGGCGAGTTGGATGAGTGCGGCAAGAGCGAGCGGCGGTCTTGTAGCATTTCGTCTCAGCAGCATTTGCATCACGTGACGGCACTGTCGAACTAAGAACTATCACATTCTCGAACACTCCTGCTTGCGGAGGTGTTTGCGGTGAGGAATACTCCACTCGCCTCACGCTGCTCGTCGCAGAGCCGATGAGCCGGGCAATTGCAAATTCGCCGGACACCTTTGCGGCATCCGGCTCCAATAAGAACAGTACTTCGTACCGGTTTCAGGGGGCGTTTTTTGGCACAGCGACCGACACAAGAAACCCGAGGGGGTTTCTGGGCCAGAGCTTCACTCGTTGCACGTGCCGTGCCTGGACTCGATCAAAACCAAGTCGAACAAATTCCCGGCACCGCGCCAGCATCTGCACAGGCCGCACGGCCTCGGATGCTCATTCGAAGCAACGAGCCCATGACGTCCGATGTGCTGAGCGTCGGACGGCTGCTCGATGGCCGCTATCGCTTCCGGCTTGCATGTTTCCAGCGCGCCTATGCTTGGCGGCCGGAGAATGTGGCGCGGCTTCTCACAGATCTCAGATGGGCGATGCAGCAGGAGAAGCGCAAGAGGTTCTATCCGCTGGGCCGGGTCATGCTGGCGCAGGTGCCGGGATCTTCTGACGTTGAAATCGTCGATGGGCACCAGCGCATGGTGACTTTGACGATGCTGTTCGCAGTGTTGCGTGATCTCGAAACTGATCCTGAACGCTCGGCGCGCCTCCATCGGTTGATCATTGACGATGCCTGGCCGGAACATGACCCGCGACGCTCGCTCCTCACGATACAGGCGATCCCAGCTCGGCTGTTTGCGGAGGCCGTGCAAAAGCGCGGTTCGACTGAACTCGAACCCGATTGGCCGCGCGAGGCGCTATCCGAAACGGAACGCAACATCGTCGACAATCGAGACTGCATCCGCTCAGAACTTCTCGCACCCGGCATGACGGATGACGTGAGGCGCGCGCTGGCAGAGTACGTTCTCGATCATTGCCGGCTTGTGACGGTTGTGGTCGATAATGCAGACGATGCCTGGGACATGCTCAATACCGAGCAGAATACTCGGCTTGCTTTCAGCCATGCGGACGAGGCGAAGTCGCTTATTCTGTCGGCGATGCCGGCGGCAAACCATGTTTCGGCAGCCCATTTATGGGAGAGCTGCGAAAGCATGCTTGCGCCTGAGGACATGTTCCGTTTGCTCTGCCACATCCGCGCGATGACGTGGCGCGGCAAGTATCAATCCGTGAGACCGGTCGAGATAGAAATTGTGGAGCGCTTCGGCGTGTCTACGGATGGCCTGTCGTTCATGGCCGATCATCTCGTCCCTTACGCCAATATCCTGAAGGATGTGCGCCGAGGTCAGGTGGGCCATACTTCCATCGAGCGAGACGCGGCTGCGCAGTCGATCGAATTCATGACCTGGATCGATGCGCACAGTTGGATGCCGGCAATGCTGCTGTGGATGAAGACCCATGGGGCTGCGCGCGGCGGGAACATTGGAATTCTTGCGCCGGCTCGATCGTCTCGTGTGGATGTCGAAGATCGCCGGCGTCGATCCCGGTGTGCAGGAAACGCGGCTGCATCGTCTCTTGGACGAGATTGCTGCAGGAACGCCGCCGGAGTTGATGAACCGGCTCTTCATCGAAGCAAAAGTGCGGTCCGATGCGATTTACAATCTGCGCAGCGCGAACTTCGCAGCCAAGCACTACGCCGGGGTTCTGTTGCGGCGGCTCAGCGCGTCGTTGGGGTGTGATCCCGGTCCGATCCTGCGCGACGAAGTGACGATCGAGCACATTCTTCCGCGCAATCCGCAAGGGTGCAAGGCTTGGCTCACGGCCTTCCGAAATCCGGAAGGCTGCCGCGTGCATCACCAGAAGCTCGGCAATGTCGTGCTGCTGTCAGGTCGCGATAACCAAAAGGCTGGTACGCTGTCTTGGGACGAGAAGCGGCAGATTTTGTTGCAGTCGCCGTTCGTGCTCGCTCAGGACGCGGCGAAGGAGACCGTTTGGACGGCGCAGACGATCGCCCGGCGGACGGAGCATCTGATCAATGTTCTTCTGGCGAGTTTTCAGATGCCGCCGCTTGTTAAAGGCGAGTGATGGCAATCTCCGATCTTCGTGATCATGCGGCCTTGCCGGCTTCGCCCGTAAGAGCCTTGGCGATGAGAGCACGCGTTTCCTCAATGCCATAGAGGGCGATAAACGAGCCGAAGCGTGGTCCTTTGCTTTCGCCGAGCAGCACTTCATAGATCGCCGCAAACCATGCATTCGAAACGCCTGGCCGTTCGGGAGTGGCACCTTTTGCTTTCAGGTCGTGGTATCGAGGCACTGACCGGCCGATGTCGTAGACGATGCCCTGCAATTGCTCGGCAGTCGCATGGGCCGGTGCGCGACCCAGGGCTTCGGACAACGCAGTGAGAGCGGCACGTTCGACATCGTCCGGAGCGCGATAGGACTTCTTGGCCAACTCGAAGTCGCGGTAATAGCGGACGGCATAGCCGGCGAGCGTATCCAGAAGCGGATATTTCTGCGGCGTCGCATCCTCCATGTGGCGGCGGATGTAGCCCCACAGCACGTCCTTGTTCTCGGCGTTCGAAGCGGCAACGAGATTGCGCAGAAGGGCAAAGGAGATCGGGCATGATTGCGGGGGGGGGGTGCCGGCGTGGATGTGCCAGACGGGGTTGTCGAGTTGTGCTTTTGGTTCCTGGTGGGGATAGGCGCCCAGGAATTGCAGATAGTCATCGACGGCGCGCGGGATGACGTCGAAGTGCAACTTCTTGGCGGACTTGGGTTTTTGGAACATGAACAGCGCGAGGCTTTCCGGCGTCGCGTAGGTGAGCCACTCATCGATGGTGAGTCCGTTGCCCTTCGACTTCGAAATCTTCTCCCCCTTTTCGTCCAGAAAGAGTTCGTAGACGAAATGCTCTGGCGGAGCGCCACCGAGGACTTTGCAGATGCCGTCGTAAATGACGGTGTTGGACATGTGGTCTTTGCCGTACATCTCGAAGTCGACACCCAAGGCGGCCCAGCGGGCGCCAAAGTCCGGCTTCCACTGAAGCTTTACGTTGCCGCCGGTGACGGGAAGCGTGACGTCGTCACCGTCTTCATCGGTGTAGGTGATGGTTCCTGCCTTGGCGTTGACTTCCTTCATCGGCACGTAAAGGACACGGCCGGTTTTCGGAGAGATCGGCAGGAAGCAGCTATAGGTCGCCTGACGCTCCTCGCCGAGGCTCGGCAGCATGATGTCCATGATCTTCTGGTAGCGCTCGGCGGCGAGAAGAAGGATCTCGTCGAACTTGCCCGACGTGTAATAGTCGGTGGCGCTGGCGAATTCATACTCGAAACCGAAGGTATCGAGAAAGCGGCGCAGCATGGCGTTGTTATGGTGGCCAAAGCTTTCGTATTGGCCGAAGGGATCCGGCACTCTCGTCAGAGGGCGGTGCAGGTTTTCGCGAAGCATCTCCTGGTTGGGTACGTTGTCCGGCACCTTGCGCATGCCGTCCATGTCGTCGGAAAAGCAAAGTAGGCGCGTCTTGACCTTACCCTCGGTCAGGGCCTCGAATGCGCGGCGAACCATGCTGGTGCGTGCGACTTCGCCGAAGGTGCCGATGTGGGGAAGGCCTGACGGGCCATAGCCGGTCTCAAAGAGAACCGTCTTTTCCATGCCGCCCTTCACCTTTTTCAGGCGATCTACAATGCGGCGGGCCTCCTCGAACGGCCAGGCACGGGCCTCGTCGACGACCTCGAGTTGGGCAGGCGAAGCATGCATGGACATGAGCGATGCGCTTCCGGCGATTAGCCGGTTCTCCGTTTGATATGTGCTGTGCGCGGGCCACCATGGAGGTCCGCCTCCGAAACCGGCCGCGCAAAGTAGGTGCGCCGCGACGGCAGGTCAATTCATGCGCGGGCGTCAGGTGCGCCCGATGACTGTTCACGCTCCGGATAGCGAAGTGTAGGCCGTTCGAGGTGCAGCCTCTATAGTGCAAGGCGGTATAGCGTGCACCTTTATCCGTCTCGCGGCGGGACGCCGCAGCTTGTGATCCTTCGGCCACTAAATCACGGTAACGTCATAGGAATTTTGCAGCTGCCTAGTCCGTGATCCGGTATTCACCGGGGTGGCCGCCTCGGCCATGAGGCCCAACTTAAAGCGGCTTGGGCAGCGGCAACAATGGACCCGGATAGGGTTGCCTGCCGCAGGGACGTGGGGAGGATCTCTTTTGTGGATCGTACGCTATGCGCTTGCGCACCGGCACAGCATCGGGGTGCTCGCCATCCTGCTGCTTCTGACGGGCGCGTTGTCGGCGCAGCGCATGTCGACCGACATTTTGCCGGCGGTAAAGATCCCCGCGATCAATCTCATCTGGACGTATCCCGGCCTCAACGCGCCTGAAATGGCATCTAAGATTTCGACGTTCGGCGAAATCGCCATTCTCAACAACGTCGACAACATTCGCGATGTGCGTTCGGAAACACTGACAGGCGTCGCAATCATTCGCGTCACGTTTCAGCCGGGCACCGATGTGACGGCCGCGTTCGCCCAGATAACCTCCGTCAGCCAGACGATCCTGCGCCGCATGCCGCCCGGCACCTCGCCGCCGCTGATCGTTCCGTTCGTGCCTTCGAGTGTGCCGGTGCTGCAACTCGTGCTGGCGTCGGACACGCTCAACTCCAGTGCGTTGTTCGATTACGGTCGGCTGCAGCTTCGATCTCAGATCCAGTCCATTCCAGGGTTGCGATTGACGCTTCCCTATGGCGGCGCGTCGCGCCAAGTCATGATCGACCTGAAGCCAGAGGCTTTGCAGGCCTACGGTGTCTCTCCCAACGAGGTGGCGCGCGCGATCAACACGCAGAACTTGACCCTGCCGACAGGAGTTCTGCGCGTTGAGAACCGGGAAATCGTCGTGACGACGAATGCCAGCCCGGAGACAGTGGCCGAATTTGCAGACCTGCCGTTGCGGTCGATTGACGGGCGGGTGGTGCGAGTGGGCGACGTGGCGTCGATCCGCGACGGGCCAGCAATTCAGACCAATATCGCGCGACTCGATGGGCAGAATGCCGTGATCGTCGCGATCCTGAAGCTGGGTGACGCCTCAACGGTGGATATCGTCCGCCAAGTCAAAGAGAAGCTACCGGAGCTGCGCGCTTCCGCACCGCCGGGGATCACCATCGAACCCGTCTTTGATCAGTCGGTGTTCGTGGAGAACGCCGTCGACAATGTGCTGAAGGAGGCGATCGTCGTTGCCGCCCTCGTGGCGTTCGTGGTGCTGATTTTTCTAGGGAGTTGGCGATCGTCACTGATCGTATTGACATCGATCCCGCTGGCGCTGCTGGCGTCTGTCGCCGGACTCGCGCTGACGGGGCAGACGTTCAATCTCATGACTCTCGGCGGGCTGATGCTGGCCATCGGTATTCTGGTCGACAACGCGCTGGTCGAGATTGAAAACATCAATCGCAATCTCGAAAACGGAATGCGGCTCAATGATGCAATTCTGAAGAGTGCGCAGGAGGTCGCTTTTCCGGAGTTCGTCTCGACGCTGGCTATCTGCATCGTGTTTTCGCCGCTGTTTCTTCTGACGGGAACGGCCGCTTTCATTTTCATCCCGCTGGGCCTAGCGGTCGTTTTCGCGATGATCGCCTCTTATGTCTTGTCGCGAACACTCGTGCCATCGCTGGCATTTCTGATGTTGAAGGAGCACGATCACGTTCATCTGGAGCAGGGGGGGGCGGAGCAGGGGTGGCTTGTGCGCCTCTCGCGTGTGGTGGGCCGGGGGCTTGGAGCTATCGAGCGGCTCCTCGTTTCGATCCTGAAGCTGTTTGTCCGATTTAAAGCGCTGCCGGTTGCGGGCCTTGCTGCTGCGTTGTCTCTCGGTGCTTTCGCGGCCGTAAACATGGGACGCGAGTTCTTTCCGCAGGCGGATGCGGGTATGATCCGGGTCTATCTGCGGGCAGAACCTGGCTCACGGCTCGAGGAAACGGCAGCGGTGTTCGCGGATGTGCAGCGCGCCGTGCGCGAGATCATTCCAGAAACCGAAGTTGCGTTCATCACTGAAAACATCGGTGCGCCCGAATCGATCAACCTTGCCTGGGTGCAGAGTGGCGTGATCGGGTCATTCGACGGCGAGATGCTCATTCAGCTCAAGGGGGGGCTTGGGCGAACGGGGGAACATGCCGAGGCCATTCGGCGAATGTTGCAGGAGCGCTTTCCAAAGCTGACCTTCTATTTCCTGCCGGCGGATGCCACGGCGCAAACCCTGGCGGGCAGCGCGCAAGCTGATTTCGAGGTGAGGCTCATCGGGCGGGATGCGGGCGGCAATGCAGAGATCGCGCGCGATCTTTCGGAGGCGATTAAGCAAATTCCCGGCGCATCCGACGTGGTCACGCGGCAGGTACGAAATCTGCCAGCCTATAACCTTGAGATCAACCGCGTGCGCGCGTTGCAGCTTGGTGTAACGCCACAAGATGCGGCGAATGCCGTTCTGTCGACGCTAGGAGCCGCCGGTACGGTATCGCCGAACTTCTGGGCGGATCCGGCAATCTCTGCATCTTATACGGTTCAAATCGTGGCGCCGCCTGCGCGGCTGGCATCAACCGATCAGCTGTTGAATATCCCTGTGCAACCGGCGGCAGGAGGTCCGACATTGCCACTCCGGTCGATTGCGTCTCTTCAAATCCGGCAACTGCCTGCCAACATTGACCGCTATATGCTGCAGCCGACGACGACGATCCTCGCCAACGCGTCGGGACGCGATATCGGCAGCGTTTATCGTGAAGTTGAAAAGGCGATCGCGAAAGTTACGCCGCGGCTGAAGCCCGGCAACCGCATCGAGGTCGCCGGGCAAGCGCAATCAATGACCCAGGCCTACGCAGAAATGTTTGGCGGGATCGCACTTGCAGCCGTGCTCGTCTATCTCATCATGGTCGTCAACTTCCAGTCGTGGCTGATGCCACTGATTGCAATGGGGACGCAGCCGGTCGCTGTTTCGGGGGCGTTGTTTGCGCTCTGGGCGACGGGTACGCCTCTCTCGGTACCGGCGTTGACCGGAATCATCATGGTGATCGGCGTGGCGTCGGCGAACAGCGTTTTGGTGACGAGCTTTGCACGAGACCGGTTCAAGGCCGGAGTTGATCCGGTGACGGCTGCTATCGAAGCGGCCGAGACGCGGCTGCGGCCCGTGATGATGACGGCGATCGCCATGATTGTCGGCATCATTCCGCTTGCGCTGGGCCTAGGCGATGGCGGCGAGCAGAATGCGCCGCTTGGCCGTGCGGTCGTGGGAGGTCTCGTGTTCGGGACGGCTGCGACGCTGACGTTCGTGCCGGTTCTCTTCGCACTTCTCGTGAAGCGAAAGACGGCACCGCCGTCGCACGATTTACACGTGTATCCGGCTCCAGCCGTGACACATGCTCAAGAGACTGCAGGATCAACATGACCATGCCGAAGATGATGTTAAAGGGGATCGGATTGGCTGCACTCGCGGTCGGTGCCATCGTGGCAGATCGGCATTTCGATTTCGCTCTGAAGGTTCAAACGTTAGCTGGTTCCTTGTTGCCAGGCGCAAAGGCGACGGCAAACACGGATAAGCCTGCGGCCGCGCCCCTGCGCAGTGTGCGGGTCATCGAACCCAAGGCCGCGGCGGGGCGGTTCGGCCTCACGTTGCCCGGGCGAACAGTGCCAGTTGAGCAGGCCCGACTTTCCGGCCGGGCCAACGGAATCGTAGCTGAGCGGCGCGGCGAGATTGGAGATCGCGTGAAGGCCGGAGATGTTCTCGTGGTCATCGACGCGCCGGAGATCAGACAGCAACTCGATCGTGCGAAAGCGGCCGTTGAGCAGGTGAAGGCGCGGCTGTCGCTTGCCGAAGTGACCTACGGGCGCGCGCAGGAACTCGTGCCGAAGAAGTTTTTGCCCGAGCAGGCGCGGGATGACCGGGAAGCCAATGTTTCGATCGCGAAGGCCGACCTGGATGCCGCCGTCGCCGAAGTCCGTCGACTGGAGGAAGTGCAAGGTTTCCAGACGATTTGCGCGCCCTTCGACGGGGTCATCATCGAGCGGCAAGTGGAGCGCGGCGATCGTGTCAACGGAGATTTCGGAGCGGCGGGATCCTACTTTTATAATGTTGCGCGCCTTGAACAGCTGCGGATCGAAATCGACGTGCCGCAGTCGGTTGCGCTCAAGGTCAAGCCGGGAACGCCGGCGAAGATGACGTTCGCGGAAATGCCTGGACAGCAGTTCGACGCCAAGGTGGTGCGAACATCGCAGGCGATCAATCAGGTGTCGGGTACGATGCGGGCGGAACTCGTCATGGACAATCCGGGGCTGACGCTGCCCGCTGGTTTGACGGGGCAAGTGCTGCTCGACATCGAGCGGGATTCGCCGTGCGTGCTGGTGCCAGGCAATGCGCTGGTGGTGCGTCAGGGGCAGCAGTTTGCGGCAATTGCAGACGCGGAAGACAAGATCGTGTTCCGGCCTGTGCAGATCAGCCGGGACCTTGGGGTCGAAGCAGAAGTCTGCGCGGGTCTGACCTTATCGGATCGCGTGATCATCTCGCCGAATGCGTTACTGAAGGCGGGCGACAAAGTAGACGTCGTGAAGCCCGTGAGTTGATCGAGCGGTCGCGCGCAGGCATCAGTTCTGCGCGAGACGAAGAGCAATGATGCTGAGCGTCGTATTGGCGTCGTCAGCTGTTCTCTGGATCGTCAGTTCGATCATTTCCGGCAGCTTGCTGGTGGCCACCCAAGACGATTGCCAGATGCGGTTTCCGGTTTCGGCATCGGGACCAAAGTAGCGCAGAGAGAGTAAGGCAGCCGGCTGCAATCGGGTCTACAGTGGACGGCGTGGCATTGGCACGGGTGGGATAGGGCGTCAGTGAGAGCACCAGAGTGGAGTTCGACGGATCGAGCCCGAGGTCCGCGACGTAGAGACCACCGCCCGCCGGTCCATCCGAAAACTCGGAAACGAACCTCATGCGATCGGGACGACCTTCGAAAACGAGAGTAGATAAGCCCGCGGCATCGGTTTGAAAGATCGGCCGGGCTGCTTCGATGCGGGCCGTTAGGGCTTCTCGTGCCCGGTGATCGGATGTCGTGTGTTCGAGGTTTGCTGCAACCTGCAGTGCGCGCTGACCTAGGCTCACGGTTGCCGGCACGAGTGCGATGGCTAAAGCGGTGATCGTCAAGACGACGAGGGCTTCGATGAGCGTAAAGCCGGCATCGGGAGGATTTTCTTCTGTCGGCTTCATGGCGATTTCGCTGGTGCGAAGGTCGTCAGCGTCATGTCGCGGAGCGGACGACCGGGAACATCGCGCCACGTGACGCGGACATCAATTCGCGTCAACGATAGTGGTTCTTGGACCCCGTCCGGCGGAGTGGCCTCGTGAGGTGTGAAGGTGGTTTGCCAGGCGATCCCGTCGTCCGTTTCACCAGACCACGGGGCATCGGCAAGCTGGCCGATGGCGACGGCTTCCTCGAGACGGCTTTGCGCAACGCCGATGGCGGCTGCATCGCGTTGTGCGATGCGGGCCCCGCGGGCGCCAAGTTCGATCCCTTGATAGAAGGCTCCGGCCGCGAGTGCCAAGAGCACCAGCGCCACGAGGGCTTCCATCAGTGTGAACCCGCCGTCGCGACTGGGCATCGGACTCACCTGTCGAAGGTTACGGTGGCGCGGCCGGTGAGCCAGTCGATGCCGATGCGGGCTCCGGCGCGGCCGTTGCGGAGGTCGAAGTTCGCTTCAGTCGCGGTGCCGTCGGGTCGGAACACGATGAGAGAGTGGCCGCCCGAGGCTTCGATGACCATTCCTTGCGGCAGGGTGGTCGCGGTGCCGTCATCGGTTCGGTAGGAGCGCGAGCCCGCATCGATGAGGAAGCTAGCCGGCTTGCCGGTGGTCATGGCGCGGGAGCGGGTCTGATCCAGCTTTGTGACAAAGGCTGAGGTGGCATCCTGCAGCACGCGGGCTTTACTGGAGCCGGTCAGCATTGGCAGTGCAATCCAAAGCCCGATGCTGGCAATCAGAAGTGCGGCGAGCACCTCAAGGAGCGTGAATCCGGCTGCGGATGTACCTGGTTTTTCAATCATTGGAGCACCAGCGCATTCGCGGAGAGGATGGCGTTCATCACGGAGATGACAAGGAAGCCGACGAAGCCGCCAATGATGATTGTGAGAGCGGGTGTGAGCAGCGTCATGAAGCGTTCGAGGCGGTTCTCGACGGTGCGTTCGTAGGCTTCCGCCACCTTCATCAGCATGGATTCCAGTTGCCCTGTTTCTTCGCCGATGCGGGCGAGGCGCGGAAGCAAATCCGGAAAGGCGGCCGAGCGTTGGAGTTCGCTCGACAGAGAGCGGCCCTGTTCCACACCCCGTAGAGCCTCCTCGACCGTCGTGCCGAGCGCGCGGTTCGCAAGAACGCCGGCTGCGATGCGTAACGCTTCCGTGAGGGGCACGCCATTTCGGATCAGTGCCGATAGCGTACGGGACAGGCGTGCCGTCTCGGTCTGGCGGACGAGATCACCAAAGAAGGGAGAGTCAAGGATGGCGCGATCCAACGCTAGACGTCCGCTGGGGCTGCGCCAAAAGACGATGAGGCCGATGATGCTCGCGGTGAGGGCGATTGCGATCAGCATCCCGTAGCCCGACACTGCGTCGGCGATCCACGAGAGAGCGGCAATGATGGTGGGAGGTGTCGCTCCGGCGTCTTCGAACAATGGCTTCACTGCCGGCACCAGGACGGTGGTGATGACGGTGAGCGCTATGATCGCTGCGGCGACAAGTACGGCAGGATAGAGCAACTGGGACGTCAACTTGGCCGAGCGTTCGCTCGCTTGTTCAAGGTAACGCGAGAGATCGGCCAGGACGGTATCGAGACTGCTCGAGGCTTCGCCTGCACCGATGAGGCGAACGACGAAGGGAGGGAAGGCGCCTTCACGTGCGGCCATGGCTGCCGACAGCGATGCGCCGGAGGTCACGCGTTCCAGGATATCGGCGACGAGAGCCCGTAGCGATGGCTTGATCGCGGGCTGAATAGCGATAATGCGCAGGGCCTCGTCGACGGGCAGATTGGCGCTGATGAGGCCGGAAAGTTCGCGAAGAAAATCCGAGAGCGCGCGGGTTCCGAGTGCGCGTGATGATCCAATCTCACGCTGCCACCAAGGTAGGTCGCCGCGTGTCGCGGCTTCTTCCAATTCGATGACTACTTCGGCCTTGCGGGCAAGCGTCTGCAGGGCGATTTGACGGCTTTCGACCATCATCTCGCCGGTCGTGACAGCGCCGGTGGCGCTATATGCCCTATAGCGAAAGCGCGGCATCCGCTGCCCTCGTTACGCGTAAAACCTCATGCATGGTCGTTTCGCCCGAGATGACCTTTGCCATGCCGTTTTGCATCAAGGTCGTCATTCCCGAGGACACGGCGGCCGCTTCGATACTGCTCTCTTGCGCGCCGGCCGCGATCGTGTCGCGCAAGGCGGGCGTGACCGTCAGAAGTTCGTAGATTGCCGTGCGCCCGCGGTAGCCGGTGCCCTGGCACGACTCGCAACCGTGTGGTGCGTGAACATTCATGCTGGCTTTATCTCCGGCGGGTCCCGCGAGGCGTAGCAGACGGGCGGCTTCGACCTCCGAGACGCTGGCCTGCGTTGCACAGGAGGGACACAACGTGCGAACGAGGCGTTGCGCCAGAACACCTTTGAGGCTCGACGCGAGCAGATAGTCTTCGACGCCCATGTCGAGCAGACGGGTGATCGTCGCCGCGGCGCTGTTGGTGTGAATGGTCGAGAGAACGAGGTGGCCCGTGAGCGACGCGCGAATGGCCATCTCAGCTGTTTCGAGATCGCGAATTTCGCCGACCATGATGATGTCCGGGTCTTGGCGAAGGATCGACCGGAGCGCGGAGGCGAACGTCAGGCCGATCTTGGGACTGACCGCGATCTGGTTCACGCCGGTCAGGCGATATTCAATTGGATCTTCGACAGTGAAGAGTTTGCGATCCGGGCGGTTGAGAGATTTCAGCGCGGTGTAAAGCGTCGTCGATTTCCCGCTTCCCGTCGGGCCGGTGACAAGGATGATGCCGTTGGGCTCGGCAAGCAGGCGTTCGAAGCCTTCGCGCTCGGCGCCCGTGAACCCCAGTTGCGCGAATTCCAGCGGGATGCTTTCGCGATCGAGAATTCGCAGAACGATGCTTTCCCCGCCATTGTCGGCATCGTCGAAACACGAAGATCGATTTCGCGACCGCGGGCGGTGAACTTGACGCGCCCGTCCTGAGGCAGGCGCCGTTCGGCGATATTGAGCCTTGCCATGATCTTGATGCGTGAGGTGAGAGCGGCCCTGACGGTCACGGGCAATGTTTCGGCGGTTTGAAGAGCGCCGTCGATGCGGTAGCGCACGCAAACGCTGTCTTCGCGCGGTTCGACGTGAATATCAGACGCGCGACTTTCAACGGCGCGTTGAATGATGTCGTGAACCAGACGGATGACCGGCGCTTCGCTGGCCAAATCTTCGAGGCGCCGGATGTCGTCGGCGCCGACATCGTCAGTCAGTTCAACGGCGGCGGTCGCATCGCTCTCGGTGGCAGGAGCGGCGCGACCGTGCAGGCGCTCCAGACAACGCTCAATGGCTGCGGGCGGCGCCATAAGCAGCGTGAGCGGTCGTTCAAGCTGGAATGCGAGTGCTGCGAGTGCATCCGAATTGAATGGGTCGGCTGTTGCGACCTGTACAGCATTAATGGCGTCATCCAAAATCACCATGCGGTTCGCAGCCAGAAAGGTCTCCGGCACGATATCGGCCAACACGGCGCGTAGCGGCCATGCGTCGGGTGCCACGGTCGGGAGATTAAGGATACCGGCAATGGCCTCGCACAATGCGGCTTCGCCCACGAGCCCGAGGCGCGCCAGCACGACGTCAAAGCGTTCGTTCGATTGCTGGCAGGCCCGTTCGGCACGGCGGGCCGCAAGTTCGTCCAGCTGGCCGTTTGCAACCAGTCGCTGACGAAGGACTGACGTAAATTCTTCGCCTCGTGGATCGGGAAGGGCGCGGGCGGTAGGGTTGCTATCGAGCGGCATTCGTCATGATCCTACGCGCGGTTTACCGAGTTCGAGCCGTGATCGCAACCTTACCATAGCGTGCTTTCGCGCGTGCGGATCGCCGGCGGATCGTTTAACTTAAAGGTGAAGATGGTCCCTGCATTCTTAACGTTTCAGGCGATCTTCGCCGGTGCCGGGCTGGATTGTAAATGCGTAGATTTGCGATTGATCTTTCGGAGACGTTGTCGCGCGGTTTCTCATGGTGGACCGGCGAGTTGACGAGCTTGTTGCCGGCCCGGCTTGCTTCAGGCGAGCGGCGGGCGAAAGCTGATCTGGTTGCTGTCGTTAACGGTGGCACTCTCGTGACCACCATCCCGCCGCTCAAGGACGCGTCGGGTGGCGAGGCCGACATTCTTGACAAAATCAGTCAGCGGGCCCGGCAAGGACCGTTCAGGGTGAAAGTGCGCGTGCCACTGGCAGAGTGCCTCGTGCGGCCGATGACCTTGCCCAAGGCGGCGGTCAAAGACATCGACCGGATCATGGCCCTTGAATTGGAGCGGGTGACGCCGTTCCGAATGAGCCGATGTGTATGCGGCGGTCATCCTCAATCCACAGGCAAAGGGCAGTGCGACTGTTTCGGGCGAGCAGATCGTCATGAAGCGGAGCCGGCTCAAGGCGCTACGGGACCGACTTGAGGCTGCGGGGGCCGAGGTCGTGGGAGCCGACTGCTACCGGGACGATCCGGCCACTCCTGTCCCGATCGATTTTCTTGCTGAGCGGACAGCGGATCCGGCGGCGCGGGGTGGGATTTTGCCATCCGCAGGTGTGCTCGCGGCGGCGTGCGGAACGCTGGCTTTAGCGGCGCTGGCGATCACCGCTTACCGGCACGAATTGGCGCTGGCCGATTTGAGAGAACAGACCGCGGCGGTTCGTTCACGCCTGGCCGACTCCCGGGCGCAGCAGGATACGGGCGATGGAGTTGTAGCCGATGCGCTGGCGGAACTGAAGGCGGAGTACCCACCCGTGGTCGCGATTATCGACGATGTGACGCGTCGCATGCCCGATACGGCCTATCTGACCGAGTTTCGTTTCGCAGATGGCGCGGTGGAACTCGTCGGCTTTGGACGTCCGGTTCGTGGCCTTGCCGTCGAACTCGAGCAGTCGCCCTACATTTCGAGTGCATCGATTACGGCGCCGATCGTGACCGACGATGAGCGGCAGAAGGAGCGCTTCAGCCTGCAGCTGCGCTTGAACACAGAGTGGACGACGGCTTCGGGGGGCGGGGGGCCATGAGCGCTTTCATTGCGATTGAGCGCGGTGTGAGCAAGGTCGCTGCGGTCGGCTTGCTGCTCGGTGTCATCTGGTTCATCGGCGCCATCCTCGTGGAGCCGCTGACCGCGCGGTTGTCGGATGCACAAGATCAAATTGCGCAAGAACGCCAGCTTCTGGGTCGCCTTCTGGCGGAGGCGAGAGGGCTGTCGGCGCGACCGGCGGAAGACGCATCGGGCGAGCCGGCGCTCCTGCCGGGCGAGACCGAGGCGGAAAAGATCGCTGCGCTTCAGTCGCGGGTCGAAACCGTCGCCGCGAGCGCAGGCGTGCTTGCTCAGCAGTGTGCAGCCGACGGCCGAGCGGTCTCAGGGGCGCCTTCGCCTGATTGGATTGCGAGCGATCGCATCAGGATCGATCGAAGATGTGCAGCGATTTTTTCACGCGATCGAACATGGCCGTCCGGCATTGATCATTCAGTCTCTCGACATGGCTCCCACGGCACGCGGCCCGGAGGTCAACGGCGTACTGGATTTGCGGATCAGCATCATGGGCGCCGTTATGTCCACTGCCCCGGTGCAGCAATGATGAAGGTCATTCGGATGGTTTTGGCTGTGGGCGTCGTGCTCCTCGCTGGAGCCGCGGTGAAATCGGCTCTCGACGTCGTCGACGTGTCGCCCGTGTCGCCGAGCAGTGCGACGAGCCCAGGACCGGTCGCGGCCAAACCCCAGTTCATCGTGCCGGCGTTGGACGAAATGAAGGAGACGCGGGAGCGGCCACTGTTCGTTGTGACGCGGCGGCCCGCCGATGCGACCGAAGTAGCGTCGCAAGCCGACGACTTGCGCGGGCTCACTCTTATCGGGCTTGATGCGTCCGGCAGGAAGCGACGGACGTGCGCTGATCCGCGTGGAGGGCGCAAGTTCCGCGACGTGGGTGGGTCGCGGTGGTGAAATCAGCGGCTATGTCGTACGGGAGATCGCTCTCGACGGCATCAGTCTGGAACGTGGTGGCAGGCGGCTCGATCTCAAGCTGCGGCCGACGCGAACAGCTCTGGAATAACAGAACATAGCGGCGGCGCTCTCACGGCGGATGTGCGGTCTGGGCCGGTTCGCTGATCGTGCTTGTAGTCGTCACGTCGTTCGACTTATGGGTTTTGAAATAGGCGAACAGATCGTCGATGTCGTTATCCGATAGCCCGAGGTTCGGCATGCGGGCGCCGGGATATTGCGCGTCGAGAACCGTGGCCAGCGGATCCTTTTCCTGGCGGAGTGTATCGGGTTCGCGAAGAAAGCGGCGGAGCCAGTTGTGGTCGCGGCGCAGGAGCACGCCGGCAGGTCGGGGCCGACCACGTCGCCGTAGCCGATGCTGTGGCAACCGGCGCAAGCTTTGGCGAACAGGATGGTTCCGGGCTTGTTATGGAGTTCATACTTGGTTTCGCCGACGCTCGCGGTCAGGCTCGTCAGAGTGTGCAGGTTTACGCCATTCCGGATCGAAGCTCTGGATTGTGTCGGCGAGCACGTTCAGGTCGGAGAAAGCGCTGTCGCGGCCCCAGGTTCCGGTCCGGTCATTGCCGATCATGACGTCATTGCGGTGCTCGGCTTTCACGTTGCTGCGCTGGCCGAGTTTGAAGCGGATGCGGTCGATGTGCTCGGGCTGACCGGTGATGAACATCCATCCTGGGCCGGCGTTATACGTCTCTGCGTACTTCTTCAGCATTTCCGGCCCATCTGTGATGGGATCGATAGTGATCGACACAAAGAAGATGTCGCGTCCGACACGGTCGCCGAGCAGATCCTTGACCTGCGAGAGGCGAGCCGTGACGAGCGGACAAATGTTTGAGCAACTCGTGTAGATGAAGTTTACGACGACGATCTTGTCTTTGATCAGGTCGTCGTAGAAGCGCAGGGTTCGGCCTTCATGAGTGACAACGGGATCGTTGGGAAAGAACTGGTCATCCCACGGCGAGCGTGAAGGGAGGGCTTGCTATCTTCAGTCAAGTTGGCAGCGGCGTTCGCGTGGCTCGGCAGGATTGTAGCCCTGTCCGTCACGAGAATGGCGGCGCCACAACCGATGACTGCGGCGAGTACAAAGGTGAGTGCGACCTTCCACACGTTACCGGCTCCCGTCACGTGCTCCGCTTTCTCGCGTACGCTTCCGGCAGGACTTCCGGCGTCAGATATTCGACGCCGTCTTCCGAGGGGACTGGTGTCGGAATGATGTTCAGCTGCGGACGGTCGTCGCCGGTCAGCACCTGATAGCGCATGAGCATGGCGAAATCCTCATGCACTGTGTTGTGGCAGTGGTTGACGTAGGATCCGCCGAATTCGCCAAAGGTCACCTGGAAGCGAACGGTGCCGCCCGGGCGCAGCCGCCAGACATCTTTGCGCACCAGTTTTTCGGTTGCAGGAATGCCGTCTCCGCCTCGGTTGATGGTGACGCCTTCCTCAAAATGCAGATGGATCGGGTGATCCCAGCCGCCGCCTGTCGAGACGACCCAATGCTCGGTTTCGCCGGGCTTCGGGATGAGCAGTGAAATGCGGTTGGCGTTGAGCGAATGCGTGGATTTGCCGTCCACACGGATGACCCAAGGCAGGAGATCTTTGTCTTCGCAACTCGGCAGGCAATCTTTCGCCCGATTGAGGGCGTCATGTTTGAATTCGATCGTCCGGACGCGATCCGGGGTGACGATGGGGATCTGCTCGGTCAGGATCGAGGCGGAACGCGGCTGCTGTCCGGCTCGGTTGATCGTATGATGGTTCCAGGCGCATCAACGCTCTCGACCTGATCACTTACGATGAATTGCATGATGGCGCCTACGGCCGGGTCTTCCGTGTCGCCTTTGAGAGCTTCTCCGATCGTCAATCGCTTGTCGGGCTTGCGGCCATTCTTGTGCTTCAAGAGGTTGACCAGTTGGATAACCTGGCCCTTCTTGAAGTTGGAGAAGTCGACGACGATGTCGTAACGCTCGCCCGTCCCTTGCTCGTCGAGCATTTTGAGATCGATCGGATTGACGACGAAGTTGCCGTCGTTGGCGATGAACTTGAATGGCACAGCATTCCGGTTCGGATCGACCAGCACGAGCTGCACGAAACGAGACATGCAGGCGTTGAGAAGACGGAAGCGGTATTTGCGCGGCAGCACCTTCATGACGGGTGCGTAGGCCATGTTCACGCACATGACGTCGCCAAGGAATCCGTCGGTGTTGAAGATATCGAAGTACAGCTGGCCATCCTGGCGGTAGGCCTGATCGTGAACGATCAAGTTCACGTCGAAATCGAGATTGCCATAGTCGTGAACCCAGCCGCTCGGCAGGCAATGGTTCACCCCGTCGGATTGGCGTTCGTTGCCGCGGTCCGGGCCGGAGTAGACGTTGATGGCGCCAAAGTCGCCCTTGTAGACGTTCTCGGCGGTATAGAAGAACCGGTGGTCGTGGAACCAGAGTGATCCCTGCAGTTCGCGGAAGTCTCCAGGCTACCGGGATCAGTCCTTTGTTGCCGTCAGGGCCTGACGCTTTGCGAGCAATTTCTCGTCTGTCGTCTTTGACGAGCTTGTTTTCCGGCCGGTCCGACCGAGCCAACGTGAGGCCCCAGCGGTAGTCGTAAAACGTGCCGGGGTAGTGATAGGCGTTGCATGCGCCGTCGCTTTCAGCACCGTTGTGAGAGTTATGGAAATGGGTCGACATCTGGTTGATGCCGAAACCGTTGTTGTCGCTCTTGTTGCGGGGGAGATTGTTGTAGATCCGCATGAGAATGGGCTCGCCGTAGCGAACCTTCAGCAGTGGGATGCCGCTGCCCGCCCCATCTCGGCCGGCGCCGTAGTTCCAGACGCTATTGGGTTCTTGTTCCGGCAATAGCGGATGGAAGCGTGTTCCCGTCGCGCATGGCCGCTTATTGAGGATGTAGCCCTTTCTGCGGGAAATACTCGTTCCAGCGCTGATGGGCGAAATACTCTCCCGGCGGGCGGCCTTCGATTGGGCCTTTTCCAGTCAATGGATTGGTGAGACTTCAAAGGATCTTTGATACCTCCTGTCTTTGCCAACGCCGTGTAGTCGGTGTGATACGATAAGCGCCGGGCGGCATGCTCATTGAAGTGAGACGGCCATGCTGCGTGGCCATTCTCTGGTTGGAGCGTATGCGGTGTCTGCACTTCGAGCCGGGGCAGTGGCTGGGAGAATTTCGCAATTCCTCGCACGGGGCTGCGCGGCACACCTGTTGGAACTTGCGCATAGGCGCTCTTTACAAAGGGATTGAGGCCGTTCTTGGCAGCGAGCCAGCCGCTGCCCGTCAGGATGCCCCAGCGAAAAAGCTCGCGGCGGGTGACTTCGCCGAGCGACAAGGCTTTGACGATCTCGCCTCGGTTGTCACGGGCCTTCTCCGCCTCACGCTGCCGCCGGCGTGATTCCTTATCGTCGATGTACATGCTGCCCTCCTGCTGGGGACGGGGGACGGCGCGGGTCGATCAACCTCTACATGCCTGGAGTTTGAGGGGCTGCGGAACAGGATCGTGGTCGCGCTTTCCCTTTCACCCTGCGGAGGAGAATTAACCTTCTGTTAATGGTCCGCTACGGACTATGGTCCGATGGCCGGTAGGGACCTAAGGTCAAAAAGCTGTGTAAGGTCAACGAGCGCCGACGGATTTGGCCGACGTCGTTGATGTGCACAACCAGCTTCTGGTGCCGCGCGGGCCACGGCGGTTCAAACTCGACACCCGATGCCCGAATCGAGGCCAAGTCCGGGTTCTGACGTTTTCCTGTTCAACGGTCAAATTGTGCATGCCCACGCGGGTCTCAACGGTCCCTGTCGATACGCTTGACGCGGCGGAAGGCCGCTGCGCGCGGCGCTACCCTCGCGCTCGTGTTGTTGCTTGCCGGTTGCAGTTTGCCGACCGAACAATTGAGCCTGCCTCAGCCTATCGGAGGCGCCCAGGCGACGGGGTCGATCGGCCGTCCGGGTGGTACACCGCTTGGGCCGCCCGGTACGCCAGGCGCCGGCCAGCCTCAAGTTTATCCCGGCAGCGCAAATTATGTTCGTCCAGGGGACACCGCTGAGCCGTCCGCGGCCGAGACCAACGGTGCACCCGCCACCCGTTGACGGCGCTGCGAAGGCGGCACCGTCCGCAAACGGGGGCCGTTCTGTCGGGGTCGAGACGGCAGACGGCGTCAGCCTCGATCTGGCCGGGGCGACAATCCCAGAAGCGGCAGCCACGATTCTCAATGATCTCATGCGGGTGCCCTATACCGTCAGCGACCGCGTGAAAGGAACCGTGACGCTGCAGACAGTCAAACCCGTGAGCCGAAATGCGCTTCTCGAGTTGTTTGAATTCTGTCCTGGCAACGAACGACGCTGCGCTCATCGTCGACAATGGCGTGTATCGGATCGTCACTCGAGATGAAGCGCTTAGCTGTCGGGGCAACCGGCAAAGCCCCGAATCGCGGGCCAACTGCGTGGGCCAGGGGTGGGCACAGAAGTGGTGCCCTTGCGTTATGTTTCAGCCGCCGAGATGGAACGCATTTTAAAGTCGGTGGCTCCTAAAGGAATGATCGCGCGGGCGGACTTCGCCCGCAACCTCCTTATTTTGACTGGCACGCGGTCGGAGTTGGAATCGATGGCGGAGACTGTTCGCGTCTTCGATGTCGATTGGATGCGAGGAATGTCCTTCGGGATTTTCCCCATCGAGACATCCGACGTGGAGTCGATTGCCAAGGAACTCGACACGATTTTTGCCAACGACAGCGACAGCCCGTCCAAGGGGCTCGTTCGATTTGTTCCGAACAAGCGGTTGAAGGCGATTCTGGTGATCACGTCTCGGCCGGAATACCTCAGGAAAACCGAGGTCTGGCTGCAGCGCATCGATTTGGCAGCCGAGGCGACGCAGCGGCGCGCCTACGTGTATCAGGTGCAGTACCGGCCGGTGCAGGAACTCGTATCGATCTTGCAGCGCCTGTACCCCGGGCAGGCGACCCGCCGGACGCCTTCGGTCGCGGCTGGTGTTGCCGCTGCGGCGGTCAACGCTCTTGAGAGCCCAAGCTCCTCCACGCCGATCGGCTCGATCACGCTGCCTGTCCGCGCCGGGGGTGGCGTGGCTCCTCCGCTCGACGCCCCGAACGAGGTTGTTACGCTCGGTGCCTCGTCACAGGCGCCCGTCGCCAATGAACCTGGCTTGGCGCCTCCTGCCTTGGCGGCAGACTCGCTCGATGGCGAGGCAGGGGGCCGGCGTCGTTACGGGTAGTGTTTCGCAGGCCGTGCCGGATGATCGGGACGGCGGCATTTCATTTGTGACCGACGAAGGGAACAATGCCATCGTCGTCTCGGCGACGCCGGGGGAGTGGCGTCGGATCCGGCAAGTGCTCTCTGAGGTGGATGTGATGCCGCCGCAGGTGCTTGATCGAGGCGACGATTGCCGAGGTCACGCTAACGGATGATTTGAAATTTGGATTGCGCTGGTTCTTCGAGAAGGGCGGCAACGAGTTCCGTCTGACCGACACTTTGGCAGGTGCAGCGCTTGGACCGATCGCACCGCAGTTCGCGGGCTTCTCCTACTTTCTCAACACCACGAACGCGAAAGTTGCGCTGAACGCTCTCGCCGATATTACCAACGTGAACATCGTCTCGTCGCCTTCGCTGATGGTGCTGAATAACAAGAAGGCCGTGTTGCAGATCGGCGATCAGGTGCCGATTGCAACGCAGCAGGCGGTTGCGTCCGACCAAGTTCTGGCGCCGATCGTGAATGCGATCTCGTTCCGAGAGACCGGCGTCCTGCTGTCGATCATCCCGCGCGTGGCGGACGACGGGCGGATCTTGCTGGATATCGAGCAGGAGGTGAGCGACGCCAAGGAGACGACAACCTCGGACATCAACTCGCCCACGATCGCCCAGCGACGCATCAAGACGACCGTGACCGTCGGCAATGGGGGCAGCGTGGTTCTTGCCGGTCTCATGCAGGACCGGGCGACGCGGAAGCGGCAACAGCTCCCGCTCGCCGGCGACATTCCGCTCGTCGGTAACCTTTTCAAGAACAAAGACGATGAAATCGCCCGGACCGAACTCATGATTGCCATCACGCCGCATATCGTGAACGATGAGCGGCAGACCGGGGCGATTGCGGCGGAGTTCCGCGATCGGCTCAACTTCAATACGCGTCCTCAGCGGGAGACGCTGCCCGATCACAGGGAGCAGTTCGACCGGCTGGCGCGGTGATCGTACTGGCGTTTGGAATCAGCGCGTCATGACTCGTGCGCCCCTTGCGTCTGACAAGCAGTGCGGGTTCATTCTGATCTTCGCCATTGCCGTGTGTTTGTTGTTGGCGCTCGTCGGCGCGACGATGGGACGGTCTGTTCAGGCTGCACTTCGCTCAACCAGCACAGTCATCGAAATCGCCAAGGCTCGATCGCTCGCGGATGGCGGCGTTGCGTTCGCTAGCGCGTTGTTGCAGTCAGGCGGCGGGCCGGCGGATAGGATTTGCGCAGTAACGGGCGCAGGATTGATCGCGCTGACGATTGAAGACGAGGACGGAAAAGTTTCCCTCAATGGTGACAATCAGGCGCTGCTTTCGGCGCTTTTTTCCGGGCTTGGGGCCTCCCAGAAGGACGCCGAGCGTTACGCAGCAGCGATTGCCGATTACAGGGACGCCGACAGCGAAGAACGTCCTGACGGCGCCGAGGCAGATGCCTATAGGGCGGCGGGAATGGCAGGTGTTCCGAAAAACGCCAACTTCGACAGCGTTGCCGAGTTGGATCGCGTTTTTGGTATTCCCGCTGCCATTCGATCGCAGGCCAAGCCATTTTTGACGGCTTCGACCTCGGCGCGCGGTGTGGACAGTGAGGTGGCGCCGCAATCTCTCATCCAACTCCTCTCGAATGGCGCCCGTGGTCAATCCGCGGCGTTCGGTGAGCGACGTCAGCTGCCGGCGTCGCTGTCCGCTGTGTCATCGCGAAACGTCTATAAGGTGCGAGCTATCGGTGTGACGCCTCAGGCCCGGTTCGTGCGGGAGGCCACCGTTGCGCGACCGCCAAGACTGGGTGACGCGGTGCGGATGCTCAGCTGGCATCAGGGCGAGGTGACCCCGGACGATGAGGTTCGTCTCAAAGTGTCGGATGCGGCACCGGAGTGCTGAATGTCGCTACTTCAGGGCCGATCCGTAGGTGTATTCCTCGACGATAGGGGCTTGTGAATGGGCGTCGCGTTCCCGGCGCTGGCAGTAGCGCTTACCATTGACTTCCCAGTAGCAATAGGCGCCGCAGTGGCGGCGGCCGCGATAGTAATAGCAACCCCGCGCCTCGGGCGGCGGCAGTTCGATGACATGCGCTGGGGCCCGCCGATATTGCACTTCGGCGACCTGGGCGTGCGCCCCGCAACAGAATGCCAGTGACGTGATCATCACACATGCCGCCGCGAGTGATCTGCTTGCGCGTCCCTGTCCGTGTCGACGAATATTCACCGCCATGGCGGAAATTCCTGGGCGTTCGGCTGACGTTGCGACACAAGCACTAGCGCGATTTGCGGATGTTCGAGTGCCGCGCCGGCGGGACTCCCGGGTATGAAAGCGAATGTCACCATGACTACGGAGGTCTCCTCGCTGACCCTACCCTGGTCGGCCGGCCGGTTGGCTGCGGCGGCGATTGGAGCGTATGGCGCGGCGGCTGTACCCGCCGCTTGGTATTGGCCGTCGCTGCCTGGGTCCGATCTCGCGGCCGGCGCTGTGCTGGCTTCCATGCTTATTGCTTTGACGGTGATCGATATCCGGTCGTTCCGACTTCCGGATGCACTGACGTTGCCGCTGACCGTGCTTGGGATTGGATTTGCACAGGTGCTGGGCTGGGCATCCTGGGCGGACCGGGCGATTGCCGCTGCTGTGGGATTCCTGGTGCTGTTTGTGGTGCGTGGCGTTTATTACCGCGTGCGCGGTCGGCATGGTTTAGGGCTCGGTGATGCGAAGCTGTTTGCGGCCGCCGGTGCTTGGACGGGGATCGAGGGGCTCGCAGGGGTTTTGCTGAGCGGATGCATTCTGGCGTTGATGTGTGTCGGCGGGCTGGCAATGACGGGGCGGCAGGTCAGCGCTCGCGTGGCTTTACCGTTCGGCCCATTTCTCGCTGCGGGCATCTGGCTGGTCTGGCTCTATGGGCCGCCGATTTGAGCGCACGGCGCTGCCGTATGGGCCGCTTGTTGCTGTCGCGCCGGCCCGCTACGCTGGTGCTCGTGTCGTCCGCATCGAGGGCCCTTATGCCGCGAATTGATATCGATTGGTTTCATTCTCTTTTCTCGACAGAAGCAAAGCGGCGCAATTCCGGTGGGCGTGAGGACGGTTTCACGCTGCTGGAGTTGTTGGTGGTGCTCGGCATCATCGTTCTCATCGCCACGATCGCCGCACCGCAAGTGCTGCGCTATCTCGGCGGCGCACGCACGGAAACCGCGAAGGCGCAGATCAGCGCACTGTCGACGGCGCTGGAACTCTATGCACTCGATAACGGAGGTTTTCCTTCCGAACAGGTCGGGCTGCGCGGGCTCGTCTCTGCGCCGGAAGGCAATGCACGTTGGAAGGGGCCGTACATCAAGCGAGCGTCCGGCATCGTTGATCCATGGGGTCAACCGTATCGCTATCGCCGTATCGGGCGCGGCGGGCAGCCAGACATCTATTCGCTCGGCCGGGACAACGCTCCGGGCGGAACAGGCGAGGACCAGGACGTCACCAATTAGCCTGCCAGAGGCCCCCGGTCTCATATCCCTCGCGCTTCCGCGGCGGCGACCCATCTTGATTATGTCCATGATGCGCAGGGCCCAGACCACCGCCCAAAGCACTTGATGACGTGTACGGAAAATTGAGCATATTTGGACCGCTGACGCGAGTGGACGCGGATTGCGTTCGTGTCGTTCTTGCATTCCGGCGGAACCGATCGTGAGACATCACTGAATGCGAAAGGAGAGGCGTGATGCTGATGCGAAGGGCAACGGCATTGCCAAGGAGGCGATCGGGTCCCTCCGTTCTGTGTTTTGGAGTGTGGCCCTGATCAGCTGCGTCCTCAACCTGCTCATGCTCACGGGCCCCGTGTTCATGTTGCAGGTCTACGACCGAGTGCTGGCAAGCCGCTCGATTCCTACACTCGCGGCTCTCTCCATACTTGCGGGCGCGCTTTATGTTTTTTGGGGTCTCTTTGAATTTTTCAGGTCCCGCACCCTGTCTCGTGCCTCTTTCTGGTTTGACCAGCGTCTTGGCCTGCCGACATTCAGATCCTGGCTTGGACGATCGTCTCTCGGGGCATACGAAAGCAGACCCATGGCCGACATCGGGACTGTTCGTCAGTTCCTTTCAAGTCCCGCCCTGAGCGGGCTTTTCGATGTTCCCTGGATCCCAATCTATCTTGGCTTCGTTTTTGTGGTGCATCCCTGGCTTGGGTGGTTGACTGTCAGCGGCGCACTCCTCGTGACTGTCCTCGCCCTCATCAATGAACGCGCAACCCGTCGGCCGCTCGGACACGCCACTTCCTTGGAGCAGGCCGAAAGCCGATTCCTGGAACAGGCTCACCGCAATGCCGAAAGTATTCTGCCAATGGGAATGGCGGGTAACATAGGTGGGCATTGGGAGCGGCTGCACGGTGAGAGCGCTAATCTGGCGCAACAGGCAACCGAGCGCGGTGAATTGTTTTCTGCGTTGTCGCGTGCAGCTCGCATGATCTTGCAGTCAGCGGTCTTGGGGCTTGGAGCCTATTTGGCCATTCGTCAGGACATCTCTCCAGGGATGATCGTCGCTGTTTCCATCATATCCGGACGAGCTCTTGCGCCCATCGATCAGGTGATCGGTCACTGGCGTACGGTCGTGCGGGCAGGGCAGGCGTATCGACGCTTGAATACGGAACTTCCAAGCGGATCTGACCCAGCTCCGCCGCTGCAACTTCCCGCCCCGGAGGGATCGCTCAACGTTCGTCATGTTACAAAGCTTGCGCCGGAGCGCGCCGGACGCGGAAGCAACTCTCAGCACGCGATTCTGAAGGATATCAGCTTCAGCTTGGAGCCCGGGGATGCCCTTGGCATCATTGGTCCTAGCGCTTCGGGCAAAACAACTCTTGCACGAATTCTCATTGGAGCTTGGTCCGCCGACCGCGGCGAAGTGCAACTCGACGGGGCTCTGTTTGACTATTGGGACCGCGATGCGCTCGGGCGTTACATCGGCTACTTACCGCAGAACGTGGAACTGCTTGCCGGTACCGTGCAGCAGAACATTGCCCGCTTTGATCCCGATGCAGATGATGGAGAGATCATCGCGGCTGCGAAGATGGCCGGTGTGCACGCCATGATTCTCAACTTGCCGGAAGGATACGAGACCCGAACAGGACCTGGCTCAACCATCCTCTCCGGCGGTCAGGTTCAGCGCATCGGCTTGGCAAGAGCACTGTTTCGACTGCCTCGGCTCGTGGTTCTCGACGAGCCGAACTCCAATCTCGATTCAGAGGGCGACGCCGCTTTAGCGACAGCAATCGAACGGCTGCGACAAGCAAACTCTGTCGTCATCGTGATGGCGCATAGACCGAGTGCCATTGCGGCGGTCAATAAGCTTCTCATGCTCGTCAACGGGTCGGTCGTGGAGTTCGGTGCGAAGGACGATGTCTTACGCAAGGTGACTCGCGCAGTGCCGGTAGGAGTCGGGGGATGACATCCATCCCTCCCGTGGCGTCGGCGGTAACTGGGCCGAGGCGTCCCGTCAACGTAGACGTCAAGGCGCCTCTCAGATCAGCGTTTCTGGTATTCATCATTCTCGCTGGCGGTCTGCTCAGCTGGATGCTGACCGTCCCGCTGTCCGCAGCGGTCGTCGCGTCCGGTTATGTCGTCGTTCGGGGAAAGCCTCAACTCGTTCAGCATCTGGACGGCGGCATCGTCAAGGCGATCGAGGTGCGCAACGGCGATGAGGTCCGTAAGGGCGACGTTCTGGTGCGATTGGACGAGGCAACGCTCAAAGCCAATCTCGACATTTATCTCAATCGCCTGCGAGAGGCGCTTACCAAACGCGCACGGCTTGAGGCGGAGCGTGACGACCGCGAGGGTGTCGCTTTCGATCTTGAAGCCTTTAGGTCGTTCGACCTCGGTGATGTGACCGTTCACACGCAGCGCCAGGAGAGTATTTTTCGAGCGCGTAAGGCAAGCCGTGCTGGAGAAGTGGAAAAGCTAAAGGAGAAGATCGGTCAGTTTGAAAACCAGACAGATGGTCTAGAAGGGCTGATCGGCGCGAAAACAGAGCAGTTGAATACGATCAAAGTTGAGCTCGATAGCCTGAACGAACTTTTGGAAAAAGGCATCGCGACCAAGACCCGCGTCTACAATCAGGAGCGCATGAAATCCGATCTGACCGGGCAGATTGTTGAGCATATTTCCGAGCTTGCACGCATCAGCAATGCCATTCGCGAGACGGAAGTCAGCATCATTCAAGTCGACCGCGCATTTAAGGAAAAGGTTTTGTCGGAGCTGTCGGAGACGGCGACGCAGGCTGAGGATCTCACACAGCAGATAACGGCTACGAGGAAGCAGCTCGAACGTGTAGAGATCCGTGCGCCCGCGAGCGGGATTGTCCATGAGCTCAGCGTCAATACCGTTGGGGGTACGGTTTCGCCCAATGGGACGTTGATGCAGATCATCGCCAGCGACCAAGGAGTGGATGTGGAGGTCAGTATCGATCCCAACACGATCGATCAAGTCACGATCGGTCAGGGTGCCGCGTTGCGCTTTCCCGCGTTCAACCAATCCACCACGCCGGAAATCATGAGCGCGGTGGAGCAAATCTCGCCATCCAGCGTGACCGATGAAAGGACGGGCCTTTCATTCTATCGGGTCATTCTTTCGGTCGCGCCAGAGGAGCTGGGACGGCTGCAGGGTGTTCGGCTCATCCCGGGCATGCCTGTTGAAGCGTATGTGCGGACGGGAGAGCGAACAATGGCGAGCTACCTGATGAAGCCGCTCATCGATCATCTCAATCGAGCCATGCGCGAGTAGAGCGCCTGCTGGCGACGCTAGACTACGCGACGGCGGTTTGGCCGCGCCAGAACGTGTGCCTGATGGGCCCGCGCTGCGTTTTCGGCATGGGCGGCACTTGCAAAGCGCTGTCCATCGAGCGGCTGGTAGGCTGCATGAGCAGCGTGGAACTGGAATTCCCGATCGCCGGCATCACGCACGACAAGGCCGACCTGATCATCGCCGACTTCGATCACGTAAGAGCAAGACATGTTTGACCCTCCGCCGGCCCCGTAGCCGATCAGTGCATTTGCAGATTGATGTGAAAGTGCTGTGTCAGAAAGACCGACGGGTGACCGCTGTGACCGGGCGATCTGGCTACTTCTCCAACCAACCCTATGTGCTGCTGGGTTGCCCGCATGAAATGCAACAGCTGCCTTTACGTTCCGCAGGGCGGGTATGAAACCTGTTCGTCACCATGCTCGCTTCTGAACCAGCGGCGTGATTGAGTAGGCCTGAGGTCCCAGCTCGCGAACCCACCGCGCGAGCCGGCGCTGCCGAGTTTTTCGCGACACTAATCAGCGGTTCGTCTTGGACCAGAAGGTCTCGTCCATCCGCCTTGGGAACTTCTGGGTGCAGTTCCGGTTGGAGGTTTCCACGAAGCTTGGCCGGCCAGGCGGCGTCCCTTGTGTGGAGGATCGATGCAGAGAAACTTGTTTCTGGCAGGGTTTGACGGGTCCACAGGATACAACAAGTACGGAAAGTGGTTTGATCACGTCGTTGCGACGGGTCACGACCGGACCGTTGATCAGGACTATCGGCAGTTATCTCAGATCGGGATCAAGACTGTTCGCGACACAGTTCGATGGCCTTTGGTCGACCTGGGATATGGCAGGTATGATTTTTCGACTGTCGACGCATTCGTTCGAGCTGCCGAGCATTATCGGATCTGCGTCATCTGGGATCTTTTCCATTATGGTTTTCCAAAGAACCTGAACTTGTTGAGTCCCAGTTTTGTTTGCCGGTTCGCTGATTACTGCCATGCGGTGGCGCATTATCTGCGAAGTCGCGTGGAAGGAACCTTGTGGTTCACTCCGATCAATGAGCCGTCATTCATGGCGTATGCAGGCGGTGAGGCAGGCCTTTTCGCGCCGTGGCTAACCGGACGCGGATTTGACCTAAAAGTCGCTCTCGCAGAGGCAGCAATAGCTGGAATCGATGCCATTCGTGCCGTCGATCCCCGAGCGCGCATAGTCAATGTCGATCCCATGTGTCGTGTTGCGGCCCCGACCGGTCGCATTGATTTTGAAGAGGCCGTCGAAGATTTCAATGAACGCCTCGTCTTTCAGGCTTGGGATATGCTTTGCGGACGGCTTTTTCCTGAACTCGGTGGTAGTCCGCGGCATCTCGATGTTGTCGGCATGAACTACTACTGGACAAACCAATGGGAATTGGGTGCGCCCGCAAATGCGGATGGCATTGTGCCGCCTCTTGCCGAAGAGGATCCGCGACGCTTATCGTTGCAGGAACTGGTCCGTATCGTGTGGCGCCGATACGGAGCTGAAGTCATGATTTCGGAGACAGCGCACATTGGTGATCGGCGAGGCCCCTGGGTGCGGGAGCTTGAGGCCTGTGCGAGCGACCTGACTGAGGAGGGCATTCCGCTCAGCGGCATCTGTCTTTATCCGATTCAAAGCATGCCGGAGTGGCATAATCCTGAGGTATGGCTTCCCATGGGGCTATGGGAGCCAGCATGCGAAGCCGACGGAAAAGATAGAGCTTTATGCTGGCCAATGCTGAAGGCTTTGGAGGAAGCACACGCTCGTAACCGTTCTAAAGTGGCTCCCGTGCGATTGAGCAACAGCGGTTCGGACGATGCCGCATGGATGCGGTAGCGCGACTACTTGCGATGATTTGTGTCTTTGAGCGCTACGGACTGGCCGAGCGGCTGGCGCGCTTTGCAAGTTGAACCGCATTCTCCAGCTGTTCGAGAAATCGGGACCGATCGCGTGCTGTGAACGCAGCATTGAGACCTCGACTTTCTCCAGTCTCGCGCAGATGTCTTTGCAGGTCGCGCATCGCCACCGCCGTGCCGATGTTTGCATCGGTGTAGGGTTTGCCCGTTGGGCCGATGCATTGCGCTCCTGCCTTCAAACATCGTGCCGCAAGCAGGATGTCTGCGGTGACGACAATGTCGAAGGCCCCGACGCGCTCGGCGATCCAGTCATCTGCGACATCTGCTCCTTGAGAAACGACAACACGCTGTATCAGCGGGTGCTCCTCAAGTCGCATCCAGCTGTTGGATACCATGAAAAGTGTAATGCCGTGCCGTTCTGCAACGCGGACAGCCTCGGCCTTTACAGGACAGGCATCGGCATCAACGTAGATTTGAATTTTTGGCGTCATCTGTCAGGTGGCAGTGATCTCGTCCGTCCAAACTCGAAACGACTTAAGTGTGTTAGGGCCAAATGTGGTGGTGATCGCGACATCCGCCGCATCGCGGCCGCGCGCGATCAGAACGCGCCCGATGCGGGGCGTATTGTTTCTCGGATCGAATGTGTACCATTGGCCGCCGAGGTATGCTTCAAACCACGCTGCAAAGTCTCCCGGCGGATAAGGCGGAGCGGTGCCAATGTCCCCCAAATACCCCGTGCAATAACGGGCCGGGATGTTGAGGGCCCGGCAGAACGCAATCGCCAGATGAGCGTAATCCCGGCAGACCCCTTTGCGCTCCTCATAAGCTTCCGAGGCCGTTCGAGTTACGCGCGCATGTTCGTATCCGAACATGATGTGCGCATGCACGAAGTCGCAGATTGCCTGGACTCGCGCCCAACCGGTGGCTCCGCCGCCGAAATGTTGCCACGCGAGGTCCAGCATCCGATCACTGTCGCAGAAGCGGCTCGCAAGGAGAAAGACGAGCGCTTCCTCGGGCAGCTTCTCAACCGCAATTTGGGTGGCATCCGGTACCTGCGGATCGGGCTTTCCGCTGTCGTTCACCACTGTACTTGAGGTAATGCGCATGGTGCCGGGTGGGGCAACCAGACGGCTGCACCAATTTCCGAAGCCATCTCGATAGCCGTCGATGGGCACAGACGGTGTCAAGATCGCATGATCGGGAAAGTGCAGATCCGAGGCTCGCGAGTAGTGCACATTCAGCATCAGAATGACGGGCGTGGGCTGGGGAAACTCGTAGTCCATCTCGTAGCCCACTTGTAACTTCATGAAGTCCGACTTTCGTTCATCGCGTTAAATGTCCGTGTCGGCGGGATTGGATTTCATGCTTCGGCTTGCTTTCACCCGTGCAAAGCCATCCTCAAGTTCGGACTCCGTCAAATCGGGGAACTTCCGCTGAAGGGCAGTCAACAGGCTAGCATCTTGGTGACCGAGCGTGATCAAGCGATCGAGTTCACGTGAAATCTCGCTGGGTTCAATCATGCCGCTCGAGGACTCCTTGTGGTGGCGGGGGGCGCACGCCCCGCCGATCTCTACTAGCTGCCGAAGTGCGGATAAGAGACTGTTCGTGGTCTTGTCGGCTGGTTTGCGCGGCGAACGTGGAATTCGCAGTAGGGATGACCGTCGACTTTCTGCTTGCCACAAAAATGAAAATCTTGGCCCTGCGGATCGCCGATTGGCCAACGGCAATCGTGTGCCATCAGCGTCTCCATCGTCTTTCTTTCTCCGACGGGAATGACCGGCTCGGGTTGGAGAACCGGCATTGTCGGCTTTCGAATTGGGTACATGAAAAAGCTTTCTTTGAGATTCACGCAGGCTTGATTGCCGGCACGCGATTGTGAGCGAGATGACCCGGCGGGTTCTCGTTGGCTCGTCGAAAAGCGGGTCTAGGAGCCCGATCGGCTAGCATTATCGTGGGGCCGACGTTGCCAGGGCCAAGGTTGCGGCCCAACGCCGGCAGTGTCGGTTTCGGTGTGTTGAATGGCGCCCCTTACAGGGCGAGAGGATCCACCTTAGCACTTGTAGTTTCAGAGTGCTATTGATGGTTTGGCTGTCCGACGCAGCCGCCAGAGGTACCTAAATCATGCCACTTGAGTTATTCGGCTGGAACAAAGTGCGAGAAGAGGCCTTTGCCGCACAGGCCGAAGAGGGTTTCGTGCCGGGGCGCGTGGTGAGCGAGCACCGCAGCCACCTTCAAGTCATCACAGCCACCGCCGAACTCTCGGCCGAAGTATCCGGCCGACTTCGCAATGAGGCCGTGCAAAAATTCGATCTTCCAGGTGTGGGCGATTTCATTGCGTTGCGCTTGGCCACGGGAGAAGGCCCTGCCAGAATAGAAGCAGTGCTACCGCGAACGTCTGCCCTGATCCGAAAGGCGTCGGGTGAGAACCGACCGCAGCTGTTGGCTGCAAATGTCGATGTGGTATTTATCGTTACCGCGCCCGACGGCGACTTCAATCAAGCGCGGATCGAACGCTTGCTGACGCTGGTCCGCGATAGCGGTGCCGCTCCCGTCATCATTCTCAACAAAGTCGATCTTACACGTGATGCGCGGGTGTTTACGGAGCAGATTACAAGTGTTGCACATGGTGTTCCGTTACACGTTATCAGTGCCCAGGCGGGCGAAGGAGTCGGCGACGTGGAGCGCTATTTTGACGGCAACCAGACCGTCGGCCTCGTCGGCTCGTCCGGCGTCGGGAAATCGACTTTGACGAACATGCTGCTGGGCCGGGATGCCCAGGCCACTCAGCCCGTACGCCTTCATGATAGCCGCGGCCGCCACACAACAACGCATCGTCAACTCTTTGCGCGTCCGGGCGGAGGATGCATCATCGATACGCCGGGCATGCGCGCGGTTGAAAGCTGGATCGCCAAAGTCGGCTATTCCGACGAAGAGGGTGCGCGAGGCCGGAGCGAAAAAACATCGGCAGCGTTCAAAGCCGAAAAGAAGGGTCGAGGTCGGCCCGACCGGGAAATTGAGTAGTCGCGTGTATGCGCGTCCGGCTGATTTTCGTCAGCGCCAAATTGCAATCAATCTAGATTCAGCAATCATTCTGTAGGTTTATAATCTCTCGATTGGACGCTTCCACGGCTTTGCGTCATGGGAGCAACGGCCTCCCTCGAGGATGGTCATTGCCGTTGGTATGTGTCATTTTGCATGCTCGATCACATCGTCATGCTCAACCGTATTGAAGGCACCATATGAAGCGTTGGTTTGCAGTAACGGCCGCCCTTTTTCTCACGGAAGCGGTCGCGAGTGGTCCTGCTCGAGCCGCTGATCCTGTTACAATAACTACGGGCAACGCCGGCGGGCTCTACTACGTCGCAGGTGAGGCCATCTGCAAAACCATCGCTGCAAGAACAGACCGACCGCCGCCGCCCTGCTCTGTCGTTGCGAGCCGCGGTTCGATGGCCAATATCCTCGCCCTCGATCCGGTCAAGACGCCCTTTGCGATCGTCCAGTCCGATATTGAATACAACGCGGTCACCGGCGGTGGCTTGTTCGGAGCGGTTGGTGCGGATCGTGACTTGCGGTCAGTGTTCTCTCTCCACGGCGAGGCATTCACCATTCTGGTTCGAGCCGATAGCGGCATCTCCAGCATTGACGATCTGAAAACACGCAAATTCAGTGCGGGGCGCATAGGAACAGGGACGCGCGAGACCGCTGAAGCCCTTTTCGACGTCTTGGGTTGGACACCCTCAGACCGCAAAGGCCTCGTCGATATCGCAGTCGGTGACCAATCTGCGGCCCTGTGCGCGGGGGAAGTTGAAGCCATTGCTTATCTCATTGGTCACCCCTCGCCGATCGTTTCCGCGGCCACAGAGGCTTGTTCCGCGAAACTCCTGCCGGTGCCGAAGGCGGCGATTGATGGGCTTGCGAGCAAGCTACTCTACTACCGCCCTGCCACCGTTTCGGGCGGCGTTTACAAAGGCAACGAAGGCCCAGTTTCAACAGTAGGCTTGCGTGCGGTGCTCGTGACGCAAGCCGATGTTGCGGATCACATCGTGCGTGATCTCGTGACCTCCGTGTTCGGCAATCTGCAAATCATTCGAGACGCATCTCCCGCATTCGCTGGTTTCATCCCAGCCGAAATGAGCACGCAGGGATTGATCGCGCCGCTGCATCCAGCCGCGTTGGAGTTTTATCGGGCACAGGGGCTGCCGGTACCTTCGGTGGAGATCACGCCCGTCACAAACTCGCCGCTCACTGGCAAGGACGGTTCCTTATCATCGCCCTTGAACCTCAATACTGATCAGAAGCTGGCAAAGCCCGACGCGACGATGGGGAATTCGAAACAGGTCCAAAAACCGGCTTACAATTCTGTGCCTGTCGGACCCACCGGCAATTGGCAACTTGATTCAGGTACTCGCGGAACTAAAGACCCATCTCTGGCCGGTGATGGATCGCTGCCTGACGCCGAAGAGAATTTGCGATTACGTTTGCCGATGCCGAAGTAGGCATTGCCGAGTGCGCTGAGGGCGGCCTCGCCGCTCGGACGAGCTCGCCTGCATTTTTCTGCCTAGCATTTTTGGAAGCGCTTTTTCGCTTCTTCTGGATCGTAGCAACAATGTTCTCCAGTCGTTTCCCTATGCGCTCCCTTCTTGTCATTGTCTTTGCCATTGGCGTGATGATCCCAGTACTCGGCAGTCCGGTGACGCTCCATGCGCAGCCGGTCGATGAGGATCTCAAAGTTCGCGTTGAAGCACTGCTCCAGCCTTCGGGCCGCACGGTCGCGGGAATCCAGATCGCGGGTCACGCCTTTCTTCCAAAGCTCTACGCGGCGCTCGACTATCAACCCGTCTGGACGAATGCGGCGAGCATCGACGCATTATCGAAAGCGATTGCACGCAGTTGGGAAGATGGCTTGGTGCCCGCTGACTTCCATGCTGATTACATCAAGGCGGCTGTCACGTCGCAGCCGCAAAATGTGGCTGAGCGTGAGATCATCTTGAGTGACGCGCTCGTCCGGCTGCTCTACCAACTCTACTTCGGCAAAGTCGCGCCGAACGGGCTTGATCCAAATTGGAACTTCGAACGTCCTGTCCTCGCTCGTGATCCAGCAGAAACGATCGCGGCGGCGTTGAAGGCCGGCGACGTTTTGGAACTCGTTGACAAAGTGAGCCTGAAGCATCCGCTCTACGTGGAGCTCAAGGCACTACTGCAGCAATACACTCAGTATGATGTCTCTGGTGGCTGGCCCAAAATACCGGATGGTCCGCCGCTCAAGCCAGGGCAGAGCGATGCACGCGTTGCGGTTCTACGGGACCGGTTGAAGATTACAGGCGAATGGGAAGCGGCCGGGGTCGCTGCTCCAGAAATCTATGATCAGTCATTGGCCGATGCAGTCGAGACGTTCCAGGCCTCGCAGGGGCTTGATCCGGATGGTGTGCTCGGATCCACAACGCTTGCGGCGCTGAATGTAACCGCATCAGAGCGTGTCGAACAAATTCGTGCCAACCTCGAGCGCGGTCGCTGGCTTTTGCGGACGATGGCTCCCGAGGCCGTCATCGTGAACGTCGCGGGTTTCTACCTGCACGTCTTTCTCAAGGGTGAGAAGGTCTGGACAACGCGCGTCATCGTCGGACAGTCGTATACGAAGACGCCGATCTTCACTGAGACCATGAAGTCCGTGGTCCTCAATCCGGATTGGACGGTGCCCCAGAGCATCGTTCGCAATGAAGATATTTCCTAAGGCGTCGGCTAATCCGGGGTACCTGGCAGCCGGGAACTATTATCTTGCCGATGGTTCCGGAAAGGCCGTCGGCGATGTTGATTTCGCAGCCTACACAGCGGCAAGCTTTCCCTACCGTGTTGTGCAGAAGCCGGGTCCAAAAAATGCGCTGGGGCTGGTCAAGTTTCTATTTCCGAACAAGTACTCTGTATATTTGCATGATACGCCGAGCCGTCAGTTATTCGACAAGTCAGGGCGCACTTTCAGTCACGGCTGCATTCGCGTCGAAGATCCACTGAAGCTCGCCGAGATCATTCTTGGTGACCGGCTCGGCTGGACGAGAGCGAAGATCGATGCGGCGGTGGCCACTGGCAAACAGCAATGGATCAAGCTTGCCAATCCGCTGCCTGTCCTGATTCTCTACTGGACAGTTGATCCGTCGCCTGTCGGCGGCGCTTCGTTTCATCGCGACATTTACGGTCGGGATGCCCGGCTCGTTAAAGCCCTAAATGCGCCATTCAAGCCTTGAGGCGCGAAGGCGGCGCTCACTCGAACTCATCCTCCAGATGCTGTGGGTCGGCGGGAGCCAAGCTTCTGGGGGCTTCGTGGCGGCGGCTCTTACCTTCGAACATGTGGCCGGCTTCGAGTACGAGTTCTTTATGCCAAATTTCGCCGGTGACATGTGAGCCATCCCGAAGCACAATTCGATCGCCAAAAATCAATGCATCAACCACTTCTCCCTCGACGATCACTTCACTTGCCACGACAGTTCCCACGACTTTGCCGCTCGTTGTAATCAAGACAGTGTCGGCTCTGATTTCCCCCTCAACATATCCCTGGACGATCGCAGTCCCCGTTAAAGCCAAACAGCCAATAGCGGACGCTGTCGCGCCAATGACCATGGGAACATCGTTGGCTGGCGCGTGGATTTCCAGAGCCGCTTTGGTCGATCCGGTCATTCGTACACAATTCCGAGTTGCGTGAGGTGCCTCACGTTATCGCGTCGAATGTAAGGTCAAATAGCCGTTCGCAAACACGGTAAAATATGCGCTGGACAGGTCGACCTTGCGGCACGGGCCTGCAACGTCGACCATCAGTGACATGGCTTGGCGAAAATGGCATAGCCCATACGATTAGCTTCGAATAAGTAGCATGGTGGGTTGCAATTATGAGTGCCGAGGTTTTTCGCATGTTCTTCTTGTTTTTCGCGGTTGGGGTGGCGCTGGCGATGTTTGCCGGGTCGCTGGCGCTGATGGAGTATGGACGGCGCATCGGCCTCAGGCGGTTGGCGGAGGAGGGCAACGCCGCAATGGCTGGCCTCAACGCTGTTGAAGGTGCTGTCTTCGCTCTCATGGGATTGCTGCTTGCTTTTACACTTTCGGGAGCGCTTCAGCGATTTGACGAACGGCGAACACTTATCCTGCAAGAGGCTAACGAAATCAGCACCGCCTACGACCGGCTGGGCATGTTGGATGAGCCAGCAAAGAGCGACTTGAGGTCGAAGCTCAAGCTTTATCTTTCAGAACGTCTGAATCTTTACAAGCTGCCGATTGGGTTCTCGATCATCGAGGATGCCTCGATCTATGATGATGATCAAAAAAGGAAGATTGCAGAGGTGCGAACCCAAGTGTGGGATGGAGCCGTTGCCGCTTGCGCGCCGGATGCCCACGACGGCGCCCTGCACGTTAATTCTGCCGGCACTGAATGAGGCATTTCATGCCGCTCAAGAGCGAGCGGGTGCCAACGAGCGTCACCCACCGCGCATCATTTACGTGATGCTATTTGCTCTTGGGCTCGGAGGTTCATTGCTGGGTGGTTTTGGTATGGGAGCTGCAAAGCGGCGTAGCTTCGTTCATATGGTGACTTTTGCAGCCTCGGTCTCGATCGCGCTGTACATCATTACCGATATTGAATTTCCGCGCCAAGGTCTCATTACCGTCGCGTATTTTGATAAGTTCTTGGAACAGGCTCTGAGTTCCATGAAATAGCCGAACGGCCCAAAACCGCCGCAACCAATTATGAAGCGGCGTGCACTGGTGTAGCGACCATGCGAGACCTAATGGGTTGCTTGCAGATTCGGCTCATGAAACCCGGCGGCGGGGGAGGCCGGCGCGATGGCCGAGCGCGGCACACGGAACCAAGCCGCATACAGCGCCGGCAGAAACATGAGTGTCAGTATAGTTGCGACGAGCAACCCACCCATCATGCTCACCGCCATCGGCCCCCAAAACACGCTGCGCGCGAGCGGGATCATGGCCAGTATGGCAGCTAATGCCGTCAGAACCACAGGGCGGGCGCGGCGGACCGTGCTCTCTACAATAGCGTTCCAAGGTTGAAGGCCTGCGGCCAGATCGTGATCAATCTGGTCGATCAGGATCACGGCATTGCGCATGATCATGCCGGCCAGCGCAATGACGCCGAGCAACGCGACAAACCCGAACGGTGCATCAAAAACGAGAAGCGCTGCGACCGCTCCGATAAGGCCCAGGGGGGCGGTCAAAAACACCAGAAAGAGCTTTGCAAAGCTTCTGAGCTGCAACATCAGGATCGTCAGCATGGCCGCAAACATCACGGGGAAGATTTTGAACAGGGCAATGTTCGCCTTTTCGCTTTCCTCCACGGCGCCGCCGACATCGATGCGATATCCAGATGGGAGAGTTCCCGTTAGTTCCGCCAACTTGGGCGCGAGCGAGGCTGTCACGGTCGGTGCCTGGACGCCAGGCGCCACATCCGACCTGACGCTCAGATTGAGGTCACGGTTGCGCCTCCAAAGAATGGGCTCTTCGAAGCCGTAGCGTATGGTTGCGACCTGACGCAGCGGAATGGCCTGGCCGTTGCGCGCCAAAATAGTCAAGTCGCCGATGTGTCCAGGATCGAGACGTTCGCCCGGCACCGCTCGGACGATAACGTCGAGAATTTCAATTCCCTCGCGATATTCTGAGACCGTCCGTCCGGAGAGCAGCGTTTGCAGCGTTCCCGATACCTGCGCCGTGTTAAGGCCGAAAGCGCGTGCGCGATCCTGATCGACTTCTAACGTGATGTTCTTCACCTGCTCGTTCCATTCGAGCTGCGGATCGACAGCGCGCAGATCCGTGCGCATAATCGCGAGGACCTTGTGCGCAATCTCGCGCACCGTTTGCGGGTCTTCGCCTACGACGCGAAACTGTACGGGGAAGCCAACAGGGGGACCGAAATTCAACCGGTCGATGCGAATGCGTGCTTGCGGCACCGCACCATCGGCAATTGCTTTCTCAAGCTTTTCCTTCAGCCGCTCGCGTGCGACTGCGTCCTTGGTCAGAATAACGGTGAGGGCGAAGCTGGGGTTGGGTAACACAGGGTTCAGCGCTAAGAAAAATCGGGGCGATCCTTGCCCGATGTAGGTCGTGTACATGACGGCATCCGCATCGCCAGCGAGCAGTTTTTCGGCCTCGGCCGCTGCTTTGGCGGTCGATTCGATCGATGTCCCCTCTGGCATTCGCACTTCGATGAAAAGCTCGGGGCGTGAGGACGTCGGAAAGAACTGTTGCTCCACAAGCGCCATACCTGCGACTGCAGAAGCAAAAGACAGAGCAGTGGCGATGATCACGAGCCAGCGCCGCTTGAGGGACCAGTTGACCGCCGATCGGAGTGCGCGGTAGCTGCGGCCGTCATATGCATGAGATTTGTGATGGGAACCTGTGCGTTGGACCAGGATCTTCGTGCCGAGGTACGGAGTGAAGACGACGGCCACGATCCAGGATACGATCAGGGCCAGTCCGACGATCCAGAAGATGTTGCCGGCGTACTCTCCGGCTGTGGATTTGGCGAAGCCGACGGGTAGAAAGCCAGCGGCTGTAACGAGGGTGCCGGTCAGCATGGGAAATGCTGTCGACTCCCAGGCGAACGCGGCAGCGCGTAATCGGTCGAAACCCTCCTCGATCTTCACGACCATCATCTCGACGGCGATAATGGCATCATCGACGAGGAGCCCGAGCGCAATGATGAGGGCGCCCAAAGTGATTCGATCGAGGTTCATGCCGTTTGCGAACATGACGACGAAAACGATCGCAAGAACGAGCGGAACCGAAAGCGCCACCACAATACCGGCACGAAAGCCGAGGGAGAAAAAGCTGACGATAAGAACAATCGCCAGCGCTTCTCCGAACGATGTGAGGAATTCACCTACAGACTCCTCGACCACGCGCGGCTGGTCGGCGATCTGCTCGATCTGAATGCCAAGCGGGATATCGGACTGAATTTCGGCGATAGCTTTTTCAAGGTTACGTCCGAGTTCCAGTACGTTCGCATTTTCGGCCATGGCGACCGCCACTCCCACGGCGGCTTTGCCCCTATGCATAACGAGAAATGCAGGAGGGTCCTCATAACCTCGGCGTATGTCGGCAATATCGCCCAGCCGAAAGGTCTTGCCGTCGGCTTCGACCGGAACGGCGCGAATGGCTTCTTCACCTGTGAAAGCGCCGCTGACGCGGACTTCAATACGGTCGGCGTCGGTATCGATCGCCCCGGCCGATGTCATCACATTCTGCTCGCCGATGGCGTTGAAGATGGTCTCGGCTGGGATGCCGAGGGTTGCAAGCTTGCGATAGCTTATTTCAACGTAGATGCGTTCGGGTACGTCGCCGACCAACACGACCTTCGCCACGTCAGGCACGCGCAAAAGAGAACGCCGCAGCGTTTCCGCCTGCCGTTTGAGATCAGCCCGCGTCGCACCGTCGCCAGTTAGCATGTAGACAGCCGAAAAAACGTCGCCGTATTCGTCGTTGAAGAATGGCCCGATCACGCCTTGGGGCAACTCTATGCGGCTGTCGCCAAGCTTCTTTCGGACCTGATACCAAGCCTCCGTCGCCGCGCGGCCGCGCGTGCTGTCCTTCAACTGCACTTGCAGAACGACCTGTCCAGGACGCGAGTACGTGCGCACGTAGTCGAGTTCCGGCATTTCCTGAAGCCGCTTCTCCAGCGGCTCGGCAACGAGGCGCTGCACCTCGTCAGATGTGGCTCCCGGCCAAAGGGCCTGCACCACCATCGTCTTGACAGTAAAGTTCGGATCTTCCGCCCGGCCAAGGTTGAGGTAGGCCCAGATGCCACCAAGGCCCGTGGCGATGATCAGAAAAAGCACAACCGCAGGATTGCGGACGGCGATTTCGGAGAGATTGAAGCGCATCTCGGGCCTCCCCAGGCGGACTAAACGAGTGTGTTGTCGATCAAGAACCGCCCTGCAGAGACGACAGCCTCTGCCGCGGGTCGAAAGCTCATGCCAAGGTCCCGGCGGGCTCGATCGGCTGTGACCTCGGTGCGCTGGTCGAGATTTGGTACGATCGTGCGAATTTCAGAATCAAATAGCGCCAGAAGACGGATGACGAAGTTCGGTGCCTGGCGGGTGACGATGTGGCGGTTTGAAAATGCCGACTGGAGGATTTCCGCCATTTCAGGAAACCAAAGAAACTCATCTCCGCCGAGGTAGCGTTTTCCTGCTGTTTCGGGCAAGGCGAGACATGCAACATGCATCCGCGCGACGTCGCGCACGTCCACAATCGGGAAGCCGAATTTAGGCAACATCGGGTCCTTGGATTTAAGGAGCCGCTGGATCACTCGCAGCGAGGTTCCAAAGGAACGATCGAGCGGCGCGCCGATTACAAAGCCTGGATTAATGACGGTAAGTTCAATCGCCGGTTCTGCTTCAACGAAGGTCCAGGCGGCCTTTTCGGCTAGAATTTTGGATTTCGCATAAGGCGTCGCGCGCGGGTCGTTGGGTGAGCTCCAATCGCTTTCGTCGAGACGCAACTTTCCATTCGGCTTGGCAAGGAGAACCGCGAGGCCGGACGAGGTGAGCACGATGCGGGACACGTTCGCTCGTTTTGCAGCCCGCAGTGCGCGCAGCGTCCCATCGACCGCAGGCCGAACCACGTCGTCTTCGTTTTTGGGCTGCACAAGCGGGAACGGTGACGCGGTGTGGATGAGAGCGTCAGCACCGGCTAGCGCCTCATCCCACCCTTGGTCTTGTTCCAGATCGAGAAGCGCAAATGAAAGAAGCCTTTCGACACTCGTCCCGGCATCCGCATGCTGGGACATCGCGGCACGAAGCTCGGCCTCACGTGATGGCGAGCGCACTGTGGCACGCACCGAATACCCCAGGTTGAGAAGCTGCAATACAATGTGCTTCGCAATAAATCCGGAGGCGCCGGTGACGACGACGAGGCCTTTGGACATGCTTACGTCTCCGTTATTTTTGGCTGTAGAGCGCGCGCGATTCTATTGGCCGGATCGCCTTTTGTAGGTCGAGCATGTGAACGCCAAAGGCGACGACACGGTCACCCGCGCGAACACCCGACGACACCAGTGCACGGTCTTTTTCCAAGGCCCTGATGGTCACCGGACGAGGGATTGCGCGGGTGCCGTCCTCGGAGACAACCCATGCAACGGGCGCGGGACCATCATTGGCAATGGCCGCGAGAGGTAGCGCGGCGCCGCTCTGCTGTTCGCGTGCCTGAAGATGAACGGTAGCGGTGCGGCCGAGATCGAGAGCGCCTCCGGCACCATGCAATGAAAAGCGGGCCCGGTAGGTGCGCGATACCGGATCGGCATCGGGGGCCACTTCCCTCAACGTGACGGGAAAGCGCGAAGAGCCCCCGCCCCAAACATCGACTTCGCCGGTTGCAGTTCGCGCCGCTTCGACGTCCTGCTCGGGCAGCGCCACCTCGACCTCGAGGGCATCGCGCCTGGCAACGCGGGCAACAAGTTGTCCGGGCGTAACGACCTGGCCTTCTTCGATCGGTATGGCTACGACGACGCCGTCGCTATCCGACACAAGGTTCGTGTAGGTGAGTTGGTTGCGCGCAAGATCAACATTGCGCTCGGCTCGTTCAACGCGCGACTTGGCTTCGGCGGCCGCAGAGACGCGCTGATCGAGAGCCGCCTGAGCGATGTGCCCGTCATTGAAAAGTAGTCGAAACCGCTCGAGCGCTGCGATCGCTTCATCGCGGTTGGTCTTGGCAGCGGCTGCCTCTGCTTCTTGGGCCGCCAGCGTGAGATCAAAGTCGGTTGGATCAAGCCGGGCAATCACGTCACCCTTTTTCACCACGCCGCCCACCTCAACCAAACGCGCCGTGATTTTTCCCGCGACGCGGAAGCCAAGGTCGGATTGGTAGCGGGGCTTCACCGTACCGACGTAGCTCCAGGTCTGCACCGCCGGTTCGAATTTTACGGTCACCGTCTCGACCGTCTGTGGTCGCGCCCCCGCTGAGGAGGTCGCTTCGGCTTTGCAGCCAGCCAGCGCCGCTGCACCGACACAGGCAGTGGCAAGGATGAGCAACTGGGAAGGGACATTCGAAGCCATTGTTTTCACCTCATATTCCCGAAGGCAGCTACGAAACCACTTGAGAAGTAAGCCTCGCTAACTTATGTTAGTGGCACTCACTTGGCCAGAGTTAGTTTGATTAACTTTGACGCTTTCGACAAATCGCTGATGATGAGATCATGTCGACATCACCTCCCACGGGCGCAGCAGTGCGCAAGCCGCGCTATCATCACGGCGACCTACGCCAGGCGCTGATCGATGCGTCGCATCAGTTGCTCGTCGAGAAAGGCGCCGAAAACTTTTCGCTGGCCGATGCGTGCCGAGTTGCGGGTGTTTCTACAGCCGCTCCCTACAAGCACTTCCGCGACAAGCTCGAGATACTTGAAGCCATCGTCGAGCAGGGCTTCGATCGTTTGGCGGAGCGTTCGATCGCCGCCGTGCGCTCGAAAGGCGAAGGCACAATCGACGGTATGATCGCGATGGGACAGGCCTATCTCGCCTTTGCTCTCGAGGAGACCGCGGTGTTCCGACTGATGTTCGGGCACAATCGCGCAATCAAGCGCGCCGCAGAGGTTGAAAAGACGGGCCGCACTTGTTTCCGCAACGTCATCGAACAGGTTTCGATCTATTGCGCGCGGAACAATGCGGAAGGCGACGCAATGCATATTGCGCTCGGGCTATGGACGTTCGTGCATGGTGCTGCATGTCTTCTCATCGATGAAGACTATGAGAACGTCGCGCCCGGTCTCGACGTGCAGGCGATGATCGCCACGGCCGCAACACGCCTCCTTCCGCCGCCGCTAGAGCGTCCCTAATCGCAAGATCGGAGCACTTCGTGTGCAGGCAAGGTCGACTGATGCTAGCGAGCTATAGAGCGTGACCTGCCGCCCAGCCGCTTGCCCAAGCCCATTGAAAGTTATAACCGCCCAGCCAACCCGTCACATCCACCGCTTCGCCAATCGCATAAAGTCCGCTGACTTTTCTTGCTTGCATGGTCTGTGAGGACAGCTCATCGGTGCTGATACCCCCGGCCGTGACTTCCGCTTTGGCGAAGCCTTCAGTGCCGGTGGGGCGAAAGCGCCAGTCAGAAAGCAGCTGCTGAGCATGCTCAAGCATTCGGTCGGGAGTATTGGCGAGCTCCCCTCGGACGCCCGTACGCTCTGCCAGCGCCTCCGCAAGACGCGCAGGCAATGCATGCGCAAGAACGGATCGTACCTGGGAACGGGGCTGTTTGCGCTTAGCCTCAATGAGCCAGACCGATCCGCTCTGCGGTAGAAAATTGATTCCAATCTCCTCGCCCGTCGTCCAGTACGACGAAATCTGGAGCACAGCTGGGCCCGACAGTCCCTTGTGTGTAAACAGCGCTGCCTCTCGAAATTCGACGGCACCAACTCGGGCGACAACGTCCGCTGAAACACCCGATAAAGACTGAAACAGCATCTCGTCTTTGCCGAGTGTCAGCGGCACGAGTGCTGGTCGGGGCGCGAGAACCGCAAGGCCGAACTTTCGGGCTATATCGTAGGCGAAGCCGGTCGCCCCCATTTTTGGTATGGAAAGGCCACCAGTCGCGATCACGAGTGCAGGCGCAGTAGCGACCTCATCACCGTAGCTGACGCGGTACATTCCGTCCGCGTGTTCTAACTCGCGTATGCTGTGGCCCAACCTCGTCTCGACGTGTCCTTTGGCGCACTCATGGAGAAGCATGGTGACGATCTGCCGGGCCGATCCATCACAAAAGAGCTGCCCGAGCCCCTTCTCGTGCCAGGAGATGCGGTGGCGATCGACCAGGGCGATAAAGTCTTCAGGAGGGAAGCGGCGCAGTGCCGATTTGGCAAAGTGAGGGTTGGCTGAGAGATACCGCTCGGGCGGGGTATGAAGATTGGTGAAATTGCACCGGCCGCCGCCTGAGATGAGAATTTTTTTCCCCGGCTCGTCGGCGTGATCAATCAAGAGAACCTTGCGTCCGCGCTGACCCGCCGTGAAGGCACACATCATGCCTGCGGCGCCGGCTCCGATTATGATGGCGTCATAGCGGTTGGATGATGCGGTGTTCACAGGTCCTGCTAAGCTTCATCGCTCGCCCCGAGTTCTGACAAGCGACCCTTCAATACCCTTCCAGCGGTGCGATGGACAGTGGTCGGTTGAAGCGTCGTGCGACACTGGTTTATTTGGCCGCGGATCATTCTTTCATTCGGCGCGCCTCACGCTCGTCCCATTTCCGCATCACCGTCTCGTCATGTCGCGTTGTATTGCGTTTGTGATGATGATAGCTGGGTTAGCTGCCGGCTCGCGCTTTGCTGTTGGGCTAGAAAGCAGTTGTGATGCTTCGTGTTTTGCAACCCAGCTGAGTGAGCCAGTGGGGATTACGGTTAGTCCTCCAGTTTTGGTTACCCCTACGGACCACGGTGTCGCCACCGTGACTAGTCTCGCGTCATGGCGGGACTACAATTCCCGGCAACTCGCCAAAAAAATGGAAGGCCTTGAACTACCCGCTCTCATGGCGATGCCGCGACCGCCTCGGGTGGCACTGCCGATAGATGTCTGGACGCGAGTTAATGTCGCTGCTGCCGGATTGAACACACAGCAGGCGGCCCTCGTCACTGCTGGCGTTGACTACCGAATGTCCCAGGCTGTTGAAACGGGTATTTCCGGCTTGCTGGCCGGCTCCGCCGATGATGCCGGACCGGCGCTCGCTCCGGAAATGCAGGATCGGCTCGCGGCCTACGCGAAATTCAAGCTATCGCCTGTGCTGAGCATCGAAACCAAGGGAACTTGGTCGGCGACACGTGTTCCCACTGACGCGCCGCCGGCCGTTGATGACGCAAGCACAGGTGTAGCCATCAGTCCGCGGCTGGCGCATAAGTTTGCGTTAGAAGGTGGCCAACACATTGAACCCTTCGTCATGATGCAGGGTCAGTTCAATCCGGGTGCCATAGATGAGGGTAAGTTTTCGCCTTCAGCGGCGGCCGGCGTTGTGATCCAGGAGCCGACCCAATACTCGCTCAGTTTGTCAACGTCGATTGAGGGGTTTGAAACCGGTGAGGACCGGGTGCCGAATACTGCGCGCGTGCAGTTGAAGATACCGATGCCGTGATCCCCCTTCGCCCTGTCTCATGTTCAAGCCCCACGCGACGATTACTGGCTGAGATCAACTGATCCTGTTTGTAGTGATAAATGATTACCCGGCGGTGACTGGTCCGTCGCTGCTTCTTTGAACGGTTCGTCTCTTGACTCTGCCGACGCCGCCACATCGTTACGATGATGACCAATGAATTCATCCAGCACATCGCCCCAAAGATCCCAGTCTGCGCGATCATCGGCGATCGCATGTCCATCGTTGTTTTGCGCACTAAAGATGTGCGTCTGCACACTGCCACCTCCAAGTTGCCATTCGCGCGCAAGTGCAAGAGCAACGTCGGGGGAGAAATAGCTATCGTTCTCTGAATACAACCAGATGCTTGGTTGTCGTGCTGTTTGGCCAAACAAGTTCGCAGTGGAAAGCAAACCATCGTAATTGCAAATAGCATTTGGTCGTCCGTAAGCATGCCCTCCGCGGCCGCCGGCAAAGTTTACAATAGATCCAACTGAAGGCACGTTGCGGGATGCAAGCGCAAGCGATGCCCAACCGCCCGTTGAAATACCGACAACAACAACGTTCCGTGGTGCCACGAAGGCTTGCCCGATCATATAGTCGATCGTGGCAGCAATATCGTCCGCTGCAATCTGACCAGACACGTAGTGGTCCGCCGTCTCACATGTTCCAATAGACTCTGCGAGTTCGCCGCCTGTTGCTCCATGGCCGCGCCGTTGAGGGATAACCACGACATATCCGCGATCGACAAACCAGCGTGAAAGCCAATAGTACACGGGCATAGAAACGGACAGGCGAGTTAATTCGTCGGTGCCGTGATTGATGACAACAAGAGGTTGTTGGCGAGGCGAATCGGCTGAAGTTTCTTCAGGACGAAAAACGGTTGCCCGAAGTTGCGTCTTCGGATCGCCACTCGGAACTAGCCACAGTTGTTCGCGCATGCGCGGTCCTTCGGGGCCGAAGGGTCCCAACGTCTGCGAAGCTGCGAGCGCAGATCCAGAAAGACTGAGGCTTACGATCAGCGCAATGATTGACCTCCGTGCCGATGCCACGATGCCAATGCGCGCCCGCCACCCCGCGTGCCCGCCAATCTTCATGCGTCCCCCGAACGTCCCATGTCGCTTGCTTTAGATTGCCTCGTCTGCAGCGGTGTTCCAACGAAAAAACCGGAACGGAGAAGCCGTGGTTGCGTTCTCTCCTGTGTGCTGGCAACGCGAGCACACCCAAGATGAGCATAATAGCAAAAACAAAGTTTCTACTCGGAGGATCCCCCATGAAACACGTCATGCTTGCAGCCGCTGCTGCATTCTGCCTCGGAACAACTGGTGCTCTTGCACAAACAGCAAAGCCAGCAAATCCATCGTCGGCTGCCGGTGGCACCAAGCTCAGCCAGAGTGAATGCACCAATCTTTGGCAGCAGGCCAACAAATCGGGTGGTGCCGGTCTGACGCAGACGCAGGCTGCTCCCTTCGTCAGCGACTTCAAGTCCGCTAATCCTGACGGAGACACGACGATCGACCAGAATGAGTGGATGGCCGCTTGTAATAAAGGACTTGTCAAGAGTTCGTCAGCGAGCGGGTCATCGAGCGGCTCGTCGGGCAGCGGGTCTTCAAGTGGATCGTCGTCAGGCAGCGGGTCTACGGGCGGCTCCTCTTCGCAGTAATCAACACACATCCGCCTGAGGCGGAACCAATTAAAGGGCAGTCAGCAGACTGCCCTTTTTTGCGAGTAGAGATACAGTCAGCGTCAAAGTCTGCGTAGCTTAAAGCGAATAGTGGTCGTGCCGGATCCGCCGCCGGCAGAAGGACGGAAGCGCCAGTTCCGCACGGCGGAAACTGTCACGGAGTTGAAAACGCCTGGTGGACTGGCGCTCAGGACCGACACTCCCGTGACGGAACCCGATGGCGACACCGTGTAGCGTACGACAACTGTGCCTTCGATACGCGAAGCGCGTGCTGACGACGGATACGGGGGATGCGGCCGGGAAATCGCGTTCGGGCTGAATTTGCCGCCGCTGGCCGCAGCGGCGCTCGCCGCCTTGCTGTTGGATTTCGGTCCAGCTTTTTTGCCGTTGTTATCCGTCACAGGCTTGCGGTCCACCGCCTTTTTCACCACCGGCTTTTTGGCTTCGGGTTGAACCTTCTCGGGTGCCTTTACCGTGGTTGGTTGCTCCACGAGCTTTGGCAAAACGACTTCCGGCTCCGGTGCGTTTGGCGCTTCTGGGACGATCTCTTCGACAGGCTGAGCAACGGGCTCGGGGACGTCGGCTTTTTCAATTGCAGGTTCGGGCGTTGGTGGCTCATTCTCTTCTGCGGACTTTGGCTCGGCTTCATCCGGCTGCGGGGCATCATCTTCTGCGTCGGACGGGGGCGGAGCCGTCGTGGTATCCTGGGCATCCTCGGAATTGTCTGGCTCCGTCGACGTGCTCTCCACGGCGAGGGGCGGCAGATCCAGCGTGATGACACCACCATCCTCCGGCTCCTGCTGGCTAATAGCCAACAAAGCTCCCGCAATGATCACGCCATGGAACGACAGCGCGCATAGGAACGCGCCGCTCCAGCGCACGAATTTGCGGGGATAGGCTTCGAGCGGTGCTGCAAAGGTCGTTGTCATGGACGTGTCGCAGTCGATCCTGCTGGTCTTTCTGTCGCTGTGTCTTCGAGCCCGACTAGAGCGATCTTCAGATAGCCCTCGGCGCGCAAGAGGTTCATGACCCGCATGAGTTCGCCATATGGAACGGCCTTGTCCGCTCGCAGAAAGATCCGCTGCTCGCGGTCCGCGTTCGTGACGCGAAGAAGGGTGGCACCTAGTGCATTCTCGGGAACGGCATCATTTCCAAGGCTCAAGCTGAGATCTGATTTCACACTCAGATAGACCGGCTTGTCGGGTCGCGGCTGAGGATTGGCTTTGGCAACCGGGAGGTCGACTGCAACATCGACCGTCGACAGCGGGGCTGCGACCATGAAGATGATCAGGAGCACCAGCATCACATCGATGAACGGCGTTACGTTGATTTCGTGGTTCTCAGTCAACTCATCCGAGTCGTCGTGCAGTTTGACGGACATGGTCAGATCACTCCGCAGCCGCTCTGACAGGCTGGATTTTCAAGCCGCGGTCGAGATCGCGCGATACGTGCCGCATGACTTCGGATGCAGCATCCACCAGAAGCGCTTTATAGGATGATATCGAGCGCGAGAAGTTATTGTAGATAATGACGGCTGGAATGGCTGCGACGAGGCCGATCGCAGTGGCCAGTAGTGCCTCGGCAATGCCGGGCGCAACAATTGCCAGGTTTGTTGTTTGCGACTTCGAGATTCCGATGAAGCTATTCATGATCCCCCACACCGTTCCGAAGAGGCCGATGAAGGGTGCTGTCGAACCGATGGTGGCGAGAACACCGGTGCCGCGGTTCATCGTGCGGCCGGCCGAGGCGACGACCTGCTGAAGGCGTGTGCCGATGCGATCCCGTGCCCCTGTGTTCGCCAGGACATCAGACGAAAGCCGCAATTCAAGCTCGGCCTGTTCAATCAATGCCCGAGCGTGGCGATCGCTCGTTCCGATCTTCTGCGCCGCGTCTGCGAGGCTGGTTGATCGCGTCAATGTGCCGAGCGCCTTCTTCAGACTGCGGCGCGCTGCAGATAGCTCCAGCGATTTCGCCACCCAAACAGTCCATGTCAGCAAGGACGCTAACGCCAGCCCGATCATCACCGCCTTCACGACGACGTCAGCCGCCATGAACATGCCCCACGGCGACAGATCATGCGGAAGTACTGGAGCCGGGGGCGCCATTGCCGGAGAGGGCAAAGCCGACGGCGCGGATGGAGCGGGTGCCGTCGACCCTGGATCGGCTGTCGGCCCGGGGAGCGTCGTTGCATTTGGTGCCTGGCCCGTGGGCGGCGATGCGCTGAGTGGCGCCGGCGCGGCACTCGACGGCGATGGGGCATCCGGCACGGTCACGGCCGGGACGGGAGATTGCACAGGAGTTTGGGCAGAAGGCGGAGAGGGTTCGAGGGATCGAGAGGGCGCAGGATCGGCTGCACTCTCAGCAGGGGGTGGAATTGGCTCTAGCGGCTGAGCCGTAACGTCGCCGCAGAAGAGCGACACCATCGTCAACAACGCAAATGAATTGACCACAATCCGGGATACAGGAAGTCTTGTGATGCAGTTGTTTCGGACTCTCATGGCACTGTCTCCGCGGGTGTTGTTCTAACGGCAAGACCCCGGCGTTGAGCCGGGGTCAGCTACAAATTGGAAACGTTGCGATTAGAAGGCTTGTCGCAACGTCATCAGGAAGAGACGGCCGCTCCGCTCGGTCTCGACTTCACCTTCCTCAGCCACACCTGTGAGATCTGGATTGAAGACCGTTACGTCCTCGACCTTTTCCGCATCCAGCAGGTTCGCGGCTGTGAAGCGCAGGACGGTCGACTTTCCAAAACGTGTTTCCCAGAAGGCTTCCAGATTTCCTTCGTAGGAGAGTTCGGTGACTTCATCGAAGAGGAATTCAGAGCTATCTCCGCGCTGCTGATAGCTTGCGCCAAATGCCGAATTCCACTCCGTCAGGCTATGGATGAAGCCGACATTGAGGATGTAATCCGGCTGGTCATTGAAGGCTCGCTTCTTTCCGGTGACTGGGTCGACAACTTCTGTCTTCAGCCAAGTGTAATTCGCAAAGATCGTCGTGTCGGGCAGCCCCAGCAACGTCAGCGGCGCGTCGACATCGACCTCGATGCCATAGGCGCGGGCGTTGCCTAGATTTTGGAACGTCACAATTTCGCACTGCGCATCGTCGCCGTTCAAATCTTCGCAAGGCTCGTCGCCGGCTGGAAAATTGGTCGTGCGACCTGTTCCTGCCAGTTCGATCTTGTCCTTGATGTCTCGGTTGAAGAAGTTGAAACCGAAGATCCCGCGATCGCCGAATTTCTGATCGAAGCCAACGTCGATACCCCAAGCTGTCTCTTGGGCGAGATCTGGGTTGCCCTCTGTTGCAAACCGGTCTGTCGGCTCCTCGAGCAGCACCGCCGGCGTCAGCTGGTCAAAGGCGGGCCGCAGAACCGTACGAGCCACCGAGAAGCGCAACAGCGTCGTCTCGGTCAGTCCATAGCGAATGTGCGCCGATGGATTGAGCTCGGAAAAATCTATGCTGTTGGTGCCAAGTCCTGGTCCTGAGATTTCCCGACTGGTGAGTTCGTAGCGAACACCTGTCTCGACGGTGAGGTTCGGAAGAAGGTTCCAATTCGCCTTTATGTACGGGTCCGCGCGCCGCTCCTCGAGATCAAATGCGCCGAGCCCGGGAATTGCTTCGAGCGGATCAGGAACTTCAGCTACGAGTATCGTTTCGCTGAAGTCACGAGTCTTGATGCGGCCATCGACACCGAACTTGACCGAAACCAAATTGCTGAGGTTTGCGGTGTAGGCGAGCGTCCCGAACCAATCCTGATCCTTCGTATCGATAAATTCCTGCTGGATTTCAGTCGGGTCACCGATTTCGGTTAAGTCCTCATTCGTATCAAGGTCGTCACGGAAAAGGTTGTAGCCGAAGAGGACTTGCGCTTCGTCCGTTCCGACAGGCAACCTGTAGTCACCGACGATGCTCAAGTTTTGCTGCTGTATGTCTTCGGTCTGGTTCTCGACCTGTTCGAGGCCATCACGGTTGAAAAACGCGTCGGCGCCGAATGTCTCGGTGAATTCCGTCTCCTCACGATCGGTGTAGACATAGAAGCCGTAAAGCCGGAGCAGACCATCGCCGACCTTCTGGGCGATCTCACCATTGAATGAGTAGTCTGTGCCATCGCGGGTGTCGTTCTGGTCGACGACTGCTTGAGGATCGACGCCTGGATTGAGTTCAAAGACATTGGCCGATTTCACTTTTGGATTTCGGCGCTGCTGGACGTCGAGCGAGAAGAGATAGGACGTGTCGCCGACGGTATCGCCGTAGCCGATCGAGCCGGCGCCACGTAGTTCATCGCCCTCCACTCCGAAACCGCTGCCACGGACCCAGCCGCCCTTAATGCTACCTGCCTTCTTGAGGTTGATGTTGGCCGCACCGGCGATCTGCTCAGACGATACGTCTGCCGAAGGACTGCGAATAATTTCAACGCTGTCGATCAATTCGGCCGGGATGCGGTCGACAGCGAAGACGCGATCGTTGCCGCCACCCGTCATGGCTTGGCCGTTGATCTGGACCTGGGCGTAGATCGCGGGCAATCCGCGCAACTGCATCCTGTCATATTCGAGAACGTCGCTGCTGAAGCTGACGCCGGGAGCACGCTTCAAGGCATCGCCCGCAGAGATTGGTTCGAAGCGCTGGAAATACTCGAGATCGTAGGAGAGAACGGGCGCGACGGTGTCGCTTCTATTTCGCGTGACGACGGTTCCATAGACGATGAGTTCGTCGGTCGTCTGGACCGCCTGCGCTTGTACTTCAGATGTGCTGGACGAAAACATCGCAGCTACAGATACGGAGGCGAGCAAATACCCCGTCCCCTTTGATACTCGACCCTTAATCATACCCGCCCCATGCTTTTCACGAACAAGCGCTGCGAGTGCCGAGTGCTGATGCGAAACGGCCTTTGCGCTGAGCCGAGGCGAATTTTGCAATGCGTTGTAACGGACTGACTACAATTGGATGACAGTTCGATGATGCGATCGCTACCGTGCTTGCATCGCATCCGTAGGTAATCTGCCGAATGCCGACGTCATGTGACTGTCATTCGCCGCTGCCACGGATTTCATGGTCGAGGTTCTTTGACCTCAATATCTTCCAACCAAAAACGCCCAAGGGAATTCGACCATGCTCAAGACTGGAATGTTTGCTGCGGTGGCGCTCATTGCTTGCATGGCGCATAGTCATGCAGAAGCAATCGCCAGTGACATCAAACTTTTTGATGTTGAGCCGCGAATGGAGACCGAGCCAGCAAAGTCGATGGAAGATGCAGCCGATGATGCAGAAGTTTGGCTGAACCCAACAGCGGCGGACAAAAGCCTCATTTTCGGAACCGATAAGAAGAGTGGCTTGTTCGTCTTCGGTCTCGACGGGGCTAAGGTCGACTTCTTTCCCGTGGGGCGCGTTAACAATGTAGATCTTCGCTCCGACTTCAAGACAGTTGCCGGCCCGCGCGTGCTCGTTGGAGCAAGCAATCGAACAAAGCTTGGCATCAGCTTCTTTGTCCTCGATCCCGCCACACTCAAAGTTACTCAAGACGACGGGTCATTCATCGCGACAGATCTCACCGACCCTTATGGCTTCTGCATGTACCGCAGCGCAAAGACCGGAGCTTTGTTCGCCATTGTGATCGGCAAGGATGGTGAGTTCCGTCAATTCGGGCTTTCGTCTTCCGATCAAGGGATAAAGGCAGAGCTCGTGCGAAAGTTTGCTTTCGGGTCTATCGCTGAAGGCTGCGTTGCCGATGATCGGACGGGGATTCTTTATGTTGGGGACGAGTTGCGCGGCATCTGGAAGCTAGGTGCGGAACCCGACGCTGGCGAACAACGCGAACTCATTGCCGCGGTCGACGGTAAGGACCTCGTTGCAGATATCGAGGGATTGACGCTCGCGCCTGATGGAAAGGATGGCGGTTTCCTGATCGCATCGATCCAGGGCAATAGCACGTACGCGCTCTTCTCCCTGCCGGATACGAAGCTTGTTGCGCGCTTCCGTATCGTCGCCAGCGCCGACAAAAAGATTGATGAGGTGACCGGCACAGATGGTATTGCTCTGACGGTCGGTAACTTCGGTGACCAATATCCGTCTGGGTTGCTGGTCGTCCAGGATGATGAAAATCCCGGCGCGGCTCAAAACTTCAAATACGTCTCGTGGGCCGACATCCTCGACAAGCTCAATGGGACCAACTGAAAATTTCGAACACCCGAGATGCTTATCCGGTCACCATCGATGGTTGCGCGGGGCATCACGGCAACCTCCGGCCGCCATGGACGATCGTGCGATGCCGGGATGAGGATCCACCAAAGACATACCGCCAGGAAAGCTGTCATGAAGACGGCAGTGGCGTGCTTTAGGCGCGATAGCCACAGCACCCAAACAGAAAAGCCTGCGAATAAAGTCGCAATCACCAATCGCAATTCTGCCCAGGGCAAATTCGAATAGTAAATGGCGAGGCTGCCCCACACGATGAGTAACAGCCAGAGTAGAAGTTTCAGACTAAAACCAAACCATCTGAAAATAGCTGGAAGCCACTCGCTGCTTGATCTCAGAGTCGCCTCCGGCACTAGGCCACAAAGTGAGTTGCGACGGCTTCGCGCGAAAGCCGTCGCTTGATCTTGTCATAGTCATCCTACGTGTGTTCAACCGCAGCGATGGCAATACCGGGCGCAACGACGAACGCCGTTTCGCCACCAACAGCGGCGGTGGCAATGCCGATACGCCCTGCAATGGATATTGGTCGCAATCGATCCGACCGACTGGTTCACGGCTGCGGCCGGACCTAACGGGGCAGCCTCAGCTGCGCTGACCGACCACATGCTTAGGCCTACGACGATGGCGATCACGCCCCTGTGCATTCAACTCATGAGTGTTTACTCCATTTGGCCACGCGATAAATGGTAATCCTGTATTGGAGCAGCCGCAACTGGAACCCAATCAAATCAGTCGCCCCCCGCCTCACACTTGCGTTTCATCAGGAAGGGAGACTACGCTTGAATGATGCACTGCCGAGGATAATGTGCATCATGGGCATTGGGGGAGCCTCATGTCGACACTGGCTGCATCAATGCATTCAATTTTCAATCTCGGGACAGTGCCTCGGTTTGGGGCTTACTTTGCGCTCTGGATAATCTTGATTGAATTCAGCGCGACCAATTTGGCGGTCGGATTGCTGGCGGCTGCTTGGGCAACCTGGGTCAGCGTACGTCTCTTGCCGATTAGCAACCGCCATTTCTCTCCCACCGCTCTCGGGCGTTTTGCAATGCGTCTCCCATGGCAATCGCTGGTGGCGGGGGCGGATGTTGCGCGCCGGGCGCTTGACCCGCGAATGCCGCTTCAGCCAGGTTTCATCACCTATGCCACCCAACTGGAGCGTGGCCCAGGACGTGATGCCTTTCTAGCTTTGATAAGTCTTCAGCCCGGAACTTTGCCGGTCAGCGTCGGCAATTCCGACGCTCTGCTGATCCATTGCCTCGATACGAGCCAACCCGTTGCAGCCCAGCTTGCAGCTGAAGAAGCACTATTTGCGCAGATAACCGGAGGTGGGCGGACACGCCCGGCTCGCAATGATTGAGTTTCTGTACGTGGCTGCCGCCTTGCTGCTGCTGCTCACCGGTCTTGGTCTTGCGCGGATGATGTGGGGCCCGGCTCCCGCTGACCGGATGATGGCCGCGCAGTTACTGGGCACCGGCGGCGGTGCCATTGCGCTCTTGATTGCAACTGCCAGCGGGCTGACCGCCATCATCGATATCGCACTCGTTTTGGCCTTGCTTGCCGCGTTTGCCGCCGTTGCACTCACTCTTGGCGAACCCGGTACGAAGCAGCCGGACGGGCAAGCCAATCCATGAGCCTCGTGGTCGACATTTTTACGATGGCCGCCGTGGGCGCGGGGTTGTTCTTCTTCCTGGCTGGAACTGTCGGGCTTCTTCGCTTTCCAGACACGCTCACTCGGCTGCACGCATTGACCAAGGCGGATAATCTGGGCTTCGGCTTCATCGTCCTCGGTCTTCTGCCGCAGAGCCCGGACGTGGTGAGCGGACTGAAGCTCGTCGTCGTTTGGGTGCTGGTGCAGCTTGCCGCGGCGACGGCCAGTCAACTGATCGCACAGTTCGTAAGATCGGAGCGGCGGCATGAACCTGCTGCCTGATCTCGCGCTGGTGCTACTCATCCTGACCGCAGCCGTTTGGACGGTCGCTGTACGCGACAGGCGAGATGCGGTCATCGGTTTCATCGTTGTTGGTCTTCTTCTGTCACTTGCCTGGATGCGTCTCAACGCCGTCGATGTGGCGCTGACCGAGGCGGCCATCGGAGGTGGCGCGACGGGTCTGTTGCTATTGCGCGCGTGTGCACGGCTGATGCCCACCCAAGCCGAAAGCGTGCGGCCGCATCTTTCACTGCGGATCTTGACGGGTCTGCTTTGCTCGATGATTGCTGCTGGCTTGGCAGCGATCGTTCTGATGCCGGTTGAACCGCCAGCAACATTGGCACCTGAAGCAGCAGCTAACATGGGTGAACTCGGTCTCGGAAATCCCATTACTGTCGTGCTGCTGGCCTACCGGGCCCTCGATACGCTTTTGGAAAAGGTCGTGCTGGTGCTGGCACTCATCGGCGTGTGGACGCTGACGCCCGATGTGTTTTGGGGCGGTGCGCCGGCTTCGCTGCGCGCGCAGCAATCCAGTGGGGCGCTCACATTTCTGGCGCAAGTGCTGCCGCCGGTTGGAGTCGTCATCGGCGTCTATCTCATTTGGAACGGCGCGGACCATCCCGGCGGCACATTTCAGGGCGGTACGGTTCTGGCGGCGATGTGGCTGCTGGTGATGATGGCTGATTTGCGCGAGCCACCCGAAATTCGCCTGCGCACATTGCGGTTGCTGGTGGTCCTGGGGCCTGTCGTGTTCCTTGTCGCAGGGTTCGCGGGGTTCTGGATCGCGAATGGTTTCCTGTCCTATCCGCCTGCTTTTGCCAAGCCGATCATCGTCATTGTCGAGGCGGCGCTCGCGCTTTCGATTGCAGTCATTCTGGGGATGTTGGTGGCTGGTCCTGCGGCGAGGGCTCCGAGATGATCAGCACCGCCACTCTGTATGGGCTTTGCGCCGCTGGTTTGGTGGCGATCGGTCTGTACGGCCTCGTGCTTCATCCCACACCGCTCCGCAAGGTCATTGCATTCAACCTCCTGGGAAGCGGGACATTCCTTCTGTTCGGCATTGCTGCGCGGCGCGGTGCGGCCGCCGGATTTCTCGCTGATCCCGTGCCGCAAGCCATGGTGATAACCGGCATCGTCGTTGCCTTCGCGTCGACCGCCTTGGCAGTCGCCCTGTTGTTGCGGCTGCAGGAGACGGGCGCATCATCGATCGAGCCGACGTCGCCCGAGCAGCAGGACAACGGCGCATCATGATGCCGGCTGCTTATGTCACGTCCGAGGGTGGCGCGCTGCTGGTCATCGCCGTCATGCTGCCGGTCGTCGGGATGCTCGCGATTTTTGCCCTTGGTCTGCGGCGGGCCGAGAGAATTGCCTATGTCGTCCTACCCGCCGGCCTTTTGGTTGCGCTCGCCATCGCGGCTGAGGTTGCGCGCACCGGCGAGGCCGTCACATATGTATTGGGCGGCTGGCAACCGCCGCTCGGCATTGCGCTGCGGGCCGATGGGCTGTCGGCGACTCTCATGGTCTTGACAGCACTGGTGCTGTGCGCGGTCGGCCTGTTCGCCCGAGGAACGTTCAGCACGCCGCCGGACACGTCAGAAGCCCGCCGTCCGATGGTGTTCTGGACGTTGATGCTCGGGCTCTGGAGCGCGCTCAACACCGTGTTCCTGGGCCAGGACCTGTTCAACCTGTTTGTCGCGTTGGAGCTGTTGACGTTCAGCGCAGTACCTCTCGTGTGCCTCGATGGACGGCGCGAGACCGTCCAGGCGGCGCTGCGCTATCTCTTGTTTGCGCTGATCGGATCCGTTTTCTACCTCATGGGTGCAGCACTCCTCTACGGAGCCTATGGCACGCTGGATATCGCGGGGCTGCGTCTGCTGGCTCGCCATGATCCGGCGACTTCGGTCGCGCTTAGTCTGATGATCGTCGGGCTCATGGCGAAGGCGGCGTTGTTCCCGCTGCATTTGTGGCTACCGCCAGCTCACGCGGGCGCCCCGGCGGCGGCGAGCGCGGTTCTCTCGGCATTGGTCGTGAAAGCTCCGTTCTTTCTGATCCTTCGCCTTTGGTTTGACGTGGCGCCGCAGCCCGGCAATCAAATAGCCGCCCAGATGCTTGCCTGGCTCGGCATTTCCAGCATTGTTTTCTGCAGCGTCATGGCGCTCCGGCAAGTGCGTCTCAAGCTGATGATCGCATATTCGACTGTGGCGCAGATCGGCTACCTTTTCCTTGTGTTTCCGCTGGTGATGGCGAGCGATGCGCCGAGCGCCTGGCAATCGATTGGGTGGACGGGTGGTGTGCTCCAACTCGTCTCCCACGCGCTAGCCAAGGCCTCGATGTTTCTCGCGGCCGGCCTGATCGCAGAAGCACTCGGCCACGACCGCATCGACAATCTGAACGGAGCGGTGACGGCTGTACCAATTAGTGTCGCGGCGTTCGGTTTGGCGGGACTATCGTTGATGGGTCTGCCGCCAAGTGGTGGCTTTGTCGCCAAACTGATGCTGCTGACGGCTGCAACTGAGACCGCCAACTGGTGGATCGTAGCAGCGATCCTCGTAGGCGGCATCCTGGCGGCGAGCTATGTGTTTCGCGTCCTGGGCCGCGCGATGGCCGCGCCGGAAATCGGCTTTAAAACCATGGCTCACATCCCGCTGTATCGTGAAATGGCCGTGCTCGGCCTCGCGATCTGCGCTGTGGTGCTCGGATTTGTGCCGCTTCAGCCGTTCGCTTTTCTCGGCATCGGTCGTGTGGGCTTGCCATGATGGACTCCGGCCTCCTACTCGTCGCGACGATGGCGGTTCCCCTTGCCATGGTGGTGGCCTGTCTCCACCCCGCATTCTACGAGCGCATATTGACATGGCTGCCGTTGGCCGCGGTTCCTGGCCTGCTGGCAGCTCTTCTTGAGCGCGGCGACAACATCGTCATTGCCCCGGCGCCGCTCCGATTGACCCTGGCCCTCGATGAGGTCGGCGCGATGTTGCTCGGGGGCGCATCGCTCCTGTGGGGCGCTGCGGGCTTCTATGCTTCGATCGCACTGCGCGGACGACCTGGCGTTGGCCGATTTGCGATTTGGTGGCTTCTCACACTGACGGGAAGCCTTGGCGTTTTCATCGTGGCCGACATGACGAGCTTCTATCTTGTCTTTTCGCTCGCGAGTCTCGCCGCCTACGGGCTCGTCTCTTTCGAGAACACCGCGCGCGCACAGCATGCGGGCCTCGTCTATATGGTCCTTGCGCTCGTGGGCGAGGCACTCATCCTGCTGGGTTTCGTCATGCTGGTGACAGCGACGCCGGGCGGCAACCCGCTGATCCGTGATGCCGTCGCGATGTTGCCGGGTTCACCGCTGGAGAGCCCCGCAGTGCTCCTTTTGATCTTGGGCTTCGGCCTCAAGATGGGGCTCGTTCCTTTGCATGTGTGGATGCCACTGGCACATCCCGTGGCGCCAATACCCGCCTCGGCGGTGCTGAGCGGCATCATCGTGAAAGCTGGTGTGATCGGTCTGATCCGCTTTCTGCCGCTGGAGGTGCCGTCGCCCGACTGGGGTATGGCGCTGGTTGGTCTGGGACTAGTCACGGCATTTTACGGCGTTCTCGTTGGTCTTATGCAGCAGCACGCAAAGACCATATTGGCCTATTCCACAGTCAGTCAGATGGGCGTGGTTGCCGCTATACTTGGCGCTGGAATGACCACCGGGTCGCCGGATACGGCCGCACTCGCGGCGTTCTATGCGTTGCATCATCTTTTGGTGAAGGGCGCCCTGTTCTTGGGCGTCGGCATTGCCGGGGCGACTGGCAAGCGCCACCGTCTATCGTTCGTGGTCATCCCGATGGCGCTCCTGGCGCTGAGCCTCGCAGGGCTTCCCTTCACCAGCGGCGCCTTGGCCAAATTCGCAACCAAGCCGCTGTTTGGCGACGGTGTATCCGCGCTGCTTGTCAGCCTGTCGGCCGCAGGTAGCACAATGCTGATGCTGCATTTCCTTGGCCGCCTCGGGTCGCTGGTGAACGAAGATCATATGGCAACTCCGCAGCGCCCGCTGGTGATGGTCTGGGCCCTCGTTGCCGGAGCTTCCTTCATTGTGCCTTGGGCACTTTTTGCGAAAATTTCAGATTACTCGCTAACGGACGCTATCGGCATTGATGCCATATGGGGAGCATCTTGGCCCATCATGGTCGGTGCAACGTTCGCACTGATCATGACGCGTTTCATCTCGCGGATACCCACAGTTCCCGAGGGCGACGTTATCGTCCTGTGGAGAAGCTGGCGCCTCTCGTCGCGCGCTTTGGCGCCACGATTGATAGAACAGATGAGGTGCTTCGGCGCTGGTCGGTGGCCAGCGTCGTACTGCTCACGCTAGCCATAGCCTTTGGCACCGTGCTGCAATTCGGCCGCTAGCCGAACCATTCACTCAATCACCCATTGTGTCCTTCGCGAATTTCGACGCGTTCCGGCGGCATCAGATCAAGGCTTCCAGCCCGCCCCACGCTCAGGGTGTGGATGTAGAAATAGGGCGGCTCGTTGTCAGTTGACGACATGACCGGTGATGGCGCGGACACCACTTTCAAAACACCAATTCTGCCGATCCAGTCGATGTGGCGGTGTCCATGCATTACGACGATCTGATTGGCAATCGACTTCACGTTGCGAACAAACCAACTTCCGTTGATGAGTGCCGTACCGATCCGCTCGGAAAAAGCTTTCACCGGCATGGGGTACTCCATCAGATGATGATGAAGGGCAACGATCCAGCCGCTATTGGGATGTGCGTCGACGACGTGATGCAGAACCCGGATGTCGTCGGCAGGAACAAGGCCGAGGGCGTTCGTGAACGAGAAGTTTGTTGTCGCGTTGGAATTGAGGATGATACAGCCGACCCCGCCGGAAGCAGAAGGCGGAACGATGAGTGGAAAGCATTCGATCCACAGACGCGCAAGTTCGCGCGTGTGTCGGAGGCTTGGTTGGTCCGAGAACTCCAAAATCAGATCGCGGTGCGGTTCGAGCACTTCCGTCAGCGTTCGACCGATACACTGGTTTTCACGGTCGAAGACGTGAGCCCTCCGACCTTGGATGAACTCCATGGCTGACAAGGTGCGCATTTGGCGTAGCGGCTTACCGGGGCTAATCGGTAGTTCGAGTCGAGCTGGGTTGGCGCGGTCTACGACATTGAGGTCATGGTTGCCCGGAAGAATGAGTGTTCGCTCGGCGAGGGCCGGATATCCCGATATCTGGTCAAGAAATACAGCCCACTCGGCCGAACGGCCGGCGTCGGTCATGTCGCCAGTGATGAGAACAGCATCAAGCGGGTTCGACGAATGCATTGCTTCGAGTTGATCGAAAATCTGCACGAAGGCCGCGTTGCCTTGCGGACCTGCGCGTCCGCTTTCGATGCGATACCCGTAGCGTTCGGCGACACCGTGCAGATCCGAAAGATGCGCTACTCGCCATGTTCGTGCACTTGATGAAGCTTGAACGAACGAGGTGAGTTTTTGCGGTTGATCCATCAGCGCATCACCCATACCCCAGATCAGCGATGCCGCTGCCGAATAGATACCAACGATCACGCTGGCGTTGGCAAGGGCAGGGAGGATAAGTGAAGTGGGGGTTGCCAGGTCTGCTAGCGATGCCGACCAGCGTGTATATGGCCAGACGATCCATACCAGCGCGACAGCGAGGCTGGATGCCAGAATTCCTCCCAACGCGGCCATCGCCGCACGCCACTGAGACCGCCGTTGCTCGTCAGCGTTGATGCCCAGAAAACCCTCTGCGACATGACTTAGAGCTTCCCTGCAAAGCGCATAGAGGGGCTGTGTAGCAAGAGCATGCAGTGCCCAGAAGTTGCTCTCCACGATGCGAAGGACCGGTCGAGCGCCATACCACGCTACCGCTGCAAGTGTCGTGAGAACAATGATCGATCCAATTCCAGAGAGCGCTGCAATTCGATCTGAGAACTTAGTTAGCCACGCCGAGAAAACGAGTGGGGCAGCCCCAAGGAGAATGCCTGGAAGACCAATAAGCAGCAGCGAGGCCATGATGAACTTCGGCAGGCTAATCTCGGCCAGCATGCTGCCGGCTATCGCACGGATTGTTCGGCTTTTCGTGCTGGATGCATCATCTTCTGCATCACCTCTTCGCGGATCAATAATGGGCGCATTGTTAGCCGACCGCTTCGGTTGCACGCTATTCTCTCACTGTTGCAGCTTGGCCATGTTCATCGGGTTGAGACGTGCCGTCGCCCGCGAACAAGTCAGCAAGCCATCGCGTCGATTGACCCTGCTCACAAAATGTTAGGATGGCGATGGTGATCGGCACGCCAATAAAGGCGCCGAACACGCCCCAAAGGTAGGCCCAGAAGAAAACCGAAAACAAGACGAGCGTCGGGGACATCGACAGCGCCGTGCCCGAGACCCGTGGTTCAACGTAACTGCCGATCGCTACCTGTATCACATTCAAAAGAATGAAGATCAGAAGGGCGGTCTCCCAGGACTGAAATTCGGCGATGGCGTAAACGTGTGGCGAACAGCGTCGCAATGCAGCGGGCCAAGAAATGGAATATAATTCAAGGCGAAGGCCAACACGCCCCACTCTTTGGCGAGCGGCAACCCGACTGAGTACGTGATGCCAAAGACAAGCAATCCAGTGAGGATGCTCATCTGCGTTCGAACGATGTAGTAGGCGCGCATCTTTTTCGCGGTTGCGATGCTTCCGTTGATGATGGCCTGAGACACGTCGGCGTTGCGAAGTCTTTTGATGTTCCTGGCGAAGTCGTCGACCTCTAGGAGTCCAAGCGACACGTAAACCAAAACGACGAGCCAGAAGCTTGTTGTGCTGTTCAGCCTCGCAATGACTGTCTGGACGAGCCGGATGTACCAGCCAATGTTGATGTGTTCCGCCCAGAAGCCTGCAATGGCAATGCCATGCCCCTCAAGCCACACCGTCAACAAATCATAGGCAGCTTGGAAGCGAGCGGCATCATTGGCAATGGCTTGCCCAACGCGGCTGAAACTCCAAACAAACAGCGATCCAAACGCGGTGACCACCACAGCCAAGACAACGATCGTGGCAGCGAGCGCGAGTAGCTTCGGGAAGACCGACTGCAGCCATTTCTGTAGTGGCCAAATGAGGGCAATGATCAGCAGCGCGAGAGCCAACGGTGCAAAAACAGAACTCGCCGCCGACAGAGCCGCACATGCGATGATGCTCGCAATGACAATCACGGCGACTTGGATTGCGTTCTCCTTCGCAGCTGCCGCCACCAAAACATCCCCCACATCACGTAGAACTCAGAATGAACCGAACATCGTCCCGAGCACGATGACCGTTACAAGTGCGATCATCGCACCGACGACTGCCACGATCACAAGGTCAAGGTAACTGTCCTTGTGAGTGCAGCCGCAGACCGCAAGCATCGTGACCACCGCTCCATTGTGCGGCAGACTGTCAAGAGTGCCAGAAGAGATCACAGCGACGCGATGCATGAGCGAGGGGCTTAGCCCGGTGTCTTGGGAAATCTGCATGAACGTGGGCCCTAGGGCATCGAGAGCGATCGTCATGCCGCCGGAGGCTGAACCCGTCAGTGCCGCCAGAATGTTTGTTGCAACGGCGAGCGAAACGAGCGGACCACCGCCTACACCAAGGACCCAGTCCCTTACCATCTCGAAAGCAGGCAATGCCGCCACCACGGCTCCAAAGCCCACGAGACTTGCAACGCTCAACACCGGAAGGACCGATGCATTGGCCCCTGCGTCAACGGTATCGCGGATTGCGGGAAGACGCTGGTAGTTGAGAGCGACGAGGACGACGATCGCGAGGAACAGTGCGACGGAGACCGACCAGATACCGCCGACAGAGGAGAGGCTCGTCTGGCCCCAACGCGGCAACGAGAGGAAGGACGTGTCCATGTTAGGGAGCACAAACTGCGTCATCAGGAAGTTGGCGCAGACGACAACCGCGAGAGGAAGCACGGCAATCGCGATGGGCGGACCTTCCACGGCCCGGCTGCCGTGATCAATTTCTGCAGGGTCAAACTCTCGTGCTGTCGTTGCCAACTCACGAACGGTCAGATCATCGGACGCCATTGGGAGAGCATCTCCGGCATGATGTGATGCTGGCTCGAAACCTTCCCCCGCGCGGCGTGCCCGCCCCTGAGCCACGCCCAGCCACCACATCCCGAAAGCCATCATGACAATTGCTGCGATGACGCCCAGCCCTGGCGCCGCAAACGGCGTTGTTCCAAAAAACGGCATCGGGATCGCGTTCTGAATGGCCGGTGTGCCCGGCAGTGCGGACATCGTGAAGGTCGACGTTCCCAGTGCGATCGCTGCGGGTAGTAGGCGCCGCGGGACGTTGCCGACTTTGAACAGAGCCAGTCCCATGGGCGCCAGCACAAAAAAGGCCACGAAAAGACTGACGCCGCCATAAGTGACCAGGGCACCGGCCAGAACAACGGCGAGTGCGGCCCGACTAGGTCCCAGCTTCTCAGTCATGAAATCGGCGATGGTGCGGACAGAGCCGCTGTCATCCATCAGTTTTCCGAACAACGCTCCGAGCAGAAAAATGGGAAAGAACTGGGCAACAAAACTGGATGCCGCCGTCATGAAAGTTTGGGTCCAGTGCGCCAAGAGCGGCTCGCCGGAAAACGCTGCGGCGATCAAGGCAGCTCCGGGTGCGAGAAGCAGGATCGTCCAGCCGCGAAACGCCAGGACCATCAGAAAGGCCAGGCCCGCTAGAATACCCAGAAGTCCCACGGCTCAGCTCCCCTCCAGCAGACTGTCGATATCAAACGTAGATCGGACACCGACATCGTCCCTGTGGGCCTTCACAAACTCATCTGCTGCTCGCCGGCCTTCATCACGCAGCATCGTCAGGAACTCCCATTCCGCATTGAGCTTCGACGAAGCCCCCAGCGTCACAAGCAAGTCGCTCTTAATGATATGCAGGCGCATTTGGCCCCACTGCCAACCCTCGCCATCGCCCTGATCGGCCACTTTGCGAAGCAACGCGATCATCTTAAGTTCCTTAAGTAGCGTCGCATTGAAGGACGACTTCGTTCAGGCGATTGTTGATTTCCTGAGCGGTGATCGGGGCTTCCTCACGAAGGATCGGATTGATTTGCACCAGAAACGTATCATGCGAATCGCATTCATTAACCAGTGGCGCGATGGTCGGATTGCCCGAATATCCGCCATCCCAGTACGGTTCGCCATCGATGTAGACGGCCTGAAACATCGTCGGGAGGCAAGCCGAGGCCAGCAACACGTCAGCTGTCACCTCTGGAGTACGAAATACGCGCCCGCGCCCCGTCCGCACATTGGTGCAGGTAATGAAGAGCTTGATGCGGCCAGATGCGAGCCGTTCGAAATCGACGAGATCTGTCAAAATGTCCCGCAGAGGGTTGGCGCCACCTGCGCCAAACGAATACGGGGACACCAGTCGCGCGATAAGATCCGTCGCGATGTATGTGGGTGAATAATCGAGAGACCAGCGCCCCATCATGCGGTCAACTGGGCTGCGCTGGAAAGGACTGAAGGTTGCTGCTTCTGCGACGCGCCTCCAGAAGGCGTGCAGCGCGCTGCGAGCCCCATCACGACCTCCAACCAACAAACCATGAGCGAGCACGGCGGCATTCATTGCGCCCGCGGACGTGCCCGAGATTGCCTCGAGAGTGAACCCCTCTTCTTCCAAGAGGCGATCCAGAACGCCCCACGTGAAGGCACCATGTGATCCGCCGCCCTGGAGCGCCAAGTCGACCAGAAGCGGTTCCTTCGGTGACCGTCGCGTGAACTCAGTGGCGGCGACTGGTTCCGCAGCCGCTTCGAGTTCATCCGACATAGAAAACCTCTCGCTCACTCATTTGACTATCGGGAAGCAGTAAGTTGAATACCCGCTGCTGGCAACACCACACGCCAGTTACGGTAATAACGACCCGAAATCCGGCGTCATTGTCAGGCAATTCGGTCCCTGCAGATCACGAGATCAGCAATTAAGCGGAGGTCACCGGTTCTTTTGTGGCAGCTTCGCTGCTCTTCCCTGAGAACCAGGCCACATACAGAACGGGCAGGAAGACCAGTGTTAGAACGGTTGCAACGAGCAGTCCTCCCATAACCGCAAAGGCCATTGGTCCCCAAAATACGGTCGGCGCAATCGGAGCCAACCCCAGAACGGTGGACAGCGCGGTCAGCATAAGCGGGCGGAACCGCGACATCGCGGCGTCGACAACAGCCTGACGAACCGGCGCACCTCGGCTTCGCTCGTCTTCGATTTGTGAAATCAGGATGACCGCATTCTTGGCAATCATGCCGAGCAAGGCGAGGACACCGAGCACGGCGACGAAGCCGAGAGGTTTTTGCACGAGGAACAGCGCGGCGACGACACCGATCAAGCCGAGCGGCATGACGAGTGAGACCATGGCGAGATTGGGGAAGCTCTGCAGCTGCAGCATGAGCAGAGTGAGCATCAGGATGATCATGAGGGGCACAACCGCGATGACCGACGCGCGGCTGTCTGCACTCTCCTCCGCAACACCGCCGAGTTCGATCCGATATCCTGGCGGCATTTGCGCATTCAATTCTGCAATACCAGGCGCAAGATCGGCAACAATGCCCTCGGCGAGAGCGCCCTCGGCCACGTCGGCCTGCACGGTAAGAGTTGGAATGCGGTCGCGACGCCAGACGAGCGGCTGCTCTTGCTCCGTTTCGAAGGTTGCGAATTGGCTGAGCGGAACAGTCCGGCCGTTTCGGAGAGGGACCTGGAGCGTTTGAAGATTTTCCAGCGCAACACGATCTTCTTGACGAGCACGCGCGACGACATCGACGAGATAGATCCCATCACGCAACTGAGTGACACGGGTCCCGCTGATCGCCGTGTTGAGAACGGACGCCAGCGCTTCGCTCGTGTAGCCGATCCGACGCGCCTGATCCTGATCGATCTGGATCCGCACCCGGCGGGCGGGTTCGATCCAGTCGAAGCTGACCCGGCGCGTGTCTGGATGTGCGGCGATCAGATCGGCGACACCTTTCGACAAGATCTCGCAGCCGGTCCACGTCGGGACCGACAATTCTGTACTGAACCGGCCAGCCGACGGGCGGCCCAAGTTCGAGCGGATAAACGCGCGTGACAAGGTTTGGAAACTCTTCGGCAAGAAGCTTCTCAAGTTTGCCCTGCAGACGCTGCCGTCCGGCGACGTCCTTAGCCACGATCACCTGCTGCGCGAAGAAATCATTGGGGAGCTGCACGTTGAGCGGAAGGTAGAAGCGAATAGCGCCACGGCCAATGTACGTGCTCCAGCGGCTGACATCCGCATCGTTGGCAAGCACCTCATCGAGCTTCGTCGCAACATCTTCACTGGCACGTATGGAAGAGTTCTGCTGCAAAGTGAGGTCAACGAGCAGTTCCGTTCGATCCGAAGCAGGAAAGAACTGCTGGGGCACGAACCGCAAACCCCATATTGCCAGCAGGAACAGAGCAACTGTCCCGATGATCGTGATCCATTTGTTGGCGAACGCCCACTCGAGAAGGCCTCTATAGGTTCGCAGCACGATGCCCGACTGTTCATCATTCGTCGGTTCTGCCGGCGGCTTCAGAATGGCCGCGCCGACCACCGGAGCAAAGAGCACCGCAACGACCCAAGAGACCAGCAGAGCGATAGCGACCACTGCAAAGATGGAAAATGTATACTCGCCGGCCGAACTTTGCGCGAAACCGATCGGCACGAAACCTGCGATTGTCACGAGAGTGCCGATCAGCATCGGCGCCGCAAGATTTGCGTAGGCGTAGCTTGCCGCCGCCGCTGCAGTATCTCCAGCTGCCAGCCTTCGCAACATCGCGTCCACGGTCGTCATCGCATCATCGACGAGCAGGCAGAGAGCGATAATCAAGGCTCCAAGCGAAATTCTGTGCAGATCGATGTTGAGGATATCCATCACGATCATCACGATCGCAAGCGTCAGGGGAATTGATACCGCGACCACGGCACCCGGACGTGCGCCAAGCATCAAGATGCTGATACCAAGAATGATCGCAATCGCCTGCCACAGCGAGGCCGTGAATTCACCGATCGCCTCATCGACGGTCACAGCCTGATCCGAGACCAGGATGGGCTCGATCCCCGCCGGCATGTCGGCGGTGATGGCCGTCATCATGTTCTTGACGTTCTTGCCCAACGCCAGAATGTCACCTGCATCTTGCATCGCTATCGCGAGGCCGATAGCCGGTTTGCCGTTGACATGGAAAATTGGACTTGGCGGATCTGAATAGCCGCGGAGCACTTCGGCTATATCGCCAAGCCTGACGACGCGATCGCCGATGTTGACGCTCACCTCCATAACGTCGGCTTCTGATTGAAACGAGCCCGAAACCTGGATCGAGACGTTCTCAGTGCCGGTTCGTATGACGCCCGAAGGCCGCACCACGTTCTGCGCGGCTATGGCGGCAAATAGCGTTGGATAATCGATTCCAAGCGCCGCCACTCGGTCGTGGCGAAACTCTATCGTGACCTCCTCATTCTGGGCGCCAATGAGCTCAATTTTTGAAACGTCGGGAAGGGTGAGAAGTTTGGAACGGATATCTTCGACGTAATCACGAAGTTCTCGATGCGTGAACCCGTCTGCCGTGAACCCATAAATGAAACCGAAGGTGTCGCCGAAATCGTCGTTGAAGAATGGACCGAGCACCCCCTGCGGAAGAGTGTGCCTGATGTCTCCGACTTTGTTGCGGACCTCTTGCCAAATTGCCGGAATTTCTCGCGATGTTACACCGCCTTCGAGGTCGATAAAGATCGTAGTGTCCCCTCCGCGCGTTGAGCTTCGGACGACGTCGACTTTGCTGACTTCCTGAAGCTTTCTCTCGATGCGCTCGGTGACCTGATCGAGCATGTCGGGCAGCGTGGCGCCTGGCCAGATTGCGCGGACAAGCATCGTGCGGATCGTGAAGACAGGATCTTCCGCCCGGCCGAGCTTGATGAAGCTTGCAATGCCTCCGAGTAGCGCGATCAGCATGAAATAGATGATCAACGACCGCCGAGATGTGGCCCAAGCCGAAAGATTTGGGCCAATCATGACGGCTGCCCGAGCAGGCGGACGCGCTGGCCGGGTCGCAAGCTTTGTATTCCTGCAGTTACGACCACGTCACCAGGCGCCAGACCTCCCGATACGATGACTTCACTTGCCCGGAAGGCTGCGACCTCAACAGGCTTGGACGAAACGGTTTCGGAGTTGGGGTCAAAGACCCATACCGATGGCGAGCCGTTCGCTCGTGACAAGGCGCTGGCAGGCAGTGCCATGCCGGCTTGTCCCTCGAGCGTCACCCGACCAACAACCGATGATCCAAGACGCAGGTCGCTCGGGGGATCGGTCAGCCCGACGCGGACCCTGAAAGTTCCCGTCTGTGGATCTGCTTGAGGCGACACCTCGCGCACCCGCCCCGTCGCTACGATGGCTGGATCGATCGAGAGTGCCACATCGATATCCGCGTCTCTCGTTCCCCGGGCCATGAGACTGGGTGGAGCATCAAAGACTGCGTCCCGGCCTTCCTTTCGGGCAATGCGCACAATCATCTGACCGGCTTGCACGACTTCACCGGTATTGACGACTCGCACGGTGACTTCTCCGGGGGCATCAGCATAAAGGTTCGTGTCGTTGAGACGTGTTTTTGCGGTTGCAAGCTGTGCCCTGCGCCACATCCGCCTGTCCACGTAATGTATTGAGTGTCTGGACAGCGGCGTCGTAGCGCTGCCGGGTGGTATGTCCGCGGCTTAACAGCTGCCGTTGCCGGTCGTAATTCTGCTCGGCCTCGAGAAACTTGCCCTCGGCTGCGGACAGGTTGGCTTTCGCCGCTCGAACAGCGTTTTCTTCATCCTGTGAATCGAGTTGCGCAATGAGCTGACCGGCTTCCACTCTGTCACCCACGTTGACAGAGCGTTTTATCATGCGTCCGCCTATGCGAAAGGCGAGATCGACTTCCGTCTTCGCCTCGACAACACCTGATAAAGTTACCCTCTCTCCCGCCTGCTGTTCGGCGACGGTCATTACACGGACCGGCCGTATGGGAGCCTCAGCCTGCTTTTCCTGGCGATCACATGCGCCTACAAGCAGCCCCAACGTAACGGTAGATAATGCAGCGGATATTCGAGGCCATGACCGACCACCAGCGACGGAAAAGGTCGGCAAGAACATAGTCGCACCTCGCAGCGCTTTTCCCGTTTCCATTCGAAACGTGGTCAGGACAAATGCAGAGTTGCGCAACATTCTGCGATAGGCGCCAAGAAGATGCCAACGACGGCTTACATAGTAGCAATCGCCGCCCGTTCCTCCGTCGGTATTCACAACGCGCCCCCTTACACCCGCATCAAGACAAGGAACACCCCAGCCACTTCTAAACGCTATCACATTATCCCGAACTGCAGCAACGGCTTACCCATCGTTCAGCCAAAATCGCAGTCGGACACCGGTCTCCCGGCGCACTGCGAAAAATTTTCGACAGTACCGGACAGCTTTCTGAAATTCCGGTAGCCCACCTTCCTGGCGCCTCTCGTAGTTGGTTTCCGCAAAATCGTCTATGAGATTGTGTATCGTGACGCCTGCGGGATGCTGAGGCATGAAAACAGGCAAAGCGTTTGGGATCGGTTGATGAGGTGCAATGATCCCGGCGCAAGGGCAAAAGGGAACGAGCATGGCAAAGAGATTCTCGTTCAATTGCATGGTATGCGCAGCGACCCTTTGGGCCTCGGTGGCGGCTGCGCAGCAATCGAATGAGGCGGACTACGATTATGATGCGGCCGTCGAAGATCTCCCGATCGAATCCGAGGTTTATGAAGAACCGCTGACGTTCCCGCTCTACAACGGCGGCATTCTCAATTTTTACGGCCAGTTCAATCCAGCCTACCAGAGTTTTGACGATGGTGACGTGACCACGCGCAACATCGTCGACAATGGCAACTGGAATTCGCGGGTCGGCTTTACGATAACCCAGCCGGTTGACGAGGGCAGTGTGCGCGTCCGCTTTGAGACTGGGCTTGGTCTGCGCAGCAGTGCGCTCGTCTGGCAGGATTTCACGCCTGAGTGGATCGACTGGCAGCGAACCGCTTTGCGCTGGTTTGAAGTCGCGGGGGATACGAAATACGGAACGGTCTCTTTCGGCCAGGGCAGCACCGCCTCGGACGGAACGGCCGGGCTCGACGACTCCTTCACCTTCCACGCCGGTGCGACGGATTCATCCGACGGCTTCGGCTCATTTCGCTTCCGCGACGGCAACGGCGAGTTGACCAACGTCACCATCGGGCAGGTGAACAACAGCTTCGACGGCGCGCGGCGCTTTCGTGCCCGTTACGACACGCCCGTCGTCGGTGGCGTGATGCTGTCCACGTCCTATGGCAAAAACGTTCTCGTCGATGAGGACAACACGGATTACTACGATGTTGCGGGTCGTTGGATGGGCGACATCGGGGATTTTGCGGTGCGGGCCGCGGCCAGCTACCAGTGGCTGGACAATCCTGATGGCGACGACACGCGCAGGCTGGCCGGATCTGCGACGGTCGTCCACACGCCCACCGGCCTCAATCTCGCGCTTTCTGCCGGCCAGCAGATCGATGGAGCCAGCTATGTCTGGGGCCGTGCGGGCTGGCGGAACGAGGTCTTCACCGTCGGTGCCACATCTCTCTCAGTCGACTATTACAATGGCCGGGATTTTATCACGGACGGAGCCAAGACGGAGAACTACGGCGTTTATGCGGTGCAGACCTTCGATGATCAATCGATCGATGTGTATGCGGGTCTGCGCAAATTCACCTACAGCGACGAACAGGGCGTCACTTACCAGGACGCATATGGCGTCCTGGCCGGCGTACGCTTCTTCTTCTGAGCACCGGAGATACGAGCGCTCCGTTCAATTCTTCAGGGTCGCGGCCATCACTGCGATCTTGCAGCCGGTCACATACTCATCGAGTTCCACATATTCCTTCACTGTATGCACTTCACGTTGGCCGGCGCCGATGGTGACGGTTGGAATGCCGTGCTTGTCCAGCCAGTTCGCATCGAGTCCGCCGGGCGAAAAAATTATGTTCGGTTTGAGCCCCAGCGCCTCGAGCGCCTTGGCGGCGCGACCCACCACCGGTGCGTCGTCGGCGAGGTTGAACGGCGGATAAGCCTTGACGTGGGTGAAGGTTACTTCCGCCACGGCACCATCCGTTGCCGGAACGGCTTGTCTCGCTTCCTCGAAAGCATGCGCGTAGGCCTCTGCGATCTCGGTGGCGAAGGTCGTTTCGGGACTTCTCGCCTCGCCGCGCATCCAGGCGTAGTCGGTCACGACGTTTGTCGCGTCGCCTGCCGGTTTACCGTCCTTGCCGCCGAAAATACCGACGTTTGACGTGCCTTTGCCCGTGGGCTTCTCGACCTTCCCGAACCAGCCGTCGCGCCGCGCGTTAGCGAGTCCCAGCGCGCCAACGAGCGTTGCCGAGATACCCTTGTCCGGCGCGAGGCCGGCATGGGAGGCGCGGCCCTTGATCTCCACCTCCCAGTTCTCCTGGCCGACGGCGCCAGTGATTAGGTCTTCCGGTTTCTGGCTGTCGACATTGATGCACATGACGACGCCGCCGAGATCCGTCGGATTGAGCTCGCGGGCGCCGTGAAGTCCGCTCTCCTCGCGCACGGTGAAGAGCAGCGTGATCTTCGGATGCGGCAGCTTGTGCCTAATTAGCGTCTCGGCGAGGCTGACCAGCACGCCGCATCCGGTGCGGTTGTCACCGCCGAGTGCGGTTGTTCCGTCGGACACCACGCGGCGGCCTTCCACCTTCGGTTTGGCTCCGCGGCAGAGCGGCACGGTGTCGAGATGGGTAGAGAACAACAGGTGCGGCCCTTCGGCCGTTCCCGGCAGATCGACAATCAGATTTCCGGTCTGCGTCGGTAAGGGAATCCGCTTGTGGACGTCGTCGAAACGGATAGCGCTCTTGGGCACCCCCACCTTCACCAGTTCATCGATCACGGCTTCCGCGATCGCCTGCTCCTCACCGGTGACCCCGTCGATTGCAAGAAAGCGCAGCAGATGGGCCTCGGCGGCCTTGGTATCAACGAGATCTGCAGGCGATGACATGACAAGCCCTCTGTTGGTTCAGTGCCTATTCAAAGGTTCAAAGGTCGGTAAGCATCCAAGTGGCTTTGCAGGCCAGAAATCCGTCAGACGTCTGATCCTGGCTATACCCGGCATCCTTTTCGTCTCGGCCGCCTCAGAGCTTCCATACGACGGGCACCCAGAAAACGGCAATGACGAAATAGAGCGCCATCAGCACGAGGCCCAGCCTCCAGTAATCGCCGAAACGGTAGCCGCCGGGCCCCATGACGATCAGGTTTGACGTCGTGGCAACCGGCGTGAGGAAGGCGGCCGAGGCACCGACGTTCAGCGACATGAGAACCGTCTTCGCCGAAATTCCCATTTCTCCGGCAGCCATGACGGCAATCGGGATAACAATCATGGCGGTGGCGGTGTTCGAAATCACCTGACCTAGGATGGCGGTAAAGAGGAACAGTCCAGCGAGCAGCATCGTGGGGTTCGCACCCCCAAGGGCCGCGACGAGAAAATCGGCCATTTGTGTCGCGACGCCGGTGCGGTACATTGCCGCAGAAAGGGGTAGCATGGACGCCACGAGCACCACCGTGTTCCAATCGATGGCGCGATAGGCCTGCGGCACGGTGAGAATACCGAAGGCGATGACCGCCATCGCCGCGATCAAGACGCCGACAGACGCGGGCAGGATTCCGGTCGCCAGCACCAGCACCATCGCTGCCAGGATCACCATCATCATCGTGGACCCGGGCCCCAGCGGCACTGCCTGGCGGCGTACCGCGTCGGGTGAATCGACCGCAAGGACATCGGGATCGCTGGCAATGCGGTCCAGCGCCCGCCACGTTCCCTGAAGCAGGAGGTGATCGCCAGCCTGGAGCGTCACGTCAGCCGAACCGGCGACATCACCCATGTTCGCGCCGCCAAGGTCTTGCCCATTGCGCTGGACCGCCACCACGACGAGTTGCCCGCTCTCGGTGAGGGTGCCAGGTGACATCACCGTACCGATGAGTTTCGAACGCGGCTTGACCACGACTTCGGCAAGGCCAGAATGCCTGTTGAAGAGCATATCGGAAATCGTGCCTTCGGCTTCCGGCAACTTGTCGAGACTGTTCGCATCCGCGAATGTGGACATGGCCTCATTGCTGCCGCGCAACACCAGCACATCACCCGCCGCGAAGGTCTTCGACTCCGCTGTGTCGAGCGCGGAGCCCGAGACAGCGATCAGGCTGATTCCTGAGCTGGCATCGAGCGCCTCGCGCGATTTGCCTAGAAGCCGTGAACCGTCGAGCACGCGGTAGAGCCGGGCGCCGCCGGTCATGGCATATTGTTCGGTCAGGGTGTGCGCATGCTGGCCGAAGTCCTCTGGCAGATAGGCGGATTTGCGCTCGGGCAGCAGCCGGCGGCCCAGTGTTGCAACCACCAGTACAGTGCCCAGGAGCAACGGCACGCCGACCCAGGCAAACTCGAAAAAACCAAAAGGACCATAGCCGGCATCGGAGGCCGCGTCAGACACGAGAACGTTCTTCGGTGTGCCGGTCAGCGCCAGCTTCGATCCGGCGGCAGACGCGAAAGCCAGCGGCATGAGGAATTTCGATGGCGATTGTCCCATGCGCAGGGTCAGCAGAACCACCACTGGCACCAGCGCGGCGACCGCGCCGCTCTGGCTGATGAGGGGACTGAGCAAGGCCGCGATCAGCACTGTGAAAACGGAAAGCTTTAAAGGACTTGATCCCACTGCGCGGGCAAGCCATTGACCGACCCATGCGGTGACCCCCGAAGCCTCGAGGCCAGCTGCGACGACGAACAGGCTGGCGATGAAAATGATGACCGTGTCGCCGAAACCCAAGAACACCTGATCGAGCGGCAGGATGCCGGAAAAGAACAACGCGAGTGGGACCATCAGGGCAACCAGCATCACCGGCAAGCGGCCCCAGGTGAACAACCCCACCACCCCCGCGACGATGGCCAAAATCACTTCGCTATCGCTCAATTAAGCCCCCAAAGTTTTCTATTGAAGCGATCGATCTGCTATGCGTCGCCAACAATGTCTGTGATGCGAATAGACTGGCCGATCCTGCGCTCCGGTTGGATGGAAGCACCTGAACGGACAAGAACAGGGGATTCGAACCAGACACTTGTCCATGATCTATTGGCATGGGAATTGCCAGCATTAAATCGCGCAGGGTTGATAGCGTGCAACACGCCAGGAAAATCCCAAAAAAGTAATATTCCTGGATCGTTGTCTCTGTAATTATCCTGTGAGCTTCATTCGGTCATGGATGGTAGCGTGTAACTGCATGCAGATCAGGCGACACAAATAAAGGAACGCCGTGAGCGAAATTACCATTATCTTTCTGATCATCGCCGTTGCCGTCGTGCTGTTCGTATCGAACAAGTTGCCGGTCGTCATTGTGGCCATGGCGGTAGGACTATCGTTGTGGGCCACCGGCCTCCTGTCGCTGCCCGACGCGCTTGCCGGCTATGGCGACCCGGCGGTGATGTTCATCGCCACGCTCTTCGTGGTGTCAGCCGCTCTTGAGAAGACCGGCGTCACGGCGTGGGCAGGCCAGCTGCTCATCGAAAGGGCGGGCGAAGACAGCCGCACAAGGCTGCTGGTTCTGATGATGTCGCTGGGCGCGCTGCTCACCGCCATCATTAGCCTGAACGGCGCAATTGCGGCTCTGCTGCCGGTCGTGGTGGTGATCGCGGTGAGGCTGAAGCGGAATTCCTCGCAGTTGCTCATGCCGCTGGTGTTCGCCGCCCATGCAGGCTCGCTGCTGGCACTAACCGGATCCCCGGTCAACGTGCTGGTCTCGGAAGCCTCCCGGGACGCGGGCTTCGGCGGCTTCAGCTTCTTCGAATTCGCCCTCGTCGGCGTGCCGTTGCTTATTGGCACCATGGCAATCATCGTGCTCTTCGGCGAGAAGCTGTTGCCGTTCCGCAATGGTGCCTCCATGCCCGCCGACTTCAGCCGCCACGCCCAGACGCTGATCGAGCAGTACGGCCTGTCGACCGGCGTCTTCCGCCTGCGGGTCAAGGCATCATCGCCGCTGGCTGGGACGGGCCGCGACAGTATGGCCGAGCTGCAGACGGAGCACGGACTCGCGTTCGTCGCCGTGCAGGACGGAAAAACGGGCATGCCGCTCAGGCGCGAGACGATCGCCGACGGCGACTACCTGATCCTCAAGGGCGACGCCGACGCCGCGGCGCGCTTCGCCGCCAGCGCTCACCTCGCTCTTCGCGAGGAGGCTGACACGGGCGAAGGTGGAAACACGCTGTTCAACCGCAGTTCCGGCCTCGCCGAGGTGGTCATTCCTCCGCGCTCCGGGCTCATCGGCAGCACGGCGTTTCCCGGCATGGTGACGGAAAGCGGCGATCTCATCATCCTCTCGGTCTCGCGCGCCGGCGTGACGCTCGACGCCGCGGAGACCGAACTCCAGGTTGGCGACACGCTGCTCCTGCAGGGCACCTGGAAGGCGCTGGACGAGCGCCTGTCCGATCCCGACGTGCTGGTGGTGAATTCGCCCGAACTGGTGCGCCGCCAGGCCGTGCCGATGGGGCCCGGCGCCAAGCAGGCCGTGGTCATCCTTCTGGCGATGGTTCTCCTGCTTGCCACCGGGATCGTGCCGACCGCCGTCGCCGGCATGCTGGCGGCGGGCGCGGTGGTGCTCTCCGGCATCATGAATGTCGAACACGCCTATCGCGCCATCAACTGGACCACCGTGATCATGGTGGCGGCGATGATGCCCCTGTCAACCGCGATGGAGAATACCGGCGCGGCGAAACTGATGGCGGAGCATCTCGTGGCGGCGGTGGGCGACTACGGCCCCTACGCGCTGCTCGCCGGGCTTTTCGTGCTGACCGCGGTGCTCGGTCAGCTCATCTCCAACACGGCCACCGCGCTGATCGTCATTCCCATCGGCGTGGCCTCCGCCAAGGTGCTGGGTATGTCGCCCGAGCCGGTGCTGATGTCGACGGCGGTCGCCGCCGCGGCGTCCTTCCTCACGCCCATCGCCACGCCGACGAACCTTATGGTCATGGGACCTGGCGGCTATGCCTTCGGCGACTACTGGAAGCTCGGCCTGCCGCTAATGATCTGGTTCTTCGTGGTGGCGACCTTCTACATACCCTTCGTCTGGGGGTTCTGAAATAACGGGGCTTGGGCTGGACCAGCGGCCGGGCGATAAGGGAAGAGATACATGGGCAAGACCGCAGACACCGCCAAGACTGATCCGAAGGCCGCGACCGGCTTCCTCGCAACCGTCGAACGGGTCGGCAACATGGTGCCGCACCCCGCCATCATCTTCTTCATCCTCATCGGCATCGTGATCGCATTCTCGGCAATCTTCGGCTTGCTGGGCACTACGGTCACCTACGACGCCTATGATGAGGCGGTGGGAGATATCGTGCAGCAGACGACATCGGTGCGAAGCCTGCTGTCACCGGACGGCATCCGCTTCATGGTGACCAGCCCGGTCGCCAATTTTCTTGGGTTCACCGGTGTGGGCGTCATCCTGGTGGCGATGATCGGTGTCGGCATCGCCGAGGAATCCGGGCTCATCGCTACACTGGTGCGCAAGCTCGTTACCATTGCGCCACGATCAATCTTCACCTTCATGATCGTGATGGTGGGCGTCGTGTCGTCGATAGCGGCTGATGCTGGTTATCTCGTGCTCGTCCCGCTGGCGGCCGCTGCCTTTCACAGCATGGGCCGGCACCCTCTCGCGGGCCTCGCGGCGGGCTTCTCGGGCGTTGCGGCGGTGTTCCTCGTCAACTTGTTCGTGACACCCACGGACGCACTTTTGACCGAGGTCACCAATGACGCGATCCGGACGGTCAATCCAAATCTGCAGATCACGCTCGTCGGCAATCTCTACTTCATGATCGTCTCTTCCATCCTCATGGCGATCATCTGCACCGTCATTACCGAGCGCTTCGTCGAGCCGCGTCTTGGTCCCTATGCAGGTGACGTGAAACTGGAAGAGGCAGAAGAAGGGTTCTCCGAGAGCCAGCAGCGTGGCCTTAGATATGCCGGATGGGCCTTTCTGGCATTCGTCCTGATCGTCGCGGCGCTCACTGCGCCACCGGTCCCTTGGGGCATACTGCGCAACCAGACGACCGGCGGCATCATGTCCGGCTCGCCGTTCATGAGCGCGCTGATCGTACTGATCAGCCTGCTGTTCCTCGTGCTCGGCTATGCCTACGGCCGTGGCGCCGGCACCATCGAGAACGCGACCGCCGCCATCGGGCTTGTCACCAAGACCTGGAGCAACCTCGCCGGCATGATTTTCCTGCTGTTCGTGATCGCGAACTTCATCGCCTTCTTCAACTGGACGAACCTCGCGACGGTCATGGCGGTCAATCTGGCCGATTTCCTCAAGAACGTGCCGATCGGAGCGACGGGGTACATCATCCTGTTCGTCATCGTGGTGGCGCTGATCGACATCATCCTGACCGGCGCGCTCGCCAAATGGGCGATCCTTGCGCCCGTATTCATCCCGCTGTTCATGCGGCTCGGCGGCGATCCGAACCTCGTGCTTGCCGCTTACCGCGTGGGTGACAGCCCGATGAACGCCGTCACGCCGCTCAATGTCTACCTCGCGGTCATGGTGGGTTTTGCGCAGAAATACGTGAAGGACGCAGGGATCGGCACCATCGTGGCGCTGATGCTGCCCTACACCGTGGTGCTGCTCGTCCTCTGGACATTGCTTCTGATCCTTTGGAACCTGTTCGGCATTCCGCTGGGTCCGGGCTGAGGGTAGTCGATGTCGGACGAGCCCACTCGAGCGGCTCGCTCAGCGATCGATGCGCTGAGACCGCTCACTCCGGCCGAAGAGCGTATCGTCGCCGATCTGTCGGTCGGCGAGTTCGACCGGCTGGGCGACGGGCGCCGTCCGGAAACGGACGATCCGGCGCGGCAAGTTCGTGCCGCGTTCCTGCGCTTCCTCATTCTCGGGGGAGACGAACAGCACCGGCCGCACGAAAAAGGCGTGCGTGTCTCTGGGGGCTGGATTTCAGGCGTGCTCGATCTCGAGGGTGCGCGCATCTCGCGCGACATCGGACTGAAGGACTGCCGCTTCGACGCCGTACCGGTACTGCGCTACGCCGTGATCGACAACCTCTTACTCGACGGCTCCTCGCTTCCCGGCCTCCAGTCAGACCGACTGGAGGCGCGCGGAGGAGTGTCACTCAAGAGCGCGGAGCTTGGAGGTGAGGTGCGGCTGTCCGGCAGCCGGCTCGGTGGCAATCTCAGCCTCGACGGAGCGACGATTCTCATGTGCCGGGCGTACCGCGCTGGTCGCGGACGGCATCGATGTGCGATCGGTAGAACTTCGCGGCGCGGTGGTTGCCGGAGAGACGCGCATGACGTCGGCACGCATCAACGGCGATCTCGATCTCACGGGAGCCAGACTTTCCTACCCGGACGGCGAGGCGCTCCATCTCAACCGCACAGTGGTACGCGGCGGCCTGTTCCTGCGTGGCGGGGCGGAGATCAATGGCGCACTCGACCTGACCGGCGCCTCCATCGACACATTGCACGACGATGAAGCATCCTGGCCGGCGCCTGGCAACCTGCTGCTCAACCGTTGTCTCTATAACGCGTTGATCGGCGGGCCGATGGATGCCCGGCGGCGCCTGACCTGGCTTGCGCGTCAGTCGCCCGGCCGCTGGGGCGAAGATTTCTGGCCGCAACCCTACGAACAGCTCGCCCACGTCTTCCGCGAGATGGGACATGATGAAGACGCGCGCACCGTTCTGGTGGAGAAGGCGCGCCTGCAGCGCGCTGCCCGTCGTGCCCGCACTAAAAACCCGCTGTGGCGCTTCCTGCTCGGCGCCAAGGACCGTCTGCTCGGCGTGACACTGGGTTATGGGCACAAGCCACTGCTGTCCCTCGCATGGCTGCTACTGTTCTGGGGTCTGGGCGTGGCGGTCTTCGCCTTCGCGCAGGCAAACGTCGCGATCAAGCCGAACAGTCCCGTCGTCCTGCGGTCGTCCGAATGGACGATGTGCGGCGTGCCGCGGGGCGAGGAACGGATGCTTGGCACCGTTCCAACATCCGGGCGCGCCGCACCGGGGCAATCCCAGCTCCACTGCTTCCTTGCTCAGCACGAGGCGTCGAGCTATCCCGCATTCAATGCCTGGATGTACTCTCTCGACACGCTCTTTCCCGTCCTGGAGATCGGCCAGAAGGACTATTGGCGCCCCGATCCCGCCAAACCCTGGGGCCCGTTCGCCATGGGCTACTTTTATTTCCAGGCCGTCGTGGGATGGGCGCTGAGCCTGCTGGCGATCGCAGGCTTCTCGGGACTGGTGAGATCGCGCTAGAGCGAATTCCAATCTGTCTGAATAGGATCCGGCTGCTGCGTAGTTGTTTTCAGATTCGGCGCCCAGCTGCCCCAAGCGCCTGAAATCACGAGCCGTTCATTGTCCGCTCCACTGCTATGAAGCAACCGGTCAGAATTACCCAACTTCAAGGCGGAACAGAGCACAGATCAACGACCAGGCGAGATAGCTGCCGAGAACCGAAACGAGGAGCCCGACGCTGATGAAAGTTGCGCCCCATGTCCCAACCGCCAACTCCAGCACCGCTGCCATTGACGGCTGACGAATTCCGGCAATGTCACCCCGCTCAGGCACACCGGACGGTGAGAGCGTGACAAGCGCCATCAAGCAGATCACACCAATTTAGCCCACCGGCGTCCATTTATGGTTTGCACTCAGCAAAAAAACCGGAAAACTCGAGCCGGAGTGCACATTTCGCCAGCGGCGATGATCCAAGCGATGATGGCGCCAAAAAGCCCCGTGGCACTTGCAAACGTACGGGGCAGAGAAAAAATGCCCGAGCCGACGGCCATCGCCGTCAGGCCGCACAACGTCAGCTTCTGAACCGGCTTCTCACCTGCGCTCTTTCCAGTTTGGACGGTTCAATCGATCGACGCGATTTTCAAATCCTAATATGTCCCGCTCATTCACGAGCCGAAAAAAGGCACACGAGTGCCCCGTTGTCCGAACTTTGCCGGCACGGAAACACCCCTCCCCCGCATCGTAGTTTTTGGGGAGGGGTATAGATTTTGTGAAACGAAACGAGCAGCAGTCGTTACGTCTGTTCTGCCGTTTACTTGTCAGCTGCAGGCGGCGCGGGCGGCGCGGCGTTCATCTGGGGCGTCGCTCCACTCATCCCTTTTGTGGCTGGGAGCTTACCTTCATCGCCCATTCTTTTCGAAGGCCCCACCTCCACAGGTGCCGTTGCCCCCATCTCGGGAGTTGCGCCACTCACCGCTCCAGTTGCGGGAAGTTTGCCCTCATCCCCCATCGTCTTTGGTGGCGCGATTGGAGTCCGGTCATCTGCGACTGCTGGCGAGATCGCAGCCGCTACCAACAGTGCTGCTGCGGTGATCTTCAGAAGATGCTTCATTGGCTTCCTCCCTAATATTTTGAACCATTACTGGTTGCTTTTTGTTGGCTTGATCGCGAGCGGCCGCACATGAATGCGATATCGCGATGTAATCAGCCTAGACACGTTCTCCAGGACTTTCCACCACAATCAAGCACATTGACGACCCTTTTCTGTGACGCTTTTCTATCATAAGGCCCTCACGTGCACGAATGTGCAATCGGACGGAGTCAGACTATTCACGGTCGTTATTGCGCTGCAGCACCCACCGATCTGCTATTGTGGGTTTCGATCGCCTTTTCGCACGTCCGAACTGGCGTCTTCAGTCGATCCGCAGAACGGTCACTCATACAAAGGAACTTTGGATGCTCTACGTCGATCTCCCCACCCGTTCCGAGTTCAAGGCGTTGGCCGATATGCGGAGCGACGCATGCGTTTCCATTTATCTGCCCACCACCCCTCTCACTCAGCATTCGGATGCCAACAGGATTGAGCTGGGAAACCTCGTCAAACGTGCGCACGAGCAATTGCAAGCGGCGGGACTGCCGAAGTCGAGAATGGCAAACCTGCTCGATTTATTCGACCAACTCGCGGTCGACGATGACTTCTGGGCTCATCAGGCCAATAGTCTTGCGGTCCTTGCGACGCCCGACAGCGCCAAGACCTATCGGCTAGCCAACAAACTGCCTCCGCTCGTCGAGGTATCGGATCGGTTTCACATGATCCCGCTTCTCCGGGCTATTACCTTCCCGCACACAGCCTACGTCCTGGTGCTTTCAGAAAATGCCGTGCGGCTCGTGGAGGTTTTTGCTGACCACCCCCCGGTAACGACCAAGATCGCGAACTTGCCAAAAGATGCCGCCAGCGCTGCCGGCAAAGCAACCTTGAACGACCGGTCACCCAGCGGCCGCATCCAAGGGACCGAGGGTCAGAACATCAGGCTGAACCAATACGCCCGCAAGATCGATGCCGCGCTACGCCCCATTCTCGCTGGCCGCGATACGCCGCTCATATTGGCTGCCACAGATCGATTGGCATCCATCTACCGCTCCGTGAACAGTTACCCCCACCTACTTGAACAGGCCGTTGGTGGAAACTCTGACCGCATGAGCGATGCAGAACTGGCGGTGGCCATCCGAGCGATCCTTGACGAGTGGTACCAATCGGAACTTGGACAATTCCGCACTCTTTACGAGACGAGAGCCAACAGCGGCCGCGCCACGTCAGATCTTTCGGACGCGGCACGCGCCGCCACCTTCGGTGCGATCGACGTTCTGCTCGTCGACATCGATAGCGTGACGCCAGGAAGCGTTGATGAAACCTCTGGTGCCGTGCGGTTTGCCGAAGCGCCCGGCGCAAATAGTTACTGCATCGTCGATGAGATCGCCGCGAGAGCCCTATCGACAGGCGCCAAGGTCTTCGCCGTCCGGAAATCGGATTTGCCGGTAGCCGGCGAACTCTCGGCAATCTTGCGGTATGCAATCTAAATCCATGCTGCCTATCAATGGGGCAACACATTCTGTTCTGCCCAGCCGGGCCAAATGATTTGCAGGCCGATACAAAGTAGAATGAACGCCATGAGCCGCGTTAGGACGAGCATGCCGACATCGCCCAGCCAAGCGACCACAGCCGTTGAATTACGGAAGATCAGATAAAGCGCAACCGAGACAAGCAGCGCACCACTGGCCGCCGCCACCGCTCCCGCAAGGTACAGGACCGGCGTCGTCGGGATCTGAGCGCCGAGCGCTATCGAAGCGGCGATCGTACCAGGCCCGGTTGTGAGCGGAAATGTAATCGGGAAGAAGCTGCGCCGGACGACTTCTGCTTGCGTCATCTCGCACGTTGCCTCAGCCGCCTTGGCGTGGATGTCGTCATCATCGGTTCGATGCAGCATGCGCCATGCCGTGGATGCGACCAGGAGACCGCCGCCCACACGAACGATGGGCAGCGATATACCGAACAGGGCGAGCACATAGGTTCCAATGAATATGGACCTGACGATGACGACCCAGCTACCCGTGTTCGTCGCTACCGTCGGGAGTAACCGTGCCCTTGCTGCGCGGTGTTACTGGCACCAGTACCAGCGATTTCAAGATCCGGCAGGATCAGATATTCTAAACTATCACCACGCGTGGTTCCTGGCCCTCCGGGCCGCCATGGGCTCGATAACTGCCGCAGCCCTAAATAGGTTCAGTCAGATCTTCCACGTCGGCCGATCGCAGCAACCAGCAACCCCGCCGTCGCTCCCGAGAGTACGCCTCTTCCAGGTCCGTCCAACAGCACGCCAACCCCGGCGCCAATGAGCACACCTTTGGCCAGTTCTCTAATGCGCCGGGCGTCGGCTTGCGACGCGCTTACTGTGAGTACGCAAGCAGCGGCTAGAAGCACGCATGCTTTCAACTTCGAAGTCGAACGACGTCCGGGCATATCAGTTCGCTTCTATTGCAATATTCGTTTCCGCCAACGGACATGGCCTGAACCTTCCGGCCATCTCATTTCGCGGGCAACGACTCTGCGACGGCTTCATCGACCACGCCGGCAAGAAGCGCGCTCTTGTCTTCCTTGCAGCCTTCAACCAGTTCCGAAATGAATTTATCTCTCAACTTCGCTTTGTCGGCATCAGACTTTGCGAACTTTTCTATGTCGATTTCGCGATTGTACAGCGACACCGCAACCAACGCCCGCAGAACTTTATCAACGTAGGCATTGTCGCCGTTGCTTTCGTCTACGACACTTTGACATGTGTGATACATCAACGGCATAGCCTCATCGACGTACTTTTCAGCCTCGGCGTCGGCTCGAACGGCAGTCGAAAGCAACATTGGAACCAGCGGTAGAACGACAAGAGCCGAGCGGAACTTTCTCATGCGACTTCCTCAGGAGTTCTGTTAATCGTTGAACGGACGTAGTTGGCGACGAATTAGCGTGCGACGGCGCCGATGAGAGCGCCTGCGGCAGCACCGGTTCTCGCGCCGCTACCGCCATCCACCAGCGCTCCCACTCCAGCCCCGATTGTACCTCCGATGACCGCATTTCGCGCTCGCCGGGCATCTGCTGATGATGCCAACATCGTGCATGCGAATGCCGCCACGAGCGCCACGCTCATGACCCACTGCAACTTCTGAAAATTTGACTGGAGCACCATGGTCCGCTTTCCGTTTCGAGATTTGAACGCCATTTACAATGCGTAACCTACTCTACTCAACCACTCAATCAGTTGACGCGCAACTGCGATATCACAGAGGTGAAGAACACCTCATTCAGTTAATGGCTGCCAGGGGATCGGCCCCCTGGTTGCATCGCGCAAGGTGGATTATCTTAATTCAATTTCTGCATCAAACGTCAAGCGAGCAACCGGACACAATGCGCAGCGACGCTTGATTTCGTAAGGTATGCTGGTGGCCGGCGCTAATCAGGGCCGTTTTGTGGCAATGAGGCGATCATCGCTTGTATGCAAGACAAGCGCGCCGTCAGGACCGAACGAAAAGCGCGAAACGCTCGCAAGCAGCGACAGGAAGCGTTGTTCCTGCGTCATCACCGATTCTTCGCAGGCCATCATGGACGACATGCTCTTACCAATGGCAATGCCCTCACCGGTTACGGTGTAGTCCGCACCGAACCGGTTGCATGATGCTGAACCGCTCAATCGGCCATCCGCTGCAAAGGTCAACGTAATAGGTGTATCTTTCAGTACAGGCTCGCCGCCAAGGGTGGCTACAGTCCACTCTCGCCCTTGCAGAAGACTTGCTGGTTCGCCGCCGCAACCTGTCAAGCGCTTAACACCGAGGGTGATCGTGACTTGTTCAGGCCGAGGCATGCCCGACATGGTATCAATGCATAAGGCTCGCTTTACAGTCAGTTGCAACGCTTCTCCCTTCACCAATGCCGTGTAACTCAATGTGCTCTCATCGATCCGCGTAGCCACCGGAACTTCGAAGCTAACCCGATTGGCACCAAAATCAGTCTCGAGCTTCATTTCTTGACCAGTCCGCGAAAGCGACCACGAGGGCTCATGCCCAATGGCACGCCACGTCTCAGTAGATGCGGCAGTCATCTGCGACCAATTCAAGGTGACAGTTGCGAACGCGATCAGCGCTGCGATCGTTCGAACCCCGCAGCGGCCGATGCCTGCGGGTGACTCACGAGAGTGCGCAAAATCTGGCCGCATCTGAATACATCTCCACAAAGGCTGTAGACATCGGTCTTCGCACAATTGCGCTGCTAGACGACGATGACCCTGGCTCCGTCGCGAACCGTTCCGAAAAGCTCGAACACATGTTCATTCAACATGCGGATACAGCCGGACGACGCAAACTTACCAATGCTCCATGGTTCGTTGGTGCCATGGATGCGGTAAAGCGTGTCCCGCCCATCTCGGTAGAGGTAGAGGGCTCTGGCGCCCAATGGATTGCGGGGGCCACCAGGAACGTGATTGGGAAGCGTCGGGTCGCGCCGTCGCATGTTGGCCGTCGGCGTCCAGCCCGGCCATGCAGCTCTTCGGCCAACAATCGCCTCACCACTCCAACGACGACCATCACGACCGACAGCAATACCAAAGCGGAGCGCGCTGGTTCTGCCGTCGATGTAATAGAGCATCCGCTCTTGCTTATTGATGAGAATGGTGCCGGGCAGTTCGGGCCCGTTGTAAGCTACTGACTGCCGATGAAACCGCGGCGGAATTCGCTTTTTATCAACGATCTTGATATCAAACGGCCGGTCGGGAATTTTGCCGATGTACCAATCCGATTGTGCCGCTGCGATCTCGCCAGGAAGCGCAAGGAGTGCGGTTGTCGAACAGATCAGAAAACTACGTCTGTCGATCGAAGAACTCATCCACGCCCCCTACTACAAGCCACCAGAATGGCACTCCAACAATCTGACCGCAAGCCTCCGATGTGAGAAGCGACGAGAGCGCCGAAAGGCCCAGCTCTATGCGGAACAGCTATCGCGGCAATAGCGAAACGACATAGACAATATAGCCCGCCAGAAGGCCGGCACCCTCTAGTCGGCTAACCCGGTGGCCGGTCCAGGCAAACGCAAACATCGCGACGCTGGCGCAGATCATGACCAGGTTGTCGAAAGTTGCGATCTCTGGCGGAACGACAGTTGGATGGATAAGTCCCGTGACGCCCCCAATCCCAAGAATATTGTATATATTCGATCCCATGATATTACCCAGCGCGACATCGCCATGCTTCCGGATGGCGGCTACGATTGAGGTGACAAACTCGGGCATAGACGTCCCGACAGCAACTATGGTGAGCCCGATCACGGTCTCCGGCATTCCCCAGAGGCGGGCCAAGCCAATGGCACCGTCGACGAGAAGCTTACCACCGAGACCGACTAACCCGAGGCCGCAGAGCGCTGTCAGCAGGGGTGCGAGCCAACTGCGCCCTGCTGGAGAAATTGCTGAATGAGGTCGCTCGTGAAGTTCGCCATAGGCCTCCGCTTTCTCAAAAGCTGACGTATGGCCTGCGGATGTTGCAGGCTCCACGGTCTCCTGCCGATACGCATAGACAATGTAGGCCGCAAGAAGAGCGACAAAAACCGCTCCGATGATACGGTCGAGGGCATAGGCAAAAGATACGATCGAAAATAGCAGAGCAGTGACGACCACGAATACACCATCGCGACGTAGCGCCTTCGACTGCACAGCCATTGGGGTGATAAGCGCCGAAAGTCCGAGAATAAGCAGCAAATTCGAGATACACGATCCGACAATATTGCCGACAGCGATTCCGGGTGAACCAGCAAGGGAGGCTTGCACGCTGGTAACGAGTTCCGGTGCGGACGTACCTAGGCCGACAAATGTCAATCCGATGAGCAACGGTGACATTCGCAACCGTTCTGCGATTGCGACCGCTCCTCGAACGAGCAGTTCGCCACCAAAAACGAGCAGAATGAAACCTACGAGCAGAATGCCAAAGTTATCCACGCCCGCTCCTATTAGCTAAGGTCAAAAACCGAGCGCTCTTTGGCTACCGTGGCAAAGGCCGGACGTCGAGGTGATTGTAACCGATCGCGATTGGGCTGACGGAGGTTGAAATCGGTTAGCCATCCGTTCGCCCTGTCGGTCCGCTACCTGAGCCGATGCGGTCATTCCGTTTCGCAAACCCTCTTGACCACTTTGCGTTTTTACGAAGTCCGCTTTCCCAGCCCCGTAGCCTGACAGGCGAACAACGGATCTGCCGCTGCCGCGTCCGAGTTGGGTCAAAATGGTCGATCCGCCCGATCAATCGCCTTGTGGAGTTCCACCGCCTCAACGGATAATCTAATGATTGTGACGACAGCATGTGAGTAGCGAGGTGGCGACGTGGAACGAAAAGAAAGTGCGCCCCCGCAGCTGCCACAGGTGGCGCTCAATGGCCTTCTCATGGTCATACTTCTGCTCATGAGCCTCACCTCGCCGGTCTCGGCTGCCCAGACTGACCCCAAATTCGTGCTTCAGGATGTCCGACGGCTTCTAAAGAACAAGCCCGGCCTTCCACTCGACGTGCGCACGCAGGCCACTCAGCTGGAGCAATACTATGCGCGCAACGACGCGAAGGTCCTCTGGCTAGACCCCGAGCGAAGGTCCGAAGTGGTGGCGGCGCTGGCGGGCCTCACCACGATGGGCGTCACTAACATGGACGCTGCGCTTGGCCGGATCGACATGCGCAAGCAGGCCCTCAACAGCGATGACACAAGCATTCTCGCCCTGGTCGAACTCACATTCAGCGCTACGCTCGTCGAAGCGGCACAGAAACTGCGTCTCGGCCAGATGCATCTTTATCGTGACAAGCTACATCCCCGCACGCTGCAGCAATTCATCTACGGCGACCGCGTGTTGGCACTCGCCGCAACCGGCGAACCCATCACCATGTTGTTGACCCGTCTGGAGCCGCAGACCGCCGATTATCAGGCGATCCGGCAGAAGCTCATTCAATACGTCGCGGTTCAAAAAAATGGCGGCTGGCCTGCGATCACGCCCGGTCCAGATCTGAAGCAGGGCGATTCAGGACCACGCGTTGCTGACCTCCGCCAACGCTTGCAGACGACCGGCTATCTTCCGCCGTCTGCAACTCCATCGGAAACCTTTGACGAACCTGTAGCCGGTGCGGTGCGCATCTTTCAGCGGCAACACGCCATCCCCGCGACAGGCAATCTCGATCGCCGCACACTTCTGACCCTCAACGTACCCGTGCGCGATCGCATCGCACAACTCACGGCCAGCCTTGAGCGCTGGCGATGGTTCGAAGATATCCCGGCGGGCGACGTCTGGATAATCAACACGAACGTCGCACGGCTCGAGTTGCGGACGCCGGACGGCGTGCGGCAGGCACTCCGCATCAGAGTAGACGGCGCTTGCGAGCAGGTTCCCGCGTTCAATTCCACAATCGATCACGTCGAGTTCGGTCCGTCCTACGTATTCCCGCCAGCCATCGCCGCGCGCTACATTCTCCCGGTCCTGCAATTCAAACCGGAGACTTTGGACCCCAGCATCGTCGTCTACGCTAAGAGTACCTTACAGGGCGCGCAGAACGTCGATTGGAAGAGCTATTCAGAGGCCAATTTCCCATTCTCGATAGCGCAAAGTCCCGGCAGCACCAATTTGTTCGGCGGTTTCCGGATGCCGCTGAAAGACGACACCACGGTTTCCATCCATGGCAGCCCCGCTTCCGACCCCAAGCTTCCCGTTCCACGCAATCTTTGGCCCGCGTGCATCGCCATCTCCGGATCGGGCGACGCCGTCGCGAGCCTAATGAGCAAGGCAGGTGTTGGCCCGGCGGCCGCGGACGGCCCTGCGAATGTCTCCCGTCGTTTCGATCTCAAGGCAGCAATAGCAGTCATAATCCTCTACGCTTCCGTCTGGCTGGACCCAGTGGTCGGGGTGGTCTTCGGCCCGGACCCACTGGGAAGCGACTTGCCCCTTTTTCGCAAACTCACAGCCACACCAAATAGCTGAAAGGTGACCGGATGATCTTAAGCAGCAGCAGATCCACCATGCTGATCCGAACCTCGCAATGTTTTTCGGCACCCTCCCAATAGCCGACACAGCGCGGTCGGCAACCCTCGACCAGATCCGCTCGCGGGGCGTCCTGACATGTGGCGTGAGCGAAGGCATTCCCGGCTTTTCTCTGAAAGCCGACGACGGCTCGTGGTCGGGTCTCGATGTCGATTTCTGCCGCGCACTCGCGTCCGCTGTTCTCGGGGATGCCACCAAAGTCTCCCTCGTGCCCACGTCTCCCGAGGAGCGCTTCTTGGCACTGTCGAAGGGCACAGTCGACGTCCTGACGCGCAACACAAGTTGGACTTTTCAGCGCGAGATCGAACAGAACGTTATGTTTCCCGGCGTTCTCTATTTCGACGGACAGGGGTTCATGGTTCCGAAGGAACTTGGCCTCACGTCCGCGGCCCAGCTGGCCGGTGGCAAGATTTGCGTGTTGGCCAACACGACATCTCAAGCGAACGCCGCTGCCTTTTTCGCCAAGGCCGGGCTCAACGTCGAACTGCTGGCTTTCACGCATCGCAAGAAAGCCCTTGAGGCTTATCAAGCGGGTCAGTGCGACGCGCGGACCGCGGACCGGTCGGCGCTTTTCGGCGAGCGGCAGCTCCTGGCCGAGCCCTCGAGCCACATGATTCTTCGCCGAAACGATCTCAAAAGAACCGCTGGGGCCGGTTGTTCGCGCGACTGATCCGCAGTGGGCAAGTATCGTCCGCTGGGTCCTGTTCAGCTTGATCGCCGGCGAGGAACTCGGTGTAACTCAGGCTGGGTTACAAAAGCATTTGGCGGGCAAGCTGTCACCCGACCAGTCGCGTTTTTTGGACGAGAGCGGAAATCTGGGATCGAAGATCGGCCTTGCCCCGACCTGGGTTGCAACGGTCATACAGAGTGTTGGCAACTATGGTGAAGTCTTTGACCGCAATCTAGGCGCGGCGAGCGACATCGGAATGGTTCGCGGCGCGAATGCACTCTGGAAGAATGGCGGACTTCTCTATGCCCCGCCGATGCCATGACAGAAAGCCCGCACGGGACTATGCAACGGCGTCTCCACGCAGGGCGTAGCGCGAAGCGCTTCGACGACTACCGCTGATCAAACGTCTCAGCCAACGCTTGAGGCCGCGGGTTGGGAACCCAAATCGATTTTGCGCTTCAGGTCCGCGACATCCCGACACCTGCGCACCCGACCATCGAAGTTAGCACCTTCGGCAATCTCAAGCGTCTGATGAAGAATATCGGCTTCAACATCGGCCGTGGGATGGAGGATCAGGGTCACCGCGTGAATAGCACCCTTGACCCGGCCGAAAACGTTGACCCGCTCGGCTGACACAGTGCCCGTCACAGAACCATCTACACTGATCGTCAAATCGTTGCCGATGATGTCGGCATGAATATCACCGTCGATTTGCAGTCGTCCTTTGGAAATGATCCTGACGCCCTGTCCGAAGATCGTAAGATCTTTGCCGATTGCCGATCTTCCTGGCGTTGCAGCGATCCCGAATGGGAATGACGAAGCCGCTCGAGGTTGGAGTGCCGACACAACGCTGGTCTGCGTCGGAGCATCGGCGATCTCTGCGTCATTTTCCGAAGTCGCGATCATCTGATGGTCACTCTACTTCGCGCCAACGGAATGGCGCTTCATCCGCGCAGGCTACTTCTCCCGCTAGCGTATCGATATATTTGGCACCTTCCAAATTTCCTAACCAGGAGAAGGTTAACGAACCGGTTCGTGGTTGAACGTGGACGACATCACGCTCTTCCGAAGTGCGAACGGACCGCCCAAGCAGAGTTCCTAAGATCACAGAGGTCGAATTCGCCCTTCAAAAGCCACGAGCCTTGTCCGTTTCGTGGTGGCGGCTCGTCATCCTTTTCCGATCTATGAGACCTCCCGGTTTGACCTGGATTGGGTGAGAACGCGAAGGCGAAGGTTGGGGCAGCGCTTGTAAGAGCGAATGGAGCGCCTGCACGATCTCAACAGTCGGCGGTTCGCTGCACGACGCGCAGATGCTGGCTGGCCATAGCGCACATTATCGCGCTATGCCACACCGCTTACTTCATTGAGTTGAGCACCTGGTCGAGAAAGCGATCAAAATAAGCCACCGTGATCAAGCCTTGTCGGGGAAACTCCATATCGGTGATGATATAAAGGGCCAGGGACATTGCAGCGGAGAACGTAACCATATGAACGAGACTTCGCCTTTTTGCAGCTCCCATACCGAATCCCGCAAGAAGTGAACCACCAAGCCCTAAAGCAAACAGCATAAAATAGATAATCCGTGGCGGATGCCGCTCGTTGGCGCCAGCCCGGTTACGCGCGGCCTCGTACGCCTCATTGAGCGCCGGAAGGATCAAGTTACATGGTGACGTCGTTGGTGCCCGACTACAGGCAGCGACCGCACCATCCCAGACCTCCGTCCGCACCTCGCCGATTCTATCGAGCTGCGCAGCATCATAAATGGATGTGTGCTCAATCACCGAAAACCCGATCGGGATGCGATAAAGCTTCAGACGTTCCGAAAGATAGGTCTTGAGCTTCGCCCTCAATTCTATCTTGGACTTCTCATCGAGCATTCCTAGTCGGTAGTATGCGGTACTTACAGCATTCGCCTCATCCATTATGAGGGTTCGCCGCTCGTCAAATCTCTGTAGAGCGCCAGAAAGAGTGAAAGCCAACAGCAAACCCATGAGAGCAAACACGGCGCCTTCAACAGCGCTCAGACCAGCCATTGCCGCGCTGCCTTCGTCAGACAACCTCCGCGCGCCCAGTCGCCGCCCAATTTCCATGATGCCGAGCGACCCGATAAACATGGCCAACGCAATCCCGACTGCAAACAATAAAAAAAACATACGTACGGCCTCTTCGCTCATATGCAACGTCCCTGTTCTCCAGAACACTTACTGCATAGTTTGAAAGAACCGTCCATTCTGCACCATCCGGCGGCGCCGTCGTCTGCAAAAGCAAAGCATCATGTGCGGTAACAACCAAACACAACCGTGGCGGAGATGAGTGGCGTCCTAATTTCCATAGACGCCGAATTAGGCTCTCTGCTAATCCTCATTCAGTTTGACAGACGACTTCACCCACCGACCGGAGCCACCAATGAAATCGAAGTTGCACGCATCGATCCTCAGTCTCGGTCTGTGCGCTGCTGCGATCGCGCCGGCCTTCGCCGCTGCCAGCCCATTTGGCACTTGGACGCGACCCTCGACTGGCGATCAGATCAATTTCTACGACTGCGGTGGCAACCTGTGTGCCAAGATCGTGACCGTAAAGGACTCTGCGAATGCCTCGACGGTGGGCGTCATTATCATCAACGGGGCACAACAGACCGGCGACAACCAGTGGCAGGGTGATCTCTATGATCCCCAAGCCGGCAAATCCTTCAGTGGCACCATTTCCATGGAGAGCGCCAATAAGCTGAAGCTGCATGGCTGCGTGATTGCATTCCTGTGCAGTGACGAGCATTGGACCCGTGCGGATTAAATCAAGCTGGCCCAGAGTATCTAAGAGCGAAATTGGCAACGGATTGGCCAGCGCGCTAGAAGTTGCCAAGTGCCATGCGCACTTTTCAATTGTGGTTCATCGATCTGATTGACGCGTTGATCTGCAGGTTGCGATGAGGCAACGATCCGGATGTGGCCGGTCATCCGAGTTCTGCGCGCAGCTTTTGACCTTTGTGAGCGGCCAATGCAGCGCGCAGGGTCTCGGAGGGCAATTCTCCGAATAGTATTTTATAGGAGCCGGACGCCCGGCCCATATCGGATGCGCCAGCGGCTTGCATGATCTGCGTGACGGTGAGGCGGTCATCGGTTGCACAATAGAGTTGTTGCCTGATAAAATTCAATTGCCGAAGCCTCAGATAGCGAACCGGCCCCATTCCAATCACCCGACGAAACGCGCGCAACAGGGTACGGGGGTGGACGTGCGCAGCCTCCGCCATCTCTTCGACGTACCAACCGTCGCCGAGTTCGCCATTGCCCAACGACGACAGAGCTCGCATCACGGTATCGTTGGCCTTCAAGGCCGCATTGTCCAACTTTGCGCGCTGCTCGCTCGTCTCATTCGATAGCACGTGACGCACCGTCGACAGCAGATCTGCCTCGGCGGCTTCGATCAAGGCGTCGCACGGGCCTTCGGAAGCAAGCGCATGCATGCGTTCGGCCCGGGCGATCAACTCCCTATTCTGGTCTGGCGTCAGCGGGAGGAGACTCGCTCTGCGTTCGGTCAGCCGATTTCGCAGATTGTTGTTATTGAAGCAGAGTGCTTCGACAATCGCGCGCGGCATCGAGATGGCGAACCATGTGCGCGAACGGTCGACGGAAAAGACGAACTGGCCGCCTGGCGGCAGCAGCACGAAGTTGTTCGACGTAACGATCTCACCATTGATCGTGATCAACGCGGCGGACGGCCGATGACGGCCGATCAGAATGTAATCGTCGTCGAGCACCGTTCCGTGGACAACGCTGGCACCCCCGTCACTGCCGAACTGCAGCACAGTTGATGGTCCGGAGACAACATGAAGCCACCAGGGTGCTTCCTCGCGCTTTGTCAGCACAAAGCTCACCCGTGCTTGCTTCACCGCCCGGCAATATTGGTCAAACGATACCGGCGTCATGAAAAACTCAGTACAGGGCGCTGGCAGATAATAAAAGCTTTAGCACTGAAGATCATTAGACGGAATTTGCGTGTTCGACAGGTGACAGGTGACCCTGAACGGTGGACTGTGTCTAAAATTCCATATCAGAGCACAACGTCAAATGCATTCTGAGATCCAGCCATGGCGGGACGCCTACCCCGAGGGACGTATGACGATCTTGGACTTTATTCGATTTCCAGCGGCGGCAATTCTCGCTTTCGCAGTTTGCAGCGCGGGCCCTGCTTCACGCACGGATCTGGATGCGCCGGCACCTATCGTCAGCCGGCTGGCTTCGACTTGACATTTTCGCTGCCTACTAATGCTTGGTTGCCATCGCGCACTTGCTGTCGAGAGGCGCTGCCATCCCTTAAAGTTATCACGAGCGAGCCATCATGAATGCAGGTGCTGATAACCGTTACGATCATGCCGCGTCGCTGCCTCCACTTGATCCGGCTGTATGGTACGCACTACGGCCCGAGGTCCGTTCTCAGCCCCTTTGTCTGGCCGATCTGAAGCTGTTGGCCGCCCAGCAACAACTGCGCCACGATGATTTCATCTGGCATCCCACCTGGGAGACTTGGCGCCCTGCTAACGAATTGCCAGGGCTCTTCGCTGATCCTGCGCATGGTGCTTCGCCTGCTCCGGTCGCGCAGGCTCCAGGCACGAACGCCGCCAAAGAACGCTCCGATCCCCGGACTCCAAAGAAAAATTTGAAGGAACGTGCGCGGCATGAACTGCGGTCCTACGCGGTGATTACAGTCTATGTCTGGACAATCCTCAGCCTGCTGCGACTGCACGAGACCTTGCTCGCGGAAAGTTACCATGTGGGGTTGCAGGTTCATGGCTTCGCCATTGTCAATGCACTCATCATTGGAAAAGTCGTTCTCATTGCGGAGGCCTTGCGCGTTGGCGACCGGACCGCGCAGCGTGCCCCTGCCTTTGCCATTCTCATCAAATCTGTCTTTTTCGCCATCGCAGTCCTGCTTTTCCATGCCACCGAGCACGTCGTGACTGAGCTATGGCACGGCGCGGCGTTGAATGCAGATTTGTTGATGGTCGATGCGGCGCAGGCCAGGCACTCGCTCATCATGGCCGCGATCATCACGATTGCGCTGATGCCGTATTTCCTCATCAAGGAGATTGAGAGACGCACGGGTGAAGCCGATCTCCTGCTACTGGCTATCGGCCTCAAGCGATGAGACATGAAAAATGCGCGCGCTGTCCGAATCTGGATAGCGGCGAATTTCCGTGGCGGTTGAATTGCCAAGTTGCATCGGGGTTACGGATTTATTCAGATACGGATGCGCCTGCCGGATAAGTTGCCGGAGGAGATGAGGGTATTAGAATGAGACGTCTGCGCACGAGTCCGATCTGCCGACTTGTAAGGTTTGCGCTTGGCGCGTTCCTAAGCGTCGCCGCCTCAAGCGGCGCCAATGCTATTGATGCCATCGAGACACCGCCGACGGCGAATGCAAGCGCCGTCTTGGGCGCAATAGCCAAAGGCGGAAATTACCAAGTGGCGCCCCTTGTCCGCAGCGACGGCTTTCTCGAAATATTCACCGTCCAAAGTACGGTAGGAACTTTCACAGTCAGCGGGCGGCAGCTGCTCAATCGCCGGGTCAATGAGCTGAATGCGATCGCCGAGCTCGATAAGCTGAGCAAGACCGATCTGTTCACACAATCCCTCGTGAAATCGGCGGCGAGCCCGGTCAAATTCGGGATCGACCTGCTACGCAATCCCTTCGGCACGGTTGATCAGACAGTCTCGGGTGTCACGGATGCATTCAGCAAAATCGGTGCCGGCGCTGCAAATCCCGGCGGCGATCCCGATAGTCTTGCCGCCAGTGCGATCGGCGTCAGCACTGCAAAGCGCCAGCTTGCATCGAAACTCGATGTCGACCCCTACACGGACTTCAAGCCGCTTGCGGACAAGCTCAACGATATTGCGACGACGATGGCGCTCGGCGGCCTTGGACCAAAAGCGGCATTCTCGCTCATCGGTGGCGGCGTGGGTATGGCGCTCTCCTATTCGAGCACGGCCGATGGCGTTCGCGACCTCGTGCGTGACAAGACACCCGCCCAACTGATCGAAATAAATACGCAACGGTTGCGCGCCATGGGCGTCGACGACCGCACCGCGCACGCTTTCCTCGCCAGCGACTTTTATACAATCACCGATCAAACCCGCCTGGTCGAGGCGCTCCGGCAGCTCGGAAACGTCGGCAACCGGTCTGTTTTCGTCGAGCGAGCGGCAGACGTGAACGCACGCGATCTAGCCTTCTTCCTGGTGCGACGGGCTGAAATGATTGCCGATTATCAAAAGGCCAACGGCGGGGCGATTACACAGTTTGTTTCGGCAAACGGGTTTCCGGTCAATATTCTGGCCAACGGGCACGCGGTGATCATTGCTCCGATTGATCTGCTTGCATGGTCGCCAACGCCGCTGCAAGCTCTGGCCGCGGTCTCGTCGGGGCTGAGGGCGGCTGGCAAAGACAAGAATGTCGAACTTCGCATTAGCGGGGCTGCTACGCCTGGTGCACGTCTCGCTTTGAAGGGGATGGGGTGGACTGTTTGGGAAGCAAAATCCAATTGAACCCGGATCATCGATCCGCATGACCAGAGCACAGATTCCTAGCAGCGTTGCGCGCTCGCTTTCGTCGAGGACAGCCCATGCCGCCGGTCTTCGCCAAAGGGTCCAGCGTGCGCTGGCCGCCGCCGGACTTGCCGCGCTGGCGGCAGGATGTGCGGCCGACTTTGTTCCCCGCGCCGCCGTTCCGGCAGGTCTAGTAGAACAGGCCGCCGTCTCCGAGATGCAGCACGTGAGATTTTGGGGCGACAGCAAGCCCGGGGCCTACAAAGATCTCACGCAGAAGCGAATTGAAGCGGTCCGAAAGGCCTACGGCCCAAATGCTGCGAAAATCTCGCGGACAGGCAACATCCTCACCCTGTCAGGTGGGGGAAGTGATGGTGCTTTCGGAGCAGGCCTGCTCGTCGGCTGGACGGAACATGGCGACCGGCCACAATTCGATTTCGTAACTGGGATCAGCACCGGCGCGATGATGGCGCCACTTGCGTTTCTTGGCTCGAAATATGATCCGCAATTGAAAGAATCCTACACGACCCTCAGCACTCAGGACGTCGCGACGCCACAGGTGTTCGCTGCCGTAATCGGCGCGGCCGATAGTCTTGCAGATACGAAACCCCTGCAGGGACTGGTCGCAAAGTATATGACGGCCGAGATGATGACGGAGATCGCCGCCGAACATCACAAGGGCCGTATCTTGATGATCGGCACCACCAATCTCGATGCACAGCGATCCGTCATCTGGGATATTGGCGCTATCGCGGCCAGCGGCAATCCTGGGGCGCTGTCGTTGATCCGCAAGATTATTCTTGCCTCCGCTGCCATACCCGGCGCATTTCCGCCGGTCGATATCAGCGTGACGGCCGACGGAAAGCAATTCCAGGAGATGCATGTCGATGGCGGCGTGACGCGGCAGGTGTTTCTTTATCCGCCTGGATTTTCGCCAAAGGACGTCGACAAGGCGATTGGATGGAAAATGAAGCGGCGACTCTTCATCGTGCGAAACACCAAGATTGATCCCGAGTTCGCCATCACCAAGGATCAGCTGCTCCCGATCGCGTCGCGCTCGATTTCAACGCTCATCAAGACACAGGGCATCGGCGATCTTTACCAGATCTATTCTACGGCGAAGCGTGATGGCGTCGATTACAACCTCGCCTATATCCCGCAAGAATTCGATGTGGTTTCGACCAGCGGGTTCGACAAAGCCTACATGAATGCGCTTTACCAACGCGGCTACGAACTGGGACGAGCCGGATACGCGTGGCACAAGTATCCGCCTGGGCTCGATCCAAAGCAGGACTAGTAAGGCCGCCCGGGGCATGGGCGTGACCAGTGTAAGGACAAAACTGCGTTGCTTCAGCGTTATCTCCGCCACATCCTGTTTGTATTGGTTGCTGTCGCGCTTGCCGCGCCAGCGGCGGCCCTCGATGGAGATCCGTTGCTTGCCGTTGATGCGTCAAGCCCGCGCGCCACGCTGCAGACATTTCAGATGCTTGCCGCTGAAGTTGAAGATACGGCGATCGCGATGCGGGCCTCGCCGAATGCGGCCTCGCAGGCGAAGATATACCGGTTGATGCAAAAACTCGGTTCGCTCTTGGACTTGAGCGATATCCCGTCGGCGTCCCGGCGCGATACAGGACGAGACGCCATCGTTTTTCTCGTCGATGTGCTGCGCCGGATTGATCTCCCAAAATTGGACGCCATTCCCGGTCACGACCAATTTCCCGATGTGACTAAGCCAGCGAGTTGGACGATACCCGGCACAGAAATCACGATCAGCCGCATGTTGACCGGTCCGAAAGCGGGAAAATTTGCTTTCGATACGGACACCGTGGCGCGCGCCGGCGAGTTCTATTCGCTCGTAAAAAACCTTCCGTTGAAGGTGCCAGCCCTAATTTCGAGCTGGCGTATAGAACAACTCCAACTGCATGGTTGGATGATCCCGTCGCGTCTTGTCGAAGCGTTGCCAGCTGTACTCGGGGTTCCAGTATTTGATACGCCGATCTGGAAGATCCTGGCAGCGGTCGTACTGTTTGGCTTGATGGGGGTGCTCATCGCAATCTGGGCTCGCATCACCAAGCCCAATCCGGCGGCACATTCGCCAAAGAGTTACCTCCAGCGCCTTCTGCTGCCGGCTGCTATCCTTCTTGCCGTGTATGCCGCATCCAGCATCAACGCTTTTCAAATCATCACGATCGGCCGGGTCTTGAACGTCATCGATTTCGCGCTCGCAATCGTGTGGTACGTTGCGGCTGCGTGGGCGGCGTGGATGCTCGTCTTTGTGATCATCGAATGGATCATTGAATCGCCAACCATTCCAGATCAATCGCTCGACGCTAACCTTCTGCGGTTGCTCGGACGCGTCTTGGGCATTCTGTCGGTTGCCGGCATCGTGGGATACGGTGCCCAGGAGGTTGGGCTACCGGTGGTCGGCGTCATTGCCGGGCTTGGCGTCGGCGGTCTCGCAGTGGCGCTCGCCGCGCAAAGCAGCATCGAGAATCTGATCGGCGGCTTGAACCTTTATGCCGACCGCCCTATCCGTGTCGGCGACTTTTGCGACTATGCCGGTATTCAGGGACATGTCGAAAATATTGGACTGAGATCCACGCGCATTCGCGCGCTCGATCGGACCGTCACTTCGGTACCGAATTCTCTATTGGCGAAGGTCCACATTACGAACTACGCGCTGCGCGATCAGATGTTGTTCCGGCATACTCTCGATCTGCGCTACGAAACCACGACGGCCCAACTGCGCGATCTTGCAAATACTATCACGGCCTATCTGGACGGCCATCCGAAGGTGGTCCGAAACGTCAGCGTGCCGCGTGTTCGCGTCATCGGCTTCGGCGACTGGTCAATGAAAATGGAAGTTTACGCGTATGTGAACGCTACGGAACTCCCGGTGTTCTTGATCATTCAGCAGGAACTTGCGATTGCGATCATTGATCTGGTTCGGCAGTCAGGCGCCGACTTCGCGTTTCCATCGCAGACCGTTTATCTATCCAAGGATGCGCTTGCGACGAGCGGGGCAATTGACCGTGAACCATCGGAGACGTTTACGCCATGAACCATCGCCTCACTTGGTTTCTCATCGGAGCCGCCGTCGCATCGGTGTTTTGGATTGCTGTGTTGCGCGGCATAGGCAATGAGTGGCTCAACATCCTTTTACAGGCGCGCTGATATGTGGCCGGCTACTCCGGCGAAGGCATGCGGAGACGAAAATTTCCATCGGCTTCGGGCAGCGAACCGCTTCCGCTGAGTGCCGGGTCGTTCAAGTCGCGCGTGCCAGACTGAAGTTCCCATTTATCGCCGGGGCCAACCGGCACGGAGTTGTAGGCTGGCTTCTGCACCGGCTGCTGCGTACCGGGCTTGATGACGGGAACGGCCAGTGTCGAATCCAACTTTATTCCGTTCTTGATACCGGCCGCCTTCTCGTCGATGGGGGTGCTCGTTGCGGGCGCTACTTGAACCGACGGCGTCGGCAAACCTTGCGCGCGGTAATACTCCAGGGCTGCGGGGTGCAAGGGAGCGATCAACCCCTGCGTGCTCATTTCGCCGGGGATCAGACCAGCGAACGCGGGGGCGGAATCGCGGATGAGTTGCAGGTTTCCGAATACGGCAGCAACGACGTCACCGACAACGCGATCGGGCACGTCCGACCGGGTGACGACGGCAGAGCGCAGACCGACGGTTGGAACCGGGTCGTCGTTTCCCTGATAAGTGCCGGCCGAAATCGTAGCCGGCCGGTAATAGAGCAACTTGCTGGTCAACCCGTCGACGGCTTCCCTCGGGATAGGGACGAGTTTGACCGGGCAGGCCTCGGTGGCCGCGGTCACGATCGGCGATGGGTGCCCAATCAGGTAAGCGATGGCATCGACCTGGCCCGCACACAGCGCCGCCGATTGCTCGCCAACCGCGACATCGGCAAGATTTTTGCGATCCTCAGGCGTCCAGCCGAGGACATCGAACAGGGCTTCCGCAGCCTCCCGCGTCCCCGTTCCGATGCGCCCGGCGCTGAATTTCTTCGTTCTAAGGTCGGCAATGCTGGACAACCCGCTGTCCGCGCGCACCAGCACTGTGAAGGCCTCGCCGTGCAGGGAAAAAACCGAGCGAAGATTGGAGTCTGCGCCCACGGTTGCGAACAATCCACCGCCCGTCACAGCGTTGTACTGGACGTCGGATTGCACGATCGCAAAGGGAACTTTGTCGGGGTCTAATTCGAGGACGTTGGCCATCGAACCCCGGCTCGTCAGAACGGAGCAGGTGGGTGCTGATGACGGCGTGCGTGCAGCGATCGCTTTGCAGATGGCTTCGCCCGCAGCGTAATAGAGTCCATCGGCATTGCCGGTTGCGATGGCGATGGGATCTGCTGCAAGAGCAGAGCCTTCGGAAATTGTGTGGGCCATCAGAGCGATAGCCGCAGTCGCATACCAACGTCTCATGTGTGTCCGCCTTGGGATGGTTGGATGCGACAAGACAGCCCGGTCGTTGCCCTGTCGCGCCGCGTGTCAGTTCTTGATGCGCGCTTCAATGCCAGCGACTTCGGCGCTGCATGCGGCACTGAGCTTGGACTTGTTCGTGATAAGGCACTGGGCGATCTGGCCTCCACCTGCCTGGACGTCTGCGCAAAGCGTATCGATTTCCGGCTCGCAGACGGACACGGCACGCTTGGCGCTGCTGATAGTTAGTTCCACGGCATCGCCCACGTCGACGAGCGTCGTGAAGCACTTGTCACTCAGCTTGTCTTCATGCGCCATCATGCAAAGCATGAGACGGCCGTCACCCGGCGTGACTTGGCTACAGAACGATTTGATATCGGCTGAGCACGACGCTTCGATCTTTGCGACAACCTTTTCGGCCTTGTCGGTGACGGCCTTCGAGATGTCGGTCACGGCATTCGACGGGGCTACCATCATCAAAAATGCCAAGGCCACGGCGGAGCAGAAATAAAGCTTACTGACTGGGCGCACGTCACTCTCCATTTAAGGTGGGACAACAATAATATCGTGACACTAGCACGGCCCCCAATACTGCCCGGATGCACGCGCGCTGGAAAGGCTGAAATTGGGAATCCGATGAGCCCTGTTCGACGCATAGACGGCGACAGCGAAAATGAGCCCGGAGTTGGATTTTGCATAGCGCAGATATAGCAGATGGGGTGTAATCGCCAACCGTCGAGCAACCTTAGCATACGTTTGGGTCATCCGCCGACCTCAATGGAAGAATTGGATCGTCCCCATGACGCGCCGTTTCGATTTTTTTGCATTGGCTCTTTCAGCCCTCGTTCTGGCGCTAGGGTCGCAGGGGGTTCTTGCGGAAGAGACCGATCCTCTCAAAATTTTAAAGCGCATGACGGATTACGTCGGTGCGCAGCAGCACATCAACGCGACAGTCGATACGGATATCGAAGTCATTACGCCAGCTCTTCAAAAAATTCAGTTCGCGAGTTCCAGCACACTCACCCTGAGCCGGCCTGATAAGTTGCGCGTAGCGCGACGCGGTGGATATGCCGATGTGGAGCTGATTTTCGACGGCAAGCTGCTGACCGTGCATGGAAAGAATTTGAACGCCTATGCGCAGGTTGCGATCGAGGGCACGATTGATCAATTGATTGATCGGCTTCATTCCGATTTTGACATCAGCGCGCCAGGCGCCGATCTCCTCGTGGCGGATGCCTATGCGCTTCTGACAGATGACGTGCTCGACGCGAAGTATATTGGTCACGGCGTCATCGGCGGCATCGACTGCGATCACATTGCCTTCCGCGACCATGACACGGACTGGCAGATGTGGATCGAGCGCGGGAAGGATCCAATCCCGCGCAAGTACGTCATCACAAGCAAGGCCGTCACAGCCGCGCCGCAATACACACTGCTTGTTCGTGATTGGCAGGCGGGTGTGCCTCTCGCGGCTGACGCAATGACCTTTGCACCCCCGTCTGGAGTGAAAAAGGCCGAACTCAAAGATCTCGCGAACATCGACGAGGTCCCGGCAGCACATATCAAAGGAACAGCACAATGACGTTCGCTCTAACGCGCCGCCATGCCTTCGGTATCGCAGCCGCAGTTGCGGCCGTCCTTGGTGCTGACGGGTCCGTCGTTTGGAACGGCACAGTCGTGTCACCCGCCCAGGCGATCATCGGCCGTCCAGCGACACCAATGTCCTATGCAGGCGTGGCTCGGCGGACCACAGCCCGCGCCGTTACGGCTACGACCGTGGTCGTGGCTCCGAAATGCGTGCAAGCAGTGGATGCGTACGGCCGTGTCGTGACGCGATGCTACTGAGGATGTAGTGGGCACACATTTATGATCTCATGATCCACCTGTCGTCGCGCAGCACGGCGTGATTGGGGCCTAATCGGGCCCTTTTTCATTGCGTGCAATACTGGGGGGGACACTCACCACTGGAGGGTTGAACATCTTTGACTCGGCCTTGTTGGGCGGACAGAAAGGTAACATGGCCGTTCACCGGGTTAGCTCTTGCGATGCGCTAAGACAGTCGCCCGACTTGGCGAACCGCACTACAAGAGGAGAGCATCTGTGGATTTGGAGTTTGTTCGGCACATCATGAAGTTTTTTCTTTTCTCCGGTGGCATAGCGCTCCTCATCTTCGGTGGTTCTCTCATACTTCTCGATATCGGGCGGCGGATCGGCCGGACCTATCTTGAAAAGCAGGGCATGGACTCGCTGTCCGGACTGAACGCCGTCGAGGGTGCGGTGTTCGCCCTGATGGGCTTACTTCTTGCGTTTGCGATTTCCGGCGCCTTGCAACGCTTTGATGAGCGTCGTGCCCTGATCCTACAGGAGGCCAATGCCTGGACCACCAGCGGCGAGCGTCTTCTGCTTCTCGACCCTGCAACGCAGGCGCGCCTCAGACCAAAGCTGATCGCCTATGCGGAAGCTCGCCTTGCCATCTACAGGGCACCGATTGAGTTCTCCGTCACGGACGAGACCGCCGTCTATTCTAAGGAAGCCGTGCGGAAGGCCGCGCAGTTGCGAGACGATCTCTGGCGCGACGCGGCTTCCGTTTGTCCGTTCGGCATCTCGAATACGGGCTGCGTGCTGTTCCTGCCCTCACTCAATACTATGTTCGAAGCCGCAAACCTTCGCAGAGGCGCGAACGAACGGCACCCGCCGCAAGCGATTTACATCATGCTCTTCGGCCTCGCACTGGGCGCGTCTCTTCTGGCTGGATTTTCGATGGCGGCTGCTGGGTCGAAAAGTCTCGTGCATATGGTCACGTTCGCGACAGCACTTGCGGTCACGCTATATATCGTTACCGACATTGAATTCCCGCGTATGGGACTGATCCGAATTGATTACTTCGATCACTTTCTTGCTGAAGCCATCCAAGGACTGAAGTAGTCTCATTGGCCTCGCTCTAATCAAGTCTAACGTCGAAATTCTCACTGGTGTCGGAAAATGGATAGCCGATGATAACGGCGGAGTGCTTTCTTAAACCGGCTATCCGCCAGTGTAAGTTCTTCAAATGAGAATGCCCACCATGGTGCTGCTGTGCGCTGGAGTCCTGTTAGCCGGCACGCTGGCCGTTCTGGAACCAGGGGTGACTGCGACCGAAATTGAAACAGGCCCGCTGACCAAGCGCGACATTCTCAAGACCATTTCCAGACCACCCGCGATCCACTCGGTCAGTGAGAAGAAGCCTCGCTTAGGGGTCGTACAGTTCGACGACAATGACGACGGCGTCGGCGGCTGTATCAACGAATGTAAGCTGAAGCTTGAGTTCTGCCTTGGGCAGAGACCCGACGGCGAACCGCCAGATCGGTGTGAGAAGCTTGAGGATGATTGCGAGAATGCTTGCTACAATGCCGGCCCTGACGCGGGCGACAAGACCTAGTTCGGCTAAAGGAGTGCGCAATGAGATTGTTCCCGCATTTGCTTCCTGCGACTCTGACAGCTGCTCTGGTTCTGTCTTTTTCAGCCTCGTTGGGACATGCCCAGGACGCGCCTCCCCTCGGCTCGCCGGCCGCGACCCGCACGATCGACGGAAAGCAGCTTCCGCCTCCGGACCTACCCTTTGGCGGCGTCATCAAAGAGACAGCGCAGGAATCAAAGCCGTTCTGGCAGCCGCGGATCGTGCCGCCCAAAGGCGCACCCAACGTGCTCCTGATCATCACCGATGACTCGGGCTACGGCGTGCCGAGCACGTTCGGTGGAGTGATCCCGACTCCAACTTTGGACAAGATCGCCGCGAACGGGCTCCGGTACACCAATTTCCATTCGACGGCTCTGTGCTCGCCGACGCGCGCAGCACTGATTACCGGCCGCAACCATCACTCCGTCGGCTTTGGCGTCATCTCCGAACAAGCCACCGGTTATCCCGGCTACGACAGTGTCATCACCAAGGACAAGACCACCATCGGCCGAATCCTGAAGGAGCATGGCTATCTCACGTCCTGGTTCGGCAAGAACCACAATACGCCGTCGTACACGGCTTCCGAAGCGGGCCCGTTCCATCAGTGGCCGACGGGCATGGGCTTCGACTATTTTTATGGCTTCATGGGAGGGGATACCAACCAGTGGCAGCCGGCGAACCTGGCTCGCAACAACACGTACATCTATCCGTTCCTCAACAATCCGAATTTCAATCTGACGACCGCGATGGCGGATGAGGCGATCGACTATCTGCACAAGATGGATTCGCTGGCTCCCGACCGGCCATTTTTCCTCTACTACGCGCCGGGCGGCGTGCATGCACCGCATCATCCCACCCCGGAGTGGATCAAGAAGATCGAAGACATGAAGCTCTTCGACGACGGTTGGAACACGCTGCGCGATACGATTTTCGCCAATCAGAAGAAACTTGGCGTTCTCCCCGCGGATGCCAAACTGACGCCTTGGCCCGATGACCTCCTGAAGAAGTGGGAACAACTCACCGACGATGAAAAGAAGATGTTCAAGAAACAGGTCGAGGTCTTTGCTGCCTACGTCGCCTACACCGATCACGAAATCGGCCGGGTCGTGAAGACCGTCGAAGACCTCGGCAAGATGGACAATACCATCGTCATCTACATCAACGGTGACAATGGCACGAGCTCGGAAGGTACGCTGATCGGCACGCCGAACGAAGTGGCCATGTTCAATGGCGTTGATGTCCCAGTCGAGGTCCAGTTGAAAAACTTCTACGATGTGTGGGGGACGGACAAGACCTATAACCACATGGCGGTTGGCTGGGCCTGGGCTTTCGACACGCCTTTCTCCTGGACGAAACAGATCGTCTCGCATTTGGGGGGCGTTCGCCAGGGCATGGCCATCTCATGGCCGAACAAGATTACCGACAAGGGCGCCGTTCGAAATCAGTTCCACCATGTCATCGACATCGTGCCAACCATCCTGGAAGCGAGTGGCATACAGCAGCCTGAAGTGGTGGACGGCATCAAGCAGAGCCCGATCGAAGGCGTGAGCATGGCTTACACGTTCGATAAGGCGAACGCGACGGCCGCTTCAACCCACACGACCCAATATTTCGAGATGTTCGGCGACCGGGCCTTATACCATGAGGGCTGGTTGGCCAGCACGAAGGTCATGCGCCCGCCGTGGGTTCAGGCACAGCCGAAGGAGAGCGTGCTCGAGTATCCATGGGAACTCTACGATCTTACAAGCGACTGGACCCAGTCTGAGAACATCGCTGATAAAATCCGATCAAGCTCGCCGAGTTGAAATCGCTATTCATGATCGAGGCCAGCAAGTATCAGGTGGAGCCGCTCGAACTCGACTTTGGTCACACGGCTCATTACGCCGCGACCGAGCGCTACGGCTGGTCGTACCGAGTTCACATGGAACCGGCCTTTGACGGGAACGCCCAACGGTAGCGCGCCGAGCCTTCTCAATTCCTCCTACACCTTCACAGCGGACATCGAGGTGCCCGAAGGCGGCGGCGACGGCGTCCTCATCACGCAAGGTGGCCGCTTTGGCGGCTACGGCTTCTATATCGTCAAGGGCAAGCCGATCTTCACCTGGAACCTTGTCGATTTGAAGCGGGTCAAATGGCAGGGGCCCGACGCGCTCACGCCCGGCAAGCACACTCTGGAGTTCGACTTCAAGTATGACGGGCTGGGAATGGGGACTCTTGCTTTTGGTGATGTCAGCGGCATCGGGCGCGGCGGCACCGGAATTCTGAAAGTCGACGGTCAGGTGGTGGCCACCGAGACGATGCCGCACTCGTTGCCGTTCATCCTCCAGTGGGACGAGAACCTCGACGTCGGCGCCGATACGGGCACGCCTGTGGACGACAGCGACTATCAGGTGCCATCCGCGTTCACCGGCACGATCGGTGCGATAAAGCTGAAGATCGATCGTCCGAAACTCTCACCTGAGGATGAGAAGCGTCTCGCAGCTGCCATGAGAGCCAAGAAATCGAGCGAGTAGCCCTGACCTGAGAGGCCGGCGTACCTTGGCCGAGTGGCGGCAGCACGTCAGGTGCACTCGGTGGCAAAGTGATCGCCGTCTGGCTCAACGGGCGCGGCTATCGGACCGGGTCAGGCTGGCGATGGGGGCGCCGCAACCGTTAACAAGCGTCTGACGGACCCAGCCTGCGCAGGACAATACCATTTAAGGCAGTCGGAGACACGCACGCGCCTCTCGAAGCCAGCACCAGAACAGGTGGTGGTTGAGATGCCCCCATGATCGGCCTCGCTGTATTTGGCCAGACCCAGGACACCCTCAATGCTCGCATGCTAGGCGGAGGCGCTGGCCCTGGGGTTCGCAGCGTGCACGAAATGGCGCTCCCTACGGGAGTCGAACCCGTCTTTCAAGATTGAAAATCTCGCGTCCTAACCGATAGACGAAGGGAGCAGCGCGGGGCCCGGTATAGGGGGGTTTGCTGCCGGGTGCAAGCCGGGTTGAAACGAGGCGGCAGAACGCCGCCTCATCCCTGCCGGCGAGGGTCCGCGGCGTCTTCGATGGTCAACTCGATCTTCTCCCGCCCGCCCCAGGTGTCCCGCTTCAGCGAGCCTGCGATATGAACCGGCATGCCGCCCGTGTTTTGCAGCAGGTCTCCCAGCGGCTGCCCGATCGCGCGAAAGGCGACACCCTCGAGCCGCGACCCGTCCGTCGCCTCCAGCACACAGCGCAGATGCGCCTCGCCCACCTGCTTGGCGAACTTCACACGCACCGACGGAAATGCGAACCGTGGCTGCGCGTTGCCCTGCCCGTAAGGTCCCGCCCGCTCGATGAGATCCATGAGCCCGTCCGTCACGCCGGATGGCACCAACGCGCCATCGACCTCGAGCCCCACGCGCGCCCGCGCCGCCGACGCCGCATCCGCGAGTTCACCGGCGAAATACGACTCGACCGATCCCAGCCGCTGCCGCGCGACAGTCAAACCCGCAGCCATCGCGTGACCGCCGCCCTTCTGCAACAGTCCCGCTGACACCGCCCCGCGAACGGCCGCGCCGATGTCCACCCCCGCGACGGAACGCAACGACCCCGTTCCGGTCTGCGCCCCCGATCCCGCCTGCTTCTCCCATGCGATGACACAGCTCGGCCGGCCGAACCGTTCCACAAGGCGGCTTGCCACAAGCCCCACAACACCCTTGTGCCAGGTCTCCGACCCGACCACGACAATGGGCAAGTCCGGTGACTCGGAAAGCCGCCGGTCAGCGTCAGCGAAGGCTTCCTCGAGCATCTGCGTCTCGATCGCCTTGCGCTCCTTGTTCAATTTGTCGAGCAGTACGGCGATCTTCTGCGCTTCCGTCTCGTCGTCCGTCGTCAGGAGCCGCGCGCCCAGCGCCGCGTCTCCGATGCGTCCGCCCGCATTGATGCGCGGTCCCAGAATGTAGCCGAGGTGATACGTCGTCGGCGCCTGATTGAGACCCGCCGCATCGAACAACGCGCGCAGCCCCACATTCTCGCGCGATTTCATCACCGCGAGGCCCTTGCGCACGTAGGCGCGATTGAGCCCTGTGAGCGGCACCACGTCCGCCACCGTCGCCAGCGCAACGAGATCGAGATCAGCGAGCAGATCCGGCGGCACGGCCCCGTTTGCATAATATCCCCGCTGGCGGAGCACGCGCATCACCGCCACGAGCACAAGGAATACGACCCCCGCCGCGCACAAATGACCTTGCCCTGACACGTCGTCCTGCCGGTTCGGATTGACGAGCCCGCGCACCTCCGGAAGCGTCTCGTCCGCCTGATGGTGATCGATGACAAGAATGTCGGTGGCGAGCCTCTTGGCCGCCGCCATGGTTTCGAAGCTCGTCGTACCGCAGTCCACCGTGACGATGAGCTTCGCGCCCTCCTTAACCAGCGTCTCGAGGGCGGAAATGTTGGGCCCATACCCTTCGAAGATGCGGTCGGGGATGTAGATGCGCGCTCGCGTGTCGTGTGCCATGAGAAACCGAGCCATCAGCGCCGACGAACAAGCCCCATCCACGTCGTAGTCGCCGAAGATCGCCACCGGTTCCTGCCGCACGACCGCATCCGCGATCCGTTCCGCCACTCGATCCATGCCCGCAAGCGATGCCGGATCCGGCATCAGGGCTTTCACGCTCGGATCGAGAAAAACGGGGACGTCACTGAGGGCCACACCGCGCGCCGCCAAGACTCGCCCCAGCAGCTCGGGCAGACCGTGCTGCTGACTGATCGCCAGCGCCAAATTCTGGGCATCCCGCGGCAGCCGCTCGCGCCAGACGTACCCGCGCGCCGATTGCGACACATCGAGAAAAGCCGCTGGCTCACCAGATGTCTCCGCCGCGTGCCGCTTTCTGACCGCAACCATAGCCTGCCCCCTCGAATCACCTGATCCGAGTTGACCACCGGAGCCCGCCGCAAGCGAGGCGGACGCCCGACTTGCCAACAGAGTTGTTGCCACATCCAATTCTCCGGACGATGGTCTTCGCCTTGCCGTCACATGCGCGGCTGAATAGGGTGACGGCCAAGAAAAATCGGGCGCCCGGCCGCGGCGCCCAAACCGGCTCGAAATCGATGTCAGCGAACAATCCCGGAGTTGATCCGCAGCGTGTCGCAGCGCTGCTTGCCCGCGAGCGCACGCGCTTCGCCGAACGCACGCCGAAGTCGCACGCCTTGGCGGAACAGACCGCGAAACACTGGCTCAACGGCGTGCCTATGCACTGGATGGTCGATTGGGGAACGCCCTACCCGCTCTTCATCAGCGAAGCGCGCGGCGTCGCGCTTACGGACGCCGACGGACACACCTATGTTGATTTTTGTCTCGGCGATACCGGCGCCATGTTCGGCCATTCGCCCCCCGCCGTCGCGGACGCCATTCGCCGGCAGGCAGATCGCGGCCTCACCACCATGCTGCCGAGCCCCGATGCCGCCATCGTCGGCGAACGTCTGGCCGAGCGCTTCAAGCTCCCGTTCTGGCAGGTCACGGCAACCGCATCCGACGCCAACCGTTCCGTCATCCGCTGGGCCCGCGCCGCGAGCGGCCGCCGTAAGCTCCTGGTCTTTAACGGCTGCTATCATGGCGCCGTCGACGACACCTACGTCGCGCTCGAAAACGGCAAGCCGCGCAATCGCCCCGGGCTCGTCGGCGAAGTCCGCGATGTCACGGCCGACACGGTCGTCATCGAATTCAACGACGTGAAAGCGCTTGAAGCCGCGCTGGCAAATGACGACATCGCGCTCGTCCTAGCCGAACCCGTGATGACCAACTGCGGTATGGTTCTTCCAGTAGACGGCTACCACAATGCGCTGCGCAGCCTCACGCGCAAGCACGGTACTTTCCTCTGCATCGACGAAACCCATACCATCAGTTCCGGCGCCGGCGGCTACACCGCAACGCACGGCCTAGACCCCGACTTCTTCGTCATGGGCAAACCCATCTCCGGCGGCGTTCCGGCTGCCATCTACGGCTGGAGCGACGCCGTGGACGCGAAAATCAAGGCCTACATGGCCAACCGCGAGGGCGGCTACAGCGGTATCGGCACCACCCTCTCGGGCAGCGCCTTGCAACTCGCCTGCATGCGCGCCGTACTGGAGACGATCCTCACCGAAGAGGTGTACGGTCGGGCGCTCCCGCTTGCGGAATTCCTCGAACGCGGGATCGACGCCATCATCCGGCATCACGGATTACCCTGGCATGTGGTCCGCGTCGGCCTGCGCGCGGAAATCGTCTCGGCCGCCGAGCACCCGCGCAATGGCACCGAGGCACTCCTGTTTGCTCACAGTGAAGCCGAACACGCGCTGCACCTCTATTGCCTCAACCGCGGCGTCGTCATCACGCCGTTCCACAACATGATGCTCGTCTGCCCCGAAACGGCCGAAGCCGATGTCGCGCGTCTCCTCGATGCACTCGACGGCGCGATGGCAGAAATCTCCGGCAAGCTTCCCATGCGCGCAACCGCAACCCACTGACTTCGAGAACCCGACCATGACCCAGCCGCCTGATCGCGCGCTTCTTCGCGACGAAGCCAATCGCTTCCTCACCGAAAATCCCGATATCCAGCAGATCTACCTGATCTATACCGACCTCGTCGGCGTCCAGCGCGGCAAACTCCTCACGCGCGCCGAACTGTTACCCGCCTGGGAGACTGGTCGTTTCATGGCCTGCTCCGCCATGTCCATGGACGTCACCGGCCGCGACGTCGAAGAGACCGGCATGATCTGGGAAACCGGCGACGCCGACCACACGCTATGGCCTGTGCCCGGAACGTTAAAGCGGATCCCGTGGGGCCGCATCCCCCAAGCGCAGTACCTCGGCAGCTTCCACCAACTGGACGGCGAGGGCGCCGTCGCCGAACCGAGGCATGCCCTCAAGCGCATTCTCGACCGCTTCGACGAGTTCGCACTCAAGCCCGTTGCCGCCGTCGAACTGGAGTTCTACCTTCTCGACCGCGAAAGCGCCCTCGCCGGCAACCCGCAGCCGCCGAAAGGTCTCACCGTCCCCGAACGCCAGCGCCATTTCCAAGGCTACTACCTCCAGGATCTTGAAGACTTCGCGCCGTTCTTCAACGACCTCTATGCCGCTGCCGAAGCGCAGAAATTGCCGCTCGAGGCGCTCCTGTCGGAATACTCGCCCGGCCAAATGGAAATCGGCCTCAAATACCGCACCAATGCCCTTCAGGCGTGCGACGAGGCGATCCAATTCAAGCGCCTCGTCAAGGCCATCGCTGAACAGCACGGCCTCATCGCCAGCTTCATGGCCAAGCCCTACTCCGCCTGGGCCGGCTGCGGCATGCACCTCCACGTCAGCCTCGCCGACACCGACGGCCGCAACGTCTTCGCCTCCGACGAAATCATCGCCAATGACCTCCTCCGCCACGCCATCGGTGGCATGAAGGCCACCATGGCCGATGGAATGGCCATCTTCGCGCCCAATGCCAATTCCTACCGCCGCTTCCGCAAAGCGAGTTACGCCCCCATCGCCCCGAACTGGGGTTTCAACAATCGGTCGGTCTCCTTGCGCATACCTGCCGGCAAAGGCCCCGCCCGCCATGTCGAACACCGCGCCTCGGGTGCCGATGCCAATCCCTATCTCGCCATGGCCGCAGCCCTCGCCGGCGTTCATCAAGGATTGAAAAACAAAATCGACCCTGGCCCAATGATTGAAGGCAACGGCTACGAACAGCCGTCCGATCCTATGCCGACCAATTGGTTTGCCGCTCTGGAAGCCTTTCGCAAGTCAGCTTTCGCAACCCACTATTTCGGCAGCGAGTTTGTTCGTATTTTCACGACGATCAAGGAAATCGAAGCCGATCGCTTCTTCGCCGAACCCCAGCCGCTCGATTTTGAATTCTACTTGCGCACCATCTGATCGGCTTGCTATTTCATCATTCCGATAACGGAACTTTTCAAGTGCGCTGTATTTCATTCTGATATTGGGGTTTCTCATGCGCTCCGATGCGGAGGGCGTCCTCGAAGCCGGCTTGAGCGCTTATTCTCTGGGCGACCTTGAGGCCGCATCTGCCTATTTCGCTGAGGATGCCGTTTACGCGATCTATATTGACCAGCAAATTTTGCCATTCGGCGGAGAAGTGATCGGCCGCAACGCGATCCTGCGTCAGTGGCACGAAATCGCACGAGCGTTCGAACTCGTACAGCACAGCCCGAAGATCATATCCTGCCAGGACGACGTCGTCCGCGGTCAGGTCCAGTTCGCCTTTCGCCACCGCCGGAGCGGCGCCATCATCGATGGCGTGCTGCGCATTGTAGCCCAGGTCGAACACGGCAAAATCGTGCGCTTTCGCGAGTATCACGATCAGGAACGCATCCGCGCGTTTATGCGCCTTTTCGAGCAAGACGCGACGGACGGGAAGGCCACGCCGCAGGCGCCCGATTGACCTGCATCAACGTCGAAGCGCTGAAATTCCTGCTTTAAAAATTAAGCGGCGCGCACCCTGCACCGGCCGTCCGCAAGAAAACCGCTGCCAAAAAGCAGAACGCGAAAAAAAGAAGTGTGATGACATGCGTTCCGACCCGGAAGGAATTGTAGAAGCGGCGCTGACCGCGTATGCGCTCGGCGATTACGAGACAGCAGCAGCCTTCTATTCACACGACGCCACTTTTGCCCTTTACGCAAACAATGAAATTTTTCCCTTCACAGGAGAGTGGAGTGGTCGCAATGCCATCGTTGCCTGCTGGTACCAGATCGGCGAGGCTTTCGACGTACTGCGCTTTGAACCGCGCAACATCTCCGCTTCTGGAGACGTGATCCGCTGTCAAATTGAGTATCAGCTCCACCACCGCACGAGCGGCGAACTGATGGACGGAGTTGCGCGGTTCGTTTTCGAGGTTCGGAACGGAGTGATCGTTCGCGAACGCGAATACAATGATGTGGAACGCCTGCGCGCGTTCGTGCGCCTGTGCAGCAACAGCGGCCACGCCACAGAAGAGGTCAGCGCGAGACGGCCCTGAGGTTTTGGTACACGTGCTCCGCCAGTTTTTGGAACCGGTCCATGTTGCGCGCCGCTTCCTCGTCGAATTGATCGATGGCGCCCTCGCCCTGCAAACGATCGAGAGCTTGCCTGTAAGCCGGCACGCACGCCCAGTCACGCACCGTGTGCGCCTCGACCTCGATATGCCCCTGGATGCCCCACGCGCGCGGTGCAAACCGGGCCGCTTGAACACCGCACTGTTCCGAAACACCGAGATTGACCGCGCCTTCCGGCAGTTCGGCCACGTGCACACCATGCCACTGCACGCAGGGCCATCTCTCAGGCAGCCCTGCAAGCAGCGGGTCGCTGGTCCCTTCGACCGTGAGCGTAATCGGAACCACGCCGATCTCGGGCGGATCGAGCGGACCGCACGTTCCGCCGAGCGCATCGGCGAGCAACTGGTGACCGAGACACACGCCGAGCACCGGTCTCTCGATCTCGCGCACAAACCGCCGGATCGCCTTCTTCTCCGCAGCCAGCCACGGATGATCCTTCACGTCCCACACATCCATGGGACCACCCATGATCCAGAGCTGATCGTAGGCCTCGAGCGCAGGGATCTCGTCACCGTGCGTAAAGTGCACCGTGTCGATCGTGCCACCGTCACGCTGCAAAAATGTGCCGAGCGTTCCTGGCCCTTCGCTGTCGTGATGCTGAAAGACGAGGACCTTCACGTTGCTGGCACTCCGATACGTCAGGCGGGGAACCGCGCCCCAATATCACGGAAACGCGTCTTGATGCGCCGCACCGTACCACTCTTCGACCGCATCACCACGGTCTCCGTCTCGGCGAAATCGCCGCGGAAATGCACGCCATCGAGCAGCGATCCGTCGGTCACGCCGGTCGCCGAGAAAATGACGTCGCCCGACGCCATGTCCTCGAGCATTGAACTTCCGGTTGATGTCCGTGATGCCCATCTTGCCGCGCGCGAATCGCGCTCCTCGTCATTTGTCGGCATCAGCCGGCCCTGGATCTGGCCGCCGATGCAGCGCAGCGCGGCCGCCGCGAGCACGCCTTCCGGCGCCCCGCCCGAACCCATGTAGATGTCGATCCCGGTTTCCTGCGGATCCGTCGTCCAGATCACGCCGGCGATGTCGCCGTCGGGGATCAGCCGCACCGCCGCGCCCGCGTCACGCACCGCCTTGATGAGTTCCGCATGCCGCGGACGGTCGAGAATGCACGCCGTGATCTCGCCGACTCGGCACGCCCTTGGCCTTGGCCAGCGCGCGATGTTGTCGCCCGGCGACTCGTCGAGGTCGACGATGCCGTCCGGATAGCCCGGGCCGACCGCGATCTTGTCCATGTACATGTCGGGCGCGTTGAGCAGCCCGCCGGCTCGGAGATCGCCAGCACCGCCAGCGCGTTCGGCATCGACTTGGCGCAGATCGTCGTGCCTTCGAGCGGATCGACGGCGATATCGACTTTCGGGCCCTCGCCGGTGCCGACCTTCTCGCCGATGATAGAGCATCGGCGCCTCGTCCATCTCGCCCTCGCCGATCACGACGGTGCCGTGGATGGTCAGCGCGCGAGTTCCCGGCGCATCGCATCGACGGCGGCCTTGTCGGCAGCCTTCTCGTTGCCGCGCCGCGCAGCCGCGCCGCCGCGATCGCCGCGCCTCCGTCACACGCGCCACCTCGAGCACGAGCACCCGGTCCAGCCCGTTCTCGAACGATCCTTGCTCATGTCGCGTTCGTCCTCCTTGGCGGCACCAGCACATCTGCGAGTCTACCGCGGCCGATCGACTCGTATAGTCTCTCTCGATCCGGATCATCTGCGGCCGCGCGGCGACCTTGCCGTCGGCCTCGATTGCATCGAGCGCCTTGCGGATACGCGTCTTCCGTCGTCTCGTGCGTGATCAGGACGACCGGCACGGCGCGCCGGCCGGCGATCGGCCGCCATCGGCCGCGCCCGGCCGCCGCTGCACGATGCTTTCCAGCGATACGCTCGCGTTCGCGCCATGCGCTTGGCGATCGGCGGCCATGGCGCCGGGACGGTCGCAGCACCGACAGGCGCATGTAATAGGCGCCGTGATGCCGCGGCATCGGCGCCCGCTTGCGCGGTTTCAGCTGTCGCCGACCGGCCAGATGAACGGCGGCATGCACGAGCGCCGCGCGCGATGTCGACGATATCGCGCGACCACCGCCGACGCCGTCGGGCTCCGCCCCGGCACCGGGGCCGACCAGCAGCAGCGCGCCGACGAAATCGCCGTCGATCGCCACGCAGTTCGTGACGCCCGACACCTGCGCGATCGCCGACATCTTCGGCACCAAGGCCGGATGCACGCGCGCCTCGATGCCGCTCGCGGTGCGCTCGGCCACGCCGAGCAGCTTGATGCGGTAGCCGAGACTCGTCGCGCGGCCTCGATGTCGGCGGCGTTGATTGTCTGAATGCCTTCGACGTGGATCTGCTCGACGCGACGCGTGGTGCCGAACGCGAGGCTCGTCAGCAAGGCGAGCTTGTGCGCCGCGTCGAAGCCGCCGATATCGAACGTCGGATCGGCCTCGGCGTAGCCCGAGCCTGCGCCTCCTTCAGCACGTCGGCGAACGCCAGCTGCTCGTCCTGCATCTTGGTCAGGATGTAATTGCAGGTGCCGTTCAGGATTCCGTAGACGCGCTTGACCTCGTTGGCGGCCAGCGCCTCGCGCAGCGTCTTGATGACGGGAATGCCGCCGGCCACCGCCGCCTCGAAATTGAGCGCCACGCCGCTCTTCTCGGCCAGCTGCGGCGAGCGCGCATGCCGTGCTTGGCGAGCAGCGCCTTGTTGGCGGTCACCACGTGCTTGCTCGGCTTTTAGCGCCGCCTCGACGGCCTCCCGCGCCGGCCCTCCGTCACCGCCGATCAGCTCGACGAAGCAGTCGATGTCGGCGATCCGTCGCCAGCGCCACCGGATCGTCGAACCATGTCGCATTCCCGGTCGAGATCGACGCCGCGCATCCTTGTCGCGGTGCGCGCGCCGACACCGCCACGACCGATCGCGCCGCCCGCAGCGTCTCCGCGAGACCGCGACCGTGCTTGGCGATCAGCTCCAGAAGGCCGGCACCGACCGTGCCGAGCCCGGCGATGCCGAGTTTCAATGGCGCTTCATGGGATGGCGATGTCTCAGGACGCGCGTATGTTGCGAACTAGCGCGTAGCTTTCGGCGAGGGGAACGACGTTGTGCAGTCGTCTCAGCGCCGCTGCGAGGAAACTTCTTGCATGTTGCGCGCCGCCTGACGGATGCGATGCTCATTTTCAACCAGCGCGATGCGCACGATAGCCTTCGCCGTGCTCGCCGAAGCCCAGACCCGGCGAAACCGCAAGATCCGCCTTCTCGATCAGAAGCTTGGCAAACTCCACCGACCCCAGCTGCCGGAACGGCTCGGGAATCGGCACCCATGCGAACATCGTCGCCGGCGGCGGCGGAATGTCCCAGCCCGCCCGGCCGAAACTCTCCACGAGGCAGTCGCGCCGCGCCTTGTAGATCTCGCGCATCTCGTCGATGCAATCCTGCGGCCCGTTGAGCGCGGCGGCCGCCGCGACCTGGATCGGCGTGAAGGCGCCGTAGTCGAGATAGGACTTCACCCGCGCCAGAGCGCGCGATCAGCCGCTCGTTGCCGACCGCAAAGCCCATGCGCCAGCCCGGCATGATGTACGTCTTCGACAGCGAGGTGAACTCGACCGTGACGTCCATTGCGCCCGGGCACCTGCAGCACCGACGGCGGCGGATTGTCGTCGAAATAGATCTCGGCATAGGCGAGGTCGGACAGGATGATCAGCTCGTGCTTCTTCGCGAACGCGACCGCGTCCTTATAGAAGTCGAGGCTCGCCGACCATACGCCGTCGGGTTCGACGGATAGCAGACGATGCAGCGCGATCGGCTTCGGGATCGAGTGGCGTCACGGCATGCTCGACCGCGCGCAAGAACTCTTCGCCCGTTCCGGCCGGCACATGCGCAGCGGATCACGCCGCCCGCGATGAGGAAGCCGAATTCGTGGATCGGATAGCGTCGGGTTCGGCACGAGCATGACGTCGCCCGGCGCGGTGATCGCCTGCGCCATGTTGGCGAAGCCTTCCTTTGACCCGAGCGTCGCGACGACCTGCGTGTCCGGATCGAGCTTCACGCCGAACCGGCGCTCGTAATAGGCGGCCTGCGCTTTGCGCAGCCCCGGAATGCCCTTTGACGCCGAATAGCGATCGTCCGCGGCTTGGCGATGGTTTCCATCAGCTTCTCCGACGATATGCGGCGGCGTCGGCAGATCCGGATTGCCCATGCCGAGATCGATGATGTCGGCCCCGGCGCCCGCGCGGCCGCCTTGAACCGGTTGACCTCGGCGAACACGTAGGGCGGCAGACGCTTGATGCGATGGAAATCCTCGATCACGTTCCGGGGCTCTTTCGCTTGGCGAAAATGGGGTTAGCGCCGCAAAACGGCCCTCGCCGGACCGGCTCGCGACGCGATCAGAGCCCACGTCTTTACGCTCGCGCCGCCCCCTCAGTCCAGAGCCTCGTCAACCCGCCCCTGGGCTCACGCATATCACTCAATGTTTTGAACAAGATAGATGCAGAAAAATTGCCTGCCGACACATCTCCGTCATTCATCTCGACCAAAGAGCCACAAAGAACTCCCGCTCCCTTTGTGATACAGTTCAATCCCGTCGTTGAAGTCTGGGCGCCATGACAAAAGAAAAAATGCAGGCCGATCCCGCAACTCCCTACAAGATCCCCGATGCTGAGGAATTCACGCGCAACGTCCTTAAAGCCTATGAGGATGGCGGTCGCGCCGTGACCCAACTCCTGGACCGTTCCGACAGCCAGATGACGCCCTTCTCGGCGGCCAGCGAGTTGACTCGCGCCACGGAAACAGTGTCGGCCATCTATACTCGTTGGATGTCGGACCCCGCCAAGTTTGCCCAGGCCCAGGCCGAACTCGTCACCTCCTACGCTGAACTCTGGAACCGGACGATGCAGCGCATGCTCGGCATCGAGCCCGAGCCCGTCATCGAGCCCGCCCCCACCGACAACCGCTTCCGCGATCCGGAGTGGTCGAAGAACCCGTACTTTGACTTCGTGAAACAGGCCTACCTCCTGACCACGAAATGGGCGGAAGACAACCTTGCCCAGACCGAGGGCCTCGATGAAGCCGGCCGCCAGAAAGCGGAGTTCTATTTTCGCCTGCTGACCAGCGCGTTCTCGCCCTCGAACTTCCCCGGTACGAATCCGGAAGTCATGCGCGAGACGATGACCACGAACGGACGCAATCTCGTCGAAGGCGTCAACCTGCTCTTGCGCGACCTTGAAGGCTCCGGCGACCTCATGCGCATCAGCCAGACCGATACGACCGCATTCGAAGTTGGACGCAACCTCGCCACCACACCCGGCAAAGTCGTCTTCCAGAACGAACTTTTGCAGCTGATCCAGTATTCGCCCACCACCGACAAGGTGCGCGAGATGCCGATCCTCATGGTCCCGCCGTGGATCAACAAGTATTACGTCCTCGATCTGACGCCGCAGAAGAGCTTCGTCAAATATGTCGTAGATCAGGGCTTCACGGTTTTCGTCATTTCCTGGGTAAATCCCGGCGCCGAACTCGCTGACGTCACCTTCGAAGATTACATGACGGAGGGTCTGCTCACCGCAGCCGACGCTGTCCACCGCGAAACCGGCCTCGAACAATGCAACGTGCTGGGCTACTGCGTCGGCGGCACGCTCCTCGGCACCACACTCGCCTGGCTCGCGGCGCGCGGCGAGAAGCCCTTTAACGCCGTCACGTTCCTCACAACCCAGGTGGATTTTTCAAAGGCCGGCGACCTTCTGCTCTTCACCGAGGATCAGCAGCTGGAAGACCTTGAACTGGTCATGCAGGAGCGCGGCTTCCTCGACGGCTCGCGCATGGCCAACGTCTTCAACATGATGCGCCCGCGCGATCTCATCTGGCCCTACGTCGTCAACAACTACATGCTGGGCCGTAAGCCCTTCCCGTTTGATCTGCTTTTTTGGAACCAGGATTCGACGCGCATCGCTGCCGCTTGTCATGCGTTCTACCTGCGCGAATTCTACAACGAGAACAAACTCGCCAAGGGCCGCCTTGAGATCGGTGGCGTCAAGCTCGACCTGTCGAAAGTGAACATCCCCATCTTCACGATCGCCACCCGCGACGATCACATCGCGCCCGCCGAAAGCGTCTACATCGGCGCTCGCATGTTCGGCGGCTCGGCGCAATTCGTGCTTGCCGGATCCGGCCACATCGCGGGCGTCATCAACCCGCCCGACAAGGTGAAATACCAATACTGGACGTTCGACAGCGTGAAGCCGAAAAAGCTCGAGGACTGGATCGCAAAGGCCGAGGAACATCCCGGATCCTGGTGGCCCTACTGGATCGAGTGGCTGCACGGCCAGTCCGGCAACTGGACGCTTCCTCGCGAACCAGGCGAAACGCTCGGGGTGATTGAACCCGCACCCGGCAGCTACGTCCAAAAAGCGAATTAACAGCCGTTCCGCGGCGGCACAGAACCAAGGCCTCCCCTCTCTCGAATTCAACCGAAAATTAGGGTGCTTTTGGCATTCTTCCGCAGTTCGGTGGCGCGCACGATCCGCTGCACGCCACCAACTTGAGGTGGTGCCATGAATGACATGACGATCATCGTCGAAGAAAATGCAGTGCTTGCGCGCATCTACGCGCGCTTGCCCCTCGATGTGCAGATGTCTTTCACGCCGGAACAAACCGCAGCTCTCGGGCTCGCGACCTACGATCCCCCGACCCCGCACAAGGTCGCCATCCGCAAAACATTGGGCATCTTCGGCAAACGCTACTACTTCGCCCTATTCATGGGATCCGACAGGCGCGGCAATCGCCAAGGCCTCCTGCATACCTACGCTGATGAATTCCGCGCCGATTGGCGCTATCTCCTCGGCATGCTGGTCACGTTGGTCGTCATCTTCGGCAGCCTCGGCGCGGCAGCAACAAGCGCGTGGTATTACGCAGCCGACGCGGTCGGCGGTGCCTATCGCCCCGTCGCCGTCGAAGAATTAAAGCCCCTTCGCTAGGCGATCTGCGACAACGCCTCTTCCAGATCAGCGATGAGATCGGTCGCCCCCTCGATGCCGACGGACAGCCGCACCACGTCCGGTCCCGCGCCGGCTGCGATCCGCTGCTCATCGGTCAGCTGCCGGTGTGTCGTCGAAGCCGGATGGATCACGAGGCTGCGCACATCACCGATGTTGGCAAGGTGCGAGAACAGCTTCAAGTTCGACACCAGGGCCTTGCCGGCCTCGTATCCGCCCTTGAGGCCGAACGTGAATACAGCCCCTGCACCGCGAGGCGTAATCCGCGTTGCCAGCGCATGGTTGGGCGACGACGGCAGTCCGGCATAGTTGACCCAAGCCACCGCCTTGTGCCGCTCCAGGAACGCGGCCACCTGCACCGCATTCTCGCAGTGCTTCTCCATCCGCAGCGGCAGCGTTTCGACCCCGTTGAGAATGAGGAATGCATTCAGCGGCGCGATTGCAGGTCCCAGATCGCGTAGCCCCATCACGCGCGCAGCGAGCGCGAACGCCATCGGTCCGAATGCATCGGCCAGCACCATCCCGTTGTAAGACTCGTTGGGCTCAACCAGCGTCTTGTAACGCGCCTTAGCGCCTTTCCAGTCGAACGTGCCGCAATCCACGATGATGCCGCCGATCGAATTGCCATGGCCACCCATGAACTTCGTCAGCGAGTGCACGACGATATCGGCGCCGAACTCCTTCGGCCGGCACAGGTAAGGTGTAGCGAGCGTGTTATCCACGATCAGGGGAACCCCGATATCCTTCGCGATGGCGGCGATCGACGGGATATCGACCACGATCCCACCCGGGTTCGCGATGCTCTCGATGAAGATAGCCCGCGTCTTCGCCGTCACGGCCGCGCGAACGGACTCCGGCGTCGTTGCGTCCGCCCACACGACCCGCCAGTCGAATTTGCGAAAGCCGTGGTTGAACTGATTGACCGATCCACCATAAAGCTGCCGCGCCGCGATAAACTCGTCGCCGGGTTCCAAAAGCGTATGGAATGTCAGGAACTGCGCTGCATGGCCCGAGGCCACGGCCAGCGCCGCCGACCCGCCCTCCAGCGCCGCCACGCGCGCTTCGAGCACCGCCTGCGTCGGGTTCATGATCCGGGTATAGATGTTGCCGAACTCTTGCAGCCCGAACAGGTTGGCCGCGTGATCGGCATCTCGGAACACGAACGAGGTCGTTTGGTAGATGGGGGTGACCCGCGCACCCGTGGCGGGATCGGGAACAGCACCCGCATGTACCGCGAGTGTCGCGAAATGGGGAGATTTTGACCCGGTCATGACATCCTCCAGCTTCTGTATTGGAAGCGAGAGGGGAACCGCTGGTTGCTGCGGCGTCAACTGGGAGAGGTCGGGAAAGCTTAGAATAATATCAGCAGAAGACCGGCACGCACCGAGATGAGTTCGGTCTGGCCAAAACCGCTGGCCACCGGGCGGCTCGGGGGCGCCGGCCCGGAAAGCGCCCGCCGCGGATCAGATCTTGGCGTAGAGACCGGCCCGGTGACAGGTCCACCTCTTCAGCGCCCATTTGGGATGCGCCTCGATCCACTTCGCGATTTCAGGCTGGGCGCCCATCATGCACTGCATCGGCGTCAAGTTCTCTGCCGAGTAGGTGAGCGCAACGTCTTTGCAACGGGCGGGATCGGAAATCAGGCAGACGGAAACCATCAATTCCAGCATTGAACACCTCTGCGTAAGTTTTGACCTCGCTACGCGAGGCCTGCTGCAGATTGGGCGTTCATCCCGGCTGGTCTTTTTGTTGATTTAAAAGGTATGCCCGGGAATTGATCCTGACAAGTTCATAAAAGTGGCAAGCATTGCAAAAGAAATAAACGAAATGCCGGTGTTGCGTTCAAGCGACGCAGTATCGGGCAACCATTGGAAAAATGGGCGGAATTTGCGTCCCTGTGGCGATGCATGGCCGACATCGCGCCGGCGCCTGCCGAATTTTCAGCGTTTCTCTCCTGAATTCCAGCCCGACTCACCAACCGGCTGAGTCGCGCTCAGAGCGTCTTGAGGAACGCCACGAGCGCCGCTCGCTCATCCGCATCGAGTTCAAGGTCACGCACGAGGCTCGGCGCCAGGGAGGGCCTGCTGACGCGCTTGCCGGCGTAATGCGCCACAACTTCTTCCAGCGTCGCCAGCGAACCGTTGTGCATGTAGGGCGCCGTCCGCTCCACCTGCCGCAGACCCGGCGTCTTGAAAGCAGGAATGCCCGCCGCACCACCCGGAACGGCGCTTCGCCCCGGATCGTCCGTCTCGAGGCCGATGTCGTGGAAGGCATCATCCGTCATGCGCCACCCGCCGTGACAGGAGACGCACCCGCCCTTTCCCACAAAAATTCGAAGTCCCCGCCTTTCTTGGTCAGAGAGCGCGTCGTCTTCCCCTGCGACCCAGGCGTCAAAAGCCGTTTCCGGAGAAACCAGACTTTTTTCGTAGGCCGCCAGGACGGAAAGCAGTGCCGGCTCGGAAATCTCAGAGTCACTCGGAAATGCTGCCGCGAATTCGCGGCGCAGATCCAAATCCGCTGAAAGCCGCGCCAAAAGTTGGGCCGGCACCGCCGCCAATTCATTTTCAGCGTGCAACGGAACCCGCGCTTGCGCTTCCAGCGTCGGCTCGCGTCCGTCCCAATAAAAGCTTGTCGCTGACGCCAGATTGTAAAGGTGCGGCGTGTTGCGCTTGAGCGATGTGCCGTCGCGGCCACGCGCCTTGGGCAGTCCGTCGCTATAGCCCTTCTCCGGCTGGTGACAGCTTGCGCACGAGCGATCCCCATCGCGAGATAAGCGACGATCCGCAAACAGTACCGCGCCAAGCGACCGTCTCCTGGCTTCCAACTCCGACACCACGGGTGCCGCCGGCCGCGCGAAGATCGATCGCCATATCTGATCGGGATCGGAACCAACTGCTCCTTTTGTTCCTGCTGCTGCTGAGCCGAGAACGCCGGCAACTGTACACAGAAGGGCCAACCGGACGGCAATGGAGGACATTTGCTTCATTCAACACCCTCATAACACGAGATAATCCTGCCCTGCACCCGAGCTGTATCCAGCCGGACCCGCCCTGGGGATTGCGGGGAAAGAACAGCCACAAGACCCCTTGCATGACAGTGCCAGCTCACCGAATCAGCGCACGGTTTGCTCATGTACGCGTCGATCGCGTCCCGAAACAGTCGCGTGTCCAAGGCCAGCCGGCGCCCACGAGCGCTCATCGGCCGGCAGTGGACCCTAAAGGGGGATTTCATGTTGCTTCCCGTTGCTACCTCGCGTGGCATGGACCGCTGGCGCCCCGTCCTCGCCGTCGGCCTGACAGGCTTCCTCTGCGCCGCCTGCGCACCGGGCTCCGGCCTCGCCCCCCTGGCGTTGACGGATCAGCCCGCTGTCGGTGAACCGGGATCGCTCGCCACAAGCTCCATTACGCAGCAAGACCTGCCCCCGCCCACAACCCCCGCAGCGCAAGTTGCGGTGGCCGACATCGAAGTATCCGCGCCCGTCGCCGCCGCAATTCGCAAGGCCCGCGACCTTAGAACCGCCGGCAAGAAGTCCGAGGCGCTCGAACTTCTCGACAAGTCGGCCGGCGCCGACAAGGACCGGGCGCTCATCGGCGAACGCGGTCTTCTGGCCCTCGAACTCGGTCAGATTGAAAAGGCGGTTGCCCTCCTCGCCCGCGCCCAGAATCCCACCAAGCCCGATTGGCGGATGCAATCGGCCTATGGTGCCGCATTGTCGGCCGCAGGCCGTCAAAAGGAAGCACAGCACCAATTCTCCGCCGCGCTCGCCGCTGCTCCGGGACAGCCGTCGATCCTGAACAACCTCGCCTTGAGCTACGCCCTGGAGGGCCGCAAGGACGAAGCGGAAAAGACCCTCCGTCAAGCCGCAGCACAAACCAGTGATCCCCAGGCCCGCCAGAACCTCGCGCTCGTCCTCGGCCTCAACGGCAAAACCGGCGAAGCCAGCGCCATCACCCAGGCAACCCTCCCACCCGAAAAGGCAAATGAAAACCTAGCCTACTTCGAAAAGCTCGGACGCACCCGCATTTCGGAAGCCGACGGCGCGGCCACCTTAGCGCCAGTGAAATCTGCCAGCGTCACAACCGACAAACCAATTATGCAACTTGGCGTCCCGGACTGAGCGCCCGCCGGTCAACAGATGCCAACTTAGAGGCTCGCCGCAAGGCGGGCCTCTTCTGCATTCATCCCCGATCAGGCGCGGACGCGCCGGTGATCATCGTCATCATCGTCCGTTTCGCCCATTGCCGCTTCATACACTTCATAGGCCGACCCGGAATTGAGCACCGCGATCCCAAGCCCCACGATCACGTCAGGCCAGATCGACCCGAGCGCCGCCGTGGCCAGTCCAGCGGCGATGATCGCAACATTGGCCGCCACATCGTTGCGCGCCGACAGGAACGCGGCCAACGATAAACTTCCGCCGTGGTGCCGCACGCGCGAAAGAAGAAACGTACAGAACGCATTCACCAGCAGCGCTCCCACTCCAGCCAGCGTCAACGTCACCGGATCCGGAACGGTGGGCGCGCCGAGTTTTTCCCAGGCGGTGTAGAGAGCCGCGATACTCGGCACCAACAGACACATCGCCAGCACGAGGCCCACAGCCCGGCGGCGCGCAGCAGTCCAGCCCAATGCCACGAGCACGAGCATGTTCACGGTCGCATCTTCGAGAAAATCGATGCTATCGGCAAACAGCGCCACCGACGCAATCGCAACGGCGATCGCAAACTCGACGAAAAAGTAAGCAAAATTCAACGCCGCAACAGCAGCCACCGTGCGTTTCAATGCCCGGCGCTCTGGGTCAGGAATCGATTGAGACAAAGAACCACTCCGGCAAAAGCGGCCGGCAGCACGGCCGTTCACGCCGCTCTTAAGCGATCAGTCCCACACACGCAATCAATCGCGGGGCACTTACTTCGTGGTCGACGTCGTAACCGGCGCAGCGATGGCCGTCGCATCAGCACTGCTATCGGCACCCGTGTAGTCACTCCAGCCTGAACTGCGCTTTTCAGCCGAGCGCGGCGTCTCCGGCTGCGGCACCTGAATGTCGCGCGCATTCGCAACGGTCAGAGCGAAGTTGCGCTGGCTCGCGCACCCGAAATCGTTATAGGGCAACCGCTCCCGGTTCTCTCCAAGGTCAGTCGCCCAGTCGCGGCACTGCGGCGGCACGGCCACGGGCTTCTCGTATGCGAGCTTGACCGCCGGCCCCGTGCGCGTCTCACCGCCGTGGCGGCTGATCTGGATCGCATCAGGATCAACCCCCGCTTCGTCGAGTAGGCCCTGTACCTGCCTCACGGATTGCGTGGAAGCCAGATGAGCCGCCGCTCCTCGCGGTGCCGAAAGCTGCAGCCGACCCGTCCCCTCTCTCTTGTACCGGTCCACGAAGCGCACGACATCGGCCTTCTGACTGGCGCTAAGCCCACCCGCAGGCGGCACTTCCACCAGCAGCGCTTCCGTATGCGGCGTATAGCCGATCGCGTGCCGCTTTTGAGGTTCTTGGAGTTCCGCGGCCGTGTAGTCGTCGAGGCGGGTGCAAGCCGCACTCCCGCACGCGACCGCCGCGACGGCCAGTATCTTCATGCGGCAGTATGCGGGCACCGGGCGCGCGCCTTTCATGTGACGGGTCATCCCTTAACTCCCGGATATTCGATGATGTAGCCATAGTCGCCACGATACCGGTGATTGGCCGGATCGGAACCGGTGCCGTACACGCGATTGATGTGGCCGAAGAACAGTTCCTTGAGTTCGCTTTCGGCTGCAAACCCGTCGATCGGCCGCGCGAGTTCGGCTGGCGAGGAATGAGTGGCGATGTATGGACTGACGAGAATGACGAGTTCCGTTTCCCGGCGCCGATAGTCGTTGGAGCGGAACAATGCGCCGAGCACCGGCAGGTTCTTCAAGGCCGGCGTGCCCTCGACACTTTGCCGTGTCTCATCCGAGAGCAGGCCCGCCATCGCGAGGGTCGCGCCGCTGGGAAGCTCCAATGTCGTCTCGGCGCGGCGCACCTTCAATCCTGGCACCGAGATCGACCCGATGCTGACCGCCCCTTCGGTGGAGAGTTCGCTCACCTCCGCCATGATCGTCAAACTGATCCGACCTTCCGTCAGCACGACGGGCTTGAACGAGACATTGACGCCGAATTCCTTCCATTCGATCGTGATTGCATTGTTGTCTTGCGCGACGGGAATTGGAAATTCACCACCTGCCAGAAACTTCGCCGTTTCTCCCGACATCGCCGTCAGCGTCGGTTCGGCAAGTGTCCTCATCACACCGGCCCGCTCCAGCGCCTGGATCATGGTGGTTACGCTGTCGCCACCTGACTGCCATGTCGACTGTAAGGCCGAACCGGCGGCTGCAAGCGGCGGCAGACCGACGGCAGTCGCCACGGCTCCGGGAACCAAGCCCCCAGTGACCGGAAATGTGTTCTGGATGACTTTGGTGAAAGTGAAGTTCCCCGCCTGCACGATCGCCCCCGGCATATCCACGCCGATCCGGCGCAGAGCATCGCGGTTCATCTCCGCCACCTGCACCTTGAGCAGCACCTGCTCCTTGGCGTCGGTGGAGAGCATGTTCACGACCTTGTCCTTCGACTTCACCATCCGCGAAGCAAGGTCGGCCGCACGGTTCGCGTCGACAGGGTTCATCACCGAACCGCCGAGAACAACGGTATCGCCCATCATTTCCGCGCGGACCTTTGAGCCCGGCAACAAACGCGCAATCGTATCGTTGAGCGCAGTCAGATCGCGATTAACGGTGATTTCGAGAACCGCAATGCGGCGTCCATCCGGGGCCACGAGAAACGCATTTGCTTCGCCAACAGCTTTCGCGAGCAGATAGACCTGCCGTGATGTCTGAACGACCGCGTCGACGATCTCCGGATTGGAAACAAGAACATTGGAAAGATCTTCAGGAACATCGATGAGCACCGACTTGTCGAGCCCCACGGTGATCTTGCGCTCCAAAGTCTGTCCGTCGCCCGCCGGAAGTACGATTTCCGAACGGTGCACCGGATCGTGCGTGCCCCCGTTCCCCTCGAGCACATCACCGCCGGCCAAGGCTGGGGACATGGCAGAGATGCACACGAACCCCGCAATCAAACGCGCAATCCATGACGAACCGGTTGACGCCATCCAACTTCGAACCTGGCCTCGCGGCCAAGCTGCTCCCGTTTCTTCTGGGTTTATTTTCGAACAGGCACTTTGAGCGGGAGGGCCATCACCCACGAAGGGCTGGCCACAATCCAAACGCTCGCGTGTCACGCGACTGGAAACGCAACTGAGAAACAAGCATCCACGACTGGGATGACGCTAAGGTCCATCTTTTCCCGACTTTTGCGGGCTAGCGCCACCCGCATGACTGAACGGTGTGTTGCGGCAAGCCCTCTGGCCACAAGTTGCCCACAGGTTGTCCGCACGGCCAAACGCTGCATCGGAGGATCACAGAGGAGCGCAGGCGATTTACGAAAAAAGGCCGGAAATTCGGTTCTTTGGTCTCACATCGCGACGCGCAGCCTCGAGATCTCGCGGGCGATGTTTTGGAATGTGTTGATGAGCGACGTCTCGTCCGACGCGATATAGGCGTGCCGCTCCGAAGTTGCACAGTCCTCCAGGAGCTGCAGACCGGTGGTCGAAATCTCCGTGCCGAACGCAACCGTGTACACAGTGATTCCTTCTTCCTTTGCGTTCCCGCACACGGAGAGCGTCTTGGCGTTGAGGCCCGAATTGAAGGCAGCGGAAGAATAGGTGTTCGAGAGACGGTTCTGCGCGCCGTAGCCGTAGGCGGCATAGACGGATGCGTTGTGAGTTGGCCGTGTCGCGAACATGTTGTCACCGTCGGTCATGACGATCATGATCTTTTTGTTGCTGCGATCGTTGTAGGGCCGGCCGTCTATGAATGGCGCCGTCGGCGAGAGCACTCGCCACGCCCATGCAGTCCCTTCGGAAATGTTCGTGTTTCCGTTCGCCACGAGCTTGTCGATCTCTGCAACGAGTTGGACGCGATCCGATGAAAGAGGCGTGACCGCAGGTGTTGTGCACGACTGATTGGGCCCGACAGCCGATCCCTCGAAGCTGCTGGGATTGACACTCTTGTATTTGCAGGACCTCGTCTGCGCCTCCACCACGCCGATCGGGACGGGACCATACGTCCGGCATGTTCGGACACCGTTCCGCGTCCGCCAGGAAACGCAGACCTGCTCCGGCGTTGGGCACTGCCCGCCGAAATCGCTGAGGTAATTGTTGGAATAATCACTGGTTCCATATCCGGCTGCCGTGGCGTTGCCGTCATCCGGTTCATCCGGCGCGAACATGGGTGCGAACATCGTATCGACGTCGTCCGCGTCGGGAACCGCGTCGTTCGTGTCGTAAGGTGCAGGCCGTGCCTCGACACACCCGGCCCAGGATTGCCCCATGTCGGTCAGAATATCGAACCGTGATTTACCTGTGCTGTCCGTAAACAAGGGGTGGGACAGCACTGCCTCAGACCCTTTGTAGAGCCAGCTCGCCGACTGATGCGCCGCGCCCACCCGCACGCTTGCAGCGAAGGGAACCAGCCCGACCTTCACATCATCCGCGCTATCCGAACCCGAAAAGATGATTCCGATGGCATCCTTCGCGGCTTGCTTAAGGGCCTCGATCTTCGTTCCCGACATCGAGCCTGAATTGTCGAGCGCCATTGCCACCTCGACCCGGTCGCCTTTGACCACCGTCGATCGAACACCGATATCGAGCTGCTCTTTGCGCAGCTGTACAGGCAAAATGGCTTTCAAGAGACGCGTCAGATATTTGTTGTCCGCTGTGGCCTGCAGCGTACCGTTGTCTCCATCGAGCGTGACTTGGATATCGGCTTGGGAAGCTTCGCCCATGTTCTCGCGAAAGAAACGCTTTGCCGCCTCAGGCCCTTCGATATCCTCGTTCTCAAGGCCCAGATAATGCGATCCCGCCAAAGCCGCAGCGTCGATCGCAGCTTGCTGGCGCTGTCGTTCGCGTGTTGCGCCCATGTAATCGAGCGACAGCGCGACCAGGAAGAAAAGAGCCGAAAACATGATGCCGAAGATGACGGCGGTGACACCCCGCTCGTCGGCGGCCATGCGCTGCACGAAGTTACATGAACTGGTCCCGCACGTGCGCGACAACCGAAGGGATAACGATTTGCATACAGCCGGTTCGCGCATTGTCCGCAGGCTCCTTAACGAACAGTAATGCGAGGCTAGCCATTCCGCACTTCGGGACGGTAAAGCGAATTGTTCGAATTTTACGCAGTTGCAAAATTCTCCGCCCCTCCCGCGGCCGCGAGGCGGCTGGGTTGCACCAGCCGCCAGTTTGGTGTCCAAGGGGCGGCATCTGAGATCCGAGCCGGTTCAAATGCCAGAGACGACGTTGATCGCCACAGCTGACCGAACGACCTTGTTCCAGGCCCTGCAGGCCGCCGCGCGCCGCCACGGCTCCGACAAAGTCATCCTCGAAGACGCCGAGCGCCAGCCTCTGACGTACAGCCGCCTGATCCTTGCGAGCCTTGTGCTCGGCCGCCGCCTCAAGCGCGAAACTGCACTTGGCGAGGCCACCGGACTGCTTCTTCCCAACGTCACCGCTCTCGTGGTCACGCTCTTTGGCCTCAACGCGTTCGGCCGCACGGCTGGTCTTCTCAACTTCACCGCCGGCGCTCGCAACATCCAATCGGCGGTGAGAACCGGCCCGCTACCGGTGGTGGTCACCTCTCGCCGTTTCATCGAAACCGCCAAACTCGATGATCTCGTCGAGGCCATCGCCGAGACGGAATGGGCGACCGGCCGCAAGGCGCGCGTGCTCTACCTTGAAGACGTACGCAAGGAAATCGGCCGCCGAGATAAAGCGATTGGCCTGGTATCCTCGCTTGCCCCGGCACTGGCCACGGCCGGCAGCCGGCCGGCACCAGACGATACCGCCGTTATTCTCTTCACGTCCGGCACGGAAGGCACACCCAAGGGCGTCGCGCTGACGAACACCAATCTCGTAGCCAACGCCCGGCAAATTTTCACCCATGCAACGGGCGTTCTCTCGGCCGACGACACCGCCATGAACCCACTGCCGATGTTCCATTCCTTCGGATTGACGGCTGGCACACTGATGCCGCTGCTCAGCGGCATGAAGTCGGTGCTTTACCCGAGCCCGCTGCACTACAAGCAGGTCCCCAAGCTGATCAAGGAAACGAAAGCAACGCTACTCTTTTCCACCGACACCTTTCTGCAGGGGTATGCCCGAGCGGCCGACGAGGGCGACACCGATAGCCTGCGCTATGTCGTAGCCGGCGCAGAACGCGTAAAGGAATCGACACGCGAGATGTGGAGCCGCAGCGGCACCGAAATCCTGGAAGGCTATGGCGCCACCGAATGCTCGCCCGTGATCTCCTGTAATCTGCCGGAACAGAAGCGGCATGGCAGTGTCGGCCGGGCGCTGCCCGGCATCGAGACGCGCCTCCTGCCGGTCGAAGGCATTGCGGACGGCGGCCGCCTCGAGGTCCGCGGCCCCAATGTCATGGCCGGTTATATTCTCCCTGATGCTCCTGGCGTCAAAGTTCCACCGGCCGGTGGCTGGCACGACACCGGCGATATCGTGACGATCGAGGACGGCTACATCCACATTCGCGGCCGTGCCAAGCGCTTTGCAAAAATCGGCGGCGAAATGGTGTCGCTGGCCGCAATCGAAGCGCTCGCTTCGGGACTATGGCCGGACAACACCCACGTCTGCGTGCCACTCCCCGACCCGCGCCGCGGGGAGAGCCTCGTGCTCGTCACCGATAAGCCCGACGCCGACAAAGGTATGCTTGCTGAGTACGCCCGCAAGCAGGGGTTCACGGAACTCTGGGTGCCCAAAGCCCTGCTCGTGACACAACAGATCCCGATCCTGGGGTCGGGCAAGGTCGACTACGCCGCCACCCTCGAAATGGCCCGCGAAGCCCGCCCGCTTCTTTAGCCGGCCGGCACCGCAAGAACCCGGAACATCATGACCGCCACCAGCTTGCCCCAGTCCGTCGGCGCCCGCGTACTCGACCTATTGGGCCGCGCCGTTCTCGCTCCCATCCGCGCTTTCCGCCCCCAGTACCTGCCCCTGCTGATGGTCTACTTCGCCTACGGCGCTCTTGGCATCATCGCGGTGGCCGACAGTTTCTGGGTAAAAAAGGAACTGACGCTATCGCCCGCGGCCCTCGCTCATCTTGGCGTCTGGCTGACACTCCCCTGGGCGGTCAAGATGGTGTTCGGCGAGTTGGTCGATACCGTCCCGCTCTTAGGCTCCCGCCGCCGCGGCTACGTCTTTCTCGGTGCTTCGCTGATTGCCGCCGGCCTCATCCTTCTCGCCGGCGCGGCCGGCAAATGGATCACCTTCGCCCCGCCCGAGCAGCTCTACATTATTGCCCAAATCGTCACCGTGATCGGCGTCGTGCTGCAGGATGTGGTGGCTGACGCGATGAGCACCGAAGTCGTCCCACGCGAGGCTCTCGATGGGACGCCGAGACCGCAATCCGAAATCGACCACGACCTCGGCATGGTCCAGATCCTTGGCCGTCTGGCGCTAACTTTCGGCGCTCTCTCGGTGGCAGGCCTCGCCGGCTATCTTGCCAACACGCTGCCGTATGAGACAGTTTTTCTGATCGGCCTTGCCGTGCCGGCAATCTCCGCCAGCGGCGCACTCCTTGTTCATTTGGAAAGCGGCGAGAGCCGCCCCACCGACTGGCGCATTCTGGGCGGCGGACTAGCTTTCGGCGCGCTCATTGTCCTCATCGGCTACAACGAGGTCCCCTACGCGCAGGAAATCACGTTCCTCGTCTCGCTCACCGTTATCGTCACCATGCTGAACCGCGTGACGAGCGACATCGATCCCAACACGCGCCTCAAGATTCTCTACGCGGCGCTGATCATCTTTTTCTTCCGCGCCACACCCGGTATCGGCGAAGGCTACCGCTGGTTTACAATCGACGTTCTCGGCTTCGACGAAGCGTTTTACGGCATCCTCGGCCAGATCGGTGCAGCCATCGCGTTGATCGCCGCCTGGCTGTTGTCGGATGCCATCACCCGCGTACCCGTTGCTCGCGTATTGCTTTGGCTGACGGTGTTGGGCGGAATTCTGTCGATCCCAAACCTTCTACTGGTCTATCGGGTGGATCTATGGACCGAAGCAACCTTCGGCTTCGGTGCCCGCACCATTGCGATCATTGACGCGGCTGCTGCCTCGCCCCTCGCCCAACTCAGCATGGTTCCGCTTCTGACCCTGATTGCGATCTACGCCCCGCCGGCCAAGCGCGCCGTCTGGTTCGCCCTCATGGCCTCGTTCCTAAATCTTGCCCTCATCGCGGGCCAGCTCGCCACCAAGTATCTGAACGGCATCTTCATCGTGGAACGCGGCAACTACACCAACCTGCCGCCGCTCGTCGTCACGGCCGTCGTCCTCGGCGTCGTCATCCCTCTCGCAGCCATTCTCGCCTTCGGAGGCCGCCTCAAACGACACGGGTAAAAGTTCCCGCTGGCTGACCCTCGAAACGAACGTGGCTCTCGCACCACGCCCTCCGCCTAGAAACGGTTTTGCCCGCTGCGGTCTCTTGACCGCCGCTGCCGGGTCTTTCATTGGTTGGGACGGGGGTTTCCGGACCCGCGCGACGGGCCTTGACGGGACAGGGCTCGCCGCAGCGGACCGGTAAAACAGCAAGAGCCCGATCCACCAACGAACGAAGCTCAACCGGCAACAAACCGCCGAGCCACGCGTTCATCACCGCGGGCGGCAATGCCAGGATTGGCTCCAGGGGAATTCCACACGATGACTGGTCAGCTTCAAGGCGCCGGCGGCGACACCATCACCCATCCGCCCCGCTTGCTCGATGCCCGCTGGGCCCTGCGCCGCGCCCTACTCGGGCTCACCATTCTCGCCCTTGGCATCGGTTGCATGGCTTGGCTGACACACGCCTCCATCGACCCCGCTCTCGAGGCCGTCGCGGTTCGATCGAACCCGTGATTTCTTGAAAAGTGGTCCGGAACTGGCCGGTTAAGCTGAGAAAGTCCTTTTCTTTGCGCGGCATCGGAAGCCGCGGTAGGCTTCGCAACACCGACGGCGAGCCCGCCCCGAGACGAGGTCAGCATGCCAACCCCAGAATTCCTTCAGTTGCTGGTTGTTGCACTGGTGGCCGGCTACATCGGCTATCTGCTCGGTCGCGCCAGCGCGAGAGGCTCCGTGGATCGACCCGCGGCCCCCTCGCCCTTGCCAGGACCCGAGATCGAACCCACTGCTCCCCCGCGCCGCTCATCATCTGCGCCCCCTCCAGCCGGGGCTGGCGGGGCCGGTGTTCCACCGGAGCGAACGCCACCCCGTCGCTCTTCCGCACCGCCGCCCGCCGCTGCCGGGTTGATGAAGCGCGATGACTGAACACCGTTGCGCATTCTGACGGTCAAGGTTTTGAGACGTCGCGTGGCATCTACGACACATGCGAAAGCTTGCGTGCGGCCCCGCCTCACGTATCATCGTTTAGCCCAACGGATCCCTCATGGTCCCGGCTTACGCGTCTCCTGACGGCGCGTGACAAGTTAGCCTCGACTGGCATCCGCCGGGCGAGTGGGCGTGACCCAAGGACGGGCAATGAGCGAACAGCGAAAGCACTTCCCTGAGTTCTACGTCACAGCCGCACAACCCTGCCCGTATCTCCAGGGGCGGCTCGAGCGCAAGTTATTCACCCACCTCACGGCCGACAAGCAGCCGGCACTCGTCGACAATCTTCTGCGCGGTGGATTTCGTCGCAGCCAGAACATCGCTTACATGCCCTACTGCGAAGGCTGCCACGCATGTGTCTCGGTCCGCGTCATCGTTGACGAGTTCCGCCCGTCCGGTTCCATGCGCCGCGTCGCCAGCGATAATATCGATATCGTCGCGCACCGCGTGCCGGCCCAGCCCACCTCCGAACAGTTCAGCCTCTTCCGGCGCTATATCGATGCCCGCCACGCCGACGGCGGCATGGCCGACATGAGCGCCCTCGATTTCGCACTGATGGTCGAAGAAAGCGTCATTGAAACCTCGATTACCGAATATCGCCTGAAGCCTGCCGAAAATGCGCTGACCACAGACCCGCACCGCTGGCCGCTCGCAGCCGCCGCGCTGTGCGACCGGCTCTCTGACGGCATTTCGATGGTCTATTCCTTCTACGAGCCGACCGAGAGCCGCCGCGGCCTTGGCACCTACATGATCCTCGAGACGATCGAATATGCCCGCAGTCTCGGCCTGCCCTATGTTTATCTCGGCTACTGGATCGAAGGCTCGCGCAAGATGAACTACAAAACGCGCTTCCTGCCGCAGGAGCGTCTCGGCCCCAACGGCTGGGAACGGGTGTAGGGACGCTTACGGTCCCAGCGCCGCGTCGATCTTGCGGAACATGTAGGCCCACTTGGCATTCTGCGTATCAACGAGCTAACTCATATGCCCGCGCAGCACCTGATAAAGTCCGCAGTCGGGCGTTGCCGACGCCGTACCCTCATCCCCCATCGACGCAATCTTATTCAGAAGCTCGTTCGTCCGGCGATCGTACGCGTCGATCTCGTCGTCCTTCACGTACGGCACGGCCTCTTTCAGGAACTGGTCCTCTGTCCAGGCCTGCTTCGTCCTGAGCGCCCGCAGCTTCTCCTGAAAACGCGGTCTGTTCTGGATATTGAGATCGCGCAAGGCCGCCGCTGACTGATCGACCACCGTTTCGAAATCAGTCTTGGTGCACGCGGCGGGGGCCGCTTCGACAGCGGGGCCCGGCGGCACGGCGTCCTGCGCCTGCGCCAACGCCGAAATAGCCATCAGGCCGGCGAGCGCGGCAACCGCGATCCCGCCTCCACCAACGCTGCACCGGCGACCTGACCAAACACCCATAGCCGTTTCGTAGCGAGCCCCCGCAGGGCTGACAAGGCCGCTGCCCGAAAACTCTGCCGCAACTCCCCATGCTTTTCCGGTCGCCAACATTCCGGACACACGGATCTAGAACGCCGGACCAAACTTGTTCGAGCGCGGGAACCCTTTCGGCGCCACATGCCCAGCCTGCGCCCGCTCGCCCACCCACTCTTTCAGATCGCTCCACGGCAAAGTAAAAGTCCGCCCCGCGCTATCGAGCCACGTCAGCCCGTCCTTCTTGTTGAACACGCGGATGTCCGACAGCCCGCCATCCTTGAAGCGCTGCAGGATCGTGCCCTTGCCGCGCGTCATTTCATTGACGTCCTCGAGCCTAAAGACGAGCAGCTTCCGGTTCTCACCGATGGTTGCGACCATGTCGCCGTCGGCAGGCACCACGACAACCGCCTCTTCATCGTCGGCGACGTTGAGGATCTGCTTGCCCTTGCGCGTCGAGGCTACGACCTCCTCTTCCGCCACAAGGAATCCATAGCCGCCGCTCGATGCCACCACCAGCTTGCGCGTTGCATCGTGGACGAACAGCTCCACGAAATCGTGGTTCTCTTCCAGATCGACCATGAGGCGCACTGGCTCGCCGTGACCGCGCCCGCCCGGGAGCTGATTTGCATCGAGCGTGAAGAAGCGGCCGTTGGTCGCAAACAGAATGAGCTTGTCGGTCGTCATCGCCTTGACCGCCTGTTTCAGCTCGTCGCCCTGCTTGAAGTCGAGCTTCGACAGATCGTCGAGGTGCCCTTTCATCGCCCGGATCCAGCCCTTCTCGGACAGGATGACTGTGACCGGCTCCTTCTCGGCCAAGGCTTCTTCCAGATCGACTGCGATCTCCGGAGCGTCGGCGAACGACGAACGGCGGCGGCCGAGATCGGTCTTTTTAGAATACCGCTCGCGCGTGGACTTCACCTCTTCCGAGATCCGCTCCCATTGCAGATCATCCGATTTCAAGAGCTGCTGCAGCTGCCGCCTTTCCTTCGACAGCTTGTCGTGCTCCGCCTTGATCTCGATTTCCTCAAGCTTCGACAGGCTCTTCAAGCGAAGGTTCAGGATCGCTTCCGCCTGCACCTCCGTCAGTTTGAATTTGGCGATGAGCCTCTGCTTCGGCTCATCCTCGAAGCGCACGATCCGGATCACCTCGTCGAGGTTGAGGTAGGCAATCAGATAGCCGTCGAGCACTTCTAGCCGGTGCTCGATCTTCTTGAGCCGATACTCAGAACGCCTGACGAGAACCTCGACCCGGTGCTCAAGCCACTGCTTCAGCACATCCTTGAGGCCGAGCACGTTCGGGATCTGCCCCGCAGAGAGGACATTCATATTGAGCCCGAACCGGATCTCCAGTTCCGTCGCCCGGAACATGCTCTCCATCAGCAGCATGGGATCGATCGTGCGCGCCTTCGGCTCCAGCACCAACCGAACTTCTTCCGCGCTCTCGTCCCGGATGTCGCCGAGCAGCGGCAGCTTCTTCTCCATCATCAGGTCGGCGATCTTTTCGACCAGTTTCGCCTTCTGCACCTGATACGGAATCTCGGTCACGACGATCTGGTACCCGCCGCGCCCGGTCTCTTCCTTTTCCCATTTCGCCCGCACACGGAACCCGCCGCGCCCCGTGCGATAAGCTTCGAGAATTTCACCGTGCGGTTCAACGATCACGCCGCCTGTCGGGAAATCCGGCCCTGGCACGAACTCCACGAGCTTTTCCACCGTCGCATTCGGATGCTTGATGAGATGCAGCAGCGCCGCGCACAACTCGTCGACATTATGCGGCGGAATATTCGTCGCCATGCCGACCGCGATGCCGGCTGACCCGTTCGCAAGCAAATTCGGGAAGGCGGCCGGAAGCACCGACGGCTCCTGCTCGCGTCCGTCGTAGTTGGCGCGAAACTCGACCGTATCCTCGTCGATCCCATCGAGCAGGTCCGCAGCGACGGGTGTCAGCCGCGCCTCCGTGTAGCGGTCGGCCGCCGGGTTATCGCCGTCGATGTTACCGAAGTTGCCCTGACCGTCGACCAGCGGATAACGCACCGCGAAATCCTGCGCCAGACGCGCCAGCGCGTCATAGATCGCCTGATTGCCGTGCGGATGGTAGTTACCCATCGTCTCGCCGACGATCTTCGCGCACTTGCGATAACCGCCTTCAGGGTCGAGGCCGAGCTGCCGCATCGCATAAAGAATGCGCCGGTGGACCGGCTTCAAGCCGTCGCGCACATCGGGCAGTGCCCGGTGCATGATGGTGGAGAGCGCATAGGCGAGATAACGTTCCTCGAGCGCGTCCTTCAAGTTGACGGGCTCGATAGGTCCTTCGCCGGTGGGCGGAATTGATTGCTTGGTCATGGCCCGTGGTTACTGGACGCAGGCCCGCCCCTCAAGTGCCGGGCCGCCACATCCCCCGGACGTTGGCCCGTCCACAGCCGATTTTTGCCAATTTGTTCGCCTTTCTGTAGCCTCGCACCGCAACCTCCGAGAGTTAGCCCACATGCCGCTGCCCGATGTTCCGGCCGTCGAAACGGCCGTGATCGAAATGACCAACGCCTATCGCCGCGAGAACAAGCTCGGGCAGGTCAGGGCCAACCCCGCGCTGACCAAGACCGCCCGCGCCTATGCGGCGTACCTGGCCAAGAACAACGCCTTCTCCCACACCGCCGACAATCGCGACGTCGGCGACCGCGCCAGCGCCTCCGGATATCAGTGGTGCTCGATCGGTGAAAACCTCGCCATGAACCTGGATAGCCGCGGCTTCGAAACCCGCGCGCTCGCCCAACAGACCGTGGAAGGCTGGATCAACTCCCCTCCGCACAAGGAAAACCTGCTCGGGCCCTACTACACGGAAATTGGTGTCGCCGTCGTCCAGGCACCCGACAAGAACCCGAAGTACATCACCGTCCAGGTCTTCGGCCGTCCGCAATCGGCGAAATACACTTTCCAGATCGCGAACACGTCCGGCCAGCCGGTCACCTACACGTTCAGCGGCGAACAGCACGACATCCGCCCGAGCATGAGCGTCACACACACGGCCTGCACACCCGGCGCCCTCGATTTTGTCAAAGCCGGAGCCAGGAAGGTCACCGCACATTTTGAAGCCAGCGACCAGACCGTTTACATGCTGAAAAGCGATCCGAAAGCCGGCCTCAAAGTGGAACTGGCAAAACGCGAAACGGTGGATTGACACGGCTTTACCGGTCGATGTGCGTCAAGATCCGTGATCGCGACTCCGGGAGCTTATCGCCCTTTGGCGCCAGCACGCGCTGCTCCAGGAAATAGCCCGTCAGCGCAAACCCCGCCGCCACGTCGTCGCGCGTCGCGTGCCGGTCTCGCGCCGATGTCAGGAATTGCGGCAGCCGCAGCATGCGATCCTTGTACGGCTCACCGGCCGATTCCGACACCGCCCGTCCCGACTTCGGCGACACGTAGATCAACTGATCGTTCGTCCCCGTCGCGGCGCACGCCGACAAATCCAGTCCGAACCCCAATTCCTGCAGCAGCGCCAGTTCCCAACGCACCATCAGCGCCGGCCACACCGTCGGATCATCAAGAAAGCCGAGGACGAACAGCGTCACCTCATACAGCGCCGGATGCGGATCGCGCTCCGGTAGCAGCCGCGCCAGCGCGCAAAGCGACGTCAGCCCCGCCAGCGCCGCCGCATCCTCCATCGCGGACGACGCATACCCTCGCCGCAGCTCCACCGACATGTGCCCCAGATGTTCGGATAGCCGCGCCTTCCACGTGGCGTCCACGTGATTGCCCATCTGCAGCACGGGGCGCGCCTTGCGCGACCGCCCACCATGAACGAGCCCCGCATGCCGGCCGTGTGAGCGCGTGAACAGTTCCACGATCGCCGCGGTCTCACCGTGCGTCCGGACACTCAGGATGATGGCTTCGTCCGACCATTCCATGCGCGAGCCTTACCGGGCGCCCGCCCCGACGCGCAAGCACGGCAGTGGCGCAGCATCTCAATCTTTAGGGAAATCGAGGCCCATCTCGCGATATCGCTCGGGATCGCTGCCCCAGTTCTCGCGCACCTTCACGAACAGAAACAGGTGCACGTCATGCTCGAGGATCTTCGCCAATTCGTTCCGGGACTTGCTCGAGATGTTCTTGATCGTCTGACCGCCCTTGCCCAGCACGATCGCCTTCTGACTGTCGCGCTCCACGTAAATAGTCTGCTCAACGCGCACCGAGCCGTTCTTGAACGCCTTCCAGTCCGTCGTCTCCACCGTGGTCGAATACGGCAGCTCCTCGTGCAGAAACTCGTAGATCTTCTCTCGCGTCAGTTCGGCAGCCAGCATCCTGAGCGGCGCGTCCGAGATCTCGTCCTCCGGATAATGCCACGGACCCAGCGGCATCTTTTCCGCCAGATACCGCTTCAGATCGGCCACCCCGTTCCCGTCCAGCGCGGAAATCAAAAACACACGGTCGAACGTCTGCTTCTCGGAAATCTTCGCGATCAGCGGCAGCAGCCGGTCTTTATCGGTGACGCGGTCGACCTTGTTGAGCACGAGGATCTTCGGATGCGGCGCGTCGGCGAGCTTCGCCAGAATACGCTCCAGATCCTCCTCGATCCCCTTCGCCGCATCGACCAGCATCACCACGATGTCTGCGTCGTGCGCGCCGCCCCATGCCGCCTGCACCATCGCCCGGTCGAGCCGGCGCTTTGGCCTGAAAATTCCGGGCGTATCGATGAAAACGAGCTGGCTCCTGCCTTCGATCGCAATGCCGCGCACCGGCACCCGCGTCGTCTGCACCTTGTGCGAAACGATCGAAACCTTTGCGCCGACCATCTGATTGACGAGCGTCGATTTGCCGGCATTCGGCACACCGATCACGGCGATGAACCCGCAACGGGTAGGGACCTCGTTGCTGCCGGCGACCGGCCTTTCCGCGTCCTCAGACATTGCCGCTCCGCTCGATCACGCCTTCACGCTCCAGTAGAAGCGCCGCGGCGGCCTGTTCCGCCAGTCTCTTCGATGAACCTTCACCGCGTGCCGGCTCCAGAGACTTGATCCGCACCTCCGCCGTGAACATCGGTGCGTGATCGGGACCCTCGCGCGACACCACCGAATACTGCGGCAGCGCAAGACCACGGCCCTGCGCCCATTCCTGCAATGCCGTCTTCGGATCGGCGGCGGCCATGTGTGGCCGCTGCTCGGTCAGAAGTGGCGCCCACAGCTTCAGAACCACGTCGCGCGCCACATCGAAACCCGCTTCGATGAAGATTGCCCCCAGCACAGCCTCCACGGCATCCGCCAGGATCGTCTCCTTGTCGCGCCCGCCGCTGAAGGCTTCCGCCTCCGAAAGAATGAGCCGCGGCCCCAGATCCAGATCTCGCCCGATGCGGGCGCAGGTCTCCCCGCGCACAAGTGTATTGTATCGGCGGGCCAGCTCACCTTCCTTGGCGGCCGGAAACGTCGCGTTGAGGAACCCTGCAATAGCCAACCCCAGCACCCGGTCGCCAACGAATTCGAGCCGTTCGTTATCGGCCCGTGTCGTCTTGCCCCCGCGCACGCTTGCGTGCGTCAAGGCGCACTCCAACGCTTGTTCCTTTTTGAACTTATACCCGAGCTTCTGCTCCAGGTCCTTGTATTTGCGAGCCTTGAACACCAGGGCTCCATCAACGAACGAGATTGAAGAACCGGCTCCAGCGCACGTCGAACGGCCACGTCCACGGGCTCGTCCAGCGCAACGCATTCGGTTCATCGACGGCGGCCGAAAAGAAGATGATTTCCGCCCGCCCGACGAAGTTTTCGAACGGCACGTACCCCACCGCCCGCTGCGCGCGGCTATCGGTCGAGTTGTCCCGGTTGTCGCCCATCATGAAGTAGTGGCCTTCGGGAACCTTGTACGGCCCGACGTTGTCGAATGGCCCATTTTCCTGCGCATCGAGCACCGTGTAGGTGACCCCGTTCGGCAGCGTCTCCAGGAATGACGGGATCTCGATGAAGGACCCATCATCGTCCACTGTCGTGAACGAGCCCTTGGCAACCTTCGGCACCGGTGTACCGTTGATCACGAGTTGTCCGCCGCGCACTTCGATTTCATCGCCAGGCAGGCCGATGACGCGCTTGATGTAATCGGTGGAATTGTCCCGCGGCAGCTTGAAAACGGCGACATCTCCGCGCTTGGGCTCGGACGCAAAAATGCGGCCGGAGAACAAATCGGGCGAGAAGGGAAACGAGAACCGGCTGTACCCGTACGAGAGTTTCGAAACGAACAGGTAATCGCCGACCAGCAGCGTTTCCTTCATCGAGCCCGACGGAATGTTGAACGGCTGATAGAAGAACACGCGCACGAACAGCGCGATCGCGAGGGCTTGCAGGACAACGACGATCGTGTCCCGCATCCCATAGTAGCGCGACGACCGCGCGTTCGAATTGGACGCCATGTTCTCTCCAATGCCGCCAGCCCAAAGCCCTTGTAACGGCCAAGCGGCGATTTCAGGGGCCCGCTATACCGGTTCGCCACCCTCCGCGCAAATCGGCTCTGCGGCCAGCACTAGCCATGACCCTCAACCTCGGTTCTCACCTTTAGTGGGCAGACATGAAATGATTACAATGGCTTCCGCCATCGGATAATCGTCCGTAATGGTGAGATCGATTTTAGCTTCGTAACCATCCGGCGTCAGACGGGCCAAATGCGCCGCAGCCCCGCCCGTGAGCGTCAACGTCGGTCGCCCGGTCGGCAGATTGACGACCCCCATGTCGCGCCAGTAGACGCCATGCCGCAATCCGGTGCCGAGCGCCTTCGCGCAAGCCTCCTTGGCCGCGAACCGTTTGGCATAGGACGCGGCCCGTTCCGCCCGACGTTCTGATTTCGCGCGCTCGATGTCGGTGTAGACCCGCGCCAGAAAGCGATTGCCGAACCGCGCCAGCGTCGCCTCGATGCGGCGAATATCGATAATGTCGTTGCCGATACCGAGGATCATCGTGCCGCCACGGGCCGTTTCGGCTCGGCGCGCGCCTGATCCATGAGCGTCCGCATGTGCCGGATGGCCGAGTGCAGTCCGCCGAAAATCGCTTCGCCGATCAGGAAGTGACCGATGTTGAGTTCGACGATTTGCGGCATGCGCGCCACGGCCGCCACCGTATTGTAAGTGAGGCCGTGGCCGGCGTGGACCTCGAGGCCCATCTCATCGGCCAGAAGCGCGGCTTTGCGCAGACGCTCGACTTCCTTGGCCACACCTTTCGCATCGTCCTCCAGCGCCCGCTCACAATATTGGCCCGTGTGCAATTCCACGATGTCGGCACCAATATGCGCGGAAGCCTCGATCGCCCGGGCATCGGCTTCGATGAACAGTGACACCCGGATGCCTGCATCCCGCAGGCTGTGCACGATCTTCTTCAACGGCTCCCCGCCTCGGATCACATCGAGACCACCTTCCGTCGTGCGCTCCTCCCGCCGTTCCGGAACGAGGCAGCACGCATTGGGAACATGCCTCAGCGCAATCGATAGCATTTCTTCCGTCGCCGCCATCTCGAGGTTGAGAGGCCGCGTCAGTTCCGCCTTCAATCGCGCGATGTCGCCATCCGCGATATGCCGCCGGTCCTCGCGCAAATGTGCGGTAATGCCATCCGCTCCTGCCTCGACCGCCAGATGCGCCGCCCGCAGCGGATCAGGGTGCCGCCCGCCGCGGGCATTCCGGATCGTCGCCACATGATCGATGTTGACGCCAAGACGCAGAAACTTCGAAGTCGCATAAGCGCTGCTCATGGTCGGTCCTGTTTGCGCGTGATCGGCCGTCACTCGAAGACGCGCTCGACCTGGCTGACGATGTCTTTCTGACGAAGCCCCGCGATGATGCGGTTCAAGTGAGCGAGGTCGAACACTTCCACCTCGATACGCAATTCCGTGAAGTCGGACGCGCGCCGGATCATTTTAAGGTTGTCGATATTGCCTTCTGCCTCGCCGATGACCTCCGCGATCGCCGCCAGAGATCCCGGCCGGTTGGGCGCGGTCACGCTGAGCCGCGCCGGAAAGCGCTCCTGCTTGTCAGGATCGATGTCCCAGGACATGTCGATCCAGCGCTGGTGCTCATAGGCTTGCAGACGTGGCGAATGGATCTGGAAGATCCGGATGCCGGCGCCGGGTTCCAGCACGCCGACGATCCGGTCACCGGGCACAGCGCCGCCTTCCTCGAAAATCACCGGCACATCGTCTTTCAGGCCTCGTAGCGCGATGGCCGAGGACAGCTGCCCCGCGCCTGATCCTGGAGCGGGCGCCCTGACGCGCAAGCCCGAAACCTTGGTCAGATCCAGCCAGCCCTTCAGCGGATTTTCCAGAACGCTCTGCGTCGCGGCAGCCTGCACCGCCTCCGGCGACACCGCCTTCAGCACATCACCCGCAGGCAACTCCCCTCGCGCGACCGCCGCGAGCAATTCGTCGAGAGACTTGTGCGTGAACTTCGACAGAACGCGCTTCACCGCGTCGTCCGTGTAGGTCACGTGCGCCGCCTCGAACGCCGCCGTCGCAAGCCGCCGTCCCAACTCCACGTACTGCCGTCGCACCGCCTCGCGCGCGGCGCGCCGGATGGCGCTCTGCGCCTGGCCCGTGACGCACAGGCTCTCCCACGCCGCCGGCGGCACATGCCCCTTGGATGTCCGGATCTCGACCTCGTCGCCGTTTCGCAGCGCGTGTATCGATCGGCACGTGCCGGCCGTTGACATACGCTCCGACAGCGGCGTTGCCGACGTCGGTGTGCACGGCGTAGGCGAAATCGAGCGGCGTCGCCCCGCGCGGCAGCGCGATCAGCCGGCCCTTCGGCGTGAAGCAGAACACCTGATCTTGGAACAGCTCGAGCTTGGTGTGCTCCAGAAACTCTTCCGGGTTCGCGCCCTCCAGCAGCGTCTCGACCATTCGGCGCAGCCACACGTAGGGCCCGTGCTCCTTGTCGTCCAGCGACGTCATCGAGCCTGCAGCGATCGGCGCCTCTTCGGCCATATCCTTGTAGAGCGCGTGCGCGGCGACGCCGTACTCGGCGACCTGATGCATCAGCTGCGTGCGGATCTGCAGTTCCACGCGCTGATGCCGCGGCCCCACCACGGTCGTGTGGATCGACTGATAATTGTTCTGCTTGGGCGTCGAAATGTAGTCCTTGAACCGGCCGGGCACCGCGCGCCACGTCGTATGCACGACGCCCAGCACCCGGTAGCAGTCCGCGATGTCCTTGCTCGTCGACGCGGAATGCATAGATGTCCGAAAGCTGCTCCAGCGAGATCTGCTTGTTCGTCATCTTGCGCCAGATCGAATACGGCTTCTTCTCCCGGCCCGAGACCTCCGCCTCGATGCCGACTTCGCGCAGCTTTGCCGTCAGTGCCTTTCGATCTCCTCGACGAGCCCTTCAGTTTTGGCACGCAATTCCTTGAGCTTGTCCGTCACCGCTTTGTAGGCTTCCGGATGCAGCCAGCGGAATGCATGATCCTCCAGTTCGTCGCGCATCGCCTGCATGCCCATGCGGCCGGCCAGCGGCGCATAGATGTCGAGCGTCTCCTCGGAGATGCGCTGCCGGCTATCCGGGCTTCATGTGCTCCAGCGTGCGCATGTTGTGCAGCCGGTCGGCGAGCTTGACCAGCAGCACGCGGATGTCGGTCGAAATGGCGATCAGGAGCTTGCGGAAATTCTCCGCCTGCTCGGCCTTGCTTCGAGACGAGATCGAGCCGCTTGATCTTCGTCAGCCCATCGACGAGCGCGCCGATTTCGGGGCCGAAGAGCTGGTCGATCTCGGCGCGCGTCGCATCCGTGTCCTCGATCACGTCGTGCAGCAGGGCCGTCGCCATCGTCGCGTCGTCGAGCTTGAGGTCCGTCAGGATCGCAGCGACTTCGAGCGGATGTGAAAAGTAGGGATCGCCCGATGCGCGCTTCTGATTGCCGTGCGCCTTCATGGCGTAGACGTAGGCGCGGTTCAGCAGCGCCTCGTTGGCCTTCGGATCGTACTTCTGAACCCGTTCGACGAGTTCGTATTGCCGCATCATGGGGGCTTATGGGTCCTCGGGCAGCCGCGGACGGGAAGTCTAAACGAAAACGCCGCGGCATGCCTCCTGAGAGAGACCTGCGCGCGGCGGATGGTGGGATCGGGCCGGGAGGCTGGCTCCGCGGCCGGATTTATCAGCGGCCGCGTTCGCGCGGATTGGCCGGGCCGGTCCCCGTCGAGGACGGCTCGGACGGCGTCATGCTTTCCAGACCGCGCAGCAACTGCTCTTCCGTGAGCACGTCGACCTGCGTGTCGCTCGACTGGTCATCCCGGCCCAGGATCGGCGCGCGGCGCTCGATCGCCAGAACAGGCGCGGCGCCCGCTTCCGGCTCATCGACTTCGACATTCTTCTGGATCGAGTGGATCAGGCTCTCACGCATGTCGTCGGGCGGGATCGTCTGCTCGGCGATTTCGCGCAGCGCTATGACGGGATTCTTGTCGTTCTCGTGATCGATCGTGACCGGGCTCGCCGTTCGCGATGTTGCGGGCGCGGTGCGCGGCAAGCAGAACGAGTTCGAACCGATTGTGAACCTTGTCGACACAATCTTCAACGGTGACGCGAGCCATCTTGTATCAGTCCTCGACCTGGGGGATTTCAGGGAACAAACGTCGGTCGTTGACGTTATCGTCAGCGACATATGTGGCTATAGATCGGCTGGCTTTGCAGCAAGTTCGAGTTCAGCAACGATAAAGGGGTCGCGCAGAGCCTGCCGACCAGTTGTTGAACTAGTGGCATAGGTTGCCGATCCACGCAAGTTAGGCAACAATTTGCACCGTTAGATTGTAGGTACCAACGGCGTAATTTATTATCTTTAGTACACATTGCTTCCCACGAGGAAATCAAACTCGCCAGGGAGCCGTTACGTGCCTATAAAGCTCATCGAAACGGTCCACGCCCTGCGCCCAATGGAATTTTTGCCGAACGGCGATCAGAAAAGCTGGACACTGGCCGATCCTTCGGCGAAACCACAGAAAAAGACCAATAAAAAAGCTCGCGCCGGACGCGACAGGGGTTGAACACAATGCATTTCTACCAGAACGAACGTGTTGCGTTGTTTATCGATGGCGCGAATTTTACGCCACGTCAAAGGCTCTCGGGTTCGATATCGACTACAAGCGGCTGCTCACGCATTTTCGCGGAAAGTGCCAACTCGTCAGGGCGTTGTATTACACGGCGCTTGCTGAGGATCAGGAATATTCCTCCATTCGTCCGCTGATCGATTGGCTCGACTACAACGGCTACACGATGGTGACCAAGCCGACCAAGGAGTTCACCGACGCGAGTGGGCGCCGAAAAGTCAAGGGCAACATGGACATCGAGCTTGCAGTCGACGCTATGCGCCTCGCTGACAGCCTCGACCACATCGTTCTCTTCTCCGGCGACGGCGACTTCCGATCTCTGGTCAATGCCTTGCAGCAACGCGGCAAGCGCGTCAGCGTGATCTCGACCCTCCAGACGCAGCAGCCCATGGTTGCTGATGAGTTTCGACGCCAGGCTGATCAGTTTATCGACCTTGCGGACCTGGAAATTGGTGATCGGCCGCGACCCCGGTGCACGGCCGGCGCGCGAACCGCGCACCTATTCCGCAAGCCGCTCGCCCGTCGCTCCCCCCAGTGGAGGTACTCCACGCACGGCAGCGACCTACCAGGATTATGACGTTTCCGAAGAGGAATCTGAGTCGCTCTGCAATTCGGCACGGCCATGCTCTAATGGCTGCGCATGACCTCCACGACCGCAAGCCGCGTCAATGAAGTGAGCACGCCACCGGAAGCTCCGCACGACTGCCGGCGGTGTGAGCGTCTGGCCGCTTTCCGTGATCAGCACCGGCAGCATGAACCCCAGTGGTTCAATGCCCCAGTCCCGTCATTCGGACGCCAGGACGCCCGCCTTCTCGTCGTCGGTCTCGCTCCCGGCCTCAAGGGCGCCAATCGGACCGGGCGCCCGTTTACCGGCGATTACGCCGGCGAACTCCTCTACGGCACACTCCTCACCTACGGGTTTGCCAGGGGAACGTATCGCGCTGACCCTGCCGATGGTCTTGAACTTGTCGATTGCATGATCACGAACGCCGTGCGCTGTGTCCCGCCCGAGAACAAACCCACGCCCGAAGAAATCACAAACTGCCGCCCGTTCTTCACCGCCCGCTTCGCAGCCCTGCCGACGTTTGCAAGCGATCGTGGCTCTCGGCCGCATAGCGCATGACCAAATACTGGCGGCACTGCACCTGCGCAAATCGTCGCTTGCCTTTGCCCATGGCGCCCGCCATGCGATCGGGCCAGGCCTTCTGCTGTTCGATAGCTTCCATTGCTCTCGCTACAACACCAACACCGGGCGGCTGACCGAGACGATGTTCCACGCCGTCTTCGACGCGATCCGCACCGAACTCGACCGCACCTGAAATTGATCTATGCCAGATCGTGGGCAGAACGGATTAGGCATGGTAGGCTAGTCTATGCCGTGGCGAAGGAGCCGTGCATGAAACAACGTGAATCATCCGAGCCCATCACCGACTTCGAAATCGCGCCGGAAAAAGTCGGCCACGTCATCGTTAAGGCGCGCGAGTACGGTGCGAAGGTTGGTGCCTGGAACGACACGACCGATGAGGGCGACGCGGCAGAAGACCCCAACGCCATTCTCGAAGACTTCGCCGACGACCCGACGAGCGAGGAATTGGCCGGCTTCATCGGCGCCTTGAACGACGACGAACAGGCAGCTCTCGTGGCGCTCGCCTGGGTCGGCCGCGGCACCTTCGAAGCCGAAGAGTTCGACGAAGCCATGGAAACCGCGCGCTCCGAACACGCCAATCGCTACATCGAAGTACCTGCTCGGGATGCCGCTCCTCGCCGATTATCTTGAGGAGGGCCTGGAAAAGCTCGGCTACTCCGCAGAAGAAATCGTCGGCGATGTCATGTGTCCGCTGGACCGTCCCGCTGGACCTGTCCCCGCTGGACCTGTCACAGCATCGCCAGCAGATCCGCAGCATGCCTGTCCGGCGGATGCACTGGATAAAACGCCCGCACGATCAGCCCATCCCGGCACATCAGAGTCAGACGTTTCAGATATGATTCCCGCCCGTCTGGAAGCGCGGCAGGCGCAGCGCATCGGCTACTTTGAACTCCGCATCGCTCATCAGTGGATAGGTCAATCCGATCCGCGATGCGATCTCACGCTGCCACTCGCGTGACTGCGTGCTGAGCCCCACGATCTGAATTCCGCGCGCCTGATAATGTTCGATCAGCGCCTCGAAACCCTGCGCCTCCGGTGTCGATCCATGCGCGCCAGGTATGTGGTCCCAGCTCGGCGGATTGACGAGCCCCGGACGCCCAGTCCACGGATAGACGAATAGGATACTGAGCCCGCTGATCCTGGCCAGCGAAAGCCGATCCCCCGTCGTGGTGGGCAGTTCGATATCAGGCAACACCACGCCCGCCACCAGATGCGCGGCACCACCGTCGTCTTTTGGAGCCGCGTACGGCCATTCAGTCACGGCCATCTGGCTCAACCCTTCTCGCGCATGATCCGCGCCTTCTGCCGCTGCCAGTCGCGCTTGGCGGCGTCCCGCGCTTGTCGTGCAGCTTCTTGCCCTCGGCGAGCGCCAGCTTCAATTTCGCAATACCCTTGCATTGAAATACATCTCCAGCGGCACGATGGTCATGCCCTTGCGCTCGACGCGCCTGAAACAGCTTCGCCATCTCGGCCTTGTGTAGCAGCAACGCCTTTTGCGCCGCGGCTCGTGCTGGAAAAATCGCCCAGCCTGACTGTATTCGGGAATGTACGAGTTGATCAGATAGAGGCCGCCGTCCTCGAACGAGGCATAGCTCTCGGCGATGTTCGCTTGGCCCTTGCGCAGCGACTTCACTTCGGTGCCGGTCAGCATGAGACCGGCCTCCCAGGTGTCGGTGAGAGAATAATTCGTGCCGGGCCCTGCGGTTCTCGGCGACGAGCTTGCGCGCGTCTCCTTGGCCGGCCATGATCCGTGATCCTCGCTGGTATTCGTGCGCTCGGCGTCAAAACAAATATCACTCGGCAGCGACCGCAGTCAGCAGCCCAGCCTTCGCCATCGCGGCATCGACGATCTTTCGCGCACCTTCGGTGCAGCGGAACCATCGGCAGCCGCATATCCGCGGTGCACAGCCCGAGCCGCGAGGCCGCATACTTCACCGGTCCCGGATTGGTCTCGAAGAACATCGCATCGTGCAGCGGCATCAGCCGGTCCTGCAGAGTCGAGCGCCGCCTTGAAGTCGCCGCGCAGGCAGGCGTTCTGGAATTCGGCGCACAGCCGCGGCGCGATGTTGGAGGCGACCGAGATGCATCCGTGCCCGCCATGCGCCATGAAGCCAGCGCGGTCGCATCCTCACCGGAAAACTGCAGGAACTCCGGCCCCATCGCAGCCCGCTGCTGGCGAGACGCGCGCCAGATTGGCGGTCGCATCCTTGACGCCGGCGATGTTCTTCAACTCGAACAGCCGCGCCATCGTGTCGACCGACATGTCGACGACCGACCGCGGCCGGAATATTGTAGATGATGATCGGAATACCGACCGCGTCGTTGATCGCCTTGAAGTGCTGGTAGAGCCCTTCCTGCGTCGGCTTGTTGTAGTAGGGCGTCACGATCAAGAGCCCCGTCGCGCCGGCCTTCTCGGCGAACGTGGAGAGCTCGATTGCCTCCTCGGTCGAGTTCGAGCCCGTGCCCGCGATCACCGGCACTCGCCCGCGCGCCGCCTCGATCGTAATCTCGATGACCTGCTTGTGCTCGTCGTAATCGAGCGTCGGACTCTCGCCGGTCGTCCCCGGGGAACGAGGCCGTGGGTGCCCTCCGTGATCTGCCAGTCGACAAAGCGCGCCAGCGCGTCCTCGTCGAGCTTGCCGTTCTTGAACGGCGTGATGAGCGCCGTCAGCGACCCCTTGAACATGCCTTCACCCTGTCGTGCGTGGCGTCCAAGTCTCTGCTTGGACGATCATTTCTGGAAAAGTTCAACGTGACGGAAACGGACGCCGGTGCCCGCCTTCGCCTTGAAGTGGGCCAGCCCGGTTGTTACGTTGCCTGACAACGAAGAACGGCGGCGCAGCAAAGGCCGCTCGATCGAGTGGCCGCGACATTAGGCGGTCGGGCGGACCGCCGCAAGGCGACAGGAACGGCGGCCCGGAAATCCGGCTCGCGACGAGAAAGGTCCCGCATTGCAAGTCCTGAGCAAGACTTTGAAGCCATTCGCATTCATGGGTTGCACAGCCCTTGTGGCTCTGCTGCTGGCCCCCTCATCCGGGCGGACGGAGCCCGTCGCCGCCGCACCGGCACAAACCGCGGCTATCGAGCGCCCGCTTCTGCCGAGCCCTCATAAGCCCGAACTCAGCCGAAGCGGCCCATACCGCCCGCTACGACAAAGCGATTGCGCCGCTGCTGGCCGCTAAAATCTCCGACGATGACGCTGCCGCCCTGCGCGATGCCGTGAAAGCGTATGGCTCCGGCAAACCCGAAGACGGCGACCAGCACCGCGCGCGCATCGCCAATCCAACCGCTGCCAAATTGGCCACCTGGCACCGGCTGCGCAGCGGCTTTGGCTCGGCCGCCGACTACCGTGCCTTCCTCGACGCAAACCCCGCCTGGCCCGAGCGGCGGCTCCTCACCCAGCGCTATGAAGAGGCCCTCTTTAACGCCGGCGGCAACGCCTCCGAAATGCGCGCAGCCTTCGCCAAAGGCGGCCCCGACCACGGCGCCGGATTTGCAGCACTCGCCTCCACCTATCTTGCCGAAGGCAAAACCGAGGAAGCCCGCAAGCACGCCGTCAAGGCGTGGCGGGACATGACGCTCGGCGCAAAGTTCGAAACCGGCTTTCTCGCCAGCTTCGGTTCGATGCTGACGCTGGCCGACCATAAAGCCCGCCTCGATCGTCTCATCATCGACGACGTCCGTTGGAAAGACGATCGCAACAGCCGCGCCGCGATCGCAAAACGCGTCATCGCACTCCTTCCCGAAGTCGAGCGCAAACGCGCCGAAGCCCGCCTCGCCGTATTCATGCAGCAGAAAGGCGCGCTTTCACTCATCGAAAAGGCGCCAGCAGGCGACGCAACCGATTGGGGTTTCACCTTCCACAAGATCCAGGCTCTGCGCCGCGCCGACAAGATCGATGAAGCCGCAAAGATCATGCTGACGGTCCCGACGGCACCCGGCGCCGTCAACAACAACGACGAGTGGTGGATCGAACGCCGCACACTCGCCTACGCTTCGCTGCGCAAAGGCAAACCGAAACTCGCCTACGATATCGTCAGCGACGCAGGCCCCCTGACCGTCAACCCGCTCAAAGACCAGTCCTTCATGGCGGGGTGGATTGCCTTGCGCTATTTGAAGGACCCCGCCAAAGCCAAGCTGCATTTCGCGACCATGCAGAAGGCGGCCGACGGTCCGTTGAGCCGCGCGAAAGCCAACTACTGGGCCGGCCGAACGGCGGAAGCTCTCAAGGACAAACCCGGTGCCCAGACGGCCTACACGGAAGCCACGCGCGACCGGGACGCTTTTCACGCACTCCTTGCGCTCCAGAAAATCGATCCAGGCGCCAAGAGTTTCCCCATCACCCCACCGGCAGCACCGACGGCCGATGAGATCGAAAAATTCAACAGCCTCGACGCCGCCAAAGCTGTCGTCATCGCCACCAAGGCCAAACTCGATCGCTCGATCAGCCGCGTTTTCCTGGTGCAACTGCGATTTTACCTGAAGAGCGAAGCCGAACTCGCGATGATCGCCCACCTCGCCGAAGCCATGGGCGACACGCAGTCCGCCGTGCGCACCGCCAAAGCGGGCATCGCAGACCGCAAGAACCTTTTCTACTACGCCTATCCCGTCCACCCGTTCCCAGCCTATTCGCCGCTGCGCAAACCACCGGAAACGGCATTCCTTCTGGGCATTGCGCGCCAGGAAACCGAATTCAATACGCTCACGGTCTCAGGCGCCGGCGCCAAGGGCCTCTTGCAGGTCATGACCGTCACCGCTCAGCATGTCTGCCGCGACTACAAGATCAAGTGCGACATCAAACGCCTGCTCTCGGACCCCGCCTACAACACCATGATGGGTTCGGCCTACATTGGCGACCGCATGCAGGATTTCACCGGCTCCTACATCCTCACGCTCGCCGGCTATAACGCCGGCCCCGGCCGCGCCCGCCAATGGATCCGCGAATTCGGCGATCCGCGCGACCCAGCGATCGATCCCATCGACTGGATCGAGCGCATCCCGATCCAGGAAACGCGCGAGTACGTTGCCAAGGTTCTGGCGAACGTGCAGGTGTATCGGGCCCGTCTCGGCGAATCGGACGTCGCGGTGCGTCTCGACAAGGATCTGATGCGCGCGCGCGTCGCCGGAGGTGCTATCCCACCACCGGCCGCCCAGCCGGATGAACGGGACGACGCGGCATCCGACGGCTGATACGGCCACAAAGAGCGTTATTAGGGGCGGGGGCTTTTCAAAATGACGACAGCGCCGCAGCGCTTCGAAGACATCAAGTTCGTCCAGCGCACGGGCTTGAAGCTCTACGCCCGTCGCTATCGCGCCCGCCATGCATCGCCACAATCCGCGCGCAAGCCCCTCCGCCCCGTCCTCTGCCTGCCCGGCCTGACGCGCAACAGCCGCGACTTTCACGAGATCGCGCTCGACCTGTCCTCCGGTGATCGCGCCCGCGATGTCTACACGCTCGATTCCCGCGGTCGCGGTCTGTCGGACTACGATAAGGATTGGCGCAACTACACCGTCCCCTGCGAAATGCAGGACGCACTCGACTTCATGATCGCGCGCAGCCTCGAAGGCGCGGCCATTCTCGGCACCTCGCGCGGCGGCCTCATCGCGATGGTGATGGCGGCGGCCCAACCCGGCTTTCTCGGCCCCGTCATCCTCAACGACATCGGTCCCGTCATCGAGCGCGACGGCCTCTCCCGCATCGCCTCCTACGTCGGTCGCACGCCCTTGCCGCGCGACTGGAAGGAAGCCGCGGAAATGGTGCGCGACATGAACAAGAACGCCTTCACCGCCGTCGGCAACGACGAGTGGGAGCCAATCGCTCGCCAGTTGTTCAATGAACGCAACGGCCGGCCCGCGCCCGGCTACGATGCAAAACTCGGCCAGGCCTTCTCATCCATCGACGGCCCGATCCCGCCGCTCTGGGCTCAGTTCGAAGCCTTGAAGCGCGTGCCCCTCATGGTCATTCGGGGCATCAACTCCGATCTGCTGTCGGAAGCGACGGTGGACACCATGCGCCAGCGCCACCCCGATCTCACCGAACTCGCGATCGCGGGACAAGGCCACGCACCGTGGTTGCGCGACAAAGCCTCGATGACGGAAGTCCGCCGTTTTCTCGAACGCACCGACCCGGCCTGATCGCAAACGATCGCCACGCGCGTCAGCTGTCCTTGCTCGTCTCCACTTCACCGCGATCGACACGGCGCGAGAACTCCGTCTGCCCTCCAGACGCCAGAATACGCGCCTGCTCGATCCAGTTCTCGCGCTCGATCCTGCCCTTGAAGTCGAGCTGCGAACTCACGCTGTCGATATCGGCCTTCGTCCAATTCGCAATCTGCTCGTATGACGTGATACCCAGCGCATTGAGCCGCTTCTCGATCAGCACGCCGATGCCCCGCACCCGCTTTAGATCGTCGATACGGCCGCCCAGCGCGGAGCCATCTCCACGCAGCGCCTGCGATTTGACTGATCGCAGACCCGCCATGTCGGGACGCGACACCGGCTCCATCGCCTTCTGAGTCTTGTTCTCACGGATCGCATCGGCCAGCCGAACCGGACGCGGTTCCGTTGCCTCGCCGGCATACCGCGCCAGCACACGCGCCTGCTCGACCCAGTTGTCGAGCCCGACGCGGCCCGGACGCCCGATCGCGCTCTCGACCCGTTCGACATCCGCCGACGTCCACTTCGCGATCTCCGAGTAGCGCGTGAACCCCAATCCGGTAAGTACCTTTTCGGTGTCGGCATCGACCCCGATGATCCGGGTAAAGCGATCGGGGCCCGCGCTCTTCTGCGCCGTGGCATTGGCAACGGCACTCGCCGCCGCCGCTGCCATCCCGACGGCCGACGTTGTCGCCGCGACGCGCTGGCGGCGCGAGTAATCCGTGTCGGCGCCGCGCGCGAGGATCTGCGCCTGCTCGATCCAGTTTTCCTGCTCGATCCGGCCGACGAGACCCAGCGACTGGCTCATGCGCGTGACATCACCCGCCGACCACGACGCGATATCGCTGAAGCGGCGCACGCCGAGCGCGTTGAGACGATCTTCCAGCGCCCGCTCGATCCCCCGGATGCGTTTCAGATCCTCAGCTGGCTCGGCCGGCACGTCCACGACAGCCTCGGCCTCGGGCGCGGCGGTCGGCTCAGCCACCGTAGCCGGTTCGGGTTCAGGCTCAGGTTCAGGCTCAGGTTCAGTCTGCGCCGCCTTGGCAGCAGCGGCAGCGTCTGCTGCCGCGACGGCCCGCGCCGCTGCGGCGGCGGCAGCAACAGCCGCATAGCTCGCCATCTGCGCCGCGCCGCTCATCGGCGGAGGCGGTGGGGGAGGAGGCGGTGGCGGAGGCAGCGGTTCCGGTTGTTCGGCGGCGACCGGCGCCGGAGGCGGCGCAGAAGCGGCGGGCTCGGGCTCAGGCGCAGCTTCGACAATCGGTTCCGGCTGCGGTTCCGGCTGCGGCTCCGGTTCCGGCTCCGGTTCCGGCTGCGGCGGCGCCACCGGCACCTTTTTAATCTCGATCTCCGCTGTTCCGTTATCACGCGCAACGGTCTGCGGTGCAGGACGAGCACGCACCTCCACGACAGGCTCGCCCGGCGGCGCGACCGTCTGCGGCGGCAGCGGCTTGCCCGTCAGCGCCGTCTCGAACCGCACCGTCTCCGGCGACAGCGAAGCGCGCGGCGTTGCCACCACGGATGCTTCGGCGGGCACAGCAACGGCCACCGGAACCATCTTCGGCTCATGCAGCGCACGGCGGAGAATGCAGCCCACCATGCAGCCGGCGAGATAGGCCGAGAGCAACAGCAGGAAGATCTGCAGGGCGAGCGTAATCATGGACACCTAACTCCTTCGAACCTCGACGGCGAACGGCAGCGGGCCGTCAGTCCTCGGGCTCACCGCACGACACCCAACCCGCGAAGATTCCGAACGCAAAGGCGCCGGCGACGTACCAGATCAGTTTGATCAGCAGATAATCCATCTCAACTCCCCGGCGGATGCTCGTCACCCGAGCGCCGCTTCCCTATTCTGCCCAGCCACCTACTCGGCGATGACCTTGAACTCGATGCGCCGGTTCTTCGCGCGGCCAGCCGCTGTTTCGTTCTCTGCGATCGGCCGCTCCGCACCGTAACCAACCGTCGAGAGCCGCGACGCATCCACGCCCGCGGCCGTCAGATAGTCGCTCACTGCCTTCGCACGGCGCTCCGAAAGCGGATTGTTCCGCTCCGGAATACCTTCCGAATCCGTATGGCCCTCGATGCTGATCTTGAACGCCGGACACTGGTTCACGATCCTGGCCAACTCATTCAGCGTCGGCTTGCTCTTCGGATCGAGCGTCGCGTCCGCGCGCTGGAAGTTGATCACGCCTTTGGCAACGGCCGCACCGATCAGCTTCTCGCACTTGTCAGCTTCCGCCCGTGCCGCCGCCAGCCGCGCGTCTTCCTGTGCGCGAACCGCGGCTGCCTTCGCCTCGGCAGCAGCCTTCGCGGCCGCCTCGGCCTCAGCCTTGCGCCGCGCTTCCATCTCGGCAGCCAAACGCTGCTGCTCTTCTTCTTTGGCCTTGGCTTCGGCCGCGAGCCGCGCCTCTTCCTCCGCCCGACGGCGCGCCGCCGCCTGCTTTTCGCCAGTGCTCGTCACCTCGACGGCGGTCTCGCAATCCCGGCTCGCCGCACCTTTGACGTCCGCCGCCAGAACCTTCGCCACTTCGTCGTCGTCCGTGACACCCTTCACAGCCACGGTCCCTCCGCTGAGCGTCAGCTCTCCGGTCGTCAACCGGCCAAGCCCGCTGATCCCTGCCAGCAGACACGCCCGCCATCCGTCGCCGGCACCAGGCTTCACATCCAGGCTGTCCTTCACCGACAGATCCGGGAAACGCCCGCGCGTCGCCGCAACGAGCGCGATGCGCTCATCTTCGCTCGGCACGCCACCTGCCAATTCGATCTGCCCGCCTTCCATGCGAGCCGTCGTGACGTATGCTTCAGGAGCCGCCGGCAATGATGGTGCCTCCGCCACGGGAGCCGCCGCCGGCGGTTCCGGCTGCACCGCAGGCGCCGGTTCGGGCTCTACTGGCGGTGGCGGCGGTGGCGGTGGTTCCGGTGCGATGATCTTCACCTGTGCCGTCAGAGGCGCGGGCACGGCCGCCTTGAACGCCTGCGTGACGGCATCCGCCGTTGCCTTGTCGTCGGCCTCGCCTTCGAGCATCACCGCCGTCCCCGACAGCGCAAGTTCGCCCGCCCGCAGCTGATAAAGCTGATCCAGGCCCCCACCCGCCGCCGCCACAAAACCGGCGGGCGCCCCATCGGCGATCTCGACACGATCGACGATCGCGCGGTTGGGGAACAGCGTCTTCGCCTTCTGGAACAACTCATCGCGCACATCCTTCGATGGCGCATAGCCTGACAGCACGATCTGGTTCGCGGTCGCCACCGCCCCCCAGACGTAATTGGCGATCTTCGGTCCGGTGATCGCATCACGCCCCAGCGTGATCCCCGCCGGCATCGCCTTCAGCCGCGAGCGCACAGCCTTCAGGCTCGCCTGATCCGGCGCGATACCGGCAATCGAAAGCTTCGTGTCGGAAAGCTCGACGCTCCCCTCTTGCAATGCCGCCAGCTGCTTGAGCCCAAATCCAGCGCCGGTGATGAAAACGTCCCGCGCCGGCCCACCGCGCGCCAGCTTCATATCGTCGGCCACCCGCACACCCGGCAACGTCGCGCGGACGGCCTGCAAAATGGATTTGCGCGCAGGCTCTCCCGGCACGAACCCGCTCAGCCGCACGGTCCCTCCGGCCTCCCGCGTCGCCGACCGACGAATCTCTCCACGCTTTTGATGAGATCGGTGCGCGCATCGACCACGCGCACGCCCCAGACACGGCGCACCAGATCGGCAGCCTTGGAGGGGTCCGTCTCTTCCGAGGCCAGTCCCGTCAAAACGGCATCACGGCCGGAGAACGAGGTGGCCGCCCACCCGAGCCCGGCCCGTTCGAGTGCTTCGGTTGCGCGCACGCGCAGGTCGGTCTCGATATCGGCCTGATGGAGATGCAGAACGATCCAACTCAACGGAGCGATCAGCAAGAGGCCCCAAAGCCACCGCCAAGGATTGCATCTCATCAAACGCGTGCTCCCCAACTCTTACAGCACCATCCGGCTGGCCCCGCGAAGCGGAGTCGGATGACGCACGGCCGAGCGCCGTGGAGACGCCGTTCAAGAACAACGCGACACCACGCCAACAAAGCCAGGCCGGTTCCCTCACCCGCCGTCGCGTCACTATAGAGGACCGAAAATGGCTTTCCAAGCGGGCACCCCTTCGCTTCGGAAAGCAACTGTTTGAACAAACGCTCTAAATCGCCGCCCGCGGGAGGCAGGATTCCAAGCCGAACCGGCGCTTAGCCCACAACGCGACGCTTGATTAGGCGAAGAACGTGCCCAACTTCGCGCCGACACCTGCATCTTTTTTGACACAGGACCCAGGGTCACGTAGACCACACAAGAATTCGTAAGCCGCCCCGGTACGGGGCGGACAAAAGTCCCGGGGCGAGACGACGATGGACGAAAGCTTTTTGGTGGTGGACGACCACCCCCTGTTCCGCGACGCGCTGACCCTGGCCATCAAGGCGTCTCACCCCGCCGCGACGATCAAGGAAGCGTCCTCGATCGACGCGGCGAAGGAAATGATGGGCCGTGGCGAGCGCTTCGATCTGGTGCTCCTCGACCTGTCCATGCCGGGTGTCGCAGGCTTCGAAGGCTACCTCGAACTGCGCGGCATCGACCCCAAGCAGCCGATTGTCATCGTGTCGGCTCTCGAAGACAGCCGTGTGATCCACGAAGCCATCACGCTTGGGGCGGCAGGCTTCATTCCCAAGTCGGCCCGCAAACCGGAACTGGCCGAAGCCATCCATACCGTCATGCAGGGAAACCTCACGCTGCCAAAGACCTATCGGCCTCCGGCCCGTGATGCCGCCGGCACCTCCGATATCAGCACGCGCCTGTCCTCGCTCACACCTCAACAGTTGCGCGTCTTGAACATGTTGCGCCAAGGTCTTCTCAACAAGCAGATCGCACACGAACTGGGCGTCGGCGAAACGACGGTCAAGGCACACGTGTCCGAGATCCTCCGCAAGCTCGATGTCGCCTCGCGAACGCAGGCCGTGATCGAAGTCAGCCGCATCGATTTCAACAAGCTCGTCGGCGGCCAATGAGCCGCGACCGCTTACGCACCATTGGTGATCACATGGCGCATCAGCGCCCTGAGTTCCGCCGGTTTCACTGGCTTGCGGAGCAGTTCGAAAGGTCCCGTCGCGGCTAATGACGCTTGCGTCAACGACCGGTCGGCCGAAATCACGATCGCTGGAACCTCGACCCCCAGTCGCCGCCGCAGATCGGCCACGACGGCGACGCCGGTCTGCCCGCGATTGAGGTGATAGTCGGCAAGCACCACATCCGGGCTGTACTCCGGCGTCTCCGCAAACATTGCCTCGACGTCCTCCGCAGAAGACGCGACACGCACCTGACAACCCCAGCGCATCAGCAGCGCCCGCATCGCCTCGACGACCGTCGGCTCGTTTTCGATCACGAGCACATGCGAAGCCGGCAGTCCGTAGCCAGGCGCGACGTGCGGCTCGGCAGGCCGCTGCGGTTCCCGCAAGGTTGCGAACGGAGCCGTCACCGTGAAACACGATCCTCGGCCGACGCGCGAACACAAACCGAGGTCGTGCTCGAGCGCTTCCGACATCCGCTGCACGATAGACAGTCCGAGGCCGAACCCGCCGACGCGCGCCGTCTCCGACGCCGTGCCGCGCTGGAACTCCTCGAAAATCCGGTCGCGCTCCACTGGCGGAATGCCCTGTCCCGTGTCCCAGACCTCGAGCCACACGCTCAATCCGCGCCGCCTAGCCAGCAGTCGGATGCGGCCCTTCTCCGTATAATGCACCGCGTTGGCGACGAGATTCTGCATGATCCGGCGCAGCATCAGCGGGTCGGACCGCACCATCAACCGCGTGGGCCGATGGCCAAGCTTCAATCCCTTAGCCCGCGCGATCGGCGCAAGATCTGCCACCACGTCGGTGAACAGATCATCCACGTCGATGAGCCGGATCTGCGGCTCGGTTACCCCAGCCTCGAGTTTCGACAGATCGAGAATGGTCTTCAAAAGCTCTTCGATTGTCGACAGCGCATGATCGACCTGTCCACCGAGCCGCTGCTGCTCGCGGTCGCCCTCCCCGTCGAGCATGGCAGAAAGGGTCAGCCGCGCGGCGTGCAGCGGCTGCAGCAGGTCATGACCAACCGCAGTGAAAAAACGCGTCTTGAACCGGTTCGCCCGCTCGGCCGCATCCCGTGCCAGCATCAATTCGCTGTTGGCCTGTTCAAGCCTGTCGAGCGCGGTCTTCAACTGATCGGTGCGAATGCGCACCTGGCCCTCCAGGCCAATGGCGGTTTGGAACAGCGAATACGCGTTCGCTTGCTGATCCATCGAGCGCTCGACGCGCTGCATCAGGGCTGCGTTGATGCGAGCCAGCTTTTCCAGCCGGCGCTCGAGTTCCGAACCCGGCCCGTCGTGCCGTGGCGGGATTGGGTAACTGACTTCGTCGCTTTTCATGGAGCGCCGCCCGTGCCCTTACCGAATGCAATGCCCGTCAACGTCTGATTTAAATGCATCGCGTTGAATTGTTCGCCGTAGGTGTGAAAGCCGACGATCCTGTAGCGCCGGTACATTTCCTCCATCTGGTGGCGAATCTGCCGGTTTTCAGCGTCGAGCCGCCGCAAGACGCAATCAAACCCGATGATGAGATCAATTCCGCCGATTTCCTGGCCGATCTCATCGAGCGCCTCCTGCGTGGCACGCAACATGTCCTGAGGACGTGCTACCGTGAACACGAGCCCCTCGTCGATGGCACAAAAGAACGAGAGCGAGCCGTCCTCGTTCATATTGCGGATGGAGCGGCAGTAATAATTTCCGCCGACTTTGACCACGAGTGGGTAAGACGCGAAACTGAACGGTCCGAGATCATCCGGCAGCAGGCCAATGGCCGACGCATACTCCCGCGCCGCGGGTTCCGCGTTCAATTCTCTGACGATGCGCCGCTCCGTGTCCGCCGCCGTCACGACAAGCTTGATCGGTGTCGGCTCGAAGTTCTGCGTTTTAAAAACCCGGAACGGCACGGCGGTCTCGACGAGGATCAGAACGGCGGCGTCCGCCATCACCCGGCCCTCATGCACGACCACCGCGCCGCGGAATGTCAGCCCGTCGCCGGCCGATCCGCCGATGAGAGGCACATGCTCGATCGCCCAGTGCACGGCGGCGACGAGAGACTCTTCCGTATTCGACGTCCCATCCACCAGGATCATCGCGAAGGCGGTCATGCGCCGTTCGCCGTCATCACTCCGAAGCCGGCTCCTCAACCGCCGCGCGAGTTCCGTTGCGCGCTCCACACCGAACTCGGACACGTTCTCGACGACACCCGCATGCACCGTGAACCCCGCGTGGGGAAACGCGATCAGCAGCACGCCCTCGTCCACCATGCCGCCCGGTGTGATCGCCCCGGCCGTCGAGCAGCCCGAAATCGGGGATTGAGGAAACGCGGCCGTCAGCGCGGCGACGAGGGCCTCCGCGTCGTAGTCCGCCGAAAAGTAGGCGATGATATGCTGGAACGTCTCTGTCCCGAGTCCAGCCTTAAGCTGCGCGATAACTTCGACGAGATTGCCGCTGGCGCTCGACGCGCAACGCACGCCGCTGGTGCTCGCAACAGACGATGCCATGGACAAATTGATCTCCCGCACGGGCCCGTTCTACCGGCAGGCCTCATGGAGAGTGTGTTGCCACAGTCGTGGACCGGCCGCAAACGGCAGCCGGCCTTATGATTTCCTCAGTTAAGGATCGCGCTTCAGTCGAGCTTCATCCGTGACTGCTCGGGCTTGTGTCCCGGCATGGTCAGCGTCAGGACGATTGCGGTGCCCTTGCCCACTGTAAAGTCACCCGCGCCCCGCAGCACGTTTGCCTCGGCGGGTGCCAGCGTCACGTCGGTCTTTTTGCCCCCCGCAAGGATCACCGCGCTCGCCTTGGCACCCGCAGTCTCCTCAGGTTTGCCGTCTTCGCCGGTAACATACACGTCGAGCGATCCGTCCTTTGCGACGACCTCGAGCTTGTGGTGACCGTTTTCGACGACGGTACCGCCGTGCGGCGATTCACCTCCCGCGTGACCTTCATGCGCTGCGACAGGCGCTGCAATCAGCAGGGCTGCGGCTGCAATCATCATCCATTTCGTCATGTCAAAGTCTCCCGTTCTCAGAAGGCATGAACTTCACGTTGCTCGTCCCGCGCCGCCAGCAATCGCTCCAGCGGCTTGCGCCCGAAGCGCAGGAACAGCACCGGCGTCAGGAACGCATCGAGCAGCGTCGCCGTGATGAGCCCGCCGAAGATCGTGACCGCCACCGGATGCAGGATCTCCTTGCCCGGCTCGTCCGCATCGATCATCAGCGGCACCAGCGCGACCCCGGCCGACAGCGCCGTCATCAGTACCGGCGTCAATCGTTCGAGCGTCCCGCGCACGACCAGGGCCCTGCCGAACGTCTCGCCTTCGAACAGGGCGAGATTGATGTAATGGCTGATCTTCAGGATGCCGTTGCGCGTCGCGATGCCCGCCAGCGTGATGAAGCCGATCACACTCGCCACCGAGAGCGGTTGGCCGGCAATCCACAACGCCGCAACGCTGCCGATCAGCGCCAGCGGCACGTTGCCCATGATGATGAGCGCCAACACCGCCGACTTGTACCGGCTATAGAGCACCGCAAAAATCAAGAGCAGCGACACCAGCGAAAGCCACAGGATCAACTGCGACGCCTCCTCCTGCGCCTGGAACTGCCCTTCGAGACTGGTAAAGTACCCCTGCGGCAGCTTCGTGTCCGCCAGCATGCCGCGGATGTCGTCCACGATGCGCGCCATGTCCGACCCATCCGAGTTGGCGAACACCACAATCCGCCGCCGCCCGTTCTCCCGCTGGATCTGGTTCGGCCCATCGGTCTCCACGACTTCGGCGATCGTCCTGAGCGGAATCCGCCCTGCCGGACTCTCGATCAGCATGTCACCCAGCGCCCGCGTGCTGCGATCCTTGTCCGCCAGCCGCAGCACGACGTCGAACCGCTTGGACCGTCCACGATCTGCGACACTACGCGACCGTTCGAAAGCGTCTCCAACACCGACGTCACATCATTCGGATTGAGCCCGTACCGCGTCGCCTTCTCGTAATCGACCCGCATCTGGAATTGCGGAATGCGCACCTGCTTTTCGATCTGCAGATCGGTGATGCCCGGAATACTGCGCATCCGCTCCTCGAACTGCGCCGCCAGCCCGCGCAATGTATCGAGATCATCGCCATAGATCTTGAGCGCGATCTGCGCCCGCACGCCCGACAGCATATGATCGAGCCGGTGCGCGATCGGCTGCCCGACGTTGACACTCACCGGCAGCACCGCCAGCCGCGACCGGATATCGAGCAGAACCTCCTCGCGCCCCCGCTCCGACGGCCTGAGATCGACATCGAGTTCGCTCGTGTGCACGCCCTCGGCATGTTCGTCGAGTTCCGCCCGCCCCGTCCGCCGCCCGACGGATTTCACCTCCGGCACCTGCGCCACGATCTGCTCGGCCAGCAGCCCGATGCGATCCGATTCCGCCAGACTGATCCCCGGCTTGAACATCACGCTGACGAGCACTGTTCCCTCGTTGAAGCTCGGCAGAAACGCCCGTGGCAGCATCAGCCCCGCCGCCAGCGCCGCCATCACCGCCAGAACCGGCAGTCCGAACACCGCGCGCGGATGCACAAAGCTCCATTCGAGCCCCCGCTCCTGCCATCGCTTCAAGACCCGCAACAACGTCGAATCCTGCTCTTCCAGATGCGCCATTCGCGGCAGCAGCCACAACGCCAGAACCGGCGTCACTGTGATCGAGACCGCGAGGCTGGCGAGGATCGAGACGATGTACGCGATCCCCAGCGGCGTGAACAGCCGCCCCTCGATGCCCGACAAGCGCAAACAGCGGCACGAACACCAGCACGATGATCGCCGTCGCATAGACGATGCCCGACCGCACCTCGTTCGACGCATCCGCCACCACCTCCGAGACGCTGCGACGATCGCGGCCGCCAGATGCCCGCCACTGACCCAGCCGGCGGAAGATATTCTCCACATCCACCACCGCATCGTCGACCAGTTCGCCGATCGCGATCGCAAGCCCGCCCAGCGTCATCGTGTTGATGCCAAGGCCCATCATCTGGAAAACCAGCACCGTCGCCAGCATCGACACCGGGAATCGCCACGATCGAGATCAGCGTCGTCCGCCAGTTGAGCAGGAACACGAACAGCACGACCGCCACGATCACCAGCGCCTCCACCAGCACGCGCATGACATTCGCAATCGACGTCTCGATGAACGTCGCCTGACGGAACTGCACGTCCGTCACCGTCACGCCGTCCGGCATCACGCGCTGCAGATCCGGCAGCAGCGCCTCGATCTCGCGCGTGATCTGCACCGTGTCCGCCCCCGGCTGCTTCTGCACACCCAAGATCACCGCCGGCTTGCCCTTGAACCCCGCGTCGCCGCGCTTCGTCCGCGCCGCAAAATCCACCGTCGCCACCTGCGACAGCGAAATCACCGTCTCATCCCGATAGGCAACGACGAGGTTGCGCAGATCCTCGATCCGCGTCGTCCGGCCGATGTTGCGGATCAGAAATTCTCGCGCGTTGAGATCGACGAACCCTCCGCCCGTGTTCGACCCGAATTGCCGGATCGCACGCTCGATATCCTCGATCGTCACGTCGAGCCCTGCCATCCGCAGCGGATCGGGCACGATGCGGTACTGGCGCACTTCGCCGCCGATCGGGATCACCTGCGCCACACCCGGCATCGTCAATAGCCGCGGCCGCACCGTAAAATCCGCCGTCTCGCGCAACACCATCGGATCGGCCGTCGTGCTCGACATGGCGATCAGCATGATCTCGCCCATGATCGACGAGATCGGCCCCATCTGCGAGGCTACGTCCGTCGGCAACTGATCTCGGACGAGTTGCAAGCGTTCCGATACCTGCTGGCGCGCCCGATAAATATCGGTGTCCCACTCGAACTCGACGTCACCACCGATAGCCCGACGCCCGAGACCGAGCGCACGCGCTCCACCCCCGGCATCCCGTTCATCGCCGTCTCGAGCGGAAACGTCACAAGCTGCTCGACCTCTTCCGGCGCCAGCCCGTGCGCCTCGGTCATCAAAGTCACAGTCGGCCTGTTGAGATCTGGAAACACGTCCACCGGCAGTTGCCGCAGCGTCATCAGCCCGTAGGCCATGAGCACGAGGCCGCCGAGTAAAACGAACAGCCTGTTGGCGAGGCTGGCGCGAACGATGGCGTTGAACATGACCCAGTCCTCCTCAGCGGATCTGGTTGATGAGTTCGGCCCCGCGCGTCACGACACGGTCCCCCGGATTAAGGCCCGCCGTAATGAGCACGCGCACGCCATCGAGCGGCCGTAACGTCACCAGCACCGGCTTGAACTGCTGCGGGCCGGTCTTCACCCAAACCTGCGGCAAGCCGTTGTCGCCGCGCACCACCGCATCCTCGGCGAGAATGATGCCCGTGTCCTTCGCCGATCGCTGCGCAACGACCGTCACCGAAGCGCCGGCCGCCAGCCCCGTGTGCGGTTCCGTCAGCCGGAACAACAGCGACTGCGACTGCTGCCGCAGCGTCGGCGATCGTCCGATGTAGGCGAGCGACAGCGTATGCCCGTCCGCGTCGTACGCGACACCGCCCGCGATGTCGTCATCGCCGTGGATGTCCGCGCCCGCTGCCTCGACCCAGAGCCGGTCCGGATCGAGGATCTCAAACAGCGTGTCGCGCCCGCTTACCACCTGCCCCGCGCGCACGTTGGCCACCGAGATCACACCACTGACCGGCGCTTTGAGTGCGATCTTTTCGATATCCTTCTCCTCGAGAACCCGACGCTGCTCGCGCAGAGCCTCGAGTTCCGCGCGGGTATCTTCGATGTCGCTTTGCGCCACGACAGTCGAAATGCGCGACAGCCGCGACAGTTTCTGTTCGGCAACCTTCAGCTTGCCCGCCACTTCGGCTCGCAGCTGCTGCATCGTTCCAAGATCGGCAACGGGGATCGTCGGCGATAACCGCGCGAGAACTTGGCCCGCGTTGACACGCTGACCCACATACGGCAGGCCCTGATCGCCAAGCTCCACGAGACCGTCCATTGGCGCCTGCACGCGTCCGAACGCCGAAGGATCTGCAATCACGGTTCCAATGGCTTCGAATGTGCGCGGCGCCGTCTCCTCGCGAACCGGCTGCGTTCGAACCTCGAGAAGACGCTGCGTCGGCTTGGGAACGAACACGCTCCCATCCGGCTGCCGCCGCGGAACGTTTCCCACGGCCATCGCCGCCGCCGGGATCTCCTCCGCATGATCGTGCCCCTCGTGCGCCTCTGCCGGGCGTGGCACGGCGAACATCAGCGCGCCGGACGCCACGAGCAAACCGGCTGTCCCGCGTGACGCCGGCCGCAACATCACTGCCACCACAAACCCGGCGATCACGCCTCCTGCGATCAGAAGCCACGACACCGGCTGCGCCAGCCGTTCCGTCAATGACAGCCCGCCCGCGGGTTGCACGTCCGCTTCGTTGGCGACGTGCAGGACACCGTTGAGAAGATCGGCCTCCTCGCCCACAATCACCGTGAACACGAGCGGCTTGGCACCGGGCTCATCGAGCCACGTCGCTTCGGCTTCATAGGTCCCCGCCCCGATGGGCTTGGCCGCCAACGGCGGCTTGCCGTCCGTCGTAATTTCGATGGATGCACCTTCGACGGGCACATTGGTGTCGGCCCGGTCGAGATAGATGGTGAGATCATGCCCGCGCGCCGTCGCCACGAGTTCGAAGACAGACCCGCTGCTCTCGATCAGCGGCCCTGTCGATTGCAGCATCGCCGCCGGCGCCGCCTCGTCGGCATGATCGTGCCCTTCATGCGCGGCCACCGGCCTTGCCGCAGCCACCACGAGGAAAGCCGCCAGAAGATAGTGCGATAGGAGTGTCATGGTCTTGCCGTGCCTCAGCGCAAATGGAAGTTTTGCAGCATGGCCGGACACGCGTGTGAACGCCTCCGGTGAACGGCTTCTTGAGCCGTACCTCATGCCGTGACCGGCGCAGGCAACGATCGAAATGTAAATCCCGCCTGCGCGTCAGGCGGCGGCGCGGGGCGGCCTCAGCAACGGATGCGTCATGCGCCCGGACGCGAGTTCGTCGAATGACCACGCCATCTTCAACGCAGCTGTTGGAGGCTGCGGCTCACGGATATCGGCCGCAACCAACGCCGTCACGCAGCACGACCCATGAGCGTGACAGCACGCGTGTTGCGGATGATCGCACGCGCCCGAGCCTTCCGGTGCATGGTCGGTGACGGTCGCATGATCGTCACCGTGGGAGTCACCGCCAGCAGGCTGATGTCCCGCATGACCGTGATGCATGGCTGTCCCGGCGTCTTGATGGGCCTGCAAAGTCGAGGCAGCAGCGGACAGCGCGGTCCCCGCGGTGAAGAGCACCACGGTCACGAGAACCAGAATTTGCCGGATGAGAGCTAACCTCATGGGTCTCTTATCCATTGTTCGCGGGAAGCGCGTCAAGCGTTTGCATCAATGTGCAAGCATTTACAGGAAGTAAACAGAAACACGCCATAAACCAGCCCCTGGAACGTCTTTTTAACGACCAACGGCTAGGCTTTAGTCCGTGTGGGTTAGTCGCCTGTTGTGAGTTGTGTCTCATGCGTTTGAATCGTCTTGCATGCGCAGTAGTGCTAGCCGCCTTTGGCATCGGGGCGACCGCCATCGATGCTCACGAGCCTGAAACGAATGCTCAACAGTATTGCCAGCTCTTCTCTAAGGTTCGCGACAACCTCTCCGGCAGCTTCGGCACCAACGTCGATCCGCTGACCCGCCTCTCCGGCATCGAAGTGATCTGCGATCACAAAGCGATGGTGTTCCGCCAGGACGTCAACCTGACGAGCAGCGACATCGATCGGGATTGGGTTGCTCGTCGTACCCAACATTGGTCCAAGACCTACTGCGGCCGCCATCCGGCCTTCGCCGGCGCCATCCGCAATGGCTGGACGATCTCCACCGTCCTGTCCCTTGCCGACGGCCAGAACCTGCGCATCGACGCCGCCTGTCACGACGCCGAAGTCTGAGCAAAGCGGTCCCACTCGGGAATGCCGCCGAACCGCTGCGCCAGGAAATCGATGAACACCCGCGTCTTCACCGCCAGATACCGGTTGGGTGCATAAAGCGCGTAAATGCCGAGCGGCGGTGGCGCATGCTCTGCCATCACCAGACGCAAACGTCCCTCCGCGAGATCCGGCCCGATCAGGAACGTCGGCAGGTTGATCAATCCGTGCCCGGCGAGCGCCGCCGCGCGCAGCACGTCGCCATTGTTGGAACAAACAAGAGAATTGACCGGCGTGCTGACGATCCCGCCGCCGCTCTGCACAGACCACTTCGCGAGCGTCGACGTATGGCCATAAACCAGACACCGGTGTTGCAAAAGATCAGCCGGCGCAACAGGCGTGCCGTGCCGCTCGAGATAGGCCGGTGACGCCGCGATCACGATCCGCGCCGCAGCCAGCTTGCGCGCAATCAAACTGGAATTATTCAGCGCCGCGATCCGGATTGTCACGTCCACACCTTCCTCGATCGGATCGATGAAGCGATCGGTGAGCGTGAGTTCGATCCTCAAATCAGGGTAGGCGGTCATGAAGTCGGCAATGGCGCTGCCAAGGTAGAGAGCGCCGAACGACATCGGCGCATTGATCCGCAACAACCCCTTGGGCTCGTGATGCAGCCGCGAGATCTGCAGCTCCGTCTCTTCTACCCGCGATAGAATGTCGAGACAGCGCTCGTAATAGGCGAGCCCCGCTTCCGTTGGGCCCACCCGGCGCGTCGTCCGGTCGAGTAGTCGCGCACCCAGGTGATGCTCCAACTCCATCACCGCCTTGCTCACCGCTGATCGCGTCAGTCCCAGCGCGCGCGCCGCTTCCGCATAGCTTCCCAGCGCCACGACCTTGGCGAACGCATGCATCGCTTCGAGCTTATCCATTCGCGATTGTATCCATTACGGATGCAGTATGGATCAGCAATAGGGGATTGGTGCTCAGTCGTCTGCCTCCTATCTTGACACACATCAGGGTCTCGACGGCCCCCCGAAACAGGAGGTTTCCCATGACCACCGCCATCGCATCCCCGGCCAGATCAACCGGCATTATAATCCGCCGCTCGGCCGACCGCGGTCGCGCCAACTTTGGCTGGCTCGACAGCCGCCACACCTTCTCTTTCGGCAACTACTACGATCACAACCACATGGGCTTCGGCCCTCTGCGCGTCATTAACCAAGACGTGGTCGCCGCCGGCGGCGGCTTCCCCGCTCACCCCCACGCCGATATGGAGATCGTTTCCTACGTCCTCGAAGGCGCCCTCGAACATAAAGACAGCCTCGGCACCGGCTCCACCATTCGACCCGGCGATGTGCAGCGCATGTCGGCCGGCACAGGCATCCGCCACAGCGAATACAACGCCTCGCGCACCGATCCCGTCCACTTCCTGCAGATCTGGATTCTGCCGGAGCGGAAGGGCCTGGCACCAGGCTATGAGCAGAAGTCGTTCTCGCCGGTTGAGAAACGCAACACGTTGCGCCTCATCGGTTCCCGCGACGGCCGCGATGGTTCGGTCACGATCCATCAGGACGTCGATCTCTATGCGACGGCGCTCGAAGACGGCGAGACGGTGACGCACACCTTGCGGCGCGGACGCGTCGCCTGGGTGCAAGTCGCACGCGGCGCCATCGATCTGAATGGGCAGCCTCTCGAAGCCGGAGACGGCGCGGCGATTGAAGGTGTCTCTGCCATCACAATCGCCGGCACCTCCTCGTCGGAAGTACTTCTCTTCGACATGACCTCGTAACTCCCGCCCGCCGTCACGCCATCACAGCTTTGCAAGGACAAGCCATGACCGCCGCTTCCACCCACGCCACCGCCGCTCGTGCAGCCATAAATCCCTCGGCCGAGGCCATCGGTTCGCTCATCGTCCGACTAGCGGCCGGCCTCATCCTGATGCCGCACGGATTTCAAAAGCTCTTCGGGCTTTTCGGCGGTGGCGGCCTTGAAGGCACCGCCCAATTCTTCGAAGCAAACCTCGGCCTCACCCCAGGACTGCTGTTTGCAGCCCTTGCGGGCGTGACCGAAGTCTTCGGAGGCCTCTTCCTGGCACTTGGCTTTCTGACGCGTTTGTCGGCTCTGGCCGTGTGTGTGCTGATGGCTTACGCCGCCTTCGCCGTTCACTTGGGTAACGGTTTTTTCTGGACGAACGGCGGCCTCGAATACCCGCTTCTCTGGGGGCTGGTTGCGCTCGGCTTCGTAATCCGCGGCGGCGGCGATTATTCCGTCGATCAGGCCATCGGATGGAAGTGGTAAGTCTGATCTAGGTCTGCGGCCACGGGACATTCTCGTGGCCCTCCGCACATTCACATTCCGCACAATCACATGCTGTGGAGAATATGAACTCCGCCGAACGAAGTTGCAGACTCCAGCTTGCGCTTTAACTACCGTCTGACGGTCGCAAGATGGGGGAGTGCCATGCAACGAGTCGATGCAGGCGCGGATGCGGGCGATTTCGTCCGATTGGCTCCAGATGTTCAGAACCTGACCAGTGCGGTCTCAGACTGGGCCGCCGAGCGCCCCATCCTAGCCGAGGTCATTCTATATGGTGACCGCCTGCGTGCCAGCCATCGAGGCCTCGCCCCCGTCCAGATCGCGGTCCGCTACGATGACCGCCGCATGGTGGACGGCTTCGATGACTGGATCGAACAGTTGCGCACGAACTTCGCCGAGCTCAGCGCGCGCCTTTCCGAGCCCGTCACCGTCCTGACACCCGATTGCAGAGCAGAGTGGGATATCGCGACCCGCGGCACCGAGATTCCCGCGTTTTCGATCAACAAAGTCCGGCTGGTTCTCCGCAAACGGCTTTGCCACCATGCCCGGCCCCGACATCGCACCGCCCATCTCGATTGTGGCTGGCGCTCCACTGGACGTGGCCCTCAATGAATGAACCGCTCACTGTTGGCCGCCGCTGAGCGTTCCCAATTCTGACCTGCAGCATGCCATCGAAACGCGCTTGAACGCGCAATCTGCGCATTTGATCCACAGTTCGTCTTATACTTTCGTACAAGAGGCCTTGCGTCTCTTCTCTGCTCACTATTAAGTGACTTGAAAGCCACACGCTCGAGTTCGCATTTGCGAGAGATTGCCACGACCGATCTCTAGAGCGTCCGCATGAAACCCATAGTGAATTGATAATAAATGCAATATCGGAACTGGTTCGCGAACGGTAAATGCGCTGACCACACGCGCCGAAATGATCGCTACTGCGCAATCTCGCTCAAAAACTGATCATCCCAAAACATCTTTATCACACTGGACCCTTTGTCATGCGTCAACGGGACCGCACCCGTCTGTCATCATCATTTTTTCTCTGTTTCCCATCACAGCTGCGACGCTCATACTCCCACACGTTGCTGAGCATCCGGTGCAGGTCACGCACACGCCCGGATCCGGTGCAGGTCACGCACACGCCCGGAATTGAAGCGATCGATCTTCAGCAGCGGAGCAGCTCGGTGGGAAGTAGCAAGTCAGCAACGAAGACCGTGAGCGGATTGGACCCAGTCCGGACAACCTCCGCTCCTGCAGAAGACCGCCCTGCCCTCGCACAGCTCATCGAAAAGCACATTATCCCCCGGCTAATTGATGACCACCAACCCGGCTCCTGTGCATTTCCCGCAATTCCCGCGCTCGACGATGACGTCACCGCATTCACCGATGCGACGTTGGCACTAGAAGCGTCCGTGGCCCTGCATCATTTCAACGAACTGATCGAGCGCGGCTTTGGCGTCGATGTTTTATTCGAACGGCTCCTCGTTCCCGCCGCACTACGGCTCGGCGAAATGTGGGAACGTGACGTGCGGGATTTTCTCGATGTGGCGCGCGGCATGGATCATATTCAGCAGATCATCCTCGCCCACTCCTCTACGTTCTGCACCGGCGGCAAAATTGCCGATACCTCACATCGCATTCTGCTCATCACTCTTCCGCAAGAACGTCACCGCCTCGGCCTGTGTCTCGTTCGCGCGGATTTCTGGCGAGAAGGTTGGGACGTCTGTTGCGGCGAACTCCAGTTCATGAACGACCTGGATAAGCTGGTGAAGAGTACGCACTACGACGCCGTCGGCATCTCAGCCGGCCGCGTCGGCGACGCACCGATGCTCGCCCGCAGTCTGGCCCGCGTCCGCAAGGCGTCGTTAAATCCTGACCTTGTGATCCTGACCGGTGGCTACGCGTTCCAGCGCGATCCCCAGCTCTCTTCAACGATCGGCGCCGATATAGCCGCCGCCACGGGGCGCGAAGCCGTCGCGAAGCTCCGTCAGCGGCTACAGAATCGCGCCGCCGCGGCGGGCCGATAAGCCCCATCAGCATTGCGCCTGCACGTCACCCGTGAAGTCCCGGCGCTTCCTGGCCGGTGCGCGCGACGTATTCGGTGTAGCCGCCGCCGTACTGGTGGATGCCGTCGGGCGTCAGTTCCAGCACGCGGTTGGACAGCGCCGCAAGGAAATGCCGGTCGTGCGAGACGAACAGCATGGTGCCCTCGTATTCCGCGAGCGCCGTGATCAGCATTTCCTTGGTCGCCATGTCGAGATGGTTGGTCGGCTCGTCGAGCACCAGGAAATTCGGCGGATCGTAGAGCATCTTGCGCCATCACGAGCCGCGCCTTCTCGCCGCCCGACAGCACGCGGCATTTCTTCTCGACGTCGTCGCCGGAGAAGCCGAAGCAGCCGGCCAGCGCGCGCAGCGAGCCTTGCCCGGCCTGCGGAAAGCGATCCTCCAGCGACTGGAACACCGTGCGCTCGCCGTCGAGCAGACTTCCATGGCGTGCTGCGCGAAATAGCCCATCTTCACGCTGCCGCCGAGCGCCACCGTGCCCTCGTCCGGCTCAGTCGCTGCCGGCAACCAGCTTCAGCAGCGTCGACTTGCCGGCGCCGTTGATGCCCATCACGCACCAGCGCTCCCTGCGGCGGACCTGGAAGTCCAGCCCTTCATAGATGTGCGGCTGCCCATAGCTCTTGTGGACGTTCTTCAGGCTGGCCACGTCCTCGCCCGAGCGCGGCGCCGGCGGGAAATCGAAGACCACGGTCTGGCGGCGCTTCGGCGGCTCCACGCGCTCGATCTTCTCGAGCTTCTTCACGCGGCTCTGCACCTGCGCGGCATGCGAGGCGCGCGCCTTGAAGCGCTCGATGAACTTGATCTCCTTGGCCAGCATCGCCTGCTGGCGCTCGAACTGCGCCTGCTGCTGCTTCTCGCCAGCGCGCGCTGCTGCTCGTAGAATTCGTAGTCGCCCGAATAGGTGGTCAGCGCGCCGCCATCGATCTCGACGATCTTGTTGACGATGCGGTTCATGAACTCGCGGTCGTGCGAGGTCATCAGCAGCGCGCCCTCGTAGCCCTTGAGGAACTGCTCCAGCCAGATCAGGCTTTCGAGATCGAGATGGTTGCTCGGCTCGTCGAGCAGCATGGCGTCGGGCCGCATCAGCAGAATGCGCGCCAGCGCCACGCGCATCTTCCAGCCGCCCGACAGCGCGCCGACGTCGCCGTCCATCATCTCCTGGCTGAAAAGCTGAGGCCCGCCAGAACCTCGCGCGCCCGGCCTTCCAGCGCATAGCCGTCGAGCTCCTCGAACCGCGCCTGCACCTCGCCATAGCGCTCGATGATCTCCTCCATCTCGTCGGCGCGGTCCGGATCGGCCATCGCGGCCTCGAGCTCCTTCAAGTTCGGCGGCGACGTCGCTGACCGGCCCAGCGCCGTCCATCACCTCGGCGACGGCGCTGCGGCCCGCCATCTCGCCCACGTCCTGGCTGAAATAGCCGATGGTGATGCCGCGATCGACCGAGACCTGCCCCTCGTCGGGCTGCTCCTGGCCGGTGATCATCCGGAACAGCGTGGTCTTGCCGGCGCCGTTGGGGCCGACGAGGCCGACCTTCTCGCCCCGGTTGAGACGCGGCGGAGGCCTCGATGAAGAGGATCTGATGGCCGTTCTGCTTGCTGATGTTGTCGAGACGGATCATGTGCCTGGGCTGCCTTTTGAAACGAGGCGCCCTTATGCCTGCCCGCAGCCCCGTCGAAAAGCCCGCGCGGCCGTCCTCTCGTGAGCACGCGGCGCTATTCCCGGGCCACCGCGACAGCTTGCCCGCCCTGAACACACCTGCTATACGCCGCCTCTCCCATCGCGGCCCCGCCGCGCTGTACGGGACGGTCTTGGGGGATCGTCTAATGGTAGGACTGCAGACTCTGACTTTGCCTGTCTAGGTTCGAATCCTAGTCCCCCAGCCACCGACTAACTCATTGATATCGCTGCATATTTTATCATTCCTTGGTGCAAAAAGTTAGCGTCTTTTCCGCGCCTTGTCGACGCCGTTTGTAGGTGCGCCGTTGAAACCCGCGTCTCTGCGGACGTTCCTCGGCTCTTTGGCCCCTTTTATCTCTGTCGCCCTTTTTCGGCCGGTCAAACTCGCATCGTTTCGTGGGCTTCGGTGGGCGCTATCCCGTCTCAATTCCGAGGACGCCCCGCTGGAGCTGCCAGTCATGCGGCAGGTCTTTGGAAACGGAGACGAGGCGTGCCGCTGTGAGCGTCTCAGGCTGCCGACCTTCAAAGAGGTCTTTGACGATATCCGGCGCCAGATAGGTGAGGCGCATGTGCGCTGACAGATAGTCTCGCTTGACGCCGAGCCGCTGCGCGAGCGCGTCGATGGTTGCATCGCGTCCCGACATCAGCGCTTCGCGCGTCGCATACGCATTGCGGAGCAGCGCGATCATCTGACCGTCAAGTTTGGTGGCACGTCCGCCTCCGACAATTAATCGGATGCCCTTGCCTGCGCGACGCAACTTAGCTTCAGCGTGGAGCTCGAGTGTGCCGAGTTGATCATCAGACAATTCTCGAGATGCGTCACCCAATAGTATTCTCGCGATCTCTTTTCTGTTGAGACTAACAACGACCTCATCAACACGTACGCACACGCGTTCGACAACGGACCGGACGACTTCGCGGATCTTGATCGACGGTAGCGTTGCCCAGCTGCCAAACATCTCGACGGCCTTCGCAAGCGCCGAACGCAGCGTGGCGGCATCGAGATCGAAGATTGACAACGTCTCGCCGACGTCCTGTTCCGATGCAAAAAATGCTCGAAGCCTTTTGAGAACCAGCTCTTCGAGGTCACCTGCCGGAACCCGCAGGCCCGTCTCGTGAAGTGAGCGCGTGCCATTAATCAGGGCCGTCGAAACATAGTACCGGTACCTCCGGCCCTTCTTCACCGCGTGCGTCGGCGTCATGCGATTTCCTTCGCCGTCCACGATCAGCCCGGCAAGCAAGCTTGGCTCCTGCGCCGCTTCCCCAAGCGCTCGTGACTGCCTACTACTGGCAAGCTTTTTCTCAACGAGCTGCCACAGCCCAGCATCGACAATTGCCTCGTGCTGGCCCGGGATAGACCTTGCCTCTATGTGCGATCTCGCCGCGATAGATCGGATTCTGCAGAAGAGTATAGAGCGCGCCGCGAGAAAACCGGTTGCCACCCGCCAGGACGTCCGCCGGCACCTTCGCGACGCTTGCTGACGACGCCAATCCCGGCAAGTTCATCCGCAAGGAGCCGGACCGAGCCGAGTTCGACATAGCGTCGGAAGATCATGCGCACCGTCTCGGCTTCGGCGTCATTGACGATCAGCTTGCGCTCCTTGACGTCATAGCCGAGCGGGACGTTGCCGCCCATCCACATGCCCTTGGCCTTCGACGCGGCGATCTTGTCGCGGATGCGCTCGCCGGCGATCTCGCGCTCGAACTGGGCGAAGGAGAGCAGCATGTTGAGCGTCAGCCGGCCCATCGAGGTCGTGGTGTTGAACTGCTGCGTCACCGAGACGAACGAGGCGCCGTGAGCATCGAGCACGTCGACGATCTTGGCGAAATCCGCCAGCGACCGCGTCAGCCGGTCGACCTTGTAGACGACGACAATCTGCACCTTGCCGGACTTGATGTCGGCGAGCAGCCGCTGCAGCGCAGGACGCTCCATCGTGCCGCCCGATAAGCCGCCGTCGTCATAGAGGTCGCGCACGGCGCACCCAGCCGGCGTGCTTCTGGCTCGTGATATAGGCCTCGCACGCTTCGCGCTGGGCATCGAGCGAGTTGAACTCCTTCTCGAGCCCCTCCTCGGAGGACTTGCGGGTGTAGATGGCGCAGTTCAATGCCTTTCATCGGAGGCGCCTCTCAAGAATGATGAGGCGCCTTCTGAGTCGGTTTATTGCTTTCGAGAGACGCTTGAATTGACGGCGCCCGTCATCGAGGTTCTTGACGCCCTGGCCGTCAGACGCAATCAGCGCCGCGTCCTCGAACGCGCCGGTCAGCTCAGCGAACTCCCGCCGGGCAGCGTCCAGATCGACGTCAGCCATCGCCTGCCTCCTTCTTCGATGTCAGACCGAAGAACCGCGGACCGGACCAATGCGCGCCGGTGATCTCGCGGGCGACGACCGAGAGCGACCGGTAGCGCGTGCCGCGCCACTCGACGCCGTCCGCGTGGACGAGGACAGTGTGCGTATCGCCATTCCATTCGCGCACGAGCCGCGTCCCCGGCTTTACGGTGGCGCGTGGCGCAGTTCTCCGGTTCTCCGGCGAAGACTGCTTCAGGCTCAGTGCCGGACAGCTTTCGAAGGATCGACTTGGAGAGGCCGCCGAACGCCCTCTCCTGGATTTTGTAAGTGATGCCACGCAGCAGGAGATCACGCGAGAGGCTCTTTGGCGGCTGCATGTGATGCAGCCGCCGCCACTCGCCTCGCAGCTCGAAGTTGGTCAGGGCTTCGAGCCGCGCCAACTCGGCCGCGATGTCGATCGAGGCTCGCGTCATGTCAGCGACCGCGCTTCGAGTCGATCCGATAGCGACGCAGTTCGCCCTCGGCCTTCGACGAAGTGAGCGGGAAGCCGAGCTTCTTCTTCACGGTTCCAGCCAAGAACCCGCGGACGCTGTGTTGCTGCCAACCGGTTGCTTCCATCAGCTCCGGAACCGTGGCGCCTTGGCGCTGGCTCAAGAGCTCCAGGACGCGATCGTGCTTCGTGACGCGCGAGTGGAGCTCGTTGCCGGCAAGCGCAGATGAGGGCTTTCCGTCCGCATTCGGCTTCCCGCCCTTGGCGGTCGTCGCAGGCTTGGTTCGTTTGGCCGGGGTCGTGTGGCGGGCTTCGATCGTGGTCATGGTGGGCTCCGAGGGTTCAAGGGCGCGCCCCATCGGCGCTCCCACCACCCAAAGCCCCGCGTTCCGCGAGGCGAGCCCTTAAAATCCCGTGCTCCGTCCTACCGGCGCCCGTCACACCAGCAATGCGTCCTTTGCGGCAGAAGTCGAGGCCTGATTTCGCTGCGATGTCGGGACATCCAGGTGTGCGTTAACACGGTGTTACGCAACCGGGAGAGCGCGCCGTTTGGGTCGTGTCCACTCGTCTTCCGCGATCACTCAAAGACACTCCAATATACTGGCTATGGGCTGTCAACCTTGAGCAGAATGGGCATGATGGGGTAGCGAACTCTCGGGTTCATGACATCGACTTCGGAATCAGCGGGCATCGGAAGGCGCAAGCGATGCAACATATTCCATGACCAAAGACGTCAGAGAGGAAGAGATTGCCGTTATCCGTCGGCAGTTAGCCGCGCTAGATGCCGAGCGCAAAAGACTGGAAGCACGGCTCGGGGAACTCGAGTTGGCGCCCATACGAAAACCAATTGACGCGATTACGACGGCCCCCGTCACAAACAACTCACCAGCCCCCGACAAGATCGCGCTGTTCCGCAGTCTCTTCGGCGGTCGGACAGACGTCTTTCCGGTTCGATGGGACAACCCCAAGACCGGGCGCTCGGGCTACGCGCCGGCGTGCGCCAACGAATGGGTACGCGGCGTGTGCGGCAAGCCGCAGGTGAAATGTGGCGAGTGTCCAAGTCAGTCTTTCATCCCGGTCACGAACGACGTGATTGAATGCCATCTGCGAGGCGAGGATCGCCTTCGAGTAAACGCGCGCGGTAGAGATTTCGTCGCTGGCGTCTACCCGCTTTTCTTTGACGATACATGCAGCTTCTTGGCCGTCGATTTCGACGACGAGAATTGGGCTACCGATGCACTTGCCTTCATCGCGACTTGCAGAGAGGTCGGCATCTCAGCGGCGATCGAACGATCTCGCTCGGGGAACGGTGGGCACGTCTGGCTGTTTTTCTCAAAGCCCGTGGCAGCGGCAAACGCCCGCCGCCTGGGTACACTGATCCTGACGCGGACAATGAACCGCCGGCCCGAGATCGGCTTCGCCTCATACGATCGATTGTTTCCGAGCCAGGATTCGATGCCGAGCGGCGGCTTCGGCAATTTGATCGCACTGCCGTTGCAGCGTTCGGCGCGGGAGAACGGAAACAGCGTCTTTGTCGACGATGAGCTGCGCCCCCATGATGACCAGTGGGCTTTCCTCTCCAGCTCCGCGCCAGTTGACGTCATCGGAGGTATAATCCCTTATCGCGAAAGCCGAAGCGGAAATGCCAGGCGGCGTCACCGGCGTCAGGCTGCCCGTTGATGACGAGAACGCGGACGCGCCCTGGAAAATGACGCCGTCGCGACGACTGCAAGGGCAATCCTCCAAGGAACCAGTGCCGGCGCAGGTCGATGTCGTGCTCGGCGATCAAGTCTATGTCGACCGTACCGGCCTGCCGTCGTCGATGGTCGCCCAACTCGTCCGGGTCGCGGCTTTCCAGAACCCGGAGTTCTATCGCGCCCAGGCCATGCGGCTGCCGACTTTTGGCAAGCCGCGGATCATCTCATGTGCCGAGCTTCATCCGCGCCACGTTGGATTGCCGCGTGGCTGCCTGGATGAGGCTATCGAACTGCTCAAGTCGAACGGAGCCACGGCACAATTCGAAGACGAACGCAATGCCGGTCGACCGCTCGATGTCAAGTTTCTTGGCACGCTGCACGATGTGCAGGCAGCCGCCGTGGCCGCGATCGAGCCCCACGACTATGGCGTGCTGGCCGCCACGACCGCCTTCGGCAAGACCGTCGTCGGCGCGCAGCATGATCGCGGCCCGCGGCGTCAACACGCTCGTCCTCGTCCATCGCCGCCAACTCGATCGACCAATGGCGGCGAACGGCTTCAATCATTCCTGTCCGTTCGAGGACAGCGACATCGGCACGATCGGCGGCGGCAAACGAAAACCCTCTGGATGGATCGACATTGCTCTGATCCAGAGCCTCGTTCGCAATGGTGAGGTAGCGACCTAGTCGCCGATTATGGCCATCTCATCGTCGACGAGTGCCATCATCTCTCGGCCGTCAGCTTCGAACTGGTCGCGCGACGCACCAAGGCGCGTACGTGCTGGGGCTGTCGGCCACGGTCGCCCGCAAGGATGGCCATCACCCGATCATCTTCATGCAATGTGGGCCGGTCCGTTATCGGGTCGACGCGAAGTCCCAGGCCGCGACCCGATTATTCAGCCACAAGGTCCGCCTGCGCGAGACTGGATTTCAGCTCCGATCCGATCAGGAAGCCCAGGCCTTCGCAGATGACGGCGCTCTATGCTGCGCTGGCGCAGGACGACAAGCGGAACGATCTGATCTTCGACGACGTGCTCTCAGCCTGGAGGCAGGCCGGCGGCCGGTGATCTTGACCGAGCGTCGCGACCATCTCGACTATTTCCGGACGCGGCTGGAAAAATTCACGCGAAATTTGGTCGTGCTCTACGGAGGCATGAACGCTGCCGAGCGTCGAACGGCCGAGGAGGGCCTTAAACGTCCCGACACCGAGGAACGTCTTGTCCTGGCAACCGGCCGATACCTAGGCGAGGGCTTCGACGACGCGTCACTCGACACGCTTTTTCCTGACCATGCCGATTTCATGGAAAGGCACGCTCGCCCAATATGTCGGCCGTTTACATCGAGAGCACCATGCCAAACGCGAGGTCGTCGTCTACGACTACGTCGATTCAGACGTTCCGATGCTGGCACGCATGGCGCTGAAGCGGCAATCGGGATACCGCAGTCTCGGTTACGAAATCGAATCCTAACGCTGTTTGTCCTCCCCCGAGTTGATAAGAATGGGTTCGTGCCCGACGATCCCCCGCGGCCCTACATGGCACTGGGGATGAGTGATCGCAGTCCATGTCGCAAATATGCCGAATTATATCTGATCGCTCAGTGGCTTCACGAGGTGCGGCTAATGATCGATCGGAGGGCGCTCACGCGCATTGGCAGGACGGTTGCCAAGGAGATAAAGGCCGGACGCGTAAGCGCGGCTCTGCCACGCGCGCTGGAGCCCCTCGAAGGGTATCCCGAGCATGTTCTCGATCTCGTGGTGCTTCTCGCGAAGGAGGGCCTCAAGACGAGGCCCAGCGAAGAGCTGATTTCTGCCTACGCCTTCATCCTCGGCCATAGTCTTGAGCTGCTGCGCTATGCGGTCGAGCGTGACGATGCCGGGATTATCGATTTGGTCGATCGACTGCGAGGTTCTCTGCTGGAGGCCGTTCGACAGGAGCTGATCAGCCCGGCCATCCTGATGCTCATCTTGCATCAGTTCGCGTCCGCCAAGCTCGATGTCGGCGACCCTCTTCGTGAGCAGCTGAGCCGGTTGATGGAGAAGGATGAAGAGGCGCACGCTGCCGTGACTCGAGGCGAAGGCGACGATCACTTCGCGCACGTGGCTGCGGACATGGAGAACGATCCATTCGCCATTCACGCTTACCTAGACGAAAGCATGGATGCCCTGCCCCAGGAAATTCGCGCCGGGTTGGTTATGGCAACATTCGGCGAGAATGTACCTGCGGTCCGCGAGGCGGCGCTCGGCTTCCTCTTTTCCAAGTCGGAGGATGCCCGCGGCAAGCTCATAGAGTTGCTGACGCTAGCATCTCCGCACGGCCTCGTCAGCGGGACCATGCTGAGACGTATGATTGCGATCCGGAACTGGTTGCCTGAGGCCGACCGTGCGGCCCTCGACAGGGCCATCAAGAGTGCCCGCGCGACCGGCGTGGCCTGTGCGCCGGCCTCCAAGGCGAATGTGGTCGGTGTTCTGGCATCCGGTGTGGACGGCTCGGGGGCGATCACTGCTCTTGTAATCGTTCAAGATGGCCGCAGGCATGCGCTGGCCGGCCTGCTCGCCAAGCAGGGTTTCGGCATTCGCGACGCGTGGGTCCGCCGGGGACTTTCAAAGGCCGACTTGAAGGAAGTTCTGGATCATGTCGCCGGCGAGATCGAAGTCGCGCCTTCAAGTCTCGACTACGTGGTCGCTATTCTGCGTCAGGGTCTCGCTACCAATCTCGAGACGGGGAACCCGCCTCCGTTCGGCGCACTCGATGTCGTGGAGACGTGTGGGCTCGCCGAGATCAATCCGGCGGCCATGCCCGTCGAAGTTCTTGTGGCGGAGCTTCTCGCTGGGATCGATCCGGCCCGCTTGTCCGCGGCCGCCGTTGAAAAGACGTTGCGCGACAGCAGCGATCTGCAGGAAACCCATCCCATGCTGGCGTCATGGTTCGAGGACAATGTGTCCAAGCTGATCGGTAACAAGCGTGCGCCGCGCGGAAAGCGGATTGCGGTCCTTATGATGGGCCCTCTGCAGGCCCGCCGCCGTCGCTGGGCAGGACTTTGCGGCTCAATGGCGCTCTCATTGAAGCATCAGGGGCATGCCGACTGGGAGAATTTCACGATATTGGCGCGCGAACTCCTCGGGACGCGTCCAATCGACGAGTTCGGCCTGATGAAGGTGGTTGCGGCAACCACGCTCGACGTGCTTGATACCAAAGCGCTTCTCGGCACCTATCGTGCAGCATGAGTGCGATAATCGCGCGTCCGAAGTCGGGTTCTAGGTAATCGCCTCAAGCCCCTTGGACTTGACGAGACTGAGCAACTTCAATGACGGCCCGCTTGGTTTCTTCTCGCCCCGCTCCCACTCGCTGACGAGCTTCGCTTTGACATTGAGAAAACTTGCGAACACGGCCTGGCTGACACCAGCGCGCTCGCGGATCGTCTGAATCGCTTTTGGCGACAAATCCTCGACTGCCGTCAGGCACGAAACGTCGAACTCGCGCATCGTACCCCTGTCGATCACTCCAGCACGATGCAGGCCGGCAGCCGTCTTGTGAGACACGGCCAGCGCATCACTGCGGTACTTAAGCGCCTTCTTGGTCATCACATTCCACCTCTTTCAATTCGCCCGCAGCAATCAGTCTTGGAAGCATGGCGGTATCGGCTTCGAGAAAAATAGTAGCGAGCCGCCGGTACACTTCGAGTTCATCGTCCGAAAGGCTGGCTTTGCTGTTCTTCGCAAAGCGGTACATGAAGATGCTCCGGTCGCCTGATCGAAATGCAATGATCGTCCGATATCCGCCAGAACGTCCTTGGCCCTGCCGAGCAACGCGCTGCTTGATCACGCCGCCTCCCAGGTCGGCATCAATCAATCCGTTACCGGCACGGCTCACGGCCTCGCAGAGAGTTGGCTCGATCCAATGCGTTCCTTTCGAGCGAGCGGGCAAACTCCTTAGTGGCGAAAACCCGCAACTGGCGTCTCTTTGAAGCTCGCTCCTATATATCACCCCTAGGGGTATAGTTCAAGGTGACGGCAGATATCCGGTTTTCGGTGTCAGCCACGCATACCGCGCGGGCATTCGGCCGCCGTTGGTCTCTGCGTCTCAGCCGTGCAAACACTCTCGATACCCACATTTTCTTGCGTCTTTTCCGTGGGTTAGGCGGAGACGACTTTGACTCTGCCTGTCTAGGTTCGAATCCTAGTCTCCCAGCCACCGTACTAACTCATTGATATCGCTGCATATTATTGCATTTCCGCACGCGGAAATCTAGCGTCTATTTCCGGGCCTTGTCGACCCCAGTTTTGCAATCCCGTACGCAGCCCCGTCTCTGCACGACGTTCGTCGGCTCTTTGCGCGTTTTATCTCTGAGGCCATTTTTCGGCCGGTCAGACTCGCATCGTTTTCGGACGCGGAAGAGCTATCGCGTCTCAAAACCGAGGACTGCCCGCTGAAGCTGCCAGTCGTGCGGCAGGTCTTTGCACAGTGAGACAAGGCCTGCCGGCGTGAGCTCCTCAGGCCGGCGGCCATGAACGAGGGCTCGGACGATACCGGGCGCGAGATACGTGAGGCGCATGTGCGCCGACAGATAGTCCCGCTTGACGCCGAGCCGCTGCGCCATCGCATCGATGGTTTCGTCGCGTCCCGACATCAGGGCATCGCGGGTCGCGTATGCATTCCGGAGCAGATCGATCATCTCGGCGATCCGGCTTGTCAGCCACGCCGCCCCCGACAATCAGTCGGATGCCTTTTCCCGCACGGCGCAGTTTGGCTTCGGCGCGGAGTTCAATTCGATCGCGCTGGTCTGCCGAAGCCTCTCGAATATTGCATTGTCGCCCAGCAGGACTTTCGCGACCTCCTTTCGGTTGAGGCTGCACGACACTCTCATCGTCACGGACGCATGATGGCTCGACTATCGACCGGACCAGTTCGCGGAGCTTGATCGACGGCACAGCCGCCCAGCCGTCGAGCGAGTTGGCTCGCCTTCTTCATGGCCGACCGAACGGCCGCTGCATCGAGGCCGAAACGTGACAGCGCTCTCACCGACATCTCGCTCGGAGCAAAAAATGCTCTGAAGCCGATCGAGGACCAGCGCCTCGATATCGCCTGCCGGCATGCGCCAGCCCTTTGCATGCTCGCGACCGGTGCCTCGTAATGAGCGCGGTCGAGACGTAGTACCGGTAGCGCCGCCCCTTCTTCACCGCATGCGTCGGCGTCATGCGCTGTCCGTCGCCGTCCACGATCAACCCGGCGAGCAGGCTCGGCTCCTCCGCGGTCTCGCCGAGCGCTCGGGCCTGTCGGTTGCCGGCCAGCTTGTCTTGGACGAGTTTCCAGTGCTCGGCCTCAACGATCGCCTCATGCTGACCGGGGTAGACCTTCCCCTGATGCCCAATCTCGCCCCGGTAGATTGGATTTTGCAGCAAGGTGTAGAGCGCGCCGCGGGAAAAGCGGTTGCCACCCGCCAGCACGCCGCCGGCGCCTTGCCGGCGCTTACTGACAATACCCAGCCGGTAAGTTCCTGGGCAAGCATCCGGACCGATCCGAGTTCCGCATAACGCCGGAAGATCTTGCGTACCGTCTCGGCTTCGGCATCATTGACGATCAGCTTGCGCTCCTTGACGTCGTAGCCGAGCGGGACGTTGCCGCCCATCCACATGCCCTTGGCCTTCGACGCCGCGATCTTGTCGCGGATGCGTTCACCCGCGATCTCACGCTCGAACTGGGCGAACGAGAGCAGCATGTTGAGCGTGAGGCGGCCCATCGATGTTGTGGTGTTGAACTGCTGCGTCACCGAGACGAACGAGGCGCCGTGAGTGTCGAGCACATCGACGATCTTCGCAAAATCAGCGAGCGACCGCGTCAACCGGTCGACCTTGTAGACAACGACGATCTGCACTTTGCCGGACGTGATGTCGGCGAGCAGCCGTTGAAGCGCAGGACGCTCCATGGTGCCGCCCGACAGCCCTCCGTCGTCGTAGAGGTCAGGCAGGGCCGACCCAGCCTGCATGCTTCTGGCTAAGGATGTAGGCCTCGCAGGCCTCCCGCTGCGCATCGAGCGAGTTGAACTCCTTCTCGAGCCCTTCGTCGGAGGACTTGCGCGTGTAGATCGCGCAGTTCAGCCGTTTCATTGGAGGCGCCTCCAGAATGATGAGGCGCTTTCGGAGTTTATTGATCGTTATTGAGATGCGCCTTATCGAAGGCGCCCGCCTTCGATGGTCTCGGCGCCTTGCCCCTCCGACGCGATGAGCGCCGCGTCCTCGAATAGGCCGGTCAGATCGGCGTTAGCCATCGCCTGCCCTTCTTCGAAGTCAGGCCGAAGAACCGTGGTCCGGACCAGTGCGCGCCAGTGATTTCACGGGCGACGACCGAGAGTGACCTGTATCGCTTGTCGCGCCATTCAACACCGTCCGCGTGGACAAGAACCGTATGCGTTTGCCCGTTCCACTCGCGCACGAGCCGCGTGCCCGGCTTGACGGTGGTGCGGGACCGCTTTGCGGTGGCGTCCGAAGTTGCGTCAGGCCCGGCACCGGTCAGCTTCGCAACACCGACTTGGAGAGGCCGCCGAGCGCCCTCTCCTGGATCTTGTAAGTGATGCCGCGCAGAAGGAGATCGCGGGAGAGGCTCTTCGGCGGCTGCATGTGATGCAGCCGCCGCCACTCTGCCCGCAGCTCGAAGTTGGTCAGGGCTTCGAGCCGTGCCAGTTCGGCCGCGATGTCGATCGAGGCTGGCTTCATGTCAGCGACCGCGCTTGGTGTCGATCCTGTAGCGACGCAGCTCGCCCTCGGTCTTTGACGATGTGAGCGTGAAGCCGAGCTTCTTCTTGACTGTTCCCGCCAGGAACCCACGCACGCTGTGCTGTTGCCAGCCGGTCGCCTCCATCATTTCCGGGATGGTGGCGCCCTTGCGCCGGCTCAACAGTGCCAGAACGCGATCATGTTTGGTGATGCGCGCGGGATGCAATTCGTCGCGGGATCAGCCTTGCATCGGAGCAGTGTGCGCCGAGGCGGACTTTCGCTTGTCTTGGTTTTTGCGCCTTTGATGGGCGTCGTTGACGTGGCTCCTTTGCCGGCGGCGGGAGGCGGGCTTCAATTGTGGTCATGGTGGGCTCCAGGGTTTCAGGAGTGCGCCACTTCGGCGCTCCCACCACCCAAAGCCCCGCATTCCGCGAGGCGAGCCCTGAGAAATTCGGCAGCCCATGAACCGGCTCCCGTCACGCCACCAATGCGTCCTTTGCGGCAGAAGTCGAGCCCAATTGAGCTGTACACGCGCGAATTCGGAGCCTCAGTTAAGGAATTCATGACCGCTTCTAGGGGCCGAGCGAGACGGGTCTTCGCTTCCGACAAATGGCGCTTTTGACCCCAACCCGTCATTGGCACTGGGGACGTGCAAGTTCAACTGGCACAGTCGGTGTCCTCAACAGGGATCATTTCCAAAATTTCCCGGTCGTGGCATTCTCACGCGCAGTCCATGATCACAGCCAAGATCGGAGGAATGCGCATGAAAGCCGCAACGTATTCCGGAAAGGTCGATCCGGTGGTCAGGAAGATCACCATCGATGACGTCAAAGCCGCGCTCACGGAGGGCATCGAAGATTTCAAGCGCGCGCCGCGTCACGGGCTAACGCTCGGCGCGATGACCGCGGCGACCGGCGTCGCAATCGTGGCGCTGCTTTACGTTTTGGGGCTGCCGTATCTCGCCTATCCGCTCGCGGCCGGCTTTGCGCTGGTGTGTCCGTTCCTGGCAGCCGGGCTCTACGAGGTAGCCGGCGCCTCGAGAGGGCGAGTTGCATTTGGCTTCCGACGTGTGGTCGACCATCAAGGGCCGGAGCGAGATCCGATGGATGGGGTTTGCAACCGTCTTCATCTTGATCATGTGGATGTATCAGGTGCGGTTCCTGATGGCACTGTTCCTCGGCTACAGCGGGATGATGGCGACACTGTCGGATTTCCTCCGCGTCGTTTTCACGACGAGCGAGGGCCTAATGTTCCTGGCGTTGGGCAACGTCGTCGGCGCTTCGCTTTCGGTGTTGCTGTTCTCCATTTCCGTTGTGTCATTTCCGCTGGTGCTCGACCGCGACGTCGATTTCGTCACCGCCATGATCACGAGCGTGAAAGCCGTGGTTGCCAACCCGGCACCAATGGCGTTCTTCGCCCTGATCATCGCGGTGCCGCTGTTCCTTTCGGCCCTCACGGGGTTCCTCGGCCTGCTCATCGCACTGCCGGTCCTGGGACACGCGACATGGCATCTCTACAAGCGGGTCGTCGCGCCCGCCGCCTAGCGCCACTCATTGCGTCTCTGCGTCGATGTCGACCTTTGCCGCGAAGATTCGCGGCAGAGATTGGCGTGAGAGTCCGGTTGTGGCCGTTACGACGTAGCGCTCGGGGAGAGCTGCCGCGCTCTGCCCGGGTGATTTAGACGCCGATTTCCTCCGCTATCTCAATGGCGTCGTCGATCTCGACACCGAGGTAGCGCACCGTACTCTCAATTTTGGTGTGTCCGAGCAGTAGTTGCATGGCTCTCAGATCGCCGGTTCGCCGATAGATCAACGTCGCCTTGGTGCGCCGCAGCGAGTGTGTTCCGAACTTCAGCGGATCGAGACCGATGCTGGCGATCCATTCGCCTACCAGGCGTGCGTATTGCCGGGTCGTGAGGCCACTCTCGGGTCCACGTCGGCCGGCAAACAGAAATTGCCCAGACTGGCGACCAGTTAGCCGCAAGTACTGGTCGATCGCCTGCCGGGTTTGCTCGGCTAGTTGGAACCAAACGGGGTGGCCGGCTTCTTCTGACGAACAGTCGCCCGGTCAATCGCGTAGCCGTTAGAAGCCACGTCGTCGACACGGACTGCGACCACATCGCAACCTCGCAGCTTGCTGTCGATGGCGAGATTGAAGAGGGCAAGATCACGGATGCGCTTCTCCAGCTGGAGCCGGGTTCGGATTGACCAAACGTGGCCCTGACGGAGCGGCGGCTTTGCTCCGATGAGCTTGCCCTTGTTCCACGGCGGACGGCGGGCTGGCTTGCCTAGGATTGATCCATCGTTGTCGTTCATGGCTTGTCTCCTTGTTTGAGAGACAAACCAGGATGGGCCAACCAATTCCGAGCGGCTGATGCTGCTTCCGGTATCGGCCAACTTCTTCCATTTAGTGGTTACGAGCGCGACGCTGTTGACCCCAACCGGACGAAGTGCCGGTGCGCAACAAATGTGTTGCCTCGCGCGAAGCCGAGCGGTGAGCTTCACGGTGCAACGCAAAATAAGAGGTGCTTAGCTGTCTGAAGCCGGATGGCGGCTTACCACCCATTCGCTCCCGATCTCATCATAAGAGGGAGGGGTCGCGACCGGACCTGAGAAGACCACCACTACTCAAATGACAAAATCCTCTTCCTGTCGTCTTTAGCTGTTTGCCGTCCAGTTGCTTTACATTGCCGCGTTAAACAATCATCGGGTAAGTTCGACCACCTTGTTGTCATGCAAACCCTCAGTCGGACGCATGTCTGGTATTGCTTGAACCGATCAAGGGAGCGAAATGATATCGGGTGCAAATTGGACCTTGGTAAGAGGTAGTAAATCGTGAAAGCTGAAAACTTTATCGTTTCCAAGCGTCCCCAGCTTGGCACGATAAAAAACTTTCCGGAGTTGATTTTGCCGACTACGAGCGTCAACTAGCGTCAATGCAATCATCTCTTCAGGCAATCCAACAGGCTTATCTAGGGACCCGCGAGCGGGCGGTTGTAGTGCTTGAAGGATGGGATGCAGCCGGAAAGGGTGGATCGTGCGTCGCCTAGGGTGGGCCCTGGACCCCCGCAGTTTCAAAGTTTACCCCATTGCGGCGCCGTCCTCAAACGAACAAGGCAAGCATTATCTCCAACGGTTCTGGGAAAAGCTTCCCGAGCATGGCCAGATCGTTGTCTTCGACCGTTCCTGGTACGGGCGAGTCCTAGTGGAGCGCGTGGAAGGCTTTGCTACGGAGCAAGAATGGCTGAGAGCCTACGAAGAGATCAATCACTTTGAGCGTCTTCTAGTTGAGGACGGCATTCGAATAGTGAAAATATTCCTGCACATTACACCAGGGGAGCAAATTCGCCGGTTCAAGAACCGGGTTACCGATCCGCTTAAGCGCTGGAAGCTTTCTTACGAAGACTTCCGCAATCGAGAGCGATGGGAGGACTACGAACTTTCAATAGAAGACATGATGGATGAAACATCGACCAAACTGGCCCCCTGGTACCTCGTGCCGGCGAACGACAAGCCGTTTGGTCGGATTGCCGCATTCACGATCCTGACCGCGCGCCTGGGCAACGGAGTAAGTTTGGAGCCGCGACCACTCGATCCGAAAATAGCCGAATTAGCAGCCCGCCTATTTGACTTGCCATGAGGTGATGCAAGGTCAGAAGAAATGATCCTAATGTCCCAATAGTGTCAATTGTGGGCTTGAGCGATGTTCAGGTCATGCCCGGATCGCACTCCATACCGACCATTGAGCGGATGACCAAAGAACGCCGACGCGATGGGTCCGAGACCGACCGTTCTGCCACGCTGCCGCGAAACGTCGAGGAGGGCCAAGAGGAGAACTGGCCGTGACTTCCCAATACTCTCGGTCTTCTTGTGGCAATGACAGTTGACAGGCGTCAACGACCAATGCCCCAGATGTCCGCTCAACTGCGCAAACAAAATCGGAAGCTAGGGCATGATGGTGAGGGTGTCTTCGAGAGTCTGCTTGGTACCGCTCCGGATTACCTTGGTACTGGGACTTTTTCCGGCTGGCGGAAGCGCCGCACTCGCCACTGATACGTGTTGGACGAGCGGACCCGCTCAATTTGCGCAAGGCGTGGACTATTGCGTCAGCTCCGTTCTGACCCCAAAGGCGGGATCACCTACGGGCCGCAAAATATTGCCGACGGAAAGGAAAGCACGGCTTGGTGCGAGGGCGTGCCGGGCAATGGCGAGGGCCAATCTATCGAGATGCGGATTAAAGGGGGCTCGGATTTCCGCAGAATCCTGATCCAGAACGGCTATGGCAAATCGGGGGAGAGCTATCGCAACAACGGCCGCCTCAAGACGATCGAGATCTCCGCCGACGGCCGTGAGAAACGAACGGTCGCGCTTCCCGACACGCATGATATTTCCATTGTCGAGTTGCCGAATGTCGGACTGTACAGAAGTGACAATTACTATCCTCGACGTCTACCCGGGTGAGAAGTCTTCGGACACCTGCGTCGATTACGTCTCTCCCGATTTCGAGTACGAGGAAACCCAGTCGCCCCAGCCGGAGGCTAGGCCCCCTGCCGATGCGCAGGACGGGCCTCCCTCTGAAGGCCCCCCTGCGGAAGGCCCTCCGATAGAGGGTCCACCTGCGAAGGTTAACGATGACCCGTTTGGGGATCTCGACCTCCCGGACGCGGAGGATCTGGAGCTCGAGCCGCGCTGAGCAGCCGTAAGGCCGGGCCGATGCCATCATTCGCCTTTCCACGAAGCAATTCGTCATGACCAGATATCAACCGGCATCACAGCCTTAGAGCGGTCGCTGTGGGCATTGGGTTGGAGGCTCCCGTGATGGTCAGGTATGCCCTCGTCGCTTTATTCGCCGTGCTATTGACATCGCCGCTCGCTGCCTCGCCTTGCACGAACAACAACTGGCAACCGACCTTTGTTCACGACCTCGAGAACGAAGATGGGCCCTGGTATGTGAGCGCACAAATGGGCTTTACCCAACTGAGATGGGTGCCCAACGGCGGTTATGTGCCTCATGCATGCGAGCTGGTGCCAAACGTCCGGGCTACGCGCAATCCCAGGGGCTACACGAATTGCCAGGAGTACACGCGCATTCAATGCGGCTGCAGCCGCGCTATTCCCGGTAACAGCACGTGCGCCGCGTTTCTGGCGTCCCACCCGGCGAAAGTTGTGCCGCCTGCACCGCCAGGGGCTCCTGCAGCCGGAGGCGGTGGCGGAGGGGGTGGAGGCAGCGTTGCGCCGCCCGTACCGGCCATTCCGCCGCCAGCACCGACGCCTGGCCCAATCAACGTCCCGGGATCTGGCTTCCAGCGCGCGCCCCAGTACAGCGGTGCCATCTCGCCGCAGGGCAATGCCATCAGCCTGACGGGGGGCGCATGGACCAATGG
>CAVPTI010000014.1:0-105492 GCA_963708775.1 uncultured Alphaproteobacteria bacterium | reverse complement strand
CCCCCGCGTCAGGCCGGACTATAGCATCGCGGCCGGTCGGCGCCAGCAGGTCAGATGGTGACAGATCGCAGCGGCTCAGCCGCGCTTTTTGCGCAGGCCCGCCCAGTAGTCCAGGCGCTTCTTGATTTCGCGCTCGAAGCCGCGCTCGGGCGGATCGTAGAACTTCGGGCGGCGCCATTTCGTCGGGGAAATAGTTCTGGCCGGAGAATGCGTCCGGCGCGTCGTGGTCGTAGTGATAGCCGGCGCCGTAGCCCTCCTCCTCCATCAGTTTGGTCGGCGCGTTGAGGATGTTCTTCGGCGGCGCGAGGGAGCCGTGCTCCTTGGCGGCGCGCATGGCGGCCTTGTAGGCGACGTAGGCGGCGTTCGATTTGGGCGCGGTGGCCAGATAGATGACCGCCTGCGCCGAGCGCCAGTTCGCCCTCGGGCGAGCCCAGAAAATCGTAGGCGTCCTTGGCGGCGTTGGCGATGACGAGCGCCTGCGGATCGGCGAGACCGATATCCTCGACCGCCATGCGGACGAGGCGGCGGGCGAGGAACAGCGGTCCTCGCCGCCATCGAGCATGCGCGCGAGCTAATAGAGCGCGGCGTCGGGATCGGAGCCGCGCACGGATTTATGCAGCGCGGAGATCAGGTTGTAGTGGCCGTCGCGGCCCTTGTCGTAGATGGGCGCGCGGCGCTGGACGAGGCGGACGAGCGCCCGCGGTCGATCGGCTTCGCGGCTTCGGGCACGGCGGCGAACATCCTCGGCGAGCTTGAGGACGGCGCGGCCGTCGCCATCGGCCATGGCACGAGCGCGTCGCGCGCATCCGCGTCGAGCGGCAGCTTGCGGCCCGTCTCGGCTTCGGCGCGCGGAGCAGGCTTTCGAGCGCGGCCTCGTCGAGCCGGTTCAGCGTGAGGACGCTGGCGCGCGACAGCAGGGCGGCGTTGAGTTCGAAGGACGGGTTCTCGGTCGTGGCGCCGACGAGCGTGATGGTGCCGTCCTCCATGACCGGCAGGAAGCCGTCCTGCTGCGAGCGGTTGAAGCGATGGATCTCGTCGATGAACAGCAGCGTGCCTCTGCCCTGCTCGCGCCGATGCGCGCTTTGTCGAAGGCTTTCCTCAGGTCCTGGACGCCGGAGAAGATCGCGGACAGCTGCTCGAATACGAGGTTGGTCTCGTCAGCGAGCAGGCGCGCGATCGTGGTCTTGCCGGTGCCCGGCGGGCCCCAGAAGATCAGGCTCGGCAGGCGGCCGCCTTTGAGCATTCGCGTCAGCGTGCCGTCGGGACCGACGAGATGGTCCTGGCCGACGACTTCGGCGAGCGTGCGCGGGCGCAGCCGGTCGGCAAGCGGGCGCGGCGCACCTTTCTCAAGACCGGCGGCTTCGAAGAGATTGGTCATCAGGGTGTTATAGGCCGGAGCATCGTGCGGCGAAACCTGTGGATCAGCCCGGCACCTGCAGGAGCATGGCTTTGCCGTCGCGCCGGATGCCGACGATCCAGGTGCGCTGGCGTGTGTTGAGCCGCTGTTCGAGGTCGGCGATGTCGTCGACGCGCTGTTGCTGCAGTTCGGTGATCACGTCGCCCGGCTGGAAGCCGAGACGCTGCGCGACCGAGCCGGGACGCAGGACACGATGGCGACCCCATCGCCTTCGTCGATGCCGAGTTCGTCGGCGAGGCCGGGAGAATGTTGGAGACGCGGGCGCCATCGAAGGGATGCGTGCCCACGAGGTTGCGGACATCGTCCTTGCCGGGCTGGGGCGGTGCGGCGAGCGCGAGATCGATCGTGACCGGGCGGCGATTGCGGAGCAAATCGATGCGGGCGGTGTTGCCGACGCCGCGGGTTGTCAGGCGGTAGTACACGGCGCGGGGATCGGTGACTTCGAAGCCGTCGATGCGGGTGATCACGTCGCCGGCCTGGAGGCCTGCCGCCGCACCGGGTCCGCGATTGGAGACGCGGAGACGACGGCGCCGGAGATGCGATCGAGACCCAGGCTTCGGCGATCTCGCGCGTGACGGGTTCAAGGAGGACGCCGAGCCAGGGACGCTCGACCTTGCGGCCGGCGGCGGTGCCCACGACGAAGGCGCACGAGGTTGGAGGGGATCGCGAAGCCGATGCCCTGCGAGCCGCCGGTCTGGCTGAAGATCATCGTGTTGATGCCGATCAGCCGTCCGGACATATCGACGAGCGCGCCGCCGGAGTTGCCGGGGTTGATGGCGGCATCGGTTTGGATGAAGAACCTGGATGTCGGATTTGCCGATCTCGGTGCGGGCGAGCGCGGAGACGATGCCGGACGTGACGGTCTGGCCGACCCCGAACGGATTGCCGATGGCGAGGACGAGATCGCCGACTTCGAGCGTGTCGCTGTCTTCAAAGCGATGGTGGGGAAGCGGCTGTCGCCGCCTTCGATCTTGAGGATGGCGATGTCGGTCTTGTCGTCCTGCACGACGACGCGGGCATCGAATTCGCGCTTGTCGGCGAGCGCCACGCGGATCTCCGTTTCGCCGCGGCCTTTGATGACGTGCGTGTTGGTGACGATCGTGCCGTCGGGCGAGACGATGACGCCGGAGCCGAGCGAAGACTGGACGCGCTCGGAGGGCCGGCCAAAGTGTTCGCCGAAGAACTGGCGGAAGAAGGGATCATTGGCGAACGGCGAGGAGAACGCCTGCACGCGGCGGCGGACGTAAACGTTGACGACGGCGGGCGAGGCTTTGCGGGCGATGGGCGCGAAAGAGTACTGCACCATCTCGCGCGACGGGGGCACCTGCTTCTGCTGCGCGGCCGAGCGAGAGGTGATCGCGACTTCAAAGGCGACGAACGCGAGCAGAAGGCCCACAGCGCTCAGGGCCCAGACGGCAGCGCGGTTTCGCATGCGTGATCCTCGACGGGTTCTGCTTAGGCGAACCGATGATCTCAAAAGTTCGATATAGTTGATGCGGGCGGCCAGCAAAAGTTAGCGAGTTTTCACGTTAGTCGCAGGCCGGAAAGGAAAACGCCCGCCGGGCAAACCCGACGGGCGTCGAAGTGATTACACGGGTGGATTATGCGCCGGCTTCGTCGCGGGCGGCGACTTCGGCTTCATGGCGGGCCTTGTCTTCCGAGCCCTTGACGCTCTCGTCGCGGTCGACGAGTTCGATGACCGCGCGCGGAGCGCTGTCGCCGTAGCGGAAGCCGGCCTTCAGACGCGCGAGTAGCCGCCATTGCGGTTCTTGTAACGCGGAGCCAGAACGTCGAACAGCTTCTTGACCATGTCCTCGTCGCGCAGACGCGCGGCGGCGAGACGGCGCGAGTTCAAATCGCCGCGCTTGGCCAGCGTGATGTACTTGTCGATGACGCGCTTCAGGTCTTTCGCCTTCGGCAACGTCGTGACGATCTGCTCGTGCTTGATGAGGGCTGCGGCCATGTTGGAGAACATGGCTTGGCGATGGGCGCTATCGCGGTTGAACCGCCGGCCGAACTTCCGTGACGCATGGTTGTATCTCTCTTTTTCTCTACCGGTTGTTACGGGGAGGTTCTACGGCCTCGCCTCGTTAGCTCTTGATTTGCGCATGGCGACTCCCCTGTCGGGGAGCCGGCCGCCATGCGCGGAGTTCGTCTTGCATGGCGACGCCGCTCCGGGGAGCCGGCCGCCATGCGCGGTACGTCTTAGTACTGGTCCTCGAAGCGCTTGGCGAGTTCTTCGATGTTGTCCGGCGGCCAGTTCGGCACTTCCATGCCGAGGTGCAGGCCCATCGAGGCCAGCACTTCCTTGATCTCGTTGAGCGACTTGCGGCCGAAGTTCGGCGTGCGCAGCATCTCGGCTTCGGTCTTCTGGATCAGGTCGCCGATGTAGACGATGTTGTCGTTCTTCAGGCAGTTCGCAGAACGGACCGAAAGCTCGAGTTCGTCGACCTTCTTGAGCAGGGCGGCGTTGAAGGCCAGCTCCGGATGGCGCTGCTCTTCCTGCGGCTTCTTGGGCTCTTCGAAGTTGATGAATACGGCGAGCTGGTCCTGGAGGATGCGGGCGGCGAGCGCCACGGCATCTTCGGCGCGAACCGAGCCGTCGGTTTCGACCGTCATGGTCAGCTTGTCATAGTCGAGGATCTGGCCCTCGCGGGTGTTCTCGACCTTATAGGAGACCTTCTTCACCGGCGTGTAGATGCTGTCGACGGCGATCAGGCCGATCGGCGCATCGTCCGGGCGGTTGCGCTCGGCGGGCACGTAGCCCTTGCCCATGTCGGTCGTGAACTCCATGCGGACCGACGCACCCTGGTCGAGGTGGCAGATCACGTGCTCGGGGTTCAGGATCTCGACGTCGGAGGAGACTTCGATGTCGCCGGCCTTCACCGGGCCTGCACCTTCCTTCTTCAACACCATCCGCTTGACGCCATCCGAGTGGAGGCGCAGCGCGATTTCCTTGATGTTGAGGATGATGTCGGTGACGTCTTCGCGGACGCCTGTAATCGAGGAGAACTCATGCAGCACGCCATCGATCTGCACGGTCTTGATGGCGGCGCCCTGGAGCGACGACAGCAGCACGCGGCGCAGCGCGTTGCCGAGCGTCATGCCGAAGCCGCGCTCGAGGGGTTCTGCGATCACGGTCGCAAGGCGGGTGCGGTCGCGGCCCGGAATGATCTCGAGCTTCGACGGCTTGATCAGGTCTTGCCAGTTTTTCTGTAGAACAGCGCTTGTCACGTGGTGGCCTCTCTCAGGTGTCGAACACGCATCCCGCCCAAAGGCGCGCGTTCCTTTACCCAGGGGTCGTTCGGTCCGTCCGCATCAGGGGGCAATCGTGCGGCTGGAACGGCAAAACGGACGCCGGGGCCGCAGGGGGCCCGAGCGTCCGGCATGAAATTGAATTAAACGCGGCGGCGCTTGCGCGGACGACAGCCGTTGTGCGGGATCGGCGTGACGTCGCGGATCGAGGTGATCTGGAAGCCGACAGCCTGCAGCGCACGCAGCGCGCTCTCACGGCCCGAACCCGGACCGCAGACTTCGACTTCGAGCACCTTCACGCCGTGCTCCTGAGCCTTCTTGCCGGCGTCTTCCGCTGCCATCTGGGCGGCGAACGGCGTCGACTTGCGCGAGCCCTTGAAGCCCATCGTGCCCGACGACGACCAGGCAAGCGTGTTGCCCTGCGCATCGGTGATGGTGATCATGGTGTTGTTGAACGACGCGTTGACGTGCGCGACGCCCGACGTGATGTTCTTCTTTTCGCGGCGGCGAACCTTCGCGCGGCCCTGGGCCTGTTCCTTAGCCATCGTCTCTCAAACTCCTGCGCCCCCGTAAGCGGCGGCTCGTTTCTGTTCGTGACTGCGACCGAGCATCGGCCTGCACTTTGGTGCGAGGCCGGCGCGTCGAGCGCGAATTCGATTAGGCCTTCTTCTTGCCGGCGATCGGCTTGGCCGGGCCCTTGCGCGTGCGTGCGTTCGTGTGCGTGCGCTGGCCGCGGACCGGAAGGCCCTTGCGGTGACGCAGACCGCGGTAGCAACCGAGGTCCATGAGACGCTTGATGTTCTGCGAGACTTCGCGGCGCAGGTCGCCTTCGACGATGTAATCGCGGTCGATCGTTTCGCGGATCTGGAGCACTTCGGCGTCCGTCAGCTGGCTGACGCGGCGATCGGCGGGGATGCCGACGCCTGCACAGATCTTCTTTGCGAAATTGGGGCCAATCCCGTGGATATACTGAAGCGCGATGACGACGCGCTTCTGGGTCGGGATGTTCACACCTGCGATACGAGCCACGATCTTCTCCTGGGCTTTCTAGTCCGTGTCAGCCGGGCTGCTCGAGATCGAGCGCCAAGCCATTGTTGCTGCCAGCTAAAACGAAATAGAACCAGCCTTGCGAGTAAACTTCGCCCGGCCAATCCCATCAACCCTGCGTCATGAAAGCGCGGTGTTGTAGCTCGGCACTACTCCTCAGTCAACCTTCCAAACGAACGTGTCACACCGGGCCATTGCAGGGCGTTAACCCCGTTGTTCCCGTCGCGTCACGCCTTCGCCGCACCTTTCAGAACGGCTTCGATCTGTGCGGAAACTTCGGCGATCGGGGCCATGCCGTCGACCGTCTGAAGTTTCCGGTATGCGTAGTAATAGCCGACCAGCGGAGATGTCTCGCGATAGTAGGCCATGAGGCGGGTCTTCAACGCTTCGGCGTTGTCGTCGGCGCGCACGGTTCCGCCGGCGGCCAGCGTTTCGCGGGCGCGGTTCTCGATGCGGGAGACCAGGATCGTGTCATCGACCTTGATCTCGACGACGGCATCGAGGTCCTTGCCCTTGGAGGTCAGCAGCGAGCCGAGGGCATCGGCCTGCTTCAAGGTGCGCGGGAAGCCGTCGAGGATGAAGCCCTTGGCGCAGTCGGGCTGTTCGATCCGGTCGGCGATGATGCCGATGACGATCTCGTCGGAGACGAGGCCGCCCGACTTCATGATGGCTTCGGCCTTCTTGCCGATCTCGCTGCCGGCTTTGACGGCGGCTCGGAGCATATCGCCCGTGGAGAGCTGCACGAGGCCGTGCTTGTCGGCGAGAAGCTGGGCCTGTGTGCCTTTGCCTGCGCCCGGGGGACCGAGAAGGATCAAATTCACCGGCGACCCCTGTTGTTCGTGGCGCCGCGCAGCTTCGCCTTCTTGATGAGGCCCTCGTACTGATGCGCGAGCAAGTGGCTCTGGATCTGCGCCACCGTATCCATCGTGACGGACACGGCGATGAGCAGCGAGGTGCCGCCGAAGTAGAACGGCAGGGCCGCGTAAGAGACCAGGAACTCAGGCAGCACGCAGACGGCGGCCAGATACAAGGCGCCAACGAAGGTGATGCGGGTCAGCACGTAGTCGATGTATTCGGCTGTCTTCTCGCCTGGACGAATGCCGGGCAGGAAGCCGCCGTACTTGCGCAGGTTGTCGGCCGTTTCCTTCGGATTGAAAACAAGCGCCGTGTAGAAGAACGCGAAGAAGATGATGAGCGCGGCGGTCAGCAGCATGTGCAGGGGCTGGCCCATGCCGAGCGAGGCCACGATGGAGTTCAGGAACTCAGAGCCCGTGCCGCCGCCGGAACCCATGAACTGAGCGGCCGTGATCGGCAGAAGAAGCAGCGACGAGGCGAAGATCGGCGGAATGACGCCGGCCGAGTTCAGCTTCAGCGGCAGATGCGAGGACTCGCCCTGCGTCATGCGGGTGCCGACTTGTCGCTTCGGATACTGGATCAGAAGGCGCCGTTGGGCACGTTCGATGAAGACGACGGCGGCGACGACCGAGAGCATCAGAGGATGAGGCCGAACAGGAGCGGGGTCGAGATCGAGCCGGCGCGGGCCAGCTCGAAGAGGCCGGCGAGTGCCGCTGGGAGGCCCGCGACGATGCCGGCGAAGATGATGAGCGAAATGCCGTTGCCGACGCCGCGCTGCGTGATCTGCTCGCCGAGCCACATCAGGAACATGGTGCCGCCGACCAGCGTGATGACGGTCGAGAAGCGGAAGAACCAGCCGGGATCCTTCACGATCGCGCCGGCCGCGCCCGAGGACGATCCTTCGAGGCCGATCGCGATGCCGTATGCCTGCAGCGTGGCGAGCAGGACAGTGAGATAGCGGGTGTACTGGTTGATCTGCTTGCGGCCGCTTTCACCCTCTTTCTTGAGGGCTTCAAGCTTGGGCGAGACCGACGTCATGATCTGAATGATGATCGACGCCGAGATGTACGGCATGATGTTCAACGCAAAGATCGCCAGGCGCTCGACGGCGCCGCCGGCGAACATGTTGAACATGCCAAGGATGCCCGACGACTGAGCCTTGAAGGCTTCCGCGAACGCCCCGGCGTTGATGCCCGGCAGGGGAATGAAGGTGCCGAGACGATAGACGAGGAGCGCGCCGAGGGTGAACCACAGGCGCTGCTTCAGGTCCTGCGCCTTTGCGAAGGCGCCGAAATTCATGTTCGAGGCAAGCTGCTCGGCAGCGGAAACCATCGTGCTCTCTCCTGACCCTCGACAGCCGGGCGGCGTCTTTCAACGCCGTGGCGGCCGCTGCTCACCCATTCCAGTCCCTCGGATCACCGATCGACCGGTTCGCCGCATTGCGCGGAGCGTGTCTTCGCTCCGGCATCACGGGATATGGGCGCGCCTTCGCGGCCGTACCAGACTAGTCCTCCGACTTGGCCGTGGTCTTCGCAGAACCGGCCTTCTTGGCGGCCGTCTTCTTGCGCTTTACTTCGTCTGCTTCGAGGATCTTGACCTCGATGATCTTCAGCGAACCGCCGGCGTTTTCGATGGCCGCTTTTGCGGACGCCGAGGCACCGTTGGCTGTAACCGTCAGCTTCGACTTGAGTTCGCCGGTGCCGAGAACGCGCAGACCATCCTTGGGGCGGCGCAGAATGCCGGCTTCGATGAGCGTGGCGACGTCGACCGACTGGCCGGCCTTCAGCTTGCCCTCTTCGATCGCCTTCTGCAGCGTACCGACGTTGATCTCGTTGAAGTCCTTCGGACGAAACTTGTTGAAGCCGCGCTTCGGCAGACGGCGATGCAGAGGCATCTGGCCGCCTTCGAAGCCGCCGATGGCGACGCCGGAACGGGCCGTCTGGCCCTTGCCGCCGCGACCACCGGTCTTGCCGACGCCGGAGCCGATGCCGCGGCCGATGCGGACGCGCCGCTTGCGCGCGCCTTCGTTGTCGTTGATCTCATTGAGCCGCATGGGACGTGGCGCTCCTCAAACCTAAAAAGTGCCTCAGGCCTCGTCGACGACGCGGACGAGGTGGGGGATGGAATTGATCATGCCGCGCACGGCCGGAGTGTCCTCCAGCGTACGGCGGCGGTTCAGCTTGTCGAGACCGAGGCCGCGCAGTGTCTGAGACTGCTTTTCCGGGCGGCGGTTGGCGCTCGCGTACTGCTCGACCGTGACGGTCTTCTTGTTGTCAGCCATGGTAACGTTCCTTCAGGTTGACGCCGGCCTTAGAGGTCGGCGCCGGCCTCGGAGGCGACCGAGCCATCGCGGCGGCGCGCCACAATGTCGGAGACCTTCAGATTGCGACGGGCCGCGACGCCACGCGGATTCTCCTGGCCCTTGAGGGCGTCGAAGGTGGCGCGCACGACGTTATAGGGGTTGGTGGAGCCGAGCGACTTGGCGACGACATCCTGGACGCCGAGCATTTCGAAGACGGCGCGCATGGCGCCGCCGGCGATGATGCCGGTACCGGCCGGAGCCGAGCGGACGACGACCTTGCCCGAACCATGACGGCCTTCGCTGTCATGATGCAGCGTGCGAGCGTCGCGGAGCGGAACGCGGACGAGGTTGCGGCGAGCCGCTTCCGTCGCCTTGCGGATCGCTTCCGGCACTTCGCGCGCCTTGCCGTGGCCGAAGCCGACGCGGCCGCGCAGATCGCCGACGACCACGAGGGCCGCAAAGCCGAAGCGCTTACCGCCCTTCACGACCTTCGCGACGCGGTTGATGTGAACGAGCTTGTCGGTAAACTCGCTCTCGACCTTTTCACGATCGCGATCGCGTCCGCCGCGCTTTTCCTGGGGTCCACGTGCCACGGTCAAATCCCTTTCATCAGAACTTCAGGCCGCTTTCGCGCGCGGCCTCCGCGAGCGCTTTCACGCGCCCATGATAGAGGAAGCCGCCGCGGTCGAAGACGACCGTTTCGATGCCGGCCTTCAGAGTCCGCTCGGCGATGAGCTTGCCGACCGCCGCCGCAGCGGAGACGTCGGCGCCCGTCTTGAGCGAACCGCGCAGATCCTTCTCGAGCGTCGAGGCAGCGGCGATGGTCGTGCCGGCCGTGTCGTCGATGACTTGCGCGTAGATGTTCTTGCCGGAGCGGTGCACCGAGAGGCGCGGCCGGGTTCCGGAGTTCGCCTTCAACGAGCGGCGCACGCGGGCGCGGCGCTTGATGAAGAGTGGATTGTGCGTACCCATGGATCGCGTCCTTACTTCTTCTTGCCTTCCTTGCGGAAGATATATTCGCCCTGATAGCGCACGCCCTTGCCCTGGTAGGGCTCCGGCTTGCGCGAAGAACGGATGACGGCGGCCAATTCACCGACGGCCTGCTTGTCGATGCCCGAGACGGTCACCTGGTCCTGCTTGGCGCCGCCGACTTTCACTTCGACGCCGGCGGGAACCTTGATGTTCACGTCGTGGCTGTAGCCGACGGCGAGCGTCAGCACGTCCTTGCCCTTCATCGAGGCCTTGAAGCCGACGCCGTGGATTTCCAGCGTGTGCGAGTAGCCGTCGGTCACGCCCTTGATCATGTTCTGGATCATGGTGCGCGACATGCCCCACATGGAGCGTGCGGCCTTGGTCTCGTCACGAGGCGTCACCTCAATGCCGTCGGCGGTCTTCTCGATCTTGATCTGCTCGGGACACGTGAAGGAGAGTTCGCCCTTGGCGCCCTTCATCTTCACGGTCTGGCCGCTGACCGTTGCCGTGACGGCGGACGGGACGGCGACCGGCTTCTTACCAATGCGTGACATGGGTTCGACCCCTTGAACCACCCGGAGATCCGGGCGCCTTCGTTAGAATATGTTGCAGATGATCTCGCCGCCGACATTCTCCTCGCGGGCTCGCGAGTCGGACATCACGCCCTTGGGCGTCGACAGGATCGCGACGCCGAGGCCGTTGCGGACGTTCTTCAAGTCCTTCACCGGCGAGTACACGCGGCGGCCGGGCTTCGAGACGCGCTCGATTTCGCGGATCGCGGGCTGGCCGTTGTAGTACTTGAGCTCGATTTCGAACTCGGGCTCGGAGCCTTTCAGTTCAACCCGTGCGTAGCCGCGGATGTAGCCTTCCTCGGTCAGCACGTCGAGGACGCGGGCCCGCAGCGTGGAAGCGGGTGTCGAGACCTTCGGGCGGCGACGCATCTGCGCGTTACGGATGCGGGTCAGCATGTCGCCAACGGGATCGTTCATTGCCATCTTCTTCGTTCCCTTACCAGCTCGACTTCACGATGCCAGGAATACGACCCTGGCTGGCGAGTTCGCGAAGCTGGTTGCGGCACAGCTTGAACTTGCGATAGGTGCCCCGCGCGCGGCCGGTGAGCTCGCAGCGGTTGCGGATGCGGGTCGGAGAAGAATTCCGCGGCATCTCGGCCAGCTTCAGACGCGCGGCAAAGCGCTCTTCGGCTGGGCGCTTGAGATCGTTGGCGATCTCTTTCAGACGCTTGCGCTTGGCGGCCGACTGGGCGGCCATCTTGCGGCGGCGGTTGTTCTTCTCAATCGAACTGGTCTTGGCCATTCAAATCCTCCAAAGGCCTTTCGGGCACATGTAACGGGACACCCGAGGTCCTCTAGCTGCGGAAGGGGAAGTTGAAGCCGCGAAGGAGTTCGCGGGCTTCGTCGTCTGTCTTGGCGGTCGTGACGACGATGACGTCCATGCCGAGCACGTCGTCGACTTCGTCATAGTTGATTTCGGGGAACACGAGGTGCTCCTTCAGACCGCAGGCGTAGTTGCCACGGCCGTCGAAGCTCTTCGGGTTCAGACCGCGGAAGTCCTTCACGCGCGGCAGCGCGATGGTGACGAAGCGGTCCAGGAATTCGTACATGCGGTCGCCGCGAAGCGTGACCTTGGCGCCAAGCGTCATGCCATCACGCACCTTGAAGGTGGCGATCGACTTCTTTGCCTTGGTCATCTGCGGCTTCTGGCCGGCGATCTTAGCCAACTGCGCGGCAGCCACTTCGACCTTCTTGCGGTCGGCGGTGGCTTCACCCACGCCCATGTTGAGCACGATCTTCTCGATGCGCGGGATTTCCATGATGTTCCCGTACTCGAACTTCGTGCGCATAGCGTCGCGCACGACCTTCTCGTAGTGCACCTTCATGCGCGGCTTGTAATCCGCCGGGCGCGGCTTGGCGGGCGCGGCGGCGACGGGCGCTGCTGCCTTGGCAGCCTTGGCCTTACCAGCTGCGGCTTGCGGCTTGCCGCCCTTCTTGTCGTTCTCAGCCATGGCTTACTTCTTCTCCGGAATGACTTCGCCAGAGCGCTTGGCGACACGCACCTTGCGGCCGTCGTCCAGCAGCTTGAATCCGACGCGGGTCGGCTTGCCGTCCTTGGGGTCCTCGAGGGCGAGGTTCGACAGCTGGATCGCGGCTTCCTTGGAAATGATGCCGCCTTCCTGCTGCGCCGTCTGCTGCTGATGCCGGCGGACGACGTTGACGCCACGAACGAGTGCGCGGTTCTCCTTGGGGCGAACCTCGATCACCTCGCCGTGCTTGCCCTTGTCGCGGCCCGTCAGCACGATGACGTGATCGCCCTTCTTGATCTTCTGAGCCGACATCACAGCACCTCCGGCGCGAGCGAAACGATCTTCATGTGGTTCTTGGCGCGCAGTTCGCGGGTCACCGGCCCGAAGATACGCGTGCCGACGGGATCGCCTTGCGCGTTCACGAGAACGGCGGCGTTGCGATCGAAGCGGATCAGCGAGCCGTCCGCACGGCGAACGCCTTTGGCGACGCGCACGATCACGGCCTTCATCACCTGGCCCTTTTTCACGCGACCCTTCGGGATCGCCTCCTTCACCGACACGACGATCGTGTCGCCGATGGTGGCGTACTTGCGCTTGGAGCCGCCCAGCACCTTGATGCACTGAACGCGGCGAGCGCCCGAATTGTCGGCGACGTCGAGATTGGTCTCCATCTGGATCATCGCTGTCGTCCTTCCCTTACGGCCACCCTCGGGTAGCCAAATTCATTTCATCGGCCGGCTCGTCCATCTCGCCCGCGCCGTCAGCCCGTTGCGGGGCCCGGCGCCGGGGATCAGGCCTTCGCCAGAACCACCCAACGCTTGTTCTTCGAGATCGGGGCAGACTCCTCGATGGAGACCTTGTCGCCGATCTTGAATACGTTCGCTTCGTCATGCGCGTGATACTTCTTCGTACGACGCACGGTCTTTTTCAGCAGCGGATGCGTGAAACGGCGTTCCACTTCCACCACGATCGTCTTGTCGTTCTTGTCGGATACGACCACACCCTGCAGAATGCGCTTCGGCATCGCTCAAATCTCCTCAAGCGCTCTTCTGCGCACTGCCGACCCGCTTCGTGCGAGCCACCGTCATCACGCGCGCGATATCGCGGCGGACCTCGCGAATCCGCGAGGTGGTTTCCAGCTGCCCGGAAGCCCGCTGGAAGCGCAGGTTGAACTGCTCCTTCTTCAGCTTCGCCAGCTGGTCGTCGAGCTGGTCGAGGGACATGCCCTTAAGCTCAGCAGCCTTCATCGTTCGTCCTCACTCATTCCTTTGTGTCACGTCTCAGCAATCAAGCGAGGCGCGTCACGATACGGGTCTTGATCGGCAGCTTGGCGGCGCCGAGTTCGAGCGCTTCCTTCGCGATCTGCGGGTTGACGCCGCCGATCTCGAACAGGATGCGGCCCGGCTTCACGCGTGCCACCCAGAGTTCAACGCTGCCCTTGCCCGAACCCATGCGAACTTCGGCCGGCTTCTTGGTGACCGGCACGTCCGGATAGATGCGGAGCCAGATGCGGCCCTGACGCTTCGTGTGGCGTGCGATCGCGCGGCGAGCCGCTTCGATCTGGCGCGCGGTGATGCGTTCCGGCTCGACGGCCTTGAGGCCGATTTCGCCGAAGCTCAAGGTCGTGCCGCCTTTGGCAGCGCCGTGGATGCGGCCCTTGAACTGCTTGCGGAACTTTGTGCGCTTAGGTTGCAGCATTGTCTTTTCCTAAAGTTCCTTAGGCTTCTGTCGGCGTCTCGGTGGTTTCGCCACCGCGAGGAGCACCAGCACCGCCGGCGCCGCCACCACCGCCACCACCGCGTCCGCCCCGCGGACCGCCGCGGCGATTGTCACGGCGATCACCGTCGTCACGACGCGGGCGGGGACCGGCCTGATCCTGGGTTTCGAGCGAACGGCGCTCGGAAGCCATGGGATCGTGCTCGATGATCTCGCCCTTGAAGATCCAGACCTTGATGCCGATGACGCCGTAGGCGGTCTTGGCAAGGCCGTAGCCGAAGTCGATGTCGGCGCGCAGCGTGTGCAGCGGCACGCGGCCTTCGCGGTACCATTCGGTACGTGCGATTTCCGCGCCGCCGAGACGGCCGGCGACGTTGATACGGATGCCGACGGCGCCGAGGCGAAGGGCCGACTGCACGGCGCGCTTCATGGCGCGGCGGAAGGCGACACGGCGCTCGAGCTGCTGGGCGATGGATTCAGCGACCAGCGTGGCGTCGATTTCGGGCTTGCGCACTTCGACGATGTTGAGGTGCACTTCCGACGTGGTCAGGCGGGCGAGTTCGCCACGCAGCTTCTCGATGTCGGCGCCCTTCTTGCCGATCAGCACGCCGGGGCGGGCCGAATGGACCGTAACGCGGCACTTCTTGTGCGGGCGCTCGATGACGACCTTGGAGATGCCGGCAGTGCGCTGGTGCTGCATGATGTGGTCGCGCATGACCATGTCTTCGTGCAGCAGCTTGCCGTATTCGCCACGGGCTGCGAACCAGCGGCTGTCCCAGGTGCGGTTGATGCCGACGCGAAGGCCGACGGGATTGACTTTCTGACCCATTACGCGGCCCCCTTCTTGGGCTGAGCCGCCGCCTTGGCAGCCGGCTTGGTCTTCTTGGTCTTCGCCGGCTCAGCCTCTTCGGCCTTCTGACGGACGATCGACCGTGATCTGCGAGAACGGCTTCAACACCTGGAAGCCGCGACCACGGCCGCGGGCGGCGAAGCGCTTCATCACGATGTTCTTGCCGACCCAGGCTTCGGCGACGACGAGTTCGTCGACATCGAGGCCGTGGTTGTTCTCAGCGTTGGCGACCGCGCTCATGACGCACTTGCGCACGTCCTGAGCCACGCGCTTGCGCGAGAACTCGAGGTCGGCCATGGCCTCGTTGACCTTCTTGCCGCGGATCAGCTCCGCGACGAGGTTCAACTTCTGGGGCGAGATGCGAATGTTCTTCGCAATCGCCTTGGCCTCGTTGTCAGCGAGGCTGCGCTCCCGGCTCGGCTTGCCCATTACTTCCTCACCGCTTTCTTGTCGCCGCCGTGGCCAGGGAAGGTCCGGGTCGGTGCGAATTCACCGAACTTGTGACCGACCATGTCCTCCGAGATGGAGACAGGGATGTGCTTCTGACCGTTGTGGACGCCGAACGTCAGGCCGACGAATTGCGGCAGGATCGTCGAGCGGCGGCTCCAGATCTTGATGACCTCGTTACGGCCGGACGCGCGCGTCTTCTCGGCCTTCTTGAGGATGTAGCCGTCGACGAACGGGCCTTTCCAAACAGAACGTGTCACGTGCGTTATCTCCTAGGCTCTGTCGCAGGCCTTACTTCGACTTGTGACGGCTGCGGACGATGTACTTGTCCGTCGTCTTGTTCTTGCGGGTCTTGTAACCCTTGGTCGGCTTGCCCCAGGGCGTCGCCCAGTGCTTACCACCGTTGGTGCGGCCGCCGTTGGGATGGTCGATCGGGTTCATGGTGATCGAACGCACCGTCGGGCGGGTGCCCTTCCAGCGCGTGCGGCCAGCCTTGCCGGTGACCGTGTTCATGTGGTCGGGGTTCGAGACGGCGCCGACCGAAGCCATGCACTCGGCGCGGACCTTGCGGGTCTCGCCGGAGTTGAGCTTCAGGACGGCCCAGCCGGCATCGCGGCCGACGAGCTGCACGAAAGAGCCAGCCGAGCGAGCGAGCTGACCGCCACGGCCGGGCTTCATCTCGACGTTGTGGATGATCGTGCCGAGCGGCATGGCCGAGAGCGGCATGGCGTTGCCGGGCTTCACGTCGACCTTCGCGCCGGCGACGACCGTGTCACCTACGGCGAGGCGCTGCGGAGCGAGGATGTAGGACAGCGTCCCGTCCTCGTACTTGATCAGCGCGATGAAGGCCGTGCGGTTGGGATCGTATTCCAAACGCTCGACGACGGCAGCCATGTCGAACTTGCGCCGGCGGAAGTCTACGCGGCGGTATAGCTGCTTGTGACCGCCACCGATGTGACGCGTCGTGATGCGGCCGTCGCTGTTGCGGCCACCGGTCTTGGTCTTGCCCTCGACCAGCATCTTGATCGGCGAGCCCTTCCACAGGTGGCTGCGGTCCACCTGCACGAGGTGGCGCAAACTTGGCGTCGTCGGGCGATATGTCTTCAATGCCATGACGGTTTCCTCACAGGCCCGTCGTCACGTCGATGGAGTGGCCAGGCTCCAACGTGACGATCGCCTTCTTGGTGTCGGAGAGCAGCGCGCGGCGGCCCTTGAACACCTTGTTCTTGCCCTTGCGGACGAGCGTGTTGACGGCCTTCACCTTGACCTTGAACAGGCTTTCGACGGCGGCCTTGATGTCCGTCTTGGTGGCACCGGGGGCGACCTTGAAGATCACCTGGTTGGCTTCCGAGACGAGCGTGGACTTTTCCGTGATCACGGGAGACAGGATCACGTCGTAGGCTTTGAGCTTGATGGTCATTTGAACCGAGCCTCCAGAGCCTCAACCGCGGCCTTGGTCAGCACGAGCTTCCGGCGGCGCAGAATGTCGTAGACGTTGATGCCCTGGATGGGCAGCAGGTCGATGTTGGGAATATTGCGGGCAGCGCGAGCGAAGCCGACATCGAGTTCGGCACCGTCGATGATCAGCGCGTTGTCGAGCGAGAGCTTGGCGAACTGCTGACGCAGCGCGCCGGTCTTGCCTTCCGAGGACGAGGCTTTGTCGAGGACGACGATGTCGCCGGCCTTGGCTTTGGCCGAGAGCGCATGACGCAGCGCCAGAGCGCGCACCTTCTTGGGCATATCGACGGCATGGCTGCGGGGCTTGGGACCGTGCGCCTTGCCGCCGCCGCGCCACTGCGGAACCGACTTGTCGCCGTGACGGGCGCCGCCGGTCCCCTTCTGCTTGTACATCTTCTTACCCGTAACCGCGACTTCCGAGCGGTCCTGGGCGTGATGCGTGCCGGCCATGCGCTTCAGAAGCTGATAGCGCACCATGCGGTGAATCAGGTCGGGGCGCGGCTCGAGGCCGAAGATTGCATCGGCGAGTTCGACCTCACCGGCCGTCGTCGCATCCAGCGTGGTGACAGAGGCTTTCATCACGCCTGCTCCTTCTTGTCGGCAGCCACGCGGGCCTTGAATCGCGCCGGGCTTCGGCGCATTGGCATGAGCGGCCTTCTTGACGGCGTCGCGAACGATGACCCAGCCACCCTTGGAGCCGGGAACGGCGCCGCGGATCATGATGAGGCCGCGGTCCGTGTCGATCTTGGCGATGATCAGGTTCTGGGTGGTGATGCGCTCGTCACCAAGGTGACCGGCCATCTTCTTGCCCTTGAACACCTTGCCGGGATCCTGGCGCTGACCGGTCGAACCATGCGAACGATGCGAGACCGAGACGCCGTGGGTGGCGCGCAGACCACCGAAGTTCCAGCGCTTCATGGCGCCCGCGAAACCCTTGCCCTTCGAGGTGCCCGTCACGTCGACGAACTGGCCCGGGACGAAGTGGTCGGCGGTGATCTCGGCGCCGACCTCGATAAGGTTGTCGGGCGAGACGCGGAACTCGGCCAGCTTGCGCTTGGCTTCGACTTCGGCAACCGCGAACGTGCCCTTCTCCGACTTCGTCAGTCGCGAGGGCTTGCGGGTGCCGGCGCCGACCTGGAGCGCGGTGTAACCATTCTTTTCGGCTGTGCGGTGCGACACGACCTGCAGCTTTTCGAGCTTCAGGACGGTCACCGGCACATGTTCGCCCGCATCGGTAAAGATGCGGGTCATGCCGACCTTCTGTGCAATCACTCCGGAACGCATTGCGCGCATTCCTTCCTATCTTGGGATCATGACGCCGGCCGGTTGCCTGAACGTCAGAGGATCCGAAACCTCTAGAGCTTGATCTCGACGTCCACGCCGGCGGCGAGGTCGAGCTTCATCAACGCGTCGACCGTCTGGGGGGTCGGATCCACGATGTCGAGAAGACGCTTATGGGTGCGCATCTCGAACTGTTCGCGGCTCTTCTTGTCGATGTGCGGCGAGCGGTTGACGGTGAAGCGCTCGATGCGCGTGGGCAGCGGGATGGGACCCCGAACCTCGGCACCGGTGCGTTTCGCCGTGTTCACGATCTCACGCGTCGATGCATCGAGAATTCGATGATCGAACGCTTTGAGCCGGATGCGGATATTTTGGCCGTTCATGTCTTAAGACCTACAAATAGGAGAGAGCGCCATCTTGAAGACGACAGCGCTCCCGCCAACCCCTGTAACTATTCGACGATCGAGGTGACGACGCCGGCGCCGACGGTGCGGCCGCCTTCGCGGATGGCGAAGCGGACCTTCTCTTCCATCGCAATCGGTGACACCAGTTCGACGTCCATCGAGACGTTGTCGCCCGGCATCACCATTTCCGTGCCCGCCGGAAGCGTGACGACACCCGTCACGTCCGTCGTGCGGAAGTAGAACTGCGGACGGTAGTTCGTGAAGAACGGCGTGTGGCGACCGCCCTCATCCTTCGTCAGAATGTAGGCTTCCGCCTTGAACTTCTTGTGCGGCTTCACCGAACCGGGCTTGGCCAGAACCTGACCACGCTCAACGGCTTCCTTGTCGATGCCGCGCAGCAGGCAGCCGACGTTGTCGCCAGCTTCACCGCTGTCCAAGAGCTTGCGGAACATTTCGACGCCCGTGACCACCGACTTCTGCGTGTCGCGCAGACCGACGATCTCGACTTCTTCGCCGACCTTGATCACGCCGCGCTCAATACGACCCGTCACAACCGTGCCGCGGCCCGAGATCGAGAACACGTCTTCGATCGGCATCAGGAACGGCTGATCCTTCGGACGATCCGGCAGCGGGATGTAGGTGTCGAGGGCTTCGTACAGCTTGATGATGGCTTCGTCGGCCAGCGGGCCCTTCTCACCGTTCAGAGCCTTGATCGCCGCGCCGCGGATGATCGGCGTGTCGTCGCCCGGGAACTGGTACTTCGACAGAAGCTCGCGCACTTCCATCTCGACGAGGTCGAGCAGTTCTTCGTCTTCGACGACGTCGCACTTGTTCAGGAACACCACGATGTAGGGAACGCCGACCTGGCGGGCGAGCAGGATGTGCTCGCGCGTCTGCGGCATCGGACCGTCAACAGCCGACACGACCAGGATCGCGCCGTCCATCTGCGCCGCACCCGTGATCATGTTCTTCACGTAGTCGGCGTGGCCGGGGCAGTCGACGTGCGCGTAGTGGCGGTTCGGCGTCGCGTATTCGACGTGCGAGGTCGCAATCGTCAAAATCTTCGTCGGGTCGCGGCGGCCCTGGCTCTCCGAAGCCTTCGCCACTTCGTCGTACGCGATCGACGTCGCCGTCCAGCCGCGATCCGCCGACACCTTCGTCAGAGCCGCCGTCAGAGTCGTCTTGCCGTGGTCAACGTGGCCAATCGTGCCGACGTTGCAATGCGGCTTGTTACGTTCGAATTTTGCCTTGCCCATAACCGGCTCTCCTTCGCTTCATCTCGTTTTCCTGGGTGCCGGAGCGCAAAGCTCCGTCGAACCGCAGGTCGTTTCGTTTCTGCTCCGGCCGGCTGGTCCGCTGCGATCAGCGACCCACCCGTCCGTCGTTTCGATCTCAGGCGTACTTCGCCTTGACTTCTTCGGCCACGTTGCGCGGCACGTCGGCGTAATGGGCGAACTGCATCGTGTAGGATGCGCGTCCCGTCGACATCGAGCGCAGCTGGCTGACGTAACCGAACATGTTGGCGAGCGGCACGTAGGCGCGGATCACGGTGGCGTTGCCGCGCATCTGCTGATCGCGGATCTGGCCGCGGCGTCCGTTGATGTCGCCGATGATGCCACCGACGAAATCACCCGGCGTCACCACTTCGACATCCATGATCGGCTCGAGGATCTTGATGCCACCCTTTTCGCAGCCTTCCTTCATGGCGGCGCGGGATGCGATTTCGAACGCGATCGCGGACGAATCCACTTCGTGGAAGGCGCCGTCATAAAGTGTGACCTTCATGTCGACGATCGGGAAGCCGATCAGGACGCCGTTGCCCCACACCGAGGTGACGCCCTTTTCGACGCCCGGAATGTATTCCTTGGGAACGGTACCGCCGACGATCTCGGTCTCGAACTCGTTGCCCTTGCCGGTTTCGTTCGGCTCGAGGCGCAGCTTGACGCGGGCGAACTGGCCCGTACCGCCGGACTGCTTCTTGTGCGTGTAGTCGATATCGGCTGGACGGGCGAGTGTCTCGCGGTAGGCGACCTGCGGCTGGCCAACATCGGCTTCGACGCCATAGGTGCGCTTCAGGATGTCGACCTTGATGTCGAGATGGAGTTCACCCATGCCCTTGAGGATGGTCTCGCCCAATTCCTGGTCCACCGAGACGCGGAACGAGGGATCTTCGATCGCCATCGTGTTGAGGGCGATCGCCATCTTTTCCTGGTCGGCCTTCGTCTTGGGCACGATCGAAAGATTGATGACGGGATCGGGGAAATCCATCTTCTCGAGGATGACGGGCTTTGCAGGATCGCAGAGCGTTTCGCCTGTGCGCACGTCCTTCATGCCCTGCAGAGCGACGATGTCGCCGGCAAAGGCTTCCTTGATTTCTTCGCGGTCGGCGGCGTGCATGAGATACATGCGGCCGGCACGCTCTTTCTTGTCGCGCGAGGTGTTGGCGAGCGCCATGCCCTGCTCGAGCTTGCCCGAATAGATGCGGCAGAAGGTGATCGAGCCGACATGCTCGAAGCTCATGATCTTGAAGGCGATCATGGCGAGGGGATCTTCATCCGACGGACGGCGCGGCGACTCGTTGCCCTTCAGATCGATGCCGCTGTAGGCTTCACGATCGGACGGCGCGGGCAGGAAGTCGACCACGGCGTCGAGCAGCAGCTGGACGCCCTTGTTCTTGAACGCCGAGCCGCACATCATCGGATAGAAGGCGCGCGTGATCGTCGCCTTGCGGATGAGCCGGCGGATCGTAGCCTCGTCGGGCTCGGTGCCGTCGAGGTAGGATTCCATCACCGCATCGTCCATTTCGACGGCGGCTTCGATCATCGCGGCGCGGAATTCGGTGGCCTTGTCGAGGAGATCGGCAGGGATCTCACTCTTGACCATCTTGGCGTCCTTGCCGTCACCGTCCCAGGTGATGGCCTTCATCTCGATGAGATCGACGACGCCTTTGAAGTCGCTTTCGGCACCGATCGGAATCTGCAGCGGCACCGCGCGGGCGCCCAGCTTGTCCTTGATGTCGGCGAGGCACATGAAGAAGTCTGCGCCGGTCTTATCCATCTTGTTGGAGAAGATGATGCGCGGAACGTTGTACTTGTCGCCCTGGCGCCAGACGGTTTCGGTCTGGGGTTCGACGCCCTGGTTGCTATCGAGCACGCAGACGGCGCCGTCGAGGACGCGCAGCGAACGCTCGACTTCGATGGTGAAGTCGACGTGGCCGGGCGTGTCGATGATGTTCAGGCGGCGCTTGCGGCCATCGCGGCCGGGCCAGAAACAGGTCGTGGCGGCGGACGTGATGGTGATGCCGCGCTCGGCTTCCTGCTCCATGAAGTCCATGGTCGCGGCGCCGTCATGGACTTCGCCGATCTTGTAGGACTTGCCGGTGTAATAGAGGATCCGCTCAGTCGTCGTCGTCTTCCCAGCATCAATGTGGGCCATGATGCCGAAGTTGCGGTAGTCCTCGATCGCGTATTGACGGGCCATGATGGTCCTCGAAATCCTAAAAAGCGAACGGCCTTACCAGCGGTAGTGCGAGAAGGCGCGGTTGGCGTCGGCCATCTTGTGCGTGTCTTCGCGCTTCTTCACGGCCGAGCCGCGGTTCTGAGACGCATCGAGCAGTTCGCCCGAAAGACGGTCGACCATCGTGTTTTCGTTGCGGCCGCGGGCGGCATTGATGATCCAGCGGATCGCGAGCGCCTGGCGGCGCTCGGCGCGGACTTCGACCGGCACCTGATAGGTGGCACCGCCGACGCGACGCGAGCGGACTTCAACGGCCGGCATCACGTTCTCGAGCGCCTGATGGAACATGGCGAGCGGGTCGGACTTGGCCTTCTTTTCCATCGAGTCGAGCGCACCATAAACGATGCGCTCGGCTGTGGACTTCTTGCCTTCCTTCATGACCGCATTCATGAACTTCGACAGAACGAGATCAGCGAACTTCGGGTCAGGGTTGACCTCACGCTTCTCTGCTTTATGGCGGCGAGACATGGTCGTCTTCCTTCTAAACCTTTAGTGGGCGACCAGATCCCGGCCTCCGCCGGGATGATCGCCTGCGGCAATCATTTCGGACGCTTGGCGCCGTACTTCGAACGGCGCTGACGGCGGGCGGCGACGCCCTGGGTATCGAGCACACCGCGGAGGATGTGGTAGCGGACGCCGGGCAAGTCCTTGACGCGGCCGCCGCGGATGAGCACCACGGAGTGCTCCTGCAGGTTGTGGCCTTCGCCCGGGATGTAGCCGATGACCTCGAAGCCGTTGGTCAGGCGCACCTTGGCGACCTTACGAAGCGCCGAGTTCGGCTTCTTCGGGGTCGTGGTGTACACACGGGTGCAAACGCCGCGCTTCTGCGGGCAATGCTCCATGTGACGCGACTTCTCGCGGTAGGTCTTCGGGTGCCGGGGCTTCCGGATAAGCTGTTGTATCGTCGGCATTCGCCTCGTCCGTCGTTGGGTGCCGCGCGGGAGGACCCACGCAAACGCCAAGCCGATCTTGCCGGGCTGCGGGGTGAACCGCGGCCTGGCACGAAAAAACCAGAGGATCGTCCAGCCCACCGCACGGCGGCCCAGAGATCTTGGTCTCAGAAATGTCCTCTGCTTAGAGACGATAGTGTTTAGGTCCGTTATGGGCGCAAATTCGGGCGCGAACGGCCTACGACCTACCGTGAGAGTGGGCTGTCTATATACAGCGGCTAATGCGTGGTCAACACCTGCACGCCCAGGTGTTTCATTTTTTTGGCCGTTCCCTGGAACGAACGGGCCGTTTGCGCGTGCAAGCGACCTGCGACAAATGAAACGGCCGCCCCGAGGGGCGGCCGTTCGTGATCAGGAGTGAAAAAAGCTTACTCGGCGACTCGGCGGCGGCGGCGTGCGGCGACGCCCCCTTCCGACGGGCCGGAAAGCGCTCCGGTTGCGTCCTTGGCCTTTTCCTTGGCGATGAGTTCGTCGCGCTTGGTCGCTTCGCGACGCAGACGACGCAGCATGCCGCCGGTGCCGGCCGGGATGAGACGGCCGACGATGACGTTCTCCTTGAGGCCTTCCAGCGTGTCCGACTTGGCGATGACGGCTGCGTCGGTGAGAACGCGGGTCGTCTCCTGGAACGAGGCGGCCGAGATGAAGGAGCGCGTCTGGAGCGAGGCCTTGGTGATGCCGAGCAGAACCGGCGTACCGGAGGCCGGACGCTTGCCCTGCTTCTCGATCTTGACGTTGATCTCGTCCATCTCGATGCGGTCGAGCTGCTCGCCCTTGATGAGACCGGTGTCGCCCGGATCGGTGATCTCGACCTTCTGCAGCATCTGGCGAACGATCACCTCGATGTGCTTGTCGTTGATCATCACGCCCTGGAGACGATAGACGTCCTGGATCTCGTTGATCAGGTAGTTGGCAAGCTCTTCGACGCCCTTGACCGCGAGAATGTCATGCGGTGCGGGGTGGCCGTCGTAGATGAAGTCGCCGCGTTCCACGTGGTCGCCGTGCTGGACGGACAGGTTCTTGCCGCGCGGAATGAGATATTCCACGGGCTCGGCACCTTCCTCGTCAGGGGCGATCGTGATGCGCTGCTTGTTCTTGTAGTCCTTGCCGAACTCGATCGTGCCCGAGATCTCGGCGATGATCGCGTGATCCTTCGGACGGCGTGCCTCGAAGAGTTCCGCCACGCGCGGCAGACCGCCCGTGATGTCGCTCTGCTTGGCGGAGGCCAGCGGGATACGTGCGAGCACGTCGCCTGCCTTCACGTCGGTGCCAGGCTCGACGGAGAGCACGGCTTCGACCGGCAGCAGGTAACGGGCATCACCGCCGCGGGCGACCTTGATCGGCTTGCCCTTCGAATCCTTGACCACGATGGCGGGCTTGAGATCCGCACCACGCGGCGTTGCACGCCAGTCGATGATGACGCGGTTCGTCGTGCCCTTCATTTCGTCGGTCTGTTCGCGAACAGACGCGCCGTCGATCATGTCCTCGAAGTCCACCGTGCCCGAAGCCTCGGTGAGGATCGGACGGGTGAAGGGGTCCCACTGGGCCAGACGCGTGCCGCGCTTGACCTCGTCGCCCTCATCGACGTGCAGACGCGCGCCGTAGGGCAGCTTGTGGGTCGCCAGTTCCTTGCCGGACTGATCCGAGATGACGATCGACATGGTCCGGGCCATCGCAACAAGACGGCCCTGGCTGTCCTTCATGACGGCGCGGTTCTTGATCTTCACCGTGCCGTTGAAGTTTGATATCCACGAACGACTGGTCGACGACGTTCGCGGCGCCGCCGATGTGGAACGTACGCATCGTGAGCTGCGTGCCCGGTTCGCCGATCGACTGGGCGGCGATGACGCCCACCGCTTCGCCGATGTTGACGGGCGTACCGCGTGCGAGATCGCGGCCGTAGCACTTGGCGCATACGCCCGAGATCGTCTCACAGGTGAGCACGGAGCGGATCCGGATTTCCTGCACTTCGTGCTTGCCGATGAGGTCGGCGTGACGCTCCTCGATGAGTTCGCCCGTCTTGACGAGGACTTCGCCGGTGCCGGGCACAACGATGTCTTCGGCGGCGGTGCGGCCGAGGACGCGCTGCGAAAGGCTGACGATGACCTGGCCGGCGTCGACGACGGCCTGGACGTTGATGCCGCCATCCGTGCCGCAATCGTCTTCGAGGATGATCGCGTCCTGGGCGACGTCGACGAGACGGCGCGTCAGGTAACCGGAGTTCGCAGTCTTCAACGCCGTATCGGCCAGACCCTTACGGGCGCCGTGGGTGGAGTTGAAGTACTCGAGAACCGAGAGGCCTTCCTTGAAGTTCGAGATGATCGGCGTCTCGATGATCTCGCCCGACGGCTTCGTCATGAGGCCGCGCATGGCGGCGAGCTGGCGCATCTGGGTCGGCGAACCGCGGGCACCCGAATGGCTCATCATGTAGATCGAGTTGATCGGGCGTTCGCGGCCGTCCTTGTCCTTGCCGGCATTCGAAATGCGATCGATCATTTCCTTGGCGATCTGATCGGTGCACTTCGACCAGGCGTCCACCACCTTGTTGTACTTCTCGAGCTGGGTGATGAGGCCGTCCTGGTACTGCTGCTCGAACTCGAGGACGAGATCGTTCGTCTTCTCGACGATCTTGGCCTTCGTTTCCGGGATCTGCATGTCGTCCTTGCCGAACGAGATGCCGGCCTTGAACGCATGATGGAAGCCGAGCTGCCATGATGCGGTCGCAGAAGATCACCGTCTCCTTCTGACCGCAGTTGCGGTAGACGGCATCGATCATGCCGGAGATGGCCTTCTTCGTGAGCAGCTGGTTGACCAGCGAGAACTTCACGTTCGGGCGGCGCGGCAGAACTTCGCCGAGGAGCATGCGGCCCGGCGTCGTCTCGTGCAGTTCAATCACTTCCTCGCCTTGTGGACCAACGGCACGGAAGCGCGCCTTGATCTTGGCGTGGAGCGTCACGGCCTTGGCTTCGAGCGCGTGACGGATTTCGCCGACCGAGCCGAAGATCATGCCCTCGCCCGGCTCCTTGTCGCGCTGGATCGAGAGATAGTAGAGGCCGAGAACGATATCCTGCGACGGCACGATGATGGGCTGGCCGTTGGCGGGATGCAGGATGTTGTTGGTCGACATCATGAGCACGCGCGCTTCCAGCTGCGCTTCGAGCGACAGCGGGACGTGCACGGCCATCTGGTCACCGTCGAAGTCGGCGTTGAACGCCGCGCAGACGAGCGGATGCAGCTGGATCGCCTTGCCTTCGATGAGTTGCGGCTCGAACGCCTGAATGCCGAGGCGGTGCAGCGTCGGCGCGCGGTTGAGCAGCACCGGATGCTCGCGGATGACCTCGTCGAGGACGTCCCAGACTTCCGGCTTTTCCTTTTCGACGAGCTTCTTGGCCTGCTTCACGGTCGCGGCCTGGCCCAAGGTCTGGAGGCGCGCATAGATGAAGGGCTTGAAGAGCTCGAGCGCCATCTTCTTGGGCAAGCCGCACTGGTGCAGCTTGAGTTCGGGACCCACGACGATGACCGAGCGGCCGGAGTAGTCGACGCGCTTGCCGAGCAGGTTCTGACGGAAGCGGCCCTGCTTGCCCTTGAGCATGTCGGCGAGCGACTTCAGCGGACGCTTGTTGGCACCCGTGATGACGCGGCCGCGGCGGCCGTTGTCGAACAGTGCGTCAACCGCTTCCTGAAGCATGCGCTTCTCGTTGCGGATGATGATGTCGGGCGCGCGCAGCTCCATCAGTCGCTTGAGGCGATTGTTGCGGTTGATGACGCGGCGGTAGAGATCGTTCAGATCGGACGTGGCGAAGCGGCCGCCGTCGAGGGGGACGAGCGGACGCAATTCCGGCGGGATGACCGGAACGTGGGTCAGGATCATCCACTCGGGGCGGTTGCCCGATTCCATGAAGGCTTCGATGACCTTCAGGCGCTTGCCGAGCTTCTTCGGCTTCAGTTCGGTCGTGGCTTCCTTGATTTCCTGGCGCAGATCCTCGGCGATCTTCGGCAGATCCATCGCGGACAGGATTTCGCGGATGGCCTCAGCGCCGATGCCGGCGGTGAAGCTGTCCTGGCCATGCTCTTCGAGGGCCGTGTTGTACTGCTCTTCGGTGAGGAGCTGGTGCTCCTTGAAGGGCGAGATGCCGGGCTCGATGACGATGTAGTTCTCGAAGTAGAGGACGCGCTCGAGGTCCTTCAGCGACATGTCGAGAAGGAGGCCGATGCGCGAGGGCAGCGACTTCAGGAACCAGATGTGGGCGACGGGCGCTGCGAGCTCGATGTGGCCCATGCGCTCGCGGCGGACCTTGGCGAGCGTGACTTCGACGCCGCACTTTTCGCAGATCAGGCCCTTGTACTTCATGCGCTTGTACTTGCCGCACAAGCATTCGTAATCCTTGATCGGCCCGAAGATGCGGGCGCAGAACAGGCCGTCACGCTCCGGCTTGAACGTGCGGTAGTTGATCGTTTCGGGCTTCTTGATCTCACCGAACGACCAGGAAAGGATATCGTCGGGCGACGCGATCGAGATCTTGATCTGATCGAATGTCGGCACCGGCGCCTGCGTCTTGAAGAGGTTGGTGATCTCGTTCATCGGCTCTTCTCTCCTCGGGGAGCGTCTCAGGGAAGACGCCCCGGAAAATTGCGGGCGGTAGTGGCCTCTCTCCGCATGGGCGGAGAGAGGCATGATGCGTGTCGTTATTCAGCGGCCTGGGGCGGCAGCTGCGGCTGAGGTTCGGGCGTCTCGGTTGTGCCTTCGGGCGGCACGACTTCGGAGTTGAGAAGCTCGACGTTGAGGCCCAGCGCGCGCATTTCCTTCACGAGCACGTTGAAGCTCTCCGGCACGCCGGCCTCGAAGGTGTCGTCGCCACGGACGATCGCCTCGTAGACCTTGGTGCGGCCCGCCACGTCGTCCGACTTGACGGTGAGCATCTCCTGCAGCGTGTAGGCGGCGCCGTAGGCTTCGAGGGCCCAGACCTCCATTTCGCCGAAGCGCTGACCGCCGAACTGCGCCTTGCCGCCCAGCGGCTGCTGGGTGACGAGCGAGTACGGGCCGATCGAACGGGCGTGGATCTTGTCGTCGACAAGGTGGTGCAGCTTCAGGATGTACTTGTATCCGACCGTGACCTTACGATCGAAGGGTTCACCCGTGCGGCCGTCGAAGAGCGTGACCTGACCCGATGCGTCGAAGCCTGCCTGCTTCAGCATCTCCACGATATCGGGCTCGCGGGCACCGTCGAAGACCGGCGTCGCGATGGGCACGCCGCGCTTCAAGAGCTTGGCAGCAGCGACGAGTTCTTCGTCCTTGATGCCGGCCTTGATCTCGTCCTTGCCGTAGATCTTCTTCATTTCCTCGCGCAGGGCTTCCGCCTTGCCCGAAGCGTGGAACTCCTGCAGCGCCTCATCGATGAGGCGGCCGAGACCACGGCACGCCCAACCCATGTGCGTTTCGAGGATCTGGCCGACGTTCATGCGCGAGGGCACGCCGAGCGGGTTCAGCACCACGTCGACATGGGTACCGTCTTCGAGGAACGGCATGTCTTCGCAAGGAACGATGCGGGACACGACGCCCTTGTTGCCGTGACGGCCGGCCATCTTGTCGCCCGGCTGGATCTTGCGCTTCACGGCGACGAAGACCTTGACCATCTTCATCACGCCGGGAGGCAGTTCGTCGCCGCGCTGGAGCTTGTCGACCTTGTCCACGAAGCGGCGCTCGAGGCTCTTCTTGGCCTCTTCGTACTGCTTGTTGATGGCTTCGAGTTCGGCCTGCGCCTTTTCGTTGGCGAGACCGATTTCCCACCACTGGCTGCGCGGGATGTCGTCGAGGATGGCGTCGTCGAGCTTGGTGCCCTTGCGAGCGCCGCTGCGGACCCTTGGCCACTTCCTTGCCGAGCAGCGCTTCCTTGAGACGCGCATAGACGTTGCGGTCGAGGATCTGCATTTCGTCGTCGCGGTCCTTCGCGAGACGCTCGATCTCCTCGCGCTCGATCGCCATCGCGCGCTCGTCCTTCTCCACGCCGTGGCGGTTGAAGACGCGAACTTCGACGATGGTGCCCGAGACGCCCGGCGGCAGACGCAGCGACGTGTCACGCACGTCGGAGGCCTTTTCGCCGAAGATGGCGCGGAGCAGCTTTTCTTCCGGCGTCATCGGGCTCTCGCCCTTCGGCGTGATCTTGCCGACGAGGATGTCGCCCGGATTCACTTCGGCGCCGATGTAGACGATGCCGGCTTCGTCGAGGTTCTTCAGCGCTTCTTCCGAGACGTTCGGAATATCGCGCGTGATTTCCTCCGGACCGAGCTTCGTGTCGCGGGCCATGACTTCGAACTCCTCGATGTGGATCGAGGTGAAGATGTCATCGGACACGACGCGTTCGGAGAGGAGGATCGAGTCCTCGAAGTTGTAGCCCATCCACGGCATGAACGCGACGAGCACGTTCTTGCCGAGCGCCAGATCGCCCAGATCCGTCGAGGGACCGTCGGCGAGGATTTCGCCGGCGTCGACGCGATCACCCACGTTCACCAGCGGACGCTGGTTGATGCAGGTGTTCTGGTTGGAGCGCTGGAACTTGCGCAGACGGTAGATATCGACGCCGGGCTTGGAGGGGTCGGTTTCTTCGGTGGCGCGGATCACGATACGGGTTGCGTCGACCTGATCGACGACGCCCGAGCGGCGTGCCGCGATGGCAGCACCAGAGTCACGCGCCACGACCTCTTCCATGCCGGTGCCGACGAACGGCGCTTCGGCGCGGATGAGCGGCACGGCCTGACGCTGCATGTTCGAGCCCATGAGGGCGCGGTTGGCGTCATCGTTCTCGAGGAACGGAATGAGCGCGGCCGCGACCGACACGAGCTGCTTGGGCGACACGTCGATGTAATCGACCTTCTCGCGCGGAACGAGAAGCACGTCGCCCGAGTAGCGGCAGGTGATCAGTTCGTCGACGAGCTTGCCCTTGGCGTCGAGTTCGGCGTTCGCCTGGGCAACGTGATGGCGCATTTCCTCCATGGCGGAGAGGTACACGACCTCGTCCGTCACGCGGTTGTCCTTCACGCGGCGATAGGGGCTCTCGATGAAGCCGTACTTGTTCACGCGGGCGAAGGTCGCCAGCGAGTTGATGAGACCGATGTTGGGGCCTTCCGGCGTTTCGATCGGGCAGATGCGGCCGTAGTGCGTCGGATGCACGTCGCGGACTTCGAAGCCCGCGCGTTCGCGCGTCAGACCACCCGGGCCAAGCGCCGAGAGACGGCGCTTGTGGGTGATTTCCGACAGCGGGTTGGTCTGGTCCATGAACTGCGAGAGCTGCGACGACCCGAAGAACTCGCGCACGGCGGCAGCCGCCGGCTTGGCGTTGATCAGGTCCTGCGGCATGACAGTGTCGATATCGACCGACGACATGCGCTCCTTGATGGCGCGCTCCATGCGCAGGAGGCCCAGGCGGTACTGGTTCTCCATGAGCTCGCCGACAGACCGCACGCGGCGGTTGCCGAGATGGTCGATGTCGTCGATTTCGCCGCGTGCCGTCGCGCAGATCGACGAGCGTCTTGACGACCGCGACGATGTCTTCGCGGCGCAGGACGCGCATGGTGTCGGGCGCATCGAGTTCGAGGCGCATGTTCATCTTCACGCGGCCGACGGCCGAGAGGTCGTAGCGCTCGCTGTCGAAGAACAGGCTGTGGAACAGGGCTGTCGCCGCTTCGATGGTCGGGGGCTCACCCGGACGCATGACGCGGTAGATGTCCATCAGCGCTTCTTGACAGTTCGAGTTCTTGTCGATGTGCAGCGTGTTGCGGATGAACGGCCCGATATTGACGTGGTCGATATCGAGGATCTGGAATTCCTTGATCTTCTGGTCCTTGATTTCGGCCAGGAGCTTGGGATCGAGTTCATCGCCGGCTTCGGCGTAGATCTGTCCGCTTTCGAGATCGACGACGTCTTCGCCGATATAGCGGCCGGAGAGATCTTCGGCCGACACGAGCACTTCCTTGAGGCCGGCTTCGGCGAGTTCACGCGCCTTGCGGGCGGTGATCTTCTCGCCGGCCTTCGCCACGACGTCGCCCGACTTGGCGTCGATGAGATCGCCGAGCGGAGTCATGCCGCGGATCTTGCCGGCATCGAACGGCATCTTCCAGCCGCGCTTGGATTCCTTGACCGGAATCTGACGGTAGAAGGTCGACAGGATCTGCTCGTCGTCGAGGCCCAGCGCGTACAGCAGCGTCGTCACCGGCAACTTGCGGCGGCGGTCGATGCGCACGTAGACGACATCCTTGGCGTCGAATTCGAAGTCGAGCCAGGAGCCGCGATAGGGAATGATGCGGGCAGCAAACAGCAGCTTGCCGGAGGCGTGCGTGCGGCCGCGGTCATGATCGAAGAAGACGCCCGGCGAGCGGTGCATCTGCGAGACGATCACGCGCTCGGTGCCGTTGATGACGAACGTGCCGTTCGACGTCATGAGGGGCATTTCGCCCATGTAGACGTCCTGCTCCTTGACGTCCTTGATGGACTTGGAGCCGGTCTCTTCGTTCACATCGAACACGATCAGGCGCAGCTTGACCTTCAGCGGCGCGGAGAAGGTCATGTCGCGCTGCATGCACTCGTCGACGTCGTACTTCGGCGGGTCGAACTCGTAGCGCACGAATTCGAGCGTCGACTTGCCGGAGAAGTCCGAGATCGGGAAGACCGACTTGAAGACGGCCTGAAGACCGTGGTCGTCCTTGCGGCCGCCCGGCGGTTCCTTGACCATCAGGAAGTCGTCATACGAGCTCTTCTGGACCTCGATGAGGTTCGGCATTTCCGCGACTTCGCGGATCGAGCCGAACTTCTTCCGGATGCGCTTGCGGCCGTTGAACGTCTCAGCCATGTCCGCTCCTCGCTATCATGACGCGTGGGTCGCGATCCCCACGCTTCGTTTGCTTCATGTGCACCGCGGCCGCCGCCGCTGGTGCCGAAAACCGTCTTAAGAAACGGCTCACCGGAGGGCCCGTTACGGCGGCTTTCGCCCCGCAGGACCCTCCGGAAAAACGTTTTCAGTGGTGCCCGGCGACTCCGCTCCGCGGAGCCGGCCGCCGGGCACGTGAGTGCTTACTTCAGCTCGACCTTGGCGCCCTGGTCTTCGAGCTGCTTCTTCATCTTGGCAGCGTCATCCTTGGAGACGCCGTCCTTGACGACCTTGTTGCCGGCCTCGACGAGGTCCTTGGCTTCCTTGAGGCCAAGACCCGTGATGGCGCGGACTTCCTTGATGACGTTGATCTTCTTGTCGCCGCCCGAGACGAGCATGACCGAGAACTCGGTCTGCTCTTCGACGGGAGCAGCGGCGGCGGCGGGAGCAGCCGCGACAGCGACGGCAGCGGCGGCCGAGACGCCCCACTTTTCTTCGAGCAGCTTTGCGAGTTCTGCGGCTTCGAGAACGGTGAGCGACGACAGGTCGTCGACGATCTTTTCAAGCTTCGACATTCGATTACTTCCTTCCGGTTTGAACTTTTGAGCGCGGGCTTCGCAAGAAGATCCCGCGTGGATTGCTCATTCGACCCTTAGGCGGCGTCGCCCTGAGACGCCTTCGCCTGGATGACACGTGCGAGCTGGCCACCCGGCTCCTTGATCGTGCGGGCGATCTTGGTCGCCGGCGCGTTCAGGAGGCCGATCAGCTTGGCCCGCAGTTCATCGAGCGACGGCAGCTCTGCGAGCGCTTTCACGCCCTTCGCATCGAGAACCGTCTTGCCCATCGCGCCGCCGAGGATGACGAGCTTGTCGTTCCCCTTGGCGTATGCGACCGCTGCCTTCGCAGCGGCAATCGGATCCTTCGAATAGGCCAGGACGGTCGGCCCCTTCAGAAGATCCGAAATGTCGGCAGTCGCAGTGTCCTTGATTGCGAGCTGCACCAGCTTGTTCTTGGCCACCTTCACGGAGCCGCCAGCGTCTTTCACGACGCGACGGAATTCCGCGGATTGGGCAGCCACCATGCCGGTGTTGTGGGCGACCACCACCACTCCCGCGTCGTCAAACACGGTATGGAGACGGTCGATGAGCTCACGTTTCGCGGCTCTATCCACTGCTCACTCCTCGTTGCGAGAAAGACCATGATTGGCTCTCTCGCGGGTTGCACCAGCTGCGTCCGGGTCCGGTTTCCCGTTGCCTCGCGCAGCGCTTTGTCTGTCCTTCCGCGCGGCCTTCGGTGAGAAGGACGACACGGTGCTGACCCAGAAGTTTCAAACCGGAATGGAATGCGCTCACGCGCGTTCTTCATCCGGGTCGCTTCTGTCTCATGCGGGCCCGCATCGGTTGAGCGGTTCAAGCCGGTTGCCCAGCACCCACAGTCTCGGACAGTCGAACCGGGACCGATCCACCTTGCGGCGCATCCGTCCCGGGCCACCCGGATTTCTCCGGATGTCGTGAGGATCAGGCCGCCTTAGTTGGCAGCCGGACCCGATGCTACAGAAGCGGTCTCGATCTTGACGCCCGGGCCCATGCTCGAGGACAGCGAGACCTTCTTCAAATACGTACCCTTGGAGCCCGAGGGCCTTGCCTTCACCACGGCGTCGACGAACGCCTTGATGTTCTCGACCAGGGCCTTCTCCGTGAAGCTCGCCTTGCCGACGCCGGCGTGGACGATGCCCGCCTTCTCGACGCGGAATTCGACCGAGCCGCCCTTGGCGCCGTTGACGGCGCCGACGACGTCCATCGTCACCGTGCCGACGCGCGGGTTCGGCATCAGGCCGCGCGGACCCAGCACCTTACCGAGGCGGCCGACGAGGCCCATCATGTCGGGCGTGGCGATGCAGCGATCGAAGTTGATCTGGCCCTTCGACACGATCTCCACGAGGTCTTCCGCGCCGACGATGTCGGCACCGGCGGCCTTGGCTTCTTCCGCCTTGGCGCCGCGGGCGAACACCGCGACGCGCGCGGTGCGGCCCGAGCCGTTCGGCAGATTGCAGACGCCGCGAACCATCTGGTCGGCGTGCTTGGGATCGACGCCGAGGTTCATCGCGATCTCGATGGTTTCGTCGAACTTCGCCTTGGCGCGCTCCTTGATGAGCTTCACGGCTTCGTCGACGCCGTAAGCCTTGGTGCGATCGACGCCCTTGGAGATGGCGAAGGCGCGCTTGCCGCCGGCTTCGCGGGTGGCCTTGACATCAGTTGCAGATACGTTGCTCTTCGTCATTGGATCACTCCACCACCTTGAGGCCCATCGAACGGGCAGAGCCCGCGATCGTCTTGGCGGCCTGATCCAGATCGTTCGTGTTCATGTCCTTCATCTTCAGCTTCGCGATGTCGCGCAGCTGCGCCATCGTGATTTCGCCGGCGACGTCGCGGCCGGGGTTCTTGGAACCCGAGCCCGGCTTGCCCGTGGGCTTCATGCCGGCGGCCTTCTTGATGAGATAGGTCGCGGGCGGCGTGCGCATTTCGAAGGTGAAGGAGCGGTCGGAGAAGACCGTGATCTTCACCGGGATCGGCGTGCCCTGCTCGAGATCCTTCGTCTTGGCGTTGAAGGATTTGCAGAACTCCATGATGTTGACGCCGCGCTGACCGAGCGCGGGGCCGATGGGCGGAGCCGGGTTGGCGGCGCCTGCAGGCACCTGCAGGTTGATGTAACCGTCTATTTTCTTTGCCATGTGTTCCCCTGGAACTTGCCGGATGAGGCGCCTTGCGGCGTACCATCCGAGGGTTAGCGGTTGAGCGAGCCTTTCGACGTTGCCTTTTCAGGCGGAACTCAGCGTCCAGGCTCTCCCGCGGGTTTCCGCCGAACCGGTCTTTCAAACCAGCGAGGCGGAGTTCCTCCGGCGCGATGCGCCGGAAGTCATGAAACCGCCCTCGTGTGAGAGCGGTCTTGTATTCGTTAGCTGGCGACCTTCTCCACCTGCTGGAACTCGAGTTCGACCGGTGTCTTGCGGCCGAAAATCGAGACGCCGACCTTGAGCGCGAACGCTCGCCGTCGACCTCCTCCACTTCGCCCTGGAAGGAGGCGAAGGGACCATCGATCACCTTCACCTGTTCGCCGATCTCGTAAATGATCGACGGGGCCGGGCGCTCGACACCGTCCTTGACCTGGTTGAGGATGCGCATCGCTTCCTCTTCCGGGATCGGCATGGGCTTGTTGTCGGCGCCGAGGAACCCCGTGACCTTCGGCGTGTTCTTGATCAGAAGGAAGCCGGGGTCGGTCATCTCCATCTTCACGAGCACGTAGCCCGGGAGAAACTTCCGCTCGGCGTGAATTTTGCGGCCCCGCTTGACTTCGATGACGTCTTCGGTCGGCACCATCACCTCGTCGATGAGATGCTCCAGACCCGACGTCTTCGCACGCTCTTTGATGGCGTCGGCCACCTTGCGCTCGAAGTTCGTGTAGGCGTGGACAATGTACCAGCGTTTGGACATGTGTCGCGTGTTCTCTCGTCTCGTTGTGCGGAATTGAGCTAGCGTTTCGAAACGGTCAGCGTCCGAGACCGAGGATCGCATTAATGAACCAGCCCAAGAGCTGATCAGCGGCAAGGAAGAACAGGGCCGCCAGGGTCACCATGATGATGACCATGAGCGTGGTGACCCACACTTCTTTCCAGGTCGGCCAAGTGACCTTGGCGACTTCCTGCCGAACCTCTTGGATGAACTGCAACGGGTTATACATCGCCATCGACGCTGTCTTCACCGGGCGCATGCGACAAAACAGCACGGCGCCGCCGGAGGTACCCCTCCAGAAGCGCCATCCCAAAGAACCGGCCCGGCGCCCTCGCCGCGAGCCCGCTCGCAATTCAAATGGCAGGGGCGGCAGGTCTCGAACCTGCGACCTTCGGTTTTGGAGACCGACGCTCTACCAATTGAGCTACACCCCTACAGGCCCGCAAACCAACTTTTCAGCCGGGTCGAGCCAGGGCCGCCACCTCTAGCGGATGTTTTCCGCTTTGTCACCGCTGACGTGGTGAATTTTTTGAACTTCATGAAATTGGTTCGACCACGACCGCGGTGCCGTAGGCGAGGACCTCGGTTACGGCCGACGCGATTTCGTTGGCATCATAGCGAAAGGCCAGAATGGCGTTGGCGCCCATCTGCTCCGCGTTCTGAATGAGCAAGATCGAAGGCTTCCTGCCGGGTCTGCTCGGCCAGCTTGCGTGTAGACGGTGATGTGTCCGCCGAAGAGGATCTGGATCGCGGCACCGATGTTTCCCACGACGCTGCGGGAGCGGACAGTCAGGCCTTTGGCGACGCCGAGCGTTCGGACGATGCGATAGCCGGCAAGGTCATTGGTGGTCGTGACGATCATCGATGCGCTCCGCGTTCGCAACCGGCAACCGGCAACCGGCAACCGGCACGAACCGGCACCGGATACTCATTCGTCATGGAACGGCCAGTCGGCATGAAAGGCAGCCGTCGCTTACGCGACGGCTGCCTGTTGCCGGCTGCCGGATTCCGAATTACTCGACGATCGAGGTGACGACGCCGGCGCCGACGGTGCGGCCGCCTTCGCGGATGGCGAAGCGGACCTTCTCTTCCATCGCAATCGGTGACACCAGTTCGACGTCCATCGAGACGTTGTCGCCCGGCATCACCATTTCCGTGCCCGCCGGAAGCGTGACGACACCCGTCACGTCCGTCGTGCGGAAGTAGAACTGCGGACGGTAGTTCGTGAAGAACGGCGTGTGGCGACCGCCCTCATCCTTCGTCAGAATGTAGGCTTCCGCCTTGAACTTCTTGTGCGGCTTCACCGAACCGGGCTTGGCCAGAACCTGACCACGCTCAACGGCTTCCTTGTCGATGCCGCGCAGCAGGCAGCCGACGTTGTCGCCAGCTTCACCGCTGTCCAAGAGCTTGCGGAACATTTCGACGCCCGTCACCACCGACTTCTGCGTGTCGCGCAGACCGACGATCTCGACTTCTTCGCCGACCTTGATCACGCCGCGCTCAATACGGCCCGTCACAACCGTGCCGCGGCCCGAGATCGAGAACACGTCTTCGATCGGCATCAGGAACGGCTGATCCTTCGGACGATCCGGCAGCGGGATGTAGGTGTCGAGCGCTTCGTACAGCTTGATGATCGCCTCGTCCGCCAGCGGGCCCTTCTCACCGTTCAGAGCCTTGATCGCCGCGCCGCGGATGATCGGCGTGTCGTCGCCCGGGAACTGGTACTTCGACAGAAGCTCGCGCACTTCCATCTCGACGAGGTCCAGAGCTCTTCGTCTTCGACGACGTCGCACTTGTTCAGGAACACCACGATGTAGGGAACGCCGACCTGGCGGGCCAGCAGGATGTGCTCGCGCGTCTGCGGCATCGGACCGTCAACGGCCGAAACGACCAGGATCGCGCCGTCCATCTGCGCCGCACCCGTGATCATGTTCTTCACGTAGTCGGCGTGGCCGGGGCAGTCGACGTGCGCGTAGTGGCGGTTCGGCGTCGCGTACTCGACGTGCGAGGTCGCAATCGTCAGAATCTTCGTCGGGTCGCGGCGGCCCTGGCTCTCCGAAGCCTTCGCCACTTCGTCGTACGCGATCGACGTCGCCGTCCAGCCGCGATCCGCCGAAACCTTCGTCAGAGCCGCCGTCAGAGTCGTCTTGCCGTGGTCAACGTGGCCAATCGTGCCGACGTTGCAATGCGGCTTGTTACGTTCGAATTTTGCCTTCGCCATAAGGGTTCGTCCTCGGTTCTACAGGTCTGAGGCACGAGGTACCGCAGCCCGTGGCGCGGCGCCCGTGTTCGGGCGTGTGTCTAGTGGCTTGAGATGGCGAGTTCAAGCTTAAAGCTGCGTGCGACAGGTGTGTGGCAGACGCTTGTAATTGGCCGCCTCGCAGCTGGTGGACGGCTCCAATTAGCGCGCAGGACGCCGGCATGCGGAACCGATGGGCGGCCGGGCAGGTTTCAATCTATTCGGGGGCAGCTCAGGAAAGGACAAACCCATGCTTGGCGATACACAATGGCTGTGGCTGATCGCGCTCGTCGCCGGTCCGCTGATCCTCGGTATTCTGCTGGCGCGGGGTGTGCGGCAGACGGACGAGCGGCGGCGGGATGACCCGGCAGGTGTGGCGCGTACGGAGCAGGCCACCCGCGACCTGTATGAAGAGGAAGAGCATCGGGGCGAGCGCCCGCACGAACAGCAGCCGCCGATCGATCTGGAAGAGGCGCGGCGGCGCGAAGAGGTGGCGCGAATGCGGTCCGCAGGCGGACGGCGTCTTTAAGGTGCGGTCAAGGGATGACTGGAGCGGACGATGGGAATCGAACCCACGTATGCAGCTTGGAAGGCTGCCGTTCTACCATTGAACTACGTCCGCATACCGGCCGAGCCGGAAGCCGCTTGATAACCGCTTACGGCGCTCCTGTGAAGGGTCGACGGTACTGAACATGAAGTGCCCCGGACTGCGTTGGCAATCCGGGGCACACTAGTCTCAGGCGTCTTTATTATTTTTCAGGCGGCGGCCTTCTGGGCGATCTCGAAGCGGTCGGCGTTCATGATCTTGGTCCAGGCGGCCACGAAGTCGCGCACGAACTTCTCCTTGGAGTCGTCCTGGGCATAGACCTCAGCCAGGGCGCGCAGCAACGAGTTCGAGCCGAAGACGAGGTCCACCCGGGTGCCGGTCCATTTAACGGCGCCGGTCTTGCGGTCGCGGCCCTCGAAGACCTGAGCGGCCTCGGAGGTGGGCTTCCACTCGGTGCTCATATCAACGAGGTTGACGAAGAAGTCGTTGGTGAGCGTGCCCGGGCGGTGTGTGAACACGCCATGCTTGGCACCGCCGTGATTGGCGCCGAGCACGCGCAGGCCGCCGACGAGAACCGTCATCTCAGGGGCGGTGAGCGTAAGCAGTTGCGCCTTATCGACGAGCATTTCTTCCGCGGGAATTGCGTAGTCGGCCTTCAGGTAATTGCGGAAGCCGTCAGCTTCCGGCTCCATGATCTCGAAGGATTCCACGTCCGTCTGCTCCAGCGAAGCATCCGTGCGACCCGGCGTGAACGGCACTTCGATCGCGTGGCCGGCCGCCTTCGCCGCCTGCTCGACGGCGGCACCGCCGGCGAGCACGATGAGATCGGCGAGCGACACCTTCTTGCCGCCGCTGACGGCGGCGTTGAATGCCTTCTGGATGCCCTCGAGCGTCGCCAGCACCTTGGCCAGTTTCTCCGGCTCGTTGACTTCCCAATCCTTCTGCGGAGCAAGGCGAATGCGTGCGCCGTTGGCGCCGCCCCGCTTGTCCGAGCCGCGGAACGATGATGCGGAGGCCCACGCCGTCGAGACGAGTTCGGCCGTCGTCAGACCCGAGCCGAGGATCTTGCCTTTCAGAACCGCGATGTCGTTGGCGTCGATCAGCGGATGATCGACGGGGGGAAGCGGATCCTGCCAGATCAGCTCTTCGGCGGGAACTTCCGGACCGAGATAACGAACCTTCGGGCCCATGTCGCGATGGGTCAGCTTGAACCAGGCACGCGCGAACGCGTCGGCGAACTCATCCGGGTTGGCGTGGAAGTGGCGCGAGATCTTCTCGTAGGCCGGGTCCATCTTCATCGCCATGTCGGCGGTCGACATGATGATCGGCACCTTCTTCGACGGATCGGCAGGATCGGGCGCCATGTCCTGCTCCTGCAGGTTCTTCGGCGTCCACTGCCATGCACCCGCCGGGCTTTTCACGAGTTCCCAGTCGTACTTGAAGAGCACGTCGAAGTAGCCGTTGTCCCACTTGATGGGATTGGGCGTCCAGGCGCCTTCAAGGCCCGAGGTGATCGTGTCGCGCGCCCTTGCCGCTCTTGTAGGTGGAGAGCCAGCCGAAACCCATGGCTTCGATGGGGGCGGCTTCGGGATTCGGACCGACGTGGGCGGCGTCGCCGGCACCGTGCGTCTTGCCGAAGGTGTGGCCACCGGCAGTCAGAGCCACGGTCTCATAGTCGTTCATGGCCATGCGGGCGAACGTCTCGCGGATGTCGCGCGCGGAGGCCAACGGATCGGGCTTGCCGTTCGGGCCTTCCGGATTGACGTAGATGAGGCCCATCTGCACGGCGGCGAGAGGCTTCTCGAGCACGCGGTCGCCCGAGTAGCGCTTGTCACCAAGCCACTCGCCTTCCGCTGCCCCAATAAATATCTTCCTCGGGCTCCCACACGTCGGCGCGGCCGCCGGCGAAGCCGAAGGTCTTACCGCCCATCGACTCGATCGCGACGTTGCCGGCGAGCACGAACAGATCGGCCCACGAAATCTTGTTGCCGTACTTCTGCTTGATCGGCCACAGGAGGCGGCGCGCCTTGTCGAGGTTGCCGTTGTCCGGCCAGCTGTTGAGCGGGGCAAAGCGCTGCGAGCCCGAACCCGCGCCGCCGCGGCCGTCCGCCGTGCGGTAGGTGCCGGCGCTGTGCCACGCCATACGGATGAAGAGACCGCCGTAGTGGCCATAGTCTGCCGGCCACCAATCCTGGCTGTCGGTCATCAATGCGGTGAGATCGCGTTTCAGTGCCGCGTAGTCGAGCTTCTTGAATTCATCGGCGTAGTTGAAGGCGGAGCCCATCGGGTTGGCGGCGGGCGCGTGCTGGTGGAGGACCTTCAAGTTCAGTTGGTTGGGCCACCAGTCGCGGTTGGTGCGGCCCCCGATGGTGACGCGGGCGGGGGTCCCGTGCATCGGACACTTACTGATCTCGTTCATGTCGTCTCCTCTCAGCGGCGCGGGGGCACGCTCTATTCCACGATGGACGGCCTAGCCAATCCATTCGATAAGGTAAAGTCTTACATTTTTATGCGTTCAATCAGCTAATCTGATGGCGAGCGCGCATTTGATGGCTGCGATTGATTTTTGTGTAGGGTGCGCGCGCCCGCTCGGCAAACTTGCTATGACCATTATGCTACCAATTCGCCGGCGCGGACATGCGGCGCAGGGTTCGGAGGCGGATATGACCACAAAAGTCGCACGCGACGCGAGTGGCGATAAAGCCGACGAGATCAGGTTTGCGATGAGACCAAGTTCGCTGGGGTTGGTTCTCGTGGCTGCTGGCGATCATGGCATTCGCGCGGTTCTCATCGGCGACAACGCGGCAGCGCTGCAAGATGATCTGGATCAGCGTTTTCGTGGCGCGACCCTTCAGCTTGCCGAACCCATATTAGCCGATGCACTGCGGCACGTCGTCGAAAGGATCGAAAACCCGGCGCGGGCGCATGACCTCGTGTTCGATGTTCGAGGGACAGAATTTCAACGACGTGTGTGGGACGCTTTACGGGCGATCCCGGCGGGTCAGACGCGCAGCTATACGGAGATCGCCAAGGCGATCGGTGCGCCGACCGTCTGCGCGCGCGGTGGCGGCGGCGTGTGCGGCCAACCCAATCGCGGTGCTGATCCCGTGTCATCGCGTCGTGCGCGGCGATGGTTCACTGTCGGGCTATCGGTGGGGCGTGGAGCGCAAGCGCGCGCTGTTGGCACGCGAGCGTCAGCTTGCTGTGGCTGCTTAGATTTTCTTGGTCGCCTTGTCGTCGCCGTGGCGCCAGGCGTCGATGCGCTCCATGAGCCAGCCCCAGGCTTCCAGTTCGCGTTCGCCGGCGGTTTTGTCGATGGCGATTTGGAGATACTTGAGTTCGGATTCAACTTTCTCGGGCGGCAGCATTCCGAGACGTGTGGACAGCACCGCGAGTTCGAGGACGGCGGCTTGCGCGCGGTTGTAACCGGGCCAAGGGCGATGCGAACCGGAGTGTACGATCTGGCAATGGAAGCGCGGGCGCTGCTCGTGATCGGTCAGGCGATCGACCTTCAATTCCCAGTGTGAGACGGCATTTTCGAGCCGCACGCCGTTCACGATATCGGCTTTGAGAAGCGGCCACTCGCGGCGGCCGGTGATGCAGCCGGCGAAAACGCGCACGTCGTCGGTGTGGCTGGCGACGACGAATGGGTTCGACATGAGATTGTCGAGCGTGCGCGAGGGACGGAACGGCGCCACGATCCAGCCGGTGCCGTCATCATCGATGAGACCCAGCGGCGCAATGTGCGCTTCACCCTTTTGGTTCAGGGTCGTCACGATCGTCTCGACGATCCTCGGCATCCCGCCTCTCCTTCTGCGCTTTGCGTTTGGCCTCGCGCGCGGCGGTGACTGTGGAAGCCTCGGGCGCGTGGCGGATCAGATCTTCGCTCTTCTTATCGGCGGCAATACCCCAGTCGAGGGGATTATCCTGCGCGTAGCGTTTGCCCAGCGCGCGGGCGATCTCGGCTTTGGCGAGCTCGTAGCCCAGGTAGAATGCGTGACTACCATCGGCCTCGACGCCGAGTTTTGGATAGAGATCGAACGGGTCGGTCGCCACGTGATGACCGTCGCGATTGTAGATGTGGATGCCGTCAACGGCCGCTTCGATGCGGAAGTTGTTGTCGCGGACTTCGGTCGCCCACTTGGCGATTTCTTCGGGCTTGGCTGGAAACGGTACGAGATCGTGCAGCGAGAGCAAGCCGCCGCCGAGGCCTTTCGGCAGGCTTTGGTCCTCGCGGGCGCGGAACATGAGACGGCGGGCCGCATCATGCTCTTCGATCGTGCGGCGCGTGTGCAGCGAGACTTGCACGATAAGCACGTTCTGGATGCGCAGTTCAGACGCGATGCCGAGCAGCGTGGCGGTGAGGCCCTGGCTGTCCACGTCGGTGAGTTCGGTCAGATTGCCGGTGCCCATGAGGATTTCGACGTCGGGGCGCTGGCGGCGCAGTTCGGCGTAGCGCTCGATCGAGGCGGTGAAGCCGAAGTGGATGGGATCGAGGATCGGGTCGGCGATGTGGGGGATCCCTTTTTCCTTCGCCTTGTCGATGGCGCGGATGAGGGAGGCGAGATCACCATGGGGTTTGGGAACGAGGATGGGCACGCACGACGTGCCGGCGACGGCATCGAGCGATGTTTCATCGAGCGAAAGCACGTGATCGGCGCCGGCTTTGGCCGCGCGAGCCAACTCCGATACGTCGCCGGAATCGACTGAGACCTTGAGCCCCCGCGCCTTCAACGTGGCGACGATCTCTTCGAGGTTGGGGAACGGCACGTCCGGCTGGCAGCCGATGTCGATGACGTCGGCGCCTTTCTCCGCGTAGGTCAGCGCGCGGGCGACGATCTCATCGATCGGGAGTCCTGGCGCGTCGATAATTTCGGCGAAGATGCGCAGATCGTGCTTGGACAGATCCGGCGGCTTGCCGCCTTTGCCAAGATACGCGGGAAGGTCAATCAGTTCGTCGGGGCCGCGCACGAAGGGAACGCCGTAATGATCCTTCAGCACATCGAGATCCATGCGGACACGGCCGGGCAAGATCACGCGATCGGCTTCGATGGGCCCTTTCAAGCGATTGCGGATGATCGCATCCGTCATCAGGGCGGCGACCTTGATGCCGATATTGCGGACGTGCCAACTCCCCTCGTCAAGCCCGATCCCGCGGATCGTCTCGACGAGGCGAGGCTCGGCCAGATGGCCGGTCAGGAAGAGGAGCCGTTCAGCCATTTCTGCCGCGCATCGATTGCCCGTTCGAAGTCTTCGATCGTCTCGACCACCGTCGTGTCCTCGAACGATTTGAGCTTCTCGGTATTCTCCAGATCGATGCGGCGCGGATAGACCTTCACCATGCCTTTCGGCGCTTCCGTATCCATCACGGGGGCCGTGTCACAGGCAAAGACGATCGCGGGCACGCGGCATTTACCGGCCTGCGCGAAGACGTTTGTCGCGAGGTTGTCGGAGATGCCGTAAACGCACTTCGCCACCGTGTTCGAGGTGGCAGGGCCGAGGATCAGCGTGTGGTAGACGCCGTAGTAGAAGTTACCGACGGGGGCGGCGCTGGCGGTGCGGTCCTTGTAGACGCGCGCGCCCTCCATCAGCACAAGCTCCTGCTTGTACATTTTGATCACTTCTTCGGCGGCACTCGACAGGAAGAGATCGAGATCGGGGAGCCGCTGGATGATCGCAAGGGTCTCCTTCACGAAGTGTCCCGAGCCGGTCAGCGCCCATCCCCAGCGGGGTGTTTTCAGGTCGTCTTTTGCCATGGTGTCGGCCCTAACACGGGGGCTGCGTCGCGTCGATAGAGCAGCGGCGGAAAAGTCAATGTCGCTCGCTGGATGCGGCGACGAGACGGGCGAGAGTGGCGTCGTCGCCCTCCCCGATCACCGACCAGGAGAGGTTGAGCTTTTCCACGTAGTCGCGAAAGAGCGGGTCGACAATTCCTGATGCCGTGAAATCATCGAGGGTTGCGGCAGGATCGACTTCGCAGGATTTGACGAGGGCTACGTCTTTTGCGCCGACCTCGCCCGCCAGCCATGCGGCCAAGCTGTCGGAGGTCATATCCCAAGATCTGGGGATGGCCGGATCGGCGCCGGCCATGGTGCTCGGCAGCCAGACAGGGACGAGACCGTTGACGCCGGCCATGCCGATTTCCTCTTTGGTGGCGGCGGGCGCAAAGTGGCGCGAGCGGGAGGCGATGACATTCGCCATCTGATGCATGGCGAAGAGTGCGAGGCGATGGGCAGAGGTGTCGTCGAAGCCGTTGGCGGCCTGCGCCTCGCGAACCTGATCCGCGAACCTGCCGCCACCAGGAACAACGATGACGGGCCGTTTGCGCTTTGCAACGATGTCGAGGACGGCGGCGAGACGGCCGCTCTCGAGCAGGCTGCCGCCGAGCTTCAGGACCAGGAGCGATCCCGGCATCAGGCGGTGCGCGTGCGATAAATCTCGACGCCGCGCACGGGGCCGCGCTCCAGCTTTTCGACGAGAACGCGGACGCCGCCGATGCGGTTGTCGCGCAGGAGCATTGTTGCCAGTTCTTCGGCGAGCGTCTCGACGAGGTTGATATGGCCGCGGCCGATCAGGTGGTCGATGGCGTCGATGATGTCGGTGTACGAGGGCACCTCGACCATCTCATCGACGGTGGACACGATGCCGGGTGCGAGGAATGCATCAACCGTGAGCCGAATCTGCTGGGTGACGCCCTTCTCCTCGGCGTAGATGCCGATGTTGGCGTCCTTGATGTAATCTTTGACGAAAATCTTGTCGTCGGTGTGTGCCAGCGGCGTGGGTGCAGAATGCATCGTGGCAGCGCCTTTGCGGCGGTCAGTCATGGTGTGGCCTCGAGAGTGGCGTGACGGACCATCGGGCCACGTCAGTTTATTGCCCACACTCGGCAGGCCGGTGTGGGCGTCAAAGTGTTGCCCACACTCGGCAGGCCGGTGTGGGTGTGGCGGACAGTTCGCGTGCGACGGCGCGCACCGCCCCCTCTTCTATCGATCCTTCCCTGCGCTTGCCAGAACACAACGCGCCGCGGAAGCCCATGACGTCCGGGGTCAACGCGGCGATGATGGGGATGTGCTCCAAACGGAGCGCGCCAGCGAGGCCGACGAAGAGGCCAACCGCGCGGGCGGCATCGACAAAGCGGGAGATTTCGGCGGTGCTCATCACGTCCGGCAGGGCGCGGCCATCCTTGGTGGCGGTGTCGAGCATGACGCCCGCGAACCCCGCATCTGCCATGGCGGCGACAAGGTTAAGGTCCGGGTTGCGGTCGGCAAGGAGCAGGCCGACGAGGCGGGCTTGGCCGAGGTCGAGGCGGCCGAGGGCTGCGATGCTGGCCTTCGCGTCGCCGCCGTCAAAGAAGCCGATTTTGACGAGATCGATGCCGGTCGCGGCCATCGCGTGGCGGCGTCGCAGAGGACATCAGGGATCGCGGGCAGATCGCCAATCGTGGCGCTGACGGGCACGACGTGGCCGACCGCTTCGACGATGGCGCGGACGGTCGCGTGCGGGAGAGCGCCGAGTGCGCCTTCCGCCGGGTTCTTGCCATCGATGATTTCGGCGCCCGCCGCCAGAGCGGTGAGCGCTTCCGGCGCGCTCATCACGCTCGCCAGGAAGCGCGGGCGACCGGAGGAACCGGCCGGCATCGTATCGGTCAACCTTTTGAAACGCCCACTTTCGGGCTTTCGAAGATGCGCTTCAGTTCAGCCTGCACCTTGTCGCGGCTGGTGCGGTCGGACGGGGTCAAGCGCACGGTCTCGTCGGCGATGATACTCGCAGAGCCGGGCGCGAGGCGCAAGATTCGGGTGCCGAGCATCACCGCCTCATGACGGTCGTGGGTGACAAACAAGACCGTTGTCGGACGGCTGTTCCAGAGATCCACGAGGAGTTCGCGCAGGCCTTGCGCCGTTGGATCGTCGAGCGAGACGAAGGGCTCGTCCATGAGCAGGATGTCGGGCTCCTGGATGAAGCCACGGGCGAGCGCCGCGCGGCGCTGCATGCCGAGTGATGTGCGTTCGGGGTAAGCGTTTTTTGCTTCGGTGAGGCCGACGCGGTCAAGGATTGCGTCGACGTTGTCCTGGCGGCGATCGCCGTCGGGAAGCGAGAGCATCAGGTTTTCGCGGATGGTTCGCCAGGGCAGCAGACGCGGCGTCTGGAAGATAAACGTCATGCGCGGACTGCCGGGGCCGAGGTCGATGTCGCCCTCGTAATCCTGGTCGAGGCCAGCGACGATGTTGAGCAACGTGGACTTGCCGCAACCGGACGGGCCGGTGAGCACCACGAACTCGCGCGGGGCGACCTCGAACGACACATCACGCAGAACGGTGTTCTCGTCGCGACCGCCGATGGCGGGGAACGTCTTGCGCTTGACCCTTATGCGGACTGAGTTCTCCGTTGTGGTCTCAGTTATCGGCGCCATCTGTTCACCCGCGCTTGGAGGGGCTGCAGCACGCCGAACTCGACGATCTGGATGACCACGATGAAGGCCAGCGCGTAGGCAAGGATCGTCGGCACGTCGTAGTTGCCGAAGGCGGCATGGATCTGGTGGCCCACACCGGTGGCATGGCCGCCCAGCGCTTCGACGACGAGCACGATCTTCCACACAAGTGCGAGGCCGGATCGCGCGGCCGCAGCAGCAAACGGCGCCAACTGGGGGAGCGTCACGTGGCGCAGCGTTTTCCAGGGGCCGAAGTTATAGACGCCGGCCATCTCGGAGAGATCGCGGGAGAGTTGCCGCGCGCCTTCACGCATCTGCACCGCGACGTTGGGGATCTTGTTGACGGCGACGGCGAAGATCGCGGTGAGTTCGGTGGTCCCGAGCCAGACGTAAGACAGCGCGATGATGACGAGGGCCGGCAGGTTGAGAAACAGGACGAGCCAGCTGTCGAAGAATTGGTCGGCGCGTTTGTACGAGCCGATCAAGATGCCAATGACCGTGCCGATGAGCATGGCGAGGATGAAGGCGCATGCGACACGAAACAGCGTGATCGACATGTTGGTCCAGAGCGCGCCGCTGGCCGCCTCCTGGCCCAGGACCTCGAGCACTTTGGCCGGGCCGGGCAGATGACGGCTATCGGAGATCGCGGCGGCGAGCGACCACAGCGCAACGAAAGTCGTGAGCGAGGCAAGGGTCCAGAGCAGGCGCTCCGCAGTGGCGCCCGCAGGCGTGACCTTACGCGCCGGGAGCATAGAAAGCCTTCGGGTCGAAGCGCGTACCCTTGCCGGCCAGTTCCGCGTCGCCGGCAGCCAGCAGAATGTCCATGATCTTTTGAGCCGATTGCATGTCAGCTTCGCTCCAGTAGCCGCGGATGCCCGAGCGGTAGCCCGCCTTCAATGCGGCGAATTCCTTATCATCGGCGGCTTTCATCATTGGGCGCAGGCGCTCCCACGGCGCGTCGCTGTTGGCCAGCAATTCGTTGGCTTCGCGAGCGGCGGCGAGGAGACTGTTGATTGCGGGCAGAAGGTCTGCCTCGGAACTTTCCTTCCAGATGAAGCCGACAAGCGCGGGCTGTGGGTCGATATCCAGCGCTGTCATCACGTCGGACATGGAGATGACGCGGCGGAAGCCTTGCGCCTCGAGACGTGCGGTGAAGGTCCAGAAGTTGAGGACAGCATCCAGCCGACCATCCTTCAGTTGTTCGGTGAGCAGCGGGGCCGCGCCATACTGGGGCTGAACGAGATCGACCAAGTCGGCTCCGAGTTCCTTTTTCGCGTGAGCGCGCAACAACAGCCAGCTTTTGTCGGTGGAGGAACCGGCCACGCCGAACTTTTTGCCCTTAAGATCTGCGAACGTCTTGATCGGGCTGTCGGCCGGGACGACGACGGCACCGAGCGCGCCGGAGAAGGGCGCGAACTTGACCGCTTCGCCCATGGAGCGCTGGCGCAACGCCCACGGCCAGTCGGTGACCACGACATCGGCGCTGCCGCCGTAGAGGGCGACGGGACTCGACTGGTTGGTTGCGGTTTCGATGATCTCGAGCGCGACGTTGTATTTCTCGTCCAGCTTCTCGGCTTTGATTGTTTCGAGCAACCACGCGAGCGTACCGAACTTCACGGATGCGACGCGGAGCTTGCGGGCCTCAGCGAACGCGGCGAAACCGCTGCCGAGCGCGTGCAAGGCTTTCGGCGGCCAGCATACCTATGCCAGCAGCGATCAGCGCTCGTCGGGAAATGATCATTGCTTGACCTCGGCCCCATTTGCCTGCGTCGGGAGTTTGTTCTTCATGAGCCAACGAACGCCGCGCAGCCAGGCCTCATCGGTATTTCCCTGAATGACGACATTTCCTGCACGCTTCAGCTGTCCGCTGGCAACGTCGATTTCCATGATGCGCATGTTGAGGAGCGTGTCGGAAGCTTTATCGACGAGGCCTGTGTAGAGTACCTCCCCGTTGAGCTTCTTAGCGAGATCAACTTCGCAGCCGTTGCAGTCGACAAACGGCGCGGCGGCCTCGATGTCCTTTGCGAAAGGCGTCGTGTCTATAAGATCGTGAGCGCCATCGCCGCTCAGAATTTTGGCGAGTTCGGCATTGATGGTTTTCAGGCGCTCCTGTTCCGCGGGTGAGGGCTTGCCGGCGCCGATATAAAAATCCTCTTCCTTCTTCTGCAGCACCAGGTCGAAGGGCAGCACAACCGTCTTCTGGGCCGCGTTTGCTGCGCCCGATAGTCCGGCCGACGCCATCAGGGCGAACAGCGCAACCGTTAAGGCCCGTCTCATCGATGCTCCCGGTCTGTTTTTTTATGGCTCACGCGGACCAAGGACCTCGGTCTCCGGCACCCGCATGTGCGTTATTGATGTTTCAGCTTAACGTGGCAACGGCCCCCGCAGATTGCGAGAGCGGTCGATTACGTCCAGTATCAAATGTTATAACATTCCCGCTACCGGTGCCCGTCACGGCTTGACATTTGGGCCAGGATGGCGATTTCAGTACGGTATAAAGTAACAAAATGGAAACGCCGCGTGACGCAAGCCAACCCAGCTTTTTCCCCGCTCGACCCGGTGGGGCGTCTGCCGTTTCAGGCGGCGAGGTCGTTCCGGCTGCGATCGCTCCGGTCGGCAGTATTGGGCTGCATTGCCAGCAGCTTAGCTCTCGCTGCTCTCCCGTCAGCCGTGATCGCTGGCGCGCCCCCCGGTGTCGCTCCGGCTGATCCGGCCGCGGTCCCGGCAGCACCCGAGGCTTCCGATGTCAAAACTCTGAATATTCTGATGGTCCGGCAGCTTAGGCCGAACCGGTTGCCGCCGCTGTCGCTCCTCGACTTGCCGCCGAAAGATGACGGCTTGGCCGGCGCGCGCCTGGCAATCGACGACAACAACACGACCGGCCGCTTCCTGAAGCAGAATTTCGCGCTCGAACTCATCGAGAGCGAAGATCCGGCGGAACTGATCGCTGAGACAAAGAAAAAGGTCGAGGCCGGGATCGGATTCGTGGTGACGGATCTCGACGCCAAGCCAACCATCGAACTTGCCGATGCCCTCAAAGGTCTTGATGCGGTGATTTTCAACGCATCGGCGCCGGACGAGAACATTCGCGAAGGAGATTGCCGCGCAAACCTGAAGCATACCGCACCATCGCGCACCATGCTGGCAGATGGGCTTGCGCAATATCTCGCCTGGAAACGGTGGGGGAACTGGGTTCTCATCGTGGGGCCGACGCCGGAAGACAAAGCCTACGCTGATGCCCTGCGTCGCTCCGCGCAACGCTTCGGCATGAAGATCCTCGAAGAACGCGAGTTCAAATACGATCCGGGTAGCCGCCGGTCCGACGGCGGGTTCGAGCAGATCCAGCAACAAATCCCGACCTTCACGCAGAAACTACCAGCGCACGATGTGCTGCTGGTCGCGGACGAAGGTGAGTTGTTCGGCGAATACTTCCCCTATCGGACGTGGGATGCACGACCGGTGGCCGGTACGGCAGGACTGTTTCCAACGAGTTGGCACCCTGCCATCGAACTCTGGGGCGGTACGCAGTTCCAAAACCGGTTCAAACGGCTCGCGTCACGCAATATGCGGCCGCTCGACTATCAGACGTGGATGGCCGTGCGTTCTATCGGGGAGGCGGCGACGCGCACGCAGTCCGTCGATCGCAAGGCCATCATTCCTTACATGCTGTCGCCGGAATTCGAATTGGCGGCGTTCAAGGGTCGCAAGCTGACCTATCGCGCCTGGAATGGCCAGTTGCGCCAGCCCATCGTGCTCGCCACCGGCAAGATGCACGTCACCGTATCTCCGCAGCCCGGATTTCTGCACCAGTTTACGGAACTCGATACGCTCGGCGTCGATAAGCCTGAAACGAAATGCCGGGCGTACAACAAGTGACGCGGTCTTCACTACGGACCGCTGACTGACGATAACCCTCACACACCAGAGGATCGACGATGACGCTCTTCAAAAATGCCGCTGCCTTGGCCGCCCTCTCCCTGTCTTCGCTCGCACTCGGCGCGGGACCGGCGGCCGCATATAAGATTTTCGTCTCGAACGAAAAGGAAAACACGATTTCGGTGATCGACAGCGAGAAGCTCGAAGTCGTCCACACGATCAAGACGGGTAACCGTCCGCGCGGCATCATTTTGTCGAAGGACGGCAAGTGGGTGATCGTCTGCACCTCGGACGACAACCGCATTCAGGTGTTCGACGCGGAGACCTACAAATTCGTGAAGGACCTGCCGTCGGGTCCCGACCCCGAGTTGCCGATCCTGCACACGTCGGGCAATCCGCTCTATGTCTCGAACGAAGACGACAACCTCGTCACAGTCGTCGATATCTTCAAGGGTACCATCATCACCGACATTCCGGTGGGCGTTGAGCCTGAAGGCATGGGCATGAGCCCAGACGGGAAGATCCTCGTCAACACGTCGGAAACGACGAACATGGCTCACTTCATCACGACGGATGGCTTCAAGAATGTCGAAAACATTCTGGTCGACAACCGTCCGCGCGTCGCGGAATTCAAGAGCGATGGCTCGGAAGTCTGGGTCTCGGCGGAAATCGGCGGGACCGTCAGCGTCATCGATCCGGCGCAGAAGAAAGTCACGCATAAGATCAATTTCGAGATCCAGGGCATCACCAAGGATGCCATCCAGCCCGTGGGCGTGCGCTTCAACCAGGACAACACGAAGGCTTTCGTGGCGCTTGGACCAGCAAACCGTGTCGCGGTGGTCGACGCGAAGACCTACAAGGTCGAGAAGTACATTCTCGTCGGCCAGCGCGTCTGGAATCTCGGGTTTACTCCGGATTACAAGCTGCTGTTCACGACCAACGGCACGTCGAATGATGTGACTGTGATCGATGTGGCGTCAGAGAAGGCGATCAAATCGATCAAGACGGGCCGCTATCCGTGGGGCGTTGTTTCGGGCCTTACGCCGATCAAGTCCGCTGAAAATGGGGCTGCGCAGTAGTCCCGCGCGCCGGGGGCACCTCCGGCGCGGAGACGGCATGGGTGGCGTTGACGATTTTATAGAAGCGAGGTTTCCGTTGGCGACAGTGCTCACACAGGACGCGACAGGGGCGGCGATCGGCAACGCCGCCGCCGCAGCTCTCGTCGTCAACGGAGTCAGCCACCGCTTCGGCGAGAAGCAAGTGCTCGACAATGTTTCGCTGACGGTTGACCGCGGGGCCTTCACGGTGCTTCTGGGGCTCAATGGTGCGGGCAAGTCGACGCTCTTTGCCCTCGTCACGCGGCTCTACGACAACGTCTCGGGCGAGATCCGCATTCTGGGCAACGACGTGCGGCGCAAGCCGACGGCGGCGCTGCAGCGGTTGGGCGTCGTGTTTCAGAGCCGCACGCTCGACAGCGACCTGACGCTGGAACAGAACCTTTTCTATCACGCGGCACTGCACGGCATCCGCAAATCAGAAGCAAAGAAGCGCGCGGTTGAAGCACTGACGACCGTCGGGCTTGCGGATCGGGCGCACGAAAAGGTGCGCAATCTTTCCGGCGGACAAGCGCGACGCGTGGAAATCGCGCGGTCGCTGCTGCATCGCCCTGGACTGCTGCTGCTCGACGAGGCGACCGTTGGCCTCGACATCGGCTCGCGCGAAAGCGTGCTCTCCATCGTGCGTGGACTCGTGGACCGGGAGGGCATGGGCGTTCTTTGGGCGACCCATCTCATCGACGAAATCGCGCCGACGGATTGCGTGGTCGTCCTGCACAAAGGGCGTATTCTCTATAGCGGTTCAGTCCCCGGACTTCTGGACGCGACCGGGAAAGCGAATGTGCGCGAAGCTTTCCGCACCATGACCGGAACGAACGACACAGCGGAGGCTGCATGAACGTCGACACGCCGATGCGCTCGTTCGAGGCCGAGGCTCCGCGCCGGCACGGGCTCGGCGCCTATGCGGCCTGCTTCCGTGGGATTGTTTGGCGTGAGGTCCTCCGCTTCCTCTATCAGCGCGAGCGGTTCTTCTCGGCTCTCGTGCGTCCGCTCGTCTGGCTCTTCATTTTCGCCGCCGGTTTCCGGCAGGTGCTCGGCGTTTCGATCATCCCGCCTTACACGACGTATGTGTTGTATGAGACGTTCATCACGCCGGGCTTGATCGGCATGATCCTGCTGTTCAATGCCATGCAATCGTCGCTGTCGATGGTTTACGATCGCGAAACGGGCGCCATGCGCACGCTACTCGTGGCGCCGTTCCCTCGCTCATTTCTACTGCTGTCCAAGCTGATCGGTGGCGTTGCGGTCGCCGTGTTGCAGGCATACACGTTCCTGGCGGTAGCCTACTTCTGGGACATCACCCCGCCGTGGCAGGGCTACATTACTGTGCTGCCGGCTCTGATCCTTTCGGGCCTGATGCTCGGCGCGCTCGCGCTTCTCATGTCGTCGCTGATCCGGCAGCTGGAGAACTTCGCAGGCGTGATGAACTTCGTCATCTTCCCGATGTTCTTTGCCTCGTCGGCACTTTATCCGCTGTGGCGCATTCGCGAAGGAAGTCCGTTCCTGTACGAGCTGGCGCGCTTCAATCCGTTCACGCATGCCGTCGAACTCATCCGCTTCGCACTCTATGGTGAGATCGGCGCCAAAATCGATCCGACGATGACGCCCGTGCAAGCTGGGATCAGTCTCGATGGGGTGCTCATCCCGCTGGCGTCAGGCGAGCTCCTCGATCTAACGCATCTCGTGGTGGTGATCGGCTGCACGCTGTTGTTCCTCGGGGCGGCCGTCTATGCGTACAATCCGTCGAAAGGCTTGATTGGGCGCCGTGGCGGTCCGGGCGGCGGCAACGCCGGCTAACCGCAACCGATCTTTACTCTTGAAAGCGCCGTACCCACGTGGGAAGCAGCGGCCACTGCGTGCCGCACTGGCTGATATAAGAAAATCCAATTGGGAGAGGAAGTTTCGGTGATGATGCGTCAGACCTTTCATGTGGCCCTCTTTGCGGCCGCCGGCGTCTTCGCCCTTTCGACCGCTGCAATGGCTGCTGCCGATCCGAACAACCCGGACTGGCCGTGCGTGCAGAAGAAAGTCGACAACCTATCGGCATCCGCCATCTGGGATGGTCCCGCGCTCGATACGCATAAGGACTGGTTCAACGCTCCAAAGATCCCTGCGCTCGTGACGAAATTGGCTTCGCGCCGTGTGCCGATCGAAAAAGCTACGGCAGCCATCGACGATTTTGCGGCGTCCGTACCGGAGGCTGATCGTGACGCGCAGTTGTCGAAGCTCTTCCTCGGTCTGTTCGACACGGTGAACAATCAGCGCCGAGCCATCATCGGTGGTATCGAGAAGTACCAACGGTCGCAAAAATCGCGCGCTGAAGAACTCGAACAGCAGGGTGTGGATCTGGCGAAGCTGAAGGGCGATATCATCGTGGACGACACGGCCGCTGTGCCGGAGAGCGAAGAGGAACAGAAGCTTTATTGGGCCGGTCGCATCTTTCAGGAGCGACAGGCCAACATTCCCATCGCATGCGAACTTCCCTCAGTTCTTGAAGAGCGGCTCTTCGAATTGACGCGGTACATCCGCTCGAAGATGTCGAAGTAGGCAGGCAACACGTACTGAAAAATGCCGCGATCCCTTAGGGAGCGCGGCGTTTTTGTTTTCGGCTCGTGGTTTCAGGGCACGGGATTAAGGGGCGTCAGATCATTGCCGATCGCCTGCCAGCCGTCGGTGCCTTCCGGAAACCAGAGCACAGCCGTGTAGCCCCACGAGATCGCGCGCTTGGCCGCGTTCCAGGACATCCAGCAATCCTTCAGGCAGAAGAAGAGCACGGGCTTGGATTTGTCGCTGGATGTCAGCGCTTCGAGACGCGTCCTGAAATAGGACTCGAATTCGGGTGAGAGCACGCCGTAGCCGACATTGGGCAGCCAGTGCGCGCCGGCAATGCTCGAGTGGGGAAGATCGCGCCACACGGTTCCGGCGGGCAGGTTGGCCGGCTTGGGCGCGCGCGGATAGACATCAATGAAGACCGCTCCGTTCTCCTTCATGAGCTTTTCGGCGTCATCGGGCGTGACGATCTTCGCGCCCTTGAGCGTGCGCGGGACAGGCATTCGGTAGCCATCGGTGCGATAGTCCTCGGGCTCCGGCACCTCTCCGGTGGCAGCCGGAGGCGTCATCAATTTCGGTTCGACATGGCCGCTTTCGGCGGCGGCTTCGTTTGTTAGCACCACGGCGATGATTGCGAGCACCGCTGCACAAGCGGAACGGCCGGCGAAAATGTTCGCCGGCCGCTGTCCTAATCGTCTCGTAGAATTCGATGCCCATTGCGGTCGCAGACTTAGTTGCGGGGCGCGGTTATGGGCTTCAGGTCTTCGTCGAGAATCGGCACATTAAAGCTCGAGCAGGATCTTGTCGATGTCGCCCTGACGCTTCTTGATGATTTCGTTCAGCTGGCGCTTCCAATTCAACTCGTTGGCGCGCACGCCCATCGTGATTCGATAGTCGGGCTTTGCTGTGCCGGGTACGTGCTCGGTGATGGGGACCACCGTCAGCTTGTCGAGGTGGGGCTTCAAGAACCAACCTGCGAAGGGTCCCCACAGCACACCGACATCGATCTCACCCTTGATGACGTCGTCGATGATTTCCTGCTCGGGGTTGAGATAACGGCGATCGACGTTGATGAGGTATGATTTTGCATTTGGCATCAGCCCGGCTTTGGCGATTTGGTCGCCGATCGGGCCGCCCTGATTGCTCACGCGCTTGCCTTGAAGCTTCGGATCCATGAACGACGTGACGCCGTCGAGGCCGCTGTCTTTCTTGAAAAACATCACGTAGGTCGTGTGATAATAGTGGTTGGTGTTGAGCGTGTACTCGTCGGCCTGGACGGTGCCAAGCACGAGATCGCACTTCTTGGCCGCAAGCGTGCGGCGGATAAGTCCGAAGCCGCCGGGATACCAGGTGTATTCCACCGGGATCTTCAATTCGTCGGCGATCACTTCCGCGATCTTGTTCTCAAAACCTTCGCCCTTGTCGTTCGAATAGGGCATGTTTTCGGGGATCGAGCAGACGCGCAAAACCTTACGGTTAACGGCGTCCGCCAAGTTGCCGTCGGCGGCGTGCGCGGGGGCCGCGAGCACCTGAGCGCCAAGCGACATGGCCACTACGGCCAGCAGCATTTTTTTCATCGAGCTCTCGTTTATGTTTCCCGGCTATCGGCGGCGCGGACGAGCGCGCACCAAATCGCCTTTAGCTTCTTTTTTTGAGGCCGGATGATTTCCCATGCCGAACGGGACCTTTTCCGGTTTGCCTCGTGACATATACGGACCGAACGGCGCACCTGCACATGAAGTTATTGTCATGCGGCGGGGCGTGGGCTGCCAACGAAACGCGGCGGCCACGAGGACCGCCGCCTTTGCAGTTCCTTCAATCCGACTTCACTCGCCGATGCAGGATTTCTCGGCTTCAACAGCTTCTTTTGGCTTCTCGGCGCGCTGGTCGGCGCTAATTCTGCCGCCTGGCATCGCGTCCGTGGAGCGGGCTCGCAGATAGACATATATGTCATCCACGTAGCACATGACGTTCTTGTTATCGCCAAGAGCGGGCATGATGTACTTCGTGCCGGCCACGTCGCGGATCTGACCGCCGGCGACGACTTGGAGGAACTTCGCGTAGTCCATGTTTTTCAGCGAATCCTTCAACGCCGGCGCGAACGATGAGCCTTCAGCATTGGGGCCATGGCAGACGTGGCACTCAGCATGATACCGGCGCCAGCCTGAGTACGTCATCCAGTCGACTTTTTTGACGACATCGGTGTTGTCCGTCCCGCGCTCAATGTTGTAGGTCGGCGACCCGTCTGGGAGGACCCAGCGGCCGGCTTCCCACTTCTTTCCGTCCTGAGCAGTCTTATTGAGAGCGGGATCGGGGACCGGGTTTGAGGCGCCGGCCGTCTGCTCCGTCGGCAGCGGAGGCGCTTCCGGGGGAGCGGGCGATGCCTCGGCCGCCGCAGGAGCGGGGGCAGGTTCGGCAGCAGGAGCGGCGGCTTCGGCTGTTTGTGCGGGTGCCGGAGCCGGTTCGGCTGCGGGTGCTGCCGCAGGTTCCGCTGTAGGTGCCGGAGCCGGTTCGGCTGCAGGTGTTGCCGCAGGTTCTGCTGCGGGTGCCGGAGCCGGTTCGGCTGCGGGTGCTGCCGCAGGTTCTGCTGCGGGTGCCGGAGCCGGTTCGGCTGCAGGCGCTGCCGCCGGTTCTGCTGCGGGTGCCGGAGCCGGTTCGGCTGCGGGTGCTGCGCTGGCCGGTTCAGCGGCCGGAGCGGGAGCTTGCTCAGCTGGAGCGGGAACGGCAGCCGGCTCCGACGGCGCGGCGGCTACGGGCGTTTCAGCCGATTTAGGAGTATCGGCCTTTTTCTCTTCTTCACCGCACGCAGCAAGCGCGAGTGATAGGGACAGTGCGGCGGCAAATCCGGCGCGTCGCACGAGAATCGTCTTCGTCATTGCGGTGTTTGCTCCCTTTGCGTGCCCGCCGCTGTCCGGCGTTGGCCTTTTTGTTCTCAACAATATGACGCTGAATTCGCAGATTGAAATAGTCGGCGCATTGTTTTTTAGTTGACTATGAACAGGGCGCTGCAAACGAAACGGCGGCGCCCGCGAGGGCACCGCCGTTAGAAATCGAGACCTGAAAGTCGAGGATTAATCCCCGATGCAGGACTTTTCGGCTTCAATGGCTTCTTTCGGCTTCTCAGCGCGCTGGTCGGCGCTGATGCGGCCGCCCGGGAGAGCTTCCGTCGAGCGGGCGCGGAGATAGACGTAGAGATCGTCCACGTAGCACATGACGTTCTTGTTATCGCCGAGTGCGGGCATGATGTACTTGGTGCCAGCGACGTCGCGGATCTGGCCAGATGCGACGACCTGAAGGAACTTCGCATAATCGATATTCTTGAGCGAATCCTTCAGTGCCGGCGCGAAGGACGAGCCTTCGGCGTTGGGACCATGGCAAACGTGGCACTCAGCGTGATACCGGCGCCAACCTGAGTAGGTCATCCAGTCGACCTTCTTCACGGCGTCCGTATTTTCGGCAGAGCGCTCGACGTTGTAGGTCGGCGAGCCATCAGGCAGCACCCAGCGACCGGCTTCCCACTTCTTGCCTTCCTGAGCCGCCTTTTGCGACTTCCGGATCCGGCAGCGGGCTCGTCGCCCCTTCGGTCATCTTCGTCGGCATCGGCGGAGCGGCGGCAGGCGCATCATCCGCAACAGCAACGCCAGCGAAAATCATGATACCGGCGGCGGTGCTCAATCCAAACCCAAGGCTCTTCACTCGTTTCCCCATTCTTTATCGATCGAATCCGATCGGTTGTGAAACTCTGAGACGGGCCGGTGTCGTGCTCGGGCTCTCAGAGAGATCTTGTTGCAGCACCCTTATGACATGAGGGTCGGCGCAACTGATACATCGGCTGATATTAGGCACTCCAGTGCCTATGCGGCATTTTGCAATCAGTGCGACAATACGCACGGAGACTTCACCAGACGACAATCGTGCCGCCCTTATGAAGAAGGCCGGCGCGGTGTTCCCGCGCCGGCCCCTTATTCAAGTCGACTGACTACCGATTAGGGCAGCGAGTAGACCGTGAGCGTGCCACCGAGGTCGGTGTAGGACTTCAGACCGGCGTAGTTGCCGACTGCGCCCAGACCATCCGTCGGCTTGTCGAGGCCAGCGGCGAGACCGATGCCAGCCCAGCCACCGACGCCCGAGTAGAGGCCGATGTACTGCTTGCCATCGATGGCGTAGCTGAACACGTTACCGATCGAACCAGACGGCAGACGGTGCTTGTACAGCTCCTTGCCATCCTTCGCATCGCGGCACTTCAGGTAGCCGTCAAGCGTACCGTGGCAGGCGAGGCCGCCAGCGGTCGTCATGACGCCCGACCAGACCGAGAAGGGCTCGTCATGCTGGTGAACGATCTTGCCAGCAGCGCCATCCCAGATCGTGAAGTGACCTGTGTTGGTCTTGCCTTCCGGCGGGAACATGGAGAGCGTGGCGCCCACGTAGGGCTGACCAGGCGTGTACGAAACCTTAAAGGGTTCGTAGTCCATGCACACGTTGTTGACGGGAATGTAGAACAGGTTCGTCTGCGGAGAGTACGCAGCCGGCTGCTGGTCCTTGAAGCCAAGGGCAGCGGGGCAGATGTTCTTCGTGTTCACGTCAGCGCCCTGAACGAACGTCGACTTGGAGTCGAGAACCTTCGGACGACCGTAGGTCGGCGAAGACTTGTCGAGGTCAACGCCCGAAGACCAGTTCAGATCTTCGTCGTAAGGCTGAGCGACGAGCGGCTCGCCGGTGAGGCGGTCGATCGTGTAGCCGAAGCCGTTACGGTCGAAGTGGGTCAGAACCTTACGGTCAGCGCCACCGATCTTCTGCGTGGTGAGGATCGACTCGTTAACGCCGTCATAGTCCCACTCGTCGAACGGGGTCATCTGGTATGCCCAGGCGGCCACGCCAGTGTCCATGTTACGGGCGAAAATCGTCATCGACCACTTCTGGTCAATGCGCTTGCCGTCCGGTCCGGCGCGCTGTGCCGGGTTCCAGGTCGAGGGGTTGCCTGTTCCGTAGTAGATCAGGTTGGCTTCAGTGTCGTACGAATAGAAGCCCCAGGTCGAACCGCCACCGATCTTCCACTGGTCGCCAGTCCACGTCTTGAGAGACGAGTCCTTACCGACCGGCTTGCCGAGCGACATGGTCTTTTCCGGATCGACGAGGATGTCCGAAATCCGGGCCCATCGAGTAGGCGCGCCACAGCTTCTTGCCGTCAGCGAGCGAGTAGGCCGTCACGTGGCAGCGAACGCCGAACTCAGCGCCCGAAGTACCCATGACCACCTTGTCGTTGGCGATCAGCAGGTTGCCGGTGTAGGTTTCACCCTTCTTGGGATCGCCGTTGACCTGCTTCCACTTTTCCTTGCCCGTTGCTGTGTCGAGAGCAACGATCGTCGTGTCGGCGAGACCCATGATCAGGGTGTTGCCAGCGACCTGCGGACCGCGGTTTACGGTATCGCAGCACATCACGGGGATGACCGACGGATCCTGCTTGGGCTCGTACTTCCAGAGGATCTTGGGCTCAACCGGGTTCTCGAGGCTGAGCTTGAAAACCTTGTTCGGGAATGCGGAGTGCAGGTAGAGGTCCTTACCAATCACGATCGGCGAACCTTCGTGACCGCGCAGAACGCCGGTCGAGAACTGCCAAGCAACCTTGAGGTCCTTGACGTTCGACGTGTTGATCTGGTCGAGACGTGAGTAACGCCAGCCTTCATAGTTGCCCTGCTGCATCGCCCAGTTGTTGGGGTCAGCAATCGCCTTCTTAACGTCGTCGTTCGCCAAAACTGGCGACGCCGCCGCCGAAGCGAGCAGGCCAATAGCGAGTGCACTTTTGCGCATCGCGCTTCCTCCTTGAGGTTCTTGCCACGCTTGCAAAATGATAAGCCACGGGTTTTTCCGGGCCGGCTGCCGAACGGGGCTTTTGTCCCCTTTCCGGTTCCAACTCAGGTGGGAAGCGCTCCTCCGAACGCCGCCCCCGGGTCTCATCACCGCGCGGCATCTAGACACTTTCTCGTGAGGACCGCAAGACGATCCGTGAGGTCATTTTTTTTGCAACACTTCTTCAGACCTCGAAAAGCGCGACTATTGTCCCTCAATTTCAGCGCCTTGGGAGATTTTCCTGCTCGATTGTGCAGCGCACGCCAAGTTGAACACCGCCTGCCGCACCTGTTTGGCGTATTGCTTTCGGAATTTTTTTATGCAAAATATTTGGCCCCTCACCGTTGTTTTGTTTGATCTCGTGAGGCATTTCTAAATGGGCAAGGTGCCGATAGGGTCGACAAATCAGTAGGTTGGTCCCTTTTGATGTCATATCCGGCGACCTATATAGTTCATCGCTGCCCGAAATCGTGGCGCTGTTGACAATTTTTCACGTCCCGGTGGCCCTGTAAGAGGTTGTAAAATCATGACGATCGATCGCCGGATGTGCCTCGCAGGCGGTCTGGCCGCATGTGCATTGCCGGTTCTGCGGGTGCTGCCGGTAGGTGCAACAGGTGGTTTCGTGATCGAAGTAGCGCCCGGCGTCTTCGTGCACCGCGGGCAGCATGCCGTTTTCAACCCTCAGAACCAGGGCGACATCTCAAATCCGGGTTTTGTGGTCGGGCAAGAGAGCGTGGCGGTAATCGATACCGGCGGCAGCCCGAAGGTTGGGCGGGAGCTTCGGGCCGCCGTGACCTCAATCACAGACAAGCCGATCCGGTATGTGATCAACACACACATGCACCCCGATCACGTTTTCGGAAATGTCGCTTTTGAAGCGGACGGCACTGTCTTCGTCGGCCATCACAAACTCGCGCGCGGACTGACAGCGCGGGCCGAACGCTATCTGGCAATCAACAGGGATCTGCTAGGCCCAGAGGCGTTCGAAGGCACCAAAATCATCGCGCCATCGTTGACCGTCGAGGGGACACGGACGCTCGATTTGGGAGGGCGGACGCTGGAACTGATCGCCCGGCCTACGGCTCACACGGACAATGATTTGACCGTCGCGGACAGCACGACCGGCACCGTTTTCATGGGCGACCTGCTCTTTGTGGAGCACATTCCGACCATTGATGGATCGATCAAGGGCTGGATGGCGCTGCTCGATCGGATCGGACAGGCGCCGCCGGTTCGTGTGGTGCCGGGGCATGGTCCGCAGGCACTCACTTGGGCGGATGCAGCAACGCCGCTGCAACGGTATCTTACGACGGTTGCCACAGATGTTCGGGCCATGATCGCGCAGGGCAAGACGCTGGCGGAGGCGACCGAAAGTGCCGGTTCCTCGGAAAAAGGTGCATGGCTATTGTTCGAGGAGTATCATAAGCGCAATGTTTCGGCGGCGTTTGCGGAACTCGAATGGGAGTGAGGTCTGCGCGGGGTCAGCCAAAGCCAATGTCGACCGCGCCACCACACGAGCAGACACGACAAGAAACGAAACCTGGAGAACACGAGAGATGCAAGCCAAGCTGATTACGTTGAAAGGCGCTCTCGCAGCCGCCGCACTCGCCTTAGGCGCGGTGGCCGGTGGCCTACAGGCGCAAGCTGCAGATGCCGTGAATGGCAACGCGCTGCTCGAGGCCGACGTCTGGCCGGCGCTGCAGAAGGATGTCTTCGGGACGAAGGTGGCGCAGGAGAACGCGTCCGTCGTCACGCTGGAAGCGCCCGTGCGCGCGGACGATGCGGCGCTGGTGCCGCTGACAGTGCGCATTCCGGCGTCGGCATCCGGCCGCGTGAAGAAGCTGACACTCATCGTCGACAAGAACCCCGCACCCGTGGTCGCGGAGTTCGCTTATGGTCCGGCGGCGGGCGATGGCGAGCGGGTGCTGTCCACGCGCGTGCGGGTCGATATGTATTCGAACATCCGTGCCGTCGTGGAGACGGACGACGGGTCGCTGCACATGGCGACCAAATTCGTGAAGGCAGCGGGCGGGTGTTCGGCGCCGGCGCTGAAGGATACGGATGCCGCGCTTGCCGACGCCGGCCGGATGATCGTGCGCGCGCTCGGCAGCGTCGAGGGAGCGCCAGCAGCTTCGCCAGGGTCAACTGATGATCAAGCATCCGCAGTATTCGGGTCTGCAGTTGAACCAGGCAACGGGCTTCTACATTCCGGCGCGGTTCGTGCGCGAGATCGAGGTGAAGCGCGGGGCCGATGTCGTATTCAAGATGACCGGCGGCATCTCGATTTCGGAAGATCCGAACTTCCGCTTCACCTATGCGCCGGGCGGCGATGAAGTGCTCGATGTAACGGCGACGGACACGGAGGGGAAAGTATTCACCGGTCGGGGCGGGCCCAAGGGTTCGTAACGCGATCGCGTGTGATGCGATAACGAGAAAGGGCGCCGCTCATCACGGCGCCCTTTTCGTTTCGAAGCGACGATATAGCTCAGAAGCAGCGAAGCTCGCCTTCGATCTGCGCCTGCTTCAATTTGGTGACCATGGCGACCATCTCAGGCCGGTTGAACTGGGCGACACTTTCGCCCCCGCGCTGGCGGATGGACATGATCGTCTCCGCCTGTTCGTATTCCTTGAACGGCAGGATGCTGGCGATCACGTCGATCGAACAGGCGCAGCGTTCGAGTGCAAGCCGCGTATTCCCGTTGACCTGCATGCAGCCGAAGATGTAGTCGGCGCGATTGAAGGTCGGGTAGTCGTTGGCGACATCGGCGTCGAGTTCTTGCGCCATGGCGCCCGCGACGCCGAGGCAGAGCGCGATGGCGGCAGACGCCGCGATCGTGATTTTGCGCATCACTTGGCCTCCACAAGAATCAGCTTGTCCATCATCTTCGCCGTGCCGGCCTGGCTGCTGAAGATGTCGGCGTTGAATTCGTAGAAGTAGCCCGGAATGTCCTTGCTCAAGACGAATGTGAACTTGGACTTTTCGAAACCCTGCATCTTGTGCTTGTTGGGATCATCGACGAAGGGCTCGATCGTAACCTTGTAGCCCGCATACCGACTTGCCACCAAACTCGAGCTTCACTTCCTCGATCTTCGCCTTATCGACGAAAAGCGTCGCGAATGCGGCCCTTCAGGTAAGGCTGATTGCCACCGGCGACCGTGCGGAGGTTCTCGACGCACTTGTCGAGGAACCAGATGAAGACCGGATTGATGGTGAGGCCGTCATAGTTTTGCGTCGGACGCTGGCGGTCTCCCGTGAACACGGTGACATCTAGAACGCGCTGGCCATCGGCTGTGACGTCGCTGACGTTCAACTTGATGTCGTCGGTGAACGGCTTGCCCAAGAGCTTTTCGTCCGTCACGCCATGCTCGAACTTGTAGGCAATGGCGGTGCCCTTCGGGACGAGATCAAGATGCCGGGCGTTGAAGATCACGTCGGCGGGCTGTGGCAGCTCGGCGGAAGCCGGCACGGCCAGTGTAACTGCGAAAGTGGTAACGACGGACGCGGCGACGGCCAGTCCACGCAGGATGCGCAACATTCTCGAATTCCTCCAATGGTCCCCGCAGGCCCTCCGGGGCTCTGGACGGCCGGTCTTTTAGGACACGCCAACCCAGCGGGGCAATGTTTGTTTCGGCGATCCGGAAGGACGCCGACCTGAGCGGACCATTAGCAAATGGCTGCGGCGCGGGCAGGAGAAAATCTTCAGGTTGCGAAGATTTAAGGTTGATCCGGCTGGTTCCGCGAGGCGGCAAGTCGCGCTCAGTGGAGGAACTTGCCAAAGGCACGGGGGCCTTCGCCGACCGGGACGCGGGCGGTGACGGCCAGGGTGGCAACGTCGATCTTTTCAAGAGTATTGGCGTCCCAGCACGCGACCCAGATCGTCGATCCGGTGGGGTCTGCCTCGATGCCTTCGGGAAAGCCGCCGACGCGGAGTGTCTTCACGGGTTGCATCGTCACAGCATCGATGACGGAGACCAACTCGTCATGCTGATTGGTGACGAAAAGCAGATTGGCGGCGCGGGCGACCGCATACGGCCTCAGTCCCACGGGAACGTCGCTGAGGCGCGTACGCGACTTCAGATCGATCACAGTCACGGTGTTAGCGGCCACGTTGGCGGTGTAGGCGCGTCCGGCGGCCTCGTCGATGGTGACGCCGAAAGGGCGTTCGCCCGTTGCGATCGTGCTTTGGACTTTGAATGTGGCGGCGTCGATGACGGACACCTGATTGCTATCGCGGTCGGCGGTGAGGATGGTTGCGCCATCAGCGGTGACCGCGACGCCGGAGGGCGATTGGCCGGTTGCGACAGTGGCGGTGACTGCGAGCGTCGCGGGATCGATGGCATACAGCCGGTGTTCGTACCAGTCGGCGACATAGATGGCGCCGGTTTTGGGATTGACCGCGATGCCGAGCGGACCCTTGCCGACGGAGGCGCGCTTGACCACTGACCGGCTCGCCGTATCGACCGCGATCACTTCGCGCCCGTCAGGCGCGGCCACGTAGGCGCTCCGGCCGTCGGGCGACAGTGCGATACCGGCCGGCTTGCCGCCGATGGCAATTTCGGCGATCTGCTTCTCCGTCGCCAGATCGACGACCGAGAGACTGTTGCCAATCTGGTTCGTGACGTAGGCCGCGGATGCCGCGCCGCCCTCCCCTGCCCGCACGGAACCGGGAAAGTCGATCGCTACGAGCGACAGCAACGCAAAAAAGAACTGCCCGGCGTTGCGCCGGGCAGTCCAGACGATCCTATGGGCTCTCGCCACGTGTTCAGCCGCCTTCGAACTTCTTTTTCAAGGCGCCAAGGCCGCCCTGCACGATGTCAGTCACCGCTTTCACGGCGGCTTCGTCGGATAACTCCGGCGGAGGATCATTGTTGACGAAGCCGCGATAGAAGGCGGCGCGCCATTCGACGATCGTTTTTTCGGCCGTGCCGCTGACGTTCAACTGAGCGCTGTAGTTTGTGACGGGCAGTACCTTCACATCGACGTCGGTGATCTCGTAGGCGAGACCGCGCTCTTCGGCGGAGTACTTCGTCAGCTTTTCGTTGATGACGCCGCCGGACTGGAGAGTCAGCTTACGGGTTGCGCCAACATCGTTGCCGCCGGTGCCTTCGGTCTTCGCAACTGCGGGATGCCAGCTCATGTCCTGGAAGTTGCCGACCGCGGCCCAGACCTTGTCGACCGGTGCGTTGATCTCAATCTTCGAAACGACCTTCTGGCGCGAGGGACCATGCGCCTCGGCGGCCACAGGCAGCAGCGCCGCCAGCGCCACCATTAAGGATGCCACCACTCTCACCATCAAGTCTCCTCCAGAGCCAATTTTCTTACGGTCCCATGTTGGTCCGCGGGCGCGCACAATAGTGAGCGGCAATTGTGAGCGCAATTGGGTGCTGTTCCCGCTTGGGCAATCTGCGCTTTTTCGCCGCCTGATGGATAACGCCGGGTCGGTCCATCGCTGTTGTCAGGGACAACGTGCCATGCTTTTGTGCGCCTCCAACTAAAGAACGAGCCCCAATCCATGACCGCTGTCCAAGCGGATGCTTCGCCAGCACCGGCGTCCGCTTCCGAAACTCATGCTCACGTTACGTGTCCGTTCTGCGGATTGCGCTGCGACGACCTCGAGATCGCGCGCAGCGGTCAGGCGCTGAAAGTCACGCGTAACGGCTGCGACAAGGCCAAGGCCGGGTTCGAGCGTCCGCTGAAGGCGGCGCAGCCGCGGATCGGGGGCAAACCGGCATCGCTCGATGAAGCGGTGGCTGCGGCTGCGGCGCTCATCAGAGGTGCACGGCTGCCGGCATTTGGCGGTCTTGCGACGGATGTGGACGGCATGCGGGCGATCATGTCAATCGCGGACAAGGCGCGCGGCGTCGTTGACCATGCCTTTAGCGAAGCCCAGGGACGCAATTTCAAAGTGCTGCAGACCAGCGGCTACTTCATGACGACGATGACGGAAGCGCGCAATCGCGCAGACCTCTTCATCATCGCCAGCGACGTGCACAGGTTCCATCCGCGCTTTTTCGAGCGCGTGGTGTGCAACGAGAAGTCGATGTTTGCCGACCCGGCGCCGAAGCGCACGATCGTGTTCCTCGGCGAGGGTTATGACACGTCGGCCGCCACGGGCCCGCGCATCGGCGACGTCGTCACACTCGACTGCCCGATGGATCAGGTCGGTGAGGTCGTTTCGGCTCTGCGCACCTTGAAGAAGGGTGCGCCGTTGCCGGCCGACGCGATCGCCGGCGTGCCGAAGGCGCAGATTGAAGACTTGCTCGCGCGCTGCCACGCGGCGGACTACGGCGTGATCGTCTGGGTGCCGCCCGGGCTCGACTTCCCGAATGCCGATCTGACGGTGCATCAGATCTGCGAGTTCGTGAAAGATATGAACGTCACCCAGCGCTTCGCCGGCCTGTCGCTCGGTGGCAACGAAGGGGCGAGCACGGCCGCTTCCGTATGCGCGTGGCAGTCGGGCTATCCGCTGCGCGTCAGCTACGAGAGCGGCGCGCCGAAGTACGACCCGGATCTCTACGCCATTCCCAAACTCATCGCGTCGAAGCAGACGGACTGCCTCATCTGGCTCTCGAGCTTCACGGACAGCCTCGCTCCGCCGGCATCCGACATCCCGACGATCGTGCTCGGCACTCATGACCTGAAGCTCGCAAAGGAGCCGGACGTCTACATTCCTGTCGGCACACCCGGCATCGATCACAAGGGACAGCTTGTACGCTGCGACAGCGTCGTGTCACTGCCATTGCGCGACCTTGGCCGGGGCGCCGGGTTGGCGCGCACGGTCGATGTGCTTGCCGCCCTTGAAGCCGCTCTCTGATCCTCGAAAGAACAACTGACCCATGCTGATCAAGTTCACCGGCGGTAAGGTCTACGATCCCGCAAACGGTATCGATGGACAGGTGCGCGACATCTATGTGCGCGACGGCCGCATCGTGACGCCCGGCGCGAACGAAACCGTGCATCAGGAATACAATCTCGCCGGCAAGGTCGTGATGGCCGGCGGCATCGACCCGCACTCGCATATCGGCGGCGGCAAGGTGACGATCGCCCGCATGATGCTGCCGGAGGATCACCAGCATGACGAGGTTCGCGCGCGGGGACCTGACACGCGCGGGATGCGGACATGCCGTGCCCTCGACGCTGACTGCCGGCTATCGCTATGCGGAGATGGGCTACACGGCGGCTTTCGAGCCGGCCATGCTGCCTGTGAATGCCCGCCAGGCGCATATGGAAATGGCCGACACGCCCATGATCGACAAGGGCGCGTTCGTGATGCTGGGATCGGACGATTACTTTCTGCGCCTGCTGACGCGCGGCGCCGATAAGGAAGAGATCAAGGATTACATCGCCTGGACCATGCATGCGGCGCAGGCGCTCGCCGTGAAGGTCGTCAATCCGGGCGGCATTTCGGCGTTCAAGTTCAACCAGCGCAAACTCGATCTCGACGAGAAGCACGCGTTCTACGGCGTGACGCCGCGCGATATCATCCTGACGCTCGGCCGATCGCTGCAGGAACTGGGTGTGCCGCATCCGATCCACATCCATGGCTGCAACCTGGGTGTGCCGGGCAACAAGGAGACGACGCTCGCAACCATTCGGGCAGCCGAAGGCACGCCCATCCATCTGACGCACATTCAGTTCCACAGCTACGGAACGGAAGGCGACATGAAGTTCTCGTCGGGTGCGGCAGAGATTGCGGAACTTCTCAACCAGCACACAAACGTGTCGCTCGACATCGGGCAGATCATGTTCGGCCAGACCTGTACGGCATCGGGCGACTCGATGCGGCAGTACGGCAATACGAAGAGCGCGCATCCGAAGAAGTGGGTGGTGATGGACATCGAGTGCGATGCCGGCTGCGGCGTGGTGCCGATGAAGTATCGCGACAAGAGCTTCGTCAACGCGCTGCAGTGGGCGATCGGCCTGGAGATGTTCCTCCTTGTGAATGACCCGTGGCGCATCTTCCTCACGACGGATCATCCGAATGGCGCGCCGTTCACCACATATCCGCATCTGATCCGGCTGCTCATGGACAAGACGTTCCGCAACGAACATCTGCGGCGCATCCATCCTGGCGCGCAGGCGGCAACGATCCTCGGCTCGATTACGCGCGAGTACTCGCTGTATGAGATCGCGATCATGACGCGCGCGGGTCCAGCGAAGTCGCTCGGCCTCAGGGATCGCGGGCATCTGGGACCCGGCGCGTGCGCCGATATCACCGTGTACGACGACAACCCGGATCGCGAGGCGATGTTCACGACGCCGCTGTTCGTCTTCAAGAACGGCGAGATGATCGTGCGGAACGGAAAAATCGTGAAGGTCGTGACGGGGGCGACGCATGTCGTGCGCCCCGAGTACGATCGCAAGCGCACCGAGAAGCCGTTGAAGGACTATTTCGATACGTATCACACGGTGCAGATGGAAAACTTCCGCCTGCACGACGAAGAGATCATCGCCGCCGGCTGCACGCATGCGCCGGGCACCTGCGGGTGCCTCGTCGTCCATCCGACGGGGGCACGCAAATGACGGGCAGCCAGAACATGAACGTCAACGGCGTCGCGATCGACGACACATTCGCGGAAGCGTTCGGCATGAGCGGGACGGCGCTCATCATCACGGCCGATACGCTCAAGTGGGCGATGATCGCGGCGACGACCATGACGGGCTTCGGCACCTCGGTGATCGGGTGCGGCGCGGAGTGCGGCATCGATTATGAGGTGCCGGCGTCCGAGACGCCCGATGGGCGGCCCGGCGTGCGCGTGCTGGTGTTCGGATTCTCGCCGGACGCAATCCTGCCGCAGCTGAAAAACCGCGTCGGTCAGTGCGTTCTGACCAGCCCCGGGTCGGCCTGCTACAACGGTCTCGACAGTCCGCAGAGGCTTGCACTTTCGGCAGGTCCGCGCTTTTTCGGCGATGGCTGGCAGATGTCGAAGCGGTTCGGCGGGCGGCGATTCTGGCGCGTGCCGGTGATGGATGGCGAGTTCACCATCGAAGATACGTGCGGGTTCACGACGGATGCCGTGGGTGGCGGCAACTTGCTCATTCTCGGGCGCGATCGCGCCGGGCTGCTGGAGACGACGGAAGCGGCGGTGGCAGCGATTGCCAAGGTTCCCGATGTCATCACGCCGTTCCCGGGCGGCATCGTGCGCTCGGGTTCGAAAGTCGGCTCGAAGTACAAGGGCGCAGTCGCCTCGACGAACAACGCGTTCTGTCCGACGCTGAAGGGCACCACGAAAACCGAACTTGATGCCGACACCATCGCCGTTCTGGAAATCGTCATCGACGGGCTGACGTCGAAGGCGGTCTCGGACGCAATGCGGGTCGGCCTCAAGGCCGTGACCGATATCGGCGCGGCGAAGGGCGTGACGCGCGTCTCCGCCGGCAATTACGGCGGCAAGCTCGGCCAGCACCACTATCACCTGAAGGATTACGTCGCATGAGCGGGCTCAGGCTTCGTTTGAAATCGGCTCCGGCCGGGCGTCTCGATCTGTCGTGCCTTCAGCCGGAGCCGCTGACGGCGCGGACAGCGGACGAAGTCGCGCGGCTGCCGTTCGAAGACGGCACGCTCGGCGACCTGTTCGAGATCACCGCCATTGCGGACGCGAACACACTGATCCTTTCGGGTCCGACGGGTGCCTGCGACGGCATCGGCGATGGGCTGGCGTCAGGCACGCTGGTCGTCGAAGGCGACGTGGGGCAATACGCGGGCCGCTTCATGAAGGGCGGTCGGCTCGACATCATGGGATCGGCTGGGGATTACCTGGGCGCGGGAATGAAGCGCGGGCTTTTGACCGTGGCCGGCTCGGCCGGGAACTTTGTCGGCGGCCTGCTGCCGGGGGAGAAGTTCGGCATGGCAGGCGGCGTCATTCGCGTCGGCGGGGATATCGGTGATCGGGCGGGCGACCGTATGCGCCGCGGGACCATTGTCGTGAAGGGCAAGACGGGCGCGGCCGCAGGATCGCGCATGGCGGGCGGGACGATATGGGCGGAGGGTGGTTTTGGTCCGGGCGCTGGTCCGCTCATGCGGCGCGGCACCCTTATTGGTCCGAGAGCCGAGCAGATGCTTGCGACGTTCTCTGACTGCGGGCAGCACGACATGGTTTTCTTGCGCCTTATCAGCCGTTTCGTGGCGGCCGAACTCGGCTCACTGGCGCCGCCCCCTTTGCCGGCCAAGGTTCGCCGGTACGCGGGCGACATGGCCACGATCGGCAAGGGCGAGATGCTGCTGACCGGTTGAGCGCTGTCGGCTGAGATCGGAACCGAATTCTCCCTGGGCGCTTTTCCCGCCTGCTGATCCGGCCGTAAAATGCGGGCGTAAGTCATCATACACCGCGCGTTTTCGTGTCAGCGGTACCGGGCATATCGCCCGCAATGATAACCGGGAGAAAACGGCCCCATGCTGACGATCGTCATCTCTGCCTGCCTCATCGCAGATCCTTCGAGCTGCAAGGACTACACTTTGCCTGTCGATGGCGACATGGACACCATCCAGTGCGCGCTCCTAGCGCCGCCGTTCCTGGCCAACTGGCAGGAGAGCCATCCGCAGTGGACGGTGAAGAAGTGGAAGTGCCAGCCGACCACGATGAACGATACCTGATCGTTCGGACGCGGCGGCTTCAGCCGGAACTCAACTGTATTGCTTCGCGTGGCGGACTGGTTTCAGTCCGCCTTTGCGTATTTGGAGACCGGCATCGTGCCGCTGATCTCATTGACGAACTTCTGACGGATCGCGCGCTCGAAGTCGCCGAAGCCCTTCGCGGGAAGGACAAAGGCGCCAGGGCCGCCGATCACGTGGTCCGTGTACCAACCCTCGAGTGAGGGACCATCGTCGCCTTCGAGGATCGGAAGGCCGTTGATAATCACGCCGGAATTGACGAGTTCATCGCGCACGACGTCGACCGGTTCCTCGCGGTTGCAGTTATCTTTGCCGTCGCCGGACACATCGACGACGATGCGATTGGCGGTGGCGGGTATCTGAGTCACGACTTTGTCGGCGATCATGCGCATCATCCCCGACATGCAGGTGAACTCGCCACCTTCACGCGGCAGCCGGCGCACCTGCTGTGCGACGGCCAGCGCCTCTTCCTTTGAAGAAATCCGCGACCAGGGTACCGAGATTTTCGGCTTGTCGGCCCACATGACCAGCGAGATCAGGATCCCGCCACGGCCGCCGCTGAGAATTGCTTCGATGACGCTATCGTCTTCCAGCGCTTTTGCGATGCCTTCGAGCTGGAGCCGATAGCGCGTTGCATCGACGGAATTCGAAACGTCGATCGAAACGACAAGCGCCGTGTCGACTTCCGGCATATCCTGGGCACGACCCGCGATAGGCCCAATGATCGCCAACGCCAGAGCAACGAGCGCGGCCCAGCGGGCGCCGCGGGCCTTCAACGGCGAGACGATTGGCATGCGTGCACTTTCCACCCAGACTTCCCGGCGCCGTTTATCTCAGCGCTCGTTCCAGGTTGAGAGCTAGGCCCAAACCCTTGACGCTTTCAAGGCCTTTGACCTGCCTCAAGTCCGCATCCGCCAGATCCGCTCCAGTCAAGTCCGCACCGGTCAAGTCGGCTCCGGTGAAATCGACACGTGAGAGATCCGTTCTGGTGAGGCGCGCGCCGGCGAGGTTGGCTCCGGCAAAAGAAGCCATCGCGAGGGAGGCGTCGTCGAAATTGGCGCCGCGCAGCGTCGCGTTGTCAAAGCGGCAGCCGCGGCAGAAGTTGCGCGGCAGGAACGAGATATCGGCACGGGGATCATGGGGAGAAAAGTCCAAGCCGGAGAGGTCGGCGCCCTTGAAGGACGCGCCATCGATGCGGCCGGTCAGGCGCACGCCGCGCAGATTGGCATTGTCGAAGACCGGGGCTTCGCGCCAGTCCGTGCGCAGATCTGAGTAGATCGTCGGGCGCATGAGGGTTGCGCCCTCCAGGTTCGCGCCATTGAAATTCGCGAACGTGAGCACGGTGCGATCGAGGCGGGCGCCCGCCAGGTCGGTGCGGGACAGATTGGCTTTCGAGAGGTCCGTCCCGAAAACATCGGACCGCGTTAGGAGAGCGCCTTTGAAGTCGAGTTCGGAGAGGTCGAGGTGTTTCAGACCACGACGCGAGAAGTCGACGACGGCGCCGGTTTTGCTCGCGCTGAAGAGCGCCGACGTAATCTCGCCGGCCGTGGTGTCGTTGGCGAGGCCCTCGGCCGCCCGGATTTCCATGGTTGTGACGTCGAAATGAGGTTCGACGGGCTTTAGGAGCTGGCCGGGAAGTTTCATTGTGGGGGTGACGAACGCCGGTTCGGCGGCGTTCACGGGCGGGGGGAGCGCGTCGGCGGCTTGTGAGACGGTCGAGGCGCCGGCGAAAAGGTGAAGCACAATCAGGAGTCGGGCCAGCCCCCTGCTGCCGTTCCCACCATTCCGACGCTGCATCGCCTCTCACGGCCCGTAGGTCCGCGCCCCTCGATGTTGACCCGCTATGAGCATGAACGATCGGTAATCGAGGGCGGATCACAAACCTGTCACGCTCGAGGTCGTCAGTTCAGCTTGATCGAGCCGAACAAGCGCACGTTGGCTCCGGGCAGAAGAACCTCCTCGCGTCGCTGGAAAGAGGCGTGGTTCAGAACCACGTCGTCGGCCAGGTTTTCGCCCTTGAGACCGATCGTGATCTCCTGGGGCAAGTCGCCTAGTCCGGTCATGCGCGCGGTGTAGCTCAACTCGGCGGAGACGAGGGTGTAGCCGGGTGTCGCGATCTCCTCGAATTCGGCCGCGAAGCGGTTTTGGTCGAAGGCATGCAAGACGCCGACGCGGGCGAACCAATTGAGGTCGCGATAGTAGAGGCCGCCGCCAAGGCGATGGGGTGGAATGCGCGGAACGTTGCCGCCGCCATCGAATTCCGCGTTGACGAAATCGTATTGAGCTTCGACACCCCAAAGGCCGTTCCAGATCGGCGCGACGTCATACTGGGCCGCTATCTCGACGCCATAGAAGGTGGCGTCGCGCTGATCGAAGACCACGCGGTCAAGTTCGAGCGAGTCGTTGTTGGGATCGCACGTGGAGATGAAATCATCGCAGGTCCCGTCGAGACCTTTGAAGATAAAGCCGTCGAAGTGAGAGTAGAACGCCGTGGCGTCATACCGGAATGCGCCGGTGGCCTTGCGCAGCCCGGCTTCAACCGTCATTGCAGTTTCGATGTCCGAGATTGGCATTGCCGATTTCGAACGTGCCCGTCGCTTCGTGAACGCCACCTGAGTACAACTCGCCCGCATCGGGAGCACGTTCGACATACTGTCCGTTGAGGGAGACGACGTGCGCACCGGGGAGCCTGTAGAGACCGCCGAGGCTGATGCTGACCGGCGTGAAGCTGCGATCCCGGGCCGCCGTCAGGTCGTCGCCCAATCGCTCAAAACCTGAGACGTCGGTGTGCTCGATACGGGCTGCGGCCTGCAGAGTGAGGTCGCGGGTCACGTCCAATTCTTCGAAGACGAATGCTGCGATGCTGTCGGTTTCGGTCGGCTCCAGAAGGCTATTGGCATCCTCGAGCGCGATGCCCTGCATATTGCGAGACACGACCTGGGTGCCGATGGCGCCTCGCAGCTTGCCGAGCGACGTGACAATCGGGAGATGCTGCATCTCCACGCGGCCCTCGTACTCTTCGTTGTCGAAGCGGGAGCCGACTTCGTTTTCCTCGAGCAGTTCGTCATGGGTGTAATCGGATGCGCCAAACCAAACGCGGAGAGCTTCGACGCCGAAATCCTGCACCCGCCATTCGCCTCTGACCTGAACCTTGTCCTGTTCAAGATCGATGCGCTTGTTCTCCGAGGCTGGTTCTTCGCCCGGGATGCCGTACAGGCTTTCGAAGCGCGAGATCGACACGCCGAGGAAGCCGGAAAGACCAACCATAGAGATGCCCAGCGCGCCGCCTTCACTATCGACATAGGAGTTGAGCTGGCGGCCGCGCGGCGTGTCGTAGTCTTCGGCTTGACGCTTGAAGCCGTCGGCGTAGACCGCGACGCCGTTGGAACCGGCGGTTGCGCGGAAAGCGCCATCGCGGCCTTCATCGACGGAGGATAGACCGCCGCGGATTTCGCCGGAAAATCCGCCTTTGGGAATGGCTGACGGAATGCGGTCGTTCTCGACCGCCACGACGCCACCGATGGCCTGGCTGCCGTAGCGCAGCGTCGCGGGGCCGCGGATAACTTCGATGCGGGAAGCCGAATTGGGATCGATCGGGATCGCGTGGTCTTCGGATAGCGCCGCGACATCGCCGGTGCTGATGCCATTCTCCTGCACGCGCACGCGATAGGTATCGAGACCGCGAATGATGGGGCGGTTGGAACCCGCCGCGAAATTGGTGCCGGTGATGCCGGGTCTGGTCTGGAGCGATTCTGTGATGGTGGCGCCGTTTGTCGCCAGGATCTCACGCTCCGTGGCGACGGTTACGGGAACGAAGGCGTCATCCACGACGAGCAGCGTTCCAGGCAACGGTGCGGAAGGGATATCGGGCGCGTCGATCTCATCCGTGGGGCCCACGGGCTCAGGCTCAGACGCCGAGGACTGTGAGGCCGGTTGTGCCGCGGCCGGTTGAGGCGCGGGATTGCTCGCCGCCCGCTTCTTCTTCGGCTTTGCGACCGGACTGGGCGCGGTGACCACCACTTCGGGCAGTTCGAGCGTCCCGGCGGTTTGTGCCGAAGCGGTTTGCCCGAGCAGCATGCATGCGCAGGGGATCGCCGCTGTCGATATCAGGAGACGCCGCCGAATGCTTGTTGCACCGCTGCCGCTGTTCCGTGCCGCGTGATGACGCATGTTGCCCTGCCCGGATGTTATACTATCTCATCCGAGAGAAGCGGATATTATCCGGATATGCAAGAGCTGTGGTCTGACGACGGTTCGAGTCTCGTCGTTGTGCGGCGCGCCGGCCACACTCAGCTGGCAGCGGGTGAGGATTGATCGTTACAGCGGGCGCAGGTGCCGCGCAATTCCAGGGTCATCTGGCGCAAGGCAAACTGCGCGGCTGAGGCCCAGTCGGCCAGTGCTTTCAAGGCTTTAGGCTCGTCGAATTCATCGACGCCGCCGCAGCGGTCGCAGATGGCGAACACGGCCGAGCCTTTGTGGACCGCATGGCTGCACGCCACGAAGGCGTTGAGGCTTTCGAGGCGATGGGCGGCACCGGAGGCGATCAGGCGGTCGAGGGAACGATAGACCGTCTGCGGGGCGAGCGTGGCTCTGTCGCGCAAGCTGTCAATGATCTCATAAGCGCTGACCGGACGACCGGCACCGCGCAGCGCATCCGAGATGAGGCGGTCCTGCTCCGTGGACGGGCGGCGTTTTGTGGATTTCTTCATCACGACGGCTTTGTCCGGCATCGAGACGGTGTTCGCAAGGCAAACTTCTAGTTCGTTCGGCCGCGCCACTCGAATACAGCCTCCAAGTCGTACCTTTGGTTCTCCTCCCGTGAAGCTTCGGGATTCTCGTCGAAAGAAGCTTCAATCATCTGCGCAACCAACATGGTCCCGTGTTGCGACTTAAACTCGCAATCGATCCATACTTCGTCGTATTCGAACTCGATCCGGAAACGAAACGGCAGATGGATCGCCTCCAGCAACTCAATGTAAACAATGCGCCCGCGACGTTTCACGACCGCGCAATGGCTCCGGCGCCGCGCGTTCAACCGGATGCTGCCGTAGTAGCGCCGGGGCTCGCGCTTTCCGAAGCTTTTGGCCGCGTAGGACATCGAAGCAATCTCCAGCCACAAAGTGGAGGCCGCCGCGCAGGAGGCGCGGGCGGGGGTGCAGAGAATGGGAGAATGCCGGTTCATCGGCGCGGAGAGGGGCGCATCATGCTCAGGCCCGCGTGGGGGCTCGCCTGTCCGAGATCATAGTTTGGCATTAATGGTGATACTAAATCGTGAATGGCAGGAGGAAGCGCTTGCACTCATCAGAGCGCGAACGTTTGTTGCGCGAGCAACTTCCTAGTCTTGCGCCGGGGCAATGTTCGCGGCTATAAGCCCGTCATCTCAAGCAAACGCGTGAGACGCTGCCCGGCACCCTTGGAGGCCGGTTTGCGGCTTTTTTCTATTTGGAGAACTCGTCATGGCTTCAGAGATCGTTGCTCTCAAAGCCACGGCGCGCCCGCGTGCAGGCAAGGGGGCCGCACGCCAAGCTCGTCGTGAAGGAAACGTGCCCGCCGTCATTTACGGCGACAACCAGACGCCCGAGACCATCGTGCTCGACTACAACGAACTCTGGAAGCAGATCCTCAAGGGTCACTTCACGGCGTCCGTGTTCGACATCGATATCGCCAGCAAGGGCAAGATCCGCGTCATTCCCCGTGACGTGCAAGTCGATCCCGTGAAGGACATCCCGATCCACGTCGACTTCCTGCGTGTCGGCAAGGATGGCATCATCCGCGTCGCCGTACCGGTGAAGTTCCTCAACGAGACGCTGTCGCCTGGTCTGAAGCGCGGCGGCATTCTCAACATCGTGCGCCACGAAGTCGAGGTGTTCTGCCCGTACGATCGCATCCCGGGCTCCTTCGACATCAACCTCGACGGGCTTGGAGATCGGAACGTCGATCCACATCTCGCAGGTCGAATTGCCTGAGGGTGTGCGTCCCGTGATCGCGAACCGCGACTTCACCATCGCCACGATCGCCGGCGTTCGCAAGGAAGAGGAAGCCGCGACGGAAACCACGTCGGCTGCCGCTCCGGCTGCCGCCGCCAAGGGTGCACCGGCTGCTGCCGCCAAGGGTGCAGCGCCGGCTGCGGGTGGCAAGGCCGCTCCGGCCGCTGGCGGCAAAGCTGCTCCGGCTGCCGCTGCGCCGAAGAAGAAGTAAGACGATCCGGCCGGCGCGCATGCGTCCGCGCGCGCCGGCCACCTTTTTTGCCGTGGAGCTTTTCGCGCCATGAAGCTCTTCGTCGGTCTCGGCAATCCGGGAGAAAAGTACGCGAGGAACCGCCACAACATCGGCTTCATGGCCGTGGAGCGGATCGCGGAGAGCCATGGCTTCGGCCCCTGGAAGAAGAAGTTCAAGGGTTATGCGGCCGATGGCGAAATCGGCGGCGAGAAGGTGCTTCTTTTAAAGCCCGAAACCTACATGAACGAGAGCGGGCAGAGCGTGGGAGACGCCACTCGCTTCCTCAAGATCTCCGAAGGCGATGTGGTCGTCTTTCACGACGAACTCGATTTGCTGCCCGGCCGCATCAAAGTCAAAACCGGCGGCGGAAACGCAGGGCACAATGGGTTGCGTTCGATCTCGGCGCATCTGGGCAACGAGACTGTGCGCGTGCGCCTCGGCATCGGGCATCCGGGATCGAAGGACGCCGTTTCGCACTTCGTGTTGAGTGATTTTGCCAAGGCCGATCAGGCTTGGCTGCCGGATCTGCTCGACGCCGTGGCGAAAGCCGCGCCTTATCTGGCGAAAGGCGATGCCGCGCGCTTTCAGACCGACGTGGCGCGCCTGCTGCAGCAAACGGTCGGTGACGATACGAAGGCGAAGCCTGCGAAGGCAGATGCCGCGGAGCGTGGCCCTCGTCCGCCGACGGCCGGAGGTCCACCGGGCGAGCGGCAATCGAAGCGCGCTTCGGCGCTGGCCGACAACCTCGCGAAGTGGCTGGCGGGACGCAAACCTCACGAGTGAGTGTGCCTCGCGGATTGTTGTGTTGGTAGAAACACAGCATCGCCCGGCGTCTGACATATCCCCCTTTCTTCATGATGATCGCGCGCTACAGTTCCCGCGAACTTTTGGGGGATCAGCCATGATCGACACGTTGCCTGAAGATGGCGAAGGACATTCCAAAATGCGCCGCCGCGCGATGGGTGCCTATCGCTGGAGTGATCGCTTCCAGTGGCTATCGTCGCTCTTCAGGACACCGGCGGAGGTCGGTTTTGCTACCGCATCGGCAGCGGTCGTGGGCACGGTCGCGAGCATGACCGTACTCGACGCGGTGGAGACGCGAGCCAATCGCGATCTGAAGCCGGTCGTTGAAGAGCGCGCACGCACGACCGCGAATTCGACCATGATCGAGATCGTGGGGTACGACAAAGCCGGACGACGCGGTGTGTTCGAGGTCGTCGTGCTGAACAAGGACTTCATGTGGGTGCACGCGAGCGCGGACGAACTGGAACGCCAGGGAAAGAAGATCCCTGCAAGCGCCGTTGCTGAGACCGTGCTCGATGCCGACACGCGCGTGTCACTGGCCGAAGCGCGGGAGATCATTGCGGTCGGAACGGCGTCGCAGGAAGGTCAAGCTGCGGCCGAGCACCAGCGGGCGCGCCAGCGTGCGGAGCGAACAGCGGCCATCGCGGGCGCACCGGCGCCGGAGTGGGTCCCAGTCTATACCCTGAACCTTGGGCAATACCGCGAGCCGTGCGCGGCATGTGAGACAACGGGAACCAGCTGGCAACGACCCTTCATCTTTATCGCCGTCAAAGATTTGCAAGACGGCACGGTGATGGGCGAGGCTCTCTCCGACGCCATGACGGGCAAGGACAACCTGCCGAGCCCGACCAGCTACTCCGCGTTCGAGCTCAGCAAAATCCGGTAGGCGGCAAGGGGCAGGAACAGGCAGCAGGCGCCGACCCCTGCGCCCCCGCGTCGCCATCCCCGGTTGATCCGGGCGTCTGGGCGTTGTAGCCCAGCGCAAACAATTCAAGGATCAGCGGCACATGGGTTTCAAGCTCGGCATCGTCGGCCTGCCGAATGTCGGAAAATCAACGCTCTTCAATGCGCTGACCCAGACGGCGGCGGCGGAGGCGGCGAACTATCCGTTCTGCACGATCGAGCCGAACGTGGGCGAGGTCGGCGTGCCGGATCCGCGGCTTGACACGCTGGCGAAGATCGCAGGTTCGGCGCAGATCATTCCGACGCGGCTGACGTTCGTCGATATCGCCGGTCTCGTGCGCGGTGCGTCCAAGGGCGAAGGGCTCGGCAACAAGTTTCTGTCCCACATCCGTGAAGTCGATGCGGTGGCATACGTGCTGCGCTGTTTCGAGGACGACGACATCACGCACGTCGAAAACCGTGTCGATCCGCTGGCGGATGCCGACGTCGTCGAAACGGAACTGATGCTTGCAGATCTGGAAAGCCTCGAGAAGCGCATCGGGCCGATCGAGAAGAAGGCGAAGGCGGGTGATAAGGAGTCCAAGGCGCAGTTCGCGCTGATGGAAAAAATTCTGCTGCCGCTGCGCGAAGGCAAGCCCGCGCGAACCGCATCCGTCACGGCGGAAGAGATGCCGGCCTTTCGTGCGTTGCAGTTGTTGACGGCCAAACCCGTCGTCTACGTTTGCAATGTCGAGGAAGCGTCCGCCGCAACGGGTAATGCCTTCTCGAAAAAGGTTGAGGAGCGCGCGAAGTCCGAGGGCGCGGTGTCGGTGGTCATATCGGCGAAGATCGAGGCGGAGTTCGCCGGATTGCCGGAAGCGGATCGTACCGAGTTTCTGGCGTCCATGGGGCTCGAAGAGCCCGGACTTAACCGGCTCATCCGGGCAGGTTATGCGCTGCTCGATCTTGTGACCTACTTTACCGTCGGGCCGAAGGAAGCGCGTGCTTGGACCATCACGCGCGGCACGAAGGCGCCGCAGGCGGCGGGCGTGATCCATACCGATTTCGAGAAAGGCTTCATTCGATCCGAAACCATTGCCTACGATGACTACGTGGCAGGCAATGGCGAAACAGGGGCGAAGGAAGCCGGGAAGATGCGGCTGGAAGGAAAAGAGTACGTGGTCAAGGATGGCGACGTGCTGCACTTCCGCTTCGCAAACTAAAGGCACGAGAGGAGACCTGCATGTCCGAAACACCGCCTGACCGCCTCGCCGTGGACCCCTCCAGCCCGCACTATGACGAGGCTGTTCTGGCCCGCGAAGTCGGTATTCGCTTCAACGGCGTGGAAAAAACCAATGTCGAAGAGTACTGTGTGAGCGAAGGGTGGATTAAGGTCGCCGCTGGCAAGGCCAAGGATCGCTTGGGCAAAGCACTCACCATAAAGCTCAAGGGCACGGTGGAACCCTATTACAAGGAACCGTCCGCAGCTTCACCGGATGGCGCGGGCTGATCGTGACGGCTGGCGTATATGTCGGTAGGCTCCGCTTTAGGTCGTAACACCAGATTAGCGTGGCGTCGTGTCAGAGACCTCGAATTCCTGGATTGTCGTCAATACGCATCCTCACAAGGAAGCGACGGCAATTACCAATTTGGGAAACCAGGGGTTTGCCACGTACTGCCCACTGGTGCGCAAACAAGTGCGCCATGCCCGCAAAACACGAACCGTGCTGCGGGCGCTTTTTCCCGGATACGTGTTCGTCGATACCCTCGGCGAGAACAGCTGGCGTCCGGTGTTATCCACGGTTGGCGTGCGGATCGCTGGTTCGCAGTGGCGAGCACCCGAGCCGGCTCGATCCTCGTTTTATCGAAGCCCTGCGCGCTCGCGAAGCCGAAGGCGTGATCGTAGCGCCGGCAACGCCGTACGCAGCCGGTCAAAAAATCCGAATTGCAGAGGGCCCGTTCGATGGAACGGTGGCTACGATCATTGCGCTCGACGAAAAGGACCGGCTTGTCGTGCTCATGGATATTCTGAACCGGCCTGTTCGGGTGCGCTTGGATGCACGCAACGTCTCCGCCGTCTGATGCGGTTCATCGCGGCTTCAAATGCTCCGTTAAATAGGTTTTCAAGCCGCGGATCGCCGGAACGGGCTTGAAGTCCGGCAGCACCATCGCGCGCACGAAGACGCCATCGAGATACGTGGATATGAACGTTGCCGTTTGTGCGGCATCGACGGAGCCGAATTCTCCGGACGCAATGCCGGCCTCCAGAGCGGACTGCAGCACGTCGCGCTCGTCATCATAGAAGGTGCGGATGGCGCGATCGATGCTCGACTTGCGTTCGGCGGTGGAGATGTAGTCGATCGAGAGCTTGATGAGTTTGGAGATCGAATTGTAGGCGCGGATGTGCGTGTCGATCCAAGCAAAAATCAGGTCTGCCGGATCGTCGAGGTCTTCGCGCGATAGGCGGAAAGACTGAAAGGCGCGTTCGATGGCGAGAGCAAGTGCGCTGCGGTACAGCTCTTCCTTGTTGTCGAAGTAGTAGAAAATCAGCGCCTGATTAAAGCCCGTGGCCTTCGCAATATCGATCGTGCGCACGGATGAAAAGTTCTTGGCCGCGAAGAGATCGAGGGCTGCGGACAGGATGGCGCTTTCCGCTTCGACCGGAAGGCTCCCGGTTTTCGGGCGTCCTACACCGTGCGTTCGCTTTGCCATGGCTGCACGCCTTTCAGGCGATCTGCTGCGAAGTTTGTACGAAATCCGGGCAAGTCCGGCGTACTTTAGGCTTTCCGCGTCAAATTAATTGAGCAATTAATTACCCCCGCCAAGGTGATTGCGCAAGCCGCAATTGAGAACGTTGATCCAAGCTCAGAAAACGAGGACTGCTTATGGACGCCGCTGCCGATCCTTCGACGCAATGAACTTGCTGGCCGGCTTCGCGCCGACGGCGTGAAGTACATGTTCGCGAGCTACGTCGATCTCCATGGGGTGTCGAAGGGCAAGGTCGTTCCGATCGATCACCTCGGACGCATGATGAAGGGATCTGAACTTTGCACCGGCGCCGCGCTCGACGGCGTTCCGCAGGATGTTTCCGACGAGGAAGTCGCTTCGCATCCTGATGCCAACTCGGCGATCGTGCTGCCGTGGCGCAAGGACACGGCATGGTTCGCGTCCGATCTGTGGCTCAAAGGAGCGCCGTTCGACGCTTGCAGCCGCAATATCCTGAAGCGCGTTCTGGCGAAGGCCGCCGACATGGGCTTCACGTTCAACCTTGGCATGGAAGCCGAGTTTTTCGTGCTCAAGGATGATCCGTCCAATCCGCTCGGCTATGCGCCGGTTTCAGACCGGAAGAACTTGGAGAAGCCGGCCTACGACGTCTCTCGCATGCTCGACAATATGGATTGGATGAACGAACTCGTCTCGTCCATGAACGATCTTGGATGGGACGTTTACTCCTTCGATCATGAGGACGGCATCGGCCAGTTCGAAGTGGACTTCAAGTTCTTCGATGCGCTGTCGATGTCCGACCGCTATGTGTTTTTCCGAATGATGGCGCACGAGATCGCACGCAAGCATGGCGCGTTCGCCACCTTCATGCCCAAGCCGTATGTGGATCGCGCCGGCTCAGGCGCGCACTTCAATATGTCGCTCGCCGATATCAAGAGCGGCAAGAACCTGTTTGCCGATGATAGCGATCCACGCGGCTGCGGATTGTCGAAGCTCGGCTATCAATTCATTGCCGGCGTGCTGGCGCACCTTCCGGCGATCTGCGCCGTCGTGGCGCCCACGGTGAACAGCTACAAGCGGCTGGTGCTGAAGGGTTCGATGTCGGGGTTCACGTGGGCGCCGATCTGGGGCTGCTACGGCAATAACAACCGCACCAACACGGTTCGCATTCCACTCGGGGGCGGACGCGTGGAGTTGCGCGCCGCGGACAGTTCCTGCAACCCCTACTTGGGTGCCGCACTCGTCCTGGCGGCCGGCCTTGAAGGCATCGCGGCAGGCGCCGATCCGGGGGACCCGCACACTGAGAACATGTATCTGAAATCACCCGAAGAACTGGCGACGCTTGGCATCAAGAGGCTGCCGCAGACGCTCGGCGATGCGGTGGAGGCTTTCGCCGCCGATCCGCTGGCCAAATCGGTGTTTGGCGATGGGATGCATGGGGCGTGGCTTGATTACAAGCGCGACGAGTGGATCAGCTATCTCAACCACGTCTCCGACTGGGAGCGCGCGCGTTATCTGAAGTTTTTCTGACGTCCCGCGGTGCGGCCGTGGCTTCCTGCTGCGGCCGTACCGCCGTCATACGATGACGGGTTTGCGGCCGATGCTGTAGTAGGTGAAGCCGCGGCGGCGCATGTCTTCGGGCTTATAGATGTTGCGCAGGTCGACGATGATCGGCGCTTTTAGCATGCGATTTGATGCGGTCGAGATCGAGCGCGCGGAACTGCTCCCATTCCGTGACGAGGCAGATCGCGTCGGCACCCTCAATGCAGGCGTAGGCATCGGCGGTGTAGGTGACGTCGGACAGCTCAGGTTTTGCCTGTCCGATGCCTTTCGGGTCGTAGGCTCTCACGTGCGCGCCGTTGTCCTGCAGATACCGGATGATGGCGAGCGAGGGGGCGTCGCGCATGTCGTCGGTGTTGGGCTTGAAGGTCAGACCGAGCACCGCGATGGTCTTCCCGCGCACGCTGCCCCCGCAGGCGGCCATGACCTTGCGCGCAACGCCGCGCTTGCGCTGATCGTTGACGGCGATGACGCTTTCCACCAGCCGCAGCGGGGCCCCATAATCCTGAGCGGTCTTTGCCAGCGCCTTCGTATCCTTCGGAAAGCAGGAGCCGCCGTAGCCTGGACCGGCATGCAGGAACTTGGTGCCGATGCGATTGTCGAGGCCGATGCCGCGGGCCACGTCCTGCACGTTCGCGCCGACTTCTTCGCACAGGTCGGCAATCTCGTTGATGAAGGTGATCTTCGTCGCGAGAAAGGCGTTCGCCGCATACTTGATGAGCTCGGCGGCGCGGCGCTCGGTGAACATCATCGGCGCCTGGTTGATGAACAGGGGCGCATAGAGCTCCGTCATCACATCGCGCGCCATTTGATCGGTGACGCCGATGACGATGCGGTCGGGGCGCTTGAAGTCTTCGATGGCCGCGCCCTCGCGCAGAAACTCCGGATTCGAGACGACGGAAATCTCCGCGTCGGGCCGCAACTCGCGAATGATGCGCTCGATCTCGTCGCCGGTGCCGACCGGCACCGTCGATTTGGTGCAAACGACGGTGAAGCCCTGGAGAGCGCCGGCAATGTCGCGGGCGGCCTGAAAGACGTAGGCGAGATCGGCATGGTTGTCGCCGCGCCGGGAGGGCGTGCCGACGGCGATGAAGACGACGTCGGCGGCCGCGACGGCTTCGACCAGTTCCGTTGTAAAGCTGAGCCGCCCGTCGCGGACGTTGTTGGCCACCAAAACGTCGAGGCCCGGCTCGTAGATCGGGATCACGCCATTGCGCAGAGCGGCGACCTTGGCTTCGTCCTTATCGATGCAGGTGACGACGTGGCCGAAATCGGCAAAGCAGGTGCCGGATACCAAGCCGACATATCCCGATCCGATCATCGCTACGCGCATGAATTGCTCCTTTGTCTCTTATGTGAGCGGGGTACGCGGAACTCGCGATCCCGTCAATTGGGATGCTGCCATTAGCGCATTGCGGCAATGCGCTAATGATTCAGACGTTGTAGTAACGCCGGTACCATTCGACGAACTTCGAGACACCGTCGGTCACGGGCGTGGACGGGCGATACTCGACAGCTTCTTCGAGTGCGCTCATGTCGGCAAAGGTGTCGGGAATGTCACCTGGCTGTAGAGGCACAAGTTCGCGAATGGCTGTCTTGCCTGTGGCCGCTTCGATCGCTGTGATGTAGTCGCCCAGCGCTACGGGCCGACCATTGCCGATGTTGAAGATACGGAATGGCGCGGCAGACCGTGACGGATCGGGTGCCGCGCTGTTCCAGTGAAGATCAGGTTCAGCAATTTGATCCGAGGCGCGGATTATGCCCTCGACGATGTCATCGATGTACGTAAAGTCGCGCGTGTGCATCCCGTTGTTGAAGAGCCGGATCGGTTCGCCCGCGAGAATGGCTTTCGTAAACAAGAACAGCGCCATGTCCGGTCGTCCCCACGGACCATACACCGTGAAAAATCGCAGGCCCGTTGTCGGGAGCTTAAACAGGTGACTATAGGAATGCGCCATGAGTTCATTGGCGCGTTTTGTGGCGGCATAGAATTGGAGGGGATGATCGACCCCGTCCTTTTCACTAAATGGCATTTTCGAGTTGCCGCCATAGACGCTCGACGTCGAAGCATACGTCAGGTGCGGCACTTTCCCATGACGACACGCTTCCAAGATGTTGGTGAAGCCGACCAGATTAGACTGGACGTAGGCATCTGGATTTTCCAATGAGTAGCGCACGCCCGCCTGGGCGGCGAGGTGAATGACCCTATCGAACCGATGGGCTGAAAATAATCGAGAGACAGCCTGTTCGTCGGCCAGATCGCCACGCACGAAGGTCCACGCGTTGTGAGCAAGGCGGGCGAGTTCGGTCAGGCGCGCCTCTTTCAGTGTGGGGTCATAGTAGTCGTTCACATTGTCAAAGCCCACAACCTGGTCGCCGCGCTCCATCAGACGCCTTCGCGGTGTGAAATCCAATGAAGCCGGCGGCACCTGTCACAAGTATTTTCATAAAGCGACCCTGCTGCGCGTCATCGGCGGGTGTGCGACATCGGCGTTAGCCGCAGCCTTTGACCTCAGTTACTCATGCTCGCGGACACCCCTCTCAGGCGGATAAACGTGGGCTATATTTTCATCAATCGTTTTTTTTATCCCGATCATTCTGCGACCAGTCAACTCCTGACGGATTTGGCCGTCAACCTCGCCGCATCCGGTGAAATGGTGACGGTGATCTGCTCCCGGCAAAAGTATGATGATCCGCAGGTGGATCTTACTCCACGGGATCGGTACCAAGGGATAGAGATCGTCCGCCTCTGGACCACCCGCTTTGGCCGCAACAATCTTGCCGGGCGGGCCGTTGACTACTTGACCTTTTACCTGTCGGCCGCATGGCGCCTCTTCGATCCTGATAGCAAGAACGATGTAGTGGTGGCGAAGACCGATCCACCGATGCTGTCGGTTTTGGCTGGCCCGATTGCGCATTTGCGGGGAGCTAAGCTCGTCAACTGGCTCCAGGACCTCTTCCCGGAGGTCGCCATGGCCGTCGGCCCGGGTAAAGACGGCGCGATGGGCCCGGTTTACAGGCTCATGAAAATTCTGCGCGACCGATCGCTTCGGTCAGCGGACATGAACGTTGTGCTCGGCGATCGCATGGCGGAGCGCATCCTGGCTGCTCGGCGTGGCGCCCGAAAAAATTCGCTTGATCTCGAATTGGGCCGACGCAAGTGTCTTGAAGCCGGTGCTGCACGAGGAGAACGATCTACGCCGCGTGTGGGGGCTCGATGGCAAGTTTGTCGTAGGATATTCCGGCAACCTTGGACGCGCACACGAATATGAGACGCTGATCGACGCCATTGCCCGGCTCGAGGACGACCCACCGTCAGGGCCGCCGGTCGTCTGGCTCTTCATCGGCGGCGGCGCGCTCTATGAAGAATTCGCCCTTCAAACTTCGCGGCGACATCTGACCTCGGTCGTGTTCAAGCCGTACCAATCCCGGGACATGCTATCTCAGAGTTTGAGCGCGGCCGACGTGCATCTGGTCTCACTGCGTCCAGAGTTGGAGGGGCTCATCGTGCCCAGTAAATTCTACGGCATCACTGCGGTCGGCGCGGCCCGCGATTTTCATCGGAGTCGCGGACGGCGAAATCGCACGCCTCATTGCACGCTATGACTGCGGCGTGACTGTCGCGCCGGGCGACGGAGCGGCACTTGCCGCGCGGTCCGCGGTTTTGCTGAGGATCCCAAACGTAGGGTGCAGTTGGGACATAACGCTCGTGCGGCTTTTGAAGCGTCGTTCGAACAGTCGATTGCCGTCAAGAAATGGCACCAACTGCTGACATCTATTGCGTCGCGTGCATAACTCGGCGAGCCGACCTGCTTCGGCAAGCCTGACCGCTGCAAATAACCTCTCACGCGATAAGCGGCAAAGCCTATCCATTCCTTGATGGCGTGCGTCGTCGCATCGAGCGCGCCGGCGTCCGGCAGCCAACGGAGCGGGTTCCACGGTCCAGTATCGGTCACCTCTACGTCTGTCGTGGCTGGCGTCACGGAAACGCCTGCCATTTGGAAGGTCGCGATCGCGCGAGGCATGTGCGCGGCGGACGTGACGAGCAAGGCTTATGCGAAGGGTTGCCGTTCGAGCAACGCCGCGATTTCCAGTGCGTTCTCGTATGTGTTGCGGCAGTCGCCGACAATGTCGATCGCGTCTCCCGGTACGCCCCACTCGGTCAGGAGATCGCGCATGAGATCGGCTTCGGGCGCCGCACCTGGGTGCCAGGGCAAGTTGCCGTCGGTCACGAGAATGCGTTCCACCTTCCCGGCGCGGAAGAGCCGCGCGGCGTGCAGCACGCGATCTCCCGAGGCGACGAGTTCGGAGGTAACGCGCGGAGGAGTAGCGCCACCGACGACGCCGCCAAGAAGGATGGCGGCATCAGCCTGCGGGAGTTCGGCGATTAGCCGTGGCGGATTTTGTTTTTCGAGGGTGCCAGGGCCCGATCTGCGACTGGTGCGGTCGAAGCAGCATAGCCCGACAATCGCTACCGCACGGCAGAGTATGGCCGCGCGTGGGTGTGGTGCCAGCAGACCCAACAATAGGAGCCCGATGGCAAGCTCAGCGGATAGACAAAAGCGGGAAGCAGCTTGGTGAGAAACAGAATGGCCGTGCTGTCGGTCTTTTCTGACGCCCGGTGGGATCCGGGCTCAGTTGCTCGCGATTTCGGTCGCCGAGCAAGCTGTTTTTTGAGCGGGATAGAGGGTGCTGGAGCGGCCAAAGGCCCAGTAGCCGATCAAGCCGAAGACTTCATGCCAAACCCATGCTGAGCGCTGCACCGGATGCACAGGCGTATCATCAACGGGCCAGGGAAGGACGGGGAACCCGACGGCTTCGAAGGCGCCGATCGCGCGTGGCATGTGGACGGCCGACGTGACAACGGCCCAACACTCATCGTTTCGGGGCCCGACGAGGTCCTTGCTATAGACGGCGTTTTCATACGTCGTGGTGGCGCGACGGTCGATCGTAACAGGGGTGGTAGGTGCGGCCTTCTTGCGCGCCACGGCGATCTCAACATGTCCCGGTCCGCTCAAGACAACGGGGATCCCGGGAAAGCGTTCTGCGACTTCGAGTGCGGCTTTGACGCGCGAGGGAGAGCCCCCGAGAACGATGATGCCGCTCAACGTTGCAGGGAGGTTCGCGGGAGCAATCCGGCCTTCAAGCGCGCGTGCGACCCGCGTTGTTACCGCCGTATCGAGGCGGGATAACATTACGGCCAGCGAGGAGAGAATAAGAACGGAGGCAAGGGCGAACCCAGCATCGAGCCGTTGAAATAGGGGGGCCGTTTGAAGGCAATCTGCACGCAACATCGAACTCTCTGCTACACGACCGCATACGACTTGTTATGATCCGTGAATTAAGAAAATGTTTTGTTAAATAGGGAGCGGAATTGGCCGAGGGCTTGTCCGCGAAACGGCTTTCTTCCAGACGCCCCTAACGATTGTTAAATATTTGCACTTTGGTAATCATAGGGATGAACCTTTCTGAAATGCAAAATGAGTACCTTTCACACATCGAAGCGGATCGTGTGGGAGCGAACTGTGGCGCCGATTGTCGGAACTGATTTGAACGATGTCCTTGTTGGGACGGCGAGTGCCGATCACATTGAGGGCGGTGCCGGCAACGACCGGATCAATGGTGGCGCTGGAGATGACAACATCTTCGGCGGAGCTGGTATTGATACTCTGACAGGTGACGCTGGAAACGACCGCATCTTCGGCGAAGACGGTAACGACGGCGTCTTTGGCGGTGGCGGCGACGACTTTATCGATGGCGGCGCCGGTAACGACGTCCTGTATGGGGACGGCGGCAACGACCACATCGTCGGCGGGTCCGGTCGCGACACCCTTTACGGGGGCGTGGGCAACGATCGCCTCGATGGTGGTCTCGATGATGATCTCCTCTACGGCGACGCGGGAGACGACGTGTTCGTCTATCGACCTGGCGAAGGAAACGACACATTCGTCGGCGGAATTGGAAACGATCGCCTCGAACTTCAGTTGACGAGCGCCCAAGTCACCGAAAGCCTGCGCGCGGATCTTGCTGCCTACGCTGTCTGGTCCGCCGCACAATTGGCACAGGCCGGCTCATTGACGAACCTCGGCGCTCAAACGACCGGCGCGGCATTCACGTTCAACTCCCTCGGCATCACGATCTCGGCGGTCGAAGGACTAACGAGTACTGGTCGATGGCGTGGAGGTCGCCCTCCAAACGTTGATCAATCGTCCACCCACCGACGTGGTCCTCTCCAATACGACAGTCGATGAGGGTGCTGAACCAGGAACTGTGATTGCTACGCTCTCGGGGTCTGACCCGGACGCTGGGCAATCGGCCACTTTGAGCTTTTCGCTGACTGAACCTTCGGACGCTTTCGAAATCGTCGGCAATGAACTCGTAGTCAAAGAGGATGCTGTCCTCGACTTTGAAGCAAACCCGGTCCGTTCCGTCAGCGTCACCGCGACAGACGTCACGGGTCTGACGCGGACACAAACCTTCAATATCACCGTCAACAACGTCGACGAGTCGGCGATGGGTGGCGTTACGATCTCCAGCTACGCCGCCGGATCCACCGCGGCACAACTGACGGCCACCCACACGATCTCCGAACCCGATGGCATGATGACTGAGCCGGCATTCCAATGGCAGGTTTCCACCGACGGCGGAAACAGCTGGAATGATATTGTCGGCGCCACGAACGCGACCTACACGCCTGCTGGCGTCGCAGTCGGATCGCTGGTCAGAGTGACAGCAACTTACTCCGACGCCTTTGGCCAAAAGTCCATGGCGTCGCCAGAACACTTCTCGGTCGGCTCGAGTGGCGCCAACACATTAGCCGTCATGGTCCCCGCGCAGGTCATCCTCGGGCTTGCTGGAAACGACACGATCGCTGGCTTCTCCAATGGTCAAAAGGTCGATGGTGGCGCAGGAACGGACACCATTCGGATTTCCGGGACATCGGTGCATCTGAACGCTGCCTCCGACGCACAGATCATCAACGTTGAAGCGATTTCGGCGTCCGGCGCACAGGGCTCTGTCGTGCTCGATCTGAGCCGGCAGTCGGAGCGGTTTTCGATTACGGGCAGCAGCTTTGCCGATGTGATCACCGGAACCTCGGGCGACGATGTCATCAGCGCCGGTTCGGGCGACGACCGTATCATGGGTTTCGTGGGCTCGGACCGGATCAATGGTGGTGGCGGTCGCGATACGCTGGTGCTGACTGAAACTTCGGCCGCATCTCAACATGGCCATCAATAGTCAGCTTGGCAGCGTCGAGGTCATTTCAGCTCAGAGTGCTGCGGCGGGTGTCACGATCAGCCTCGTGAACCAGACCGAGCGCTTTACGATCATCGGCAGCGCTTTTGCGGATGTCATCACAGGCGGACAGGGTAGTGATGTCTTCACCGGCCTTACCGAGGGCGATATCGTCGACGGCGCAGGCGGGAGAGATACGCTGCAGTTGACCGGATCACTGGCTGTGCTCAATGCGGCGGCCGACGCTCAGATTGCAAGCATCGAAGTGCTGACGTTCTCTGGCTTCACGGCAGGTCTGGCTCTGGACCTCAGCCGTCAGTCAGACGGCTTTACGTTCACGGCGACATCTCTTGCCGATGCGATTACGGGAAGCTCTGGCGCTGACATCGTCAACGCCGGTTCCGGCGATGATCGCATCATCGGTTTTGTGGGTGCAGACCGCATCAACGGCAGCAGCGGCCGGGACACGCTCGAACTCTTCGAGACTTCCGCCGACCTCAACAGCGCAGCCAACGATCAACTCATCAGCGTCGAGGTGGTGACCGCTGAAAACGCCAGTTCAGGGGTAGCGATCAGCCTCGCAAACCAGACCGAAGGCTTTACGATCACCGGTAGTGCGTTCGCCGACATGATTACGGGCGGTCAGGGCAACGATGTCTTCACTGACTTCACCGAGGGCGATGTCCTCGATGGGTTCGGAGGGACGGACACGCTCCGGCTCATCGGTTCGCTCGCGGCACTCAATGCCGCGAGCGACGATCAGATCGTCAACATCGAGGCTGTCACGTTTTCGGGGGTGACTGAAGGTGTGGCGCTGGATCTCAGCCGTCAGTCAGACGGATTTGCGATCACATCAACCGGGCTTGCTGATGTCATCATGGGCAGCTCCGGTGACGACGTCATCGCTACCGGTTCGGGCGATGACCGCATCATCGGCTTTGTAGGTATGGATGTCATCAATGGTGGCAGCGGGCGGGATACGCTCGACCTCATCGAGACTTCCGCCGACCTCAACAGTGCCGGCAACAACCAGCTCGTCAGTATCGAAGTCGTCACAGCGGAGTCTGCCGCTTTGGGTGTCACGATTGACCTTGTGAACCAGACCGAGGGCTTTACGATCGTGGGCAGCGCTTTCTCGGACAACCTCCGGGGCGGAACGGGGCGCGACACGATTTCAGCTGGAGACGGCGACGATGTCATCGTGGGCCTCACGTCTGGCGACGTTGTCGATGGAGGAGCCGGGCGCGATACACTCGTGGTGCTCCAGACTTCAACAGGCCTCAACGCTGCTTCGAACACGCAGCTTGTGAACGTCGAAGTCGTTTCGGCCGCCAACGCTGCGGCGGGCGTCACAATCGATCTCAGCAGGCAGAGCGAAGGATTCGAGGTGGACGGAAGCGGCTGGTCCGATGTGCTGATCGGAAGCTCCGGGAACGACCGCATCTCCGGCGGCGCGGGCAACGACACGATCAGAGGTGGTGCCGGCGCAGACGTTCTCTTCGGCGGTGAGGATGCGGACGTCTTCGTGTTTGCAAGGCTGACGAACTCGGGCACGTCGTCGAGCACGCGTGACGTCATCATGGACTTTGTCGGCGCGCAGCAGAGCCCGGATCAGCACGACGTCATCGATCTGTCGGCCATTGATGCCATTCAAGGTGGATCTGATCAGGCCTTTAACTTCAATCCTGTTGTCTGGGACGGCGTTGGCCCGCAATTTACCGGCGCAGGTCAGCTCCGCTACCAGTTCTCACTGACGAGGATGGCGCTGCAAAGACCATCGTTTCGGGCAACGTGAACAGCAATCTGGCCGCTGATTTCCAAGTGGCCTTGTTGGGTCATGTCTCTTTGACAGCGAGCGACTTCATTCTCTGAGCCTTGCTCGCCCACTTGGCCCCGAGTCGTTGCGTGCCGATGCGGTCGATCTCCTGGTGCGGACTAGAGGTTTGCGCTCGCATGCCCAATGCGCTGCTTGACCACCGGTTTGCCGGTCCAGGTCCATTTGCATTGCACACATACCCGTGCACCGACCCGCGCGATCATGGGCGTGCGCTGACGTGGCTGACCTCAGGCAGTGTGAGTTGATCTAATTCGTACTCTTCCGTTCTCGCGCGTCTCGGGCAACATTTGCAAACACATCGGTCTCGCCAGGAAGGATTCACCGGATCATTGCGGTAGCAGGCATTGGCGCCAACGTAGACGGCGTTGCAGCTCCCGGATTTTGCCTCTGCCGTTGTTGCATTTGCAGCGGACACGAAACAGTTGCTAAATAAAGTTGCTTCATTTGCAGTTTGCCCCCATCTGCCTACGTACACGTGCTGCGTGGCTGTGCACCCGACACCTTCAAATTAATCGACGTGGGTTGCCACAGCAGGAAGTGTCCAAACCGCCGCGTTCAAAAGCGAGGCCTCGTGTTTGAAACGGACCTGAGCCTGTTCCTATCGAAGCTCCTGCCCGTGGTTATTTATCCTGTCGGTGCCGCTTCCCTATTGGCGCTCGTCGGCGGCCTCCTTGCTGTCATCGGCTACCGCAGATCCGCTGCCATGAGCGCCGTGTCAGCAGGTCTGCTGCTTTGGGCCTGCTCGACGCCCGTTGTTGCGGAGTGGGCCGCCAGCACACTCGAACGCCAGTATCCGGCCCGCCCACTGTCCGCGACACCAGCAGCCGACGTTGCCATCGTGTTGGGCGGCGGTTTGCGTCCGCCCGCAGCGCCACGTCAGGATGCTGACTTCGGCGATGCCAGTGACCGCGTCGTCCACGCGGCTCGGCTCTACCGTGCTGGCAAGGTCAAGCGGGTCCTCATCACCGGTGGAAATATCCCGTGGAATCCTGGTGCGGCTTCGGAGGCGGAACTGATCCGGGAGCACCTTGTGGAGTTTGGAGTTCCGCAGGCAGCGATCGCGTTTGCCGGTGAAAGCCGCAACACGTATGAGAACGCACTTGAGATCGAGAAACTGAGAGCCGCTGCGCCTTTCGAGACGGCGTTACTCGTGACCTCTGCACTCCATATGCCGCGGGCATTGGCGACATTTCAGAAAGCCGGTCTTCCGGTTGTTGCCTCGAGTACCGACGTGCGGGTGATCCACAAAACCGAACGAACGATTTTCGATTGGCTGCCCAATTCCGAATACCTCGATCTAACGACTAAAGCCCTGAAGGAACGGATTGGATTTTGGGTCTATAAGGTTCGCGGCTATCTTTAGCGATGACCGCGCCCTTTGAGGCCTGCGCGGCGGACGTTCGAAGACGACTTCGCCGAACCAATTTCCATTGCGACCAGGACGGAGTTTGCTACGCGCTCGCACGAAAAGCGTGAGCACCAGTCGATATCAGCCACGCCTGTTCGTTGAAGCAAGGAACTGCTGGTACGCAAGCGCGATCCCGTCTTCGAGTGAGATGCGTGGTTTCCAGCCGAGCGCCGCGAGCTTGGCGCTGCTCATCAGCTTGCGGGGGGTCCCGTCGGGCTTGCTTGCATCGAAAACGATCTCGCTTGCTACTCCGACGATCCGGACGACCATATGAGCCAGATCAGCGATCGTGACCTCGCGGCCGGAGCCGATGTTGATGTGCTCGTCCTCGGAATAGACCTTCATGATGTGCACGAGGGCATCGGCGCAATCGTCGGCATGCAGGAACTCGCGCCGCGGCGTGCCTGTGCCCCAAACGGTCAATGTCGGCGCGCCTGCGATCTTCGCTTCATGGGCCTTGCGGATCAGCGCCGGGAGGACGTGGCTCGTTGTCCAGATCGAAGTTGTCGCCCGGACCGTAGAGGTTCGTCGGCATGGCGGAGATGAAATCGCAGTTGTGTTGGCGGCGATAGGCCTGCGCGAGCTTGATGCCGGCGATCTTGGCGATCGCATACCATTCGTTGGTCGGCTCGAGCGGCCCGGTCAGCAGCGCGTCTTCGTCGATCGGCTGCGGCGCCATCTTGGGATAGATGCACGACGAACCGAGAAACAGCATCTTCTCGACGCCCACGGCATAGGCGGCGCCGCGTCACGTTCGCCGCGATCATCAGGTTGTCGTACAGGAAGTCGGCCGGATAGGTGGCATTGGCATGAATGCCGCCCACCTTCGCCGCGGCCATGAACACGGCTTGCGGTCGGGTCTCCTCGAAAAAGCGTCCACCTGATCCTGGCGGATCAGATCGACGCTCGGCCCGCGGCGCGGTGATGACGGTGCAGGATCTCGCGGTCGAGCCGGCGCACGAGCGCAGAGCCCACCATGCCGCGATGTCCGGCAACGTAGACGCGCTTGCCCTTCAGATCGTAAGTCGACACGCCGCGTCGCTCCGCTCATCACCGCGCCGACCGGTCTTGCCGCGATGCCTCGTCCGCGATGGCCTTGCGGTCGCTTGCAACCATTTCGGCGACCAGTTCGCGGAAGGTCGTCTTGTGATGCCAACCGAGCTTGGCGCGGGCCTTCGATGGATCGCCGAGCAGTTCATCGACTTCGGTCGGTCGGAAATAGCGCGGATCGATCGACACCAAGACCTTCCCGGTCTTCGCGTCGAGCCCGACTTCGTCGACCCCCTCGCCCTTCCAATCGATCGTGCGCCCGACCTCGGCAAAGGCGAGTTCGACGAACTCCCGCACGGCATGCATCTCGCCGGTGGCGAGCACATAGTCGTCCCGGCTGGCTGCTGCAGCATGCGCCACATGCCCTCGACGTAATCGCGGGCATGGCCCCAATCGCGCTTGGCATCGAGGTTGCCGAGATAGAGCCGATCCTGCTTGCCCGAGATCGATCGCGGCGACGGCGCGGGTGATCTTGCGCGTCACGAAGGTTTCGCCGCGCGTCGGGCCTTCATGGTTGAACAGAATGCCGTTCGAGGCATGCATGCCATAGGCCTCGCGGTAGTTCACCGTGATCCAGTAGGCATAGAGCTTCGCCGCGCGCATAAGGGATCGCGGATAAAATGGCGTGGTCTCGCGTCTGCGGCACCTCCTGGACCTTGCCGTAGAGCTCCGAGGTCGAGGCCTGATAGAAGCGGGCCTTGTCCTTGAGGCCGAGGATGCGGATCGCCTCGAGCAGACGCAGCGTGCCCAGTGCGTCGGAATTGGCTGTGTATTCGGGCGTCTCGAAGCTCACCTGCACATGGCTCTGGGCGGCGAGGTTGTAGATCTCGTCCGGCTGCGTTTCCTGCACGATGCGGATCAGGTTGGTCGCATCCGTGAGGTCGCCATAGTGCATGAAGAAGCGCGTGCCGTTGTCATGCGGGTCGACGTAAAGGTGGTCGACGCGCGCGGTATTGAAGGATGACGATCGCCGCTTGATGCCGTGGACCATGTAGCCCTTACCGAGCAGCAATTCCGCCAGATACGCGCCGTCCTGCCCCGTCACACCGGTAATTAAAGCGACCTTCGACTGCACCTTCACATCTCCCTTCACATGGTTCAAAGGCACCGGCCGGCGGGTCCTTGACGACACAGATGAGCCGCTTTCGCGACGCCGCGCTGCGCCCCCAAAAAACATAAACAGTCCCATACGTCCACGTTGATCCGCCAGGGACGTCACGCGAGATTCGCGTGAACCCCTCGGCCGGGGCTAGTCCATGTCGTTCGGGTGGGTACTTGATCGACACGCGATGTCATGCCCCCAGCGCGTCCGGTGATGTTATGAAGCGTGCCGGTGAGACTATTTCTATTTGCCTTTGCTCTGACATAGACGGTCGGAAAGGTTTTGGCGGGGGCCGGCCCAACCCCTACTGGGTTCGTTTTGCAGTTCACGCCCCCCGATAGTTGTATGATCCTTTCTATGATTGATCCTTAAATGCGATCAGCCGCCGAGATGCGATCACTTGCGGGCTGACAACCGACCAGCTGCTGCTCGATGGGGAAGGCCAGCTGTCTGGGTGATGCTGCGGGAATGCTCGCGCGGAGCAGGGACGACTGCGCAGGCTCACACTGCGATTGTTTGCGGGCCTCTTTGCTGCATTATGGGTGATCGCTTCCGGCGGACCTAACTGCAATTGCCCACCATCGGCAGGTGATGCAATTATGGCTGACGATATAGACCCCAACGCTGCAGCAGCACGCAAAACGGTTAACGTCGCCCTCCAGGGCGGGGGTTCCCATGGGGCCTTCACGTGGGGCGTGCTCGATCGCTTGCTCGAAGACGAGCGCATCGCCATTGAGGGGATCGTTGGAACCAGTGCCGGCGCAATGAATGCTGCCATTACCGCCTACGGCCTCGATCAGGGCGGCAACGACGGCGCCCGCGTGGCTCTTCGGCGCTTCTGGCAATCCGTCGCGTCGAAGGGAATCTATTCCGCGCTGCAGCCAACATGGTTCGACCGCATGGTTGCTCCCGGCAGCATGGATTTCTCGCCTGTTTGGCTGGCCATGGATTTCATGTCTCGCATGTGCTCGCCCTACCAGATGAATCCGACCAACTTTCATCCGCTGCGGGAGATCCTGGACGCGCAGATCGACTTCGAAGTTCTGCGCCGCAGTCGCGATGTGAAGCTCTTCGTCTGTGCCAGTAATGTCTTGACCAATCGCCTCCGCGTTTTCGGCACACCGGACATCACGCTTGATGCAATCCTCGCCTCGGCCTGCCTTCCGTCTGTCTTTCAGGCCATCCCTATTGATGGCGAGTACTATTGGGATGGCGGCTATATGGGCAACCCGCCCATCTTCCCGCTCATCTACGAATGCGAGTCGACTGACGTGATCCTTGTGATGGTCAACCCCATCGAGATCGACGAGCTGCCGACCAGTGGCCAAGCGATCTTCGACCGGATCAATACCCTGAGCTTCAATTCAAGTCTCATGCGGGAGATGCGGGCGATTGCCTTCATCACTCGGTTGGTTGATGGCGGCTTCACCGATGGAGGCCGATTGAAGAAGATTTTTGTTCATTGCATCGATGCGGATGACAAAATGCGCCGGCTGGGGGTGTCGAGTAAGTTGAACGTTGAATGGGAATTCCTTTTATCGCTGTTCGAACTTGGGCGCCTGCGCGGCGAAGCCTTCCTTCAAGATCATTTCGAAAAGATTGGACACACATCCTCCGTCGACATTCAAGAGCGGTTTCTGTAGTTCGCCAAGCGCCGTGCCGACATCAATTGCAAAGCCCCCACCGCCTTCAGTTGCCCGAGGTGACGTGACGACCCAAACCGATCAAGTGGCCTACTCAGATGGGGCTGCATCACGCGCTTGAGCTGCGGCCAGCTCCTGGGGATCGATGTCGACGATCTGCCGCTTCAGGCATGCCGTACCAATTGAAGGCAATGAGATTGTCGTTGACACCCGGCGATAGGCCTCGAACGACAGCATCTCGATCAGCTCTTCCTCCGTCTCGATCGTGTAGCTGCCGGCGGGCAGGATGCCATCGACACCCTCCAGCGCGACGGGGTGTTGGAACGTCACCGTTGTCCGGTTCGAGCGCGTTGTCATAGCTTCTCACTCCTGTGTCGCCCCCGACGCTCCGAGCGTCGTTTTAAGTATTTTCAATATTTCACGCGCCCTGTCCGCCTGGACTTTGTCGCTTGGCACGGCATTGCATGCGCTCATCTCTGCGAGATGAACCGCATTTTCGAGCCAGCCAACGAGCGCGGTGACGATGCCCTTATCGATTGTTGTCAGGTCGAAGGCGATGGCGTCGATATAGGAAAGAGCACTTTGGCAGTTCGTTCTCGCCTGCCTGAGATCGACGTTTTGTGCTTGCTCTTCGAGCATGAGCTCGAAAAGCTTCAAGTACGTCGCGTAGACGTCCCTGACCAGTTGAAGGTCATCGGGCAAAATCAGTGCCGGACGCACTTGAACGCGCTGCGACGCGACGGCACGAACGACATGAGCCAGGTGCGGGTCGTGAAAAGGGTTCGGCATGCGCTCCGACTCCAGGCGCGGGCGATGTGAACTGTAGCATGTTCATCGCGCAACCGCGGACACGCGAACCCGCAGTCCCCAATGCGCCTGGACGTAATTCGCCGGCCGTCTCGCGGTTCCAGAGCAGCACTGGCCAGCGACGTGCCGGCACAATCGATCAAGACCCGTAACACCCGTCGTGGATTACGTGACCGATCGAGAACTCGCGTCAGCGTAGAGTCCGCTCTTCTAAGGGACGAGGCTAGCTTTATGCTGTATATTCAACGTATTAACATGCCTTGCGCTCAAAGTTTGGAGATCCAACCCATATCACCACCCTTACGATCTCGAAAAATCTGGCCGCAATCTCGACCCGGCAGCAAGGGATCGCTTGCGTGTTTGCGCCGCCGCTCGAAAATGCGTCATGATCATCATTTATCGCCCGTGCCGACCGTCGTCACCGGGTGGGCGCGCCTGGCTCGACATGTGGGCCGCTGATGCTTGGTTTCCATCATCGGCCTCGTTCTTGGGCTGGCACTCGTCACCGAGAAGCTCGATTGATACCATGATAATCAGACTTGGCTGATATTGGCAGCGATCGCCTCAGGAAAATTGAAGTGACTAGAAAGCTCATCCTCACAGCCCGGTTTCTCGTTGCATCCCTTGCGCTGATACTCGTCACCCTGCTTGGGGTGCGTATCTACAATTCCCAGCGCGGGCTGCCGCTCGAGCCGTGGCACACGTTCATTCCAACGGAGTTAAGCGTCGCAGAGATCGACGCCGCCGACTGGAAGCAATATCTCGCGCACGAAGCCGCGATCTTCGAGGAGTTGCGCCGCGAGGTCACTCAGAAGCTGCCGCCGGAAGATCGCGTTCCGGTCAACCGCTATTTCGACGGTAGCCCGGTCTATCCGGGACGCTTTGCGCAGGACTTCAACCGCTCCTTTGTGCTGGAGCCGGATGGCAAGCCGGTCGGCGCAGCGGTACTGCTGCATGGCCTGACAGACTCGCCCTATAGCCAGCGCCACATCGCGGACTTCTATCGTGATCGTGGCTTCGTATCGATCGTGCCGCGAATGCCCGCGCACGGCACGGTGCCGGCGGCTCTGACTGACGTGGAATGGGACCAGTGGCTTGCGGCGACGCGGCTTGCGGTGCGCGAAGCGCGGCGGAGGACCGATCCTTCCGCCCCTCTGCATATCGTCGGCTTCTCCAATGGCGGCGCACTCGCGCTGATCCACACCCTCGATTCTCTCGGAGACCCGACGATTGCGCGGCCGGATCGCCTGATCCTGCTCTCGCCCATGGTCGGGATCACGAGCTTCGCGCGCTTTGCCGGACTCGCAGCCTTGCCGGCCCATTTGCCTGCCTTTGCTAAGGCCGCATGGCTCTCGGTCGTCCCTGAATTCAATCCCTTTAAATACAATTCCTTCCCGGTGAACGGCGCAACGCAGACCCATCGATTGACGCGCGTCTTGCAGGACCGCATCGCTCGCTATGGCCGTGAGGGCAAGCTGAAGGACCTGCCGCCGATCCTCACCTTCCAGTCGGTGCCCGACTTTACCGTATCGACGCGATGCCATCCTATCGGCACTCTATGCGCATCTCCCGGCCAATGGCAGCGAACTGGTCCTGTTCGACGTCAATCGCAGCGTGAAATTTGGACCGCTCTCTGCGCCCGAACGCCGACCTCGCAATCGCACGAATTCTGCCGTCGGGACCGCAGAATTACCGCACCGTTATCATCACCAATCGCGACGACATGCATGGCGACATGATCGAGCGCGTCATCGAAGCGGGCGGTACGAGCGAGCAAACGCGAGCGCTCGGGCTTTCCTATCCGGACGGGCTTTTTTCCCTCTCTCATGTCGCCATTCCGTTCCCGATGAGCGACGCACTCTACGGCATGACGCCGGACACGTCGGAAGACTTCGGCCTCAGCCTCGGCACGCTGGCACCGCGCGGCGAGCGCAATGTGCTGGTCGCAAGCCTCGATGCACTGCTGCGCGCCTCATCGAATCCCTTCTTCCCCTATCTGCTGCAACGCATCGCGGACGGCATGCCGGGGAAAACGGAAAATTCCTCCGGGAAATGAAAATCGCGAATTGCCGCAATTCTCCCGCCTCATCCCGTTTTCGCCTGTGCTGCCTGCCGCGCAGCGACTGCATCGTGCACCTCGACGTCAAGAAGCTGCGCCGTCAGTGACACCATCCGCCGCTCGTCGCTATCAATGCGCCCGTCGGCGTCGGCGATTTCCCAAAGCAACCGCACCATATGAATGCGCGCGGCCCGGTCGAGGCTTCGATGCAGGACCCGCGTGAACTGGTGTAAGTCGATCGCGTCGCGCTCGCGCGCCTCTGCCGCCTCGATGACGGAGTTGATCTCGGCCGGCGAAAGATCGAAACGCTCTCCCAGCACCGTTCTCAGGTGCACCGCTTCTTCCGCACTTTGCTCGCCATCTGCCTTTGCGCAGTGCGCGAGCAGCGCCGCACTCGCAATCTCGATCTCGCGGTCATCGAGCTTCTTGGTCGCGCCTTCGTTCAGGAGACGATTGAAGAAGACCTCTATCTTGCGAAGCATGACCCCATCCATTTTTCCGCGTGGTGTTATCACAGCGCACTTTACTTACCGAGCCGATCAGTGCCTCGCCGCACTCGAAACGTGCTGCCGTCGGTGGCGACGGTCGCCGTCAAAAGCCGTCTCTTCTTAAGGTACAAACTGCCCGATACGAGAATCATAAGGCGGACCGAGTCAGGCCGCGCAAGCTCCGTCCGGGCCTAACGGCGATTAGGGTCAGCAGCACGCATCGGTGACCAGAGCGGCTCGCGTCCGCAGTGCCCAAACAAGCGGTCGCTGTCAGGCGAGCGCCTCGGAATTGCCCCCGGTCTCGCCCTCGCAACGAGAATCGATCTTGCCGATTGTGTGAGAGCTGCCCTAGGCTTCGCTAGACAGCCCGCATGCTGCGGAGAAGTCCCCGATCAACAGTACCGGGGGACGACCGGTGGCGGGATGACGGCAGGCCTCGAGAGCACGCAAGGCCGGCTCGCAGGTCTCTAGTACCAGTGCGGTGTCATCGGGAAGATGCGGCGCCTCGACGGCTTCGAAACTGTTCAAGGTGAGGTTTGAAGGCATGCTCCAGGCCTGGATGTCTTATGGCTATATCGTCCTGCTCGCGATTGGCGTGCTCGCCTTCGTCCTATGGCGCAGGGGCGGGGCCGTTCTGGCCATCGCCTCGGTCGTGGTGGGCATCCCCCTCTGGTTCGGGTGGGAATACGCACGTCCCACATGGACGACCGGCCTCGTGACCGGAACGGAAGTGCGCCGCAGTAATCCCGACGCCCGCGGCAACACAAACGACATTCAATACATTTACATCCGCAACCGGTCCGATCGGGGGCTCGAACTGATCAACGAGGATTCCTGGTGGTGGTTGAAGCGCAATAGCGATCGGGTCTTCAACGATGCCAAGACCGCCGAGGCTCGGAACACGGAAGTGACCCTCCTCTGGAACGGGTGGCGCTCCACCCTTTTCTCATTCTACCCCAACGTGATTGCCATCGGCCCCGCCGGTTCCTGGCCGCTGTGGTCGCTCCGGACCATCATCTTCTACGGCCTCTCCATCTTCCTCTGGTTCGGCTACTTCTACGGCTTCATCAGGCTACTCCGGTGGCGTGCCTCAGCGAATCCTCCCAACCCCGATCGCGGGTAAGTCAGCAGAAGCCGCAGCCTCAGAGGCGTCGTATCGATCGGCGATCTGGAGCAAAGCGTCATCGGAGATCAGAGCGATTTAGCATTGAACAGTGTGAGCACTACATTCATGGTGATCTTTGACCGGCGATCGGTCGTCTTGGCCCCCTTTTCATGCCCATTATCGGCGAATTCGAGGCGAAGCACATGGTGGATCTGGAAGGTATGGGGTGTGGCACGTCCCCAATCTTGGTGATGGCATGATTGCCGAGGCGCGGCGGACGCCAAGTGTCATCGCGCTAACCGCTCCGTCCATGATGGATGAGGCAGTGCGACACGCCCAGGAGCCAGGGCGTGCGCGCTACCTTCTCGTGATCATACTTCTGCTCTTTAGCCTCGCGTCCACAATCGCAGCCGCCGCGCCTGATCCCAAATTCGTCCTTCAGGATGTCCGAACGCTTTTAAAAAACAAACCGGGCCTTCCGCTCGACGTGCGCACGCAGGCCACGCAGCTCGAGCAATACTATGCGCGCAACGACGCGAAGATCCTCTGGTTGCAATCCGAGCGGAACTCCGAACTCGTGTCGGCGCTCGCGGGCCTGACCACGATCGGCGTCACCAACATGGACGCTGCGCTTGCCCGCATCGACATCCGAAAGCAGGCCCTCAACAGCGACGACACGAGCATTCTGGCCCTGGTCGAGCTCACATACAGCGCTACGCTTATCGAAGCCGCACAGAACCTGCGCCTCGGCCAGATGCATCGCTACCGGGATCAACTCCATCCCCGCACGTTGCAGCGCTTCATCTATGGCGATCGCGTGCTGTCACTTGTCGCCACCGGCGAACCCATCACACCGATGTTGACCCGTCTGGAACCGCAAACCGCCGATTATCTGGCGATCCGGGAAAAACTGGTTCAATACGTGTTGGTCGAAAAGAAGGGTGGCTGGCCTGCGATCTCGGCGGGTCCAGATCTTAAGCCGGGTGATCGAGGCCCCCGCGTTGGTGAAACCCGGCAACGCTTGCAGACGACTGGCTATCTCCCACCCTCAGCGGCACCATCCGACGCCTTCGACGAAGCGGTTGCAGACGCGCTGCGTCTCTTTCAACGGCAACACGCCATCCCGGCAACCGGTCATCTCGATCGCCGCACCCTTCTCAGCCTTAACGTGCCGGTGCGCGATCGCATCGCGCAACTCACGGCCAATCTCGAGCGCTGGCGGTGGTTTGAAGATATCCCTGCAGGCGACGTGTGGATCATCAACACAAACCTTGCCCGGCTTGAATTGCGGGCACCGGACGGCCTTCGGCAGGCCCTCGGCCTCAGGGTGGACAGCGCTTGCGGTGAAATTCCCGCGTTCAATTCCTCCATCGACCACGTCGAGTTCGCTCCGACGTACACGTTCCCTCGCGCTATCGCTGCGCGCTACATCCTGCCGGTCCTGCAGACGAAACCCGAGACATTGGATCCCAGCATCATCGTTTCCACCGCAACGGCTTTTCACGGCACGGGAAGCGTCGATTGGAAGAGCTATTCTGAGGCCAATTTCCCGTTCTCGGTTGCGCAAAATCCCGGCAGCAGCAATCTGTACGGGAGCTTCCGAATGCCGCTGAAATACGACGCCTCCGTTTCCATACACGGCCGCCCAGCCTCCGATCCCAAGCTTCCCGTCCCACGCAACCTTTGGCCGGCGTGCGTCGCCCTAGCCGGGTCGGCCGACGCCGTCGCGAGCCTCATGAGCAAGGCTGGTATCGGCGCTGCGGACGGCCCGGCGAACGTCTCCCGTCGCATCGATCTCAAGTCACCAATTCCCGTCATTGTCCTGTACGCCTCTGTCTGGCTGGATCCAAACGGCGGGATCATCTTCGGCGCAGACCCCTTAGGGCGCGATCTGCCTCTTTTTCGCAAACTCACAGCCAAGCCAATGAGCTGAAAGGTCATCGGATGTTCCCATGCAGCGGTCGGCCCAGCACGCTGATCCGAGCCTTCGCTCTGATCTTTGGCACCCTCGGACTGGCCGCATCGGCTCAGTCGGCAACCCTCGACGACATTCGCGCGCGGGGGGTCCTGACATGTGCTGTGAGCGAAGGTGTTCCAGGTTTCTCAATGAAAGCCGAGGACGGTTCATGGTCGGGTCTCGACGTCGATTTCTGCCGCGCGCTGGCAGCCGCCGTTCTGGAGGATGGCAGCAAAGTGTCCCTGGTGCCCACGTCCCCTGGTGAGCGCTACTCCGCCCTGTCAAAGGGCACTGTCGACGTCATGACGCGCAACACGACATGGACGTTTCAGCGCGAGATTGAACAGAATGTTATCTTTCCGGGCATTCTTTATTTTGACGGACAGGGCTTCATGGTTCCCAAGGAACTTGGCCTGACGTCCGCGGCTCAACTGGCCGGCGGCAAAATCTGCGTCTTGGACAACACCACATCGCAGACGAACGCTGCGGCCTACTTCGCAAAGGCCGGTCTCACGGTCGAGCTGCTGACGTTCGCGCATCGCAAAGAGGCCCTTGCAGCCTATCAATCGGGTCAATGCGACGCGCGAACCGCGGACCGGTCGGCGCTTTTTGGCGAACGGCTGCTCTTACCTGATCCCTCCCTCCACATGATCCTCTCCGATACGATCTCAAAGGAACCGCTGGGCCCCGTTGTCGCCGCCGACGACGCCCAGTGGGCGAGCGTAGTCCGCTGGGTCTTGTTCAGCCTGATTGCAGGCGAAGAACTCGGGGTCACGCAGGCGGCGTTGCAAGCCGATGCCGCCGGCAATCTGTCGCCCGACCAACAGCGGTTTCTAAACGAGAGTGGAAAGGTGGGGTCGAAGATGGGCCTCGCCGTGACCTGGGTCGCAACGGTCCTCAAGACTGTCGGCAACTACGGAGAAGTCTTTGACCGCAATCTCGGCAAAGCAAGCGAGATCGGTATGGTCCGAGGCCAGAATGCGCTTTGGAAGGACGGGGGTCTCCTCTACGCCCCACCGATGCCCTGACCTAACAGCTGACCGCACGCTGTCGTCGTGGCGACACCGCCCCCCGATGCCTTGGGCTGTTCCAGCAGATTGTGAAATTTGGGTCGCCTCGATGATCGAGGGCCTGACCAGGTTCCCCGATTGATACGGCCTATTGCCTAACCTTGAGCGCTTCGGCGAACGATGCCGCGGATCCTGCGCTCAATTGGAGAAGGCCTCGACTTGTGTCGCAGTCGGCTCGCAGCGGCATCAAGGGATGGGTCCGCTGTCGCCGGCGAATGGTTTGGTGATCTGGTCACTCAGAGGCCGCGATCCTCTGCACAAGATAATTGCACACCCCAGAAACTTGCCGGAGGGCCTACCACGAGCCAACCATCCTTGCAGTCCGGCAATCACGAAAGCGAGCCCCGCAGCTGCAGACCAACGTCTCCGAATTCACGCCAAACTTGATCGGAATTGGTTCGGGCGAGCAGACCATCGGGGAAGGCAAACGTCGACGCGTCGTCGCGTTCGGCCATGGGGACCCCGCCTTTCAGCGCATCTTGGCAGCAAACATACCGGTGTCCGATTGTCCAGCCAGAGACTAATTGATTAGCCCGTGGTCATAATTGTCGACAGTCTTGTGGAAAGGTCTCGTTTGCAACGGGTTGCTGCGGCCGAATTGGGTGATCAAGGACCCGCAGCTTGGACGTGTGGTGGCTGCAAACTTTTGCGACCGGAGCGGTCGACCGGTCACGTACCGTAGTGCTTGACCTTTTTTCTGGTTGCGGGGGCGCAATGCGATTTGGACCATTCGGACTTTTGCTCGCGGCCGCTGGCTTTGCAGCCATTGCGAGTGCGCCAGCCCAAGCGATGACACTGATCGTTCAGAAAGGTGAGGTTCTGGTCAATCGGGGAGACGGCTTTCAAGCCGTGACGGGGTCCGTTGAGATTGAGCCTGGTGCGACGGTGGTGGTTCAAGAGGGCGGCGCCGCTGAGTTCGTTTGTTCCGATTCCAGTCGCTTGGCGATGGTCCCCGGCTATCACCCGGTTCCTGCTGATTGCGCACCGTCACAAGCGCAGGCGTTCCAACTCGACACCGCGGGCTATTTGTTGATCGGCGCGGGCGTGTTGGGCGGCGCCATCGCCATCATCGAGAGCACCGGTGGAGATGATGACAAATCGGCCAGCGCTCAATGACCTCATACGACCGTTGCAACGGTCCAGGGGCAGACCGCCGACAGGGTGATCCGGCATCCAATGGTCTCGGGCGGGCGAGATCGTTCGGTCACCGTTCTGACGTCGCCCAAGGCCTTTTGCGGTGCGTAGTGATGGCGCCATTAACTGCATTGGGTTCGTTTTGCAGAATGTTCCAACCCACATGTTGTATATACTCTAATGCCCCTGTTAATGCGGCGTAGCTGCTAGTTTACGGCAAAAGCATCATTAGCACTCTAAGGTCGCAAGTGCTAAGATGACGGCGTGCCGGTGAGGATGTCGTTGACACTCTGAACAGCACACCGCTCCCAAAA